>NZ_JYKA01000009.1 GCF_001676875.1 Chromobacterium subtsugae | reverse complement strand
CTGGACCAGATGGCGATGAATGCGGCAGCTGGGGTGCCGATGGCTTCGCAGGCGCAGGCGCTGGTCGGCGCGATGGCGGCGTTCAACCCGCCGGCGGCGGGCCAGATGTCGCTGTCGGCCGACTATGCGTCCGAAGCGCCGACCTTGGCGGCATCCGGCTGGAAATAAGCTTGTCGTGAGGTGAACGTCAGCCCCGCCGGCCGCGCCTGCGGGGCTTTTTCATGTTCGGGGGCTTTTCCGGCGAATGGCCGCGGTTACAGGCGCGGCAATGGAAAAGCCCCCAAGCGGGGGCTTTTTCCGGAATCGGAGGGTTTACAGGACTTCGCCGGCGTGGTCGGCCAGCCGCGAGCGCTCGCCGCGCTGCAGCGTGATGTGGGCGGAGTGGTCCCAGCCCTTGAAGCGGTCCACCACATAGGTCAGGCCGGAACTGCCCTCGGTCAGGTAAGGGGTGTCGATCTGGCTGACGTTGCCCAGGCACACCACCTTGGTGCCAGGGCCGGCGCGGGTGATCAGCGTCTTCATCTGCTTCGGCGTCAGGTTCTGCGCCTCGTCGATGATCAGGTACTTGTTGAGGAAGGTGCGGCCGCGCATGAAGTTGAGGCTTTTCACCTTGATGCGGCTGCGGATCAGGTCGCGCGTCGCCGCGCGGCCCCAGTCGCCGCCGTCGTCGTCGCTCTTGTTCAGCACGTCGAGGTTGTCTTCCAGCGCGCCCATCCACGGCGCCATCTTTTCTTCCTCGGTGCCGGGCAGAAAGCCGATGTCCTCTCCCACCGGCACGGTGACGCGGGTCATGATGATTTCGCTGTAGATCTTCTGCTCCAGCGTCATCGCCAAGCCGGCCGCCAGCGTCAACAGTGTCTTGCCGGTGCCGGCCTGGCCCAGCAGCGTGACGAAGTCGACATTGGGGTCCATCAGCATGTTGAGCGCGAAGTTCTGCTCGCGGTTGCGGGCGGTGATGCCCCAGACGTTGTTCTTGTTGTGGCTGTAGTCCTTCAGCGTTTCCAGCACCGCGGTCTTGCCTTCCACCTTGATCACCCGCGCCTGGAACGGCTTTTCGCCTTCCTGCCACAGCAGCTGGTTGACGTAGAGGTTGGCGCAGTCCGATCCGGACAGCTGGTAGTAGCTGCGGCCGTGGTCCTGCCACGACTTGATGTCCTTGCTGTTGCGTTCCCAGAAGTTCTGGTCGATCTCGCGGGTGCCGGTGTACAGCACGTCGGTGTCTTCCAGCACCTTGTCGTTGAAGTAGTCTTCCGCCTCCAGGCCCAGCGCGCGGGCCTTGATGCGCATATTGATGTCCTTGGACACCAGGATGACGGAGCGGCCCTGGTAGTGGCTCTTCAGCGCCATCACGATGCCGAGGATCTGGTTGTCGGCCTTGCCCATGGGCAGCGACGAGGGCAGGGTGCCGTTGATGGCCTGGGTCTGCAGGATCAGCCTGCCGCTGGCGGCGTCGCGGCTGGCGTGCTTGAGCGGGATGCCTTCGGTGATCTTCAGCTCCTGGCCGCTGATGATGTCGTCGAGGAAGCGGCTGGCCTGGCGGGCGTTGCGCGCCACTTCGGACATGCCCTTCTTGTGGGTGTCGAGCTCTTCCAACGTGATGATGGGGATGAACACATCGTGTTCTTCGAAGCGGTACAGACAGGTGGGGTCGTGCAACAGGACGTTGGTGTCCAAAACAAACAGCTTGCACGCGGTGGTCTTTTTGCGGCCGGCCATGATGTGGTCCCCTTGTTCATGTTGTTGCCCGGCCGGCTGGCCGGGCGGGTACAACCGTTTACAGCGTCTTGACGAAGGCCAGCACCTCCGAAGCGTGGCCGGGCACCTTCACGCCGCGCCATTCGCGCGCCACATTGCCATGGGCGTCTATCACGAAGGTGCTGCGCTCGATGCCTCTTACTTGTTTGCCGTACATGTTTTTCATTTTGATGACGCCGAACAGGCTGCAGGCGGTTTCTTCCGCATCCGACAGCAGTTCGAACGGCAGTTCCAGCTTGGCCTTGAAGTTATGGTGGGACTTCAGGCTGTCGCGCGAGATGCCGACGATCTGCGCGCCGGCGGCGGCGAACTCGCCGTGCAGGTCGCGGAAATCCATGCTCTCGTTGGTGCAGCCTGGGGTGTTGTCCTTGGGGTAGAAGTAGATCACCAGCGGTTTGTCGCTGGAGGCAAGCTGAAACTCGGCGCCGGCGGTGCCGGGCAGGGTGAAGTCGGGGCAGGGTGTGCCTGTCATGCATAACTCCTGGTGGTGTGCAGGGGTCCGCCGTGCTTTGAGCTTAGCGGATTCCAGTTGGGATTGTCACGTCATCCTTCAATCGTCGCCATGGCCGTCCGCATGGCTGGGCCGGCGCAGCAGCACCAGCAGCGAGCCGCTGCCGCCCATGCCGCTTTCCGCCTCGCAAAACGCCAGCACGTCCGGATGGTGCTGCAGCCAGCTGCGCACCATTTTTTTCAGCACCGGCGCGCCTTGCGAGCCGAAGCCCTTGCCATGTATCACCCGCACGCATTGGCCGCGCTGTCGGGCGCGGTGCAGGAACAACGCCAGCGCGTCCTGCGCCTGGTAGCGGTCGAGTCCGTGCAGGTCGAGCTGGGCGGCCTGCGGCCAATAGCCCTGGCGCAGCCGCTTGAGGGTGGCGGCCGGCATGCCGGGACGGGCGTATTGGTGCAGTTGGGCCGCCGGCTCGAACCAGCCTATCTGGTGCTGCAGGATTTCCTGGCAGGCGGCGGCGTGCAGCGCGGGGCCCTGGCTGGGCTTGCGCGGGCGCGGACTGGGTTTCGCGGGTTTGGGATGATGGCGGCCGTCGGGCTTCAGCGGCTTGACGTCGCGGAACAGTTGCTTGAAATCCGGCTCTTCGGGCGCTGCGGGCCGCGCCGGGGCCGCCGGGGGAGGGGCGGCCTGGCGCAGCGTCTGGCGAAGACCCTTCAAAGAGTCCTTGAAGGTCTTCACGGCGGCTTACTTCAGGCTGTCGAGGTAGCGCTCGGCATCCAGGGCGGCCTGGCAGCCGGAGGCGGCGCTGGTCACGGCCTGGCGGTAGATATGGTCCTGCACGTCGCCGGCGGCGAATACGCCGTCGATGCTGGTCAGGGTGGCGTTGCCGTCGCGTCCGCCCTTGGTGATCAGGTAGCCGGTGGCGTCCATCTCCAGCTGGCCCTTGAAGATGTCGGTGTTGGGCTTGTGGCCGATGGCGATGAAGACGCCGGTCAGCGCCAGCTCTTCGCTGCCGCCGTCGTTCAGCTTGACGCGCACGCCGGTCACGCCGGTGTTGTCGCCCAGCACTTCGTCGAGGGTGGCGTTCAGCTTCAGGCTGATCTTGCCTTCGGCGACGCGGCTCATCAGCTTGTCGACCAGGATCTTTTCGGCGCGGAAGGTGTCGCGGCGATGGATCAGGGTGACGTGCTTGGCGATGTTGGCCAGGTACAGCGCTTCTTCCACGGCGGTGTTGCCGCCGCCTACCACCGCCACGTCCTGGTTGCGGTAGAAGAAGCCGTCGCAGGTGGCGCAGGCGGACACGCCCTTGCCGGAGAAGGCCTCTTCCGACGGCAGGCCTAGGTACTGGGCGGAAGCGCCGGTGGCGATGATCAGCGCGTCGCAGGTGTATTCGCCGGCGTCGCCGACCAGGCGGATCGGCTTCTCGCTCAGGTGGGTGGTGTGGATGTGGTCGAACAGGATTTCGGTGCCGAAGCGTTCGGCGTGCTGCTGGAAGCGCTGCATCAGTTCCGGACCCTGCACACCCTCGGCGTCGGCCGGCCAGTTGTCCACGTCGGTGGTGGTCATCAGCTGGCCGCCCTGGGCCATGCCGGTGATCAGGACCGGCTTCAGATTGGCGCGCGCGGCGTAGACGGCGGCGGTGTAGCCGGCCGGGCCGGAGCCGAGAATCAGCAGAGGGTTGTGACGGGTTGCGCTCATGATGTGTGTTTCCTGTCGTCAAAAGGTGGGGGGTGGCGCACATTCTAGCAGTTTTGCTATGCCGAGAGGCCGGCTTGCGGCTAAACTGCAGGCAGTGACGCATACTATCCGGGAGGTGGGGTTATGGACGCAGTAAGTCAAGTGAGCGCGAACGTCAGCACCAATGCGCAGGCGCTGGTGCTGAAAAAGGCGATGCAGGCCGATTCGCAAACCGCGATGACCCTGCTGCAGGGCGCGGCCGAGTCGTCGGCGCAGATCCAGGCGTCCAATCCGGCGCATCTGGGCAATAACGTGGACGTGCGGGCCTGAGCGGCGCGCAGCCAGTGAGCCGCGCTTGGCGCGCGGGCGATAATTAAGGCGGCCTGTGGGCCGCTTTTTCATGGCTGCCGTACCGGTCCTGGCCGGTTTGCTCGCTTCTTTGCCGGCGTCGCGGCCGTTCTTCCTCAGCCACTCCCCGGCTGGCCGGCGGCGCGTTTGCTCGGCATTTTAAAATTTGGCAATAAAATCCTTTAATTTCCACACCAATTATCAATTCAAACTGATGGTTCAATAATCGATTCCCAAGTGCCGGCGATTGGCCGGCGCTGTCTGACACGAGGAATCGCTATGAACCGTTTGCCCCATATTCTGACCGCAGGCCTGCTGGCGCTGCTGGCTGGCCACGCGGCCGCCGGCGAGGCCTTGCCGCAGCCGCAGCGGGTGTTTTCCGAACGCAACGGCGGCGCCGCGGCGGCGGTGAAGCTGGCCGCCATGCGCTATGCGGCGTTCTGGAACACCGGCGATCCGAGCTATGCCGAGCTGGCGCTGGACCCCGACTTCATCGACCGCACCTTGCCCGCCGGACGCCGCCAGGGCGTGGCCGGCCCCCTGCAGGCGTCGAACGCTTTCCGCGCGGCGGTGCCGGATTTGAAGGTTGAGGTCACAGACATGATCCTGGCCGGCGACCGGGTATCGCTGCGTCTGCATTTCACCGGGCACTTCACCGGCAAGTTCGGCGACGCGCAAGGGGCCGGACAGGCGGTGGATTTCCAGGCCTTCGACCTGTACCGGGTGAAGAACGGCCGCATCGCGGAAAACTGGCATCTGGAAGACAACCTGACCCTGCTCAAGCAACTGGGAGTGGTGAAGCCATGAGCCTGAACGCGGATTTTCTGCGGCAACGCAGTGTGGTGGTGGTGGGCGGCGGCTCCGGCATAGGCCGGGCGGTGGCGCAGGAGGCGGCCGACGCCGGCGCCCAGGTGTATGTGCTGGGGCGTTCGCCGACGGTCAGCGGCCCATGGCAGTCGCTGCGGGCTGATGTCACCGACAGCGCCAGCCTGGACGCGGCCTTCGCCGAAATCGGCCGCATCGACCACCTGGTGCTGACCGCCGGCGCGCGGGTGGGGTCGCCCACGCTGGCGGCGGTGGAGTGGGCGGATTTCGAGCGGACTTTCAATGTGAAGCTGTTCGGCGCCGTGCTGGCGGTGCGCCAGGCGCTGCCCTACCTGGCGGCCGATGCCTCGGTGACCTTCACCTCTGGGCTGCTGTCGCGCAAATACGGCGCCGGCGGCTTGCTGAAAAGCACGGTCAACGCCGCGCTAGAGGCGGCGGCGAAGAATCTGGCCAAGGAACTGGCGCCGCGCCGCGTCAACGTGGTGAGCCCCGGCGTGGTGGACACCGAGCTGTGGGGGCCGGACGGCGCGGAAAGCCGCCAGGCGGCGATGGCGCGCATCGGCGCGGGCCTGCCGCTGGGGAGGGTGGGGCGGCCGCAGGATCTGGCTCAGGCCTATCTGTTCGCGATGGGCAACGCCTTTCTCACCGGCGCGGTGCTGGATGTGGACGGCGGCGGCTTGCTATAGGCGGAGCCGGCGATGAGCAACGATTTTTCAATCAACCGCCGCCAGTTCCTGGCCAGCGCGTCGGCCGGCAGCGTCGGCCTGTTGCTGGCGCACGGCGACGCGCTGGCGGCAAATGGAGCGAGCAAGAACATGACGCAACTTGAAAGCGGCAAAACGGGTTTCTGGCCCGGAGACGCCAGACTGGTGATTTCCATTTCCATGCAGTTCGAAGCCGGCGCGCAGCCGGAGCGCGGCGCCAGCGGGCCGTTCCCGCCGCTGGACCCGAAATACGCCGATTTGCCGATGCAAAGCTGGTACGACTACGGCGTGAAGGAGGGCATCCCGCGCCTGCTGGACCTGTGGGACCGCACCGGGGTGAAGGTGACTTCGCACATGGTGGGACAGGCGGTGGACCGCAATCCGCAGCTGGCAAAGGAGATCGTGGCGCGAGGCCACGAGGCCGCCGGCCATGGCCAGACCTGGGAGCCGCAGTATTCGATGACGCCGCAGCAGGAGCGCGACGCCTATCGCGCCAGCATCGCCAGCATCGAACGCGCCACCGGCACCCGTCCGACAGGCTTCAACGCCTTCTGGCTGCGCGGCACGCCCAATACGCTGGGCATCCTGCAGGAACTGGGCTTCGTTTATCACATCGACAACGTCAGCCGCGACGAGCCGTTCACGGTGCCGGTGAACGGCAAGCCCTTCGTGGTGGTGCCGTACACGCTGCGCAACAACGACATCGTCCGCTACGATTCGCCGGCGCTGAGCAACGAGGCCTACCTGGCGGACCTGAAGGCCGAATTCGACCTGCTGTACCGCGAGGCCGGCCAGCGTCGCCGGATGATGTCGATCAGCACGCATGACCGCATTTCCGGCAGCCCGGCGCGGGTCAAGGTGCTGGAGGACTTCATCCGCTACGCGCAGGGGCATGACGGCGTTCGCTTCATGCGCAAGGACGAGATCGCCCGCTTCGCGCAGCGGGCCTCTGGAGTGCCGGCGTTCTAGCTATTGGCCGGTTTGTGTTTCTTGTGAGTCTTTTTGCCGGCCGCCGCCTTGCGCGCGGCCGGTTTTGCGTGGGCAGCGGTTTTGCGGGCGGCCGGCTTGCTAACCACCGCCTTGTGAGCTGCGGTTTTGCGGGCGGCGACCGGCTTGGGCGCAACCAGCGCGGCGGGCTGGTAGCCGCTTAATTCCGCCACCAGCTTGTTCGCGCCGCCGCTCATATTGTGGTAGTGGGTGCCGCCGCTGCGGGTGAGCGCCACCCATACCGCCACGTCATGCTTGGGCGCGATGGCGACGTAGCCGATGAAGCCGCCGCCGCCCGCCGTCTTCTGGATGATTTCCGGCGCGTCCGGCTTTTCCTGCATCCGGATCCAGCCCAGGCCCAGTTCGTCAGCCTGGCCCGCCACATCCATGCCGCGCAAGCTGCGCAGGTCGTCGCGTTTGAAGTACATGCGGAACATCTGGTCGCGCAGTTGCTTGCGCGCGGCGTCCTGCGGGTAGACCAGGTCTTGCAGCCAGCGTTGCATGTCGCGCGGGGTGGAGTAGATGCCGCCGCTGCCGCTGGCCGCGGTGGTGTTGACGCAGGGGCTGGCGCCGAAGCCTTCCAGCAGCCGCGCGCATTGGGCGGCGGTCGGGTTCAGCGTGGTGTCCTTCATGCCCAGCGGCGCGGTGATCTTGTCGCGCAGCAGCGCCGCGTAAGGCCGGCCGGTGGCCACGGCCAGCGCGTCGGCCAGGAAATCGAACGCCAGATTGGAATACTGCGCTTTCTCGCCGGCGGCGAAGCGGGCCTTGCTGGCGCTCAGCCAGCTCCAGCGCTGCTGCTGGTCGGGCCAGACGAATACCGGCGTGTCCTGCGGCTTGCTGCCCGGCATCTCGCGCGGAAAGCCGCTGGTATGGGTGGCCAGGTTGAGCAGGGTGATGGATTGGCCGGCTTGCGGCAGCGCCATGCCTTGGGGAGCGTATTTTTGCAGCGGGTCGTCCAGCTTGACGCGGTTTTCCAGCGCCAATGACGACAGCACTTCACCGGTCATGGTTTTGCTGATGCTGGCGATGCGCAGCAGCGAATCGGCATCGGGTTTCTGGCGGCTGCCGGGACGGGTCTGGCCGTAGAAGCGCTGCAGGGTTTGTTTCTTGTCGACCACCACCATCACCATGCCGACGGCCCGGCTGTCGCGGAATATCTGGCTGCCGTAGCGGTCAACCTGCTGTTCGGCGGTTTGCGGTTCGGCTTGCGCGGCGGCGAGGCTGGCGATTGGGGCTGAGGCTAGGCTCAGTCCCAGCAAAAACATGTTTTTCATTCTTGTTCTGTCCTGGCTGTATTGAGAAGCAGTCTGCTCGGAATCGACGATTGGCATGCATTTTATTCAGTTTGCGCCCGCCTAGTACACTGTTTAATCCAAGAGGGCGGATCTGGTTGACAGGGCGGCGAAAGACGCCGCCCGGACTACCGATTCGTCGACCGCCAGAAGTCTCAAAACGGCGCCAGCGCGCAGAGCATGCCGGCCGACGCGTACAGGCCGATGCCGAAGGACATGTGGGCCGACAGGCTGCGCAGACGGGCGGCATTCGGCTGCGGCGTGTTGCGGGCGGCCAGCCCGGCGCCCATGCCTGGCTGCAGGATGAGGAAGGGGGCGGCCAGCGTCAGCGCGCCGGTCAGCAAGGCGGGCGCCAGGGTGGGGCGGCGCGCCCACTCCGGGCCGGCAACGGCCAGCAGCAGCGCGGCGAAGAGGATGCCTATCAGGTAGTGCGCGCTCCAGCCCAGCCAGGCTTCGCCGCGTATCGGCGCCGCCTTGGCGATGCTGGGATGGCTGAGCTTGCCGCGTGCCAGATGGCCAATCCAGCGGCCGACCAGCGCGTAGTCTAGCGAGGGCGTGGCCAGCAGGCGGTTTTGCAGCCAGGCCCAGCCATCCATCAGCAAAGTGGCGCCGATGCCGATCGGCACGGCCCAACGCAGCGATTCCAGTCCGATATCCATGAGATGAGCTCCTTGAGGCGGTTTGATGGCGGGGTAGGGGAAAATTGGATAACATTCAATTGAAAAATTGAATGATGATATTCCAATGGAGTGATGTCAATGAGCGATGGCGATATCCAGGGCCGGATGTTCGATGAATTCGCCGAGCTGGCGCGCACGGTCGGCAATGCCCACCGCCTGCTGCTGCTGGAGCATGCAGCCCAGGGCGAGCGGCCGGTGGAGCGGCTGGCGCAACTGGCGGGATTGACGGTGGCCAATGCTTCGCAGCACTTGCAGCAGCTGAAGCGGGCAGGCCTGGTGGCGTCGCGGCGCGATGGCAAGCATGTGCTTTACCGGCTGGGCGACGGCCCGGTGGTCAATCTGCTGGATGCCTTGCGGCAGTGCGCGGAACATCGGCGCCGCGAAATGGGCCGCTTGTCCGCCGGAGCGGATGGCGCGGAGGCAGTATCGCGCGAGGCGTTGCTGGAGAGGCTGCGCGATGGCGACGCGCTGCTGCTGGACGTGCGGCCGGCCGACGAATACGCGCAAGGCCATCTGCCCGGCGCGCTGAACATCCCGCTGGAGATGCTGCCGCAGCGCTTGGCCGAACTGCCGGCCGGGCTGGAAGTCATCGCCTATTGCCGCGGGCCGTTTTGCGCGCTTTCCGTCCAGGCGGTGGCGGCCTTGCGGGCAGGCGGGCTGGCCGCGAGGCGTTTGGCGGATGGTTTTCCCGACTGGAAGGCGGCCGGCCTGCCGGTGGAAATGTCGTGAAGCCCGGCCGCGGCGCTCAGGGCAAGGAGGCGCCGCATTGCGAGCAATGGCGCGGACGGGAGAAGCCGCGGTTGTGTTGGGTGGCGCCGCAGGCGTCGCAGAAGCGGGTGTTGCGCAGATTGAGGAAGGTGATCAGCGCCAGAAACGGGAGGAAGATGGCGAATTCGCTCGCTTGCGCGCCCTGATGCCAAGCGAACAGGCAGAACAGCAATGGCGCGGCGATCATCACGATCCGCGAGACTTTTCTTTTCAGTCTCGCGTCGCGGCATAGCGCGGAGAAGGCGAGGCCGCCGATCGCCATGGCGATCCAGACGGTCATGAAAAGCGTATTGAGGAGAGAGGCGGCTAAGGTGGTTGGCACGGGTGCTTCGAGTGTCAATAACTTGAGGGCGCCGGGGTGCCCTGATGGAAGGCCAGCCGCCAGGCGCCGTTCACCCGTTTCCAGATCGAACTGCGCAGCGCGTGCCCGCTCAGCGCGCCGTCCGGCCCGGCATGGGCCGAGTGGTAGGTGAGCAATGCGATGTCTTCGGCCAGCAGGGTCAGCCGGTAATCGGACGAGTGGGTCGCGGCGGAGGCATCGGGATTTTCGCGCAGCAGCGCGGCGATGATGGCGGCTTTGTCGTATTGGCGGCCGGAGCGGCCGATTTCGCGGAAGTCGTCGTCCAGCCAGCGTTCCAGCAGCGCGGCGTCGGCGCGGGCGGCGGGCTGGTGCAAGGTCTGTTCCATCTGCTGCAGCAGCGGCAGCAGATTGCCCGTAGCGAGAAACGATGGCGTCATGTAAATGATTTTGTCATTTTTGCGTGGTGCCGGCAAATGTTTCCAGCAGATGGTCTATCAGCCGGCGGATGCGCGCCGGCTGCAGCCGCTGGCCTGGGTAGAGCAGGTGCAGCGGCGCCTGTTCGGTGAAGTAGTCGTCCAGCACAGTCGCCAGCCGGCCGGCGCGCAGGTCCGGCTCGATGTCCAGCTGCGACTTGTAGGCGAAGCCGTGGCCTTGCACCGCCCAGCGGCGGATGACCTCGCCATCGTTGCTCTGGCGCGCGCGCTCCAGCCGCAGGGAGCGGGCTTCGCCGCGCTCGCGGTAGCGCCATTCGTTCATCGGCCCGTGCCCGGTGGCGAGGGTGAGGGTGGGGAGGCCAGCCAGTTGCCGCGGATGGGCCGGCGCGCCCAGTCGCGCGAGCAGGCCTGGCGCGGCGCAGACCACGCGGCGGCTGGCGGCCAGCTCGCGCGCCACCAGGCTGCTGTCGGCCGGCTTGCCGTAGCGTATCGCCAGGTCCACGTCTTCGCCTATCAGGTCTACCGGGGTGTCGTCGAGCGACAGCGAAAAATACACGCCCGGATGTTCCGCGCCGAAGCGGTCCAGGCAATCCAGCAGCCGATTGCGGCCCAGGTCGGACGGCGCCGACAGCCGGATCGCGCCGCTCAGCGCCTGCTGTTCCTGCTGCAGCCGGCTTTCCCCTTCTTCCAGCAGCTCCAGCGCCTGCCGGCAATAGGCGCGGTAGGTGTCGCCGGCTTCGGTCAGTTTCAGCTGCCGGGTGGTGCGCTGGAACAGCCGGACGTTCAGCGCGGCTTCCATCCGCTGGATGCAGGCGCTGGCGGCGGCCGGAGACAGGCCGTGCTTGCGGCCGGCGGCGGAAAAGCTGCCCAGCTGGGCAGCGTCGAGAAACAGGCGCAGGTCGTTGAGTCGGTCAAACGGCATAGGGGCTTTCTGGAAAACAAAACAGGCCATGCCCACGGGGGGCATGGCCTGCGCGGGTCAACCCGCAGTTTACAGCGCTTCGGTGTTGGCCAGCAGCCAGTCGCGCGCCGCGCCGTCCACCAGCGGCAGCAGCCGCGCGCGCACTTCGGCGTGGTAGCCGTTCAGCCAGTCGATTTCCGGCTGGGTCAGCAGCGAGCGCTCGATGCAGCGGCGGTCTATCGGGCACAGCGTCAGCGTTTCGAATTTCAGGAAGTCGCCGAACTGGTTCTTTTCCGACGCCACGTTCAGCACCAGGTTTTCGATGCGCACGCCCCACTGGCCATCGCGGTACACGCCCGGCTCGATCGAGGTGATCATGCCTTCCCACATCGCCATATGCGGCTCCGGCACCGCGCGCGAAATGCTCTGAGGGCCTTCGTGCACATTGAGGAAATAGCCGACGCCGTGGCCGGTGCCGTGGCCGAAGTCGATATCGTGCTGCCACAGCGGCGCGCGCGCCAGCGCGTCCAGCATCGGCGACAGCGTGCCGCGCGGGAAGTGGGCCATCGACAGCGCCATCGTGCCCTTCAGCACCAGGGTGAAGTCGCGCTTCTGCGCGGCGGACGGCGCGCCGACTGCCACTACGCGGGTGATGTCGGTGGTGCCGCCCAGGTACTGGCCTCCGGAGTCGATCAGCAGCAGGCCGTCGCCTTTGATCTCGCTGTGCGCTTCCGGGGTGGCGTGGTAGTGCGGCAGCGCGCCATTGGCGTTGAAGCCGGCGATGGTGCCGAAGCTGGGCGAAACGAAGCCGGGCCGGCGCGCGCGCGCGGCGGTGATCTCTTCGTCTATGGTCAGCTCGGTGATGCGGCTCTGGTTGACGTTGGCTTCGAACCAGGCGAAGAACTCGCACAGCGCGGCGCCGTCCTGCTCCATGGCTTTGCGCACATGGGCGGCTTCGGCGGCGGTTTTCTGCGATTTCATCAGCGTGCTGGGGTTGATCGCCTCGATCACCTTGACGCCGTCCGCCACCGCCTGGCGCAGGCCCAGCGTGACGCGGCGGGGGTCGATCAGCAGCGCGCCGCCGGCCAGCGCGGCGAGCGCTGGTTTGGCTGCGGCGTAATCGGCGACGCGGACGCCGTCGGCCGCCAACTGGGCGGCGAGGGCTGCGTCTACCTTGCCCGGCGCGACGAACAGCGTGGCGCGGTCGGCTTCGATCAGCGCGTGGCTGATGAACACCGGGTTGTAATTGACGTCGGCGCCGCGCAGGTTGAACAGCCAGGCGATGTCGTCCAGCGTGGAAATGAAGTGGCGCTCGGCGCCGGCCTGGCGCATGGCTTCGCGGACGCGGGCCAGCTTGTCGGCGCGGCTTTGCGGCGCGAAGGCGGCCTCATGCTGGTAGACGGCGGCGTCCGGCAGCGGCGCGCGCTGCGGATCGACGGCGTCGATCAGGTCGATATCGGTGCGCAGCTGGATGCCGCGCGGCGCCAGCGCGGCTTGCAGCGCCTTGGCGGCGGCCAGGCCCAGCACGTCGCCGTCCACCGCCAGCGTCTGGCCGGCTTGCAGCGTGTCGGCCAGCCATTGCAGATGCTGGCTGCTGGCGGCCGTGTCTATCTTCATCAGTTGCACGCCGCTGCCGGCCAGCTCCTGTTCCGCCTGCACCCAGTAGCGGCCGTCGGCCCAGACCCCGGCTAAGTCGGCGGTGACGATCAGCGTGCCCATCGAACCAGTGAAGCCCGACAGCCAGCGGCGCGCCTGCCAGCGCTTGGGCAGGTATTCAGAAAGATGGGGGTCGGACGAGGGCACCAGGCAGGCGTCGACGCCGGCGTTGCGCATGGCGGCGCGCAAGGAGGCGATGCGTTGCGGAACGGTGTCCAGCTGCGGGGTTGCGAGGGTGTTCATGCCAGCTCCGGAAGAAAGATTGCATGCATTCTGTTAGCAATGGAAAGGCCGCGCAAGTGGATGAGAATGGCTCATGGCTGCCATGTCCAGTCCATCGGCGCGGCCGGGGCGAATCCGGCGCCGGATCAGCGCGGTTTCAGACGGCGCAGCCCGGGGCGGCCGGCGAGATTGCACAGGTGGACGAAGTGGGACAGGAAATGTTTCATGCTGGCGGCTCCAGGGCTAGACATGCCGCCTTGACGGAGGGGCGGCGGCGGTTCATCGATTTGCGCGGATAATGATAAAGGCATTTTGTCGGTTTGGGAGGTTTTGCGTTTTGAGCGCTGTTTGATTTCCGTCAACGGCCATGCCGCGCGGATGCTGGAATGCGTCCCGCCATCCATCGGCAATCGGACTATACTGTGGCTGGTATCGGGCGTTCCCGATGCTCACCAATTGGAGCGGATCATGAGCAAATCAAGACACAGCACCAAGGAAGCCAAGAAACAACCCCTGATGTCGCCGAAGGAGAAACGCGCGGCCAAGCATCAGAAAAAGCACGCGCCGGATGGCACCCCCATCATTGTTCCCCACTAGCCGGGGCGCGTCCGGCCCGTCCGGCTGGCGTTGCCGCCTGGCTTGAAGCGCGATAAGCGCCGCTTTTCCTCTGGCTCTCTGTCGAGCCGAATCGTCCGGTTCATGGCCGGCATGAGAAACAAACCTCCTGGTCCATGCGGCGGGAGGTTTTTTCATGCGCGGCCGGCCGGATGTCAGGGGCAGGCCCGCAATCTTTGCGCCAGCGCGGCGTAGTCGTTGCAGGTGATTTCGTAGCCGTTGCCATCGGGGTCGGCAAAGTAGATCGACCAGGAAACGGCGTGGTCGGCCAGCTCCGGCGCATGACCCAGCGCCTGCTTCAAGTGGCGGCGCCAGGCCTGGAAGGCGTCGGCTTCGACCTCAAGCGCCACGGCGGGCTGTTTGCCGGCGCCGCCGCGCTCGAACAGCGCGATCTTCACTGTGCGCTCGCGGTTGGCCAGGGTGAGCGGGCCGCCGTCGGCGTCCCAGAACGCCAGTTCCGGAATGCGCTCGAAACCGAGCACGCGTCGATACCAGGCTTCCGCCTGCTCGCGGTCGCTCACATGGACATGGATGTGGTCTATCCGTTGGATGGCAGGCGTCATGGCGCGTTCTCTTCAAGCAAGGCGTTGCGGCGGAGGCGATCGGCGACGCGGGCCGCCCGCGCGCCAAGATGGCGGGCGGTGGCCAGGTCGGCGGGGTGCAGCGAACCATCCGCGGAGTGGGCGCACAGGCCCAGTTGGCAGCCCAGGCGGTTGAGATCGTCTATATGTTTGCCGCCGGGAAGGTCCAAGCCACACCATAGCATGCCGTGTTGGGCGGCCAGCGTTGCGAAATAGGACAGCGTGCCTTGTTGGTCGCCGTTCAGGCTGCTGCCGATGGTGAAGCCGGCCGCGACCTTGTCGGTCCAGGGCTGGCCGCGCCAATATGCGCTGCCAGCGTCGGCGAACGCCTTGAACTGAGCGGCGGGGCCGCCCATATAGGTGGGGCTGCCGAAGATGACGGCATCCGCTCGCCGCAGCGATTCGGCCGATGCGGCCATCGCGGGCGGCGCGTAGCGGCCGTCGACGATGTGCCGCGGCTCCAGCCGCAGCAGGCTGGCGCCGCCGTATGCCGCGGCGCCGTCGCGTATCGCGCATGCCAGTTGGTGGGTGCTGCCTTCGGCTGAGAAATAGACAATCAAAGTGTGGGCCATGTCCGATCGATTCTTGAGTGGTATGATGCGCATTCAGCATAAAAGTTAAAGTTAACTTTAAGTCAAGGAGCGGGCATGTCTGCGAATTGGATAGGGATAGGCGCGCTGGCGAAACGTTCGGGCGTGGCGGCCAGCGCCTTGCGCTTTTACGAGGCGAAAGGCTTGATTCAAAGTGTGGGAGAGGCGGGGCAGCCCAGGCGTTTCCACAAGGATGTCCTGCGTCGGGTCTCCTTCATCCGCATTGCCCAGACGCTGGGTTTGAGCCTGCAGGACATCGGCGAGGCGCTGGCGGGGCTGCCGCGGCAGCGGACGCCCACCGCGGAAGACTGGGCGCGTTTGTCCTCGGCCTGGCGGCCTATGCTGCAAGCCCGCATCGATACGTTGTGCCAATTGCGTGATCAATTGGACAGTTGCATAGGCTGCGGCTGCCTATCGCTGCGAAAGTGCAAATTGAATAATCCCGCCGACCACGCGGCCCGTTTGGGCGATGGCCCCCGTTTCCTGCTGGGCGATGCGCCTGTTGACACGGCTTGAGCGCCTTGTTCCTTACGCAAGGCCTCACGGCGTCGTCAGGAAATGGCATACTTGGGGCGCGCGCGCCAAACCGCGCATTCGACGAGGCTCGTCGGGCGCCGGCCATTCCCCGACTGGGCGGAGTCAAGCGGCGCGCTTGCATGGATAATGCGGTTCGCGGGCAATCGCGGGCCTGGAAACTTGATTAAAAACGGAATGCCATAATGACAATTATTGTGACGGGCGGCGCGGGCTTCATCGGCGCCAACTTTGTTCTCGACTGGTTGGCCGGCAGCGATGAGCAGGTTGTCAATCTGGATGCGCTGACCTACGCGGGCAATCTCGAAACTCTGGCATCGCTGAAGCATGACCGCCGGCATGTGTTTGCGCACGGCGATATCGGCGATCGGGCGTTGGTGGACCGGTTGCTGAGCGAGCATCAGCCGCGCGCGGTGATCAATTTCGCCGCGGAAAGCCATGTCGATCGTTCCATCCATGGCCCTGGCGATTTCATCCATACCAATGTGGTCGGCACTTTCAATCTGCTGGAGAGCGTGCGCGGCTACTGGAACGGCCTGCCGGAAGCTGCCGCCAAGGCCTTCCGCTTCTTGCACGTCTCCACCGACGAAGTCTATGGCACGTTGTCCGAACAGGAGCCGCCGTTTGCGGAAACCCGGCGCTACGAACCCAACAGCCCGTATTCGGCGAGCAAGGCCGCCAGCGACCACCTGGTGCGCGCCTGGCACCATACGTATGGCTTGCCGGTGCTGACCACCAATTGCAGCAATAATTACGGCCCCTATCATTTCCCCGAAAAACTGATCCCGCTGGTCATCCTCAATGCGTTGGCGGGCAAGGCGCTGCCGATCTATGGCGATGGCTTGCAGGTGCGGGACTGGCTGTACGTGAAAGACCATTGCAGCGCGATCCGCCGGGTGCTGGAGGCCGGCAGGCCCGGCGAAACCTACAATGTCGGCGGCTGGAACGAAAAACCCAATATCGACGTGGTGCGGACCATCTGCGCGATCCTGGATGAAATGCGGCCCAAAGTCGGCGGCGGCTCCTATGCCGATCAGATCAGCCATGTGCAGGATCGTCCCGGCCATGACCGCCGCTACGCGATCGATGCGCGCAAACTGGAAAAGGAGCTGGGCTGGAAACCGGCGGAGACGTTTGAGACCGGCATCCGTAAAACTGTGCGCTGGTATCTGGATAATCAGGACTGGGTGGCAAACGTAAGCAGCGGCGCTTATCGCGAATGGTTGGCCAAGCAATACGAGGCTCAAGCATGACGCGCGTGTTGCTGACTGGGGCGGATGGCCAGGTGGGATTTGAATTGCGCCGGGCGCTGGCTCCGCTTGGCGAGGTGACGGCCTGCGGTCGCGCGCGGATGGATCTGGCCGACGAGGCCGCCATTCTCGCCGTCCTGGACGCCGCCAAGCCCGATATCATCGTCAATCCCGCCGCCTATACCGCGGTGGACAAGGCGGAAACCGATCGGGATGCCGCCTTCGCCGTCAATGCCGCCGCGCCTGGGGTGCTGGCGCGCTGGGCCGCCGCCAATGGCGCGCTGCTGATCCATTATTCTACCGACTACGTGTTTGCCGGGGACAAGCCGGCGCCGTACCGCGAAGACGACGAAACCGGCCCGCAGTCGGTGTACGGCGCCAGCAAATTGGCTGGAGAGCAGGCGGTGCGCGCCGCCGGGGCGCGCCATTTGATCCTGCGCACCTCGTGGGTGTTCGGCGCGCATGGCGGCAACTTTCTGAAAACCATGCTGCGGCTGGCGCAAGAGCGCGATGCGCTGAAGGTGGTGGGCGACCAGTTCGGCGCGCCGACCTGCGCCGCCTTGATCGCCGACGTGACGGCGCAGCTGATTGCCCGTTATCATGCGCGGCCCGAAAATTTCGCGGATGGCACTTACCACCTGGCGGCGCAGGGCGAAACCAGCTGGCACGGCTATGCCCAGCGCGTGATCCGCCGGGCCGGGGAGCGGGGATTCCCGCTGCGGCTGACGGCGGACGCTATCCAGGCGATAGGCAGCGACCAATACCCGTTGCCGGCCAAACGGCCGGCTAATTCCCGGTTGGATTGCGGCAAACTGATGCGCGCCTTCTCCCTGGGGCTGCCCAGGTGGGAGGATGGCGTGGATGGCGTGGTCGATCAGCTTTACGCGTTGTCGCAAGCCGAAGGGGCCGTCTGATCTTGGAATGGGGGCGCGGGCCCTGCCTTTGAGGGGTGGGCTTGTGTGATTGAATCTATCTCGCGGCATGACAGGACATCATTCGAACAATGACCCAAGCACGTAAAGGCATCATTCTGGCAGGCGGTTCCGGCACCCGCCTGTATCCGGCCACCCTGGCGGTCAGCAAGCAATTGCTGCCTATCTACGACAAGCCGATGATCTACTATCCCTTGTCCACCCTGATGCTGGCCGGCATCCGCGACATCCTCATCATCTCGACGCCGCAGGACACGCCGCGCTTCCAATTGCTGCTGGGCGACGGCAGCCGCTGGGGGCTCAATCTGCAATATGAGGTGCAGCCCAGTCCGGATGGCCTGGCGCAGGCCTTCATCATCGGCGAGGCGTTCCTGGCGGGCGCGCCGTCGGCGCTGGTGCTGGGCGACAACATCTTCTACGGCCATGATTTCGCCAAATTGCTGACCGAGGCCAGCAGCCAGACCGCGGGCGCGTCGGTGTTCGCCTACCATGTGCAGGACCCGGAGCGCTACGGGGTGGTGGAGTTCGACGCCGCCGGCGTGGCGCGTTCCATCGAGGAAAAGCCTGCGCTGCCCAAGTCGAATTATGCGGTGACCGGCCTGTATTTTTACGATTCGCAGGTGGTGGAGATCGCCAAGTCCATCCAGCCCTCGGCGCGCGGCGAATTGGAAATCACCGACGTCAACAATGTTTACCTGCAGCAAGGCTTGCTGAACGTGCAAACCATGGGCCGCGGCTACGCCTGGCTGGATACCGGAACGCACGAATCCTTGCTGGATGCCAGCCAGTACATCGCCACCATCGAGCGGCGGCAGGGCCTGAAAGTGGCCTGTCTGGAGGAGATCGCCTACCGTTCGGGCTGGATAGACGACGAACAGATCGTGCGCCTGGCCACGCCGCTGAAAAAGAATGGCTACGGCCAGTACCTGCTGGCCATGATAGGCGCGAAAAATTCTTGAATCCCAGCGCGAAGGTTTCGCCCGCGGAGCGGGGACCGTCGCCAGTCATTTGCGAGGCCAGGGGCCGATGAAAGTAATCGATACGAGCATTCCGGATGTGAAAATCATCGAGCCGACGGTCTTCGGCGATGAGCGGGGCTTTTTTTTCGAAAGCTTCAATCTGAAGCGGTTTGAGGAAGGCATAGGCCGCGCGGTGGATTTCGTGCAGGACAACCACAGCAAGTCCGCCAAGGGCGTGCTGCGCGGCCTGCATTATCAATTGCCGCCTTACGCCCAAGGCAAGCTGGTGCGGGTGGTGGCGGGCGAGGTTTACGACGTGGCGGTGGACATCCGCAAGTCCTCTCCCACCTTCGGCCAGTGGGTGGGCGTGGTGCTGAGCGCCGAGAACAAGCGGCAGTTCTGGATTCCCGAAGGCTTCGCCCACGGTTTCCTGACGCTTAGCGACGAGGCGGAGTTCGTGTACAAGGCCACCAACTACTACATGCCGCAATACGACCGCGGCATCTTGTGGTCCGACGCGTCGCTCGGCATCGACTGGCCCGCGGCGGGAGAGCTTAACCTGTCGGCCAAGGACAAGGCCCAGCCTCTGCTAGGCGCGGCGGAAGTGTTCCTGTCCTGAGCGCAGCCCGGGAAAAATAAAACCGCCTGGGTTGCCAGGCGGTTTTTTTGGCGCGACTGAGCGGCTTACGGACGCTCTACCGCCAGCGCCACGCCCATGCCGCCGCCTATGCACAGCGTGGCCAGGCCCTTCTTGGCGCCGCGGCGCTGCATTTCGTGCAGCAGGGTCACCAGCACGCGGCAGCCGGAGGCGCCGATCGGGTGGCCCAGCGCGATGGCGCCGCCGTTGACGTTGACCTTGTCCGAACCCCAGCCCAGCTCTTTGGCCACGCCCAGCGCCTGGGCGGCGAAGGCTTCGTTGGCTTCCACCAGGTCCAGTTGCTCGACGGTCCAGCCCGCCTTGGCCAGCGCCTTGCGGGTGGCAGATACCGGGCCGATGCCCATGATTTCCGGTTCGCAGCCGGTCAGCGCGTAGCCCTTGACGATGGCCAGCGGCTTCAGGCCCAGCTGGTCGGCCTTTTGGGTGGACATCAAGAGCACGGCCGCGGCGCCGTCGTTGATGCCGGAGGCGTTGCCGGCGGTGACGGTGCCGTCTTTCTTGAAGGCGGCGCGCAGCTTGGCCAGGCCTTCCGCGCTGGCGTCATGCTTGATGAACTCGTCGGCGTCGAAGGCCAGCGGGTCGCCCTTGCGCTGCGGCACCAGCACCGGGACGATCTCGTTCTGGAACTTGCCGGCTTTCTGCGCGGCGGCGGCGCGCTGCTGCGATTGCAGCGCGAAGGCGTCCTGCTCTTCGCGGCCGATGCCGTACTTGGCGGCCACGTTCTCGGCGGTGATGCCCATATGGTAGGCGTTGTAGGCGTCGGTCAGGCCGTCGTTGACCATGGTGTCCACCAGCTGGGCGTTGCCCATGCGGAAACCGTCGCGGGAGCCCGGCAGGATGTGCGGCGACAGCGACATGCTTTCCTGGCCGCCGGCGATGACGATTTCGGCGTCGCCGGCCAGGATGGCCTGGGCCGCCAGGTGCACGGCGCGCAGGCCGGAGCCGCATACCACGTTCAGCGTGGTGGCCGGGGTGGTGACCGGCAGGCCGGCCTTGATCAGCGCCTGGCGCGCCGGGTTCTGGCCGCTGCCGGCGGTCAGCACCTGGCCCAGGATCACTTCGCTGACGTCTTCCGGTTTGACGCCGGTTTTCTCCAGCAGCGCTTTGATCACGGTTGCGCCCAGTTCCGGGGCCGGGATCTTGGCCAGCGAGCCGCCGAAACTGCCGACCGCGGTGCGTTGCGCTGCTACGATTGCGACTTCCATGTCTTTCTCCTTGGCTTGGGGCCCGCCGTGGCGGCGGGCCATGTGTCCTGATAGGGACCGATGATCCGGTTGCGGGCGTTTATTGCAGGCTGGCGGTCACGCTCGGCATCGCCTTGGCCAGCACATAGCTGCCCGGCGCGGCCAAGAGCGGCGGCAATTCCTTGTTGCCCAGAGCCTTGGGCGCGGCGACTTGCTTGCCGGACTGCGGCGCCAGCCAGGCATCCCAATCTTTCCACCAACTGCCCGGCTGGCTTTGCGCGCCTTCCAGCCATTCGTCGGAGCTGATGGGCAATTGTTCGTTGACCCAGTAGTTGCGTTTGTCCTTGGTGACAGGGTTGATCGAGCCGGCGATGTGGCCGGACGCGCCCAGCACGAAGCGGCGGCTCGGCGCGCCGCTCAGGTATTTCAGGCCGGAGTAGGCCGAGCTCCACAGCACGATGTGGTCTTCGCGCGCGGCGAACATGTAGACCGGGATATTGATTTTCGAGATGTCGATCGGCACGCCGCACAGGGTGATGGCGCCCGGCTTCACCAGCGCGTTGTTCAGATAGAACTGGCGCAGCATGAAAGTGTGCATCGGCAGCGGCAGGTCCACCGCGTCGTTGTTCCAGTACAAGAGGTCGAACGGCGTGGGCGTCTTGCCCAGCAGGTAGTTGTTGACCACGTAGTTCCACACCAGGTCGTTGGCGCGCAGCGAGGCGAAGGTGCGGCCGATTTCCTTGCCGCTGATGATGCCGCCGGCGGCCAGCTTGGCCTCGCGGCTGGCCACCAGGCTTTCATCGATGTAGTACGCGATCTCGCCCGGCTCGGCGTGGTCGATCAGCGAGGTCATGAAGGTGGCGGAGTCGATGTAGTCGAGCCCCTTGGCCTGCATCACGCACAGCGCGGTGCTGAGGATGACGCCGCCGACGCAGAAGCCCAGCGCGTTCATCGTCGGCTGCTTGGTGATTTTGCGCACCGCTTCCGCCGCGGCGATCACGCCTTTCTCGACATAGGTTTCCCAGGTGAAATGCTTCATCTCGGCCACGGCCGAGCGCCAGCTCACCAGGAAGACGCGGTAGCCCTGGGCGACGAAGTGGCGCACCATGGAGTTGTCCGGCTGCAGGTCCATCAGGTAGAACTTGTTGATGCAGGGCGGGATGAACAGCAGTGGCTTCTCGTAGACTTTTTCGGTGGTGGGGGTGTACTGGATCAGCTCGATCAGCTCATTGCGGAACACGACCTGGCCGGGGGTGATCACCAGGTTTTCGCCGATCTCGAACTTGCTCTCGTCGGACATCGAGATGTGGCCCTTCTGGATGTCCTCCATCATGTTCTTCATGCCTTCCACCAGGCTTTCGCCCTTGGTTTCGATGGCGCGCTTGACCACGTCGGGGTTGGTCAGCATGAAGTTGCTGGGCGCCATCGCGTCCAGGTACTGGCGGGTGGCGAAGGCCAGCTTGTCCTTGGCGTTTTCGTCGATCTGGGTCTGGTCGACCAGCTCGGTCATCCACTTGGAGGTCAGCAGGTAGCTTTGCTTGAGAAAGCTGTAGAACGGGTGTTCGTTCCATTCCGGCGAGGCGAAGCGGCGGTCGCCGGCCTTGGCCTCCGGCGCGGTGTCCGCCGCCTTGCCCAGAAACTGCGACCACAGGTTCAGCTGTTGCTGGTACAGGGCGGACTGCAGGCTGAACAGCTGATTGGTCTGATTCATCAGCTGCGACCAGGCGCCGGCCAGCGGGTGGGCGGCGCTGTCCGGGCTCGCGCCCAGCGACAGGGAATTGACGAACTGCTGCATCCATTGCTGGTTGGCTTCGGAGAGGCCGGTGAAGAAATCTTCCAGCGTAGCGGTATTATTCTGGGACAAGATGAATCTCCTGATACGTACTGATATAGCGTTATCGAAGCCTGTCTGAATCAATCTGTTTGGAATGCATGGTCAAGCGAATGTACCTGCAGACTGTAACAGGGTTGCATGACATTTTCACGCCCTCCCGGCGGCAAGGGCTGGCAAATGCCGGTGACTGTTGCTGCAATGCGCAAAAAATGGCGGCGGCCAAATCGCGCCGCATTATGGCTTTCGCATCGCTTGTGGGATAATTGACCGGATTAGTTATGAGGAATTGCAATGGCGAGTGTAAAACTGGCTTTACATACCATCCGCGTTGAAAACATCTTTTGCATCGGCCGCAATTACGCCGCCCACGCGGCCGAATTGGGAAACCCGGTGGAAAGCGAGCCGCTGGTGTTCCTCAAACCGACTTCGGCCTTGCTGGACGAATCCTCTCCCATTCATTTGCCGGAATATTCCGACGACGTGCATCACGAGTGCGAACTGGTGGTGCTGATAGGCAAGGGCGGCGGCGACATCGCGCCCGAACAGGCGCTGAGCCATGTCGCCGGCTACGGCGTCGGGCTGGACCTGACCGCCCGCGACGCGCAAAGCGCGGCCAAGAGCAAGGGCCACCCGTGGACCAAGGCAAAGGGCTTTCGCGGCGCGGCCTGCTTGTCGGCGCTGGTGCCGGCGGAGCGGGTGGCCGATCCGCAGCGGCTGCAATTCGAACTGCGGGTGAACGGCCAGCTGCGTCAGGCGGGCGACACCGGCATGATGCTGTTCACTGTGGCGCAGCAGATCAGCTACCTGTCGCGCACGTATGGCCTGAGCGCAGGCGACCTGATCTACACCGGCACGCCGGAAGGCGTGGCGCGCATCCGCTCCGGCGACGAGCTGGATCTCAGCCTGCACGGCCAGGTGTCCGCGCACTGGAAGGTGGCGTGATGGCGCGGCCGGAAGAGCAGGACGACGGCAAGGTCCGCCTGGACAAATGGCTGTGGGCGGCGCGCTTCTTCAAGACGCGCCAGCTGGCGCACGAGGCGCTGGAGCTGGGCCGGGTGCTGGTGAACGGCGACCGGGTCAAGGCGTCGCGTGTAGTTAAGGAAGGCGACCGGCTGTTTTTGCGGATCAACCAGCTGGAGTACAACGTGGAAGTGCTGCAGCTCGCCACCCAGCGCCGGCCGGCGAAGGAGGCGGTGTTGATGTACCGCGAAGATGCGGAGTCGGTGGCTGCCCGCGAAGCGCGCATGCTGCTGCTGAAGGCCGAGCATGCCAGCTTTCCGCATGGCGACGGCCGCCCCACCAAGAAAGCGCGGCGCGACATCTCCCGCTTCAAGTCGTCGTTTTAGCCGCCGCCGCGGCGCCAGCCCGGCCTGGTGCCGGGCTGATTCGAATAGAAAGACAATCAATGCAGTCGTTGTTGCCGTTCGCCGGGTTCTACTTCACCTATTTCACCTTCCAGGGCATGTTCAGCCCGTTCTGGGGCCTGTATCTGGAGTCGCTGTCGTTCAGCGCGCTGCAGATTTCGGTGCTGATGGCGCTATCCACGCTGGCGCGCATCATCGCCCCGGGCTTCTGGGGCTGGCTGGCCGACAAGAGCGGACAACGCCGCAACATCATCGTCACCACTTCCATCCTGTCCGCCGCCAGCTTTTGCCTGGTGGGGCTGCACAACGGCTTCTGGTGGATTTTCGTCAGCATGGCGGTGTCGCATTTCTTTTGGGCGGCGGCGCTGCCGCTGGTGGAGGCCAGCACCGCCTACCTGACGCGGGCGCAGCCCGGCCGCTACAGCCGGGTGCGGGTGTGGGGGTCGATAGGCTTCGTCTGTTTGGCGCTGACCGGCGGCTATCTGCTGGACTGGCTGGGCATCGCGGCGACGCCGTGGATTGTCTCCGCCTTGCTGATAGGCGTGGCGCTGACGGCGCTCAAGGTGCCGGAGGTGAAGCTGGCCAGCCGCGGCAAGCCAGCCGGGCCGATCTGGGACACGCTGAAAAAGCCGGCGGTGATCGCGCTGTTCGCCTGCTGTTTCCTGCAGGCCTTCGCCCATGGCCCGTATTACACTTTCTATTCTTTGGGCCTGAAGCAGTTTGGCTATGACAAGGCCGCGGTCGGCGTGCTGTGGGCGCTGGGGGTGGTGTTCGAGGTGGGCGTGTTCATGCTGATGCCGCGCATCATGCGCCGCTTCAGCCTGGAGGCTTTGATGCTGGCATCGCTGCTGGCGGCGGTGCTGCGCTTCGGCCTGATCGCCGCCGGCCTGTCGCTGCCGGCCTTGGCTGCGGCGGCGCAAGCGCTGCACGCGCTCACCTATGCCTTGCACCACGCGTCGGCGATAGGCCTGATCAATCGCATGTTCGACGAGCAGCACCATGGCCGCGCGCAAGGGCTGTACATCATCGCCTCGTTCGGCCTGGGCGGCAGCGGCGGCGGGCTGGTGGGCGGGCTGGTGTGGCCGCACGGCGGCGTGCTGCCCACCTTCGCCATGTCCGCCGGCGCGGCGCTGGCCGGCGTTTTCGTCTGCCTGCGCTGGCTCAGGCCCAAGCGACAGGCATGCCAATGACGATGGCCATGACGCCGCAGCAGGCGCTGGACAGCTACCAGCAGGCTTTGGCGACGCATGACTGGCGCCAGGTGGCGCCGTGGCTGCATGAAGACGCTTGCTTCGTGTTTTCCGATGGCACCTTCAAGGGCAAGGCGGCCGTGTGCGAGGCCATCCGTCAAACTTTTGACTGGATACGCGGCGAGGATTACCGCATCGCGGATCTGCACTGGACTCATGCGGGAGAGAATTTCGCCGCCTGCGTCTATGCGTTTTCCTGGCGCGGGCTGGTCGATGGGCAGCCCGCGGAGGGGCGAGGCCGCGGCAGCTGCGCGCTGATCAAGGATGGGCAGGGCTGGCGGCTGCTGCAGGAGCATCTGGGGCCGCCAGCCGAGTCATAGCAGCATCACCAGCTTGAACTCCGGCGCGTTGGCCGGCCTGAGCGTGATCTGCCGCTTGTTGAGCTGGCCCAGCGTGGGGTGATGGAAGGCGCGCTCGCCGCCTTCGCGCTCCAATACATCCTGCTGTTGCCATAGGCGGTCGAACTCCGCGCTGTCGCGGCGCAGCCGCTCCAGCATGTCCGCGGTTTCCGCGTCATCCAGCTGCTGGCCCAGGTCGGCCCGCAATTCCGCCACGATGCGCCGCGCCCTCTCCGGCCAGTTGTCGAGGAAGGTCCGCGCTTCGGGCGCCAGGAAAATGAAGTCGAGCTGGCTGCGGCTGGCCTCCGGCTTGCCCAGCCAGCCGCAAAACAGCTCCGCGGCCGCGGGGTTCCAGGCCGCCGCCCGCCAGTGGCGGTCCAACACATAAGCCGGGATGGCGATGTGCGGCAGCATTTCGGCCAGAATGTCCCGCGCCTGCGGATTGTCTTCGGCGCGCTTGTCCTTGGGGTTTTTCAGCCCGGCCAGATCAAACAGATAGTCGGTTTCCGCGCCGGACAGCTGCAATGCGGCCGCCAGCCGGGTGAGGGTATGGGCTGATACCGACTCGGTGCGCCCTTGCTCCAGCCAGGTCAGCCAGGTGGGGCTGATGCCGGCCAATTGCGCCACCTCTTCGCGGCGCAGGCCCTTGGCGCGGCGGCGCGTTCCCGTCGGCAGGCCGGCCTGCTGCGGCGTCAGCCGTTCGCGGTGGGCGCGCAGGAAGGCGCCGAGCGGGGTGGCGGACGGGGATTCCATAGTCTGATCCTGTTGGTTTTTATACCAGTATAACGGCTTATCTTGTAACAGGATCAAAGCTGGTCAAAGATGTCTGCAACGACGACCCGAGGACACGCCATATGACCGCGCAAACCTTGTACGACAAACTGTGGAACAGCCACCTGGTGCGCCAGGAGGCCGACGGCACCGCGCTGCTGTATATCGACCGCCACCTGGTGCACGAAGTGACCAGCCCGCAGGCCTTCGAAGGCCTGAAACTGGCTGGCCGCCAGCTGTGGCGGGTGGATTCGGTGGTTTCCACCGCCGATCACAATACCCCGACCGACCATTGGGATCAGGGCATCCAGGACCCGATCTCGCGCCAGCAGGTGGAAACTCTGGACGCCAACATCCAGGCCTTTGGCGCGCTGGCCTACTTCCCGTTCAAGGACAAGGGCCAGGGCATCGTCCACGTGATGGGGCCGGAGCAAGGCGCCACGCTGCCGGGGATGACCGTGGTGTGCGGCGACAGCCACACCTCCACTCACGGCGCTTTCGGCGCGCTGGCGCACGGCATCGGCACTTCCGAGGTGGAGCACGTGATGGCCACGCAGTGCCTGGTCGCCAAGAAGTCCAAGAACATGCTGGTGCGGGTGGACGGCAAGCTGGGCGCGGGCGTCACCGCCAAGGACGTGGCGCTGGCGATCATCGGCAAGATCGGCACCGCCGGCGGCACCGGCTACGCGATAGAGTTCGGCGGCGAGGCGATCCGCGGCCTGAGCATGGAAGGCCGCATGACGCTGTGCAATATGGCGATCGAGGGCGGCGCGCGCTCCGGCCTGGTGGCGGTGGACGACAAGACCATCGAATACGTCAAAGGCCGGCCGTACGCGCCCAAGGGTGAACAGTGGGAACCGGCGGTGGCCTACTGGCGCACCCTGCATTCCGACGCCGGCGCGCATTTCGACGCGGTGGTGGAGCTGGACGGCGCGGCTATCCAGCCGCAAGTGACCTGGGGCACTTCGCCGGAAATGGTGGTGGAGGTGGGGGGCAAGGTGCCGAACCCGGCCCGCGAGAGCGACCCGGTGAAGAAAGCCGGCATCGAGCGCGCGCTGGCCTATATGGGCTTGCAGGCCGACACCCCGATTGATCAGATTCCGGTGGACGTGGTGTTCATCGGCTCCTGTACCAACAGCCGCATCGAGGACCTGCGCGAGGCCGCCGCGGTGGCCAAGGGCCGCAGCAAGGCCGCCAACGTCAAGCAGGTGCTGGTGGTGCCGGGATCCGGCCTGGTGAAGGCGCAGGCCGAAGCCGAGGGCTTGGATAAGGTGTTCGCCGCCGCCGGCTTCGAATGGCGCGAGCCGGGTTGCTCGATGTGCCTGGCGATGAACGCCGACCGCCTGCTGCCGGGCGAGCGCTGCGCCTCCACTTCCAACCGCAATTTCGAAGGCCGGCAGGGCCAGGGCGGGCGCACCCATCTGGTGAGCCCGGCGATGGCGGCGGCGGCGGCGGTGGCGGGGCATTTCGTCGACGTGCGCCAGTGGTCCGTCCGATAAGCAGCGTTTTGTCCCGGCCCGCCGGGAGCAAAACGCCAGGCGTCGTGTCCTAAGGATGGGGCAGACCGGCGATGCCGGCTTGGGTAGAATCCCACCCTGTTTACTTATCCGACAGCCTGGCTGTTTATCGAATGGAGTTTCGCATCATGAAAAAAGAGATTGTCTGGATCGGCCTGGCCTTGCTGCTGGCGGCGTGCAACACCGTGCAGGGCATCAAGACCGACGCCAAGGAAGGCGGCCAGGCGGTGGGCCACGGCCTGCAGAAGGCGGGCCAGGCAATCGGCAACGCGGTGGAAAAAGGCGGCGAGGCGATCAAGCGCACCGCCGAGTAAACCGCCGCTGCCGCGCAACGGAGCGTAGAAAATGAAAGCATTCACCACTTTGCAGGGCCTGGCCTGTCCGCTGGACCGCGCCAACGTCGATACCGACGCCATCATTCCCAAGCAGTTCCTGAAGTCGATCAAGCGGTCGGGCTTTGGTCCCAATCTGTTCGACGAATGGCGCTACCTCGACCATGGCGAACCCGGCATGGACAACAGCAAGCGGCCGCTCAATCCGGACTTCGTGCTGAACCAGCCGCGCTATCAGGGCGCGCAGGTGCTGTTGGCGCGGGAAAACTTCGGCTGCGGCTCCAGCCGCGAGCACGCGCCATGGGCGCTGGATGACCAGGGTTTTCGGGTGGTGATCGCGCCCAGCTTTGCCGACATCTTCTTCAACAACTGCTACAAGAACGGCCTGTTGCCCATCGTGCTGGACGCCGGCACCGTCGACCAGCTGTTCCGCGAGTGCGAGGCGGCGCCGGGCTACAGCCTGACGGTGGACCTGGCGGCGCAAACCGTGTCCACCCCGTCCGGCCAGGCCTTCCCGTTCGACATCACCGAGCACCGCAAGCACTGCCTGTTGGGCGGGCTGGACGAAATCGGCCTGACCTTGCGGCACGCGGACGAAATCAAGGCTTTCGAAGCCAAGCGCCGCGCCGAGCAGCCCTGGTTGTTCGCCTGAGAGGATTGTTCAACGCATAGGAGGTAGCGAGATGGGACAGCGTTATCTGGAGCTTAAGGATTCGCATCGCGAGTTTATTGCCGGGCAGAAACTGTTTTTCGTCGCTACCGCCATGCAGGATGGGCGCGTCAACATGTCGCCCAAGGGAATGGATTCGCTGCGGGTGCTGGGGCCGAATCAAGTGGCCTGGCTGAACGTCACCGGCAGCGGCAACGAGACGGCCTGCCATGTCGAACACAGCCCGCGCATGACTTTGATGTTCTGCGCGTTCGAAGGCAAGCCGCTGATTTTGCGCCTGTATGGGCAGGCGCGGGCGATTCATCAGGGCGACCCGGAATGGGCCGATTATTACGGCCTGTTCGAACCCTTGCCCGGTGCGCGGCAGATCTTTTTGCTGGACGTGGGGCTGGCGCAGTCCTCTTGCGGCATGTCGGTTCCTTACTACCAATACCAGGGCGAGCGGGAGCAGTTGAACGACTGGGCCCGGACCAAAGGCGAGGCGGGGGTGCAAGACTACTGGCGCAGCCGGAATGTGTCGAGCCTGGATGGGCTGCCGACCGGCATTGTGGAAAAGAGCGGACTGGCAAGCGCCGATGAAACCCGTCAGCAGTGAAGATGGCGGCGGGAAGGAAGCCGCAGCGCGACGGGGAGGGATGGCCTGGCTGCATCGCCATCCGCTGGCGGCTTTCCTGCTGCTGGGCCTGAGTTTTTTGCTGTTCGGCGTGGGCACCATCAACCTGGCCCTGCTGCTGCAGCTGAATTTGAAATTATGGCTGGACGCGGGCTGGCAGGCGGCAATGGATGGCGCGCTGCGCCAGTTGGGAGAGCTGCTGCTGTCCGGCTACGCCGCGATGGCGGCCTACATCGTGTTCAAGTGTTGCGAAAAGGCGCTGGTGGAACGTTTGACCTGGCGCGAAGAAGACAAACGGAAATAAGGAAGAAACCATGAAAATCGCCATTCTGCCGGGTGACGGCATCGGGCCGGAAATCATCGCGCAGGCCGAGCGCGTGCTGGACGTATTGCGCCGCGACGGGCTGAAGATCGAAACCGAGCACGCGCCCTTGGGCGGCGCCGCTTACGACCAGTACGGCGCGCCGTATCCGGAAGCCACGCAGAAACTGGCGCGCGAGGCCGACGCGGTGCTTTTGGGCGCGGTGGGCGGCCCGCAATACGACAAGCTGGAGCGTCCGCTGCGGCCGGAACGCGGCCTGTTGGCCATCCGCAAGGATCTGGGCCTGTTCGCCAACCTGCGCCCGGCCATCCTGTATCCGGAGCTGGCCAACGCGTCCACGCTGAAGCCCGAGGTGGTGGCGGGGCTGGACATCATGATCGTGCGCGAACTGACCGGCGACATCTACTTCGGCCAGCCGCGCGGCATCGCCGTCAACGAGCTGGGCGAGCGCGAGGCTTACAACACCATGCGCTACAGCGAGAGCGAAGTGCGCCGCATCGCCCATGTCGCCTTCGGCATCGCGATGAAGCGGGGCAAGAAGCTGTGTTCGGTGGACAAGGCCAATGTGCTGGAGACCACCGAGTTCTGGAAGGAGATCATGATAGACGTGGCGCGCGAGTATCCGCAGGTGGAGCTGTCGCACATGTATGTCGACAACGCCGCGATGCAGCTGGTGCGCAACCCGAAGCAATTCGACGTGATGGTCACCGGCAATATCTTCGGCGACATCCTGTCCGACGAGGCCTCGATGCTGACCGGCTCCATCGGCATGCTGCCGTCGGCGTCGCTGGATCAGAACAACAAGGGCCTGTACGAGCCCAGCCACGGCTCGGCGCCGGACATCGCCGGGCAGAACCTGGCCAATCCGCTGGCCACCATCCTGTCCGCCGCCATGATGCTGCGCTACAGCTTCGGCCAGGAGACCGCCGCGCAGCGCGTGGAAACCGCAGTGAAGAAGGTGTTGGCCCAGGGTTACCGCACTGGCGACATCTACGAGGCCGGTTGCGAGAAGGTCAGCTGCTCCGGCATGGGCGACGCGGTGGTGGCGGCGATGTAAGGACGCGTCCCTGGTTTGAGTCGGGGAAGAAAGTGCAACGGCGCGCATCCTGAGGGTGCGCGCTGTTTTTTGAGACGAGGCCGCATGTCGATCAGAGGCATTGCGCTTTCACGAGCCGCTGATCGTCCACCGCGTCGACGATGATGCCTATGTCAGCGACGACTATGGTCGGGACAATGCCGGGCAAACGCGCGTGTTGATTCAAGCCGCGAATTGACGCGAGGCCGCGGCCTGGCGCAAGCATGTCTTGGCCCGGCCGCGTCCTTTCCCGAAAGATGACGCCGCCGCGTCCGGCTAGGCGGAGGCGGCCGCGCTTCACCAGCCCAGGTAGTAGTCTCGGTTCAGCCAGGCCGGCCAGGCCATGTCGAACCACTCCTGCAGCATCAGCTCGGTCACGCAAAGCGCGCCTTCCACCCAGCCTTGGTCGTCGGAATAGGCCTCGCCGGTGATGTGGATGTTCTCGCCGTGATCGGGCCGACGCATATAGGGCATGATGTTCTGCACCGACACGTCGGCGCACCAGGCGTGGTAGCCGCCGCCGTACGGGTCTTGGGTCCAGTCCTGCAGGCGGGCGACATAGGGCGGCGGAATCTCGTTGCCCTTGCCGTGGAGTTCGCGCACCTGGTTCATCGCTTCTTCCACCATCGCGATGGGCGCTGGCTCGCCTGGCTCTTTGGCCAGCGCTTCCAGATGCTCCTGGCGGACCAGCCGGGTGGTGTGGCCCAGGTAGCGGGGCAGTTTGTCGCGGCCTTGCATCAGCACCTGCCAGAACGGCACGGTGCGCATGTCGTTGTAGCTGGACAGGAACAGCGAATGGTTGTTGGCCGGATCGGTGCCGAAGTAGTAGCACTGGCGCATCGGCAGGTCGGTGATGGAATGGCCGGACTCCGCGCCGAAGTCTTCTGTCCACCATGGCTCCTCAAAGCCCATCAGCAGTTTGAACGAAGGCTCCATGATGACGGAGGCGATGTTCTTCTGCAGCTGCTGCGCGCCTTCGCGGTTGAAGAAAAAATTCTGCTGGTCGAGCAGCTCCAGCGAACGACGCGGCATCGCCAGCACGATGTTATTGGCCTTGACGGTCCAGCGGTATTGGCCAGCGGCATTCCAGAAGGTCAGCAGGTAGCGGTAGCCGCTGCCGTCCTGCGCGCGGCTGAAGGTTTCCAGGCGGTTGCCCAGCCACAGCTTGGCGCCTGACATGTCGGTGAAGGACTGCGCCAGCGCGTAGGCGATCTGATCATAGCCGTCGCTGATGGTGCGGTAGCTGGAGTCGGCGCTGGAAAAGTCACCCACCATATAGGGGAAGGCTTCGGCGGCGTTCCAGTTGATGGTGTTGGAATAGTAGCCGCCGCCATCGGCCAGGAAGCTGTAGGCGTCCTGGCCTACCTGGTCCTTGATCAGGTTCCAGAAGCCGATATCGTTGACCTTCATGCCGCGGAAGGGGCTGTCGGGGAAAACGTATGTCAGGGCTGGCTTGACGATGTTCCATTCGCGGCTGGTGAGCTGGAACGTGTAGGTGTATTGGTCGATCTTTTTGACCTTGTCGCCGAATTCGGCGACGAACCAGGGGTCGGCCATCAGCACGTCGTAGACTATCTTGTTGAACAACTGGTCCGGGCTATAGCCTTCTTCGCCCAGTTTGAAGGTATAGCGGACGTGGAATTTCTCCCCTTGCGCCTGAGCGCTGGTCCAGGCGTTGGCCTTGAAGCGCTGGCAGCGCAGGTAGAAGTAAAGATCGTCCGGTTCGCCCATGGGAAATTCCTGGTTGGGCAGCTTGAAGACGTCTTCGATCAGGGCGGTCACCATTTCCTGCGAGCGCATGTAGCGCATGCCGCCCAGCTCTCCAATCACGTTCATGCCCGGCAGCTTGATTGACAGCAGCCTGCCGCCCAGCCGGTCGGCCAGGTCGAACACATGCACGCTGGTGGGCCGGCTGCCGCCCGGCTTGTACTCGCCGCCTAGCAGACGGTAGCCGGTGTACAAGCCGCCCACGCCCGCGCCGACCACGGCGACATCGACTGCCAGGTCGGCCTGGCTGCCGGTGCTGTGGGGAATGTCATTCAATGTGATCATTTTGCAGCGCTCCTCTGGTGTTTAGCGGACAAGGCCGGGACGGCCGATGCTGAACGGACTGATGTCGTAGTCGGTGGCGCCGTTGATCGCCAGCTGCACGCAGATCTTGCCCAGCAGCGGCACCAGTTTCGCGGCCCAGCCCGCGGTGTAGAGCACGATGTTGGGGTGGCCGGGCAGGGTGTCCAGAATGAATTCCTTGCCGTCGTCGGCGAGCGCCACCATGCAGGCCGATGCGTATTCCGGCTCCGGCGACAGACCGCTCATGTGCTGGGCCACCCATTCGCAAGTGCCGGCGTAGTCTTGCGGCGTGGGAGGGCGGCGTTCCCTTGGATCGCTGATGATCTGGTACGGGTAGTCCGGCGCCACCCGGATATAGCCGGGATGCGACCAGGAGGTTTCCGGAAAGCCGTAGTACAGATTGGCGTTGGCGGCTGTGGGTTGCTGGAAGGCGAACCAGGTGGGGTAGTCGATGTCGGCCCGCGTCTTGCGGAAATAGGCGGATACCATGTTCCAGATGGTCAGATTCAGCTGGATGCCCAGCGGCGCGATCACTTCGTTGGTGAAGGCTCCGGCGGTGATGACCAGTTTTTTGCCGCGATACGCGCCGGCATCGGTGGTGACGGTGATCTGCCCGCCGCTGGATTCGATATCGATGACTTTCTGTTCTTCCTTCAGCTGCACCCCCTGGTCATGCGCCAGGTTGTACATCGCCCGCAGCGTGGCCGGCAGATTGATGACGCCGCCGTCTCTCTGGAAAAAACCGCTGTAGTTGGCGGGCAGGTCGCGGAAGCCGTACCACTCTTCCACCTCCGCGCGGGTCAGCGACTGGAAGGGCACTCCCATGGCCTGCATGGTTTCGATCGCCGGGGCGATGCCGCCTTCGGTGGTGGGGGTGTTCGGGTCGCCAAACCACAGGCTGCCGACGCAAGGAATCGGCTGGGTGACAGTCTGGCTTTGCGGCAGCTCCCACTCCGGAACCGCAGCCATCACCAGCTGGGTCATGTACGTTTCGCTGTATTGGAAGCGGAATTGGCGCGATGCGCCGGCCGAACTGCAGAACTGGTTGAAGAAGGTGCTTTGCTCCAGCACCAGCACCTTGTTGCCTTGCAGAACCGGATGGCCGCCATAGGGGCTGACGGCGTTGTAGGCGGTGGATAGCCCGATCAGGCCCCCGCCGATGATGATCAGATCGTAGTCAGACATTGCCGTGCTTCTCCGATGACATGTCGCGATGGCGAGGGACTGCTGCGGCGCGCCCGAGGCGATGAATTATTCGGCATATGCGCGCTTGCAATGAGTTATGAAACAGTCATTTACATAGTCAACTTTCTTATGCTGTCAGTCTGCGCGGTGGCCGGCTCCACTCGGGCTGCCGCGTTTCGGGGCTGGGCGAGCCTGTAAGAATGGCGAACGCGAGTCGTCCGGTCAGTGTTGATGTCATTCAAATCTGTTCTTCTCATTACATTCTCAATAAAAACGATTTACCCCATTGCCTGGCACGATTGCGCGCTGCACAATGAGGTAATAAAAAATTAACCGTGCCGTCGGCGCGGCCACGATTCGGACTTAGGACAGACTCGGGAGATTTCCAGTGAGAGTAGGCTTTGTAGGTTGGCGCGGCATGGTCGGTTCGGTGCTGATGCAGCGCATGCGCGAGGAAAACGACTTCGCCGCCATCGATGAACCGGTGTTCTTCACCACGTCCAATGTGGGGGGCAAAGCGCCGGATATCGGTCGCGAGGTGCCGGCCTTGAAGGATGCCGGCAATATCGACGAATTGAAGGCGATGGACGCCATCGTCACCTGCCAGGGCGGCGACTACACCTCCGAAGTCTATGGCAAGCTGCGCGAAGCCGGCTGGAAGGGCTATTGGATAGACGCGGCGTCCTCGCTGCGCATGCAGGACAACGCCATCATCATTCTCGATCCGGTCAACCAGAACGTGATTGAGCAGGGTTTGGCCAGCGGCGTGAAAGACTATATCGGCGGCAACTGCACCGTTTCGCTGATGCTGATGGCGCTGGGCGGCTTGTTCCAGAATGATCTGGTGGAGTGGGCCACGTCGATGACCTACCAGGCGGCTTCCGGGGCCGGCGCCAAGAACATGCGCGAACTGCTGACCGGCATGGGCGCCATCCATGGCCAGGTGGGCGATCTGCTGGCCGACCCGGCCTCCGCCATCCTGGACATCGACCGCAAGGTGTCAGATTTCCTGCGCGGCGACGGCTTCCCCAGCCAGAATTTCGGCGTGCCGCTGGCCGGCAGCCTGATTCCGTGGATAGACAAGGATCTGGGCAATGGCCAGTCCAAGGAAGAATGGAAGGGCGGCGCGGAAACCAACAAGATCCTGGGGCGCGGCGCGAATCCGGTGCCGGTGGACGGCTTGTGCGTGCGGGTGGGCGCGATGCGCTGCCACAGCCAGGCGTTGACCATCAAATTGAAGCAAGACGTGCCGCTGGACGAGATCGAGGCGATGCTGGCCGCGGCCAATCCGTGGGCCCGCGTGGTGCCGAACACCCGCGAGGCGTCGATGCGCGATCTGACCCCGGCCGCGGTCACCGGCACGCTGCGCACCCCGGTGGGACGCCTGCGCAAGATGGCGATGGGCGGCGAGTATCTATCGGCGTTCACCGTCGGCGATCAGCTGCTGTGGGGCGCCGCCGAACCGCTGCGCCGCATGCTGCGTATCCTGATCGAGCGCTGACGGGTAGAATAGGCGTCAGCCTGAGGCCGGCGCTTGCCGGCCGTCTCAAGAACATAAGGGCACTTAGGTGCCCTTTTCGCATGGATTCGCCGGCGGAGTTGTCCGTCCGGCGCAGTAATGAATAGGAAACCAATCATGTCGACATCCCTTCAGCTTGCCGTAGTGGGCGCCACCAGCCTGGTGGGCCAGGCCATTCTGGAACTGCTGGCCGAGCGCAACTTCCCGGCTGCCCGCGTGTTCGCGGTGGATGTCGCCGAGCAGGACGGCAGCACCGTCTCCTTCGGCAACCTGGAGCTGGACGTGCACATGGTGGACGAATTCAACTTCGAGAATGTCGGCATGGCCATCTTCGCCGCCGGCAGCGCCGTTTCCCGCGAATACGCGCCGCAGGCGCGCGATGCCGGCGCCGCGGTGGTGGACTTCAGTTCCGCCTTCCGCGCCGACGCCGGCGTGCCGCTGGTGGCGCCGGCGATCAACGCCGCCGAACTGGAGGACCTGGGCCGCGCACCGCTGGTGGCCGTGCCCAATTGCACCACCACGCCGCTGGCGCTGGCGCTGGCAGCCTTGCTGCCGCTGGGCGTCCAGCGCGCCAGCATCGCCACCTACCAGGCGGTGTCCGGCAGCGGCCAGGCGGCGATGGAGGAAATGGCCGACCAGACCACCGCGTTGTTCTCGCACCGCGACGCCGAGGTCAAGGCCTACGATAAGCGCATCGCTTTCAACGTGCTGCCGCAGATCGGCGAGCTGGACGAGAACGGCGATTCGGAAGAAGAGCGCTCGGTGCGCGACGAGACCGCGCGCCTGCTGGGGCTGGCGCCGGAATCTCTGGAGGTGACCTGCGCGCGCGTGCCGGTGTTCTTTGGCCATTCCTGGGCGGTTCAAGTCGAACTGCATAAGGAGTTTGATCTCGAGCAAGTGAAAAAGCGCCTGCAGGCGGCAGGATTGAAAGTGGTGGGCCGCGATCAGCATGGCGGCTACGTGACGCCGATGGAAGCCACCGGCAACGAGCTGGTCTGGGTCAGCCGCCTGCGCGCGCACGGCAAGGTGGTGAGCATGTGGCTGTCGGCCGACAACGTGAAGGCGGGCGCGGCCATCCATTGCGTGCGCATCGCCGAAATCCTGGCCGGCCAGAGCGCGCTGATGTAAGCGGGCAGCCGGGTCCGCCCGGCTTGCAGCCCGCATGAAATCTGGCTAAACGCCCAGGCAGGGCCTAAGATTGCAGCAATGGCCCATGCGCGCGCCAGCGGGTCTGTGCCTATAAAATAAAACGAGACCATGCCGGAAGGTAGACAGTGAGAAATCAGGTAAAACTCAAACTTGGCGTCCTGTTGATAGGCTTGGCATGCTCTGCCGCGGCTTGGGCGGGATTGGGCAGGATCCATGTCCGCTCCAATCTTGGCGAGTTGCTGAAAGCCGACATCGAAATGACCGGAGTGCAGCCTGGCGAAATGGATGCCGTCAGGGTGGGGCTGGCCAGCATCGATACCTTCCAGGCGTTGAATGTCGATTACGCCTCCTCGCTGTCCCAATTGCGCTTCGCGCTCAGCCCCAATCCGCGCGGCGCGCTGATCCGCGTCAGCTCGGTCCAGCCGATCACCGACCCCTACCTGCGCTTCGTGGTGGAGGCCAAGGCGCCGTCCGGCCGCTCGGTGCGCGAATACACGGTGTTGCTGGATCCGGCCAATTACAATGTCGGCGGCCCGAACATCGTCCAGGATGTCCCCAGCTACGCCGACAGCGACCAGGCCGGCCGCTACCAGGCGGCGGCCCCGGCCAAGCCGCGCGTCGTCGAACCCACAGTGCTGAAAGTGAGGCCGGGCGCGACCCTGCGTTCGCTGGCGCAGAGGGTGAAGCCCTGGGGCGCGTCGTTGCGGCAGACCATGGCGGCGCTAGTGCAGGCGAACCCCGACGCTTTCGCCGAAGGCGATGTCAATCATCCGAAACCGGGCTCGTCGCTGACAGTGCCGTCGGCGCGCAAGATGAAGGCGTTGGGCGCGGCCCAGGTCGCCAGCATTCTGGGCGATGCCGCCCCGGCCGCGGCTTCGGCCGGTGGCCAGTCGGCGGCGCCGGCCGGCAAGGGCGGCGACGTGCTCAAGCTGGTGCCGGGCGACGGGAGCGACAATGCGCGGCTGAATGACCTGCAGCAGCAGATCAACGCCCGCGAAAAGGCCTTGCAAGAGGCGTCGGCCAGAATCACGGCGCTGGAACAGGAGTTGAAGGCGATGCGGGGCGGCCAGCCGCTGCCGGCCAAGCCTGTCATGGCGTCGGCGCCCATGGCGGTCGCCAGCGTTCCGGCGGCGGCTCCGGCGGCAAGCGCGCCTAAGCCGATGCCCAAGCCTGAACCGGCGCCCCATCCGCTCAAGAAGCCAGCCCCTGCGCACGCGGCGCCGCCGATGCCGCCGCCAAACAAATCGCTGCTCGACAAGTTGCTGGATCATCTGCCGTTGATCGGCGGCGGGGTGGGCGTGGTCGCCTTGCTGGGACTGCTGGGCGCGGTAGTCATGCGCAGGCGCGCGGCGGCGGGCAGCCTGTCGGCTACCAGCGCCACGCTGGCGCGCTCTACGGTCACCGGGCATGGTCCCAGCACCGTGGGCGGCAGCCATTCCTTCATGAGCAACTTCACCCAGGCGGCGGGCGCGATCGACGCGGCCGAAGTCGACCCGGTGGCCGAGGCCGAGGTTTATATCGCCTATGGCCGCGACCAGCAGGCCGAGGAAATCTTGAAGGACGCGCTGCAAAAGGACCCGTCCCGCCATGAAGTCAGGATGAAGCTGATGGAGGTGTACGCGGCGCGTCCGGACACAGCCGCTTTCGAGCGCCTGGCCAAGGAAATGAACGCCGCTTTCGATGGCAAGGGCGGGTTGTGGGCCAGGACGGTTACGCTGGGGCGCGCGATCGATCCGGACAATCCGCTGTACCAGATGGCGCCCGACGCGGAGCTGGATCTGTCCGCGGGCCTTGGCGGCGGCATCGATCTGGATCAGGAGCTGTTCGGCGAAGCCGCGCCGGATGCGCCGCCCGCCGCCGAGTCCGCGCCGGCGATGGCGGAGGAGGCGGATCCGCTGGCCGCCTTGTTCGATACGCCGGCGGGACAAGCGCCCGCCGCCGAAGACCAGGGCGGCACGCTGGATTTCGACCTGGAAGCGATGCTGCCGGCGGAAGCCGCGCCCGTTGCCGCCGAGGAACCGGCGCCGGCAGGCGAGGCCAGCCTGTTGGATTTCGATTTCAATCTGGACGCGCCGCCGCCTGAGGAAGCCAAGCCGGCCGCGGAAGGCGGGGGCGGGCTGGAGTCGTTGTACGAGGACATGCTGGCCGAAGCGCCGGCCGCCGAAGCGCCCCCGGCCGAAGAGCCTCCCGCCCAGGCGGAGGGCATGTCGGTGATGGACGATCCGCTGTCGACCAAACTGGATCTGGCCAAGGTTTATCTGGACATGGGCGATAGAGAAGGCGCGCGCGAGGTATTGCAGGATTTGGTGAGCGAAGCTCAGGGCGCGTTGAAGGAGGAGGCGAAAGCGTTGCTGGACAAGATCAGCGTCTGATTTTCCGGTGTGCCGGATTCTTCCGATGGCCGGGCGTTTGTTTTCCGAAACGACGCCCGGCCATTTGTTTGTCCGGATTATTTTCATGGCGGCGGACGCGGCGCCGCGATCCTGCGGGGCAATGGCGGATTCGATACGTGAAAGAATCGGCTAGCATTTTGTTTTATTTGACGAATCGGGTTTGGGACAATTTGCTATGCGCGGTTTCCGGCCTATTTTATATAAAGATGATCGCTGGAAATCGGTCCGGCATCGGGTTGTCAGCCGGCAGCGGCTTGAGGTTTAATCGCAGGTAATTATCAGCATTGTCAGCCGTCTTGAAATGGTTTGATTTCAAGATGGGGCCAGGGCGGATCGAGATGGCGGGCATATCCGCCGGGCCTGGGGCAAAACATGTAAGCAAATAGGTTGGGGACGTCCACGATGGTCGCAAATTTTCGCATGGCGAGTTTGGCCTTGCTGTTGGCAGGCTTGGGAAGCGTATCGGCAGTCCGGGCGGGATTGGGGCCGATACATGTGCTTTCCGCCGACGGCGAGGCGTTCTCGGCGGAAATTCCCGTGGTGAACGAGGAAATTGAAAACTTCGCCCAGGCCGACCTGGCGGATAGAAATCGCTATGCCCTGTTGTCGCCTTACAGCGGGTCGGCCTCGATGCTGCAGTTCGGATTGATTCGCGGCAGCGACGGGCATATCCAGAAAGTGACGGTCAAGGGACCGGCCAGCTTCAGCGAGCCTTTGCTGCGTTTCGCGGTGGAGGTGCGTTGGCCGGATGGGCGGTTGGTGCGCGAATTTGAAGTGGACTACAAGCGCGACGGTCCGCGCCGCAAGGAGCCCGCGCCGGCAAGCGGCGACGATGGCAAGCGCCATGTCGCCTCGCCAGACCAGGGCTCGCGGCTGGACGGCGCGGGTTTGGGCGAACTCAAGGTCAGCTCGCGCTTGGGCGAGCCCTTGCAGGCGGAGCTCCGGCTGCTGGGCGGCGTATTCGATAAGACGGACCAGGTGCAGGTGGCCATTTTCGCCGATCCCGCGCAAGGAGAGGTGGCGCCGGAGCAACTGCAGCAGGTGGCGTCCATCGCGCACAAGCTGGATCGCTCCAGCGATGGGCGGCATGTGCTGCAGTTGGCTTCCAGCTTGCCCATCACGGCGCCGCGGCTGGCGTTCCGGCTGGAGGTGAGAGCCGCCGGCGTCAAGGTGGAGAAGCGCTATGCGTTGATGCTGGAAGGCGCGCCGACGGCGCAGGATTCCGCTGCCGACCACGCCAAGCCGCCATCCGCCGCCGCGCCGGAAACCCGCGTCTACCAAGTGCGCAAGGGCGACAGCCTGTCGGCGATCGCCGCGCGCATGCGCGGCCATGCCGCCGGCGAGGACGTGGCGGGCAAGCTGTTGAAAGATAATCCGGACGCGTTTATCCGCGGCGACGCCAACCGTTTGTTGGCCGGGGCCGAGTTGCGTTACCCGGCGCAATGGACGCTGCGCGGCGAACCGGCCCGCCATGCGGCGGAGAAGGGTGACGCCGCCGGCGCGGAAGCCAAATCGGGCAGCATGGCGAAACTGCTGGCCGACGGCCGGCCGGCCGGCGTGGCCAAGGCGGAAGACCATAAGCCGATGCCATCGGTCGCCTCCGTCAAACCGGCCGCGTCGTCGCCGGCCGCCCTGGCGGCGGAACGCCGGATGCGCGACATGCTGGCGATGCAGGACCGCGCGTTGAAGCAGACCGAGGCGCGCGCGCGCGCGCTGGAAGCGCAAATCCGCACCATCCAGCAAAACAAGGACAAGACCGCCGCCGCCATGACGCCGCCGATGCCCCCTCAGGCCAAACCGGCTGTGCCGCCGCCGGCTGCCGTTCAGACGCCGCCGGCCTCCGCGGCCCGGAGCGAGCCGCCGGCCGGGATGGACAAGCCCAAGCCGGCGGTGGTCGTCACCGCGGTGACCGCATCGGCGCCGCGTCCGGCCATGTCGCCAGCCGAATCCAAGCGGGAGCAGGCCAAGGCGCCGCATGCCGCCGCCAGCAGCGTGGTGGACGATGCGCTGGCGGTGCTGGGCGATAGGGATGTGCAATTGCGCTTGGGCGGCGCCGGCGCGGCGCTGGCGCTGGTGGCGCTGCTGCTGATGCGCAGAAAGCGGGCGGGCGCGGCGCAAGCGGAGGCGGAGACCGCGGACGAGTACGGCGGCGGCAAAGACGTGCCGTCCTCTATGCTGACGCTGGGGCCGCTGACCTCGCTGATGAGCACGCTGAAAAAAGGCGACGGCATCGATCTGGATTCGGTCGATCCGATGGCCGAGGCCGAGGTGTATCTCGCTTATGGCCGTGATGATCAGGTTTTGCTGATCCTGCGCGAAGGGCTGGAGAAGGAGCCGGCGCGGCAGGATCTGCGCTATAAGCTGCTGGAAGTGCTGTCGGCGCAGCCGGACAAGGCGGCGTTTCTTGAAGAGGCGGCGCGCTCGCGCGACATATTCGGCAAGGACAGCACCCAGTGGATGAGGGTGTGCGAATTGGGCCGCGCCGCGATGCCGGGCCATCCCTTGTTTGAAACCGCGCAAGCGCCGCAGTCGGTGGAAATGCCGGCGGTGGGCGCACTGGAGCCTGTGGTCCCCTCCGCCGCGGCAGCGGCCGAAATCGCCATGCCTGAGGAGGCGCGCACGCCTTTGCCCCCGACTGCCGCGCCCGCCGTCGCCGAAACCATGATCGAAGCCGAACGGGAGCCCGCGCCGCTGCGGGGCGCGCCAGCGGCGCCCGAGCTTGAAGCCGAACCGCGTCCGGATCCGGAGAAGCTGGAGCTGGCCAAGCTTTATATGGAGATGGGCGACAAGGAAACCGCCGAAATCCTGATCCGCGAAGCGCAGCAAGGCCGCTAGACGCGCGCATGCGGGGGGAAAGTCGGCAGATGGCATCGCTTATTCAGGCGATGCCATTTGCTTTTGCGCAGCCCGGAACATGGCGCAAACCGGGCCGGATAGGGTAGAGTGGCAGTTTTGTCGCATCCGCGCGCAAGGCGCGGCGGTTGCCGGGATGGAATGAAAGAGTGGGCATGAGAATCGCGCTGGGCATTGAATACGACGGCCGGGCGTTTGCCGGCTGGCAGACCCAGCCGCATGGCAATACGGTGCAGGACAGGCTGAATCAGGCTTTGAGCCAGATCGCCGGCAATCAGGCGATAAGTACCGTGGCGGCCGGCCGGACCGATGCGGGCGTGCACGCGGCGATGCAGGTGGTGCATTTCGATACCGAGGCCGCCCGGCCGCTGAACGCCTGGGTGCGCGGCGTCAATGCGCTGCTGCCGCCGGAAATCGCGGTGGTGTGGGCGCGCGAAGTGGATGAAACCTTCCATGCCCGCTTTTCGGCCTTTTCCCGCAGTTACAGCTATTTCCTGCTGAGCAGCCCGGTGCGGCCTTGCCTGTTGGCCGGCAAAGTAGGCTGGTTCCATCAGGCGCTGGATGTGGACGCGATGCGCGCCGCGGCGGGCAGGCTGCTGGGCCGCCATGATTTTTCCAGCTTCCGCGCGTCGGAGTGCCAGGCCAAATCGCCGGTCAAGGATTTGCAGCAGCTGGATATCCACGACAACGGCGGCCTGCTGCGCTTCGACCTGAAAGCCGACGCTTTCCTGCACCATATGGTGCGCAATATCGTCGGCGCGCTGGTGTATGTCGGCAAGGGCGCGATGGACGCCGACGGCATGTCGGCGCTGCTGGCGGCCTGCGACCGCACCAGCGCCCCGCCCACCTTCATGCCGGACGGGCTGTACCTGACCGGGGTGGGCTATCCGGAACCGTTCGCCTTGCCTTCGCAGTTTGCGGCGGAACGATTGGCTTTGCGGTAATATTCAATCGTCATAACAAGGGCGTAACGCGCGATGGTCAGAATCAAGATATGCGGCATCACCCGGGCGGAAGATGGCGCGGCGGCGGCGGCGCTGGGCGCGGATGCCGTCGGCCTGGTGTTTTACCCCCCCAGTCCGCGCAATGTCAGCCTGGAGCAGGCGCGGGCGGTGATCGCCGCTCTGCCGCCCTTCGTCAGCGTGGTGGCCTTGTTCGTCAATCCGGCGCGCGAGTGGGTGGAGCAGGTGCTGGCCGCGTGCGCGGTGGATGTGCTGCAGTTCCATGGCGAGGAAGAGGCCGAGTTCTGCCGCTCTTTCCGCCGGCCTTACCTGAAGGCGGTGCGGGTACGGCCCGGCATGGACTTGCTGGAGTGGGCCGGCCGCTATCCGGACGCGCGCGGCTTGTTGACCGACGCCTTCGTAGAGGGCGCGCACGGCGGCACCGGGGCCACCTTTGACTGGACCCTGCTGCCGGAAGCGCTGCCGCTGCCGTTGATACTGTCCGGCGGCCTGGACGAAAGCAATATTGTGGAAGCCGTGCGCCGGGTGAAGCCGGCGGCGGTGGATGTCTCCAGCGGAGTGGAGGCGTCCAAAGGAATCAAAGATGCGGCCAGAATGGCGGCATTCATATCAGGAGCAAGACATGGATCGGTATGATTTTCCGGATGCGCAGGGCCATTTCGGTCCTTATGGTGGCGTCTATGTCGCGGAAACCTTAATGGTGGCGCTGGACGAATTGAAGGCGGAATACGCCCGAGTCAAGGCCGATCCGACGTTCTGGCAGGAATTCCATCACGAATTGAAGCATTACGTCGGCCGCCCCAGCCCGATCTACCATGCCAAGCGCTGGTCCGAGCAGCTGGGCGGCGCGCAGATCTACCTGAAGCGCGAAGACCTCAACCATACCGGCGCGCACAAGATCAACAACGCCATCGGCCAGGCGCTGCTGGCCAAACGCATGGGCAAGAAGCGCGTGATCGCCGAAACCGGCGCCGGCCAGCACGGCGTGGCCACCGCCACCGTGGCGGCGCGCTACGGCATGGAATGCGTGGTGTACATGGGCGCGGAAGACGTGAAGCGCCAGTCGCCCAATGTGTTCCGGATGAAGCTGCTGGGCGCCACCGTGGTGCCGGTGGAGTCCGGCTCCAAGACGCTGAAGGATGCGCTGAACGAAGCGATGCGCGACTGGGTGACCAATGTCGACTCCACCTTCTACATCCTGGGCACCGCGGCCGGCCCGCATCCTTACCCGATGCTGGTGCGCGATTTCGTGTCGGTGATCGGCGAGGAATCCAAGATGCAGATGCCGGAAATCATCGGCCGCCAGCCCGACCTTGTGGTAGCCTGCGTCGGCGGCGGCTCCAACGCCATAGGCATGTTCCATCCCTATATCGACGTTCCCGGCGTGCGCATGGTGGGCGTGGAGGCGGGCGGGCACGGCATAGATAGCGGCCGCCATGCCGCGCCGATCACCGCGGGCGCCAAAGTGGGCGTGCTGCACGGCGCCAAAAGCTACCTGATGCAGGACGAAGACGGCCAGGTGGTGGAGACCCATTCGGTGTCGGCGGGTCTGGATTACCCGGGCGTCGGCCCGGAGCACAGCCATCTGAAGGACATCGGCCGCGCCGAATACGTGGCGATCAACGACGAGGAGGCGCTGCAGGCTTTCCACGACTGCTGCCATCTGGAAGGCATCATCCCCGCGCTGGAATCCAGCCACGCGCTGGCCTGGGCCGCCAAGACCGCGCCGACCATGAGCAAGGACAAGGTGATCCTGGTCAATCTGTCCGGCCGCGGCGACAAGGACATCAATACCGTGGCCGGCCTGTCCGGCATCACGCTGTAAGGGGGCGCTGTATGTCACGTATTGCCAAGTGTTTCGCCGATCTTGCCGGCAAAAAGGCGCTGATCCCGTTTATTACCGCCGGCGACCCGCATCCGGGGTTGACGGTATCGCTGATGCACGGTCTGGTGGACGGCGGCGCCGACATCATCGAGCTGGGCGTGCCGTTTTCCGACCCGATGGCCGATGGCCCGGTGATCCAGCGCGCGTCCGAGCGCGCGCTCAAGCACAAGGTGGGTTTGCGCCACGTGCTGGAAATGGTGGCCGAGTTCCGCCGCACCAACGCCGTCACGCCGGTGGTGCTGATGGGTTACCTGAACCCGCTGTGCGCGATGGGCTATGCCGAATTCGCCCGCCGGGCCAAGGAAGCGGGGGTGGATGGCGCGCTGACGGTGGACTGTCCGCCGGAAGAAGCGGCAGAATTGCAGGCGGCGCTGGACGCCGCCGGCCTGGATACGGTATTTCTGATTGCCCCCACCACGCCGCCGGCGCGTGTGGCGGAAATCGCCAAACTGGCGCGCGGATACGTTTATTATGTGTCCCTGAAGGGGGTGACCGGCGCCGGACATCTGGACATTGATGACGTAGCGCGTAAAATTGCTGCCCTCAGACAAGAACTGCCGTTGCCGATAGGGGTGGGCTTTGGGATTCGCGACGCCGCGACCGCCAAGGCCATCTCCTCCGCCGCCGACGCGGTGGTGGTGGGCAGCCGGCTGGTGCAGGAAATCGAGGCGGCGACACCCGAAACTGCCAGAGAGCAGTTAACTCATCTGGTGGCCGAACTGAAGGCCGCCATCCGCTAGAACACTGACGGAGGCGAGGCCTCCGTCTTCCTGTGGCCGGGATATGTCCCGGACACTCAAGATTCAAGGAGTCAGCATGAGCTGGTTGAACAAGCTCCTGCCGCCGAAGATCAAGCGCGAAAACCGCGCTGACAAGCCTTCGGCGGTACCCGAGGGGCTTTGGAGCAAGTGCCCGGAATGTGAAGCAGTTTTGTATTACACCGACCTGGAGAGCAATCTGCAGGTCTGCCCCAAGTGCAGCCACCATCATCCGCTGACGGCGCGTCAGCGCCTGAGCCTGCTGCTGGATGAAGAGGGCCGGCGCGAAATAGGCGAGGAAGTCCGCCCTGTGGACATCCTCAAGTTCAAGGACAGCAAGAAGTACCCCGACCGCCTTACCGCGGCCAAGAGTGACACCGGCGAAGACGACGCGCTGGTGGTGATGCAGGGCAGCATCCATTCGCTGCCGGCAGTGGTGGCCGCGTTTGAATTCCGCTTCATCGGCGGCTCCATGGGCTCGGTGGTGGGCGAGCGCTTCGTGCGCGGCGTGCAAGCCGCGGTGGAAGCCAAGGTTCCGTTCATCTGCGTGGCGGCCTCCGGCGGCGCGCGGATGCAGGAGGGCCTGAATTCGCTGATGCAGATGGCCAAGACCAGCGCCGCGCTGCAACTGCTGTCAGAGAACAAGCTGCCGTTCATCTCGCTGCTGACCGACCCGACCATGGGCGGGGTGTCCGCCTCTTTCGCCTTCCTGGGCGACGTGGTGCTGGCCGAACCCAAGGCGCGCATCGGCTTCGCCGGTGCCCGCGTGATCGAGCAGACCGTGCGCGAAACGCTGCCGGAAGGCTTCCAGCGCGCCGAGTTCCTGCTGGAAAAGGGCGCGGTGGACATGGTGGTGGATAGGCGCGAGCTGAAGCGCAAGATCGCCGGCCTGATCACCCTGCTGATGAAAGAACCGTCGGTCGCCTGATTCGTTTCAGTGCGCCGTCCGGCCAATGCCGTCCGCTGTCAAAAGCGGATGGCATTTTTATTTGGCGCGCCGCAGCTTGGATGCGCCTGACTTCCCGCCGCCGCATCGTCGCGCAGGCCGAGATGCGGGCATGCTGGGTGTTCGATATTCGTTTGCCGTCCAGGCCGGCCTGGCTGCTTAAAAAATGAACATGCTGATTTTATGCTTTTATTTCAATGGGCTGTTGGGTTTATCCACAGTCTGTCACCAGGCTTGTTCCGGAGCGGTGTGGGTAAGCGGCGATATTGCCTGTTTTTTAATCTGATTCGGCAAGTTGTTCAATCTAAAGATAAAAGCCGGGCTATCCCGGGCTTGTCCACAGCTTTGTTCTATTTGGATGTGGATTGTGTTGGAAAGCGAAAGCTCCGCGGCTTATGGCTATCCTGCAAAGAGGGGCTGCGGCGAGAGCGCGGCGGTTCGGTTGCCCGGTTTTCGGCCTGTCTAGCCTTTGCCGGCGGCTTGCCAATGCGGGTCGCGTACGGCGAAAATAAAAACACCCCTGCGAGAGGGGTGTCGTCAATGGGGTGGAAGCGGGCGCGAGCGCTTACTCCATCGCCTCCAGCTGTTCCTGCACGTCCATCCATTCTTCTTCCACGGTTTCCAGCCGGCCGGCCACTTCGCCCTGGCGTTTGACGCTGTCGGCCAGTTTTTGGCGGTTGGCGTCGTCGTAGGCCTCGCTGGACGACAGGAAGGCTTCCAGCTGCGACTTTTCCTCGCTCAGCTTGTTCATTTCCTGTTCCAGCTTGCTCAGGCGGTTTTGCAGCGGCTTGCGCTGCTTGGCCAGTTGCTGGCGCGCTTCGGCTTCCTGGCGCTTCTGTTCCTTGCGGTTGACGCCTTGCGCGTCGCCGCTGGAGGGCTGGCTGCCTTCGGCCAGCTGGGCGATGCGCCACTGGCGGTAGTCTTCCAGATCGCCGTCGAACGGCTGCACCTTGCCGCCGCTGACCAGCCAGAACACGTCGGTGGTGGACTCCAGCAGGCTGCGGTCGTGCGATACCACGATCAGCGCGCCGCTGAAGTCCTGCAGCGCCAGCGTCAGCGCGTGGCGCATTTCTAGGTCAAGGTGGTTGGTCGGCTCGTCCAGCAGCAGCAGGTTGGGTTTTTGCCAGACGATCATCGCCAGCGCCAGCCGCGCCTTCTCGCCGCCGGACATCGGGCCGGTGGGGTCGGTGGCGTTGTCGCCGCGGAAGTTGAAGCCGCCGAGGAAGCTGCGCAGCTCCAGTTCGCGCGCAGTGGGGGCCAGGCGCTGCATGTGCTGCAGCGGCGATTCCTCCGGCCGCAGCGTTTCCAGCGTGTGCTGGGCGAAGTAGCCTATCTTCAGCGTTTGCGCGTTGACGCGTTCGCCGGACAGCGGGTCCAGGTCGCCGGACAGCAGCTTCACCAGCGTGGACTTGCCGGCGCCGTTGACGCCCAACAGGCCGATGCGCGCGCCGGACTCCACCGACAGGCTGATCTGGGACAGGATGATCTTGTCGCCATAGCCGGCGTTGGCCTTTTCCAGCTTCAGCAGCGGGTTGGGCAGGTTGTCCGGGCTGTCGAAATGGAAGTCGAACGGCGAGGACACGTGCGCCGGCGCGATGCGCTCCAGCTTTTCCAGCGCCTTGATCCGGCTTTGCGCCTGGGTGGCCTTGCTGGCTTTGGCCTTGAAGCGGTTGATGAACGATTCCAGATGGGCGATCTGGCGCTGCTGCTTTTCGTATTCGCCCTGCTGGCGCGCCAGTTTTTCCGCGCGCATGGTTTCGTACTGGCTGTAGTTGCCGGTGTACAGGGTCAGGCTCTGGTTGGCCACTTCCACGATGTGGCTGCAGACGCTGTCGAGGAAGTCGCGGTCGTGCGAGATCATCAGCAGGGTGCCGGGGTAGCTCTTCAGCCAATCTTCCAGCCACAGCACCGTTTCCAGGTCCAGGTGGTTGGTCGGCTCGTCCAGCAGTAGCAGGTCGGAGCGGCACATCAGCGCTTGCGCCAGGTTCAGCCGCATGCGCCAGCCGCCGGAGAAGCTGGCCACCGGGCGCTGCTGGCCGGCTTCGTCGAAGCCCAGGCCGGTCAGCAGCTTGCTGGCGCGCGCGGGCGCGGAGTAGGCGTCGATATTGGCCAGCTCGCCGTGCAGGTGGCCGATGGCGTTGCCGTCGTGCTTGCCTTCCGCGATGGCCAGCTGGGCTTCCAGCGAACGCAGCTCCTTGTCGCCATCCAGCACGTAATCGAGCGCGCTGCGCTCCAGCGCCGGGGTTTCCTGCGCCACGTGGGCCAGGGTCCAGTTGGGCGGGATCAGCGCGTCGCCGCCGTCGGCGTGCAATTCGCCCAGCAGCATGGCGAACAGGCTGGATTTGCCGACGCCGTTGGCGCCGGTGAGGCCAGCCTTGTAGCCGGGGTTGAGCGTCAAATTGGCGCCGACCAGCAGTTCTTTCAGGCCGCGGCGCAGGTTGAGGTTTTTCAGTTGGATCATGGCGTTTTGCTTGGCCGCGCCGGCGCTGGGCGGCGGCGCGGCTAAATGGGTGGGTTTATACCGCCGGCAGGCTGGAGAGGTCCCAGCGCGGCTTGATGCTGTAGCCGCCGGCCGGTTCGGCGAATTTCAGCCGCATCGCGCCGGCGAAGGCGATCATCGCGCCGTTGTCGGTGCACAGCGCCAGCGGCGGGTAGAACACCTCGAATTTGCGCCGCGCCGCGGCGTCGTCCAGCGCCGCGCGCAGCTGCTTGTTGGCGCCGACGCCGCCGGCCACTACCAGCCGCTTCATGCCGGCCTGCTTCATCGCAGCCAGCGATTTTTTCACCAGCACTTCGACGATGGCCTCCTGGAAGGCGCGGCAGATGTCCATCCGCGCTTGTTCGTCGATTGCGCCGTGCTCGGCCTCCACTTGCTTCGTCAGCGTCAGCACCGCGGTTTTCAGGCCGGAGAAGCTCATGTCCAGGTTGCCGGAGTGCAGCATCGGGCGCGGCAGCGTGAAGCGGCCGGGGTTGCCGGATTCGGCCAGTTTGGACAGCAGCGGGCCGCCGGGGTAGGGCAGGCCCAGCAGCTTGGCGGTTTTGTCGAAGGCTTCGCCGGCGGCGTCGTCCACCGTTTCGCCCAGGATTTCGTAATTACCTACGCCGCGCACCGCCATCAGCTGGGTGTGGCCGCCGGATACCAGCAGCGCCAGAAATGGAAACTGCGGTTTGGGGTCGGCCAGCAATGGCGACAGCAAATGGCCTTCGAGGTGGTGGACCGGAATCACCGGGATGTTCAGGCCGAAGGCCAGCGCGTTGGCCATGCTGGCGCCCACCAGCAGCGCGCCGCCCAGGCCCGGGCCTTGGGTGTAGGCGATGGCGTCCAGGTCGGCCAGCTGCTTGCCGGCGTCCTGCAAGCAGGCTTCGGTCAGCGGAATGGCGCGGCGGATGTGGTCGCGGCTGGCCAGTTCGGGCACCACGCCGCCGTATTCGGCATGCATCGCCATCTGCGTGTGCAGTTGATGCGCCAGCAAGCCCTGTTCGGTGTCGTAGAGGGCGACGCCGGTTTCGTCGCAGGAAGATTCAATACCAAGTACCAGCATGGTGCAGCTCAGATATAACGGGACAATCTTTCCATTCTACAGGTGATTCTTTGTCGTCCCAAATCGGCAATGATAGTCTGATGGCCATTTTCATTGAAAAAGCAGGGGATAAGCGATGCAGGCGAGGCTGAAATGGGTGGACGGCGTGTGCTTCATGGGCGAGAGCGGCAGCGGCCACGCGGTGGTGATGGACGGCGCGCCGGAGGGCGGCGGCCGTAATCTGGGGCCGCGGCCGATGGAGCTGCTGCTATTGGGAACCGCTGGCTGCACCAGCTATGACGTGATCACCATTCTGAAAAAGTCGCGCCAGCAGGTGACGGATTGCTGGGTGGAGATGGAGGCCGAGCGCGCCGGCGCCGAGCCCAAGGTGTTCACCAAGATCCATTTCCATTTCGTGGTGACCGGCAAGGAACTGAAGCCGGACGTGGTGGAGCGGGCGATTAAATTGTCGGCGGAGAAATACTGTTCCGCCTCCATCATGTTGGGCAAGACCGCCGACATCAGCCACGATTTCGAACTGCGCGAAGCCTAAACGGCGCGCAGGGCATCAAGTTCCGCCGATAGCTGGGCGATGAGGATGCCGATGATCGCGCCGGCGCATAGGCTGGAGAGGTTGACGGTGCGGTAAGAGAGGATCTGGCCGATCAAGCAGAGGGCCAGCAGCGACGACAAAAGCAAGATTCGATGTTTGCGGTTCTTCACGGGCATGGCTGGGTTTTCCGGCGGAATGACGAGCCCCATTTTTCCTCGCTCGCCGCGGGTAGGTCAATGTCATTTCGCGCTTGGGGCCGGCTAGGCATCAGGGATTTGCAGCGGGCTTGCTAAGCAAATCGCCAGTTATGCTATATGCTTTGTGAGTAATTGGTTTAGCATGGGCCATTACCCATTTTGAACGAGGCTGGATCATGAAGCGTACTTTACTGGCGTTGTCCCTGGTGCTGGCCGGCCTGGCCCCGCTCTCCCATGCCGATGTCGCCGACGGCCACGCGCTGCCGCCCGGCATCAGCTGGCAGCAGGGCGACGTGCCGGCGGCTTTCGCCAAGGCGCGCAGCGAAAACAAGCCGGTGTTCCTGTACTGGGGCGCGGTGTGGTGCCCGCCGTGCAACCAGGTGAAATCCACCATCTTCAACCGGCCCGACTTCATCGCCGCCACCCGCCAGTTCGTGCCGGTGTATCTGGACGGCGACAGCGCCAACGCCCAGCAACTGGGCGAGCAGTTCAAGGTGCGCGGCTACCCGACCATGATCTTGTTCCGTCCCGACGGCACCGAAATCACCCGCCTGCCGGGCGAGGTGGATCCCGAGCGCTACCTGCGCACGCTACAGCTGGGCCTGGTGACGGTAAAGCCGGTGAAGGCGCTGCTGGCGGACGCGCTGGCCGGCAAGCCGCTGGCGGCGGAAGATTGGCAACTGCTGGCCGACTACGCCTGGGATGTTGACCAGGGCCAGATCATTCCGGAGAAGGACGTCACCGCCACGCTGGCGCAGCTGGCGCAACGGGTGCCGGCGGCGCAGACCGCCACCGCCACCCGTTTGCGGCTGAAGGCGCTGGCGGCGCTGGCGGGCGAAAAGGAGCCGCCGCCGTTCGACCACGAAGACGCGCGCGCGCAGCTGCTGCAGGTGCTGGCCGACGGCAAGCTTAGCCGCGCCAACGCCGACATCGTGATTTACGCCGCCAGCGATGTGATCAAGCTCTTGGGCGACGACGCGGCCGGCAAGCAGGCGCTGCAGCAGGCCTGGGGCCGGCAGCTGGCGGCGCTGGAGGCGGACGCCACGCTGTCTTGGGGCGACCGCCTGGGCGCCACTTCCGCCTTGCTGTCGCAGTTCAAGCAGCAACACCCCAAGCAGCCTCTGCCGGCGTCGCTGCTGGCGGACGTGCGCAGCCAGGTGGCCGCCGCGGACAAGGCGAGCGCCAATCCCTACCAGCGCCAGGCGGTCATCACCGCCGCCGGCGAATTGCTGGCCGATGCCGGCCTGCTGGACGAATCGGACAAGTTGCTGCAGGCGGAATTGAAAACCTCGCACGCGCCGTACTACCACATGCTTATTCTGGCCTCCAACGCCAAGGAGCGCGGCGACAAGGCCGCGGCGCTGGCCTGGTATGAAAAGGCCTACCAGGCGTCGGAAGGGCAGGCCACCCGCCTGCAGTGGGGCGCCAGCTATGTCAGCAACGCGGTGGAACTGGCGCCGCAGGACGCCGATCGCATCGAAAAGGCCGCCAGCGAGGTCTTCTCCGACGCGGGCCGCTCCAGCAGCGCCTTCTACGAGCGCAGCCGCCGTTCGCTGGAAAAGATCGCCAGCCGCCTGAAGGCCTGGAACCAGGACCAGAAGCACGCGGACGAAATCGGCCGCCTGGCCGGCCAGCTGAACGGCGTGTGCGAAAAGCTGCCGGCCGGCGACGCGCAAAAGCCGGTGTGCGATGGCCTGGTGAAAAACCTGAAGTCTTGATCCGGCGCTGGCGCGCATCGCAAACCCCCGCCCCGCCCAGGCCAGGCCTGCGGCGGGGGTTGTCATTTGCGGGCGGGCGCGCTTATTCGTAGATCGGGTTGTGGCAGAAGAATAGGAAGGCTTGTTCCAGTTGCGCCAGTTGCTGCGGGTTCGGGCGGCCGAACGAGAAGCCGTACAACTCGCCTTCCTCGGTTTTGCGTGTCCATAGCAACTTGGCCGTGAGCGTCAGTGGTTGCTGCTTGGAATAGCGTTCGATGGAGTCTTGCGGCAGCTGGATGCTGAGCGGCAGTTCGCTCCCGGCCTTGGCCTGCAGCGGCATCGGCAGCCGCAGCTGCAAGCCGGTCAGGCTGAAGTCCACGGTGGTGGCGTCGCGCTTCTGGCCGCCGTCGTCCACCTGCACCAGCAGGTTCTTGTTGACGCGGGGATGGCGGCGGTGTTCGTTGCTGCGCGCAGTCGGCGTCCAGTTGGGGTCGAAGCGGAATTTCTCCATGATCTGGCTCAGATTGCCCGTCACCCGGTACAAGTCGCGGCTGATGACGCCGGTGGTCCGCACTTTCAGCGCGTTGCCGGACATATTGTCCAGCAGCTTGGCCAGCGTAGAGCGCAAAGTGTCCAGGCGCTGCATCTGGGTGGAGCTGGCGTCGCTGATCTGATGGGCGGCATGGACATTGTTGTCGATGTCGTGCACCAGGCTGGAGATGGCGGTGCTGGCTTCTTCGGCTTTTTGCATGCCGGCGCGGGTCCGCTCGATGATGCCCTGCACCGACTGAGTGTTTTCCTCTATCAGCTGGTTCAGATTGCCGATGATGGCGGTGATTTCATCGGTAGCCTGGCCGGCATGGTGGGCCAGCTTGCGCACCTCGTCGGCCACCACGGCGAAGCCGCGTCCGGCTTCGCCCGCCCTGGCGGCTTCTATCGCGGCGTTCAGCGCCAGCAGATTGGTTTGCTCGGTGATGCTGGATATGGTCTGGGTGATGACCTGGATTTTCTGATTGGCCTCGCTCAAGGCCTGGATTTTGCCCTCTGCCTGCTGCGCCTCGTCTACGGCGCGTCCCATCTCCTCGATATTGCTGCGCATGGTGGCCATGCCCTGGTTGGCGCTGAGGCGAGCCTGGTCTGCGTGTTGGCTGACTTTCTGCGCGATGGCGCGCACCGATTCCGTGGTTTCCTCGAGCACAGTGGTGGCCTGGCGCACCTCATCCGAGTGGCCCTGCTCCCGTTCCGAGTTGTCGGTGATGTGTTTGGAAATTTCGGAAATCTGGTACGAGGACTGGCCGACCTGCTTGGTTTCCTGATCCAGCAGCCGCAGGTGCTCCGTCAATTTCTGCGTCATCGTTTTCATCGAGCCCAGCAGGCTGTCCGTCGACTGCGACTGGTTAGCGACCTGCAAGGACAGGTTGCCGTCGGCTATTTCCTTTGCCACTTCGGAAGCGTAAGCCGGCTCGCCGCCCAGCAAGCGCCGCAGACTGAGGTATTGATAGCTGTTGGCGGCCAGTATGAGCAGAATGGCCAATGCCGCGATGGCGGCGTTCAGCAGCGCGGTTTGCCGCAGGGCGCTTTCCTGTGCGTTGTTCGCCGCGCTGAATAGTTGTTCGATGCGCTTGGACAGTTCTTCAAGTTTCTTGTCTATCGCGTCAGTGGTGTCGTCAAAGCCGGAGCCGGGTTTTTTCATGATGGCGTTGCCGGCCTCGCGGCCCTGCCGGATATAGGCCTCCACCATCGCGCGTCCTTCTTCGTGCAGGTGGTTGACTTGCGGTTTCAGCGTCTGCAGGTCGGCGGCCAGTTCCGGCAGAAGTTGCGACAGGGTATCCAGCTCGGTCAGGGCTTGTTTCCAGTTGCTTTCCTCGTCTCGGTAGTCGTCGGCGGTTTCGCCGGTGGCGGCGGCATCGGTCAAGAACTGCTGAATCTGCACCACGTTGTAGCGGGCGTTTTTGAAATGCAGCAGGGCGGCCGACGCATTGCCGCTTGCCGTGGCGGCCTGTCTCAGCGAGGCATTCCCCTGCCATATCAGCAGGTTGCCGAACAGCAAGGGGATGACGGCGATGGCGGTGCCTATGGACATGAGTTGGCGAATGGTCAGTTGTCGCATCAGGTTCTCCGGTCAGAAGTGGGAACATGTTTTTTGAGCTAAGCAAGAATCCTTTAGCTATGGCAAGGAGCATCAAAATAAAAGCGCCGGCGCGTTAATGATAGATGGATGGGCGCGGGCTCGCTGCCAGTCATGTCAGCGCCCGCGCGGGCGGGAAGCGCTTCGTGGAGGGGAGGATATCGCCGACGCGGTGGCGTTTTTGATCGGCAGCAGCTTCGTCGCCAGCCAGGTGCTGATCTGCGACGGCGCATCCGTTTGGGCGCGTAAGCGGCAAGCCGCGCGGACCTGGCGGCCCGCGCGGCTTATAATGCGGTTTTAAGAAACCGTTTTCTTCTCCATGTCTGTTTCCCGCTATCTCGTCAAAGAGGATGAGGTGGCGTTCACCGCGATGCGCGCCCAGGGCGCGGGCGGCCAGAACGTCAACAAGGTTTCGTCCGCCATCCACCTGCGTTTCGACATTGCCGCGTCGTCGCTGCCGGAGTGGCTGCGCGAAAGATTGCTGGGCCTGAACGACACGCGCATCAGCAAGGAGGGCGTGCTGGTGATCAAGGCGCAGCAGTACCGCACCCAGGAACAAAACCGCGCCGACGCGCTGCTACGGCTGCAGGCGCTGGTGGACAGCGCCAGCCACACCCCCAAGGCGCGCCGCGCCACCAAGCCCACTTATGGTTCTCAGCAGCGGCGGCTGGCCGGCAAGTCGCAGCGCGGCGCCATCAAGTCGCTGCGCGGCCGGGTGGACGACTGACGGCGCGGCAAGCGCGTTTTGGCGCTTGCATGCCGGCCAAAGCCGGGTACAATGCCGGGCTCGATAATGTACTGAATTGCAAGGAAAACCCGATGTCGAAAAAGCCGCAAGAAAAACTGGATGAGGAAACCCTGGCGTTGCTGGCCTGGTGCGCCGAGGTGGAAACCCATCTGGTGGCGGCCGGCGCCACCGAAGCCGAGGCTCAGGAGCATATCGAAGAGCAGGCCGAATGGTATACCGACCAGTTTTTTGACGGCCTGACGCCGGAAGAGGCCGCCAAGGCGGCCTTGGCGTGAGACAGCGCGTCGCCGTCATCGACTTTGAAACCACCGGCATCACGCCGGGGCCGGATTGCCGCGCCACCGAAATCGGCGTGGCGATGGTGGAAAACGGCCGGGTGGTGGACCGTTTTCAAAGCCTGATGAACGCCGGCGTGCGGGTGCCGCCGATGATAGAGGCGCTAACCGGCATCAGCAACGCCATGCTGCGCGCCGCGCCGCCGGCCCACGCGGTGATGCGCGACGCCGCCGCCTTTGTCGGCTCCGCTCCGCTGGCGGCGCACAACGCCAGCTTCGACCGCAAGTTTTGGGATTACGAACTGGCGCAGCTGGGCCTGGCGCGCGGGCAGGATTTCGCCTGCACGCTGCTGCTGTCGCGCCGGCTGCTGCCGCAGGCGCCCAACCACAAGCTGGGCACGCTCACCCGCTGGGCCAGCCTGCCGGACACCGGCCGCGCCCACCGCGCGCTGGCTGATGCCGAAATGGCCGCCAACCTGCTGTGCCACCTGGAAGACACCCTGCGCGGCCAGTTCCGCCTGGGCGATGTGAACCACGGCATGCTGTGCAAGCTGCAAAAAGTGGCCGCGGCCAAAATCAGGCCTTATCTGGACGAATTGCAGGCCGCGCAGCGGGTTTGACCACGGCGCGGCCCGGCCGCGCATGGGCGAGATAGGCCAATACCCAGGCGGCCAGCCACTGGCCGGCATCGTCCAGAAAGAAATGGATGAACGCGATGAAGAATGGCGCAACCTTGAACAGGGTTGCGCCATTTTTGTTGCCGCCCGCCATCGTTGCTGGAGCCGGCCCGTCGTCATAGCGCGCATCGTTGGCGGCGTCCGGAGCGGGATGCGAGACCCGCGGATGGCCGGGCGAGAGGGGCTGGCCGCCACGTGAAGGGGAGGGCTCAAGTGCCCCGGCCAGCAGTTCCCTCAAGGCCTGTTGGGTCTCGTCTTGCATTCAGAGGATGACTGATATGCATGCGAAAAGTCTTGATGTTATCCCAGCCGTTCCCTGCAAGATACATGGCCACTTGGCCAAGTAGCCCAGTGCTATGCCACCAGCGCTTGCAGCGCCATCAACATGCCATCCCGTCCGCCGCCTTTGCTGGCGTAGTCATATAGAAACGCGACCACGGCGCCGCGCTTTTCCGACTTCAGTCTGAGGTTGCGCTCCTGTAAAACCTGATCCAGCACAGTTTCCACCATCTGCAGCGTCTCCAAGTCAATTTGGGGAGGGCTGATCGCAACGCTCCGTTTGGCTGGGGCGCCGCCGACCGAATACGACGAGGTCTGGTCATCTGCTCGGGTGGTCCCCGCGTCTGCCTTGACCAAATAGTGCTCGGGCAGGCGATACACCCTGCGGGTGCCCCCCAGTCCCGTTCTTTCCTCGCCATACCACCCTTCTCGTTCCGCCCGAGCGGCGATGGCGACTTTGCTGCCGGGCAGACCTGGCAATTTGAGCGCGGCGATTTCACTGGCGGATAGTAATGGTCCCACTTTTCGCTTCCTTCTTGAATCAGTGGAGATTTATTGAAACCTTCCACTTTTCTGATGGACTTCAGTATTTTTCCGAAATTTCAGGCTGTTGCGTGGGCGTCACATGGCATAAGTGAAAAGTTTTCCCGAGTTGACTTTGCACTTTGTTGGCGCTTATGCTTTTGCCATCAGTGCCATGAAAAGACTTTCACTAAACCATGGCCTGCTTTGTCAGGTAAGCCTGGGCTGTGTCTGAAATCTTTTCTCAGGGTAGTCAGACGAACCCCTGCATGGAATTCTAAGCGGATAAAGTGGAAAGTGCCATGTTTGTTTTCTCAAAAACAGTTCTGGGAAGGAGGAAAGTTTTCCACTTTGGAGACATTGTGGCGTGATGGATATCTTGGTTGCCGCGGCTCCGATCTTTGGGGTGGCAAACCATCCGGTTGCCGGTGGCTGAACGGTTTGACTCCGCTGGCTGCGCGGGAGTGGAACGCCAGCGCGCCATGAACCTTGTGGATGATTTGGGGGAGAAAAAAATGATAGACGCGAACAGTCCATTGCGGCCGCTACGCAATGCGGCCATCGTCGCCTCGGCCCACAGAGTGGCTGCCGCGGTGGAGAGATTGACCCGGCTCGGTTTCACCGTGATGTGGGTGGAGTTGCTTGAGCCGCGGCAACCGACGATACGCATAGAGCCGCATCCAGATTGCCGGCGGATGGCGGGCCAAGGCGATGCTGCCCATGACGACTTCTATAGCAGCCCGAAGGCTGGCCGATTCAGAATCAACGGCTGTCTGGTGGTCTGGACCGAATATTAAGCTGCCGCACTTTCGCACATACCAGGAGAACAAGACGATGAAGCTGGAACAGTTGCCAAACTTGTTGCCGGAAACCGTACGCCTGATTGCCGGCATGATAGGACTGCCTAATACGTTGAAACTGGTGGAGAACTTGGGAGGTACCACCTTTCCCGTCAGCAAGAAGCGCAGCAGGCTGGGGGAGGCTCGTTACCTGGCTCTGGCAGAAGTGGTGGGAGTGGAGGCGGCAGATCGGCTTTGCCAGCATTACGGTGGAGACCTGCTTTACATTCCGCGCTGCGCTAGCGCCTTGCGTCGATTGCGTGATTACGCCATTTGCGAGGCTTTTGATCGGCTCAGCCGCGAGTTGGGCAGCAATGCCGCGGTCAGCCAGCTGGCCCAGCAGCATCGGCTGACAGACCGCCGCATTTGGGACATTTTGAAGCGCACCGATTGCAGTGACCCGGCGGCTACCGATCCCCGCCGCCACTGAAGACCTTCCCGCTCCAGCGCTCTTCTTGCGTTGGGCACAATCAGGGCATTCCAGCATGCAGAGTGCCGCTGTTTCCGAATCGGCCGCAAACCGCAGCGCCAAACTCGCGGCAATCTTTTCTGAATGACAGGCAGCGCGTGAACGATGCTCCGCCGGGGCATGCAATGAATTTGCACGCCTGGCTGGCGATTTGTTATCCGTCCGGCCGCATCGATGCGCGATGCCTGTTTCCTGCTTGCGGTTTGTCTCGAATGACCCGAAGGAGAATCGTAATGCGAATTTCCGATCTGATCTGCCACCCCCGCAGCCGACGTCTGTCGCATGCCAAGCTGTGGGCCAATGTGGCATGCGCGACCGCCACCGCCATGTTTTTGTACCAGGGCGGGCGCGACATGCTCGGCCCTGAGCAGTGGCTGCTCTATCTGGGCTTGGTGGGCGGGTATTCCGCGGCCTTGAGGCTGATTGACTCCCGCCGGAGCCGAGCCGGAGGCCTTTCCGCAGAGGACGATGGCGGGAGGCACCGCCATGACTGATCTATTCGATCAAGCCCAGGCATTGGAACAGCGCCAGCGGGAGGAGGCTTTGGCGCGGCAGGCGGTGCGCATGAACCTGGCCGGCGCGGCCAGTTATAGCCATTGCCAGGAGTGCGGCGATGATATTCCTGCATCGCGCCGCCGCGCAGTTCCCGGCTGCCGGCGTTGCCTGATTTGCCAGAAAAGCCATGAAAAAGGTTGGTGCTGATGCTGGAAAGCGGTGGGGAGTTGACCCGCGCGCTTGGCCGGATCGAGGGCAAGCTGGACATGATAGCGGCCAGCCAAGTGGGACAGAGCGAGCGGCTGGATGGCTTGGACGCTCGGCTGCGCCAAGTGGAGCAACAAGCAGCGCGCGTCGGCGCCATCAGCGGCTGCGTGGTCGCGGTGTTGACTGCTATCGCGGCGGAGATGCTCAAGCGAGCTTGGTAGGGTTTTCATTTTTACTCGGGATTCACTATGGACATGGTCACTGCGATAGAAGACGCCTGCATCCAGCGGCTGGGAGCGGCTTTGCAGCTCTTGGACATGCCAGTGTTGCCGGGTCCGCCGACACGGCGAGAAACGGCGGCATGGCTGGCATACCGCGGTTCCCGCTTGGGGCGGAGGCAGGGGACAGCGCAATGGCGCACTTTGCGCTTTGAACTGCAGTTGAGCGCAAGCGAATTGCGCACAGACAAGGGACTGTATGCACAACTGGCGGCGGTATATCGCTGCTTGCTTGGGTTTCGGCCGGTAGGCGCAGAGCCTTGTCGGCGTGTACGGGATAGCCGGATTCAGCAGGGCCAGGATGGCTGGCGCTGCAAGGTGCATCTGGCTTGCCGTGTATTGGCGGTGGCGCAGCTGGATGGGGAGGCCGCGCCGTCGCTCACCGTAGTCAACCACGAGGAGGGTGCTTGATGATCTACCGCTACGATGGCCCGCCGTCCGGCGTTACGCTGGCCGATGGCCGCGAAGTGATGCTGTTTTGCGGGCAAGAGGCTGATTTGCCCGAGGACGGCGAATATACCCGCGCGCTGTTGGCTCAGCGCTATTTGCAGCCAGCAGACCGCCAGCTCAACCAAGGAGAGACTCATGCCGGCTAATTTTCTGCACGGAGTGGAAACCATCGAAGTGGAAAAGGGCGCGCGGCCGGTACGGGTGGTGAAATCCGCCACCATCTTGCTGGTGGGCACGGCTCCCAAGGGCAAGCCGGGCGAGTTGACTTTGTGCCTGTCGGAGCGAGATGCCGCGGCGTTTGGACGTGGCCATGCCGGCTTCACCATCCCGCAGGCGCTGGCTGCCATTTACGATCAAGGCGCAGGCACGGTTCTGGTGTTGAACGTGCTGGACTCCTCTCTCCACAAGAGCGCGGTGGAAAACGAGAACGTCAGCTTCGATAGCTCGGGCCGCGCGCGCTTGCGTCATCCCGCGGTGATGGGCCTGGAATTGAAAAGCCTGGATGGCGGCAGGAACTACGTAGCCGGAGTCGACTACCAACTGGATGCCGATAGCGGGGAGCTGTCGCGTTTGAAAGCCGGCGCGATCGCCAGCCTGGCCACCGTGCGGGCGAATTACAGCTATGCCGATCCCGCCAAGGTGACCGCGGCCGACATCATCGGCGGCGTGGATGCCGCCGGCCGCCGCACGGGCTTGAAGGCTGCCAAGGACGCATTCAGCGCGTTCGGCTTCCTGGCCAAGCTGGTGATCGCGCCGGCCTATTGCACCCAGGCTTCTGTGGCGGCGGAAATGGTGGCCGTGGCCGAGCAGACTGGCGCTTTCGCGCTGATCGACGCGCCTATCGGCGTTTCGGTGCAGCAGGCGCTGCAAGGGCGGGGGCCGGGTGGCGCGATCAACTTCAACGTCGGCAGCGAGCGCGCCATCCTGTGCTACCCGCATCTGAAGGTGTGGGATGACCAAACCAACGCGCCGCGGCTGGAGCCGTTCAGCCAGCGCTTGGCCGGCGTGATCGCGCGCAAGGACCTGGACAAAGGCTATTGGTGGTCGCCATCCAACACCGGAATCCAGGGCGTGATCGGCATCGAAAGGCCGCTGACGGCATTGCTGGATGATGCCAATGCCGAAGTGAACCTGCTCAACGAAGCCGGCATCGTCACGGTGTTCAATGCCTTCGGCAGCGGCTGGGAGGTTTGGGGCAATCGCTCCGCCGCCTGGCCGGTGTTGTCGCATATCAGGAATTTCATTCCGGTGCGCCGTACCGCCGACATCATCAACGAGAGTCTGCGCTATTTCAGCAAGCAATACATGGATCGCCCGCTGGACCAGCCGTTGATCGACAGCCTGGTTGGCAGCATCAACGCTTTTTTCCGCAAACTGATCGGCGACGGCGCCATTCTCGGCGGACATTGCTGGTTCGATCCCGCGCGCAACGTCAAGGAAGAGCTGGCTGCCGGCCATCTGCTGCTGCAGTACAAATTCACTCCGCCGCCGCCCATGGAAAGACTGAGCCTTGAGGCCGAGATTTCCGACGAGTACCTGCTGAATCTGAAAGGGGAGCGATAACCATGGCCGTGCAAGTCAACAATATCGTCAATGCCAATATCTACCTGGGCGGCAACAACCTGCTGGGTTGCGCCGAAGAGATCAAGCTGCCGGTGCTCAAGGCGGTGATGAAGGACCACAAGGCGCTGGGCATGTTCGGCAAGCTCAAGTTGCCGGCGGGGTTCGAGGCGCTGGAGGGCGACATCAAGTGGAGCTCGTTCTACCTGGATGCCTTCCGCGCAGTGGCCAACCCTTTGCGCGCGTTGCAACTGATGTGCCGCTCCAACGTGGAAAGCTGGAATGCCCAGGGTTTGAGCCAGGAGCGCGAGCTGGTGACTTTGCTGACGGTGTCGTTCCAGGAGTTTCCGTTAGGCTCGTTCAAGCAGCACGAGCAAGTCGACTTCCCCAGCAAATTCACCGCCACCTATATCAAGCAGACCCTGGCTGGCCAGGATGTGGTGGAACTGGATGTGATGTCGAATATCTTCCGCGTCGGCGGAGAGGACATGCTGGCCAATTACCGCAGCCATATCGGAGCCTGACCCATGAGCGAAACCATTCAGCCGCAACCAGCTGGCAGCCTGATCGAGAGCATCACGGTAGAACTGCTGGCGCCCCTGATGCTTGGCAACGGCTCCCGCGTCTCGCAACTGACGCTGCGTCGTCCAAAAGTGAAGGACGTCAAACTGGCGGCGCGTTTTGGCGAACGCCAGGAAGAGCAGGAAATCGGTTTGGCGGCTTTATTGTCCGGTTTGGCCGCGGAGGACATCGAGAACCTGGATCTTGGCGATTGGCGCAAGGTGCAGGAGTCTTTTCGCCGGATGCTGGGTGACAACGGCTGAGTTATGGGCCGGAGCGGCATTGCTTGCCAAGTGGTTTCATTTCCAGCCGTCGGAAATAGATGGCCTGGAGGTGGCGGATTTCCTGGCATGGTGCGAACGGGCGACTGAGCAAATTCGGACCGAACAAGAAGCGTACGGTTAAGGCAGTTTTATGGGGCAATGAAAGCCGCCGCGATTTGCGGCGGCTTTTGCATTGAGTCATGGGTTGTTGCCGATGGAGATGAGAACGAAGCGTTTATCTGGGGAGTGAGCTGCAGTGAAAGTTCCAGGCTTTTCTCCATTCCATTTGTTTTTTCCAAACCGTTTGGCTAGGGATGGGCTGTAGTATAAGTCGACTACTCTTCCTGAGTATTTTATTTTGTATGTTCTAACTATTTTCCAGTCTTTTGGGAAATAGCTTGTGACTAGTATTCTGGCGTGGTCAGTGTTGATCTCAGTTGGCCAGAAAATGCCTATTTCTTCAGTGTTTCCCTTGTTGGTTTCATCGGTTAGTAGTATTAATCCAGATTGTAAGCATGGGTAGTTATAGTATGGGCTGGATGATGGGCAGTATGTTTCTTTCGGGCCATACTTTGATATCAGTTCATGGTAAGGCATTCCGAGTCCACCGGAAATGAATGGTGATGCCAAAGCGAATGGTGATATGGCGGTCAAGCAAGTAAAGAAAATAAGTTTTGAGAAGATGGACACGTTTTACTCCTGGCGAAAATGGTTTTGGTTTTTTAGGCATAGGATGAAGGGTTATGCCCTAGAAGCTAGTTTTTCATTTTTGGATGATACATCACACCCGGATGTATGGCTTTTTCTGTGATATGCCGGCCTAAAGTACAGTTTGGCATGTGGTATGGCTGATCTACTGAATGTCTTCTTTCTCGATTTGTGTCTATCGAACAGACATCATGGCAGGAGCGTTAGCCCTTCCGGATCTCGGATTGGCTACGTGAATTCTGTCAACCAACTGATGCGAAGGTAAGAGATGGATAGTCCGGTAAAACTTGAAATTCAGGTTGCCGCTCGCGACTTGGCTAGCGGTGTATTGCTGGATATCGGCAATGCGGCGGTATTGCAGGGGCAGCGGGCTACGAGGGCGTTCAATCACATCGGCGATGCGATTGAGTCGGTTTCCGGCAAGCTGCTTGGCTTGCATGGATCGTTCCAGTCACTCGGGGGGAGGATGCTTGGTCTGGCAGAGCAACCTGCGACAGCTTTCACCCGCATGGATAGCGCGCTGGCAAGCTTGATCTTGTCGCTGCTGGATCGCAGCGGCAAGGTTGGAGAGGGCTTGGCGCTGATTCGCGACAAGGCTGTGGCATTGGGACGCGCCCTGCCGGGGGGCGAGGTGGACATGCTGCTGGCCGGCAAAGCTTTGATTGATCAGGGTATGGTTTATCAGGAAGTCGTGGCTGGCGGTTTGGAGGCTAGCGCCAAGCTTGGCGCGGTATTGCGCGAGCCGCCGCAAGAGGCGGCCAAGCTGGTGTCCATTTTGAAGGAGGTTTATGGTTTGTTGATGGATGATTTGCCAAGTGGAGCTAACATTCTTCAACAGGCCAGTTTTGCTTTTAATAAGAAACCTGCTGAATTAGAGCGAATCCTTTCTCTCCCAAACAATGTTAGGGATGGTTTGGGTGTGAATGGCATCAATGATTTGAAGAGCGTTTTGGCATTGGGGAATAGTATTGGAGGGTATGTGGGTGGACGTAGTGATGAATTCATCAATCTATTGGCAGAGGTGGAGGGGCGGAAAGATACTCTATTGCCCAGTAATGGTAATGCAATACGTCGGGCTAATTTAAAATTGGCAAGCTATGGAATTAAATTAAAATTTTTCAATGAGGCAGGTGGTTTTCTTGGGGTTGATAATTTGGCAAAGCAGATTGGTGGGTTAGGCGAAGTGAAGAGGTCGGAGAGAAATGAGGTGCTGCAGGTTCTATTTGGTAGGCAAGGAGCTAAGGCCGCTGAAGCTATAGCAACCGCTGGGGTTGCAGGCTACCAAGCCTCTCTGGACAAGCTTGATAAGCAAGCCTTGCTACAGGACCGCCTCAGTGTCATCCAGAAGGAAACCCTGAATTTGTGGAAGTCGTTGAATGAGTCCATCAGTACGACACTGTCGTTATTGGCCGGCCCCTCCATCAAGGAGTGGGGAGAGCCCTTTGGCCAGGTGCTGCAGGGCAAATCGGAAAAGATGGGAGATTGGGTCAAAGAGCATCCTGCTACCGCGAAATGGGGTTTCGGTTTGCTGGCCGGAGCCGCGGTAGCCGTTTCAGCGCTGGGAGCATTGGGTTTGCTTTTGGCTGCCGTCGTCAGAGGGCTGAGTGTGTTCAAAGGTGCGTTTGACGGCATCTTCAAATTGTTTGGCGGCAAGGGAAAAGGCGTGGCTGGCCAGGTGTTGACAGCTTTACATGTCCAGAAAGTTTTCATTACCAACTGGCCGGCTGGAGGTTTGGGAGGCTCGTCGGGCGTGGAATGGGGAGACGGCAAGCCTAATGGCCGAAATGAGAAACCCAAGCCGCGAATCCGCTTGAAGCCCGGCGCATTACCGACAGGCAGCGCCAGCATGCTCCCAAGGCGCGGCGCTTCCGGCGTGGTCGGGAAGATGGTTTCCGGGGGAGTGGCGTTGGCGGCCGGCGCGGGGAGCATGTTGAAAAGCGGCGGGGGGGCAGCCTTGAGGCTGTTGGGACGGGTGCCGTTGCTTGCTGTCGGCATGGCGGGGGCGGAGGCTTGGGCCATCAGCCGGAATGCCGAATTGACCCAACAACAAAAAGACCAGGCTCACGCTGGTGTCGCTGGCGGATTGATGGGGAGCGTGGCCGGCGGTTTGGCCGGCATGGCGGCGGGGGCGGCGCTTGGGTCCGTTGTGCCGGTCATTGGCACCGCGATAGGCGGCGTTATCGGCGGATTGATCGGTTCCATGGGCGGCGATATGGGTGGCCGTTGGTTGGGCGGCGCCATCCATGATGCGGTTTCCTCTTCTCGCAATCCGCCGGTTGTGGCGCGGCCTACGGTCGGCGGCGGCTTATCCGGCGCCAGCCCGCAGGCCGGCGGAACATCCGGATATCCGGCAGCGGCTTTGACTGCCGCGGGGCATGCGCAGAAAGGGGCTGGCGCGCCGGTGGCGATGGCGTCTGTGTCTTTGCCGCCAGCCAGGCCGCTTGCGGCTGCCGAGCTGGCCAGCAAACCATTGGCCAAATCGCATGCGCTCGTCCCAGAGGTGAAGGTGCATTACGCTCCGGCGCTCACCATTCATGGCGATGTGATTCCTGGGCAGATGGAGACATTCCGCAAGTTGCTGGAGGCCAACGCCCGCTTGGTGGGGGAGATCGTCAGGCAGCAAACCGTTCAACAGCAAAGAGGAGCGCTTTGATGCAATTTGCCTTGTTAGGGGAGATGCAATTTGAGCTGATTACGTATTTCAATGGACTGGATGGCCGTTTTGCCGCTGATTTCGCCGAACATGCCCGCATCGGCGGCAAGCCCCGCTTGCAATGGACCGGCGACCGGTTGGATGAGTGGAGCTTGAAACTGAGGTTCCATGATGGCTATTGCGATCCGGAGGATGAGGTGTTGAAGCTGCGCGCCTTGTTGGCCGAGCATAAGGTTTTGCCTTTCATTTTGGCCAATGGCCAATACAAGGGTGAATTCGTCGTCGCGGAGTTGTCGGTAGTCGCCGAGCATACCGACGCCGATGGCCGGCTGGTTTCCGCCGATGCCGATTTGAAGTTGCGGGAATCTGCGCCGCTTTTGCCCAGGCCTGCCAAGCCATCTGGCCCCGCGGTATGCAAACTCGGCCAACCTGTGCCGGCGGGTGTCGGTCAGCGGGTCAGGTTTGGTGGGGGGACGGCGGCTTTGTCTCCAGACAAGCAGGCGATAGGCGCGGCTATCCGTTCTGCCCGGCAATTGACGGATGCCGCCGGGGCTGCGCATTCGGCATTGGCAGCGGCTCAGGCTTTGGCAAGCAATCCTGTCGGCGCTGTGGCGCAACTGACGCGCGCGCGCCGAGATCTGGAGACGCTGGGGGAATCCAGCGGCGCGATGCAGTTGGCGCTGGGATCGGTGCGTTCGAGGCTGGGAGAGGCTGCGCCTTTGATCCAGGCGGCAACCGTTGCGTCGGAGGAGGCTCGCAATATGCGAGCCGAACTGGATGGTTTGACGCCGGCCAATGTGGCTGGGCGCATGGCGCGCATGCAAGGTTCGATGAGTCGGTTAGATGGGGCATGGGGCCAGACGGCGGCGCCTTTGGCAGGACTTGCCGCGCATTCCCAGCTGCGCAGCGCCAGAATGGGAGGAGCGTGATGCAGCAACTGATCCATACCACCAGCGACGGCGAGCGCTGGGATCAGATCGCCTGGCGCTATTACGGCGATCCTTATGGCTATGTCCGCCTCTTGGAGGCCAATCCGGCGGTGGCCATCCAGACCAGGTTGCCGGCGGGCTTAAGGCTGGCCATTCCGTTGATCGAAGAGGACGATGCGCAGCCAGTGGAGGCGCTACCGCCATGGAAACGTTGACGGGTATGCGGGATCCGGCTCGGCCGGCGTTCAAGATCCAGTGGGCGGGCCGGCAGGTGAGCGAGGAATTGACGCCCTTCATCCTGCGCTTGTCCTACACGGACCATGAGGAAGGCCAGTCGGATTCGATGGATATCACGTTGGAAGATGTCGATGGCCGTTTTCGCTCGGGCTGGTATCCCACGCATGGCGATAGGCTGCGTCTGCAACTCGGCTATCAGGATGGCGAGCAATTGGATGGCGGCGAGTTCGAGATTGACGAAGTAGAGCTGTCCGGTCCGCCGGACATCGTCGTCATCCGCGCGTTGGCCGCCGGGGTGACGCGCCCGCAACGCACGCCGCAAGGGCGCGGTTATGACGATACCACGCTGGCCGCTATCGCCCAAAGCATCGCTGGCAGGCAGAAACTGGCATTGATAGGGAGAATCGAACCCATCCGCATTATCCGCGCCACGCAAATCCATGAGACCGATCTTGCTTTTCTGCGGCGGCTGGCCGGCGAATACGGTTATGCGTTTTCTGTAAAAGGGGGGCGGCTGGTGTTCTGCAAACTGGAAGATCTGCATCGAGGCAAGCCGGTATTGGAACTGCGACGCGGAGATATCAGCCGTTACGGCTGCCGCGACAAGATCAAGGGCGTGGTGAGACAGGCTTCGGTTAGCTACCATGATCCGCGTACCCGACAATGTGTCAGCCACAGCGCGCGGCAGCGTAATGGAACGGCTAGCGGCGATGCCATCAAGCTCAATAGCCGGGTAGAGTCGGCGCAGCAGGCCCGCGTCAAGGCGGAGGCCGCGATGACGCGACAGCGCTTGGAGGCGACCTCGGTCTCATTGACGCTGTATGGCAATCCCAAACTGGTGGCGGGAGTGAACTTCAGCTTGCTGGATATGGGGGCGTTGTCCGGCATCTACCATATTGTGAGCAGCCGGCATGAGATGGACCGCGGCGGAGGCTATCGGACGGAGGTGGAGGCCAGACGGCTTGCGCGCAAAACCGGCAAAGGAGACAAGTAATGGCGGCTGCTACGGGAGGGGCATCGTATAAGACCGGGATAGTATTTGCCGCCAGGCCCGGGTTTGCCCGGGTGAGTTTCCCCGACCTGGACGGATTGGTAAGCGGCTGGCTGCCGCTGACCATGCGCAAGACGCTGCGCGACAAAGAGTGCCTGACGCTGGATGTCGGCGAGCAGGTGGCATGCCTGATGGACGAGACTTTTGATGATGGCTGCATTGTCGGGGCCATTTATTCCGATGTCGATCGGCCCCCTATTGCCAGCCCGGACAAGTTGCATTTGAGCTTCCGGGACGGCGGGAGCCTGGAGTACGACCGCGCCAGCGGCACGCTTGCGATTGTCGCCAGCGGTCCGGTGCGGCTTGTCGCCGGCGGACTTGTGACGATAGCCGCGGCGGAAACCCTGATGACTGGCAATGTCACGGTGCAAGGCCGGTTGACCTATCAGGGCGGCTTGCTGGGTTCTGGCGGCGGCACTGCGGCGCAGATTCTGGGCGGCATCGAAGCCAGCGGCGATATCGTGTCCGGCGGGGTCAGTCTGCGTTCTCATGCCCATATGGAGCAGGGCGATGGCGCGCCAACCAGCCCGCCAACCAGCCCGTCTCGCGGAGCGGACTGAAGCCTTTCCCGCTGATCGCATTTTCCTGTCGGTCATAGCATTCGCGCTATGACCGAACTCATCCCCGATACCCTGTACTGGCAACCCGCTCTCGCCGCTGACGGCGTGGCAAGCGGCTTGGCCGATATCCACCAAACCATTCGCGTGATTCTCAAAACGCGCAAAGGCGCAGTGCCGCACCGTCCTGAATTTGGCAGCTTGCTGCATCGGTATCTGGACTGGCCGCAAAACCGCATCAGTCCATATCTGGTGCGCGAGGCCCGGGCTGCCATTCTCCATCCGGTCGAAGGAGAACCTCGAGCCGAGGTGGTGGACATCGAGGTGGAACTGTTGCCTGGAGAGGCCCGGCTACGCATAGGCTGGCGCGTCAAGGGCGGCGGCAACCTGGAGCAAACCCAAGTGGAGTGGACCCGATGACAGACAATCTTCCCCGTTTTGTCGATGACGATCCGCAGACGATTACCGCCCAATTGCTCGCCCGTTACGAGGCGATGAGCGGCAAGACGCTGTATCCCGGACATATCGACCGCATCATGATCGATCTGATCGCCAGCGTGGCGGCGCAAAAGTCGGCGGAGATCAACGATAGCGCCCGGCTCAACTTACTGGCTTTTTCACGTGGCGCCATTCTGGACCATCTTGGCCAGTTGGTGGCCACGGCCCGGCTGGCTGCGCGCCCTGCGCGTACCACCTTGCGATTTTCTCGAGGCGCATCGCAGCCCGAAGACATGTTGATACCGGCGGGCACCCGGGTGGCAAGCGGCGATGGCCGCATCGCTTTCTTCACCGGGGGCGACGCCAAGATGCAGGCAGGAGTCGACGCGATCGAAGTCGATGCTATCGCAACCGTCTCCGGCGTGGAGGGCAATGGCTGGTTGCCCGGACAGATCAATGCCTTGCAGGACTTTTCGCCTGGGATTGCGTCCGCTGTCAATTCGACAGTCAGCTCCGGCGGCGCGGACGAGGAGGACGACGAGCGCTACCGGCAACGCATTCGCCTGGCGCCGGAGCGATTTTCAGTAGCGGGACCGGTTGGCGCTTATCGCTTTCATGCGTTGCAGGCCAGCCAGGACATCATCGATGTCGCGGTGTCGGGTGGCGGGCGGGATGTTCCGCCCGGCGTGGTGCGGGTGTATCCGCTGTGCAAGCGCGGCTTGCCCTCCGCTGAGGTGCTGGCGGCCGTGCTGGCGCGTTGCAGCCATGATAAAGCTCGGCCGCTGACAGACCAGGTGGAGGTTTTGCCGCCGCGCGAAGTGCCGTACCGGATCGTCGCGCGCGTCACATTGCTGGCATTTGCCGACGCGAAGACGGTGAATGCCGCGCTCCAGTCTGAGGGCCGATTATTGGTGGAAAGGCTGGCCGCCGGGTTGGGCCGCGATATCGTGCCCAGCCAGATCTCCGCCGCGCTGGCGACTGTGCCGGGAGTCTATCGTGTCGATCTGCGGACGCCGTCAGCGCTGCGAGCATTGGCGCCGTATGAGTGGGCGCGTTGTGATGATTTGGATATTCGGATCGAAGGGAGGGCGGATGACTGACTGGACTCTGTCTCCCAGCGGCCTGTTGCCGGATTCGTTGGCTCATGACCGTCGATTGGCGGCATTCGATGCGTTGCTGGCCGCCATCTGGCAGTTGGATACCCGACCAATGCTGTTGTGCCTGGTGGATATCGTCGCGGCCCAGGCCTTGCCTTGGCTGGCCGACCAGTTCAGTCTGATCGGCGATGGCTGGGAGTTGGCCGAGTCGGATGATGCGCGCCGCCGGTTGATCAAAGGCGCCATTGAGCTGCATTGCCGCAAGGGGACGCCATGGGCGTTGCGGGAGTTGATCCGTCGGCTGGGACTGGGCGAGGCGAGCCTGATCGAGGGCTTGTCCATTCGGGCGCGTGATGGCGGCAGCCGCCGCGACGGAGTCTATGTGCATGGCGATCCGACGGCCTGGGCGCAGTACCGCGTCCTGTTGCGGCAACCGATCGCCAACGATCAGGCGACGCAACTGCGCAAGCTGCTGGATGCGTATGCTCCGGCTCGTTGCGAGTTGGCCAGCCTGGAATACCAAGCGGTGGCTTGCCGACGCAATGGGTCGGTGTCTCGCAACCGCCAATTCAACCGAGGGAGCGCGTAATGGCCAATCTGCAGGAAAAGCCGGTCTGGGAGAGCGGCATCTATCAGCTGGAAACTTCCGATCCGGTGCTGGGCGGCCCGGACGGCATCGACAATCTGCAAGGCAAGCAGTTAGCCAACCGCACGGGCTATTTGAAAAGCCAGGTGGATGATCTGCTGTCCGGCACCCTGGCGGTGGCGTGCGCAGCCCGCCTGACCGCGCCGCGTGTCTTGGGGATGACTGGCGACGGGAGTTGGAGCGTCAGCTTCGATGGCAGCCGCAGCGCCAGCGGCGCGTTGACTCTGGCAGATAGCGGCGTGGCCGCCGGCAGCTATGGCATGGTGACGGTGGATGCCAAGGGCCGCGTCACTGGTGGGCGGCAGATGGCGGCGGCGGATTTGCCCGCGTTGGATTGGAGCAAGATCGTTTCTGGCAAGCCCAGCTCTTTGGCGGGTTACGGCATAGCCGACGCTGCGTTCAAAGATGCGGCAGGCCGGGTTTGGGGGGCGGCTTTCCGCGCGGAGAAGGGGGATCCTTCAGATAGCGGCGAAGATGTCGCTTCCGTCGGGTTCGCGTTTGGGGTGGATGGCGATACGGGCTTGTTCGCGGCGAAGAGTGTTGAACCGGGACGTGGCTCTAGCCGGCTGATGCTGAAGATAGACGGTGATGAACAATGCGCGATCAGCAGTGGCGGTGCGATTTATGCCCGGCAATATGGCTGGCTGCACGAACGCTTCGCCGCGAAGGCGGCAACTCTGGCTGGTTACGGGATCGGCGACGCAGCCAGCAAGAACGATCTGCAAACGGCTGTCAGCCTGCTGGCGGATGGCGTGCCTGAGTCCTTGAATACATTGAAAAAATTGGCGGCCGCCTTGGGTGGAGATAGCGATTACGCCAATACCGCGAACCGGAAGCTGGCGGGCAAACTGGATGCCGTCGCGTTTGACGGCGCAATCGGCCCGCGTGGCTATCAAAAGCGTCCTGGCGGCTTGGTGGAACAGTGGTTCAGCGTGGGTTTCTCCAGGAGGGACGAACAGATGCCGTTTACCTTTCCGACCGCCATGGCCGAGGTGCATGGAGTATGGGTTACCGCGCTGGATGCGGAAGGCGAAGTGACGGCGGTATTGAGCGCGCAGCCATCGCAAACTGGCGGGCAGTTGAGGGTTCGCGGCATTTATGGCGGACCGCCGGATGCCGGTGTCGTCTACGTCCGCGCCATCGGCAAACTTTGAAAGGGGCCTGTCATGTATTTTTCTCCATCTCTTTGCGGTTTTTTCGATGCCGGCAGCACCATCATGCCGGAGGATGCGGTTGAAATCGATGATGAAACTTACCAGACGCTGTTGTCGGCTCAAGCTGAAGGCGCCGTGATAAGCACAGGGGATGATGGCTTGCCGCTGGCTCAGCCCCGTTCTGCCATGACGCTAGATGAGGCAGCGGAGCAAGCGCGTCGGCAGCGCGATCTGCTGCTGAAGGACGCGTTGGCGGTATTGGAGCGTCATGCTGGCCAGACCTGCTTTGGCATTGCGCCGTCGTTGTCGGAGGAGCAGGCGAGGGGGTGGGCGCTGTATGCGCAAGCCTTGCGGGATGTGCCGCAGCAGCCGGGCTTTCCTGCGCAGATGCAGTGGCCGGCCAGTCCTTAGGCTATCAAGGGCAGGTGGGGAAGCAGGCTGAGCAAGCGGGGAATGAAAAAAAACCGCCATGGCAACAGGGGGGCTGCAACACCATGGCGATCAAAAGCGGCGCGTCAGTAGCTCAGCGTGCTGACGGACGGGGTGGCGCTGGAGTTGAGGTTGCAGCTGCTTTGCTGCATGACGTTGGGGCTCCAGGCCAGGCTGGCCGGCTGGGTGATCTGCTTTTTGTTGACGTCGAACAGCTGGATGTTGCTGAAACTGATGGCGCCGTCCTGCGGGTAGTCGCCGCAGCTGGCCACCCCGTATACCTCCAGCACGCCGCCAAAGGCCCAGTTGAAGGTTTGGCCGTAGTTGCTGGTGCGGTTAAGCGCGCTGGACACGTTCAGCGTGACGTCTTTGGTGTTGATGTTCCAGGTGCTGCAGGTGGCGGCGCCGGCGGCGCAGTTGTTTTGCACGGTGCCGACGATCTGGTCGCCGCTGTTCACCGTTTGCGGCGTGCTGTAGTTCACCGCGCCGTCCCGGCAGCAGTTCCAGCTGGCGATGGTCCAAGCGCTGTCGCCAAAGGCATTCCAGCCCAGCACCGGCTGCAGGATGCTTTGCACATTGTTGCTGTCTTGCAGGCCGGGGAAGAAGTACACCACCTGGCCGTCATTGCTGGCCGGCGCGGCGGGCACCGCCCAGCTGGCGTTGATGCCGCTGTAGGCGGACGAGGTGACCAGGTCGGTGTCTTCCACCCAGCCGTTTACCGCGTCCTGCGTGGAGGCGGCGCCCGGGCGGGGCGCGCTGTCTGCCGTCACCGCTTCGCCGCGCGCGTTGTAGCGCGGATGGCGGCAGCTGGCGCCGGGGCGGACGCCGCCGTTTTCAGCCTGGACGCGGCCGTCGGCCAGCAGTTTTTCGCCGGGTTTGATCTCTTGCACGCAGGAAGGGTGGAAATAGCCGAAGGGCGTCACCACGTAGTTGGCCGGGACGCTGGCCGGGCGGTGGGCGCTGGCGGCGGTGAGGCCGGCGGCTTCGGTCTGCGACGCCGACGCGCCTAGCGCCGCCAGCAGGGCGACGCCGCGCAGAAATTGCCTGATCCATGCCTTGGTCAGGATTGCCATGCTTGCTCCTTGTGATAAAGGTGAAGACGGGGTGTTTCCTGAAGCGCTGATGCGAACGGTGTGCGTGCCGGCCGGACTTTGCCATGCTTCTGATGATCGTAGTTGCTGGGCTGCAGATTCGGCCTGTCCCAATTGGCAGTCAGCGGGAACTTGGCAAAATCAATAGCTTATGCGGCTGCCTGGTGGGGCGCGATGGCGATGCATGGGCGCTGGCCCAACAGTCAGGCCCGGAGCGCCGTGTGTTTGCCGAATCCGCTTTGCGGGTAGGTGTTCGTACTAGCTTGAATCGATGAACGCATGCGCTCACAGTGGCGGACATGCTGGTGTGATTTAGCTGGCTGCAATAGGCTCCGCCTGTCAAACCCGCCATCTTCCCTGTTAGGTATCCGGGATGGATTTCCGACCTTCCCGCAAGCGATGGCCGGCTGTTTTCGACGGATTCGCGCTGTCATGTCTCATCCTCAATCCTCCAGGAGCATGCCATGTCGTCCAATACCATCCATATCACCGCAAGCGACAACGAGCTGTATGTGCTGGCTTACCAATGGGGCGCCAGCTACCAGTTGGCGCATATCCAAAGCGGCAACGGCAATGCCGTCAATGTCACGGTGAATATCAATCAGGGGGCTTACACCGAGCCGGCGGTGCAAAACGGCGTGAACGGGCCGTTGAACAGCACCTATTCGGTCAACCTGCCCAGCGGCGACTACGAGCTGGTGGCGGTGGGGGTCAACTGGGGCGGGCCGTGGAGCTTCGCGCTCAATGTGAACGGCGGCGCGCAAAAGGCCGGCAGCGGCGCTGCGGGCAATGGCGTGGTGTGGTTCACCGAGGGCGCGGGCTCGCCGGGCACCGGCATTCCCATCACCGTGCAGCCGGGTGGGCCGCAGATTGAAACCGTCAACGTCAGCACCCATCCGGCCATCCCCGCGGGGATGAAGGTGGCCTTCATGGCCGGGCCCAATTCGCCCACGCCTGACGGCGAGAGCTCGACTTGCAACGTGATCCGCTACAACGGGCTGACCTACTGGGCGTATTCGTACATCGACAACCGGGTTTCGCTGGGGCTGGTGGCCTACGATGCGTCGGGCAAGCAGGTGGCGCAGCAGGAGCTGCAGGGCACGCGCTATTTGTGGAAGATCACTTCCGACCCGGCGGCGCAAACCGTCACTTTCTACGGCCAGAGCAATCAGTCGGTGACCCGCGCCTGGAATCAGCTGCCGACGCATTAAACCGGCTGGTTTCGCCGGCCTGAATGCCGTCCGCCCGCGCAGGGCGGGCGGCATTTTCATTTATCTGGCCGGGCTCGTTCAGCCGGGGTCTTGCCGGCAGGCTTTGCCGGTGCCGGCGAAGCCGCCGTACAGCTTCATCTGGTCCGGCGTTTTGCGGGAGATGAAGAAGCTGTCCGGCAGGGCCTGGCCGGCATTGGCCTTGGGCCAGGTCAGCAAGCCTTTTTCATCCATGATGCCCTGGTAGCTTTGGCCGTTGCGGGTCAGCTCCACGGTTTGGCTTTGCCGGTCGTAGCGGAATGTCACCTGGTCTGCGCAGTGGTAGCTGGCCTTGATTTTTTGCTGCTGCTGGCAGCCGCAAAGCGCGGCCAGCAGCATGGCGGCCGCCAGGCGGACGGGGGTGGGCATCGGCATGGTCCTTTGGTGTCAAACGATTCGGCCGCCACTATACCACGCGGCAGGAGCCGCCGCGTTTGGGCGGGCGGGGCGGGAGATGGATTGGAGTGTTTGCTCCATATGCCGTCAGGTTTTTATGGCGGCGGCAAGCGCATTGCGCGCAATTTGTTGTAATTGATGATTTTTACAATCCATTTACTGGAGTTGGCGGTGGTTTGCTCATTATCTTGTCGGTTCAGTACGGACAGTCAGCGCGCGGAATCATAAAAAAAGCTGATTGCCGGCCTTCGTTTACAGAGGAGAACCCGATGGATGATTTGGTCAACGCCGTCAACGGCGTGGTTTGGAGCCCGGCGCTGATTTACCTGTGCCTGGGCGTGGGCTTGTACTTTTCGGTGCGCACCCGCTTTTTACAGATGCGGCATTTTCGCGAGATGCTGCGGCTGATGTTCAATCGCCAAAGCAGCAGTTCGGGCGTGTCGTCGTTTCAGGCGCTGGCCATGACGCTGGCGGGGCGGGTGGGCACCGGCAATATCGCCGGGGTGGCCACCGCCATCACTTTCGGCGGGCCGGGGGCCATGTTCTGGATGTGGATGGTGGCGTTCCTGGGGGCCAGCTCCGCCTTTGTCGAATCCACGCTGGGCCAGGTGTACAAGGAAAAGATAGACGGCCAGTACCGCGGCGGGCCGGCGTTCTACATTGAAAAAGGCCTGGGGCAGAAGTGGTATGCCTGGCTGTTCGCCATCACCACGGTTGTGGCCACCGGCTTGCTGTTGCCGGGCATTCAGTCCAATTCCATCGCCAACTCCATGCAGTCGGCCTTCGGCATCGCGCCTTCGGTGTCGGCGGCGGTGCTGGCCATCATGCTGGGCTTCATCATTTTTGGCGGCGTCAAGCGGATCGCGGTGTTCGCCGGGGCGGTGGTGCCTTTCATGGCGCTGGGTTACATCATTGTCGCCTGCGTGGTGATCGCGCTGAATATCGAACAACTGCCGGGCGTGGTGGCGCTGATCTTCAAGAGCGCTTTCGGCCTGGAGGCCGGCATGGGGGCGATTCTGGGCTTCGCCATCCAGTGGGGCGTGAAGCGCGGCATTTATTCCAATGAGGCCGGCCAGGGCACCGGCCCGCACGCGGCCAGCGCGGCGGTGGTCAGCCATCCGGCCAAACAGGGCCTGGTGCAGGCGTTTTCGGTGTACATCGACACGCTGTTCGTCTGTTCCGCCACCGCTTTCATGCTGCTGATCACCGGGCAATACAATGTGCAGGGCCCGGACGGCCAGGCGCTGTACACCGGCATCGCCGGGGTGGCTGCCGGCCCCGGCTATGTGCAGACGGCGATGGAAAGCATCCTTCCGGGCTTCGGTTCGGTGTTTGTGGCGCTGGCGCTGTTCTTCTTCGCCTTCACCACCATCATCGCTTACTACTACATCGCGGAAACCAATGTCGCCTACATCAACCGCAAGGCGCAGCGGCCGTGGCTGGTGTTCGCGCTGAAAATCGGCCTGATGGCGGCGACGGTGTACGGCGCGGTGAAGACGGCGGACATGGCCTGGGGGCTGGGCGATATCGGCGTGGGGCTGATGGCTTGGCTGAACATCGTCGCCATCATCTTGTTGCGCAAGCCGGCTCTGGCCTGCCTGAAAGACTACGAAGCGCAGCAGGCGCAAGGGCTGGACCCGGTGTTCCACCCGGAAAGGCTGGGCATCGCCAATGCCGGCTATTGGAGCGGCGGCCGAGCCGAGCTCAACCAGGCGGCGGAGCGGCCCGGCGAGCAGCCTGCCGGCGAAGCCGCTCCGGTCAAGGCAAGCTGACGCGGCTTGCCGGCATCAAAACCAAACGCCCGGCTTTGTCCGGGCGTTTGGTTTGCCTGGGCTGCGGGCGAGGCAGATTGATGTATTTGTCATTCCATTTCGTCAGAAAGCGCGGGCTTTGATAGCATTACTAATACTATCAATTCATGAACTTCCTCAATAAATATGCATCTGTAATCTTGTCGGGGCGTTTGCCCTGGCGTGACCGTGTTTTCTTGATAACTACACAGGAGATGCAAAATGATCGAAAACATCCAAACCCAGGATATCGAACTGGATGCCTGGTTCCAGGAAGAAACTTTCGCCGAAGCGGTTGAAATGATGCAGGACAAGGCGGTTGTGCCGTTCGGCACGGCGCTGTGGCCGGTCTGAAGCCGGGGCATTCATCCGCATTTTGCAGAACGGGGCCGGGCGGCCCCGTTTTTGGGGAGGGGTTCATGCGCGCTAGCGATGATGATATGCGAAGCATACAGAATATGTATGCCTGCCTGGCCTTGCATCCCGCGGTCAGGGACAAGGCCGCGGCTGGCGAACCGGTGCGCCTGCTGCTGGGTTTCGATGGGTTTCACCAGGGCATAGCCAGCGCCATCGCGGCCGGCGCCGCCGCCGAGTTTCCCGGCGACGCGCAGCTGCTGCCGCTGGAAACAGCCCAGCCCGACGACATCGCCGACGCGATAGCGCGCTGCGATGCGTTCATCTTTCTGTACCGCTCATCCACGCTGCAGGCGGTTGGCCACCTGGGGCCGGCGTTTCTGCAGCCGATCAAGAAGACCATGCAGGACAACTGGAAAAAATCCATCCTGTTCAAGGACTACGGTCCGCACTTTCATGAGGCGTTCGCCGAGCCGCGCGCCAGCATCGCCGCGCGCAACCACCGCTTGATGGCGCTGGCCAAGGAGTCGCGGCAGGTGGTGTTTGAACAAGCGGACGGCGGCCGGCTAACTGGCTCCATCGGCCCGGAGCAGGCCTGGACTTCGATAGACGGCGACGGCAATGTCGACCTGACGCCCGGCGAGATCGCCACCACCATCCGCGATCTGGACGGCGAAGTGCGTTTCAGCGGCGCCTTTCTCAGCACCATCCCCTTTGCCGTCAAATACGGCGTGGTGCGGGATTTCGTTTCCATCCGCATACGCGCCAGCCAGGTAGTGGATTTCTCTTGCGACGACGCGCGCTTCGCCGCCGATTTCGACAAATACCTGGCGGCCAATGCCGGCAACCGCACGGTGGAGGAGTTCGGCATCGGCACCAATTGCGGGGTGAAGGGCCTGTACGGCTTGAACGCCGGCTTCGAGGAGCGCCATCCCGGCCTGCACCTGGGGCTGGGCGGCGGCGTGCTGGGCAGCCACCACCTGGATCTGATCTTTGCCAACGGCCGGCTGAGTTTTGACGGCACGTCGTTTTTCGACGACGGCTTTCTGATCTAACCGCGGGCGCTGGCGGGGCATCCGCTTTCAGGCCGCCGCGGGCGGCCTTTCTTGCGGACGGGCCGGCCAGCTATGCGCCGGCCGTGGCCAGCATGCCGGTCAGGCGCTGCAGTTTCTGTTCCAGGGGCAGGTGCAACGCAGCCCAGTGCTGGTCCAGCGCGTCGATCTGGCCGGCGATTTCACTGGCATGGGTGTGCCGTTCACTTGTCAGCGGCTGGCCGCCGGGAGTGAGCAGCGCGTGGATGGAAAACAGGGTCTTGCGCATCGGCAAGGCATTGATCAGCGCGGCCCGGCTTATCAAGTAGAAGCCGACTTCGGTTTGCGCCAGCTCCGGCAGCGGATATTGCGTCGCCACCGGCGTGGTATGCGGCCAGCCAAGCTGGCGGCAGTGGTCGGGCCGCAGCGACATCGGGCTTTTGGCCAGATTGCCGGCGTGGAGCCGCGCGCCGTTGGCATGGTAGGCATGGCAAACCAGTTGCGAACAGAACATCTCGCCTTGTTCCTTTGCGCCGCCGCTGATCTTCCCCGTGGCCGGATGCAAGGGCAGAAACTTCAGGAATTCCTTCACGCTGGCGTAATCCCCGCCCCATAAGTCCAGCGCGGTTTGGGCGATGCCTCGGCCCAGGGCGGCGGCGTCCTGTTTCAGTCGGACTACCCGGAAATATTCATAGCCGTCGGCCTGCGGGCGATAGTTGACGCGTAGTTTTGGCGGCGCGGCGTCAGGCGAGAGCGCGGCGGGCGCATCGTGGAAGAAGTCGTCTGCTTTCAGGCTAAGGGCGCGCAGGGCGATGCCATCGCGCACCGCTTCCACCAGCAGGCCGTGGCCCAGGTATACGCTGGCATGGGTGCAAAACTCCCTGCGGGCGCGCAGCAGGTCGCGGGTCGGGTGCAGCACGCGTTGCGCGAAAATCAATTTGCGGTCGGACGAGACGCTGCGCGAAAGAATGATGTCGCCCGGCTGCATGGCAAGCAGGTCGACTACGGGCGGGGCGTTGCGGGCAGGCATGGTGGCATCTCCATTGCATATGGTTCGGCAACTTTGGATGTTAATGCATTTTGGATGCGATGCGGTTTTTTGCCGCGCCTGGCCTGCCGCGGGATGGACGGCTTACGCGCGGGCTATGCCGGCCTGCTCCCGCCGCGATAGCCGGCTGGCGTCTATCACGTGCGCCGTCCGCGCGCGCAGCTGGCCGCAGCCGCCGTCAATGTCCTGGCCGGCGGAGTCGCGCACCTTGGTCAGCACGCCCTGGCCGTGCAGATAGCGCTTCATTTCTTCTATGCGTTCGGCGGCGGGGCGCTGAAAGCTGTCGGCCTCCAGGCTGTTGTAGGGAATCAGGTTGAGCACGCCGAATTTGCCCTTGAGCAGGCGCGCGATGGCGTCCATCTCTTGCTGGCTGTCGTTGATGCCGGCCAGCAGCGTCCACTGGTACTGAATGGGGTAGCCGGTGAGGCGGGCGTAGGTTTCGCCCTGCGCCACCAGCTCGGCCGGGTCTATCCGCGGCGCGCGCGGCAATAGCTGCTGGCGCAGGTCGGCGCGGGTGGTGTGCAGCGACAACGCCAGCGCCGGCTTGACGCGCTGCTGGGGCAGCCGTTCGAACACGCGCGGGTCCCCCACCGTGGAAAACACCAGGTTCTTGTGGCCGATACCGCCATCGGTGCCCAGCCAGTCTATCGCTTCCAGCACATTGTCCAGGTTGTGCGCCGGCTCGCCCATGCCCATGAACACCACTTTCTTCACCGGGCGGATGCGGCGCGCCAGCGCCACCTGCGCGGCGATTTCGGCGCTGCCCAGCTGGCGCAGCAGGCCGGACTTGCCGGTCATGCAGAAGGTGCAGCCCACCGCGCAACCCACTTGGCTGGATACGCACAAGCCGTCCCGTGGTAGCAGCACGCTTTCCACCATCTGGCCATCGGCCAGCGCCACCAATAGCCGCAAGGAGCCGTCGGCGGCGGGGTGTCGCGAGTGGACGCGCGCCAGCGCTTCCAGCCGCGCGGCGATGGGCGGCAGGCCGTTGCGCACCGACAGCGGGAAGTAGTCTTCGCTCTTTTGCCGGCTGGTGCCGGCATCCAGCGGCAGGCCTTGCAGCCAGGCGCGATGGATACGGCCGATGTGGCAGGGGCGGGCGCCGATGTCGGCTAGGGCTTGGTGCAGTTCCTGGATGCGCATGTCTGGTTTCTTGCCGCAGGCGCGGCTCTTGGCCGCGGGTTTGGATTCACGGCGCGTAGGGTAGCGCAAGATGGGCGCGGGCGGGCGGGTTTTGTGGCGGGGAGGGCGCTGGGGAAGGCGGCGCGGTGGGCCGCGCCGCCTTTGTTAACCCGGCATGGGCTTACAGCGGAACGTATTCGAAGCTTGGCCCCGCCCTTTGGCCGGCGCCGTTGGGAAGGTTGAGCAAGGCCTGGGCCTGGTACTTGAGCTGGTACATCACCGGTATCGCCTCGCCCAGCCGGTCGGGCTTGCCGTTGCAGGAGATGTGCAGCAGGTTCAGCAATTGGCAATAAGTGCGGTTGAATTCCCAGGACTGCCGCCGCAGCGGCGAATCTTCCGGGTAGTCGGCCATCCTGGGGTTGGGCGCCATGTCGATGACCGCGTTCCAGTCCACCTCCACGGCCGGGCCGGTGGGCGGCAGGCGCGCGCTGTCGTCCGGCAGATAGCGCCGCGCGTGCTTGATCTCGTTGAAGCGGAAGTAGTGCGCGTATTCGACATCCTGGCCGAACTCAATGCTGTCGGTATCGATGATGGTGCCATCCACGCCTTCGCCCTGGCCGATGATTTCCTCGATGGCGTTCCGCGCGTCTTCCAGCGAGCGGATTGCCAGCAGTTTGCCGCCGCCGCCGTAATAGTGCTCGGGCAGGATTTGATAGCCGGCTTTTTCCGGAAACTCGTCAAACAGGCTGCGGCCATGCTTCAGCCAGTTTTCGGCGTCCAGCTCCTCTATCGCCAGCCGGATGGCATCGTAGAACTGGCCGATGCTGTTGTAATGGTTGGCCTCGGGCGGCGCGTCGCTTGGCGCGGGCATTTCTATCTGCAGGAAAACGCTTATGGTGTCGGGCGAGAATTTTTGCAGCGGCACCTTGAACGCGTTGTCGCTGTGGGGCAGCGGGGCCGGGTATTCCGGGATGAAGTGCGGCGTGTTGATGGCCGGGCTGCCGCCAAGGGCGTTGAGGATGTTGCAAACCTGGATCATGTGCAGCATCTCTTCCATCACCACGCCTTGTATCGCCTGGTAGGCGAAGCGATTGCGGCGTTCATCCAGCGTGTACAGCGTGGTCAGGTAGGGCGGAATGGTGGTGTGTTCCAGCTGGATGGCGGTTTGCAGGTGCTCGCGCAATTGCGGCAGGGTTTTGATGGTGCCGCTAACTTGAAACTCCGCCGGCTCGGCGGTGAAGCGCAGCGCCTGCAGCGGGCTTTGCAGCGGACGGACCAGGCGTTGGCGGCGGCGGCCCTGGGCGGTCTGGACGAGGTAGTCATTGCTCATGAGCGTCTCCTTGGCGGGATGGCGAGTCCAGTTGCTTGAGGATGTTTTCCGCGGCCATGAAGGCCAGCGCGGTCAGGGTCAGGGTGGGGTTGGAGGTGCCCAGCGTGGGCATATTGCCGCAGCCCACCAGATACAGATTGTCGTGGTCCCAGGTTTGCTGGGTCGGCTTCACCACCGAGCTGGCCGCCTCGCTGCCCATCCGGTGCGTGCCGACGATGTGGCCGGCGCCCCAGAACTGATAGGTCTTGCCCTGCCACTGCACCACGTCCTGGTCGCCCTCGTTGGCGGGGTAATGCGTGTAGTCCTTGATCTGCGCCTGGGCGAAGATCTGGTCCGACGCTTCCTTGGCGGCGGCGAAGGCCCTGAGCTCGTAGTCGGACAGCGAGTAGTGGATCACCGGCCTGGGGTTGCCCAGCCGGTCCAGGAAGCGCTCGTCTATGGTGATGCGGTTTTCCGGCCTGGGCAGCTGTTCGCACTCGAAATGCAACAGCGCCTGGCGCGGCACGCGGTCGGCCAGATAGGCGCGCAGCGCCTTGCCGAACAGGCCCTTGTTCATGCCGTCGCTTAGATCGCTGCCGGGCGAGAAAACGGGCCACGACCAGCCCCAGTTGTCCACCGGGGAGATCCACGCGGAAAAATCCTTGCGGAAGGCGCCGTCGCGGAAAGTGGGGATGTAGGTGGTACAGCCCGGGCCGCGGTAGGGATAGACCTTTTCGTGCTTGAACAGCCCCCAGGTCAGCATCACCTGGTGGTCCATCAGGTTGCGCCCCACCTGGTCGCTGCTGTTGGCCGCCCCCGACATCAGCAGCAGCTTGGCGTTTTCCAGCGCGTTGGCCGCCAGCACGTACAGCGTGCCCTCGGCGGTATGGTTGGTGTAGCCGCCGGCGTCCGGCTTCTGGTAGCGCTTGTATTCGATGCCGGTCACCCGCCGGCTTTGCGGGTCGATCCGCACTTTGGACGCCACGGCCTGGGTGTGGATGGTCAGCCGGCTGCGGTCAGCCTGCTTCAGGGTTTTCAGCGCATTGTACTTGGCCTGGACCGGGCATAGCGGCACGCAGCTGGCATTGCCTTCGCAGCGCTCGCCGGTATACGGCGACCAGGTGGACCCTATGACTTGATACTGCGCGCCGACTCGCTGCGGAGCGAAGCGCTGCGAGGCCGGCTCCCAGGCGATGGCGGAGTAGGGATAGTCCGGATTGGGGGTGGAGTTGCGCCCCTGCGGCATGCTGATGAAGCTGACGTCGTAGTCGGCGCCGTCCACCCGCACCTTCGCGCCCTGGGCGTTGCGGATCCACACCTTGTCCTGGTACGACTGCGGGATGGCCTGCATCGGAAACACGTAGCCGGCGCCGTAGTTGGCGCGGCCCATGTCCGGGCCGACCTGGGCGGCCGCATCTCCTGACACGCCTATCTCCAGCTCGGCCAGTTCGTAGTAGGGCTTGAGCTCGTCGTAGCTGATCGGCCAATCCACGCCGCGGCCGTACAGCGTCTGCATGCGGAAGTCGTTGGGCAGCATGCGCGGCACATTGCCCAGCCAGTGCAGCGTGGTGCCGCCCGGGGTGCGCAGGCAGTCGCTGCCGAAGGCCAGCGGACCCATCTGCACCAGGTAGCCGGTCTGGTCCATCGGGTCGCCCAGCGCGATGTCCAGCACATTGGGCGTCGGGGCATCCTGCAGCGCCGGATAGGGGCCGTTGGTGGCCGGGTTGGCCTTGTAGTGGAAGGTGTCGACATAAGACTGGTAGTTGGCGAACGCGGATTCGGCGTCCAGCTCCAGACCGGCTTGCAGTCCGGCTTCCAGCATCAGCACCCGCTTGCCAGCCTGGGTGAGGCTTTTGGCCAGCACCGCGCCGGCGATGCCGGTGCCGACAATCACAACGTCGTATTGGGAGTCGCGCATGATGGGCTCGCTTGATGGGTGTGCTTGCGCACGGGATCAGTTGGGATTGAGCGGCTTTTCCGCCCAGGAGCCGAAGCCGGGCTGCCTGGCGCCGGGCGGATGGGTTTGGGCGGCGCGCCAGACCAGGCTCTGCACATAGGCCTCGCTGCTGACGTTGTGCTGCATGGCCAGGCCTAAGTTCTGGTTGGCCGGAATCCATTGGCCCAGGTACCAGAGATTGATGAGGTTCTGCGCGAGGCCGCCGAACTGGCTGACGGGAAAGAGCTGGGCGGCGATCATCTCGTGGATGGCGGTTTCATCGCCTCCGCCCTCCTGCAGGATTCTGCGCGAACAGGACAGGAAGCCTTCGACATCGGCCGGGGGGTTCTGGCGCAGGACGGTGTCCCAGTAGAGGCTGGCCATGCCGGTGGCTTCCAGCTCGGTCGCGCTGAAACCGGTCAGCTGGGATGAAATATCCAGAAACAGGGGTATCGGGTCGTTCATGGGCGCTTCCCTTCAAATGATGGGCGCGAGGCGGAGCGCGCCGTCGTCAGGGGGCGGCCGCCGGCGACCGGGGAGGAGCAGGACCGGAAAATCCGGCGTCACTGCGGGCAGGGCGTTGAGGAGCGATTCCAGAATGGCCGCGCGGGCAATCTTTTCGGCATGGCTGCGGTTTATTTTGCGCCGGCGGCGTATAGGCGGCCGGCAATGCCGGGAAATGGCGCGCGATCATGCGGTTTGTTTTTATGGATAAGTTTGTTGTAAGTAATGGCTGCGCATTGTTCAATTCGTACTTTTACGCAAGCTTGATATCACTATCTATTTGATTTTCCGGAGTCGGACTCAAGGGCGGGGGGATGCGCGCAAGATAAAGGGCGGCATTCCGTCGGCGGGGCAAGACGCGGCGAATATGACAGGCAGGGCCAGCTCTGGATCCGATCAAATGGATGATCGCGTCCGCAGCTGGCCCTGCCGCCTTGCAAGCGGGTGGCTGGCTTTACTGCGGCGGGAAATCAGCCATGCGCGGGATTAGGCGTTTTCCGGTGACGCAAATGGCGCCGGCTTTGGGTGGGGGGGAGGGAAACGGCAGAAGCCTCGTTGCACGGGAAGGGGGTGGTTTTTCTATTACGCGGCATGAGAAAAAAACATGTTTATAACAGTGTGTTTACATGGCCGGCTGAGACTGGCGGATAGAGGATAAGTTCTTGCTGGGCGGGCGGATTGGCGTCATTCCCCAATGTTTTATGGGAGATTGCAGCCATGTTAAAAATGCCAATTGAATACCTTGCGACTGTCATTGTGATGATATATGCTTCGTTGCCAATGTCATTATCGGCAATGGCTGGGACGGCTGCCCGCCAGCTGTGGGGCCGCAAGGAATGGCCCCATGGAATGTAAACTCGCAAAGGGAATGGTAAATCGCAATGGACGTATCCGCGCGCAAAAGTCTGGTGTCTGAATACCTGTGCAAATTGGCTGGGCAACAGGATCTGGATGAGTCGGTCAATATCTTCGAAACTGGTTTGGTCAACTCTTTGGCCGTTATTCAGTTGATTGCCTTCCTGGAAAAGAATTTCCGGATCAAGGTTGAAATCGACGATCTGGACACCGCTAATTTCTCCAGCATCCGGGCAGTGTGCGATTTCCTGGAACAAAAGGCGGCGGCAAATGCTTGAGCGTTTTCTGTCCCCTTCGCAAAACGCGTGGCTGCGAGAGTTTGAGCGATTCGCGGCGGTTGAAGTCGCGCCTTATGCCGATGATTGGGACTTGCGCGAAGCCACGCCCGCGGCCGTGGTGCGAAAGCTGGCGGAAAACGGCTGGCTGGGCGGGTTGGCGGCGAAGGAAAGCGGCGGCCTGGGCTTCGACGCCACCACGTTCGGCTTGCTGAACATGGCGATCGGCGCCGGCAGCGGTTCGCTCACTGGGCTGTTGAATGTCCATTCCATGGTGTTGAAAACCCTGGAAACCTGGGGCTCGCCAGAGCAGAAGCAGCGCTTTCTGGCGCCGCTGGTGAAGGGCGAGATCATAGGCGCGTTCGCGCAAACCGAAGTCTCCGCCGGCGGCGACTCCAGAAATCTGTCGACCCGGTTCGATGAGCGCGGCGATGAGCTGATCGTCAGCGGGCAGAAAAGCTGGATCACCTTCGCCCAGATAGCGGACCTGTTTCTGGTGTTCGGCAAATACCAGGGGCTGGATACCGCGGTGCTGGTGCCCAAGGATACGCCCGGCCTGACGGTGACCGCCAAGAAGAACATGCTTGGCTTCAAGAGCGCGTATCTGGCGGTGCTGGATTTCGACGGCTGCCGCATCCCCAAGACGAATATCGTCGGCAAGCCAGGGTTCGGCCAAAGCCTCATCTCCACCGGCGCGCTGGATTACGGCCGCATCAGCGTGGCCTGGGCCGCGCTGGGCATCCAGCAGGCGGCGCTGGCCGCGTCGGCCCGCCGGGCCGGCTCCCGCTCCACCTTCGGCACGCTGCTGGCGGACCAAGGCATCATCCGCGCCTATCTGGCGGAAATGTCCGGCAGCCTGCTGGCTTCGCAGCTGATTTGCCTGTCGGCCACCCAAGCGAAAGAGGCCAGGGAGGAAGACGCGCTGGAGCAAATTCTGCAAGCCAAGCTGTTCGCCTCGAAAGAGGCGGGAGACGCGGCGGCGAAGGCGGTGCAGATCCATGGCGGCCACGGCTGCGATGAAAGCAGCGGCGTCAGCCGTTTGTACCGGGACGCGAAGATATTGCAGGTCGTCGAAGGCAGCAACGAATTGCAGAAAATGCTGATCGGCAAGGAAGTCTGCAACCGCTACGGCCACGGCGCGCTTCAGCCCGCTTCGTGAGCGGCGCCGCGCGCTGCCGCGCCCACTGAAACCCATCCATCCAAGTCAAGCCGCTCCGCCGGCAAGCCGCTTGTCGCAAGCGCTTGCTCGGCGCGCCATCGCCCGGCGTTTTCGCCATGCCGGGCGCGGCGCGCCGGCGGAGGCCGCGGCGGCAATCCGAGGAATCCGGCGTCATGAAAAGCAGCCGACTGATCACTGATTTTTTCGAAAGCACGGCGAAAGGCAATCCGGACCCGGCGATACGCTGGGGCAAAGGGCGCTCTTTGTCCTGGAACGAGCTATACGCCAGGTCGCAGCGGCTGGCCCGCCATCTGCTGGACCAGCGCGGCCTGCGGCGGGGCGACTGCGTCGCCATCGGTCTGGAGCGCGGTCCGGATTTCCTGACGGCGGCCTACGCGGTGTTGCTGGCCGGCGGCGTTTACTTCCCGATTGACGCCAAGACGCCGCCCGCCCGGATGGCTTCGATGTTTGCGACCGCCCAATGCCGGCTGGCGTTTTGCGGCGAGGCGCAGGCGGACGCGTTCGCGCGGGCCGCGCCCGGCCTGGCGCTGATCCGCGGCGATGCGCTGGAGGGGATTTTCCAGGCCGATCCGGATCCGCAGGCTGGGCCTTCCGATGGCGCGCCCAGGCTGGAGGCCTCGGACCCCGCCTATCTGATTTTCACCTCGGGCAGCACCGGCGCGCCCAAGGGCGTGCTGGTCAACCACGGCGCGCTGATCAACCGCCTGCAGTGGCACCAAGAGCACAGCGCGGCGACGGCGGCGGACATCATTCTGCAAAGAACGGCGCTGACCTTCGACGTGTCCTTGTGGGAGCTGTTTTTGCCGGCCCTGAACGGCTCCAGCCTTTACTTGCTGCAGCCGGGGCTGGAGTCCTTCCCGCGCGGCATCGTCGCCGCGCTGGAAAGCGAAAAGATCACGCTGGTGCATTTTGTCCCCAGCTTGCTCAAGCCGGTGCTGCGGGAGTTGCAATATGACGGCTCGGCGCTGCCGGCCCTGCGCAAGGTGTATGTGAGCGGGGAGTCGCTGCAGGCCAGCCTGGTGGAGCAATTCCAGCAGGCGTTCGGTTCGCGCTGCCTGCTGACCAATTTGTACGGTCCCACCGAGGCGGCCATCGACGTCAGTTTCTACGATTGCGCCGAGCCGGCGCCGGATGTCGTTCCCATCGGCGCGGCGCTGACCGGCTGCCGCCTGCATATCGTCGATCCCGACACCCTGGCGCTGAAGGGCAATCTGGAGGTCGGCGAGATCGCCATCAGCGGGATCTGCCTGGCCGACGGTTACCGCAACCGGCCAGACCTGACGGACAAGGCCTTCGTCTTCCACCCGCAATTGCGCGAGCGCGTCTACCTGACCGGGGACCTGGGCTGGTGCGAGGGCGGGGAGCGCTTTTTCTGCCAGGGCCGCAAGGATACGCAGGTGAAGCTGCGCGGTTTGCGCATCGAGCTGGGCGAGATCGAGCACCACCTGCTCAACCATCCGGCCATTACCGAGGCGGTCGCTTGCGTGGTGGAGGACGCGGACGCCGAGCAATGGCTGGTGGCCGCCATCGTCGCCGGCGCCGAGGCGCTCGACGCCCAGGACTTGCGCCGCTTCCTCGCCGCGCAAACGCCGGCCTACATGCTGCCGGCGCGCTATTGGCAAGCCGGCGGGCTGCCCAGGAACAGTTCGGGGAAGCTGGACCGCAAGGCCATTGCCGCGGCCATGCGCGAACGTTTTTTCAGCGAGACGGTGGTTTGATCGATGGATGCGCTCACTTTTGAATTGTCCCGTTCGCAGCAGGCGGTTTTCACGATGGAGGCGTTCCATCTGTCCGGCCGGCCGTTTTTCCTGGGCGGCGTGGCGCGCCTGAGCGGTCAGGTGTCGCTGGAGAGCCTGGCGCGGGCCGGCGCGGCGGTGCGGGACGCGCAGGACGCGTTTCGCATCGGCTTCGTCGCCGACGGCGAGGGCGCGGCGTGGCACGGCGTGCGCCATGCGCGGCCGCAAAGCGCGGTGGAGAGCATGGATTTCAGCCGCCATCCCGATCCGGAGCAGGCGTTCGCCGGCTGGGCCCGGCGCCAGCTGCTGCTGGACGAGGACCTCGCGCAGACGCCGATCAAGATATTCGCGGTGCGTTTCGACCCGGAGCGTTCGGGCTGGTTCGTGAAGGCTCATCACGCCGCGGCGGACGGCGCGGCGCTGGCGCTGGTGATGGAGCATCTGGCCAATGCGCTGGAAGATGGCGGCCGCGCGCCGGCGCCGTTGGCGTCCCCCGCGTTTTCCGTCATCGCCGACGGCGAGCGGGCCTATGAGGGCTCGCGCCGCCGGGAGCGGGATGGCGAATACTGGCGCGGCGCGTTCGCAGAAACCGCGCCGCCGGCCTCGCGCCGATCGCCTATCGGCGACTACCGCGGAGCGGAGGCGCTGTCCCGGCGCGTCCGGCTGGCATTGAGCGATGCGGACAATGCGCGGCTGCGCCGCTTCAAGAACGGCGGCGGCTCGGTTTTCCGCCTGTTTTTCGCCGCCGTCGCCCATGCGCAGATGGCGGTGGAGGATGGCGACGGCGTGCTGTTGCAGGCGCCCATGCTCAATCGCTGGAGCCAGGAGGATAAACGTACCGTCGCCATGGCGGTGGCGCCGGTTCTGGTTCCGGTGCTCCGGTCGGACGGCCCGGCGGTGGCCGACAGCTACCGGGCGCTGGAGAAGCGGCTGCTGAAGGCGGTGGCGCATTCGCGCTACGCGCCCGGCATCCGCTGGGGCGAATTCGCGACGCCGCAGTGGCAGCGCATCGTTCCGGCCTTCGGCGTTTCGTACCAGACCGGCGTGTTCCAGGCCAGCGTGTCCGGCGCCCAGGTGGAAATCGACCACCTGCAGGCGGTGGAGGCGCTGTTCGCCACCATCCACATCCATGATCGCTTCGATGGCGGGCAGTTCAAGCTGGAGGCCGACTTCCGCCAGCAATGGAGCGCGGCGCAGTGCCGCGCCTTCCTGCAAACCGTGGCCGACTACGCGCTGGAAGCCGCCGCGCAGCTGCTGGGCGAGCCGGCGGACGGCGCGGATGCCGTTCCGGCCCTGCCGATCGGCGTTCATTTGCGAGAGGCGTTCGCGCGCCACGCCGACCGCTGCCTGTTCAAGCCGGGCGACGGTGGCGAGGCGCTGAGCTATGGCCAGGGCCTGCGGTGGATCCGCCGTTTCAGCGCCGAACTGCGCCGCCGGCGCGACGCCGGGCGTCCGGTGCTGATCCTGGGCCGGCGCGCGCCGGAGACCACGCTCGCCTACCTGGCCTGCCTGATGGCGGGCGTGACGGTGGTGCCGGTTTGCCCCAGCACGCCAAGCGCGCGCCTGCTGACCATCGCCCGCAATTCCGGCGCCGGCCTGTGCGTTCACGCCGAGGCCGACCAGGCGCTGGCGCGGGCGCTGGGCCTGCCGCTGCTGCTCGCCGCGCGCGAGCCGGACGGCTGGCCGGCGGCCGAAGCCCTGCCGGACGCGCCGGCGAGCCGCGATCCCGCCTACATTCTGTACACCTCCGGCTCCACCGGCGAGCCCAAGGGCGTGGTGATATCGCCAGAGGCGCTGGCCTGCTACGCGTTGGCGGCTACCGCCGACTATGCGGCGGAGCGGCCGTTCAGCGCGCCGCTGTTCACCTCTTTCGGCTTCGACCTCACCCAGACCAGCATCCTGGCGCCGGTATTGTCCGGCGGCTTCATCCAGACGCGGGAAGCGGACATCCGCGAGCAGCCGGCCTTGCTGCAGGCCTTGCTGGCCGACGAAGAATTGACCGGCGTGAAATGCACGCCGTCGCATCTGGCGCTGCTGGCCGAACACAGCCCGCCCCGGCGCGGGCCGCTGACTTTCGTCGTCGGCGGGGAAAACCTGTCGATGGCGCTGGTGAGCCAGGCGCTGGCGGTTTTCCCGCCGGGGAGCCGGGTGATCAACGAATATGGCCCGACCGAGGCGACGGTGGGCTGCTGCGTGCATTCGGTGGACCGCGCGGCCGCGGCCGAGCTGGAGGCTGGCGCCATCATGCCGATAGGCGCGGCCTTGGGCATGGCGCGGATGTCGATCCGCGACGCCTGGGGCCAGCCCGTGCCGCAGGGCTTCCAGGGGGAAATATGGATAGGCGGACCGGTGCTGGCGGACGGCTATGTCGGCAATCCGGCGCAGACCGAGGCGAAGTTCGTGTCCGGCGGCGACGGCCGCTGGTATCGCACCGGCGATTTGGGCCTGAGCGACGAGCAAGGCGTGTTGCATTGCCTGGGGCGCATCGACGATGAGTTCAAGGTGCGCGGCCACCGCATCCACCCGGCGGAGATCGAACAGGCGGTGGAGGGCGCGCTGGCGCGCGTCGGCGGCCTGACGCGCGGCGGCAAGCTCAAGGCGCTGAAGCTGTCCGCGAACGGGCGCGAAACCGTGGCGCTGTGCAGCAGCGAAGCGCTGCCGGCCGGCGATCCGGCATTCCTGGCCTGCCTGCGGGAAAAACTGCCCGACGCCTGGCTGCCCGGCCTGTATTGCGCGGTGGCGCCGTGGCCGGTCAACGCCAACGGCAAGGTGGACGCCGCGGCGCTCATCGCCGCCGCCGAGGCCCAGCTGGCGGCAAGCGACGAAGCCGCGCGCGCCGCTGGCGAGCCTGCGCCGCGCGATTACGCGTTGCCGGATTGGCTGGACCAGGCCTTTCTGGCGCCGATCTGGCCGCAGCGGGCGAGGCTGGAAGCGTCGTTCCTGGAGCAGGGCGGCGACTCGATCAAGGCGATCCGGCTGGCGGCGTTGCTGGCGAAGCAAGGCGTGCGCGTCGGCGCCGCGGAGCTGTTGGCCGCGGAGCCTTTGGGCGCGGTGCTGGAAAAAGCCTGCGCCGGCGCTTCGCGGTTTGCGGAAGCCGGCGCCGCGGAGGCGGCGCAGGCGGACTGGATCGGCCATCTGCCTGGCGCGCGCTGGTTCCGCGGCCAAGGCTTCCGGCATGGCGACCGGCTGCAGCAGGGCATCGTGTTGCGGCTGCAGCCGTCCCTCGCGCCGGAGCGCGTCGACGCGGCCGTCGCGGCGGTGCAGTCGCGGCACGCGATCTTCGCGCTGCGGATGAGGCCGGATGCCGGCGCATGCCGTTTCGCCGCCGAGGCCGCCCCGGCGACTGGCGTCCATGCGCTGTCTGCCGGCGAAAGCCTGCAAGACCGGCTGCTGAAGCTGCAGGAAGCCGTCAGCCTGGAGACGCGGCCCAGCGTCCATCAGGTGGTGCTTGACCCGGCGTCGGGCGACAGCCATCTGATCTGGATTTGCCACCATCTGCTGTGCGACGTGCACTCGTGGATTTACCTGCTGGACGAACTGGACCTGGCGCTGGCCGCCGACGCGCCGCCCGCCGGCGATGCGCCGCCTGAGGAAGGCGCTTTCCTGTGGGGACGATGGCTGCGCGACCATGGCGCGGCCGCGCCTGAGCGCCGCGCCGAACCGGCCGCGCCGGCTTGCGCGCCGGTCAGCGCGGCGCTGGCGGCGTCCGGCGCCGACATCCGCGAAATGGAGCGGCGCTTCAAGGCCGAGCGCGGCGCGCTGATCGCCGCGGCCTTGCTGGAAACCATCCAGGAGCAAGGCCTGCTGCCGGCGCGGCCGGTCGCGTTGTTCGAAAACCATGGCCGCTGCTTCGCCGAGGCTGAAACGCCTGCCGGGTGGGCGGCCCAGCTGGCGGGCGCCGTCGGCTGGTTCACCGGCTTCAACCGCCTGAGCCTCGGCCAGCCGCAGCCGCGCCCCCATGGCTTCCTGCGCGAACTGAAAGCCCGGCTGCATGAGCGCGGGCAGGATTGGCGCGGCCAGCTGGGCCTGGCAGGCGGCGGCGAGCGCCCGACGGTCTGCGTCAACGACATCGGTGCCGGCCTGGGCGGCGACGGCGCCTGGCGCCACTTCCAGCTGCTTGCGGAACTGTCGGGCGGCTTCCGGCACCCGGAGGAGGCCAGCGTGGCCGATTTCGACCTGCTGATCCGCGATTGCCGCGAGTCCGGCTCGGTGTTCATCGAGCTGCGGCTGGGGCTGCCCGGCGCCGGCCAGGAAGACGCGCGCCGCTGGCTGGCCGCGCTGGATGCGCGGCTGTCCGCCTGGCGCGCCGCGCCGCAGGACGGCGAGCTGCGGCCCGAAGCCGCGCTGCTGCCGTCTGACTTCCCCTTGTGCCGGCTGGAGCAGGCGGAGCTCGATCTCATCATTCACGGAGTTTCAGCATGAAAACCGATATCGATTCGGCGAAGACCGTATTCCTGTTTCCGGGCGTCGGCGCGCAGCAGGCCGACATGTTCGCCGGATTCCGCGCCTATCCCGAATACCGCGCGTGCCTGGAAGAGGTGTCGGACCTGGCCGGCCTGGACCTGGACGCGGTGATCCACGGCGGCCGCCGCGACGAGCTGAAGCAGGTGCGCACTGCCCAGCTGGCGCTGACCGCCACCACGGTGGCCATCGCCCGGATACTGCGCCAGCGCTGCGGATGGATGCCCGATTTCGTGATGGGGCATAGCCTGGGCCAGTACCCGGCCCTGTGCGCGGCGGGCTATCTGGACCTGGCCACGCTGACGCGGGTGGTGAGCCTGCGCGCGCAGGCGGCCGAGTCATGCGCGCGCACTTTCCAGCAAGGGGAGATGTGCTGGGTGCTGCATGTGCCGGCGGAGACGGTGGAGCGGGAGGTGGAAAAGGCCAGGCGCGAGGACGGGCTGAAGATTTACGTCTCGGCCGTCGACGCGTTCGACCAGGCTTCGGTGTCCGGCGAAATGGCGGAGATCCGCCGCTTCGCGCCGCGGATCGAGGCGCTGGGCGGCCTGTTTTATCCGCTGAGGATAGGCGGTCCGTTCCACTCGCCGCTGATGGAGGAGGCGCGGGCGCAACTGGAGGCGGCGCTGGACTTTCTGCCGCCAGCCGACCAGCCGCGGCCGCTGCTTTCCCGGCTGATCTGCAACGTCAGCGCCGCCGAGCTGCCGGCGTCGGGCCTGAAGGATTCGATCCTGCAGCACCTGACGTCGCCGGTGCAATGGCTGCGCAGCCTGCAATACGCGGCGCGGAACGGCGTCACCCGCTATCTGGAAATCTCGCCGAAGTCGGTGCTGAGCTATCTGGTCCAGCGCGCGGGCTTGCCGATGCTGCCGGTGTGCGAGCCGGGCGACCTGCTGGCGCTGGCCGAGGAGAGGAGCGCGCCGGAACGCCGGCGCGAACATTTCGTCCGGCACTGCCGCTCCCACCTGTACGGCGAGCCATTGCCCGCCGCCGTGGACGAGCAGGCGGCGCGGCAGCTGCGGAAGATCCGCGAAGAAATCGGGCAAAGGGCGCTGGGCGAGACGCCCAGCCGGGAAGACTGCGCTTTCCTGCTGCAGCGCACCCGGCAGTGGCTGGAGATCGCCGCGGCGCAGGGAGGCGACGCGCCGGCGATGGCGCAAGCGAGGCTGCAGAGCCTGCACGAGGCGGCGGAGGGTTGAAGATGGCGCATGACAATCCTATCGAAGAAGTGCTGCAGGCGACGCCCCAGGCCAGCGGCCTGCTGTTCCATGCCTTGAAGGACGGCAACGACGCCTACCACATCGGCGTGGCGTTCCGCGTGAAGGCGCAGGCGGAGGAGGCGGAAGTCCGCGAGGTTTGGCGCCGCATCCAGGCGTCCCAGCCAGCCTTGCGTTCGGTATTCGCCTGGCGGGCCATCCGTTTTCCCCATCAACTGATCCACGCCGCGCCGCGCATTCCGCTGGAGTATGTCCGGGTCGAGCCGGGCGAGGCGCCGGCCGGGCAGCGCGGCCTGGATTGGCTGGCGCGATCGAAAGCGTCGCCGTTCGCGCTGGATGAGGAGGTGTTCCGCATCGCCTGCTTCCATGACGCGGCCGCCGGGACCTTGGACATCGCGTTTTCCTTCCACCATATCCTGATGGACGGCTGGAGCAGCTCGCTGCTGATCGCGCTCTGGCTGCAAGGCTTGCGCGGCCAGGAGATCGCCGCGCTGGACGCGAGGCTGTATTCGCGCCAGCTCTGGCAGGGCCTGGCCCCGGAAGAGTTGCAAGCCAGCCGCGAATACTGGGACGCCGTTTTCCGCGATCTGCCGGACGGCGAAGCGGCCGCGGCCACCCGGCTGCTGGCCGAGCCCATGTTCCGCCGCGCCGCCGCGGCGGGCAGCGCCGCAGCGGGAACCACGGCGGGCAGCCGCTGGGACGAGGCACGCAAGGGCGCGGTCGAGGCGTTGTGCCGCCGCGCCGGCGTCACGCCGGCAAGCTTCGTCTACCTGTGCTGGGCGCTGACCCTTTCCAAGCTTTCCTTCCAGAAGAGCGTGGCTTTCGGCTGCGCGTTTTCCGGACGGGAAGCGGCGCTGGCGCGCAGCGCCGACCGCCAGCCGCTGGGTTTGTTCACCAATACCGCGCCGCTGATCCTGACGCTGGATGGCGGCTGGAACGCCGCGGCGGCGCTGCGCGCCGTGTTCCAGACGCTGCAACGCACCCAGCGGCATGAGAAGAGTCCGCCGCTGCTGGTGCGGGAAGCGGCCGGGCAGCGGGGCGAGCTTTACGATTCGCTGGTGGTGTTCGACAACTACCCGATCGACGCCAGCCTGCGCGATGCCGGCTGCGGCGCGCACGTGGAGGCGCTGCATAGCGAGGAGACAACCCACTTCGGCCTGACGCTGACGGTGTCCGGCGTCGAGCAATGGCAGGTGGAACTGAGCGCCAGCGCCGCCAGCGAGGCCGACCCGGCCGCGGTGCGGGCGGCGTTCCATGCGTTCGAATCCCTGGCGGCGGACCTGCTGGCCGCGCCGGAAACGGCGACGATCGGCGAACTGGCGCTGAAGCTGGGGCCGGACGGCGCGGCGGGCTCGCTGGTGGCGGGGGAGCGCAATGAGCAGACGCCGGACATCAACGCGCTGTTGCGGCGCATCGGCCAGCGCCTGGCCGACTTCCCGGAGGCGGTCGGGCTGATCGAAGGCGAGCGGCGGATCGCCAACCGCGAGCTGGCGCAAGGCATCCGCGCCGTGCAGGAGCAGTTGCGGTCGGCGGGCTTCGTTCCCGGCGACCGGGTGGGCGTCCATCTGGACAAGGGGCTGCGGTCGACGCAGGCGATCCTGGCGATCCTGTTCAGCGGCGGCAGTTATGTCTACCTGAACCCGAAAGACCCGCCGCAGCGCAAGCGGATGCTGCTGGCGCTGGCGGACTGCGGCATCGTGCTGTGCGGCGGTCTGGCGCAGGCCGACCTCGGCGCCGACGCCGGCCGCCTGCTGCTGGACATCGAGGCGGCCGCGCCAGCGGCGGGCGGCGCGGCGCCGTGGTTGTGGCCGAAGCGGGAGGCGGGGAGCGAGTTCTATTTCATCTTCACCTCCGGCACCACCGGCCGGCCCAAAGGCATTTCCGTCCGCGACGAGTCGGCGGCGAACCTGCTGGACTGGTTTGTCCGCGAAACCGGATTGAGCGCGGCCGACCGGGTGCTGGGCCTGACCGACCTGAACTTCGACCCCAGCGTGGAAGACCTCTTCGCCAGCCTCGCCGTCGGCGCCGTCCTGATCTACCCCGCGCCCGAGGCGCTGCGCGAGCGGCAGGCCTTCATCGATGTGTTGCGCGGCCAGGCGGTGACGCTGGTCAACTTCATTCCCGGCGCCATCGCCCAACTGATCCATGGCGCGCCCCGCTTGCCGGACATGCGCTTATGGATTTTCGGCGGCGAAGCCTTGCCGGCGCCGCTGCGCGACGAGCTGCTGGGCCAGGGCTACGCGGTCAGCAATCACTACGGCCCCAGCGAAACCACGGTGGATTGCCTGAGCGCCAGGCAGTCGCCGGAGCGGGAGGTCGCCATCGGCTGGCCGATTCAAAACGCGGTCGCTTTTTGCGCGGACGTTTTCGGCCAGGCGCTGCCGGCCGGGGTGCGCGGCGAATTGTGGGTGGGCGGCCTCTCCATCGCGCGCGGCTATGCCGGCAATCCCGCCGAATCCGCCAAGAGCTTCGTCGAGCGCGACGGCCAGGCTTACTACCGCACCGGCGACGCGGTGACGTTCGCGCCGGATTTGGGTTTCAGATACCTGGGGCGGATCGACGACCAGGTGAAGGTGAACGGGGTGCGGATCGAGCCGCGCGAACTGGAGCGGGTGGTGGAGGCGATGGCCGAAGTCCGCGCCTGCAGCCTGCTGCCGGCGCCCACGCCGGAAGGAAAGCGGCAATGGAGATTGTTCGTCGATAGCGGCATGGCGGCGGAGACGCTGCTGCCCCTGGTGCGCGAACGCATCCGCAGCCAGCTGCCGGAGGCCTGGATGCCCGCGCGCATCGTGGCGGTGGATGGTTTCGAGCGCACGCTCACCGGCAAGATAGACCGCAACCGCCTGCTGCAACGCGCCGAGCTGCAGGAGCAGGCGGCGCCCGCCCCGGCGTTGGCGACCGATCCGGTGGAGGCGAAGGTGCAGCAGGTGTGGCGCGCGGTGCTGGACGGCCGCACCGCTGCGACCGATGTCAACTTCTTCGACGCCGGCGGCGACTCCATCAAGATCATCGCGCTGCAATCCGGCGTGCGGCAGGCCTTCGATAGGGAGGTCGGCGTCGCGGTCTTGTTCGAGCACCCGACCATCGCCTCCTTCTCCGACTGGATCCGGCGCGACGGCGCGCCCGCCGCCTCGTCTTCCCACGAACACCAACTGTCATCCGCCCAGACCGGCAAGAGCCGGCTGGCGGACCGGCGCCGCAAAGCAAAAGGAAGTTCCGCATCATGAAGCGCGAATACACCGGCAATGAAATCGCCATCATCGGCATGTCCTGCCGATTCCCCCAGAGCCCCGACTGGCGCGTCTTCTGGCGCAACCTGCTGGCGGGCCGCGAACTGGTGTCGTTTTTCTCGCGGGAAGAGTCGCTGGCGGCCGGCGTGCCCGCCGAGGTGGTAGACCAGCCCCATTACGTCCCGGCCAAGGCCTTTCTGGAAGACGCCGAATGCTTCGACTACGGATTCTTCGGTTATTCGCAGCGGGAGGCGCAGAAAATGGACCCGCAGCTGCGGGTGCTGCACGAAGTCAGCCATAACGCCTTTCTGGACGCGGGCCTGCGCCCGGGCGAATCGACCCTGAACGCGGGCGTGTTCATCGGCTCCACCTTGAACCTGGAGCGGCTGGAGCAATTCGCCGGCGCCAGCCAGGACATCGCGGAAATGTTCGATGTCGGCAATTACAACGACCCGGCTTCGTTCGCCACGCAGATCGCCTACCGGATGAAGCTGAATGGGCCGGCGCTGCATGTGCAGACCGCCTGCTCGACCTCGCTGTCCGCGGTGCACCTGGCCAGCAAGGCATTGCTGGCGGGAGAGTGCGAGATGGCGCTGGCGGGCGGCGCGTGCATCACCGACCCGGCGGCGGGCGGCTATCTGCACCGCGACGGCATGATCCTGTCGCCGGACGGCCACTGCAAAACCTTCTCCGACGAAGGACAGGGCACGGTGAACGGCAACGGCGCGGCGGTGGTGCTGTTGAAGCTGCTGGAGAACGCGCTGGCGGACGGCGATCCGATCCACGCCGTTATCGTGGAGTCCGGCATGAACAACGACGGCGACCGGAAGGTGAGCTTCGAGGCGCCCAGCGTGCGGGGGCAGGCCGAAGTCATCGAGCAGGTGTACCGGCTGGCGGACATTCCCTTTTCCAGCCTGGGCATGATAGAGGCGCACGGCACCGCCACCGCGCTGGGCGACCCCATCGAAATCCAGGCGCTGAGCCGCGTGGCCGCGGAATTGCTGGCGCCGGACGAGCTTGCCCGCTTCCGCTGCGCCATCGGCAGCGTCAAGTCCAATATGGGCCATCTCGACGCCGCCGCCGGCATCGCCGGACTGATCAAGGCGGCTTTGAGCGTCCGCTTCGGCATGATCCCGCCATCCTTGCATTTTCAGCGGCCGAACCCGCACCTGGAACTGGACAAAACGCCGTTCTGGGTGCCGACGCAGGCGACCGCGTGGCCGCAGGCGCAAGCGATCCGGCGCGCCGGCGTCAGCTCCTTCGGCATCGGCGGCACCAATGTGCATGTCCTGCTGGAAGAGCCGCCGCGCGCGCTTGCCGCCGAGCAAGCGCCGGAGTCTGGCGCGGACCAGATTCTGCCGCTGTCGGCCGGCTCGCCGTCAGCGCTGGCCAGCCTGATCGCATCCTATTCCGTCCATCTGGAGCTGCATGACGCCCAGCTGGATCTGGGCGCTGTCGCCGGCCAACTGCAGGAGGGACGCGCCGAATACCCGTGCCGCGCCGCTTTCGTCGCCGCCGACGGCGCAGGCTGGAAGCGCCAGCTGGATGGCTGGACGCTGCTGGACGGCGCGCGCGAGCCGCTGCCGGAGCAGGTCTGGCTATTCCCGGGGCAGGGAACGCAGTCCGCCGCCATGGGCTTGCGCCTGGCGGAGCGCTATCCCGAGTTCGGCGGCCTGTACCTAGGCTTGCTGGACAAGGCGGCGGCGTTGCTGTCGATCGAGCCCTCGGCCCTGATCGACAGCGTGAAGCGGCCGGAGCAGCTGTCCACGCTGCGCTTGCAGCCCATTCTGTACGCCGCGCAAACGGCGCTGGGCGTCTGGCTGCGCCGGCTGGGCTGCCGGCCGGCCGCGCTGTGCGGCTTCAGCCTGGGCGAATTCGCCGCGGCGGCGGTCGCCGGGGTATTCAGTCCGGAGGAAGGCATGGAGCTGGTGGTCGCGCGCGCGCGCCTGATGGACGCCATGCCGCGGGGCGCGGTATTCGCCGCCAATTGCCGCCAGGGCCTGGATGAAGTGCCCGATTGGCTGTGGCGGGTGTCGGAGCTCAGCCCCGGCGTCTGGACGCTGGCCGCCGCCGAGGACAGGTCGCAAGACGCGGAAGACTGGCTGGCCGCGCGCGGCTTCTCCTACAAGCGGGTGGCGGTGTCCCATGCTTTCCATACGCCGCTGATCGAACCGGCGGCGCGCGCCTTCGGCGAACTGCTGCAGGCTTACGCGCTGCGCCCGGCCGAGTGCGCGGTCTATTCCACCGCGCTGGGGCGGAAGCTGGCCGCCGACGAGATGCGCGATCCGCAGTACTGGGTGGAGCAAATGCTGGGCCAGGTGCGGCTGGGCGCCGCCTTGCGGCAGGCCGAAGCCGCCCATCCGGCGTCGCTGTACGCGCAGATCGGCGCCGGCGCCGATTTGCTGCAAAACGCGCGCAAATGGCTGGGCCTGGGCGGCGGCCGATTGGCGCCCACGCTGGGCACGGGCGGGGCGGAGCAGGAGGAAAGCGCCGCGCTGCAGTTCATCGGCCAGGCGTGGACGCATGGCGCGCCGATCGAATGGGCTCGCCTGCGCGGCCCGGCTGCCGCGGCGCGCGCGCATCTGCCCGGCCATGCGTTCGAGCGGCGCGTCTGCGCGCCGCCGCCGCGGGCCGCCGCGCCGTTGACGGCGTCCGAGCTGTTTTTCGGCTCCCGCTACTACGGGATGGAGTGGGAGCGGGTGGAAGCGCCGGCGCGAGACGCCGCCGGCGAAGAGGCCGCGCCGGCCGGCTGGATCCTTTGCCGGCAAGTCACGGAAAGAGAGCGCGCGCTGGCCGCCGCGCTGGGATGGGGCGACGGCGCCTGCTCGTTCATCGAATGCGGCGACTGGAGCGGCGACTTCGCCGGCATCCACGCCGAACTGCCGGCCGCGCTGGAGCGGCAAGGCCTGAAGCCTTCCGCGGCGATGGACATCGTCGCCACCGGCTTGCTGGACGCGCTGGACGCGCGCCAGGCGCAGTTCTGGGCATTCTGGCTGCCGACGGCGCTGGCGCGCTGGAGCGCCGGGCAAACGCCTGCGCCCAAGCTGCGGCTGCTGTTCCCCGCCACGCAGATGGCGGCCTGGAGCGGAACCGAAACGCTGGCCGCGGAGAAAAGCCAATTGCTGGGGCCGCTGTTGATCGCGCCGGAGGAATACCCCGGCATCGCCGCCCTGGGCGTGGACTTCCCCGGCGACGACGCGCGGGACATCGGCCAGGCGCTGCGGCTCTGGCTGGATAGAGGCTGGCAAGGCGGGCAATTCTATTGCCGGCGCGACGGCGGCTTCTGGCGCCGGCGCGTCACCGCGCGCGCGCAGTCGCAGCCGCTGAACCGGGTTTTGCCGGACATCGGCCGCAACAGCCGGGTGCTGATCACCGGCGCCAATGGCGGCATGGGCGCCGCCATCGCCGAGCACCTGGCGCGGGTCTATCACTGCGATTTGCTGCTGCTGACGCGCAAAGCGCTGCCGCCGCGCCGGGAATGGGCGGAGACAATGGCCGGCGCCGGCCCCGACGCGGCGTTTTTGCATTGGGTGGGCGGCTTGGAAGCCATGGGCAGCCGGGTGACCCTGCTGCAGGCGGAACTGGGCGACGAAGCGTCGCTGGCCAAGGCGTTCGAGCCGGTTTTCCGGCTGGCGGCGCAGGGCGAGGGCTTGGACTACGTGTTCCACACCGCCGGCCGCGGCGAAGGCGCGATGATGCAGATGCGCACCGAGGCGGAGTCGGCGGCCACGCTGGCGCCCAAGGTGACGGGCAGCCGTTTCCTGTGCGCCAGCCTGGCGCAGCTGGGGAACCCGGCGCTGCTGCTGTTCTCCAGCCTGGGCAATCTGCTGCCCAAGGAAAAAGTGGGGCAGGTCGCGTATGTCGCCGCCAACGCCTGCCTGGAAGCCTACGCCGAGCAGGCGCGCAGCCAGGGCGGCAAGGCCCTGGCCATCGCCTGGGACGACTGGGCGGAGTCCGGCATGGCCACCCGTTCGGCGCGGCAATTGGACCAGGCGCTGCTGCAGTCCGGCCCGGCCGAGCAGTCGGACGGCGTTGTCTGGCGCAGCCGGCTGGATGCGCGGCGGGACTGGTGGCTGGACGAGCATCGTCTCGACGCCGGCACCGCGGTGATGCCTGCCATGGGCATGTTGGCCCTGGTCCATCGCGCGCTGGCCCAGACGCGCGCCGACGGCGCGGCGTTCTCCTTGCAAGGGGTGGCCATCGAGCGGCCGCTGGTGGTGCCCGACGCCGCCCAGACCGATGTCGTGGTGGCGTTCGCCGCTGATTTCGGCGCTTTTGAGATTTTCTCCGGTTTGGGCGAGTTTTCCCGCGCGACCTGGCTCAAGCATGCGGGCGGCAAGGTGGGCGCCCGCGCGGCGGCCGACGCCGGCTTGCCGGGCTTGTCCGGCGAACCCTTGTTCCGCGCCGGGGACGGCGCGGGCGTCAGCCCGCAAGGCGCGCTGGACTTCGGACCGCGCTGGCGCAACGTGGTGGCCGTCGATCGCCTCGGCGCCGGCGAAGTGCTGAACCGGCTGCAACTGCCGGCGGCGTTCCGTGGCGAGGCGGCGGAGTGCGGCCTGCATATCGCGTTGTTGGACACCGCCACCCTGATCGCTTCGCCCGAGGACGCCGACGCCCAATTCGCGCCGGTGTCGATCGGCGGATTCAGCCAGTTCGCGCCGATGCGCGACAGCGTGCTCAGCCATGTGCGGATCGGCGAACTGGGCGCCAACAAGCTGTTGCAGGTGAGAATTTTCTCCGAGGACGGCGCGTTGCTGGTGGCGATCGACGACCTGCTGCTGGTGGACGCGTCCGCCGCGCTGCGGGATGGCGGCGCCGACAGCCATGGCGTGATGCGGCTGCGCGGCGGCGAGGACGGCGGCGCGGGCTTCGCCTTCGATACGCGGCAGGAGCCGCGCCGGGCGCCCGGCCCGCAGGAAGTGGAGATCCGGGTGAAGGCGGCCGGGCTCAACTTCAAGGATGTCCTGATCGCGCTGGGCGTGCTGCCGGCCCCGACCGACCCCAGCATGACCTTCGGCCAGGAAGCCGCTGGCGTCGTGACCCGGGTCGGGCGGGAGGTCGAAGATGTGCGCGTCGGCGACCGGGTGATGTGCGCTGGCCACAGCTGCCTGGCGGAGCACGTGCTGATGCCCCGCCGCGTGGTGGCGCCGATTCCGCGCACGCTGGGCTTCCAGCAGGCGGCCGGCGTGCCGGTGGCCTTCACCACCGCGTGGATCGCCTTGCGCCATGCGGCCAATTTGAAGCGCGGCGAGCGCATCCTGATCCATTCCGCGGCCGGCGGGGTCGGCATGGCGGCCATGCAGATCGCGCTCTATCTGGGGGCTGAGGTCTGGGTGACCGCCGGCAGCGAGGAAAAGCGCGAGCTGCTGATCGGCATGGGCGCCAAGGGGGCGGCGAACTCCAGAACGCGCGAGTTCGGCGAGGTTTTCCGCCGGCAGCTCGGCGAGCGGCCTTTTGCGGTGATTCTCAACGCGCTGGCCGGAGAGCTGCTGGAGGAAAGCCTGTCCTTGCTGGCGCCGCAAGGCCGTTTCCTGGAGCTGGGGCTGCGGGACATCTTGCAGAACTGGCGGCTGGGCTTGGCCTTGTTCGCCGAAGGCGGCAGTTTCCACGCGGTGCAGGCCGGCGCGGAGCATCCGGCCTATCGCGAGGCGTGGGCCGAGGTTGTGCAGTTGCTGGAGCAAGAGGCGCTGCGGCCTCTGCCGACCAAGGCCTATCCGGCCAGGGATATCGCCGACGCGTTCCAGTTCATGGCGCAGGGGCGGCATATCGGCAAGATCGTCGTCGCGATGGAAGAGCGCGGCGAGGCGCGCGGCTTCGCCGCCAAATTGCGCGAAGAAGGGCTGAGCGACGCGGAGGGCACGCAAATCGCCATGGCGATGGCGGCCTTGGTTCGCCAGAGCCCGACAGCGTATCTGGCGGTGTCCAAGCTGCCGATCGGCGCGGTGCTTGAGAAACAGTCGAGCACGCAGCAGATGTTGTTTGGCGCGGGTTCAAAAACCGGGGGAGCGGAGGCGGCCGGCGGCGACTCGCTGAAAGGCGCGGACGCGGACGCGTTGCTGCCGGCGATGCGCGAGATGCTGGAAGGGTTCCTGGGCGCCGATGGCCTGGACGTGGACGCCAGCTTCTTCGCGCTGGGCGCCACCTCGCTGGATCTGATCCAGTTCGCCAAGCGGCTGGAGCAAAGGCTGGAACGCGAAGTGCCGGTGGCTTTGCTGTTCAAGGCGGCTTCCTTGCGCGAACTGAGCCGGGAGCTGGCGCCCGCGGCGGCGGCGGCGGAGTCCGCGCAGACGCCCCCATCCGGCGCGGGAGACAAGCGGCGGGCCTTGCTGGCGCAGCGCAAGCTGCGCGGCGCCAAGCAGGAGGGCGAAATCAATGGCTAAGTCCGGATGGTTCCGCCTGGCGCTGTCCCTGGCCTGCTTGTGCCTGGCGCTGAGAGGCGGCGCGCATGCGGCGGCGCCCGGCGGGGATCTGCAACGCGCGCTCGGCGAGCTGAGCGCGCGCTGGGACGCCGGCCAGGTTCCCACCGGCGCCTTGAGCGTGGTGGCGGGCGGGCAGACCCGGACCATGCGTCTGGGCAAGCAGGAGGCCGGCGTGTTCGAGCTGGCCTCGTGCTCCAAGGCCTTTACCGGGCTGCTGATCGCCGAATTGGAGCGCGAGGGCGCGCTGAGCCGGGACGATGCGCTCACCCGCTGGGTGCCGGAGCTGGCGCGGAGGCCCTCGTCGGGGTATGCCGCCGTCCGCCTCAAGAACCTGCTGTTCCACACCAGCGGCATAGCCGAAGACACGCTGGACCTGCTGCGGCCCGACGGCGGGCCCCAGGCGCTGGAGCGGCTGCCGGCGCTGCTGCAGGATGTGCCGCTCGCCTATCCGGTGGGCAGCAAGGAGGAATACGCGACGCTGAACTACAGCCTGCTGGGGCTGGTGGCGGAACGGGCAAGCGGCAAGCCGTTCGCGGTGTTGCTGCGGGAGAAGATCTTCCTGCCGCTGGGCATGCGGCACACCTTCGTCGAAGGCGATCCGGCGGCGCCCGCCGGCTTGGCGCGCATCCCCGGCTATAAGGTGGGCTTCACCGCTGCCCGGCCGTACCAGGCGCCGCGTTATCTGCAAAACGCGCCGGCCGGTTACGTGCTGAGCACGCCGGAGGACATGGCCGCCTGGCTGCGCTTCTTGCTGCAGCGCGAAGCCAAGCCGGGCGCGGACGCCAGCCAGGCCGCGCTGTACGCGGCGCTGCAGCAGGCGAAGCGGCCGTATGGCGGGGGCGGCGACGCCGGCTACGCCTACGGCTGGGATGTGGAGGCCGGCAAAACCTCCAGCTGGAGCCATCCGGGACAGAACCCGAATGCGGGCGCTTATGTGGCGTTCGATCCGGCGGCCGGCGTCGGCGTGGTCATGCTGGGCAACAGCAACAGCCCGCAGGTGATCCAGCTGGGCCGCTCGGTCTTCCAGCATCTGCGCGGCGCGGATCCGCAAACCCTGCCGGCCAGCTTCGCCGCCGATAGCGGCGATTGGGTGTCCACCGCGGCGGCGGCGCTGTTCTGGCTGGGCGGCCTGCTGCTTTGGCCGGCCTGGGCGCGCTGGAGCAAGCGAGCCGCCGCCGCCGGCGCCCCCGCGCGCAGCCTGGAGGGCGCGATCATCCGCGACAGCCTGGCGCAGTCGGCCGAACCGGCCAGCTGGCGGGCCTTCCTGGCGCGGCTGGCGGTGCAGAACGCGGCGTTGTTGGCCGCGCTGGCGGCGGCGCCGCCGCTGTTGGCCGGGCTGGGGTGGACTAGCCTGCTGGTATGGGGCCCCGCCAGCTTGCCGGCGGCGGCCGCGGGGCTGGTCTTCTTCGCCAATGCCGTCAGCCTGTTCTTCTTCCTGGCGGCGCGGCGCGGCGACGATTTTTCCGGCAAGGCGTTTTCCGCGCTGATGATCGCCAGAGTGGTGGGGCTGACCGTGATTTCCGGCCTGCTCAACTCGGCGCTGGTGCTGTGCATCATCCAGACCATAGGCAGCCCGGCCTCGCACCTGGCGTTCAGCGCCGCGCTGCTGTTCAACTGCATTTATTTCTATATCTCGTCGCGCAAGGCCGCCGAGCAGCAGATCATGCGTTTCGGCCACGCCTTCGTGCAGGGCTGGCGGATGGAGATCATCCGCAGGCTGCTGGCGTCGGACTACCAGAGCGTCGAGCGGCTGTCGCCGGGGAAGATACAGTCGGTGGTGGGGGAAGACTCCCAGGAGTTGGCGAAGAGCGTGCTGGCCTTCGTGCCGTTTTTCGCCAACCTGCTGACCATCGTGTTCCTGTTCGCCTACCTGATGGCATTCAAATCCGCGGCGGCCACCTCGGTGCTGCTGGCGTGCGTGCTGCCCATGGTCGGGCTGTATTACTACGTCTCCCAGCGCGCCAACCGCTTGATGCCCCAGGCGCTGGATACCCGCAGCGAGTTCATGGACGCGGTCGAGGACTTGCAAAAAGGCTACAAGGGATTGCGCCGCGAGGCGGTGAAGCAAGGCTTCCACCGCCACGCGCAAGCGGTTTCCGACCGATTCAAAGCCTTGCGGATCCAGTACGACCGCGGCTTCCTGGGCGCGTTCTTCATCGGCGAATCGCTGCTCACGGTGCTGTTGGTGGCGGTGGCGCTGCTGTTCCCGCTGCTGATACCGCGCTTCGACGCCGACACGTCGAAGGAATACCTGATCATCCTGCTGTACCTGATCGGCCCGCTGAACGCGGTGATGTCGGCGATGCCCGAGCTGATCCGGCTGCAAAGCCTGATGCGCAATATGGTGGCGTTTTGCCAGTCCATCCGCTCCGACGCGCGGGCGGCGGACGCGTCGCCTCCCTCCGCGGTGCACACCCTGGAATTGTCGGCGGTGAGCTTCCATTACCCGGCTTCCGGCGCCGAAGGCGAGCGCTTCGGCGTGGGCCCGCTGTCGCTGACGGCGCAAAGCGGCAAGGCCTACTTCCTGACCGGCGGCAACGGCTCGGGCAAGAGCACGCTGGCGATGATTCTGGCCGGGCTGTACGCGCCGTCGCAAGGCACGGTGAAGGTGAACGGCGCGGAGGTTCCGCACCGCCGGCTGCTGGAGCTGACCCGAGCCATCTTCAGCGACAACTGGCTGTTCAAACGCCTCTACGACCCGGCGCTGGCGCAGTCGCGCGAGGCGATCAACCGCAACATCGCGCTGCTGGGGCTGGCCGGCAAGACCGAACTGCGCGATGACGGCGCCTTCGACAGCATCAAGCTGTCGACCGGGCAGCGCAAACGGCTGTCGCTGGCGATGCTGCTGGCCGACCCGAGCCCGCTGGTGGTGCTGGATGAGTGGGCCGCCGACCAGGACCCCCGCGCCAAGGCCCGGTTTTACCAGGAGTGGCTACCCATGCTGAAAGCCCAGGGCCGCATTGTTTTTGTCGTGACCCATGACGATGAGTATTTCGCCGAAGCGGATGCGCTGATCATCATGAAAAACGGTCAACTGATCGAGTTGAAAGAAGAGAGCTATGTTTGCTGAGTCCTTGCTGGAAAAGAGCGGTGGCCATCTGGCGCCGATCGGGCCGATGGCCGATGACGGCGTCCACCGGCTGTTCGAGCGCCAGGCGGCGCTGACGCCGGACGCCGCGGCGCTGAGCTTCGACGGCCGGTCGCTGTCGTATGCCGAGCTGAACCGCAGGGCGAACCGGCTGGCGCGCCTGATCCGCGCCCATGGCGAGGCGGAAGTGGTGGGCATCTGCCTGGAGCGCGGCATCGACGCCATCGTCGCGGTGATAGCGGTGCTGAAGGCCGGCTCGGCTTATGCCGCGATCGACCTTTCCTATCCGGCCGAGCGCCAGGCTTACATCCTGCGCGACGCCGAAGTGTCGCTGGTGATCTCCAGCACGGAAATCATCCGCTCGCTGCCGGCCGGCCACGCCTTCATCGACATGGACCAGCGCGACCTCTCCCGCGGCGACGGCGCAGAGGATGACGCGGCGGTTTGCGATCCGCAGAGTCTCGCCTATCTGATCTACACCTCCGGCTCGACCGGCGCGCCCAAGGGCGTGCGCATGCCGCACCGGGCGCTGGCCAATCTAGTGGCCTGGCAGCTGCGGGACCAAGGCGACTACGCGGGACGAAGGACGCTGCAGTTTTCCCCGTTGAGCTTCGATGTTTCTTTCCAGGAGATTTTCTCCACGCTGGCCAGCGGCGGCGAGCTGGTGCTGATTTCCAACCGCTTGCGCCTGGACCCGCTGGCGCTGCTGTCCTTCATCGAAGAGCGGCAGGTGGCGCGCATCTTCCTGCCTTACGTGGCGCTGAACAGCCTGGCCACCGCCGCGACCGAGCAGGAATGCTACCCCGCCAGCTTGCTGGACGTGGTGACGGCGGGCGAGCAACTGGTGGTCACCGCCGCCATCCGGCAGTTCTTCGGCGTGCTGCAGGGCTGCCGGCTGCACAATCACTACGGCCCTTCCGAAAGCCATGTGGTGACGGCCTACACCCTGCCGGGACAGGCCGAGGATTGGCCGACGCTGCCGCCGGTCGGCGCCCCGATCGACAATGTAACGATCCATCTGCTGGACGCTGAAGGCCGCGAGTCGGCGCCTGGCGAGCCGGGCGAGTTGTGCATCGCCGGCCCGCAACTGGCCTGCGGCTATCAGCGGCGCCCGGAGGAGACCGCGGCCAGCTTCGTCGAGCGGGATCCGGACGGCGCGGGCGTCCGGCGCCTGTACCGGACCGGCGACCTGGCGCGGTGGCGGCCGGATGGCCTGCTCGACATCCTCGGCCGCATCGATTTCCAGATCAAGATACGCGGCCACCGGGTGGAGCCGGGCGAAGTGGAGGCGTTGCTGATGAGGCATCCGGCGGTGCGCGACGCCGTCGTGCTGGCGCAGGGCGACAGCGCGGCCGACAAGCGGCTGGTGGCCTTCATCATCGCCGCCACGCCGGATGAGGACGGCCTGCGGGAAAGCGTCGCGCGCCATATGCGGGACGCCGCGCCGGAATACATGCGCCCGGCGGCGCTGGCTATCGTCGACGCTTTTCCCTTGTCCGCCAGCGGCAAGATCGACCGCAAGGCTTTCCCCCTGGTTTGCGGCCAGGCGCCGGCGGCGGAGGCCTTCGCGCCGCCGCGGGACGCGCGGGAGCAGGCGCTTGCCGAGGTATGGGGGGAGCTGCTGGGTGAAAGCCGCGTCGGCCGGCATGCCCACTTCTTCAATCTGGGCGGCCACTCGCTGTTGGTGGTGAAAATGATGCTGGCGCTGCGCCGGCGCGGCTTCATTGTGGATGCGCACACTGTTTACCAGCAGCCGGTCTTGTCCGGCCTGGCGGCCGAGCTGCGGGTGTTCGATCCGCTGGCGGAGGACGCCGCTCCGGCGCGGCAGGATGGCGGCGCTGCCTTTCTGGCGGGGTTGAGCGCGGCTGAGCGGGACCTCGTCGCCGCCGCCGTGCCCGGCGGGCTGGCCAATATCCAGGCGGCCTGCCCGCTGGGGCCGCTGCAGCAGGGCATGCTGTATCACGCGCTGGCCCATCAGGCCGGCGATCCGTATGTCTTGTGGCAGGTGGTCCGCTTCGACAGCGAAGACCTGTTGCGCGCCTATCTGGACGCGCTGCGCGCCGTCATCGCCCGCCATGACGCCTTCCGCGTCGCCGTGCTGCACGAGGGGCTGCCGCAGCCGTTGCAACTGGTGTGGCGCGAGGCCGAGTTGCCGGTGGAGGAGGTGCGGGCGGAGCTGGAGGGGGTGGACGCGCTGGCGGCGCTGCGCCGGCGCTGCGAACCGGCCCGGCAGCGTTTCGACATCGCCCAGGCGCCGCTGCAGCGTTGCAGCTATTGCTACGATGCGGGGCGCGGACAATGGGTGCTGCTGCACCAGCTGCACCACCTGGCGGTGGACCATGCCACGGTGGAGGCGATGCTGCGCGAGATCGAGGCCAGGCTGCGCGGCGAAACGCCGGCTCCGCTGGCGGCCGCCGCCTTCGAGCAGGTGCGGGCGGGGATGTTCGCCGCCGACGACGCCGGCGAGCGCAAGGCCTTTTTCGACGAGATGCTGCGCGGGTTCGAACCGGGGCCGGCGCCCTTCGGCGCTGCCGAGCCGCTGGCCGGCGACGCCGCCGTGGCCGAAGCCTGGCGGACCTTGCCCGCATTGTCATCCCGGCTGATACGCCAGCAGGCAAGAGCCCGCGGCGTCAGCGTCGCCGCCATTGTCCACCTGGCTTGGGCCAAGGTGCTGGCCAGTCTGGGCGGCCAGGCCGACGTGGCCTTCGGCACGGTGCTGCTGGGGCGCATGAGCGCCGGCGGCGGCGCAGACAGCGCGATGGGGCAGTTCATCAATACGCTGCCCATCCGCCTGCGGCTGGACGATCTGCCGGTGGCGGCTTGCCTGTCGCATGTCCAGGACGCGCTGACGGGCCTGCTCAGGCATGAGCAGGCGTCGCTGGCGCAGGCGCAAAGAGCGGCCGGCGCGGCGCCCTTGTTCACCACCTTGCTGAACTACCGCCACAGCGAAGTGCGCAATGTGCCGTCGTCCGACCCGTTCGGCGCCGTCAATCCCGCCGCGGTGGCCGGCGTGTCCTATTCCGGAATCATGGAGCGCACCACCTATCCGGTGGCGGTGAATGTCGATGACTTCGGCGACGACTTCGTCATCAATGCCCAGGTTGGCCAGGCGCTAGACCCGGAGCGGGTGTGCGACTTCTTCGAGACGGCCCTGCGCGAGCTGGCCGCCGCCTTGGCGCGCGACCCCGAGGAGCGGATCAGCCGCATCGACGCGCTGCCGGCGCCGGAGAAGGACCGCATCCTGCGGCAATGGAACCAGACCGACGCCGACTTTCCAGCCGAGGCCTGCCTGCACACGCTGATCGAGGCGCAGGCGCGCCGGACGCCGGACGCCGTCGCGGTCGAATTCGGCGCGCAATCGCTCAGCTATGCGCAGCTGAACGGCGCGGCGAACCGGCTGGCGCGCCACCTGAGGGCGAAGGCGAACATCGCCCCGGATGCGCTGGTGGGCGTGTGCATGGCGCGCAGCCTGGACATGGTGGTGGCCTTGCTGGCGGCGTTGAAGGCGGGCGGAGCCTACGCGCCGCTGGATCCGAGCCATCCCGCCGACCGGCTGGATTACATGCTGCGCGACGCGGCGCCGGCGGCGGTGCTGTGCCATGGCGGCATTCCGGCGGCGGCGCGGGCGTGGCTGGCCGAATACGCCGCCGGCGCCGGCGCCGCGCTGATCGATCTGAGCGAGGACGCGGCGGATTGGGCCGGACAGGACGCCGCCGATTTGCCCGCGGCGCAGATCGGCCTGACCGCCTCCCATCTGGCCTATGTGATCTACACCTCCGGCTCCACCGGACGGCCGAAAGGCGTGATGAACGAGCATCGCGGCATCGTCAACCGCCTGACATGGATGCAGAAGAGGTATCCGCTGGATGCGACGGACGCGGTGCTGCAGAAGACGCCTTACAGTTTCGATGTGTCGGTGTGGGAGTTTTTCTGGCCGCTGATGAACGGCGCCCGCCTGGTGATGGCGGAGCCGGAGGGGCACAAGGACCCCGGCTACCTGAGCGAAACGATACGCAAGCGCGGCATCACCACCCTGCATTTCGTGCCGTCGATGCTGTCGGTTTTCCTGGACCAGGCGCCGGACGCCGGCGGCAGCCTGCGCCGGGTGTTCTGCAGCGGCGAGGCCTTGCCGGCGCATAGCGTGCGGCGTTTCCTCGAACGCTTCCCCGGCGTGGAATTGCACAATCAGTACGGCCCGACCGAGGCGGCGATCGATGTCTGCGCCTGGGATTGCCGGCAGGTCGGCGACGACGACGTGATTCCGATCGGCAAGCCCATCGACAACATCCGCCTGCATATCCTCGACGCGTACGGCCAGCCTTGTCCGGTAGACGTGGCGGGGGAGCTGCACATCTGCGGAACGGGCGTGGCGCGCGGCTATCTGAACCAGCCGGAGCTGAGCGCGCAGAAGTTCGTCGCCGATCCTTTCCGGCCTGGCCGGATGTACCGAACCGGCGACCTGGCCCGCTACCTGCCAGACGGCGATATCGAATATCTGGGGCGCAATGATTTCCAGGTGAAGCTGCGCGGCGTGCGCATCGAGCTGGGCGAGGTGGAGTCGGCGCTGCTGTCCCATGCCGACGTGAAGGAATGCGTGGCGCTGGTGCGCGAGGACGTGGCCGGCGATGCGCGGCTGACCGCCTACGTGGTGCCGGCTGCCGGCGCAGAGGCGCTGGAGCCGGCGCTGCGGCAGCATCTGCAAGCGCGGCTGCCGGCTTTGATGATCCCGTCCAGCATCGTGACGCTGGATGCCTTGCCCCTGAGCGGCAACGGCAAGCTGGACCGCAAGGCCTTGCCGGCGCCGTCCGGCGTCGCGGCCGGACAGCCGGCGCAGCCGCCCCGAGAGGGCACCGAGGCGAGGCTGGCGGCTATCTGGAGCGAGTTGCTCAATACCGGCGCCATCGGCCGGCAAACCCACTTTTTCGAGGCCGGCGGCCATTCGCTGCTGGCGGTGGCGCTGATAGGGCGGATACGGCAGGCGTTCGACCTGTCGCTGCCGCTGAGCGCGCTGGTCGCCCATCTCGATCTGATGTCGCAGGCGGCCTTGATCGACGCGGAGCGGGAAAAGGCTGCCGCGGCCGCGCCGTCCCAAGCGCCGGCGCAGGCCGCGGCGCAAACCGGACGCATCCGGGCGCTGCCCGCGCAGAAAGCCATCTACAAGGCGATCCGGCTCAATCCTGCCGACTTGAGCAACAACAGTTTCGTGGCGCTGGAGTTTGATGCCGAACCCGATCTGAAACAGCTGCGCAACTTGTTGCAGGCCACGCTGGCGCGGCACGAGGGCTTGGGCGCGAGGTTCGCGCTGGATGGCGGCGAGCTGTTCCTGCAGCCGGCGCCGCGCTTCCTGTTCCGGCTGGAAAAACGCCAGAGCCTGGGATCGCTGGAGGAGGACCTGCGCGATTTCATCCGGCCGTTCTCGCTGGAAGACGGCATGAATGTGCGCGGCCGCTGGCTGGCCGATGGCGAGCGGCCCGTTCTGCTGCTGGACTTCTCCCATGCCTGCATCGATGGCTCGGGTCTGATGCGGATATTGGAGGAACTGGCGGGCGAAGCGCCGGAGCTGGCGGCGGGCGCGAGCCTGGCGGCGTACTCGGACCTGTTCCACGGCGACGGTTTCGCCGCCATGCGGCAAGCGCACGCGGCGTTCTGGCGCGAGCGCCTGCAAGGGTGGGCGCCGGCGCCGCAAGCCGGGATCCAGCCGCAGAGCCGAACATGCGAGCTGGCGCTGGACGCCGACAGCAAGGCGCGGATCGCCGCCTTGTCGGCGCGGCTGAAGATCAGCATGCCCGAATTCTTCATGGCGGTTTTCCTGGGCTTCAAGGCGCGGCTGGAGCAACGGCGCGATCAACTGGCGTCGATGATTTTCCACGGCCGCGACCAGCTGGAGCAGCAAGCGGTGATCGCGCCGCTGATGGCGGTTCTGCCGGTGCGTTTCGACTGGCCGGAGGGCGGGGCGGACGCGGAAACGCTGCGCGGCGTCAGCGCCGCGGTGCGCCAGGCTTGCCGCCATTACCTGTTCGATGCCGACGAGATGGCCGCGCGCCATCCGGAGTTGCCGCGGCAGGCGCTGTCTCCATCCGCCTTTTTCGGCTACTTCACGCGCGACGGCTTTGCGGGGCGGATCGCCGGGATGCCGTGCCGGCAACGGGAGACGCCGGTCATCGCCGGCGGACAGGCGCACTGGAGCCTGAGCTGCGAAATCGCCGAACACGACGCGGGCTTCGACGTGCGGCTGGAAGCCTCGTCGCATCCGGCGGATGACCGCGGGCAGCCTTGGGACGCGCTGTTCCACTCTATCGTGCAAGGCGCGCTCGACGCCGGCCGCCAGTCAAACTGAAGCAGGAAACTCTGGAAATGCTGATTAATGATCCCATCGCCTTGAACGCCCGGAAGCAGGCGCTCAAGGACTATGCGCAGCGGCAGGCGGCCGCGGAATACCGGGGCTGCCCGTTCTTCGCGGTCTCCCGGCCGGCATCCGGCGCGATGTCGGCGGCGGCTGTCGAGCTGGCGCCGGCGCTCAACGAGCGGATTTTCGCCATGGCGTCGGCGTCGGCGCTGCATCGGCAAGCGCTGTTCTCAGCCTGCCTCAAGCTGCTCGCCTATTTGCATTGCCGCGAGGAGGAAGGCGTGCTGGCCTGGTCGCTGGACGCGGATGCGGCCGGCGCCCACCAGTTGCCGGCGGCCTGGCGGGTGACGGCGGAAACGCTGGCGCAGCCGGTCAAGAGCCTGTTCGGCGCCGAGTTGGCGCTGTGGAAGCAGACCGCCGCGCTGACGGCCGGATTGCCGCCGCAGACGGAAATGGGCGGCGCGCCGCCCCAGGTGCTGATCGGTTATTCGGAGACGCGCTCGCCGTTCGAGGGCGCGGATTTGTCGGCTTGCGCGCTGGGCATCTGGGTCCAGGCCAGTCCGGCGCAGACCCGGCTGCACATGCGCTTCGACGCCGGCCGCGTGGATGCCGAGCTGGCGTCGCTGTTGCTGGAGCGCCTGAGCTTGCTGCTGGGGGCGATGGCCTTCGATCCGGGCGCGCCGCTTGCGGCGATGCCGTGGATCCCGCAGGCGGAAAGGGAGCGCATCGACGCGCTGTCCGCCCAGGCGCCGGCCTGGCCGCTGGCCTGGCCCAACCTGGCCCAGGCCATCGCCGCGGCGCTGCGCGACAGGCCGGACGCGACGTTTCTGGAGCGCGGCGGCGACAGCGTCAGCTTCGCCCAGCTGGAGCGTTATTCCGCCGCGCTGCTGAGCGACCCCGCTTGGCCGCAGTGGCAGGAAATGGGCGATTGCGTGCTGATCGTCGGGCCGAAAAGCCTGGAGCTCGCGTTGGCGGCGATGGCATGCATGCGCATAGGCAAGCCGTTTTGCCTGCAGTCGCACGAATTGCCGGCCGAGCAGATGGCCGACATCGTCGCCTTGCATGGCAGCAAGGTGGCCTTGCTGCCGGACGATTGCCGCCATTGGGAGCCGTTTTTCCATGCCCGCGGCTGCCAGACGGTGGTCTTGCCGCGCTGGGACGCCTCCGCCGCGGCGCCGGCGCCCCAGCTGGCGCAATGGCTGCACATGGGCGAGGCCGCCAGTCCCGACGATGCCTTGTGCGTGGTGATGACCTCCGGCAGCGAGGGCAAGCCCAAGGGCAGCGTCAACACGCATCGGGCGCTGCTCAACCTGAGCCGGGAAAAGCGCGCGCTCAGTCCGGCTGGCCGGCTCAGGGTCGCCTCCGCGGCGAACCACACTTTCGATTATTTCCTGCTGGATTGCGTGGAGGCGCTGACGCAAGACGTCGTGCTGGTGCTGGTGCCGGACGATGTCCGCGTCGACGCGGAGAAATACGCGGCCTTCCTCGCGGCAAACCGCATCGATGTGGCGTTCGCCACGACGGTGCTGGCGGAGGAGTTGATGGCGCTGGGCGACATCCCCGGCTTGAGCCAGCTGTACTTCGGCGGCGAAAGCCTGCGCAGCCATAGGCAAAACAATTACGAGCTGTTCAATGTGTACGGCCCCAGCGAAACCGGCGTATTCGCGACCTGCCTGCGCATGGCGGTCGGCATCCGGCAGATCACCGTCGGCAAGCCCATTCGCGGCTGCCGGTGCGTGGTGGCGTTTCCCGGCACCCTGGAGCCTTGCCCCATCGGCGTGGCGGGCGAGTTGCTGATCGGCGGGGTGTGCGTGGGCGCCGGCTATCTCAACCGTCCGGACCTGACCGCCAAGGCGTTCATCGAACTGGAGACGGAGCGGCTGAGCGGCCGCTTTTACCGCAGCGGCGACCTGGGCTGCTGGGACGCCGGCGGCGATATCGAAGTGCTGGGGCGGCGCGACCGCCAGCTGAAGGTCAACGGCTTCCGCGTCGAGCTGGACGCCGTGGAGAAAAGCCTGTTGGCGCTGCCGGGCGTCGCCCAGGCCGCGGTGATCGGCGTGGAAGACCGGTTGGGGCACGCGCGGCTGGCGGCGCTGGTCGCGGCGGCGGACGACGGGCTGGACGAGCGGGCCATCCGCGAGGCTTTGCTGGCCCGCTTGCCGGCCTATATGGTGCCTGGGCAGATCGCGCTGGCCGCGCGGCTGCCGCAGACCCGCAACGGCAAGCTGGACCGGCTGCAGTTGAAGCGGCTGCTGAGCGAAGCCGGCAACGGCGCCGCCGCGCGGCCGCTCGGCGCCACCCAAACGTGGCTGGCAGCGTGCTGGGCGCGCCACCTGGAGCTGGACGCGGACGCGGTGCCGGCGGACAAGAGCTTTTTCGCGCTGGGCGGCCATTCGCTGCGGGCGGCGCGCGTGCTGGCGGAGCTGAGGCAGCGCTTCGGCCTGGAGGTGTCCCTGCTCGAATTCTTCCAGCACGAAACGATAGCCGCGCTGGCGGAGCTGGTCGACGCCAAGTCGGCGCAAGCCGGCGGCGCGGGCGCGGACGCGTTTTCCATCCTGCTCGCCGAGGCGTCAGCGGCGGATGGGCCGGGGCCGCTGTCCGCGCAGGAAGCCCGCCTGTATGCGCAATACCGGCTGCATCCGGATTCGATGGCCTATGTGCTGGCGATGGAGATGCCGCTGGCCCGCGAAGTGTCCGCCAGCGCGGCGCGGCAGGCGCTGCAAGCCTTGCTGGCGCGGCACGACATCCTGCGCACCCGCTACCGGCTTGATGCCCGGGGCGAGCCCTGCGCCGACATCTTGCCGGCCTTGCCGGTAGAGCGGGTATTGCTGGACGCCGGCGAGGATTGGGAGCGGGCGAGCGCGCGGGCCTTCGCGCTGGACCAGGGGCCGCTGCTGCGCGGCTGCCTGCTGGAGATGGGCACGGAACGGGCCCGGCTGCGCCTGCAAATCCACCACATTCTGGTCGACAAGCCGGCGTTGGAGCAGCTGCAGCGCGAGTTCGCGCAACTGTCCCGCGGAGAGGCGCCGCCGGCGGCGGAGCTGAGCTATCGCGGCTATGCGGCGGCGCTGGCCGGCGCGCGCCGGCATCCGCTGTGGAGCCGGGCGCAAGACTATTGGCAAGATTGCCTGAACGGGCTGGATTTCGATCCTTTCGGCCATGGCGCGGCGCTGGGCGACGACCGCGGCGACGCGCTCCGCTGGCGCCTGCCGGCGGCCGAGCAAGCGCAAGTCAAGCGCCTGTGCGCGCAGCTGAGCGTGACGCCGGCGGTGTTCTTCCTGGCCTTGTGGGGCCTGGCGGTGGCGCGCGAAGGGCGAAGCGGCGATTTTTCCATTTCGGTGGCGAACGCGCTGCGCCCGCGGCAGGTCCAGGCCACCGTCGGCATGTTCGTGTCGCTGGCGCCCTGCGCGTTCCGCCTGGGGCAGCCGCGCGGAACCTTCGCCGACTACGTCAAGGCGCTGGCGGACCAGCAATGGCGGGCGGCCGAGCAGCTGTTTTTCCCGGTGGAGGAAGTGTTCCCCTTGTTGAACGAGGACCCGCGCCGTTTCGGCAGCAATCCGCTGCTGAACGTCGCCTATGCCTATGCGGAGGATGAGGAGGACGGCGCCGGTGAGGCCGGTTTGGCCATCGAGGCGCATGGGCCGCTCAGCCTGGCGGTCAGCGATGGCGGGCAAGGCTGCGGCTTCGCGCTGGAGTACCAGCCTGCCGTATTCGCCGGCGAAAGGGTCGCCGCCATCGCCTCCAGCTATCGGGCGGCACTGGCGCTGGCCTTGGGCCGCGCGCCCGCCGAACTGCCGCTGGACGAGATGCTGGCCGACGCCGCCGCGGCCGCGCGGGCGTTCCGGCCGGCGCGGCGGCGCGCCGCCTACGCGCAGATCGATGATCTGCTGCTGCGCGGCTTCGCCGAGCTGGGCGGCCGTCCGGCGGTGATAGACGACGAGGGCGAGCTCTCTTGGGACGGCTTCTCCGCCCTTGTCGCCACCTACGCGCAGCGGCTGAACCGCCGCGAGGTCAGGCGCGCGCTGATGGTCGGCTTGCCGGGGCGGCGGATGCAGGCGTTCCTGGCGGCCTGCTTCCTGACGCGCACCACCTATCTGGCGCTGGAGCGCGGCACGCCGCAGGCGCGCATCGACGAAGTGATCCGCCACGCGGCCCCGGATCTGGCGCTTGACGCCGACGATGCCCCGGCGCCGGCCGATGCCGACTGGCGCGCTTTCCGCAGCGAGAAGGCCCGGGCCGACAATCCCATCGCCTGGATACTGTACAGCTCCGGCACCACCGGCCGGCCCAAGGGCATCTGCGTCGCGGCCGCGACTGCGGCCCAGTATCTGGACTCCCTGGTCGACACCTTGAAGCTGCGGCCGGGCATGCGGGTGACGCAGCAGTTTTCCCCCAGTTTCGACGGCTACCTCGAGGAAGTGCTGCTGGCCTGGGCGCTGGGCGGCGCCAGCGTGGTGGCGGACCGCTACAGCCTGCTGGACGAGCGCCGGGCGCAGGCGTTCCTGGCAAGCCGGCGTCCCGACGTGATCTCCGCCGCGCCGGCCTTGCTGGCCGCCTGGAACCGGATGGAGGGGCTGCAGCCGCTGCCGGAAGTGTGCATCAGCGGCGGGGACTTCCTCGCGCCCGGCGACATCGGCCGCCTGCTGGGCCGCATGCGGATCTGGAACAGCTACGGTCCGACGGAAACCTGCATCGCCGCCGCCATGGTGGATTGCGCGGCGGCGGCGTCGGGGCCGACGCTGCCGATAGGCAGGCCGTTCGCGCACGTCGCCTTCGCGGTGCTGGACGCCGATGGCCGGCGGCTGCGCCCCGGCCAATGGGGCGAGCTGGCGATCTATGGCGATTTCGAACGGCATGGCTATCTGGACGACCCGGCGCTGAGCGCGGCCAAGTTCGGCCGCGACGAGCAGGGCAGCTTCTTCCGCACCGGCGATTGCGCGATGGCGGACAGAGACGGCCTGTTCTATTTGAAGGGGCGCATGGACGACAGCTGCAAGGTGCGCGGCAACTTCATCGGGCTGGGCGAGCTGGAGAGCCGGGCCGGGCAATATCCGGGCGTGGCCGCCGCGGGGGCCGCGGTGGCGTTCGCCGGCACGCCGGAAGCGTGCCTGGTGCTGGCGGTGGAGGGCGAGCCGAGCAGTCTGTCCGGCCTGCGCGGGCACCTGGCGGGCCATTACGCGCGCTCGCACCTGCCATCCGCCATTTTTCCGGTGGCCGGCCTGCCGCGCACCGATATCGGCAAGCTGGACCGGGCCAGGATCGTGGCGCTGTTCCATGCCTGGCGCGAAAGCCTGCCGGCGGCGGCGGGGCAGGACGCGGCACTGGACGATGGTATGCGCCAACTGGTCGCTTGCTGGCGAGACTGCCTGGCATACCAGGGCGCGCTGGCGGCGGATTCCGATTTCTTCCTGGTGTCGGGCTCGTCGCTGAGCGCCGTGCGGCTGGCCAGCCAGCTGGAGGCGCGCTTCGGCGTCGACTTCAGTCCGGTCGACGTGTTCCGCAACGCCACGGTAGGCGCGCAATGGGCGTTGATCGAGGCGCGCCGCGCCGGCGGCGGCGCCGGCGCCATCGTGCGCGAGCGCCGGTTGAACGCCGACGTGCCGGGGACGCCCAGGCTGCTGTTGCTGCCGCCGGCGCTGGGCGGGCTGGTGGAGCTGCAGGCCCTGGCCGGCCGGCTGGCGGGACGGGTGACGGTTTCGGCGCTGACGCTGGAGCATGCATCGCTCGACGCGCTGTCTCCGGCCGAACTGGAGCGCGCTTTGCTGGAAGCATTGCGGCCGCATGCCGGCGATCTCGCCCGTCCGCTGTGGCTGGGCGGCTACTCGCTGGGCGCGGAGATGCTGGCGGCGCTGCTGGAAAGACAGCCGCAAGCCGCGCAGGGCGTCGCCAGACTGGTGTTCCTCGACCCCAATCTGCAAACCCGCGTGTTCGACGGGCCGGCGCTGTACGCCGGTTTCCGCGATTTCTTCAGCGAGCTGGGGCAGCTGTCCGGCCCGGCGGCGGATGAGGAAGCCTTGCGCGCCGCGTCTCCGGCCTTGCACCGGGAGTGGCTGCATTACCGGCTGCAGCACCGTTTCCTGAGCGGCAGAACCTTCACGGCGCGGGCGCTTGCGCTGCTTGACGGCGGCCTGGCCGCGACGCTGTTTTTCTCCGACGACGCCGATGGCCGGGAAGTGGCCGCGCTGGAGGGGGCGCTGGACGGGCGCGCCGCCATCCGCCGCGTCCGCGGCGGCCACGCCGGCTTTTTCGCCAGACTGGCCGCCGCGGACTTCCCCGGCCTGGACGCCGGCGCGGCCGAGGCGCGCGGCGCCGGAACCCCTATCCGCGAAGGCATTGCCTGAAAGCTTAACAAGGTAAAAAATCATGAGCGCAGAAATAAGAGAAGATCTGGATATCGCCGTCATCGGCTTGTCGGGCCGGTTTCCCGGCGCGGAAAATTGCGACGCGTACTGGCGCAATCTGCTGATGGGCATCGATTGCACCACCCGCTTCAGCGAGGAGGCGCTGCTGCAAGCCGGGCACGACCCGGCCAAGATCCGCAACCGCGATTTCGTGCCGGTCAACGGCGCGCTGCCCGACGCGCAGTGCTTCGACGCGGAATTCTTCGGCTACAGCCAGGCGGAAGCGGCGCTGATGGACCCGCAAACCCGCCTGATGCTGCAGTGCGTTTGGCACGCGCTGGAAAACGCCGGCGTCGACCCGGAGCGGCGCGGCCGCAATATCGGCCTGTTCCTGGGGGCGCGCAGCACGGTGCAATGGACCATGCAGGCGATGCTGTCCGGCCAGGTGGAGAATGTCGGCGGCTTTCTGGCGTCGCAGTTGTCCAACAAGGATGCGATGAGCACCTTGATTTCGTGGAAGCTGGGGCTGGAAGGCCCGAGCTTCACCTTGCAGACGGCGTGTTCCACCAGCCTGGTGAGCATTCATCAGGCGGCGCAGAGCCTGCTGTGCGGCGAGTGCGACTTCGCCGTCGCTGGCGGCGCCAGCCTGCTCCTGCCGCAGCAGAACGGCCATACCTATCAGGAAGGCATGCTGTTTTCCCGCGACGGCAAAACCCGCGCCTTCGACGCCGACGCCAGCGGCAGCGTGTTCGGCAGCGGCCTCGGCGCGGTGGTGCTGCGGCGGGCCGGCGACGCCATCGCCGACAACGACCCGATCTGGGCCATTCTGAAGGGGTCGGCGATCAACAACGACGGCGCCCGCAAGGTCGGCTACACCGCGCCCAGCGTCAAGGGGCAGGCGCAGGCGATCCGCGCCGCCTGGGAGGTGGCTGAGGTCGAGGCCGCCGATCTGGACTTCATCGAATGCCATGGCACGGCGACGGCGCTGGGCGACAGCATCGAATTCATGGCGCTGCAGCAAGCGTTCGGCGGCGGCGGCGCGCCGAACCAGTGCGCGCTGGGCGCGGTGAAAAGCAATATCGGCCATCTGGATTCGGCCGCCGGCGTCGCCGGCTTCATCAAGATGGTGCTGGCGCTCCGCCATGGCGTGATCCCGCCGACCCTGCATTTCCAGCGGCCCAATCCGCAGCTGGACTTCGACGGCTCGCCTTTTTACGTCAATACCCGCGCGCAGCCCTGGCCGGCGCGCGCGGGCCGGCCGCGCACCGGCGGCGTCAGCAGCTTCGGCATCGGCGGCACCAATGCGCACGCGGTGCTGCAGCAATATCTGCCTGCGCATCCGGCGCCGGGCGGCGACGGCGCGGAGCAGGTTTGCCTGTTGCCGTTTTCCGCCAGAAACCGGCCGGCCTTGCGGCGGCAGCTGGAGGCGATGTCGCAGTGGCTGGTGTCGCAGTCCGGCCTGGACCTGCGGGCCTTGTCCCACACGCTGGGGCAGCGCCGCGGCTTGCCTTGCCGGGCGATGCTGGCGGCGGACTCCCGCTTCGCGCTGATGCGCGCGATCGAGCGCTACCTGGCCCTGGACGACGATGCCGATCCATTGGCGCTGTTTGAGCGGGAAGACGGCTGGTCCGGCAAGCGGGAGGCCATCGCCGACTGGCTGTCCGGCAAAACCAAGGAGGCCGGGGCCGGATTGCTGGGCAGTTTCGACGGCCCCGCCTTGCTGGACGTGCCCGGCTACGTTTTCGCGCGCGACGAACATGGCGCCGGGCACATCGCCGACCGTACCTGGGCGCAGATCGCCGGCATCATCGCCGCGCCGGAGGGACGCAACGCGTCGAGAAACGCGCCGGGGATGCTGACCCCGTTCTGGAAACCGGTGAGAGTGCCGGCGGCTGGCGCCGCCGTCCGCGCGGTGCTGCTGGCCGATTCCGCGCTGGACGGCCTGGCCGCGCAGGCGGCGGCTGGCGGCGTGGAAACCGTCAGCTTGAACCTGCTGTGCCCGGAACAGCTCGGCGCGGCGCTGGCGCGGCTGTCGGCCGCGGCGGACCCGGCGCAGGCGCTGTCCCTGACATTGGCGTTTCCCGCCGCCGGCTTCTCCTTCGCGGAGGCGTCGCTCCAGGCGCTGGCCGGACTGGGCAGGGCGCTGGCCGAGGCCGATTTCTCCGCTTTCGCCTCGGCGCATATCTACCTGCTGGTTCCCGAGGCGAGAGAGGCCGCCGCCGAGCACGTCTTGACCGCCGCGGCGCTGAAGTCGCTGGCGCTGGTGGCGCCGCAGGAAATCCCCGGCATCGATTGCGCGTTTTTGAGCATCCGCGACCCCGAGCCGGCCGCGCTCGCCGCCCTGTTGCGCGCGCCCATGTCCGGCCCGCTGCGCTTGACCGGGGACGGCCTGTTCGCTGAGGACTTCCGCTGCCCGGATGCGGAAGAGAACGAAACGCTGGACGAGGCCGACTTCGCCGGCAAGACCTATGCGATCAGCGGCGCCGGCGGCCGGATGGCCCGGGAGATGGCGCTGGCCATCGCCCGGCGCTTCCGCGGCAAGCTGGCGCTGATCAGCCGGCAAGCGGCCGATTCGCCGGCCATGCTGAGTCTGCGCCGGGAATTGGAAGCGGCCGGCGCGGCGGCGGTGGAGGTATTCCCGTACGCGCTGGAATCCGAAGCCGAGGCCTTGTCCCTGTTCCAGTCCATCCGCGGCCGCCTGGGCGATATCTTCGCGATGATCCACGCGGCGGGCGTCACCGACGGCGATTCCTTCCGCGCGCTGGCGCAACTGGACGCCGGCGCCTACTTGGCGCAGCTGGGCCCCAAGGCCCGGGCGGCGCAGACGCTGGCGCGGGTGTTCGAAATCGTGCCGGTGCGCTACTGCTTCGCGACGTCTTCGATGTCGGCGTTCTTCGGCGGCATCGCCCATGCGCCGTACGCGGCCGCCAATCTGTTCCTGGATGGCTGGGGACAAGTGCAGAACCGCCGTCCCGGCGCGCCGCGCTGGGTGGTGGTGAACTGGGAGACCGTGCATTTCGACGCGGATGGCCGCGGCGACGCGCAGGCTTGGGGGGCCAATGAAGAGGCGCTGTCCGGCGCCGAATTTCCCGCCTGGTTCGAGCGCAGCCTGCGCGAATACGACCGCGAAAACCAGAAGATCTTCTCCGCCGGACGTTTCGTTGAGCGCTTGTATGCCTGGGGCGGGCGGCGCGCGGCGGCCGGCGGCCGCGAGCAGGCGGCCGTCGTCGGCGTCAGGCTGAAGCCAAGGCCGGAGGCGCTGGCCACGGCTTACCTGGCGCCGGAAACCGCGATGCAGCGCGACATCGCCGCCATCTGGAGCGGGATTCTCGGCGTGGAAGGCGTGGGCGCGGACGACCGTTTCATGGAATTGGGCGGCGATAGCCTGAAGACCATCGTGATGGCGGAGAAAGTGTACAAGAAGCTTGGCAAGCGGATCGCGATACAGGACTTCTTCGCCCAGCCCACCATTCGCGAGATCGAACGCCAATGCCTGCTGGAGTCGGCGGCCGAAGATGCCGGGCTGCCGGCGGTCGACCCGGCGGCGCCGATTGTCGCCAGCGCCGACCAGGAGCTGCTGTACATCCACCAGACCACGTTCCGCGACGCCAGCTACAACATGCCGGTGGCGTTCCAGTGTCCGGGCGCATACGGCGCGGACGCCATCGCCGACGCCATCGAGCGGGTGGCCGACAGGCACCCGGTGCTGAAGTGCCTGTTCGAGCGGCGGGGCGCCGATCTGCTGATGCTGCCGCAGCTCGACGCCCGCGTGGGGCTGCGGACGTTCGAGGCCGCGGCGGAAACGGACGAGGACCGCGCCCGGCTGGAAGCGTTCGCCGGCCAGCCCTTCGATCTGCACGCGGAACTGCCGATGCGCGCCATGATGGTGGCGGCCAAGGGGGCCGGGCAGCCGCACCAGGTGCTGATCGTGGTGCATCACATCGTATGCGACGCGGTGTCGCTGGGCATCCTGGCCGACGATTTCCAAAACCTGCTCGCCGGGCGCGATCTGCCGGCGCCGGAATACAGTTTCGCTGCCTACCGCCGCCAGCGGCAGAGCGCGGAAAACGCGGAGCAGACGCGCAAGGACAAGGCCTACTGGCTGGGCAATCTGCTGCCCTTGCCGGCGCCGCTGGCGCTGCCGACGCTGGATGGGCATGACAGCCGCGACGGCCATCAGGGGGCGACGCGGGTCCGCAGTCTGTCTGCGCCGGCCAGCGAGGCGGTAAAGCGCCTGTGCGGCGAGCTGGGCGTCTCCACGTTCAGCTTCTTCCTCGGCGCTTTCGGCGTGCTGATGAGCAAGATCGCCCATGCCGAATCCTTCCTGCTGGGCGTGCCTGTGACCGGGCGGGCGCAGGCGCAGGAGCTGGCGCTGGTGGGGTATCTGGTCAATATGCGGGCGATGAAGATCGAGCCGGAACCGGATTTCCCGGTGGCGGAATACCTGCTGGATCTGAATGCCCAATGGTTGGAGAGCGCGCCGCACCAAGGCTATCCGATGAGCGCGCTGCTGGATGATTTGAGCGGCGAAGACTACTGCCAGGGGCGCCAGGGCAGGCATCCGCTGTTCGACGTGGTGTTCGGCTATCTGCCTTTCAGCCTGAACGGCGCCGAAGAGAGCGGCGGCGATTTCGTCCGGCTGGAGCTGGCGTCGGACACCGCCAAATTCGATCTGGCGGTAGAGGTGTCCGAAACCGGCGAGGCTTTCGATTGCACGATCCAGTACCGCGAGCGCCTGTTCGCTGAGTCCACCATCGCCGCTTTGTTCGATTACTACTTCGGCTTGATAGACGCAGTGCTGGCGGATCCCGAGGCGGAAGTGGGCAGCCTGCTGCCGGGCCTGGACGCGCCAGCGGTCGCGGGGGCGTCCAGCCAGGCGGATCAGCGCGACGTGGATCTGGAATTCGATTTTTGAGAAGGGGCGGAAAATGGGTTTTTTCGGCAATGCATGGAATGCGCTGGGCGATGTCGGGCAATGGGCCTACGAAGAGGCGAGCATCTACCGCCGCAAGTGGCCGGCGCAGCCGGCGCACGGCGACGCGGCGGAGCGCTTGCGGGCGGCCGACTACCGCGATGTGGCGCGGGTGGCGGATATTTCCGCCGCCGACTTCGCCGAGCGCTACCTGATGCGCAACGAGCCGGTCATCGTCAGCGACGGTTTGCGCGATTGGCCGGCGCGGGATATCTGGGGCTTCGACTACTTCTGCCGCGAGTTCGGCGATATGCCGGTGCGGCTGCAGGACGCCGGCTTCAAGCCCAGGAGCGAGGTGGAACTGCACGCCTATCTGCGCGGCATCGCCTCGCTGCCGGCCGTGGAATTGGGCGAGGCGGGGCGCGACCTGGATTACCTGCGCTACACCTATGATTCGTTTTTCAAGCACCTGCTGTTCACCTGGGGCTTCGGCCACCTGGTGCGCACCCGCTCGTTCAGCTTTCTGGCGTTCCAGCGCATCCGCGACCATTGGCGCAGGCCTTATTTCCTGCCGGCCGGCGGCTACCGGATTCCCTGGGTGCAGGCGGGGGAGCTGCGGCCCAATCTGCGGATGTGCCAGGACTGGGGGCTGTATTTCTCCGCGCCGGGCGCGTGCACCCGGCTGCATGTGGACGGCATGCGCAGCAACGCGGTGTTGTGCCAGGCGGCGGGCCATAAGGCCGGCTGGATTTTTTCCGCATCGCTGGAGGACGCGGCCCGCAGCGCGGCCGAGGGCCGCGCCACTCGCGCGCCGTCCGCCGCCGGGCGCGGCCTGGGCGGCCAGGCGGACCGCATCTGGCGCTTCGACCTGGGGCCGGGCGAGATCATGCTGATTCCCAAGGGGCTGACGCATGAGGTGCATACGCTGTCGCCCAGCATTTCGCTGACGTACAACTTCGTCACCGATGCGGAATATCCGGACTACCTGCGCTTCAAGAGCGAACGCGGCCCGGGCTGGATCGCCGGCGCGCCCATCTCCGCGGCGCCGGCGTTCGAGCGCGTGTATCGCGGCGCCACGCCGCGCGCCGCCAGCAGGGAGCCTCATCTTGTCTGACGCCATATTGTCCTTGGCCCGGAGCCGGCCCGACGCGGCGGTGCAATTGCTGTTCCTGCATCACGCCGGCGGCTCCAGCTATCCCTACTTGCAACTGGCGCAGCAGTTGTCCGGATCGATAGAGGCGTTCTGCCTGGAATTGGCGGGCAGAGGCGGGCGCTTCATGGAACCGTTCCAGGCGGATGCCGAGCGGACGCTGGAGGAGGCGCTCGCCGCGATCGAGCGGCTGCAGCTGGGACGGCGCAAGCCGCTGCTGCTGTTCGGCCACAGCCTGGGCGGCGAGCTTGCCTATCAGCTGGCGCACCGGCTGCGGCGGCGCGCGCCGCGGCTGAAGCTTGGGCTGGTTCTTTCCGCCCGCGGCTTTGTCGATCCGGACAGTATGGCCGCGCAGCCGGGCGAGGCGCTGTCGGACGCCGACATTCTGCAACTGCTGGAGCAATACGAAGGTACGCCGCCGGAGGTATTGGCCGACCCCGAAATGAGAAAGTATGTGATAGGCGTGATGCGCAACGACCTGGCGCTGCTGGCGAGCCTGTCCCGCCTGCCCAAGCCGGCGCTGGATGTCGACGCTCACCTGGCCGGCGGCGACGCCGACAGCCGCGTGCCGCTGGCCCGCCTGGCCGGATGGCGCGGGGCGTTTGCGGCGCCGGCGCGGCAAAAGATTTTCGCTGGCGGACACTTTTACCTGTTCGCCAGCGAGGAAGTGATTCCGTGGATTGAAGAACGGGCCCGGGAACTGGCGGAATATCCGCCGGCGGGCGATTCGGCCGAGCGGCATTCCCCCGCGCTCGCAGGCTATAACCCAGTCGAGTAAAGAAACATGTCTGAATTTTCACCAGCGATTGCCGATTTTTGGCTGACAACCTTTCTGGGCGGCGAAGTGCTGTGCCGCAACGGCGACTTCACGGTCGCGATCCAGCCGGGCCTGAGCGAGGATCGCCGGCTGATGGTGCTGGAAACCGCCGAAGGCCGCGTGATGGCGGTCATGACGCCGGCGCTGGCCGACAGGCTGGCCTTGCGCAGCCAGCCCCAGTTGTCCGAGCCGCAGCTGCGCCGCATCTTGCGCGATGCCGGCCTGGCTTTGCACGGCGCGGATTACATCTTCTATTTTCCGCAAGCGGACAAGGCCGCGCTGGCCGATGACGCCCCGGCGCTTGAGGTGCGCCGGCTGACGGAGCGGGACGAAGCGGCGTTCGCCGAGTTCCAGGCGTCCGCGTCGGAGCAGGATCTGGACGACGCCTATGTGGAGCTGGATCACTGGGCGGTGTTCGGCGCCATCGAACAAGGCCGGCTGACCTGCGCCGCCAGCATGTATCCGTGGAGCAATGCCCGCGTCGCCGATCTGGGCGTGCTGACGCTGCCGCCGTTCCGCTCGCGCGGCCATGCCCGCGCAGTGGTGCGCGCCATCAGCCGGCACGCTTGCGAGCAGGGCCATGAGCCGCAGTACCGTTGCCAGCTGGACAACCAGGCTTCCGTCGCGCTGGCCAAGGCGGCCGGTTTGCGCCTGTTCGGCAAGTGGGAAGTGATTTCCCCCGATGCCGCCGAATGAGCGGCCGTTGCGCACGCTTCTCAAACACAGCAATAAGGACATGATTATGACAAAGCTTAAAGTGGCCGTGGTCGGCGGCGGCAACATCGGCTCCAGCCTGGCTTTCGATTGCGCGCTGCGCGGCCAGGACGTGGTGGTGATAGAGAAAGACTTGCCATCTTGCGAGCAGAGCCAGGCCCGGGTGCGGGAAACCGCCGGCTACGCGCCCCTGTTCAGCCCGCTGGCCAAGGGCCGGAAGCCGGATGACATCCTGGCCGCCATCACCTGGTCGACGGAACTGGAGGCGTTGTCCGGCTGCGACTTCGTGGTGGAAAACATCCCGGAGAACATCGAGCTGAAGCAGGCGCTGTACCAGCGCATGGCCGATTTCATCGCGCCCCACGCGGTGCTGGCCGCCAACACCTCCTGCATTCCCATCACCAAGCTGGGCTCCTTCCACAAGACGCCGGAGCAGGTGATAGGCGTGCACTTCATGAACCCGGTTTACATGAAGCACACCGTCGAGGTCATCGTCGGCCTCAACACCACCGAGCAAACCCGGGACCGCTGCCTGGAAATGCTGGCGCTGCTGGGCAAGAAATCAGTGGTGGTGAAGGACGGCCCCGGTTTCGTCTCCAACCGGATTTCCCATCTGTTCATGAACGAGGCGGCGTTTTCCATCCAGGACGGCATCGCCCGTCCGGCCGATGTGGACGCCATTTTCAGGGAGTGCTTCGGCCACAAGATGGGTCCGCTGGAAACCGCCGATCTGATCGGCGTCGACACGGTGGTGAACTCGCTGGACGTGCTCTACCAGGTATTCCAGGATTCGAAATACCGGGTATGCCCGTTGATGCGGAGCATGGTGGATGCCGGCCATCTGGGCCGCAAGTCGGGCAAGGGCTTTTACACCTACTGAGCGCGCGGCGCCCCGGTTGGCGACTCAGGGCGCGTCGCCGGCCGGGGCGGGGGCGCCGTGGGCGGAAAAGCGGCTGCGGTACTGGCTGGGCGTGATGCCCAGCCGCCGCAACAGCACTCGCCGCAGGTTCTGTTCGTCCACATGGCCGCTCAGCGCGGCGACGCGTTTGAGCGGCAAGGCGGTTTCCTCCAGGGAGCGGCAGGCGGCTTCCAGGCGGATGGCCTCCACCATCTTGGCCGGCGTCTGCCCGGTTTGGGCGGCGTAGACGCGGGCGAAGGTGCGCGGCGACATGCCGGCGGCCGCGGCCAGGCGTTCCACCCGCAAGTCCGCGGCAAGATTGGCCGCCACCCAGGCGTGCAGTTCGGCGAAACGGCCGCAGGCGGCCGCCTGGGCCGCGAAGGGCGCGCTGAACTGCGACTGGCCGCCGGAACGCTTGATGAACATCACCAGCTGGCGCGCGGTCTCTATCGCCGCCTGGTGGCCGTAGTCCTCTTCTATCAAGGCCAGCGTCAGGTCGATGCCGGCCGTCACCCCGGCCGAGGTCCAGACCGAGCCGTCGCGGATGAAGATCTTGTCCGGATCGACGCGCAGCGCCGGATGCCGCTCCTGCAGGCGTCCGGCCCATTCCCAATGCGTGGCCACCCGCCGCCCGTCCAGCAAGCCCGCTTCGGCGAGCAAAAAGGCGCCGGTGCACACCGAGCACAGCCGCCGCGCCGAGCCGGCGCGCAGGCGCACCCATTCGACCAGCCCGGGAGACGCCCGGTATTCCCGGCCCTTGCAGCCGCCGGGCGCGATCAAGGTGTCGATAGGCATGTCGTCCAGCGCGGCCAGCGCCGTCGTCATCACCTGGAGGCCGGAGCTGGTGGCGATCAGGCCGCCGTGCTCGGAAGCGGTTATCACCTCGTACAAGGGCGGGCCGTCGCCGCGGCGCCGGCTGGCGGTGAACAGCGTTTGCACCGGCCCGGTCAGATCGAGCAGATTCATATCGTCGTGCGCCAGCACGACAACGCGCAAAGAGGTGGGCGGATGGATCATGGTTGGCAGCTCACTCCTGAAAGTCGGGGTACTCGAATACCAGCGCGACGCCGCGCGCGGTGGCGCGGCCATAGCGCGCGGCGATGCCGTCCAGCGCCCGGTCCAGCGCCTGGCCCGGCGGTAGTCCGTCGATGGCGGGCAGGGCGCTGGCGGGAGCGTCGGCCGCGCCCTGGACGCGGTCGGGCAAAACGAAGAGGCCATGCCGCGTGCGCAGCGGGGTGTCGGCCGCCGCCGTCAGGTAGGCGCGGCTGCGGCCGGTGGACGAATACGCGTCCAGCGTCAGCGCCAGGGTGGTTTCGTCCGCGCCGTCGGCGGCGGGCAGCGCGTAGGCATCGCCCGCGTGCAGCCAGCGATTGAGATAGGCCACCTGGGCCAGCGGCAGCAGATTCACGCCGGGCTGGGGATGGAATGCGTCGCTGTCGTGCCTGGCGCTCCAGCCGCCGCTTCCCAGCTGGCGCGCCAGGGCCTGCGCGCGCTCCGTTCCGGCGATGGCTTCCACCAGCGCCAGCGAGGCGGGCAGGGCGGCGCTGACGCCGGCGGTCGAAATCCAGTTGCCGTCGGCCACATAGCGCGCGTTTCTCACCCAGCGCACGGCGGCGTGATGCTCCAGCCGGTGCGCCTCGGTGGACCAATGCGCGGTGGCGCGCCTGCCGGCCATCAGGCCGGTATCGGCCACGACCATGCCGCCGTTGCAGATGCTGACCAGGGTTGCGCCCTTGCCGGCCTGAAGCGCCAGCCAACTGAGCGCTTCCGGCGTTTCGCGCAGGGCCGGGACGATGACGTAGTCGGCGCCGTCCGGGTGGCTGGCGTCGAATGCCGCCAGCGTCGCCTGCCCCAAGATGCGGAAACCGGGCTTGCCCATGTCGGTGAAGGTGGCGATCGGCCCCGGCCGCGTGGATACCGCCACCACGTCGGCGGCGCCGGATTCGGACAGCACGCCGTAAGGCACCGTGAAATCGCTGAGTTCCGTGCCGCTGTTTTCGCCGAAAACCGCGATCAGCGGCCGCTCATGTCCAGGGCGGGGCTGATAGGACGGCAGCTTGCCGTCCGCGTCGGCGAAACCGTTTGAAGCCTGCGGCGCGGACGCGCAGCCGCCTAGCAGGGCAAGGGCGGCAACCCATGCGCCGAGGCCGGAACGGGGGGCGGGAGTGGACATGTCGGATTCTCCGGATCGATAACATTTGCATTATCGATGCCGGAGGATCAGACAGGAATGACATTAAGCTGTCAATTCCTGCCAGTGGATGGTCACGTTCGGCGGGTCGCAGGCCAAGGTGCGCGGTGGCTTGCCGCCGGCTGCTGGAGAGCGAGTTCAGCCCGCCTCCAGCCCGCCGATTTGCCGCAGCGCCTTGCGCCAGCGTTCGGGCGCGGCGCGGTAGCAATGGTCGTGGTCGCCGCCCTCGATCAGCAGCTGCCGCTTGGGCGCGGTGCTCAGGCCGTACAGGCGCATGCCCAGCGCCACCGGAATGACCTCGTCCGCCGTGCAGTGGATGAACAACTGCGGCATTTTCAGTTCTTCTATCTTGTCTTGGGACAGAAACTGCTGGCGCAGCAGGCGGGAGAACGGCAGCCAGTCCGAAGTCATGTAGCGGGCGACGTCGGCGGCGGAGGTGAAGGCGCCGTCCACCACCAGCGCATCCAGGCGCGGCGCTTCGCGCGCCAGTTCTATCGCGATGGCGCTGCCCATAGAATGGCCGTACAGCAGGCGGCGCGAGGCCTGCGGCGTTTGCGACAGGAAGTGGGCCCAGGCCAGCCGGGCGTCGATATAGACCGAGGTTTCGCTGGGCAGGCGCAGCGCGCCCTGGCCGTAGCCGCGGTAGTCTATCGCCATCACCGCGAAGCCGGCCTGGCGCAGGCTGAGGATCAGCCCGATGTCGGTGGACAGCGTGCTTTCATTGCCGTGCAGATACAGCACCGCCGGCGCCGCGGCGCTGGGAGCGGGCAGCCACCAGACATGCACCCGGCCGGCGCGGGTGGCGCCGCCGGCTGGCGCATCCAGCCAGCTTTCGCTGAACGGCACGCCGTAGTCGCGCGGGGTGACGCTTACCTGTCGCGAGGGCTGTAGGATCACCAGCCGCTGCGCCACCTGCCATCCCAGCCAAAGCAAGGCCAGCAGCGCGGCGATGCGGATACCCTTGCGATACGGCGCTTTCATGGCGCGGCTTTCGTGCGCCGAGGCGTTCCGTTTGCCCGAAGGCCGGGGACCGAAGTGTTCAGATAGCGGAGCCGCATCCGCTTAGTTGCCCTGGCAGCCGGCTTCGGCTTTTTGCCAGTCCTGCGGGTCCAGCGTGGTTTGCAGAATATGGTAGAACTCGCGCTTCGCTTCTTTTTTCGACACTTTCTTGTCGTCGTCGCGCAGCGTGAACACCAGGTTGTAGGGCTTGCTGATGCCGCGGCTGGTGGAGGTCCAGCCCACCACCGTGAAGGAGCGCAGGCCGGGAACCGGCTTGCCGTCCGTGGTGGCAATCTTCACGTCCGCCGATTTGGCCGTGCCTTGCGCTATGCGTTTCAGCGCGTCCTGCAGCCGGCTGTCCTTGCCTTGCAGGCTGAACAGGACGGTGCCGGCATCGGTGTTTTTCGCGCTGCCGGCCAGATTGTCTTGGATGGCCTGCTTGAGGATCATCGCGCGAAAGCCCACTTTTTGCACCTTGCCGCTGGCGGTGCCGTCTATGGCCTGCAATGGCGCGGCCTGGGCGGAGCCGGCAAGGGCGGCCAGGAGCAGGGAAGGAACAAGGGCGCGGGCGATGAGCTTCATATCGGTTTCCTATGGCGGGGGTGAGGGGGATCAGGAACGCAGAACTTCGGCCTGGAGCCGGTCCAGGTTTTGCTCGTTGGCGGGGATGACTATGGGCGCCATGCGTTCGGCCAGCTCCGCGCTTTCAAACTGCTGCGCCCAGTTCACCCGCGTGCCGGCCGGCGTGGGCGTCAGGGTCAGCGTCAGCCGGTATTTCGGCTGGCCGACGTGCTCCACCACCACTTTGCGCGGCGCATCGATTTCCACGAACACGTTTTCATTGGGGTAATGCTTGCCGTCCGGGCCGTGCATGGTGAAAACCCAGCGGCCGCCGGGCCGGAAGTCGCATGTCTCGAAACGGTTGCTGAACCCGTCCGGGCCCCACCAGCGCGCCAGCCGTTCCGGCGCGCTGATGGCGGCGAATACCTGGTCCACGCCGGCGGCGATTTCGCGCGAAGCGGAGAAGAGGCTCATCGTTTGCTCCTCCTGGATGGATGCGCGCGGCGGACGCCCGCCGCGCGGCGATACCTCGGCATACTAACGCAGGGCGGGGCGCGGAGGCGACATCCGCTGATCTTCCCGAGGAAAGGGTTTCGGATCGGGCGGCTGCAGCTGACTCAGGCGCGGAATGGCGGCGGCGCGGCGCGGCCTTAACGCCAGTGGCCAGCGCCAGCCCGGCGCGGGGAGCGGAGCCAGCCTTTCGCGCCAGACAAAAAGCGCGGCGAACAGCATCAACGGCCAGTGGAGGTAGGCGTGGGTCATGGGCAACAGCATCCACGTCCAACACGAAGCCACGCACCAAAATCCATGGCGGAAGCCATAGTGCGTCCAACTGGCATACGCGCGGATGCCGAAAGTGGCGAGTGGCGGCGGGCGGTGGCATTGGGCCAGACTGAGACGTTTGGCTGGCGACGCCTGCCATGCCAGTGTCGCCGCAGCTGCAAGGAAAAGCGGGCCACCGGCGGGAGAAAAGGCTTGCAACAACATCGCCAATGCGCAGATCGCCGCGCCGGCCGCCATCCATGCGGCGAGATAGGCGGATAGAAAAACGGCGCGGGCTGGCTGGAGGTGGCGGGACAGCGTCCGGCTTTTCAGCCAATCCATGGCATCGCCGAGCAAGGGCGGCATCATGGCCAACAGCATGCAAAGCCAGGATGCCGCCAGCGCGGTGGCGGAGTTGAATTCCCAGGCGGCGCGCAGGCTGAGCCAGCCCGCGCCGGGGCTTGGGCTGGAAAAGCACAAGCCGGGGTCCGCCATGCCGCGCGGCCGCCACAGCAAGCCCAGCCAGCCGGCCGCCATGGCCAGCCGAGCCGGCCAGGGCAGGCGGAACAGAGAGTCCGGCAGCATTCTTGCCATCAATTGCCGCCCAGCCGGTAGAGCCGGATGTGTTCGATGCGGACATCTTCCGCGGCGGACAGCGGGCGGTTGCTTTCGATATGCACGCGCAGCTCTGCCAGGTCGGCATGGCCGTCCAGATGCCATTGATCGATGGCGTCGGTGATTTCGAAAACTTCGCTGACCCCGTCATCGCCGTGGTCAGCCGCGTCGTGAGCCGCGGCATTGGCGCCGAACAACGAGAACACGCCGACTTGCAGATGGCTGCCGTCGACCGGATGCTCGAGGAAGACACGCAGCAATACATCGCTGCGCCGGGTGCGGATGCCATCCAGTCGCAGGAAGGCGCGGTCAGGCTCGTCTTGCGTCAACGCTTGTCCAGAAACTTGCTCCAAAGCCAAGTAGGATTGCGCCATTTTGGCATGGCTTGGCGGGTCGATCCGGACGGTAGCCTGGTGCGATTGCCCGGACAACTGCAGTTCCGTTTGGCTGGCGCCCAGCAATTCGACCGACGCCGCTGCGTTTGCTTGGGTCGATTCAAGCTGGCTTGCGCGGACGCGCAACTGCTTGCTGCGCCGCTGCAGCCTGTCCGGGGGAATGGGATCGTGGGATTTCTGGTAGGTGTAGTCCAGGCGGGGCGATGCCAGGTCGACCATGTCATGGGGGGCGAACAGATAGTGGCTGCCATCCGGCTGGTACATCACGAAGGTTTTATGATCGGATTTTTGCGGCGGGCCATACAGCCAGTTGTCGTCTTCGGGGTTATGGTGGCCGCGGTCTTTCATGTCCAGCCAGACTTGCCATAAGCGGTCGATGTTCGCATGGTGGATCCAGAATACGGGGTCCAGGGCCGCGGTGATGGGGGAACTCATCAAACCGGCGATATGGTTATTGGCGGGGTTGGTGCCGCCGATGGCGTTGTGCACTCCGTTGTGAGGCTTGTTTTCCAGCCCGCCGCTCCAGCCGCGCCGGCTATGGCGGAATTTGGAGCACGGTCCGCCGAATCCGCTGAGCACAGACTCTTTTCCGCTGGGGCTGGTGAACATCGCGTCATCCAAGGCTTGCAGATTCACCAGGTCGCGGCGCAGAACGATGCGTCCCTCAACGGTATATTCTCCGTACCGGCGCTCTACCCAAAGCGGATTGGGCGCCCCATCCGGCAGCGTGCGCTGGCTGAAACACTGCGGCAGCATCCGGGTGAAATCGTTGTCGTCGTCGCTGTAGTTCCAGTACGGCAGCGCCCAGTCGGCCGGCCCACCTAGCTTGACGATGGCATCGCGGACGATGGCTTCAAAGGCCGCGATGTAGCCGCGATGCCAGGGCAGGAAATACCAGCTTTGATGTTGGCACTGGTTCCAATGGGTTTGGTGCGGAAGCTTTTCGTCGGGCTCCAGATAGCCGGCATCCTCCCATAAGGCGCGGTCGAAGCCATGCATGGCGGCTTGAAAGCGCCAGCTGGTCGGATCCGTGATCGGGCGGCGCATCATCTCGCGGACGGCTTTGGCATACCACAGCATGGTGTCGTTCCAGACGCCGTCCAATTGCATCACGCTCTTGCGCTCATACGTCATCTCATTTCCTTTGTTTTGTTTAAGTTATGGAAAACAAATATTGCAGATGCGTTGTAGGGTTTTGGCATTGAATATGCAATATGTAATTTAAATACTTTTCAGTGTTGCAATTGAGCTATCCCTCCCGCCAGCCTTGCTTGACGGGCACTTTTCCTGGGCAATGCGCGTGTTCTCGCCGCTGATGACCTGTCCTAAGGGACAGGGGTGTAATGCTTTTGGCATTTCTTTTGGCGCATTGTTATGAGTGAATTTGCTGCTCATTACGAATGGCGGCGAACTTCATGGCGAGTCAATCGATGAACGACGGATAGCGCTATGCAAGGTTTCGCCGATATCAGCCAAGGAGATGTGAATGCGATATCAAGGGTTCAAGCCGGCCTTCGCCCGGCTGTTTGCCGCGGCGCAAGGCGCGGCGTTGTTAAGCTGGGGAGTATGCGCGGCGGCGGAGGAATTGCCGGCGATACCCTCGCAGCCGCCCTTGTTGTCGCCCTCCAGTGAGGCGGCGGCCAAGCCCAAGCATGGGCCTTTGCAGTTGCAAAACTTCATGGCGCTGCCAGTTCAGCCCGATCGGCCGTCCCGGCCGCGGCAAACGGTCAATATGGACTTGGAAATCCGCTATCTGGACGGCGTCATGCGCAATCCGTCGGCGGAGCAAGGCGAGGACCATGTGCGATTGCGCGGCTATCGCCAGTGGTGCGATCCGGATAAGAAAAGCTGCCCGCAGCGCAACGACGCAGCCGAGACGCCGCAGTTTGTCGCGCCCAGGATTGAAGCCAGACCGGGCCAGACGGTGCGGGTCACGTTGCATAACAATCTGCCTGACGATCCCAGCTGCGTATCGCAAGGCGGCAGCGCCAACACGCCGCACTGCTTCAACGGCAGCAATCTGCACACGCACGGCTTGTGGGTGAACCCGGCAGGCAACAGCGACAACGTGATGATTAACATTCAACCTGGCGTTGCCTTCCAGTACGAATACAACATCCCGCAGGAGCACCCGGCGGGCACTTACTGGTATCACACGCATGTGCATGGCTCTACCGCGCTGCAGGTCTCCAGCGGCATGGCCGGCGCCTTGATCATCCGCGGCGATAGGCAGCCTCAGGCCGGCGGGGGCGAAAATGGCCACGGCGATCTGGATACCCTGTTGAAGCCTGTCAAGGGTGGGGCGTTCCAGGAACGCACGCTGGTGTTCCAGCAAATCCAGTACGCGTGCCGCGATCAAGACGGCAAGGTCAAAACCTATCCGGACAAGCGTTATCGATGCGATGCGGGCGATGTCGGCAAAATCGACGGCTATGATTTATTCGGTCCCGGCCAGTGGGAAAAGTCCGGTCGTTATACCAGCATCAATGGCATGGTCATGGGAAAACTGCCGGATGCCACCGTGGGCCAGGTGCAGCGCTGGCGCATGATCCATGGCGGAGTGCGCGATACCATCGCGCTGGAGCTCCGCCTGCGCCGGCCGCATCCGGCCAGGACGCTTGCCGGCCTGACGGCGGAGAAGAGCCAGGACTATGTCGCGCAAGAGTGCACGGGCGATCCGCTGCCGCTCACCCTGGTGGCGGCGGATGGCCTCACTTTAGGGCAGGCGATGCAGAAAACGCGGGTGGTTTTCCAGCCAGGCTATCGTTGGGATGCGTTGATGGTTTTCCCGAAGTCGGGGGATTACTGTCTGATCAACCGAGTGCAAAGTTCCAACGTGGACCGGGTGACGCCCTATACGCGTTTGCTGGGCATCGTTCATGTCAAGCCGGCTGCCGCAGGCAATATGGATGGCTCGCCCGCCGCGATTGAGCGCCATGTGAAAGCGCAGTTGATCAAGGCGGCGCGCAGAAACTATCCGAGCGCGGTAGCTAAGCTGGTTGTGGCGGATCTGGAGCGGGACATAAAGCTGACCCGCTTCGTGCCCCACGCGGATATCCTGGCGAATGAGGTGACCGGTCGCCAGAGGCTGGCGTTCAATATCGATACCACTTCGGTGCCGGGGGCGTCGTTTTATCAAGTAGACGGCAAACCTTACGATGGATCGCGGATGGATCGCGTATTGCCGCTTGGAGGCGTGGATGAATGGACGCTGACATCGGACTTTGTCAGCCACCCTTTTCATATCCACGTCAATCCGTTCCAGATAGTCAAAATTCTGGATAACAAAGGCCGGGATGTCAGCGATCCCCAAGGGGTGCCGGGCGCCGATGAGGACGATGAGCAGTACCGCGGCATGAAGGGGATGTGGAAGGATACCTTGTGGATCAAGAACCTCTACTCCGGCGATCCTAATTCCAGTCTGAACAAGGATACGGGCAAGTACACCTTCATCGTGCGCACCCGCTACGAGCGCTACATCGGCGATTTCGTCCTGCACTGCCACATCCTGGACCATGAGGACCAGGGCATGATGCAGAACGTGCGCATCGCGCTGCCGGACGAAAAGGGCAATCCGACCAGCGGGCATCATTGAAGCATCCGTGGCTTTGCCTGGCCCGTCGCCGGGCCAGGTTGGCGGGGCCGTGGCAACGTTGCCGGGGAGTTTCCAGCTGACGACTCGGGGAGTCATGCAGCTCCGCCCAGTTGCGCGCTGTGCCATGTTTGCAGACGAGATTAGAAACACTATTAACCCGCACTCGTGACGGAGGGAAAAATGCTGATATTTGCGACATCAGGGCACCGAAGCACTGTGATGCGAGCTTCGCTTGAGGTTGGGCAGGCGGCCAGCTTTTCTCAACAGCTGGATGCGGCAAAGTCTACTCGCTTCTTACCCGCTCAAGCCAATCCCCCGGCGCAGCTCAATCTGAAAAGCGTCACCACGGAGGAGGCTTATGATGTGCTGTCGGGTTTGGCCAATACCGGAAAATTGAGTTCGGAAGAGTTCCAGAACCTGATGCCGACGATTTATATCCGGCTGCTCAATGAGCAGCAGGGCCCGCCGCAAGCAGAGCGGTTTGACTTGCTGGCCGACACGCAAAGCCTGATGGAAAGCAGCAAGGCATTTGGCACTTTGGCTCAGGTGCGCGCCGAACGCAGCGGGCTTGAGGCTCTGAAAGCTTACCAAGGCAATCGCTGAGATTGGCGCTGGATTTGTAAAGAAAGCACCGCTTAGCAATGCCGGGGTGGGGGCTGCAGAATGAAATGAAGATCATCGTGTAGCAAAATGAAAGTCGGATGTGATCTTGGTTGGATCCAGCGGATGAATTCAAATGGATGGCAGTCCATTCCAATTCTGACCCTGTCAGATACCCTTATGTCATGGATTTTCAGGGATAAGTTCGGCTGCAATTTCCCTTTTCTTTAGTTTTGCCTTTAACCATTTTCTGGAGACGCATTCTTTCAAGAGGGTGAATCTCAGGAAGTTTGGAATAATCAAGGCCTTCCTCCATCATAATAATAATGGTTATCAAATAATTCGCCTTGATAATGTCATTTTCGGTGCTATGTTTTTTGTATAGGCGAAATTCATTTCGTTTATAAGTTGGTGATTTGCAGCAGACTGCCGCATCGCAAATTCAGCCTTGTTGAAGGGCCGTCATTATCTGATTCAGACTGTTTTTTGCATTGCTTTCCCGCCGTGTCGCTTTTCTACAAATGAATAACCACGCGAGGTTTCCATGTCTGAAAAGAAAATTGCTCAAACCCCAATCCCTCCCTATCCGGAATATTCGGATGAGCTATTGAGTCAGCCGGCTGACTATGGCGTGCTGAAGCAGCTGGAAGGCACATGGGTGAATTACAATCCGGACAAGAAAGATGTTGGGTGGGGGCTGCATACCACCTGTATGCCGTCGCCGGGGACCAATTCAGAAACCATTTTTGGCATATTCCATTTCCTCTGTGAAAACTATACCGAGGAACTGACGTTTTCCCTGGTGGATGGCGGCGTGCGTAATCGCGGCGGCACAAACGAACAGTTTGCCGGCGCGGTGAAATACAACCAAAGCATACAGCGTGTCAGCGACGGCGTTGGGATTCACGAAGAAGATGGGATGTATCTTTGGATGAATCCTATGTACAACCATGCGGCTACGGAAGAATCCGTTATTTCAGACAACGGCTTCCCCGGCATTGCCATCGGCGCCGGCGCCAGCGGGCCAAACTATGTGCCGCCGTATTCCATTGCGCGCAGCGGGACGATACCCCATGGCAGCGCGATCATGATTACCGGCGGCTTTCAGGCGGATATCCCCGGCAAACCGGACTATCCTGCCGGCGCCGATTGCTGGACCCAGCCTTTCACCCAATCGTGGCCGACTACGCCGCCGCCGGAAGACGATACCATCGTGCCGGCAGCCATTGCGGCCAATCCCGTGCCCTTGGCGGGTTCGCCGCTCGCCATTTCACCCAGCATGGGCGCAGCCGCCTTGTTGTCGGTAGGGGATGGCTCGCCGCCGGCGCCGCTCAATCTCGACGCGCCCGCGCTGGCATGGGCGTTTGATAAGTCCTTGCCTACCACCCAGCCCGACAGCAATCTGACTTATTTCCAACGCATTGTCGCGCATCCCAACTATCCGTATTCCGTTCGCCCGAATTTGCGATTGCGTGACGCGATCAAGGATCAGCGCATGGAAAAATACACGTTGATTCAGCTCACCAGCAAACACAACGGCGGCCCGCAAGGCGGGATTTTGAATACCCCGTTTGTCAGCACCTTCGCCAATGTGACGGAAATGAGCCTGAATTTATGGATACAAACCGTGATAGACAGCGATGGTTGCGAGGTATTGCAGCTGCAATACGAGCAAGTGCTGTTCTTTGAATTCATGTTCGGCTCAAATGGCCAGGTGACGCGCTGGCCCCATATTCAGGTGAATACCTTGAGAAAGAAGCCGAGCGGCAAGATTCCTTTGAACTACTAGGCATGGTTTGACAACAGGCGGATTCCAGCTGGAGTGCGGCCGTTGAAATGAAAACACCGCTTCGCCACGCTGAAGCGGTGTTTTTTTATTGTGCTGCGCGGTCAGCTGGCGAACTTATCCAGCCGCTGCGCCAGCCGCAGCTGGCAAGCGGTGGCCAGCTTGAGCAGCTCCGCGCTGGTGGCCGGCATTTGGCCGGGCGGGGCGATCAACTCCGCCATGCCGCTGAGCGTGGAGACGCTGCTGCTCAGGCCGATCAGCCTGCCGTGCGGCCAGCGCTGCTTGTTGTTGGGCGCGTAATCCAGCGCCACCACCCAGCGCGAATGCTGCCAGGTGCCGGGTTCGCTTAGCACCGCCTCCATCACCGCGCGGCTAACCTGCTGCGCCGCCTCCGCGGCGAGGGCCAGCGCCAGGTGCAGGGTTTCCGCCGTATGGGCCGCGCCGGCCTCCTGCAGCAAGGACGGGCGGGTGGCCTCCAGCCACCAGCGCCGCAGCCGCCGCGCGCCCGGTTTCTTGATGCGGCGAAACACTTCGTCCAGCTCGCCTTCGGACAGGCACAACACCGGCTCCGCCTCATCCACCAGCCGCAAGGGCCGGCCCAGCGGCTCGCCCAGCGCCTTCAGCAAATCCTTTACCTCCAGCTTCATGCACGCGGCCACCTCCGCCGCCACCAGCCAAAACCCCTCCGGCCGCCGCACCACCCGCATGGCCAAGCCCTTGGCGAAATCCAGCCGCAACGGCGTGTTCACCTGTTGATCGATAGCCGCATTCATGGCCGGGCCTCCCCAATCCAACGCGCAAACTGCGCCGCCAAAAACGCAAGGCGATATGCGGCGCGTAGGCGTAACGATGCACGCGATACGTGGCGGGGAGGGCGAATAAGGGGAGGGGAAAGAGAAACGACAAATACAAGACGAGCATCCATGATCATGGACTCCTGACGGTTTTGTCTAAAGCGCCCCCTGTTGAGAGGGGCGGCCGGGTACTTCAACACCGCCGTCAGACGGCCCGCAGATTTCCCCCGTTGCCGGGGTATTGTATGGCTGCACGCTACCCGGCCATAAGCTTTGGACGCGCCGAGTGAGCGGCACGACAGGAAACCTATGGACGCAAAAAAGCCACGACTTACGGGCGCGGGCTAAACCGCTGACGGAGTGGTGTGTTGAGCACCAGCGGTCAATTTAACAGTGACGCTGCTTGGGGTCAATCCGCCAAGTACGGGGCAGGTAGCTTGGACAGCATAAAATTTGATAGAAGTGAGGATGCCATGGTAATGCGATTGATTCTAATCGAGAACGATATGGAAATGTCAGCGCGAGGTGAAGCAAAATATATCCTGTTTGCGCTGTTCCTTATGGGCTATGCTCCTTCTTCATTTCCCTTTGTTGAGAAATAATAGCCGACAACACTGCCTAAAATGGTAGTGCAGAAGGTTAGCACTTCGTGAAAGTATTCGTTACGGAATATGCCAAATAGCAGTATTAGAACAGTAGAAATCAATACCAATATTAATGAAAGAACAGGTTTTGTTCTGTGGTTAAGCCGATAAGTCATCGTGTCTGTTTTACCGAGTCCTCCGCATGTGCCACAGGCAAGACCGTAGTAAGGGCCTTTTTTAAGTTCATTTTTGGTTTCGCAGACTTTGCAGCTGGAGCCATCCGGCCCGCTGTTGCAGGTGCCTGACCCTTTGCAATGAGCGCAGGCGTGGAGGAGGTTATGTTCTGAAGTCATGGCCGAGCGAGATCATTTTTGTATATGTCAATTGTGCCATTGTCTGTCATGTTTTAACAGAGCTATTTCGAAATTTAGAACTTCAGTGACGAATAAATGTCCTGTGTCGCGATTTGTTCAAAATAATGCGCTCGGGTTTAAGCTTCTACTTGTTTGAGTGCCACGAGGTTAGCGCGGCGTGAATTCGGTAATTTCTGGCGGGGTTTGACCATTTTATTCTATCGCGTGGTAAGCGCTTGGCTTTGAAAATCCCACCACCCCCACCGTGCTACGCTATTGCTTTGCTACGCTGAAGATTTGTCACTTGGAGATTTTTTGATTTTTCTAATGTAAATAATGCGAATTTTGTCATTAAATACTCCACCAAAGAATGATCCAATTTTCAGCTTGATTTCAAAATCCTCATCTTTTGATGTATAAACCTTCATGATGATTACGACAGGCCAACGGTTTTTTGAGGATTGCATAGATCGGATATAGCAGCCAGTGTAATTTTTCTGTAACCAATCCTTTGCCATGTCTCGAGCGATGTTTTCACGACGCTTGTTTTCGAGTGATATGCCGTAAATTAATAATGGTGCGATGAAGAATGCTGGTAAGATTTTTTCCCACGGCATTTCGTAACATCTCTCTAAATGGTCATCTTAATGGGTGCTTCAACTTTTCAGTAAACGTTGGGCTTCACAAGTTCAGCCCAACCTACCGTGCTGAGTGTAAATGGTGAAGTCATCAAGAGCATCTTGAATGACGCCTGCAAGTTCTTCCGCGTGTTTGGCTGGAATGTCTAATATTGCTTGCTGAAATTTCATCTTATCAATCTTGCCAAAATTGCGTGCTACTCCTGCAAGTCCATAAATAGCGCATCTATTTATATCTAAATCTTCATCGCCGATATGTGTCAGTAGAAAGGTTTGAGTCCACTCGAAGTCATCGATGCTGGATAGGCTGGTTAGCATTTTGCAAATAAGGAATTTGTCATCTGATTTTGAAATGACTTTGGCTTCTTCTTTTGAATAGTTTTCTTCAGGCAGAAATTGCATTTATGCTGCTCCATCTTTTATGGATTTTATTTTAGTGAGAATACACTTATTTTTAGCACTGACCAGTTTTATAACCAGTCCCAAGGCTTTAAGCTGCCGCTTGTTCGACTCGGCGCGACGGTAGCACACCGCTAGTTCCGGCAGCTCCCCGAGTCTGGTTTGAAAGATGGGGTTTCGCAGCGCTGTAGGGGTGGCCTGGGGTTGCAAGCGGATTGGCCGCGCAATCTCCTTGCCCGTTTGCCGGGCGGAACCGGCATATCAAACATTATCCGCGAAGCGGATTCCAAAAATGTGATCTTACCATCCCAATTGGGTACCCCTGTTGCGCGGTAAACGTTGGGCTTCACAAGTTCAGCCCAACCTACCGTGCTTAATGTCCAACAGCAGAGTTCAACAGCCTCCGAAGGAGGTCCGCTGGGATGATGGTTAAAAGTTACTTAAACGTGAGCTTCAAAAAGATTGAGCAGCTTGCGATGTCGCGCGGTGCAGTACTTAAAGCCGAGCTATGTTATGAGCGAGGATTTTTTGGCCGATTTCGAAATCATGGAGATGGGCTTCTTCCTCTCTCTCCCCTTGTCTGTATTTAAAGAAGTTTCTTCCATCTTTTATTTGCCCAATTATTGATGAGTCATAGAGTCTTTCAATTACCATATCAACAGTTAATTCTGATTCGGGAGGGATTACTTTTCTTATGTAATTCTGAAAGTCAGAGTATTCTATTCCAATCTCTTTGTTATTTCTGGTGATAATTGTTATGGCATCATCTACCACGCTTCTGGGTAGGTGGGCAATTAATTCATTTTTTATTTCTTTTATCATTTCAGACTTGTACTTTTTCAATATTTTATCTAGTCTGTATTTGTCCATTGGTAATGCAAACGGTGTCTCTCCAATATCTAAAAACATAAGTAGAAAGTCTCTTGGTTTGTGAAAGGATCGGTCCAAGAGGTACTTAAACGGAAAGCTTATGCTTAAGAACTCTTCTAGATAACTGCTGGTTTTATTATTTTTTGGATATTATTTTTTACAAAATTGTGTTTTAATCTTTTTTCTATGAATTCATTTAGCTTGTTGAATTTTTCTGCCTCGCCTTTTAAGTTATTATCGTGCCATTTTATTTTATATGCATATGAGGATATTGCCTTTGCGCTTCCAGCTTCATGGCTTTCTATTCTTCTTATGATATCATCTCGCATTAGTAATATAGTTTTGGCATTTCCTTCGCGGCATATCTCATTGTTAAAATTTCGCGCCGCGGTTATTAATGAATATCCATTTGCTATATGTGTTGAGTTTTTTGCATTGAAACCATGATCAAGGTCATCCAAGATAATTAAATACGAGTTTTGAGATTCTCTACATTTTTCTTCTGTTAAAATTTTACTTAAAAGTTCCTCAAGTGAGGGAAGTACTTGTAAAAATGATGGCTTTTCTTGGTCTAGCTTTTTTTGTTCCCCACCTATAATCTTTAATATGCTTTTTAAGGGAGAGATGTCAATCTTAATATCTTTCTGATTGCTTATTGCTTTTATGCTGTATTTGTCAAAATCAACATATCCTGAGTTTATTTCTAGAAATTTTTTTATATTTTCTTGTTCCTTATGGTCTAGAGATTGACTATTGCTTATTAATTTTAACATTTGAACACTCAGCACCCATCTTGATACACTTTCGTAGTCAAAGTCTTTTCCGCAGGCTGAAACAATTCCATCAATATCTAAATCATTTTTTCTTAATGTTTTGCAGAAAAAATTCGCTATATTATTAGATTCAATGTATTTTGCAAAGGCAGATTTCCCCGTCCCTTTTTTTCCAACAAGTATAAACCTGGAGTCATCTAGATTCTCGATTAGATTTATGTTGGTATAGAGGGTTGTGAATGGGATTTGGGAGTTATTATGCGCTTCGGCTTCTGCTTCGGGGTAGCCAAGGAAAAAATTCTTTGTGGTACGATGTTTAATGGGTGCTGTTTGTTTAGTATTGCCAGTATTATTTTTTATGTTATTAAATATTCCCATGATTAACTCCAGAAAAAAAGACACACTCGAAAGTGTGCCTTTTGTATAAAATCCTGTCAATAATCTATGTCAAATCAATCCCAGCTCAACGCCCCGCCAGTCTGATACTCGGTAACCCGCGTCTCGAAGAAGTTCTTCTCCTTCTTCAAGTCGATCATCTCGCTCATCCACGGGAAGGGGTTGTTCACGCCCGGGAACAGCTGATCCAGGCCGATCTGCTGCATGCGGCGGTTGGCGATGAAGCGCAGGTATTCCTTGAACATGCTGGCGTTCAGGCCCAGCACGCCGCGCGGCATGGTGTCTTCGGCGTACGCGTATTCCAGCTCCACCGCGTGCTTGAACAGCTCGGTCACTTCGGCCTTGAAGCTTTCGGTCCAGATTTCCGGTTGTTCCAGCTTGATGGTGTTGATCAGGTCGATGCCGAAGTTGCAGTGCATGGACTCGTCGCGCAGGATGTACTGGTACTGCTCGGCGGCGCCGGTCATCTTGTTCTGGCGGCCCAGCGCCAGGATTTGCACGAAGCCGACGTAGAAGAACAGGCCTTCCATGATGCAGGCGAACACGATCAGCGATTTGAGCAGCTTCTGGTCGTTTTCCAGGGTGCCGGTCTTGAAGGCCGGGTCGCACAGCACGTCGATGAACGGAATCAGGAATTCATCCTTGTCGCGGATGGATTTGATTTCGTTGTAGGCGTTGAACACTTCGCCTTCGTCCAGGCCCAGGCTTTCCACGATGTACTGGTAGGCGTGGGTGTGGATGGCTTCGTCGAAGGCCTGGCGCAGCAGGAACTGGCGGCATTCCGGGCTGGTGATCTGGCGGTAGGTGCCCAGCACGATGTTGTTGGCGGCCAGGGAGTCGGCGGTGACGAAGAAGCCCAGGTTGCGCTTGACGATGCGCATTTCGTCTTCGGTCAGCTGGCCGGTTTTCCACTGTTCGATGTCGCGCTGCATGTTCACTTCTTGCGGCATCCAGTGGTTGGCGCACTGCGCCAGGTATTTTTCCCAGGCCCATTTGTGCTTGAACGGCACCAGTTGGTTGACGTCGGTGGTGCCATTGATCACCTTCTTGTCCACCGCGTTTACGCGGCCGCTGCCGTGGCTGGCGGCATTGGCGGCTGCGGACGGCGTGGAGGGGAGGGTGTCTTCAAAGTTCAGCATGGGTGCTCCTGTATCGTCTTCGGTTGCCGCGCGGGGGCGCGGCGGCGGTTCTATGCGGATTTTACTACGTGTTCTCTGCGTTGTTGCGCGGCTTGCGCCGGCTGCAGCTGACAATGCTGGATGATGCGGACCTCGCCCGGCGCCGCGGCGGGCTCCGGCTGCGGCGCCGGCACGATGGCGGCGTGGGCGCCGGCATTCACCATGGCGGGGCGGCGGCCGGCCACGCTTTTGCGCAGCAGGTAATAGGCGGTGGTGCTCATGGGCTCTCCCGGCTTAGAAGCGCAGTTGCTGGGCCAGTTGGCGGATCAGCACGCGTTCGCGCGCTTCCTCCTGCTCCAGCTGCTCCTGCAGCCGGTTGCGCGCCGCGCGCAGCTGCCGCAGCTGGCGGTATTGCTGGTTGGCGGCGGCGATGTCGTGCTTCAGGGTTTCGATTTCCTGCTGCAGCTCTTCGGGCTGGCAGTACACCACCAGGGTGTCGCCTTCTATCCAGGCTTTGCGCCAGCGCTGGGCGCGCGGGACGCGGCGCGATTCCTGGAAGTAGTCCTTCCATTCGTTGGGCGGCGCCAGGTTGAGCTGCAGGTACAGGTTGAACAGCAGGAACTGCTTGTCCGGATTGTGGGATTTGTCTTCGCAAAAGCCGGTAATGCCGATGTTTTCAAATGTCTGCATCTTGTCCTCCCAAGGCGCTGCCAGTTGCCGTGCGCGGGGCGCCTTGCCGCGGCCCCTGCGGTCCATCCCGAAGCCGTCTGTCGCCAAACGGCTTGAGGATGCGATGGCTAGGCCATCATTGGCGTTTCCTGTTCCGGCGCGGTGTCGTACTGCACCACGCCGTAGATCTTCCAGTGGCCGTCCACCCGTTTCAGGTGGTAGCCGGTGTGGTAATGCCAGGCGGACTGGCCGCTGCGCTCCACGGTCCAGGCCACTACCGCGCTGGCGGCGTTGGCGCCCATCGCCTGCACGCTTTCCAGCCGGTGGCTGGCGCTGAGGAAACCCTGGCTGCGGTACCACGCCAGCAGCGAGGCGGTGGTGGCTTCCAGCGCGGCCATGTCGGGCCAGCAGGCCAGGTCGCCATGGTGGATGGCGGTGAACGGCACGGTGAAGTGATGGGTCACGCCGGCCGTGTCCAGCTGCGAATAGCTGTGCTGGTATTGTTTGAAAAAGGCTTCCAGGCTCATGGTCGGTTTCGTCGCGGTGATGGGGCCGGGCGGCGCGTCATTCCACGGGGGGATGGTCGGCAAACCCTTGTGGAATCAGGCTTTGCGCGGCGCATGCCATCCGTGTTCAGACTGTTTTCTCAGTGCTTCAAGGTTAGCATATCTGGTGTATTAGATGTGAATTTCTACAATATCTAGTGAAATTTGTGGTGGTGTGCGGCCGGCGGCGGCATAGCTTGTGGTTGGCGGCCCGGCGCGGGCGGCGCTTTGGCCGGAAACGGGCGGCGTTGTTTTTTCGCATATGCGCGCCCGGGCCCGAGGGCCGGGCCAAGACGGCCCTTCGGCGCGCGGCAGGCTGCGGCCGAAGGGTGCGAGGCTACCGGAGGCGAAACCGGATTGCAAGCCGGCTTCGCCGCGCCGGCGGGTCAGGAGGTTTTGCCGGACAGGGAGTCCTGCACCAGCGAGAAGAAGTGGTCGTACATCTTGGGGTCGGTCACGGTGGAGGTTTTGGAGTCGCCGTTGGTGTCCCAGATGGTGACCTTGAAGCGGGCGCGCACCAGCGTTTCGCCATCCTGGTCGGGGCGCACCGTCACCAGCGCGCTGACGCTTTCGTGGTCGGGCTTGGCCTGCAGCGGAATGCCCTTGGCCTTGAAGATGGCGCGGATGGCTTCGCGCCAGCGCACGCCGATCACGCGGTTGAGTTCGCCTTCCACCAGCATGGTTTCCTGGTCGGCCTTCACCGGCTTGAAGCCCATCGCCTGCAGCGCGGAGCTGCTGGCGTTGACGGCGGAGGGAGGCTGCACGCGCTGGTAGGTCTTGTCCTGGATCTGGGCCAGCGTCTGCTGCTCGGCCGGGGTCAGATCCACGGTGACTTGTTTGGAGCTGAGTTTCAGCAGCCGGCTGCCGCCGTCGCCGGTCACCCTTTCGTTGGGATTGGGCGTGGAGCAGGCGGCGAGGGCGGCGATGACAAGCAGCGCCGGCAACGCAGCACGGCTGCGGCGCGGCGCGCGGATGGCGGGTATGGGGCTGGGGTGCGCCATGGAAATCTCCGGATGAAAACGGCTCCATCGCCTGTGGGAAGGCGATGGGGTGGGGTTGACGGGGGGCGCTTGCGCGCCGCGGTAGCAATATGTTGATTGTCTGGACGCGCTTGGGTGCCGCCCCCTGTCAATTGGAACAGGTGTCGCTGGTTTGCCGCTTTAGTTGTGCTGGGCGATCAGGCTTTGCAGCTCGGGGCTGATTTCCGGCAGGAAGGCGGTCCAGTGCGCGCCGTCGGCCGGAGTGTCGATGTCGGGATGGAAGCGGCGCACTTCCTGGGCGAAGCGGCGGCCCATCTCGGCCATTTCACGCAGGTGGCCGGCCACCGACTGGCGGGTCTGGCGCGAGATGTCCAGTCGGTTGGCCTCGGCGTGGCGCAGCGAGTCCACCAGCTTGTCCGCCAGGTCCGGCGCGTCCACCTTCAGCAGGCGGCGGCCGATTTCGTCCTTGCCCAGCAGGTTGGCGATGCGTTCGTCCATGCTCACGCCCACCGCCGGCACGCCGGCTTCCATGCTGGTGACGATGGCGTGGAAGCGCGAGCTGAGCAGCAGGTCGGCGGCGCGCAGCAGGCCGACGATGGCGCGCGGCGGCATGTCGCCGCTGGCGACGATGGGCGGCGCTTGTTCGAAGCGCGCGGCCAGGTCGTTGCAGGCGGCGCGGTCCACCTTGTCCATGCCGATGATCAGCACGCCGCCGCCCGTGTCCTGCTGCCATTGTTTGGCGGCGTGGGCCAGCGCGTCCAGATAGGCGGCATAGCGGCTGCGGATGGATTCGTTGTCCGGGTGGAACAGGATGCTGCCGAAGAACAGTTCGCTGTGCGCGCCGGTTTCGGCCATTTCCTGGGCTTTCACCAGGTCGGGCTTCACCGGCCACCAGAAGGGGTTCATCGGACATACCGCCAGCAGCGGGAAGTCGGCCAGGCCCAGCCGCACCAGCCGCTCGCGCACCGAATCGGCCGGCTCGGCGCGGTAGGTCCAGGCGGTGTCGGCGCCGCCGGTGGCGCGCAGGCCCAGCGGCTGCAGCACGGCTTTGGACTCTTCGTTGCGGCACAGGATCAGCGGGCCGCTGCCCAGGCTGGAAATGAAGGCCGACAGTTCCGGCTCCATCTTGCCGGCCTCGGCGCCGTAGCCCACCGCCAGCCGGCCGCTGGCGACGGCCATGCCCAGCGCGCCGCCCAGCATCGCCGACAGCATGCAGCACAGATTGGACTTGAACATGGAGCCGTCGCAGGCGATCACGCCGTCGTACTCGCGGATGGTGCGGATCAGGAATTCCGGGAAGTAGTCCTGCACCAGCTCCAGCTTGACGTCGTCTTGCAGGTCTTCCGGCAGGTCCACGCCGGTGCCGACCAGGCCGATTTGCACCCGGTCGCGGCCCAGGATGGCGCGCACCTGGCGGATCATTTCCGCCACCCGCACGTCGGAGCCGGTGTTGCCGCCGCCGGCGTAGCCGGCGAACAGCAGCCGCAGCGGGCTGCCGGCTTCGCGCGCCGGCGGCGGCAGGTGGGCGGCTTCGCCTATCAGTTCGGTCAATTGGCTGTACAACACCGGATAGGAGGCGTTGGACGCCAGAAACGCTTCAAGCAGCTTGGACATGGGTCGAGTCCTCTCAGGTGGGGAAGGATAAGGTGAAATCTTGCGCGCGCCATAGGCGCAGCGGGCGCGGCGCGCCATCGTGGGCCAGCGCGGCGGCGTGGCCGTCTTCGGTTTCCAGCGCGTGCAGCCGCCAGCTGTCGCCATGAGCCGACACGAGCCGCGGCCGGCCGGCCTCGTCCAGCGCGATTTCCACGTCGGCCAGGCCGGACAGGCCGCTGCCCATCGCCTTGAGCACCGCTTCCTTGGCGGTCCACATCCGCAGGAAGCGCCGCGCGCCGTCGTCGGCGTCGCCCAGCGCCAGCCTTTCGCCCGCGCTGAAGTAGGATTCGGCGATGCCTTGCCAGTCCAGCTCGCGGCCGTCGCGCTGGGCTTGTTCCAGGTCCACGCCCAGCCGCGCGCCGCGCGCCAGCGCCACCAGCGCGGCGTCGCCGGAGTGGCTGAGGTTGAAGCCCAGCTCAGGATAAGCCGGCAGCCAGGGCTTGCCGGCGCTTTCCGCGGCGAAGTCCAGCGCGGCCGGGTCGGCGCCCAGCGCGGCGGCCAGCAGCTGGCGCAGCGCGTTGTGGGCGGCGGCGTAGCGGGCGCCGTCGCGCGGGCGGATGAACCGCGCCGCGCGCAGGCGCTCGTCCGGCGACAGCGCGTCCGGGCAGGGCGGGCCGTCCAGCGGGATGGAGATCACGTCTATCGCCGCGCCGGGCGAGGCCAGCGCTTGCCGCAACGCGCTCACAGCGGGCAGGCCACGCTGGCGGACAGCGTGGAGGCCACGTGCTGGATCACGGCGGTTTCCATGTCGCGGACGAAGAAGTGCCCGCCGCTGAACAGCTGGCGGCAGAAGCGGGAATGGGTCAGGCGCCGCCAGTCTTCCAGCGCGGCCACTGGCACGTGGTCGTCGTCGTCGCCGCCCAGCGCGGTGATGGGCACGTTCAACAGCGGCGACGAGGCCTGGAAGTGGTCGTTCATTTCCAGGTCGGCGCGCAGCAGCGAAAACACCGCGTGCTTCAGCTCTTCCTCCTGGAACACGATTTCCGGGGTGCCGCCCAGCTGGCGCAGGTAGGCGGTGAGGTCGGCGTCGCCCATCCGGTGCAACTGGGTGCGGTATTCCGGCAGCGGCGGCCGGCGGCCGGAGGCGAACAGGTGCAGCACCTGCGCCTGGCTGCGCTCCAGCGCCTGGGCGGTGGCGAAGGCCAGCGCCGCGCCCATGCTGTGGCCGAACAGCGCCACCGGGCGGTCCAGCAGCGGGCGGATCGCCCGCAATAGCGACGGAACCAGGCGTTCCACGCGGGTATAGGCGTCTTCGCCGTAGCGCGTGCCGCGTCCCGGCAGCTGCACCGGGCAGACGTCGATGAAATCCGGCATGCGATCGGTCCAACTGCGATAGGCCAGCGCCGCGCCGCCGGCGTGGTGGAAGCAGAGCAGCCGCACTTCGGCCCTGGGGCGCGGTTTGCGGAAGATCAGCCAGTTGCCGGTGTCGTGCAGGCCCGGCGGGAGCGATGACGCGGTCTGATGGGTTGTGATCATGATGCGGATTCCTGGTTCGGTCTGAATCTGTGCTCAAGCCGCCCCGGCGCGGCGCGAAGTCCGACCGGGGCGGCGGCCTTATGTAGTTTGTGCTGTTTGCATGTCAATTTTCTTTACTGATGCCATTTTGCATAATTGCGCCGCCAGTGTCTCTATGGTCGGGTAGTTCCAGATCAGCGTCGGCGACAGCTTCAGCGCCAGCCGCTTTTCCAGCCGGGTGAGGATCAGCAGCGCGCGGGTGGAGTCCAGCGTGTAGCTTTCGAAGGTGCGGCGCGGGTCGATGTCGTCGGGCGACAGGTCCAGCTGGGAGGCGATCTGCTCCATCAGCCACTCCTGGATGTCCTCGGCGGCGAACGAGGCCGGCGGCATGGCCGCCGGGGCCGGTTCCGGCCGCAAAGCCTGCTGCGGCGGGGCTTGCGGGGCTTCCATGCCTGTCGCAGGCTGCGGCAGCGGCTGCGCCGCGGCCTGCATCAGCGCGTCGGCCACCGCGGCGGCGCGGCGCGCGGCCGGGTCGGCGAACGGGGTGCCGGCGGCCCAGGCGTTGAAGGCGCCCATGGCCGGGCCGCACCACACCTGGTAGTCCAGCGTCCGCTCCGGCGCGCCCTGTATCGCCCAGCGCGAGGACTGGCCTAAATACCAGCGGAACACCAGGCCCATCCGCACCTTGGGGTCGCGGCTGGCCTGCTCGGCCAGCGCTGGATTGCGCTGCTGCCAGAAAGCCAGCGTTTCGGCCTCCACCGCCGCCAGCGGCTGGCGGAACAGCTGCTGCTCCAGCCGCGCCAGCTCGGCCCGCGGTATGGCCTGCAAGGACGGGTGGGCGCGGTACAGCTCGGCCAGCTGCGCGCCGCGCACGGCGAACAGCGTGCCGCGCTTGAGCACCTGCACCTGCACGCCCAGCTCGAACATGTCGGCGGCCGGGGCCATGGTCACGTCGGCCAGGTCGGCGGCGGCCAGCAGCTTGCGCACCGCCGGCGAGGTGGCGGATTCGACGCAGGCCTGGTTGACCGAGCCGGTGACGACGTAATCGGCGCCCATGGCGAAGGCGGCGGCGATGGCCGCCGGGGTGCTGATGCCGCCGGCCGCGCCCAGGCCGACCCGCGCCGCGGCGGGAAAGACTTCGGTCACGCGGCGGCGCAGCAGCGATAGCGCCGGCAGCGCGCAAACCAGCGACTGGCGGTCGGTGTGGCCGCCGGAGTCGGCTTCCACGGTGACGTCGTCGGCCACCGGCAGCAGCCGCGCCGCCGCAGCTTCCTGCGCCGTCAGCTCTCCGGCCGCCTGCAGCGCGTCCAGGATGGCGTCCGGCGCCGGACGGAAGAAGGGCTCGGCCACTTCGCGGCGCGACACCTTGGCGATCACCCGTTGGCGCGCCACCGCGCCGCCGGCGCCATCCAGGCGGGCGCCCTTGGCGCGGTACAGTACGATGGCCGGGCTGAGCGCCATGAAGGCCGAGGCCTCGATGGTTTCCACGCCCCGGCTCAGGTACAGGTCCACCAGCGCGCGCTCCAGCGCGGGATCGTCCGGAGTGTGGATCAGGTTGAAGCACAGCGGCTTGCCGGGCAGCTCGGCGCGCAGTCGGGCGATGGCGGCGTCGACCCGTTCCAGGCTGAGGCCGGCGGCGCCGAAGCTGGCCAGGCAGCCGGCGCGGCTCAGCGCGATCACCAGCTCTTCGCCGGCGATGCCGTTGGCCATGGCGCCGGCCATATAGGCCAGGCGCAGGCCGTGGCGTTGGCGGAAGGCGGCGCTGCCCAGTTGCTCGGCGCCGCGGAGGGCGGAGGAGGTGGCCTGGATCATAGCGCCGCTCCCTGGGTTTGCGCCGCGGCGGCCGCGGCTTGCGGCAGCGCCGGCTGGCCGGTCAGGCGGATGCCCAGGCCTTCCACCCGGCCCATCACGCGGCCGTTGTCGACCAAGTCGATGTCGGCGATCAGGTAGGGCTCCGGCGTCAGGCCGATCTCGACGATGTCGGCGCGGTAGGTGAAGGTCTGGTTCTGCGGCAGCACCTGAGCGCGGAAGCGCACCAGCGACGGGCGGTGCGGCAGCGGCTGGAAGCGCGCGCCGGTGACGGCGGTTTGCAGGCCCAGCGACAGCGCGTAGGCCTGCAGCAGCTGGAACGCGCCTTCCATCATGCACGGGCCGGGGAAAATCGGATCGTCCTTGAAGTGGGCGCGGATCGCCCAGTGCTGCGGGTTCACCTGGAATTCGGCTTCGCAGCCGCCCAGGCCGTGGGCGCCGCCGGCCGGTTCGATGCTGGTGACGCGGTCGATGAACTGGATGGCGGCGGGCGGCAGGCGCAGCGACGGGTTGCGGCCGCCGCTGGCGTGGGCCGGCGACAGCACCTGGGCGATCTCGCCGCGCGAGATGGCCAGCAGGTCGGCGCCGTCCAGCGAGCGGCGCGGCGGCGCCAGCGGCGGGATGAAGGCGGTTTGCGCCACCTTGCGCGGCGTGCGGTGCTGGTCGGTGATGCCGGCGCCCTTGCTCAGTTCCTCGTAGGTGAAGAAGCCGGCGGTGCAGTGGTCGATCTTCAGCGCCGGGCGGCCGTCCACGCTGGCCAGGAAGTCGGTCTTGAACAGGGTGGCGTCGCCGTTGCGGAAGGACTGGGTGATGTGGATGTCGTACTCCACGCACTGGCCGGCCTGCGGCATCACGTCCAGATAGGTCAGCTGCGCGTCCAGCCAGCGGTAGGCGCGGTTGCCGCGGTTTTCAAAGTCTATGCCCAGCCAGCCCACCAGGAACAGCACGCCCTGGGCGTCCAGCGACAGGTAGGAAACCTGGCCGTCCACCGCGTTCCAGGCCGGCTTCGGGATGTCGTATTCGGTGCGGATGCGGCTGTCTTCCAGCTTGCCGTAAGTGCCGGACAGCGCGGTGACGCGGCTGACCGCCATGAACGGCGCGCCGGGCACCCGCACGCGGCGCGGCAGCCGGTCGATTTCGGCGAATTTCGGCCCCAGCACGTTGGCGACGCGGCCTTCGGCGAATTCCATGATGTCGGCTTCGTTGAACAGCGGCGGCTGCTTGGGCGCGGCCGCCGGGTCGGCGGCGGGCTTGCCGGCCAGCAGGCTGGCGAGCGAGGCGTGGCTGGCGGCCAGTTCGGCGCGGTGGCGCTCGGCTTGTTCAGCCAGTGTGTGCTGCGTGGTTTGGGTGGTGGCGGTCATGGCGTCTTGCGTTGCGGGTTTGAGGGTAAGGATTTTGGAAGGACGGGCCAGCGCCTGGTCCAGGCCTTGCTTGCGCAGCGCCTCGACCAGCGTGGCGGCGATGGGCGGGCGGCAGAAGCACAGGTCCTTGAGCAGGGCCGGTTTTTTCTCTTCAGGCTGGACGCGCAGCGCGGCGGCCAGGTCCAGCGGCACGCGCTGGGCCACCAGCAGCGCCAGCAGCTTGGCCAGCATCGCGGCGTCGTCCTGGTCGCGGCGGGCCAGCGCGAAGGTTGCGTGCGGGCGGCCGCGCAGCGTCTTGCCTATCCAGCGGCTGCAGTTGCCGCCGGGCCCCAGTTCCAGGAACAGCCGCGCGCCTTGCGCATAGGCCTGGTCCACCAGCGCCGGGAAGTCCAGCGGCGACACCAGGTCGCCGGCGACGCGTTCGGCCACCGCTTCCGGGGTCCAGGCGGCGGGCGCGCCGCCGGCGAACAGCAAACCTTGCGGCTGGGCGGAGAGCTGGGCGGTGAAGCGCTCGGCGATGGCGGCGCGCTCGCGCTCGGCCGGCGCGCAGTGCATGGCCAGGCTGTCCGGCGCCGGCACCGCTTCCGCGCCCAGGCGCTGCAGGATGCGGTCGCAGGCGGCGCGCTCGCCCACCAGCGTCACTTCGTCCGGCGAGTTGATCAGGCTGACGTAGGCGCGGGTTTCCTGTTTGGCGGCTTCCACCACGCCGGCGGCGGGCGCCAGCACCAGGTAGTTGACCCAGTCCACCGGCTGGCCGTCGGCCAGTTGCCAGGCTTCGCGCACCGCCTGCTTGTCGCCGGACAGGCGGGTGAGCGAGCCGTCCAGCTCCTGCAGCCGCGCCAGCCAGGCGTCGCCCGGCGTCCAGGCTCCGCTGGCGAACATCATCGTGGCCTGTCCCAGGCTGTGGCCGAATTGCAGCGCCGGCTCCAGGCCGACGCGCTCGGTCAGCAAGGTGGCGTATTGCCAGCCGGACAGGATGCCGGCATTGATCAGCGCCGGATTGTCCTGCAGCAGCGCCTCTTCCGCCTGCATGCGGCCTTCGGCGTCCAGCGGCGCCAGCCGGCGCGGGTACAGCTGTTCGCTGCGGATGGTGGCGGCGGCGTCGCGGTGGGCGGCGGACAGGCGCTCGCCGGCCAGCGGCTCTAGTTGGGCGACGCGGCTGGCGAGGCCGGTGAAGGCGGTGTTCAGCGCGGAATACACGAAAGCCACCTTGCCGTCGCGGCCCAGCGGCGCGGGGCTGAAGCGGCTGCCGCGCGGCGATTGCCAGTCGGCCTGAGCCTTGGGCAGCTGCGCCAGCGCGGCGCGGGCCTCTTCCAGCAGGCCGGCGGCGTCGTCGGCCACCAGCGCCAGCGCCAGCGGCGCCTGCGGGTTGTGGGCCAGCACCGCGGCGCGGCACAGCGCGGCGGCGTCGGCGGCCGGTTTTTCCAGCTCGGCGATGTGGGCTGCCAGCTGGGCCAGCAGCGCATCGCGGTCGGCGGCGGCCAGTGGCAGCAGCAGCGGCAGGGCCGGCGCCACCGCCTTGTTGGCGATGCCGGCCGGCGTTTCCGCCAGCAGCGCCTGCGCCGAGCTGCCGTCGTCGTCGCGCGCTAGCACGGCGGCGACGCGGCGGCCGTCGGCCGGGCGGAACCAGGGGCGGGCGTCGGTCGGCACATAGGCGTGCGCCTCTTCCAGGCCGGCGGGTATCTGCGCGCCGTTCCAGCCGGCCCAGGCCGGCAGGCTGCGGCCGCTCAGGCTGAGCGCGGCGTGCAGCACGCTCAGCAGCGGGGCGGTCATCCGGGTGTGGCCGAACACGGCGGCGGCGCTGGACAGCGCCGGGCGGCCGCCGAGCAGGTCGGCGGCGGGCAGAGGGCCGGCGCTTTCCACCAGCCCGGCGCTGGCGGCGTCCTGGCCGATGCCGGCGCGGATGGATGCGGCAGCGGCCTGTGCCGATTCGCCGAAGCCGGCGCCGCGCCATTCGGCGTAGGCGGCGCGGCCTTGCGCGCGCACCGCGTCGGCCGGCTCCAGCACCAGCGCGCACGCGCCTTCGCCCACCGGGGCGGAGATGTCGGCGCCGCAGGCCTGGCGCACCATCAGGTTTTCAATCGCGCCGGCCAGGTCGATGGCGCCGACCAGCACCGCGTCTGCCTCGCCTTCGGCCAACAGGCGCTGGCCCAGCTCCAGCGCCCGCAGCGCGCCGGTTTCGTCGCCGGTCAGCATGAAGGCCGGGCCGGAGAAGTCCCAGGTGGCGGCGATGCGGCTGGCCAGCAGGCTGCCGACGTAGCTGAGCATCACCACCGCGTCCACCGGGTTGTGCAGCGATTCGCGCACCGCCTGGGTCAGGTTGCGGCGCTCTTCATCGCTCAGTTCGAAGCCGGCGGCGTCCAGGCTGTCCTCCAGCCGCCAGCTGGATTCCCAGCGCGCCATCAGCCGGTGGCCGCTGTGGTCCATGGCGCTGGCGATGATGACGGCGGTGCGGCTGCCCGGCGCGATGCCAGCGTCGCGCAACGCGGCGTCGCCCACCGACAGCATCAGCAGCTGTTGCGGGTACATGCGCGAGATGTCGTTGGGCGGCACCCGCAGCTTGAGCGCGTCGATGGCGACGCGGTCGAGGTAGGCGCCCTGCGGCGCCGGGAAAGGCATGCCGGCGTGGCGGCCTTCCGGCAGCGGCCGCAGGCGCGGCTGGCCGGCGGCCAGCGCCCGCGCCACCGCGTTGAGGTCGGGGCAGTCGCCTATCGCCGCGCCCAGGCCGGTGAGCAGCGCGGCGTCGCCGCGGCGGCGCGAAGGCGCGGTTTCCGGCGCGGCCTGGCCGGGGCCGTCCACGATCAGGTGGGCGTTGACGCCGCCGAAGCCGAAGGCGTTGATCGCGGCCCGCTTGTGCCCGGCCGGCCAGGGCGTGGCCTGGGTGATGATGTCCGGCGTGCCGGCGATGTCGCGCGACAGCGGTTTTTCGATGCCGACGGTGGCCGGGATCACGCCGTGGCGCATCGCCAGCAGGGTTTTGACCAGGCCGGCGATGCCGGCGGCGGTCAACAGGTGGCCGACGTTGGACTTCACCGAACCCACCGGCTGGTTGTCGCCGAACACCCGGGCCACGGTTTCCAGCTCCACCCGGTCGCCCAGCTTGGTGCCGGTGGCGTGGCATTCGACATAGGCGATGGTGTCCGGCGAAATGCCGGTTTGTTCGTAGGCGCGGTCGCACGCCAGTTTCTGGCCTTTGGGGTTGGGCGCGGTCAGGGTTTGGCCGCGGCCGTCGCTGGACAGGCCCATGCCGCGCAGCGTGCCGTACACCGTGGAGCGGTGGCTGTCCGGGCGGCGCAGCACCAGCGCCATCGCGCCGTCCGCCGGGGCCACGCCGTCGGAATCGGCGTCGAACGGGCGGTTGGAGGTGCGGTCGGGCAGCGCCTGGGTGGCGGCGAAGCCGAAGTTGGCGAACAGGGTGTCGAAGCCGTTGGCGGCCACCACCAGCATCGCGTCCGCCTCGCCGGAGGCGATGTGCATCGCCGCCAGGTGGATGGCGTACAGCGAGGTGGCGCAGGCGGCGTCTATCGCGTAGCGCGGGCCGCCCAAACCCAGCGCGCGGGCGGTGAGGGTGGTGATGCCGCCGGACACCCGCGCCGATTCCGGATGGGTGCCGCTCTGGAGGCGGCCGGCGGTCAGGCGCAGCGGATGGCCGGGCGCGGCCTCGGCGAAGGCGCTGGCCAGCGCCTCGTCGTACAGCGGGCGGGTGATGGCGTCGCTGGCGGCGCTGGCGGCCCAGGCATAGCTGCCCAGCACCATGCCGACGCGGCTGAGGTCGCCGCCCCATAGGCCGGCGTCGCGCAGCGCGTTGCGGCCGACCTGCAGCGGCCATTGGATGCAGCGGTCTTGCGCGCCCAGCAGCGCGGCCGGCAGCAGGAAGCCGCTGGCGTCGAAGTCATGGCCGCGCGGCTTGGCCAGTTCGATGCTGGAGCTTTGGTCGGCCACGCCGCGGCCGGGGCCGAGGAAGCGGGTGGGGTCCACGCCCCAGTCTTCAGTGTCGGCGTCGCGGATCGAGCGCTTGCCGGCCAGCAGGTTTTGCCAGAATCCATCCAGGGTGTCGGCGTCCGGCACCAGGCAGGCGATGCCGGTGATATCCAGTGGGAACATCATTTTCATACTCTCCTTTCGCGTCCGCTCAAGCCGGGTAGGCCGGGGCGCGGCGGCCGTGGCCGGCCTGTTGATCTGTGGTCGAGTCGTCGGCCGGCATCACATCGCCCACCACGAACTGGAAGCCGCCGGCGCGTTTGCCGGTCAGCGCGGCGCTGAACACCGCGGCGCCGTCGGCGATGGGCAGCAGGCCGACGCCGCGCTCGGCGAACATCTGGCGCAGCGCCGGGGTGACCATGCCGCCCTCCCACGGGCCCCAGGCCAGCGACACCACGCGGCCGCCGGTCTGGCGCGGCAGGTGGAAGGCCAGCTTGCTGAGCGCCTCGTTGGCCATCGCGTAATCGGACTGGCCGAAGTTGCCGGAATAGCCGGCGGTGGACGAGAACAGCGCGATGCGGGCGGGCGGCGCGTCGCGCAGCGCCTCCAGCAGCGTCAGGAAGCCGTCCAGCTTGGGCCGGAACACGGTTTCGATGTCGGCGGCGGTTTTGTCGGCGATGCGGCGGTCGGCCAGGGCGCCGGCGCCGTGCACCAGCGCGGCCACGCGGCCGTGGCGGGCGGTCAGCTCGCGGATGGCGGCGCGGGTGGCGTCGACGTCGCCCAGATCCAGCGGCAGATACGTGGCCTGCGCGCCGGAGGCGGCCAGGGTTTGCAGCGTGGCGCGGACTTCGCGGGCGGCCTGCACCGCGCGGCAGCTGTCTTCCAGCTGGCGCGGCGTCGGGTTTTGCCCGGAGGCGCGCAGATGCTGCAGCGCCTTGCTCTTCAGCGCGGCGTTGTCATCCACGCCCGCCGCCCAGGCCGGGTCGCTCTCCAGCAGCGCGGTGCGGCCGATCAGCACGAAATGGGCCGGCACCTGGCGCGCCAGCGCCTGCACGCAGTGCGAGGTGACGCCGCGGGCGCCGCCGGTGACCAGCACCAGCTCGCCGGCGCGCAGCGGCGCCAGCTCGGCGCCGGCGAAGGCGGCTTCGGCGCCGGGCGCGGCGCAGTCCAGCGTCCAGCGGCCTTGTTCGTCCCAGCCGGTTTCCGCCGGCGCGCCGTCGGCGTCGGCCAATTCCTGCAGCAGGCGCTGCGCGGCCAGGGCCGGGGGCAGCTGCGGCGCCAGGTCGACGAAGCGGGCGGCCACGCCCGGCACTTCATGGCGCAGCGTCTTGACCAGGCCGGCGAGGCCGCCGGACACCGGGTCGCCGTGGGCGGCGCCCGCGGTGCCCAGGCGGCCGTCCAGGCGGGCGACTGCCAGCAGCGCGCTGCGCTGGTTCAGCCAGGGCAGCATTTGGCGGGCGGCGAGCAAGGCCTGGCCCAGGCGTTGGCGGCTGGCCTGGCTTTGATCCTGCGCCTGCAGCAACACGATGGCGCTGGGCGCGCCGTTGGCGGTTTCAATCGCTTCCAGCGCGTCGGCCAGCTGTTGCGGGCCGGCTTCCACCACCGGCGCTTGGCTGGCGGGGCGCACGGCCGCGCCGGCGCGCATCCAGCCGCTCCAGTGCAGGGCGACCGGGCGGTAGCCGGCGCGCGCCAGCTGGTCCACGGTTTCGGCCGCCAGCTCGCCGCCGTCGCCGATCACCAGCACCACTTTGCCAGCAGGGCTGTCATGGCTCGGTTGGGGCGGAGGCAGCGGGACAGCGACCACCGGCAGCGCCTGCCAGGGGGACGCCGGAGCCTGCGTCGCGGCGGCCGGGGCTTGAGCCGGAGCGAGAGCAGTGGCTTCGCTGGCGTAGTTGCCCAGCAGGGCGGCGATTTCCGCCAGGGTGGCGGCGCTGCGCAGCTCGTCGCTGGCCGAGGCGGCGGAGACGCCCAGCGCGTCGCGGACGCTGGAGAGGATTTCCACGCGCTTGATGGAGTCGACGCCTAGGTCGGCTTCCAGCCGCATGTCCAGCGACAGCATGTCCACCGGGTAGCCGGTCTTGTCGGCGACAGTGGCCAGCAGCAACTGGCTGATGTCGGCCGACGGCGCGGCAGTCGCAGCCGGGGCAGCCACCGGAGGCTGAACCGCTTGGGCTTGAATCGGCGCGGCTGCGGGAGCGACAGCCGGCGCGGCGGCAGCCTGGCCGGCGTAGCCGCTCAGCAGGGCGGCGATTTCCGCCAGGGTGGCGGCGCTGCGCAGTTCGTCGCTGGCCGAAGCGGAGGCGACGCCCAGCGCGTCGCGGACGCTGGAGAGGATTTCGACGCGCTTGATGGAGTCGACGCCGAGGTCGGCTTCCAGGCGCATGTCCAGCGACAGCATGTCCACCGGGTAGCCGGTCTTGTCGGCGACGGTGGCCAGCAGCAGCTGGCTGATGTCGGCGGACGGGGCGGCGGCGGCGGCCGGGCTAGCCGCTGGAGCTTGAACCGCTTGAGCCTGAACCGGCGCGATTGCCGGAGCCGGAGCTGTGACGGTTTGGCCGGCGTAGCCGCTCAGCAGGGCGGCGATTTCCGCCAGGGTAGCGGCGCTGCGCAGTTCGTCGCTGGCCGAAGCGGCGGAGACGCCCAAT
>NZ_JYKA01000008.1 GCF_001676875.1 Chromobacterium subtsugae | reverse complement strand
AAACCCCGAAAACAAACAGGCCGGCGCACCCGCCGGCCTGTTCCAATAGCTCTATATAGTCAAACTCAGCTCTTGCGCAGTTTGGCGAAGGCCGCCGCCATCGCGGTATCGCCCTGCGGCGCGGCAGACTGGCCACGCTGCTGGCGCGGACGGCTGTCGGCGCGGGCGTCGCTTCGGCCGCTGCGGCTATTACCCGCGCCGACCTCGTCGTCCAGCCGCATCGTCAGTGCGATGCGCTTGCGCACCACATCCACTTCCAGCACCTTGACCTTGACCACATCGCCAGCCTTGACCACCTTGCGCGGATCGTCGATGAATTTATTGGACAGCGCCGAGATATGCACCAGCCCATCCTGGTGCACGCCGATATCGACGAAGGCGCCGAAGTTGGCGACGTTGGTGACCACGCCCTCCAGCACCATGCCCGGCTGCAAATGCTTGATGTCCTCGATGCCGTCCTGGAAGGCGGCGGTCTTGAACTCCGGACGCGGATCGCGGCCCGGTTTGTCCAGTTCTTTAAGAATATCCATCACGGTCGGCAGGCCGAAACGCTCGTCGGTGTAGTCGGTCGCGCGCACCGACTTCAGGAAGGCGGAGTCGCCGATCAGCGATTTCACCTCGCGGCCGGCCTTGGCCACGATCTTCTCCACCACCGGATACGCTTCCGGGTGCACCGACGACGCGTCCAGCGGGTTGTCGCCGCCGGCGATGCGCAGGAAGCCGGCCGCCTGCTCGAAGGTTTTGTCGCCCAGACGCGGCACTTTCAGCAACTCCTTGCGAGTGCGGAAAGCGCCGTTCTGGTCGCGGTAGGACACAATATTGGACGCCAGCGTCGCATTCAGGCCGGAGATGCGCGTCAGCAACGGCGCCGAAGCGGTATTGACGTCGACGCCCACCGCGTTGACGCAATCCTCCACCACGCCGTCCAGCGCGCGCGCCAGCTGGCTTTGGTTGACGTCGTGCTGATACTGGCCGACGCCGATGGATTTGGGGTCGATCTTCACCAGTTCGGCCAGCGGGTCTTGCAGGCGGCGGGCGATCGACACCGCGCCGCGCAGGCTGACGTCCATGTCAGGGAATTCCTTGGCCGCCAGTTCGGAGGCGGAATAAACGGAAGCGCCGGCTTCCGACACCACGATCTTGGTCATGGAAAGTTGCGGGAAGGCCTTGATCAGGTCCTGCGCCAGCTTGTCGGTTTCGCGGCTGGCTGTGCCGTTGCCGATGGCGATCAGGTCTACCTTGTGGCGGGCGCACAGCGCGCCGAGGATGGCGATGGATTTGTCCCATTCGCGGCGCGGCTCGTGCGGATAGATGGCGGTGGTATCGAGCACCTTGCCGGTATCGTCGACGACGGCGACCTTGCAGCCGGTGCGCAGGCCCGGGTCCAGACCCAGCGTCGCGCGGCGGCCGGCCGGCGCCGCCAGCAGCAGGTCATGCAGGTTGGCGGCGAACACCTTGATCGCTTCGGCGTCGGCGGCTTCCTTCAGCCTCGACACCAGCTCCAGCTCCAGCGACAGGAAGATCTTGGCGCGCCAGCACAGGCGCACGCCGTCCAGCAGCCACTTGTCGGCGGCGCGGCCGGCGTCCCGGATATCGAAACGGTCGGCGATCAGCAGCTCATAGCCGGAACGCTCGGTGATCGGCGTTTCATCCGGCTGGTATTTCAACGCGACATTCAGCACGCCTTCGTTGCGGCCGCGCAGCAAGGCCAGCGCGCGGTGCGACGGAATGGCCTTGATGGCCTCGCGGTGATCGAAGTAATCGGAGAACTTGGCGCCCTCGGTTTCCTTGCCGGCCACCACCGTGGCCGCCAATTCGCCCTCGCTCCACAGCTTTTCGCGCAAGCGGCCCAGCAGCTCGGCATCCTCGGCGAAGCGCTCCATCAGGATGGCGCGCGCGCCGTCCAATGCCGCTTTGGCGTCGGCGACGCCGGCTTCGGCGTTGAGGTAGGTTTCTGCCAGCGCGTTAGGGTCTTGCGTCGGATCGGCCAGCAGGCTGTCGGCCAGCGGCTCCAGGCCGGCCTCGCGGGCGATCTGCGCCTTGGTGCGGCGCTTGGGCTTGTAGGGCAGGTAGATGTCTTCCAGCGTGGTCTTGTTGTCGCTGGCATAGAGCGCCGCTTCCAGCTCGGGGCTGAGCTTGCCCTGCTCGGCGATGCTCTTGAGTATGCTGGCGCGGCGGTCGTCCAGTTCGCGCAGATAGACCAGGCGCTCGGCCAGGTTGCGCAGCTGGGTGTCGTCCAGCCCGCCGGTGACTTCCTTGCGGTAACGGGCGATGAAGGGAACGGTGGCGCCGCCGTCTATCAGTTCGATGGTGGCGGCCACCTGGGATTCGCGGACGGCAAGCTCAGCTGCCAGGCGGCTGGAAAGGCTTTTCAGCATCGGTTCTTATTCTTTCGAATGGAACAAAAACCGCTACTGTAGCGCCATCCGCGCCAAAATCAAGCGGCGACCGGCCGCGCCAGCCAGGCCTGAGCCTCTTCGGTCAGATCGAAATACTGGACATGGGTATGCGACAGCAGGCCGGCGATATGGGTGGCCAGCCGGATCCACACGTCGCCCACCACGATGGCGACGCGGCCCAGCTTCTCCTCGTGGGCGCGCATGAACTTCACCTCTTCCAGCGCCATGTCCAGCGTGAAGTCCTTCAACTCCGACAGGTCCAGCAGCATGTCCGGCTTGTCGCGCTCTTCCAGCCGCTTGAGCAGCGCCTGCTCCAGCAGCTGGAAATCGGCCAGCGTGAATTCATTGAACAAGGCCACGTCCAGGCCATAATCCTGCTCGCGAATCGAGATCATCCACTTCTCCCTTCAAACGGTGATGGCAACCTTGACTGTATTCTAGCGCCGACTAGCCAACATGCCGCTGACCACGATCAAGCCCATCGCCAGCAGCGACGCCGGCGACAGCGCGTCGCCCCACACCAGCGCGCCGATCAGGCTGGAAAACACCACGGTCAGATAAGACAGGTTGGCCGCGGCCAGCTTGCGCCCCACCTTGTAGGCGCGGGTCATCGCCAATTGCGCCAGCGTAGCGCTGACGCCAAGGCCCAGCAACAGGCCGACATTGTCCAGCGTCACCGGGTGCCAGCGCTCCAGGCACATCAGCAGCACGCCGCCGACCGTGGAGATCAGCGCGAAATAGAACACCACCCGCCACTCGGCCTCGCCCTGCCGCCCCAGTTCGCGCACATGCAGGTAGGACCAGCCGGCCAGAAAGCCCGACGCCAGGCCCATCAAGCCGGCAAACCAGGCGTCGCCGGACAGCGTGGGCCGCAGCAGCAGCGCCACGCCGGCGAAGCCCAGCGCCAGCCCGGCCATCGCCTGCGCCGGCAAGCGCTCCCGCAGCAAGACCACTGACAGCAGCGCCAGAAACATCGGCGAGGTGTAGGTCAGCGTGGACGCCGTCGCCAGCGGCAGATGGGCGATGGCGTAGAACGACATCAGCAGCGAACTGTAGCCTATCACCCCGCGCTGCAGATGGTAGCGCAGCAAAGGCGTGGCGAAACGCTCGCGCCGCCACAGCGCCGCGCCGCCCAGCGCGACCACGCCGATCAGCGTGCGCCAGAACACCAGTTCGGTGGACGAGAATTGCTGCGCGCCCAGCTTGACGAACAACCCCATCAAGGCGAACAACGCCGCCGCCACCACCATCCAGCCGGACCCCAGCCGGAATCCGCCCTGCCTACCCTGCGCTACCACATCCTTACCTTTGCTTCCCATCCCCGCGGGGAAAATCGACGACTTCACTTCCTGGCCAGCGCCACGCTCAGACAGATGGCCTCCATCTGCCGGCGATAGGTCTTGAATTCCGACGCGTTGGCGGTGCAGCGCGCCTCCAGCAGCCGATTGCGGTCCACCAGCTGAATCACATGCAGATTATGGCGCACAATCCACAGCCGGTTGGAGACGAAGCGGCCGTCGCGGTATTCGGTCACCAGCCGGCCGGCTTTTGGATTGACGCGGACGAAGTTGGCGGCCTCGCGGTCGCCGTCCTCATTGCGGAACGCCGCCGCCAGCCGCGGCAGCGTGTCGCCGCGCCGCGGCTTGCGCACGCCGATCTGCACCTCGATGGCGGCGCGCTCGCGCTGATCGGCCTTCGGCGGCACCACCCGCAGCACGCGCACGCCGTCGGTGATGCTGGGGCGCACCTTCCAGCCCGGCGGCAGCGTGAAGCGGACTTTGCTGACCGGATCGGCATAGCTGGCAGCCTGGGCCATCGTGCTGCCCAGCAGCAGCGCGCCGAAAACAACCATGCGGAGAATTGCGGACATCGTCCTGGCCGTTGTTTGAAGATTGAAGAGGATAAAAAAAGGCGCGGAATCTTCCGCGCCCCTGCATTATGGCATTCAACTTGCCACTTTAACCAGCCAATGCCAACCCCATCTGGCGGCGATAGTATTCGTGGAAGTGCTGCATGCCCTCCTCGGTCGGCGACTGGTACGGCCCCACCTCGCTGACGCCGGCCATCCACAGCGCCTTGCGGCCCTCGTGCATGCGGATGCAGATTTCGTCGTCTTCCTTGGCGGTTTCGAAGTAGGCGGCCTGCTCGGCCTCGATGAATTCCGGCTCGAACCACACCACGTCTTCCGGGTAGTAGAACTCGGTGATCACCGTGCACTTCTCCGGGCCGCGCGGAATCACCACGCTCACCACCAGCACGTGCGGATACCACTCCACCATGATATTGGGGTAGTAGGTCAGCCAGATGGCACCGAACTCCGGCTGCTGCTCGGCGTAGCGGCGGCGCACTTCCTCGTGCCATTTGCCGTACACCTTGGAGCCGGCGCGCGCCAGGCGGTTTTTCACGCCCACGGTCTGCACGTGGTAGCTGTCGCCCCATTCCCACTTCAGATCGCCGCAGTCGACGAAATTGCCGAGGCCGGGATGGAAGGGATCGACGTGGTAGTCCTCGGAATACACCTCAATGAAGGTTTTCCAGTTGAAGTCGTACTCGGCGGACTGCGTCGAATGGAAGGCGTAGCCGTCAAAAGCCATGTGCTTGGCCACGCCCAGCTTGGCCAGGTCCGCCGCCACGTTGCGGCGCGCGTCGAACAGCAGGCCGTTCCAGCGCGTCAGCTCGGTCTGGCCCAGGTTCAGGCACGGCGTTTCCGGAAAATGCGGCGCGCCCACCAGCGTGCCAGCGGCATCGTAGGTCCAGCCGTGCAGATTGCAGACGATATGGTTGCCGTTGCCGCGGCCTTTATAGATGATCGCCTGTCGATGGCGGCAGACGTTGGAGATCAGCTTGATCTCGCCGTCGACGTTCTTGAGCATCTTGCCGTGCCCCAGCCATTCCAGCGTGTGATAGTCGCCGGCATTGGGCGCCATCAATTCGTGGCCGTAGTACTGGGGAGCGTCGGCGAACAGAAGCTCCTGCTCCCTGGCGTAGAACCCGGGATCGAAATAGGTATGAATGGGCAGCTGGGCTGCAGATGCTTGGAGCAGCTGCGCGGAAGCCAGATCAGACATTATTCCCACACCTCCGTGGAAGAAGATATAAGACCAGCCGAATCTCGCTCGGGACGAGTTTGCGGGACTATCAAAAACAATCAATCAAAACAAGGCCGAACCTTGCATTACGAGGGCGGAATTATGCCCTCGCCCCTCCCCCGGGGCAAGCGTTAATTCTATGTGACAATCCGCGCCAAGCCCCCGCTTGCGGGGCGATATCGCTGTCAAGCGTCCTCATCGCAAACAATCTGCGCGGCAGTTAATGCAAATCAAAGACTTGCCACTTTGAGTGCAGTGCAACATTAGAAGCTATTAATTTATGGTGGTATACTCTGGTCCATGTCCTTACTACATCGACTGTCAGAATTCCATCACAGACGGGCCGGCAAGCGGCGCCCGGTCCGAAAATACCGGCTCCGGACAAGCTAAGCCCTTGATGTAATGCGGCTGCGGGCTGCGGCGCCCTCGAAGCGCGCCCCCTGCATGTCAGGCTAGCCAAAGCAGCCGCGATACGCTACCACACGGTAAGAAGCCCGCCTCGGAAACGCCGCGGCCGGCCAGGCCGCCAGCGGCAGTTAATTGAGCGCAAACACTTCGCCGTGGATTTTTTCACCGATTTCATTCATTTTTTTCAAATTACATGTTCAAGCCTATGAATTCCAGCATCCTCGTCATCAATTGCGGCAGCTCTTCCCTGAAATTCGCGCTGATCGACAGCGCCAGCCACGAAGCGGTCATGACCGGCCTGGCTGAGAAACTGGGCCTGGCCGACGCCTGCATCACCTTCAAACACAATGGCGACAAGCAAACCGCCCTGCTGTCCGCTCCGGACCACGCCGCGGCCATGCACGCCATCATCGAGAAACTGCAACAAGTGTCGCTGCTGGACAGCGTGAAGGCCATCGGCCACCGCGTGGTGCATGGCGGCGAACACTTCAAGCAATCGGCGCTGCTGGACGAAAACGCCATCAACGAAATCGAACGCTGCATCAAGCTGGCCCCGCTGCACAATCCGGCCCACATCCTGGGCATCCGCACCGCGATCCAGGAATTCCCGAGCCTGCCGCAAGTGGCCGTGTTCGATACCTCCTTCCATCAGACCATGCCGGAAAAGGCTTATCTGTACGCCGTGCCGATGAAGCTGTACCGCGAGAACAGCCTGCGCCGCTACGGCATGCACGGCACCAGCTACCGCTTCGTCGCCGAAGAAGCCGCCAAGATGCTGGGCAAGCCGGCCGATGAAACCAGCCTGGTGATCGCCCACCTGGGCAACGGCGCCTCCATCTCCGCCATCCGCAACGGCAAATGCGCCGACACCTCGATGGGCCTGACCCCGCTGGAAGGCCTGGTGATGGGCACCCGCTCCGGCGACATCGACCCCAGCGTATTCGGCTACCTGGCTACCGAGCGCGGCATGGACGTGCAGGCCGTCACCAATATGCTGAACAAGGAATCGGGCCTGCTGGGCCTGTCCGAGCTGTCCAACGACTGCCGCGAGCTGGAAGACGCCGCCGCCAAGGGCCACGAAGGCGCCAAGCGCGCGCTGGAAGTGTTCGCCTACCGCCTGGCCAAGTACGTGGCCTCGATGAGCGTGGGCGCGGGCCGTCTGGACGCCGTGGTGTTCACCGGCGGCATCGGCGAGAATTCGTCCTTCCTGCGCGCCGAAGTCATCAACCAGCTGGGCTTCTTGGGCCTGAAGCTGGACGCCGCCGCCAACGAAGCGTGCATCCGCGGCAACGCCGGCCGCATCACCGCCGCCGACTCCGTGCCGGCGCTGGTGATCAACACCAATGAAGAACTGATGATCGCCATGGACACCGCCGAACTGGCCGGTCTGGCCAAGTAAGGAAAGCAAGCGATCATGCAGACATTCTTTCTTGCCCCAACCGGTTTCAACGCCGGTCTGACTTCGGTGTCGCTGGGCGCGATCCGCTCGCTGGAACAAGCCGGCCTGCGCGTAGGCTTCGTCAAGCCCATCGCCCAGGACACCAAGGATGGCGAAGTCGAGCGCTCCACCCACTTCGCCCAGGCCATCTGCCGCCTGAACCCGCCGCAGCCGATCAGCATGGAGCGCGTCGAGCACCTGCTGTCGCAAGGCCAGGTCGACCAGCTGATGGAAGAGGTGGTCAGCCTCTACCAGCAAGCCGCGCAAAACGTCGACGTGGTGATCGTGGAAGGCCTGGTGCCGGACCAGAAGCAGGTGTTCTCCACCTTCCTCAACACCAAGATCGCCCGCAACCTGCAAGCGCAGACCATCCTGGTCAGCTCGGTGAAGGATCTGGGCGCGGCGGAAATCGCCGAACAGCTGGAAATGAACATCCAGGCCTTCGGCGGCCAATCCATCGCCGGCTACATCCTCAACCATGTGCTGCCCGGCGCCGACCGCGCCGAACTGGCGCGCGAGGTGCAGCAGTCCGGCAATCTGAAAAAAACCGGCCTCGCGCTGCTGGGCGTGATCCCGTACCAGCCGGAGCTGCTGGCGCCGCGCACCCAGGACGTGGCCCGCTACCTGAACGCCAGCGTGGTGCACGCCGGCCAGCAGGCCAGCCGCCGCGTGCGCAATATGGTGGTGGCGGCCCGCACCGCGCCTAACATCGTCAACCTGCTGAAGCCGGGCGCGCTGATCATCACCCCGGGCGAGCGCGAAGACGTGGTGATGGCCACCTCGATGGCCGCGATGAACGGCGTGCCGCTGGCCGGCCTGCTGCTGACCTGCGACTCCGAGCCGGATCCGCGCATCCAGCAGCTGTGCCAGCAAGCCTTCACCGGCGGCCTGCCGGTGCTGGCCACCTCGCTGAACTCGATGGAAACCGCCAGCGCGCTGAACGCGATGAGCCACCAGGTGCCGTCCGACGACCTGGAGCGCATGGGCAAGGTGATCGATCATGTCGCCGAGTTCCTCGACGTGTCGACGCTGAAGCAAAGCGTCGGCGAGCCGCGCGAAATCCGCCTGCCGCCGCCGGCCTTCCGCTTCCAGCTAATGGAAAAGGCGCGCAAGGCCAACAAGCGCATCGTGCTGCCGGAAGGCAACGAGCCGCGCACCATCCAGGCCGCCGCCATCTGCCAGGAGAAAGGCATCGCCCGCTGCGTGCTGCTGGGCAAGCGCGCCGAAATCCTGCAAGTGGCCGAAGCCCAGGGCGTGACGCTGCCGGCATCGGTCGAGATTCTGGATCCGAACGAAATCCGCGGCCAGTATGTCGCGCCGATGGTCGAGCTGCGCAAGGGCAAGGGCCTGAACGAGCCGATGGCCTTGGCGCAACTGGAAGACACCGTGGTGCTGGGCACCATGATGCTGGCGATGAACGAAGTGGATGGCCTAGTTTCCGGCGCCGTGCACACCACCGCCAACACCATCCGCCCCGCGCTGCAGCTGATCAAGACCGCGCCGGGCTCCAGCATCGTGTCGTCCGTCTTCTTCATGCTGATGCCGGAGCAGGTGTACGTGTACGGCGACTGCGCGGTGAATCCGGACCCGACCGCGGAACAGCTGGCCGACATCGCCATCCAGTCCGCCGACTCGGCCGTGGCCTTCGGCATCAACCCGCGCGTGGCGATGATCTCCTACTCCACCGGCTCGTCCGGCAGCGGCAGCGACGTGGAAAAGGTGCGCGAAGCCACTCGCATCGCCCAGGAAAAGCGCCCGGACCTGCTGATCGACGGCCCGATGCAGTACGACGCCGCCTCGGTGGAATCCGTCGGCCGCCAGAAGGCGCCGGACAGCCAGGTGGCCGGCCGCGCCACCGTGTTCGTGTTCCCGGACCTGAACACCGGCAACACCACCTACAAGGCGGTGCAGCGCTCCGCCAACGTGGTGTCGGTGGGCCCGATGCTGCAAGGCCTCAGGAAGCCGGTCAACGACCTGTCGCGCGGCGCGCTGGTGGACGACATCGTCTACACCATCGCGCTGACCGCGCTGCAGGCCGAACAGCAAGGCTGATCCTCGGCCTGCCGTTCCCGATGCCGCCCGCGCCCGCCGCGGGCGGCATTTTTTTCGCTCCAACCCTCTCCTTCCCGTCGCATCCTGCGTTTTTCGCGCGCGGACCCGATGTGCATATTGCCGCTGATCAAACATTTGTTTTAAAGTGGCTGCCATCGCGCCCTGGCAATAAAACCTTACAAATCAGGGCGATTCAATCTGGGACATCCTTGGAGGGGAATCCATGTCTATACAGGCCATCACAGAATGGTTCATCCCGGACGCGGTCCGGCAGATTCCGGAGCAGGCGATACGCGCCCGCACCGTGGTCGGCGTCGGCCTGCTCGCCGGCCTGATGGCGCCGCTGTTCGCCGTCGAATACCTGGAGCTGGGCCACTATCCGATGGCCGAAGGCATCGCGCTGGGCGGCCTGGGCCTGCTGTGCGGCCCTCTGCTGCTCAAGCTTTGCGGCGCGGTGCGCTTCACCGCCGAATTCATCACCAGCTGCATGTACGCAATGGTGTGCTGGATGGTATATGTCAACGGCGGCATCCTCTCCACCAGCCTGATGTGGTTCGCCGCCATCCCCTTTACCGCGGTGTTCATCGGCACCCGCCGCTCCGGCATGTTCTGGCTGGCGATGTCGCTGGCCGCCGTCGGCGTCGTGATGTGGCTGTCGGCGACGCCCGGCGGCATTCCGACCAGCCCGCTGCCGCGCGAGGCCTTGCCCAAGCTGCAGGCCAAGTCGCTGGCCGGCCTGTCGCTGGTGGTGCTGGTGCTGGCGCTGGCCTTCGACAAGGCCAAGAGCAAGAGCTTTGAAAAACTGGAAAGCGCGCGCCAGGACGCCGAACGCGCCAGCCTGGCGCTGTCGCAGATGATGGAGCAGATCAGCCGCTCCATCCGCGACGCCTCCAGCGCCAGCCGACAGATAGCCGACAGCACCGGCAGCATGGCCCGCACCATGGCCGATCAGCACCAGCGTTCGGAAAACATGGTGGTGGTGGCGCAGCAGATGGCGGTGGTCACCAGCCAGAACGCCGAGCAGTCGAGCACCGCCACCCAGCTGGCGCAAACCGCCGGCAGCGCCGCGCTGGCCGGCGGCGAGGCGATGGACCAGGCGGTGGCGCAGCTGGGCCGCGCCGGCGAAGTGATAGGCCACGCGGCCGGCCGGCTGGAAGAGCTGGGCCAGCGCAGCGCCGAAGTCAGCGGCATCGTCCAGCTGATCCGCGACATCGCCGACCAGACCAATCTGTTGGCGCTGAACGCGGCGATCGAGGCCGCCCGCGCCGGCGAGCTGGGCCGCGGCTTCGCGGTGGTGGCCGACGAAGTGCGCAAGCTGGCCGAGCGCACCCAGAACGCCACCCAGGACATCGAAAGCAAAATCCGGGTGATCGTCGACGGCACCAACCAGGCCATGGTGGCGATGCGCGACGGCAACCGCCAGATGCAGGCCGGCCGCGACAACGCGCAGGACGCGCAGCAGAAGCTGTCCGGCATCATCCGCGAAACCGGCGAGCTGGCCGGCCTGCTGAGCCAGGTGTCGCAGGCGGAAACCTGCCAGAACCAAGGTTTCGCGCAGTTCGCCGGCGATATCGTCGCCGTCGGCGAATCCACCCGCAGCCTGTCCGGCGAAACCCACAACATCGCCGAAGCCATCCGCCGGCTGGACGCGCAGATGGAAACCCTGCACCAGGCGGTGAGCCAGCCGGCACACGCGCCGGCATCGACTAGACGCGAACCGAGCCGGGCCTGAGCAGAGAGGGAGCTGGGTTCAGATGTAGCCCAGCTCCAAGGCGCGCAACACCGCGCGCACCCGATCGCGCACGCCCAGTTTGGACAAGATGCTGGAGACGTGATTCTTGATCGTGCCCTCGCTTGGCCCCAGCGCTTCCGCGATCTCGCGGTTATTGAAACCGCCGGCCATCAGCGCCAGCACTTCCACCTCGCGGCCAGTCAGCCTTTCCGGCAAATCGAGGGAGGGAAAGCTTGCCCCGCCGCCGCGCACGCCGTCCAGCACGCGTTCGGTCAGCCCCGGACGAAACAAGGTCGCCCCCGCCGCCACGTTGCGGATCGCCTGCGCCAGCCGCTCCAGCGAGATGTCCTTCAGCAGAAATCCGCGCGCGCCCAAACGCATGCCGGCCAACAGCGCCTCGTCGTCATCGAACGTGGTCAGCAGCAAGGTCGGGGGCATGCCGCCGCGAGTCTGCAGGGCTTGCAATAGCGCTATCCCAGACATGACCGGCATGCGCACATCCAGCAACAGCACATCGGGCCTCTCCCCCTGCAACAGCGCCAGCGCCTCGGCCCCGTCCGCGGCCTCGAGCGCCACCCGGATGTCGCCGGTCAACTCCAGCAAACCGCGAATGCCGCTGCGCACCAGTATCTGATCGTCAATCAATCCCACGCGTATCATCGCGCCGCCTCCTGCCACACGGTCGTCCATTCGCCTTCGCCGCTCATCGACAGGCGCAGCTCCGCGCCGCCTTCGCCCTGCCCCCGCAGCCACAGGCGGCAAGACCGGCCGCCGGCGCGCTCCAGCGCCTGGCGGGCCGCGGAAAACGCCCGCCACGCCGCATCGTCCGCCAGCGCCGGCATCGGCTCCAACACCAACTCCGCTTGCGGCCGGACGCCGGCGCACAACAAACGCAGCGCCTCCGCCAATGGGGCTTGCTGTTGCCGCCGCTCCATTCCCACCAGGGTCCGCACCTCGGCCAGCATCTGCCGCGCAGCCTGCTGCGCCGCGCGCAGCGGCGCATCCGCCTCGCCTGCTCCGCGCCGCAACAACAGCTCCAGTTGCAGATTCAAGGCCGACAAATGATGGCCGATGCCGTCGTGCAATTCGCGGGCTACCCGCACCCGCTCGCGATTTCCGGCCGCGCCGGCCAACAGTTGCCGGGCGGCAAGCAGGCTGGCGCGGGTCGCTTCCAGTTGCGCGCGGCGGCGGCGTTCCGCCGCGCCCAGGCAACCAATGCCGAAGGTCAGCAGCTGGAAGCCACCGCCGACGACAGCGTCCTGCCACAACAACCAAGACCGCTGCTCCAACGGCGGGGCATGGACATTGGAGCCGCTGACATTGCACATCAGCTCCTTCGCCGGCAGACGCTGCAGCTGCCAGGCGCACGCCAGCAGCAGCGCCAGCACTTGCCCGCCCAAGCCGAGCCAGGCCGCGCGCGGCGGGAACAATAACGCAAGCTCGGCAGCGGTCAGCAATAGCAACTTGTCGTTTGTCAGCAAGGCCAGCGCGATCTGCAAAACGACCAGGCCGGCTTTCGCCGTCGCCCCCGGCGCGCGCGCGCCAACCGCGCTGGCCCGCCACAAGGCCCAGCCAAACGCCGCAAAACCCAAACCGTAGGCCGCCATCGCGCCGGGCAGGCCGATGGCCGGTCCCGTCAACAGCGGCAGTCGTTCGCGCATATGCGCCAATCCGGCGTCTCCTATGGGCCATAGGATGGCGATCTGCTGCAGCGCCAAAGCTAGACAAGCGGCCAAGCCGACCACCCGCAACAGGGTTAGCGGCGATGGTGTCGAGTTCGCGCTCATGACGCCTCTCCGGACAACGGCAGCCAGATGCGCAGGCAGCAGCCGCCGGATGCCGGCGACAGGATGTCCAGCGTGCCGCCGCGCGCTTCCACCCGCTCGCGCATGCCGATCAACCCATGACCTGCCCGCTTCGCCTCTGGCGCAGCCAGCCCCTTGCCGTTATCGCTGACGGTCACCGCCACGCCGGCGCCCGATCGCTCCAGCCTCACCACCGCGCCGGCGGCGCCGGAATGCCGCAAGGCATTGCTCAAGGCCTCCTGCACCGTGCGAAATATCGCATGCGCCAGCGTGGGCTCGCTCAACGTCAACGCATCCTCCATATCCAATCTGACCAGCGGCATCGGGATGCCGCGGCACAAGGTATTCAGCGCCTCGCGCAAGTCCAAGGATGCCAGGGCATCGCCGCGCGCGACGCCGCGCAGCTCCTCCGCCAGCCGGCTCGCGCCCTCGCGCGCCGCGGCGATCTGCGTGTCAGCCTCAGCGCCCAACTTAGCCTCAGCCAATCTCAGCTGCAGCTGCAAGGCCGCCAGTTGATCCGCCGCCAGCCGCGCCACTCCCTCGGCGATGCGCGCGCGCTCGGCTTCGCGCACCGCCTCGGTCAGCAGCAATTGCGTCGCCTGCAGCTCCGCATTGGCCTGCGCCTGCCGATGCCGCCCCCGCAACGCTTCCGCCCAGCCATAGCCCACACAGAAGGCGAAAGCCTGGAAAACCAGTCCTTGCAGCCAGTCCAGCGCGGCCACCGTCCAGAACGGCGGCGGCAGCGCACCGGCGATATTGCAGGCCGGATGGCCGTTTCCCACGCGCGCCAGATAAGGCAACAGCGCCGCATCGATCAAGGCCGCCTGCAACAGCGCCCCGGCCGCCGCGCCGCGCCAGGGCAACAGAAAGGCCAGTTCGGCCGCCACCAGATACCCAAGTCCCGGCTCGGTCCATGGTTCCAGCACGGCTGCGATGATCATCTGCCCCGCCAGCCATGGCCACCATCGCCGTGGCGGCGCCTCGCTCGACAAGCCGCGCCGCAGCGCAATCATGAACAGCAGCATCAGCGCGGCGAACACCAGCAAAGCCGCGTCACGCAAGCTCAGCCAACCGCGCAAGCCATGCGCCAGCCAGGCAGGCCACAACCAGGCAGCGGCCTGCTCGCGCAGCGCCGCTTCCGGCAGGGGCCATAAGTCAACGCCGCCAGACGCCAGCATCAGCGCGCAAGCCAGCAGCAGCGCGCGCCGGAACCAGGCGGAACCGGAGCCGATGGCATGGAGATAAGGTCGCATGGAGAAGGCTTTTTCCCGCGTCAATATGAAAAGCGCGGCCCATGCCGCGCAATATGCGCCAGCGTAACACAAGCCATATGTCATGCAGCCTGCGCTCTTCATGGAAAATCCCGGCCTGGCCCAACCATGCGCCAACGGCCACGCCGCCCACCTCAATCCTTCCAGCATTCCGCTCTCCCGCTTGTATTGGCAACAAGTCTGCCGCTCGCCGCATCGCGCCGGGAGTGCCGTTAGTCATGCGCGCCGTCTCTATCTTTCGGCACATGCGGACAGCATGGCCTGCCGCGACAATGCGCACACCCGGCTCGCCTGAGCCTTCAATCAACGATGAGGATTGCCATGAAAGCTAAATTCGCGATGACGGCCTGCGGCGCGCTGGCCATGCTGTACCTGGCAGCCGCGCATGCCGACGACACCTTCGGCTACGCCAAGCTAGGCACCGGCGTGGAGCTCGGCGTCGGCCGCGCCCTGGACAACGGCCTGGCGCTGCGCCTAGGCATCGCCGACACCTTCCGCTACAAGCACGACAAGGCGCTGGACGGCACGCCCTATCAGTTGAAGTCCAAACCCAATCCCGCGCTGGCGGCCAGCCTGGATTGGCGCCCGCTCAGCGACAGCGGCTTCAGGTTGAGCGGCGGCCTGACCTTGTCCGGCAAACCCAGGGAGGATCTGAACTTCGCGGCCAATGGCGCGGGCAACTACACGCTGGGCGGCAACCGTTATGCCGCGTCCGCCGTCGGGCCGCTGACCGGCAAGATGGAATACCAGCCACTCGGGTCTTATCTGGGTATCGGCTGGGATTTCGCCGTGCCGGGCGCATCCGCCTGGCGCATCACCTCCGACCTGGGCGCGCAGCTTCAGTTTGGCGGCAAAGCTACGCTGAGTCCGGCGGCCGGCGTCAGCGCCCAGGACCTGGCGGCGGCACAACAGAAGCTGGACCACGACCTGGGCGGCACCCGCTTCCGGCTGAGCGCCGGGGTGGGCCTGTCTTACGCGTTCTGATGGCAAACGCCGGGGCGAGCGCCCCGGCGGTGCTATCCGCGCATCACGCGCAGGCCTCGCGCGCCGCCCGCTGCCAGATAGGCAGCGCCGCTGAGGGTGGTGATCCAGAAGCTGGACGGCCAGTCGGTGTAGTAAGCCAGCGCGATGCCGCCCCAGGCCTCCCCCAGCGCCAGCAGCGCCGCCAGGCCCACGCCGACGCCCAGCCGCGCCGTCAGCTTCTGCGCGGTGGCTGCCGGCCCCACCATCAGCGTGAACACCAGCAGCACGCCGACGATCTGGATGCAGCCGGCGGTGGCCAGCGCCACGATAGCGAGAAACAGCATGGACAGCCGGCGCAGCGACACGCCCTTGGCCTCGGCCAGCTCCGGCTGCAGGCTGCAGAACACCAGCGGCCGCGAGATGAAAGCCAGCGCCGCCAGGCACAGCAGGCCCAGACCGGCCAGCGTCCACAGCGTGGCGGTGTCCACGCCCAGCACGTTGCCGAACAGCAGCGCCGTGGCTTGCGTGGCATAGGCGGTGAAAAAATGCAGGAACAGCATGCCCAGGCCCAGCGCCAATGACAGGATGGCGCCAATGGCGATGTCGCTGCCCTGCAGCCTCTCGCCCAATGCGCCCATCGCCACGCCCCCGCACAGCGTGACCAGCGTCATGCCCCATAGCGGCGGCAGCCCCAGCAGCGCCGCGCCGGTGGCGCCGGCGAAACCGACGTGCGACAGCGCGTGGCCGGCGAAGGTTTGGCCGCGCAGCACCAGGAAATAGCCGGTCACCCCGGCCACCAGCGCCACCAGGCCGCCGGCGATGAAGGCGTTGATCATGAAATCGTATTCAAACATCGTGACAGTGCGCCTCCCGCTCCACTTCCACCTCCCCCGACATCACGAAGATGCGGTCCCTCATTCTCACCACGTCTATCGGCGAGCCGTACAGCCGCGACAACACCGGCCGGGTGATCACCTCGTCCACCGTGCCCAGCGCCGCCTGGCCGCGGCCCAGGTACAAGACCTGGTCGATGGCCGGCAGCAGCGGGTTAAGCTCATGCGCGCTGAACAGCACGGTGATGCCGAAATCGCGCTGGATGCGCGACACCAGCTCCACCACCCCGCGCTGGTGGTGCGGGTCCAGGCTGATCAACGGCTCGTCCAGCAACAACAGCCGCGGCCGCCCCAGCAGCGCCTGCGCCAGCAACAGCCGCTGGCGCTCGCCGCCAGACAGCTCGGAGAGCGGACGCCGCGCCAACGAGCCGGCGCCCACGGTGTCCAGCGCCCACCCCACCTCGCGCCGCGCCGCGGCATCCAGCAGCGGCAAACCCCAGCGGTGGCCGCGGCAGGCGCTGGCGACGAAGTCCCAGCCGCACAGCCGCAGATGGGCGGCGTGGCTGCGCAGCTGCGGGATGTAGCCCACAGCCGGATTGCCGCGCCGGGCCGGCTGGCCCAGCACCCGCACGCTGCCGCGGTCCACCGCCTGCAGGCCGAGCATGGTCCGCATCAGCGTGGTTTTGCCGGCCCCGTTGGGGCCGAGCACGCCGATGAACAGCCCCTGCCCGATCTCCAGGCTGACATCGGCCAGCACCTGGCGCTGGCCATAGCCGACGCTGACGCCGGCCAGCGACACCGCGCTCACTTGCCGGACCCGCCCAGCGCCTTGTCCAGCGCGTTCAGCTGCGACAGCATCCACTCCTGGTAATGCTTGCCGGCCGGCGCGGTCTCCGTCACGCCCACCACCGGCACCTTGGCGGCGCGCGCCACTTTCTGCACCCGCTTGGCGGACTGGTCGGATGCCTGGCTGTTGTAGAACAGCACGTTCACCGCATGGGTTTTCAGATCGTTTTCAAAGGCGGCGATATCGCTGGCCGCCGGCTCGGTGTTGTTCATCACCGCCAGCTGGAATTTTTCATTGCGCATTTTCAGGCCCAGCGCCTCCGCCATATAGCCGAACACCGGCTCGGTGGCGGTCACCGGCTTGCCGGCGTATTTGCCGCGCAAGGCTTGCACTTTGGCGTTCAGCGGCTGCAGCGAGGCCAGGAAATGCTGCAGATTGTGATCGTAATCGGCCTTGTGCGCCGGATCGGCGCTTTCCAGCCCGCTGGCGATCGCCTTGGCCACTGCCGGCATGGTGGCCGGGTCGTACCACAGATGCGGGTTATCGCCAGTCTTGCGCTTCAGCAGCTCGCCGGCCACCACGGTCTTGCGCTGCGGAGCCTTGGCGGCGGACAGCAGCTTGTCCATCCACGGGTCGTAGTCTATGCCGTTGTACACCACCAGCCGGGCATCGCTCAGCGCCTTGGCTGTGGATGCGCTGGCCTCGAACAGGTGCGGGTCCTGGTCCGGATTGCTCAGGATGCTGGTGACGCGGACATGGCTGCCGCCGATCTGCTGCGCCACATCGCCGTAGAAGTTTTCGCCGGCGACGACATTGACCGCGGCATGAGCCAGCAACGGCGAGCAAACGAGCGCGGCAACAAGCGCGAGGCGGGGGAATCGTTTCATCTTTGCAATCTCCATGATTAAGGGGGCGGTTGGCGCCGGTGCTTTTTGTTATGTTATAACTTGCCCGTTATTTTATGTAATGCTATAACATTCTGCAAATCATTCGCATCATTCCTCGCCATGACCGCCGACGCCACCGCCGAAACCATCCACCTTTCCGATAACTTGGCCAGCCTTGCGGCCATCTTCGACGCCGACGCCGAGCTGTGCCTGTACCGCCGCCCGCCCAACGCCGCCATCGCCGGCTATCTGCGCCGCGCGGAGCAAAACGGCCTACTGGGCCTGGGCTGGCGGCGGATAGTGACGCCTGGGGAAAGCGCCGACTTGCCGCTGGCCGACCTGCCCGGCCGCGACGCGCTGCAAGCCGACATCGACTGGCTGTGCGAGCTGTACGCCACGCTGACCGGCTGTCCGCAAGTGGGCGCCCGGCTGGAGGTGCTGAGCCGCCCGATGTGCCCGCGCTTCCACGTGGACCGCGTCGGCCTGCGCCTGCTGTGCTGCTACCAGGGGCCGGGCACCGAATGGCTGCCTTCCCCCGCGGCAAACCGCTCTCGGCTGGGTTCGGCCGCGCAGGGCCTGCCCGATGCGGAATCCGGCCTGATCCTCGACGCCGCCGCCATCGGCAGCGCGCCGCCGTTCGCCGTGCTGCTGCTCAAGGGCGCGGAATGGCCGGAATCCAAGGGCGGCGTCATCCACCGCTCGCCCGCCCCGCATCCCGGAGAAGCCCGCGTGCTGCTGGCGCTGGACGCGGTGTGGTAGCCCCCTCTTTCCCTCATTTCAAGGAGCACACATGAACAAGCTGCCGGTAACGGTGCTGTCCGGCTTTCTAGGCGCCGGCAAGACCACGCTGCTGAACCACATCCTGGCCAACCGCGAAGGCAAGCGGGTGGCGGTGATCGTCAACGACATGTCCGAAGTCAACATCGACGCCCGCCTGGTGCGCGAAGGCGGCGCCCAGTTGTCGCGCGCCGAGGAAAAGCTGGTGGAGATGAGCAATGGCTGCATCTGCTGTACGTTGCGCGAGGATTTGCTGCTGGAAATCCGCCGCCTGGCGGCGGAAGGCCGCTTCGACTACCTGCTGATCGAATCCACCGGCATCTCCGAGCCGCTGCCGGTGGCCGAAACCTTCACTTTCCGCGACGACGATGGCCGCAGCCTGGCTGATCTGGCGCGGCTGGACACCATGGTGACGGTGGTGGATGCCTGCAATTTCCTGCGCGACTACGCCTCGCGCGACAGCCTCACCGATCGCCAGGCCAGCCTGGGCGAGGAGGACGAGCGCACCGTGGTGGATCTGCTGATCGAACAAGTGGAGTTCTGCGACGTCATCGTGCTGAACAAGACCGATCTGATCAGCGCCGAAGCGCTGGTGGAGCTGGAGGGCATCCTGCGCTCGCTGAATCCGCGCGCCGACATCGTGCGCAGCGAGTTCGGCTGCGTGCCGCTGGACAAAGTGCTCGATACCGGCCGCTTCGACTTCGACGCCGCGGCCGAAGCGCCGGGCTGGCTGGCCGAACTGCGCGGCGAGCATGTGCCGGAAACCGAGGCCTACGGCATAAGCAGCTTCGTCTACCGCGCGCGCCGTCCCTTCCATCCGCAGCGGCTGTGGCAATGGATGCGGCAGGAATGGCCGGGCGTGGTGCGCTCCAAGGGCTATTTCTGGCTGGCCAGCCGGCCGCAGTTCGCCGCCTTGTGGTCGCAAGCCGGATCGGTGGCCCGCCATTCCTGCGCCGGGCTGTGGTGGGCGGCGCTGGACCGCGCGGAATGGCCCCAGGACGAAGACAGCCTGGCGCTGATCCGCGCGCGCTGGCAAGAGCCGTTCGGCGACCGCCAGCAGGAGCTGGTGTTGATCGGCATGGATATGGACAAGCAGGCGCTGAAGGCCGGCTTCGACGCCTGCCTGCTGAACGATGCCGAACTGGCCGGCGGCATGGAGACCTGGCAAACGTTGGAGGACCCGTTCCCACGCTGGGAAATCCGCGAGGAGGAAGCCGAGGCCTGATGCCAAGCGCGGGCGGCTCGCCGCCGCCCGCTCTGCTATAATCTGCGCTTTCCGCAATTCTCCGTTCTTTAGCCGATGACACCTGCCGCCAGCCTCGCCGACCTGAAATCCGCCCTGTCCTGCTGCCTGATCCGCGACCGCCACATCCTGCGCCGCAAGCTGGCCGACGCCGCCGACCGGCTGAAGAAAAACCAGTCCGCCGACAAGCTGCTGGCGGACATCGCCAACCAGGTGGAGCGCTCGCGCGGCCGCGCCGACGCCCGCCGCGCGCACCTGCCCAAGCCGGAGTTCGACGACGCGCTGCCGGTCAACCAGAAGCTCGCCGACATCAAGAGCGCGATAGACAAGAACCAGGTGGTGATCATCTGCGGCGAAACCGGCTCCGGCAAAACCACGCAGATTCCCAAGATCTGCCTGGAATTGGGCCGCGGCGTGTTCGGCCTGATCGGCCACACCCAGCCGCGCCGGCTGGCCGCGCGCTCGGTGGCGACGCGCATCGCGCAGGAACTGGGCTCGCAACTGGGCGAGCACGTCGGCTTCAAGATCCGTTTCACCGACAAACTGTCGGAAAAGTCGGTGATCAAGTTGATGACCGACGGCATCATGCTGGCGGAGACACAGACCGACCGCCACCTGGAAGCGTACGACACCATCATCATCGACGAGGCGCACGAGCGCAGCCTGAACATCGACTTCCTGCTGGGCTATCTGAAGCAGCTGCTGCCGCGCCGGCCGGACCTGAAAGTCATCATCACCTCGGCCACCATCGACGCCGACCGCTTCGCCCGCCATTTCGACGGCGCGCCGGTGATCGAGGTTTCCGGCCGCACTTTCCCGGTGGAAGTGCGCTACCGGCCGCTGAAGCAGCGCGATGAAGACGAGCGCGAGATGGAGATGGAGGACGCCATCGTCGACGCGGTGGACGAGCTGTCGCGCCAAGGCCCCGGCGACATGCTGGTCTTCCTGCCCGGCGAACGCGAAATCCGCGAGACAGCGGAAAAGCTACGCAAGTCCGGCATCCGCGGCTACGAGATCCTGCCCTTGTTCGCGCGGCTGTCCAACGAAGACCAGCAGAAGATCTTCAAGCCGTCCGGCGGCCGCCGCATCGTGCTGGCCACCAACGTGGCGGAAACCTCGCTGACGGTGCCCGGCATCAAGTACGTGATCGACACCGGCCTCGCCCGGCTCAACCGCTACAGCCCGCGCGCCAAGGTGGAGCAGTTGCAAGTGGAAAAGATTTCGCAGGCCGCCGCGCGCCAGCGCTCCGGCCGCTGCGGCCGGGTGGCCGCCGGCATCTGCGTGCGCCTGTACGCCGAGGACGACTTCAACGCCCGCTCGCCGTTCACCGACCCGGAAATCGTCCGCTCCAACCTGGCGGCGGTGATCCTGCGCATGGCCGCGCTGCGCCTGGGCAAGGTGGATGCCTTCCCCTTCCTGGAAGCGCCGTCCAGCCGCCTGATCGCCGACGGCTACCAGGTGCTGACCGAGCTGGGCGCAGTGGACGACAAGGGCGAGCTGACGCCGGTCGGCAAGGAGTTGTCGCGCATTCCGGTGGACCCGAAAGTGGGCCGCCTGCTATTGGCCGGCCGCGACTTCCACTGCATGCGCGAGGTGCTGATCATCGCCGCGGCGCTGTCGATCCAAGACCCGCGCGAGCGGCCGTTCGAAGCGCGCGACGCGGCGGAGAAGGCCCAGGCCCGCTTCAACGACGAGAAGTCCGATTTCCTGTCTTTCCTGCACCTGTGGGACTTCTTCTCCGACGCGCTCAAGCACAAGAAGTCCAACCGCCTGCTGGTCAACACCTGCCACGACCACTTCCTGTCCTACCTGCGGCTGCGCGAATGGCGCGAGCTGCACGCGCAGCTGGCCGAGATCGCCAGCGAGCTGGGCCTGATCAAGCGCGACGAAGCCCACGCCGACGCCGAGCAGCCGGACGCGCAGATGACGCTGAAAAAGCGCCAGCAGCTGGACGCCGTCGCCTATGAAAACCTGCACAAGGCGCTGGTGACCGGCCTGATCGGCAACATCGGCATGAAAAACCAGGAAGGCGACGACTACCAGGGCGCGCGCGGCGTCGCCTTCCACGTCTTCCCTGGCTCCGGCCTGAAGAAAGCCAAGCCGAAATGGCTGGTGGCGGCCGAACTGGTGGAAACCACCCGCCTCTACGCCCGCTGCGTGGCCAAGATCGAGCCGGAATGGGTGGAGAAGCTGGCGCCGCACCTGGTCAAATACCACTACTTCGAGCCGCACTGGGAAAAGAGCCGCGGCGAAGTGGTGGCCAGCGAGCGCGTGACGCTGTACGGCCTGACGCTGATTCCGCGCCGCGCCGTCAGCTACGGCCGCATCGCGCCGGAAGAAGCGCGCGAACTGTTCATCCGCGGCGCGCTGGTGAATATGGACTACGTCAGCAACGCGCCATTCTTCCAGCGCAACCAGCAGCTGATCCGCGAAGTGGAGCAACTCGAGCACAAGGCGCGCCGCCAGGACGTGCTGGTGGACGAGGAGGCGCTGTACGCGTTCTACAGCGAGCGCATCCCAGCCGAAGTGGTGGACGCCGCCAGCTTCGAAGCCTGGCGCAAGGAAGCCGAGAAGGCCGAGCCCAAGCTCTTGCACCTGACCCGCGACGAGCTGATGCGCCACGCCGCCCAGCACGTGACCGAAAACCAGTTCCCGGAATGGCTGGAGCTGGACGACGGCAAACTGAAGCTGCGCTACCGCTTCGAACCCAAGCATCCGCTGGACGGCGTCACCATCGACGTGCCGCTGGCCATCCTGAACCGCCTGACGCCTGCGGCGTTCGAATGGCTGGTGCCGGGCATGATCCGCGACAAGCTGCAGCAATTGATCAAGGGCCTGCCCAAGCAGATCCGCCGCTGCTGCGTGCCGGTGCCGGACTTCGTCACCCGCTTCCTGCTGAGCAATCCGGACTTGCAGCAACCCATCGCGCCGCAGCTGGCGCGCTTCATCCTGCGCGAGACAGGCGGCGTCAAGGTGGACATCGACGAATTCAACGCGCAAGAGCTGCCGGAACACATGCTGTTCAACTTCCGGGTGATAGACGACGGCAAGCAGGAAATCGGCCTGGGCCGCGACCTGGCGGCGCTGCAGAAGCAGTTCGGCCAGGCGGCGCAGCTGACCTTCCGCGACACCAGCGCCGACTTCGAGCGCGACGACGTCAAGACCTGGGACTTCGGCGAACTGCCGGAAAGCATACAGTTCGCCCGCGGCCGCCAGCAGCTCACCGGCTACCCGGCGCTGACGCTGGAGGACGACAAGGTGGCGATCCGCCTGTTCGACACCCAGCTGGCCGCCGAGCGCCACCACCGCCAGGGCGTGGTGCGCCTGCTGCAGCTGCAGTTGAAGGAACAGATGAAGCAGTTGTCCAAGGGCCTGCCCGGCATCACCCAGATCGGCCTGCAGCTGCGCGCGGTGGCCAATGTCGACGAGCTGATGGCCGACGCCATCGCCTGCATCTGCGACCGCGCCTTCATCGGCGAGGACGCGCTGCCGCGCAATGAGAAAGCCTTCAACGACCAAAAGAACCGCGCCCGCACCCGCCTGCCGGCGGTGATCCAGGCGGTTTCGCAATACCTGCAGCAAATCGCCGCCGAATACACGCCGCTGGGCAACAAAATGCAGAAGCACAAGCTGGGCTACGACCTGAAGCCGCAGCTGGACAGCCTGGTCTACAAGGGCTTTCTCGCCGCCACGCCGTGGAGCCAGCTGCCGCAGCTGCCGCGCTACATGAAGGCGATGAGCCTGCGCATGGACAAGCAGCCGGCCAACCCGCAGCGCGACGGCCAGCGCGCGGCGGAAATCCGCGACCTATGGCAGAAATGGCAACAGCGGGTGGCGGAGCAGAGCGAGCAGGGAGAAGCGGCGCCGGCGCTGCTGGAATTTCGCTGGATGATAGAAGAGCTGCGGGTCGGCCTGTTCGCCCAGGAACTGAAGACCCCCTATCCGGTTTCGGTGAAGCGCTTGCTGAAAGCATGGGCAGACCTGCCGCGCTAGGTGTGAAAACTACCAGCTTGCGATGACAATAGATTATCATCCTGTAAACATTGACGTCGCAAGCGGGCCCATCATGCCTTTGGATTCCACAAAAAAACCAACCAGGGTCTACTCGTCCATGGTCGACATCGGCAAGGAATTGTCGATGGACGTCTATTCCAAAAACGGCTTTTTGCTGCTCAAGCGCGGCCATTACGTGCTGACGCCGGAATTGAAGCAAAAACTGGTCAATATGGGCTTCGCCGAAGGCAAGTCCGAGGCCAGGCCGGTGGACAAGCCCATTCTGAACGACAGCAGGAAACATTCGCTGTTCGAGGACATCGCCTTCTTGCAGCAGCGCGTGCGCAGCATGCTGTATTACGCGCTGGCCACCCCGGGTTTCGAGGCCAGGGCGATGGAGATCGCGCTGACGCTGATCCGGCTGGCCGAAACCCACCCGGACGCGCTGATCGCCTCCATCTTCCTGGTGCCGTTCGCCGAATACAGCGTCGCCCATTCGCTGCACACCGCGGCGCTGCTGGCCATCCTGTCCCGCAGCATCGCCCTGCCGCCGCGCCACCGCGAAACGCTGATCTGCGCGGCGCTGACGATGAACATCTCCCAGATCGAGCTGCAGAACGAGCTGTTCGGCCAGCCGGGCAGCCTCAGCGCCGAACAGAGGCAGGCGATCAGCGACCACCCGCTGATGAGCTCGGCCATCCTGCGCGAAGCCGGCGTCGACGACCAGCTGTGGCACACGCTGGTGCAAACCCACCACGAATCCTGGCACGGCAACGGCTACCCCCACGGCCTGTCCCGCGAACAGATCCTGCCGCCGGCGCACATGCTGCGCCTGGCCGACATCACCTGCGCCAAGCTGCTGCCGCGCCGCTACCGCTCCGCGCTGCTGCCGGCCACCGCGCTGGGGCAGATCTTCCAGCGCAAGGACAGCGAGTTCGACCAGTCCTTCACCACGCTGCTGATCCGCGAGCTGGGCATATACCCGCCCGGCAGCTTCGTGCGCATCGCCAGCGAGGAAATCTGCGTGGTGATCTCGGCCGGCGCCAAGCCCAGCGCGCCCATCGTCGCCGCCATCCGCCGCGCCGACGGCCCGCCCTACGGCGAACCGCTGCTGCGCGACACCAACAAGCCGGGGCTGAAAGTCCTCGCGCCCTGCCCCGCCGGCGACGCCAAGGTGAGAGTGTCCTTCCTCGCCCACCTGTGGAAATGCTGACGCGCCCGCCGCATGACATTTAACATTTTCTTATTCAAAGCTTAACCTCAGCTTATTTGGGCAGAAACCAGCAAAAAATAATATTTGTGCGCATTTTTTAATAAAAAAGGTTATTCAAATGCGCACTTTCAGTCTCAGCCTTCCATTTCTCATGGCCATCAGCCTGGCCGCCTGCAACAGCGGCGGCGGCAGCGCCGCCAACCGGCCGCAGGACAACGCGGAAAGCCGTCCGCCGGCGGCCAGCGCCAAGAACGTCATTTTCTTCCTCGGCGACGGCATGGGCATCGCCACCACCACCGCCGCCCGCATCTACTCCGTCGGCGAAGACGGCCAGCTGACAATGGACACGCTGCCGGAATCCGGCTTCGTCAAGACCTTCTCCAACGACGCCCAGGTCACCGACAGCGCGCCGTCGATGTCGGCCTACATGACCGGCGTCAAGATGAACAACGAAGTCATCTCGATGTCCACCGACACCGTGGCCAAATCACCCAAAGCCGACCTGACATCCAACTGCGGCGCCGGCAACGGCAAAGCGGTGTCCACGCTCTTGGAGCTGGCCAAGGCCGGCAACCGCGCCACCGGCGTGGTCACCACCACCCGCGTCACCCACGCCACCCCGGCCGCCACTTATTCACACGTCTGCCACCGCGACGCCGAAGCCGACATCGCCGCCCAGCTGGTGCCCGGCGGCGCGCTGTACAACGCCGCGCTGAAAGACGGCGTGGACGTGGTGTTCGGCGGCGGCCGCCAGTTCTTCCTGCCCAAGGCCGCCGGCGGCAAGCGCGCCGACGGCCGCGACCTGGTGGCGGAGCTGAAAACCCGCGGCTACGGCTACGCCGCCGACAAGGCCGGCTTCGACGCCATCGATCCGGTCCGGACCCGCCGCGCCGTCGGCCTGTTCACCGCCAGCCACATGAGCTACGACCTGGACCGCGACGCCGCCAAGGAGCCCAGCCTGGCCGAGATGACCAGCAAGGCCATCGCCATGCTGGCCGGCCGCAGCGACAAGCAGGGCATGTTCCTGATGGTGGAAGGCGGCCGCATCGACCACGCCCTGCACGAAACCACCGCCAAGAAGGCGCTGCAGGACACCGTGGCCTTCGACCAGGCGATCCAGGCCGCGATCAACGCGATGCAGCAGAAAGACCCCGGCCTGAAAAACACGCTGATCGTCGTCACCGCCGACCATGACCACACCCTGGTGCTGAACGGCTACGCCAAGCGCACCGGCAAGACCGCGCCGGGCAACCCCGGCGTGCTGGGCCTGGCCAAGGATTACGTCAGCGGCAAGAACCTGGTCGACGCCGACGGCATGCCCTACTCCATCATCGGCTTCGGCAACGGCGAAAACCGCGTCGCCGGCGACCGCAGCGCGGCCACCGCGCTGACCGACGACGCGGCTTCCGCCAACGACTACCACCAGGAAGCGGCGATACGGATGCCGGCCGGCGGCGAAACCCATGGCGGCACCGACGTCTACATCGCCGCCATCGGCCAGGGCGCTGACAGCGTCCACGGCTTCCTGGAAAACATCGAAGTGTTCGGCCTGGTCAAGAAGGCCGCCGGCCTGTAAACGCTCTGGAGAAAAACAATATGCAAACCGTGATGAAAACCCTGCTGGCCGCCGCTGCGCTGGCGGCGCTGTCCTCCGCCCCCGCCCGCGCCGCCGGCGAAGCCAAGAACGTGATCTTCTTTCTCGGCGACGGCATGGGCCCGGCCACCGTCACCGCAGCCCGCATCTACCAGTACGGCGAGGGCGGCAAACTCAATATGGAGAAGCTTGACCGCACCGCTCGCATCAAGACCTTCTCCAATGACGCGCAGACCACCGACAGCGCGCCGTCGATGTCGGCCTATATGACCGGCGTGAAGATGAACAACGAGGTGATCTCGATGTCGTCCGACACCCGCGCCATCGAACCCAACAGCGACGGCACCGGCAACTGCGGCGCGAACAACGGCGCGCCGGCCGCCACGCTGCTGGAGCTGGCCAAGGCCAAGGGCAAGGCCATAGGCGCGGTCACCACCACCCGCGTCACCCACGCCACCCCGGCCGCCACCTACGCCCACGTCTGCCACCGCGACGCCGAATCCGACATCATCGCCCAGGCGGTGCCCGGCGGCGCCGGCTACAACGCCAGGCTGGGCGGCGGCCTGGATGTGCTGATGGGCGGCGGCGGCAAGTTCCTGCTGCCCAAGGCCAGCGGCGGCAAGCGCGCCGACGGCCGCAACCTGCTGCAGGAATTCGCCGCCACCGGCTACCCGGTGCTGCAGACCGGCAGCGACCTGGCCGCCTTCGACGCCAAGTCCGCCAGCCGCGTAGTGGGCATCTTCGGCAAGGACCACCTGGAATACGAGCTGGACCGCGTCAAGAACAAGGTGGACCAGCCCAGTCTGGCGCAGATGACCGCGGCGGCGATAGACGTGCTGTCCAAAAACAGCAACGGCTACGTGCTGATGGTGGAAGGCGGCCGCATCGACCACGCCTTGCACGGCACCAACGCCAAGCGCGCGCTGACCGACGCCATCGCCTTCGACGACGCGATCAAGACCGCGCTGGCCAAGGCCAACCTGAGCAACACGCTGATCGTCGTCACCGCCGACCACGACCACACCATGACCATCAACGGCTATTCCAAGCGCGGCAACCCCATTCACGACATCTCGCGCAGCTATGTCGACGGCCAGCCGGCGAAGGACGCCGACGGCGCCGTCTACACCACTCTGGTGTTCGGCAACGGCCCCAACCGCAAACCGACCCGGGTGTCGGTGGATTCGGCCGCCGCCACCGCCGACGACTACCAGCAGGAGACCGGCATCCGCCTGTCCAGCGAAACCCATGGCGGCGGCGACGTGATGCTGATGTCCGGCGGCGCCGGCAGCAAGGGCTTCAAGGGCGTGATGGACAACACCAGGGTGTTCGGCCTGGTGAAAACCGCGCTGGGCCTGTAAACCGCCGCGCCATCGCCGCGCGGCTCCTGCCGCGCGGCTTTTCCTTTATCGAATGGAATGCCGATGAAAATGCTGTTGCTCTCCCTGCTGCTGGCGCTGGCAGCTCCCGCCCGCGCCGCGGCCCCCGACCTGCAGGCCGTGGTGCATTACGAAACCGTCAGCCTGGGCGCCGACGGCGTCGAGAAAACCATCCGCTACCGCGAAAAGCTGGTGCGCCAGAATGGACATGTCTGGCGCGAGCGCCTGAACGCCGGCGCGCCGCACCGCCACGACGACGACGGCCACCAGCACCTGGACTTCGCCGCCGCGCCACGCCATGTCTGGCTGGACGCCCAGGGGCGGCCGCAACTGGAGTTCATCCACGCCGGCAAAAAAGAGAGGATCCAGACCGCGCCGCGCGAATGGAGCGATGTCGGCTTCAACGGCTCCTGGGCGCAGGCCAGCCAGTTGGTGGACATCAGCCAGCTGCGCGGCTTCTCGCTGCGGCAGGAGGAAAAAGACGTCGCGCGCTACAGCAAAACCAGCGCCCAGGGCAGCAAGACGCTGCGCTGGAGCCAGCGCTGGCAGCTGCCGCTGGAAGTGGAAGTGCGCTCGGCCGACGGCCGCCAGCGCGAAACCATACGAGTCAGCCCGCAGGCTCTGGCCGCCGGCACCGTTCCGCCTTGGCGGCAATACGCGCGCTGGCCCGTCCGCGACTACCTGGACACGCTGGACTGAGCGCGCCGCGCCGGCGTCGCGCCGGTGTGCTGGCGGAAAAAGGCGATGAAGGCGCTGTCGCTGGCGAACGCCAGCCGCTGCGCCGTCTCGCTCGTCCCCATCCCGTCGGCCAGCATTTCCATCGCCCGCAGCAGGCGCCACTGCTGGCGCCAGGCCTGGTAGCTCATGCCGGTGTCGCGGATGAAGATGCGGCTGATGGTGCGCTCGCTGGCCCCCACCGCGTCCGCCAGTTGATTCAGCCGCGGCGGCTGCGCCCCGCCGCGCACGCCATCCAGCCATGAGGCCAGCCGGGCATCCGCCGGAAACGGCAGCCGCCAGTTTTCTCCCCGCGCCGCCTGCAACTCCTCGCCGAACACCGCCAACAGGCTGCGTTGCCGCTCCGCGGGCAAATCCCATGGCCACCAAGCCATCCGCTCTATCACCTCGCGCAGCAGCGGATTGACCTCCACTACCTGCAAAGGCGGCGCGGGGAAAGGCAAGTCGACGGCGAAATACAGCGAACGGTAAGCGACCACGCCGCGCATCCGCACCCGGTGCGCGGTGCCGGCCGGAATCCAGGCGGCGCGGCTGGGCGGCAGCAGGCACAGCGTATCCGCCAACTCGATGGTGATGCAGCCGGCGGCGGCGAACAGCAGCTGATGGCGGCGGTGGCAGTGGCGGCCGGAGTCATGCACGCCCATGTCGGCGGCGATGCCTATCATCGGCGCGTCGAAGCCGTCGGCGTCGAATGCCTGATCAGCGGGAATCCAAGCCATATGTCCGATTTTAAATAAATAAAGTCCTTATCATTGTAATCAGACAAACCGCCTTTCTCTAGACTGCCAATCGTCAAGAAAGAAAGGAAAAAACCATGAAAACGACGACCCGTCCGGCGCTGTGGCTGCTGACGGCGCTGATCACATTCCCGCAGCTGGTGGAAACCATTTACAGCCCGGCGCTGACCGACATCGCCTTCGCCTTCGGCGTCAGCCAGGCGCAGGCATCGCAAACGCTGTCGGTCTACTTCCTGGCCTTCGCCGCCGGCGTGGCGCTGTGGGGCTGGCTGAGCGACCGCATAGGCCGCCGCCCGGCGATGCTGCTGGGTTTGGCCTGCTATGGCGCCGGCTCCGCGCTGGCGCTGGCCGCGAACGATTTCAACATGCTGTTGCTGGCGCGGATGATTTCCGCGCTGGGCGCGGCGGCCGGCTCGGTAGTGGTGCAGACCATGCTGCGCGACAGCTACGATTCCACCCGGCTGGCCCGCGTGTTCTCGCTGCTGGGCGCGACGCTGGCCTTGAGCCCAGTGCTGGGCCTGCTCAGCGGCGGCTGGCTGGCCGGCCGCTTCGGCCACCACGGCGTGTTCGCCGCCTTGCTGCTGCTTGCCGTCGCGCTGCTGGCGCTGACTGCCCTGCAGCTGCCGGAAACCCGCCCGATAGGCACGGCGCGCCCCGATATGGCCCGGCTGGCCGGCCAGATGCTGCGCGACGCCGAACTATGGCGCGACGCGATGCTGGTGGCGCTGTTCAACACCATGCTGTTCAGCTACTACAGCCTGGCGCCCTTCCTGTTTCAGCGGCTGGGCTGGAGCCCGGAGCAGTTCGGCGGCTCAGGCGCGGCGCTGGCCGCGGCGTCATTGGCGGGCAGCTTGCTGAATCGCAGATTGTTGGGACGTGGCCTCCAGTCAGAACAGCTGGTGCGGGCCGCCTGCCGGCTGGCCTTGCTGTCCGGCCTGGCGGCCTGGCTGCTGCAGGCGTCGGCCTGGATCTTGTTGCCGGCCGCCGGCGCGGTGATAGCCTTCAGCATCGCCATTCCCAATGTGCTGAGCCGGGCGCTGCGCCATTACCGCGATCAGGCCGGCGCCGCCGGCGCGCTGTTCGGCCTGTCCTATTACCTGTTGCTGAGCCTGGGACTGGCGCTGGCCGGATTGGCGCAGCAGTTGGGGATGACGCTGACGCTGGCCGCCCTGCTGGCGCTGGCCTGCCAGCGGCGCCAGGCTCAGCCCGTCGGCCGGATGCGGTAAAACAGCAGGCCCAGGCGTTCGCTCAACAAGGTGCGGCACTCCGCCATCGCGTTGCCGCTGGGAATGTAGAGGAAAGCGGCGGCGCCGTCGTAGCGAATCAGCCCGGTGGGCGCCGGCAGCACTTGCAGGCCCTGGCGCCGGAAAAACGGCACCGCCCGCGCCAGGTGCCAGCCCTGGCTGACCAGCGCGATGCGCTTCACCCCGGCGGCCTGCAGCATCGGTGCCGACAGCTGCGCGTTTTCCAGCGTGGTGTTGGAGCGCAGCTCCACCCAGCGCGGCTTGAGGCCGTAATCCTCGCGCAGCGCCCGCGCCATCACCGCGCCTTCGGCCTCGCCGCCGCTCGGCGCGCCGCCGGTCACCAAAATCGGCTTGCCGCTGGCGCGGGCGAGGTAAGCGCCGTAACGCAGCCGCGTCAGCGTGTCGCCGCCCGGAGCGTTGCCGCCGAACTCTTCCGCCGGACGCTTGCCGCCGCCCAGCACCACGATGGCGTCCACGTCCGCCAGTTGCGCGGCGTCGATCACCGGATAGCGCTCCAGTCCATGCGCCAGCCAGATGGCGGTCTGCGGTATCGAAAGAAAATAGGTCAGCGCCACGCCGGACGCCAGCAGCAGCCGGCCGGCATGCGGACAACGCCGTATCAGCATGCCGCCGGCAATGATGGGCAGCAGATTGAGAATCGGCGGCAGCAGCAGCGCCCCAAGCAGCCGATGCGCCAAAACGGTGACGCTATACATGGTTTCCCCCTTGCAAGAAGACGCGGCGGCCCCGCCGTCCATTTCATTTTTCTGCGGCCGCCGCCGGCAATGGCTCGCCAGGCAGCCAGCGGCGGTAGATGGCGGCGAAGCTGCCATCCCGCTTCATGTCGTCCAGCGCCCGCTGCCACGCCGCCACCACCGCGTCGGAAGTTTGCGGCGAAAAGGCGATATAGCCCCAAGTGCGGATGAAGGTGTAGGCCTTGCGCACATCCGCCGGCTGATACCCCAGCTGCGCCAATTGTGTCGGCAGCGTGGTGTTCTCGCTGGCGATGACGTCGGCGCGCCCCCGCATCAGCATCGACACCATCTGGTTGGGCGTGGCGATGGCGCTGAGATTGGAAAAACCCTGCGCCGACAGCGTCAGTTGCAGATACCAGTCGCGCACCACCAGAATCTGGTCCAGCTTCCTCGCATCGTCCAGCGACACCAGCTTGAGCTTGCTGTCGCGGCGGACGAAGAAGCTGCCCAGCGTGGCGGTGACCGGTCCCACCCATTTGAACAGATGCTCGCGCTCGGCGATCCGATTGGTGTTGAACAAAGCTGTGTTAGCCTGGGTTTGCGCCAGCAGATAGCCGCGCGCCCAGGGCATCACGGTGATCGGGTCGTGGCTGCCGACCCGGCGCTGGATCTCCCGCACCACCTCCACCACCAGCCCCGCCGGCTGGCCGTTCTGGCTGAAGGTGAGCGGCGGATCGTCCTCGGTCAGGATATGCAGCGCCGGCAGCTGCGCCGCGGCGGACTGCGACAACAGCAGGACGAACAGTGCGGCGGACAGCGGGAAATAACGGCTCATGGCAGTCTGCGCCAGCAAGGGGCTTACCCTGAATTTAGCGAAATCGCCGCCTTTACTCAATCGGAGCCGAGCCAATCAGGCCTAGCGGCCGAGCATGCGCATCCGGGCTTTGTCGTTATACTCGAATAGGGCAGACGCCGCCGCCGCATGGCGGCAAACATGGGAGAGACGATGGCCAGCTGGAAATACGCGCTCATGCTTGTGGTTTCCCTGTCCCTCCGCGCCGGCGCGGCTTGCGCCGGCGAAACGCTGACGCTGGCGGCTTCCGAATACCCGCCCTATATGTCGTCGCAGATGGCGAACGGCGGCGTCGCCGTCGCCATCGTCCGCGAAGCCCTGCGCCGCGCCGGCTATTCGGCCAAAGCGGTCTACATGCCGTGGGCGCGCGCCGTCAACGAAGCTCGCGACGGCCATCTGGACGGCATCGTCGGCCTGTGGACCACGCCCGAACGCCTGCAGCGCTTCCTGTTTTCCCAAGCCTTCCTCGACAACCACATCGGCTTTTTCAAGCGCAGCGGCGACCCCATCCGCTACCGCGCGCTGGCCGACCTCAAGCCCTACACCATAGGGATCGTGCGCGGCTACGCCAACTCCGAGGCCTTCGACGCCGCCCGCCTGCAAACCGACGAAACCTTGAGCGACGCCAGCAATCTGTCCAAGCTGGCCGCCCATCACATCGACCTCGCCTTGATAGACCGCGGCGTCGCCAATTACCTGCTGGGCGGCAGCCTGGTCGCCCTCGCGCCCAAGCTGGAATGGCTGCCGCCGCCCGTCGTCGTCTACCCGATGCACCTGGGCATCTCCAAACGGCTGCCGCAGGCGGAAAAACGCATCCAGGACTTCAATCGCGGCCTGGAGACGATGCGGCAGGACGGCACGCTGGACAAGATGCTGAAAGAGGCCAAAATCTGAGCGCCCGCCGCCCGCCCAGCCGCGGGTTTGCATTGCCAGGATTCCCTGGCGGGCAGCCAAACAAAAATCCCCCGCCGGCAGGCCGGCGGGGGATTTGCGATATCGGCGAGCGAATCGCCTTATTCGCCCAGATAGGCGTTGCGCACGCGCTCGTCGTTGAGCAGCTCCTTGGCGTCGCCGCTCATGGTGATGCGGCCGCTTTCCATCACGTAGCCGCGCTGCGACACTTCCAGCGCCAGTTTGGCGTTCTGCTCCACCAGCAGCATGGTCACGCCCTGCTTGGCCACCATCTGGATGATCTCGAAGATCTTCTCGACGATGATGGGCGCGAGGCCCATCGACGGCTCGTCCAGCAGCAGCAGCTTGGGTTTGGACAGCATCGCGCGCCCCATCGCCACCATCTGCTGCTCGCCGCCGGACAAGGTGCCGGCCAGCTGCAGTCGGCGTTCCTTCAGCCGCGGGAACAGCTCGTAGACATGCTCGATTTCGCTCTGGATCGCCTCTTTGTCGTTGCGGTAGTAGGCGCCCATCTGCAGGTTTTCTTCCACCGTCAGCTTGGCGAACACGCCGCGGCCTTCCGGCACCATGGCCAGACCGTGGCGGACGAAGTCGTAGGAAGGAATCGACGCCACGTCCTTGCCGTCGTAGACGATGCTGCCGCCCGACTTCTTCACCATGCCCACCAGCGTCTTCAGCGTGGTGGTCTTGCCGGCGCCGTTGGCGCCGATCAGCGTCACCAGCTCGCCCTGGTCGATGTGAAAATCTATCCCCTTGACCGCCTGAATGCCGCCATAGGCCACTTGCAGGTTTTTGACTTCCAGAATGCTCATGCGTGGGCCGCTCCCAGGTAGGCTTCAATCACTTTCGGGTTTCGGCGCACTTCTTCCGGCACGCCTTCGGCAATCTTCTTGCCGTAGTCCAGCACAGCGATGCGGTCGCACAGGCCCATCATCAGTTTGACGTCGTGCTCGATCAGCAACACGGTCACGCCGCCGTCGCGGATCTTGCTCATCAGCTGTTTCAGCTCTTCGGTTTCGCGCGGGTTCATGCCGGCGGCCGGCTCGTCCAGCGCCAGCAGCTTGGGCTCAGTGGCCAGCGCGCGGGCGATCTCCAGCCGGCGCTGGTGGCCGTAGGACAGGTTGCGGGCGCGCTCTTCGGCCACGTCGGCGATGCCGACATACTCCAGCAGCTCCCAGGCCTTGGCCTCGATGGCGCGCTCTTCCGCCATGGTGCCGGGGTCGCGCAGCACCGCGCCCAGGGCGCCGGCCTTGGAGCGGATGTGGCGGCCCACCATCACGTTTTCCAGCGCCGTCATTTCGGCGAACAGGCGGATGTTCTGGAAGGTGCGGGCGATGCCGGCGGCCACCACCACGTGCGGCTTCTGCTGGAACAGATTGTGGCCGTCGAACTCGAACTTGCCCTCGTCCGGCACGTATAGGCCGGTCAGCACGTTGAACAGCGTGGTCTTGCCGGCGCCGTTCGGCCCGATCAAACCGTAGATTTCGCCCTTGTTGATGGTCAGGCCGACGTCGCTCAACGCGTGCAGGCCACCAAAACGCTTATGAATGCCTTCGATTTTCAGCAAAACTTCAGCCATGATTAACCTTTCTGCGCAGCCGCTTCTTCTTTGGCGTGCTGGAATTCAGCCTTGCGGCGCTTGGACGGCCACATCCCTTCCGGGCGGACCAGCATCATCACAACCATGGCAAGGCCGAACAGCAGCATGCGGGCGTTTTCCGGATCGATCAGCATCCGGCCGAAGGTTTTCATCTGCAGCGGGCCGATCACGTCGCGCAGGATTTCCGGGGCGATGGTCAGCACCACCGCGCCCAGGATCACGCCCGGGATATGGCCCATGCCGCCCAGCACGATCATCGCCAGAATCATGATGGACTCCAGCAGGCTGAACGACTCAGGGGAAACAAAGCCCTGGAACGAGGCGAACAGGCCGCCGGCCACGCCGCCGGACAAGGCGCCCAGGCCGAAGGCCAGCAGCTTGATGTTGCGGATGTTGATGCCCATCGCCGCGGCGGCGATGTCGTCCTCGCGCAGCGCCACCCAGGCGCGGCCGATGCGGGAGTGCTGCAGCCGCCACACCATGATCACCACCGCCACGGTCAGCGCCAGAAACAGGTAGTAATACAGGTACACGCTGTGAAAGCTGAGGCCGAACAGCTCGATGGTCTGGCCCAGGCTGACGCTGCCGACATGGATGGGATCGATCAGGTTGACGCCCTGCGGACCGTTGGTGATGTTGATCGGCGCGTTCAGGTTGTTCATGAAGATGCGCACGATCTCGCCGAAACCCAGCGTCACGATGGCCAGGTAGTCGCCCTTCAGCCTCAGCACCGGCGTGCCCAGCAACACCCCGCCCAGCGAGGCCAGCGCCGCGCCCAGAGGGATGGTCAGGAAGAACAGCCAGTGGATGTCGAAATGCGGCGAACTGAGCAGCGCGTAGGAATAGGCGCCGATCGCGTAGAAAGCGATGAAGCCCAAGTCCAGCAGGCCGGCGAAGCCCACCACGATGTTCAGTCCCAGCGCCAGCATCACGTACAGCAGCGCGAAGTCGATGATGCGCACCCAGGAATTGCCCAGCGCGCCGCCCACCACGAAGGGCAGCACCAGCAGCGCGATGGCGCTGAGGGCGAACAGGCCCATCTTCTTGTTGGTGTCCAGAGTATTCAGATTCATGTTTCTCTCTCCGGATCAGGCGCGATCGGCCATTTTTTCGCCCAGCAGGCCGGACGGACGGAAGATCAGCACCGCGATCAGCACCATGAAGGCGATGATGTCCTGGTAGTTGGAGCCGAGGAAGCCGCCGGTCAGCGTGCCGATGTAGCCTGCGCCCAGGCTTTCGATGATGCCGAGCAGAATGCCGCCGGCCACCGCGCCGCCCAGGTTGCCGATGCCGCCCAGCACCGCGGCGGTGAACGCCTTCAGGCCGATCATGAAGCCCATGTAATAGTGGGCCTGCTCATAGTTGGTGGCCACCATCACGCCGGCGATGGCGCCGAGGCCGGAGCCGATGACGAAGGTGGTGGAGATGATGGTGTTGACGTTGACGCCCATCAGGCCCGCCACCGCCGGGTTCTGGCTGGTGGCGCGCATCGCGCGGCCCAGCTTGGTCTTTTCCACCATCAGCAAGAGGCCGGCCATGATGGCCAGGCACAGCACGACGATGACGATCTGCAGCTTGGTGATGCTGGCGCCGAAGATGGTCACCACGTCATGGTCGAGGATTTGCGGGAAGGGGATGTAGTTGCGGCCCCAGATCAGGATGGCGACCTGCTGCAGCACGATCGACACGCCGATGGCGGTGATCAGCGGCGCCAGGCGCTGTTTGCCGCGCAGCGGCCGGTAGGCGATGCGCTCGATGGCGAAGCCCAGCAGCATGCAGGCGGGGATGGCCACCAGCAGGCCGATCAGCACCAGCGCCGGACCCGGAAGGTTGACGCCCATGCCCATCAGGGTGGTGATGACGGTGATGGTGACCATGGCGCCGAACATCACCACTTCGCCGTGGGCGAAGTTGATCAGGCCCATGATGCCGTACACCATGGTGTAACCCAGCGCGATCAGCGCGTAGATGCTGCCCAGAACGAGTCCGTTCAGGATTTGTTGCAGAAAAATGTCCACGTTTGGAGATCTCCTCTGATTGTCGACCGGCAGCTTGCGGGATGAATCCTCTTATTGACTGCTGCCTGTTGTAGCACCCGCGGCGGGCCTTTTTCTTGGCTTCTGTCCGACAGGCGAACCGATTATCACCATGTATCCAATCGACTGTCAATTGCGAAGATTCGCCAAAAAAACAGCTGCGCAAAAAGCATTTAATTCAATATATATCATTGATTAATATGGACTTTATCAACACCTCTCCAGGTGGAATTTTTCCAGGCTGATGATTTGACAAAACTCTTTCCCTTTCCATGCCGTTTTTACATTTCGGTCATAATTCCCATTCTTTTTATTCACATTCGAACATGCCCTGCCCGCCTGAAGCCAGCTTTGCGAACAATCAGACATGAGCTTCGTTCACTTGCATACAATCTACAGTATTAGCCGCTATCTATTCGGCCAAGGCGCTGCCGCCAGAAAAATTAATCTGCGCAGATTGTTGCCAGTTGTGACGCCCACCCCACACCAGCCAAGCGTATGCAACAACCATGCCAATTCTCACCATAGTCCGCATTTGGTATGGCGCGGCCGCAATTTGTTAACAGCCGTGGGGCGCGCAATGCGAACGGCCCGCCGCGCTTTTCGCGCGGCGGGCCGTTGTGCCAAGCCTGCTGGCTATGAATGCGGACTCAAGCCAGCTGGAAGGGATAGACGCTGCCCAGGCCCAGAATGCGGGTCAGCTCATCCAGCGCGCCGCGGCATTCGGACAGCAGCTGCGGGTCGGCCAGGTCGGCCGGCGCCAGGCGGTCGCGATAATGGCGGTCCACCCAGCCGTTCAGCTCGGCGAACAAGGCGTCGCTCATCAACACCTTGGGATTCACTGCCGCCAGCTCGGCCTCGTTCAACGCCACCCGCAGCCGCAGGCAGGCCGGGCCGCCGCCGTTCTGCATGCTCTGCTTCAGATCGAACACGCGGATTTCATCGATCGGCCCGCCGCTGGCTGCCAGCTTCTGCAGATAACGCCATACCCGTTCGATGTTGCGGCACTCTTCCGGCACCACGATCAGCATCTTGCCGTCCGGCTTGGACAGCAGCTGGCTGTTGAACAGATAGCTCTTCACCGCCTCCTCCACCGTCACCTCGGCGCGCGGCACCTCGATGGGCACGAAGCGGCCGCCGCGGGCGGCCAGCTTGCGGGCCAGCTCCTCCAGCACGTCGGCCTGATTGAGGAAGGCCTGCTGGTGATGGAATAGCACCTCGCCGTTGCCGACCGAGATCACGTCGTTGTGGAACACGCCGGCGTCGATGGTGTCAGGGTCTTGCTGCGCGTACACCACGCCGGCCTCGTCCAGGCCATGCAGCCTGGCCACCGCCTGGCTGGCCTCCAGCGTCTGCCGCGCCGGGAACTTGGCCGGCTTCGGGTAGCGCATGTCGAAAGCCGCCGCGCCGAACACGAAGAACTCCACCCCCGGCTGGCCATAGCCGGCGCAGAAGCGGGTATGGTTGGCCGCGCCTTCGTCGCCGAAGTGCATCTGCGCCGGCAACGCCGCGTGCACGGCGAAGCGCGCCTCGTCGGCGAACATCGCCCGCAGCACGCGGCCGGTGGTCGGATGCTCGATCGAGCGGTGGAACTTGTTGTTCAGATTGGCCGGCGTGAAATGCACGCGGCCGTCGGCGGTGTCGGCCGACGGGCTGACCGTGGCGGCGTTGGCGGTCCACATGCTCGACGCCGAGGTCGCCGCCGCCAGGATGGCGGGCGCTTCCTTGGCGGCGCGGGCGATCACCTCGGCGTCGCTGCCGCCGAAGCCCAGCTTGCGCAAGGACGCCACGTCCGGCCGCTCCTGCGGCGCCAGCACGCCCTGCTTGAAGCCCAGGTCGTGCAGCGCCTTCATCTTTTGCAGGCCCTGCTTGGCCGCCAGCTTGGGATTGGATGCCGCGCTGACGTTGCTGGTGGACGCGACATTGCCGAAGGACAGGCCGCTGTAATTGTGGGTCGGGCCGACCAGGCCGTCGAAATTCACTTCATAGGCGTTCATTTGGAGAATGCTCCCTTGCCTCAATCCATCTGAATGGCGAGGACGGTCCGCCGGATCGCCTCGCCATATTGCTCATGTCCCGCCATCAGACGGCGCCTGTCGGCGCCGCCCCCTCTCCCGCGAGGAAGAGCGCTTGGGGGAGAAGGCGCGCTTACAACACGATGCCCGGCGACAGCTGGGCCGGCAGCGCCAGAGTGTCGCACTCCAAGGACGCCACCGGGTAGGCGCAGTAGTCCGCCGCGTAGTAGGCGCTGGGGCGATGGTTGCCGGACGCGCCGATGCCGCCGAACGGCGCGGCGCTGGAGGCCCCGGTCAAAGGTTTGTTCCAGTTGACCACCCCGGCGCGCGATTCCAGCCAGTAACGGTCGTACAGCTCGCGGCTGTCGGACAGCACGCCGCCGGCCAGGCCGAAGCGGGTGTCGTTGGCGATGGCGATGGCCTGGTCGAAATCGCCGTAGCGGATCACCTGCAGCAGCGGGCCGAAGAATTCCTCGTCCGGGCGGACCACGGCGGTGGTGTCGATGATGCCCGGCGTCAGCATCGCCGCGCCCGCTTCCAGCCGGCGCATCGCCAGCAACGGCTTGCCGCCGGCGGCGAGCAGCGCGTCCTGCGCCTTCAGCAGCGCGTCGGCGGCGGCATTGGAAATCACTGCGCCCAGGAACGGCGCCGGCTCGGCATCGAACTTGCCAACGCGCAGCTTGCCGGCCACCTCGACCAGGCGGGCGACGAAGGCGTCGCCCCACTCGCCTTGCGGCACCAATAGGCGGCGCGCGCAGGTGCAGCGCTGGCCGGCGGAGACGAAGGCCGACTGGATCACGTGATGCACCGCGCCGTCCACATCGGCCACGGGGCCGACGATCAGCGGGTTGTTGCCGCCCATCTCCAGCGCCAGTATCTTGTCCGGGCGGCCGGAGAACTGCTTGTGCAACAGCGCGCCGGTGGCGGAGCTGCCGGTGAAGAACAGGCCGTCCAAGCCCTCATGGCCGGCCAAGGCCACGCCGGTGTCCTTGGCGCCTTGCGCCAGGCCGATCACGCCGGCCGGCAAGCCCGCCTCGGCCCACAGCTTGACGGTGATCTCGGCGGTCCACGGCGTCAGTTCCGATGGCTTGAAGATCACCGCGTTGCCGGCCAACAGCGCCGGCACGATGTGGCCGTTGGGCAGGTGGCCGGGGAAGTTGTACGGACCGAACACCGCCACCACGCCGTGCGGCTTGTGGCGCAACACCGCCTGGGCGTCGCCCATCGCCGCGGCGCGCTCGCCGGTGCGCTCGGCCAGCGCCTTCAGCGAGATGTCTATCTTGCCGACCATGGTGGCGACTTCAGTCGTCGCCTCCCACAGCGGCTTGCCGGTTTCCTGGGCGATGACGCGGGCCAGCTCGGCCTTGCGCTCGGTCAGCAATTCGCCGAAGCGGCGCACCACTTTGGCGCGCGCGTCGAGACCGGCGCGCGCCCAGGCCGGGAAAGCGGCGCGCGCAGCCTGCACCGCGGCGTCCACCTGGGCGCCGCTGGCGGCGCGGCCGCTCCACAATGGCGCATTGTCGGCCGGATTGGTTTTGGCCATGGCTACGCCGTCGCCGGCCAGCCACTTGCCATCGATGAACAGACTGCTCATTGCACTGCCTCCTTCGGCGTCAAGGTCACGCAGCGGACATGGCCGCCGTCCTGCACATCCAGCGCCCGCGCCAGCTCAGGCGTCAGGCAGAATTCGCCTTGCGGGCGCACCGCTTCCACCAGCACGCTGCGGAAACCCGCCAGCGCGTCGTTGCATACCAAGTACCATTCGCGCTCGCCCTGCGGCAGCGGGTCGCACACCTTGGCCGGCAGCCGCTGGCTTTCCTTCACCGCGCGGATATCGCTGACATAGGCCTGGATGGTGGGGCCGGCGTCGAAGATGTCGACATAGCCTTCATAGCGGAAGCCTTCCGACTCCAGCAGCGCCACCGCCGGGCGGGTGCCCTCGTGGGTCTGGCCGATCACCGCCTGCGCCTCCGGCGGCAGGAAGTCGACATACACCGGGTGCTTGGGCATCAGCTCGGCGACGAAGGCCTTCTGGCCGACGCCGGTCAGGTAGTCGGCCTTGGCGAAATCGATGGAGAAGAAGTGGCGGCCCAGCGCCTCCCAGAACGGCGAGTTGCCGGCTTCGTCGGACACGCCGCGCATTTCGGCCACCACCATCTTGCCGAACAGCTGCGGAAACTGCGCCAGGAACAGGAAGCGGCACTTGGACAACAGGCCGCCGTTGCGCTTGACGCGGTAGTCCGGGTGCAGGAACAGCGTGCACAGCTCGGAATAGCCGGTATGGTCGTTAGACAGGAACAGCGTCTCGTGGCGGCTGTACACGCCCAGCTCTTCCGAGGCGTGGACGATGGTGCCGACGCGGTAGTTGTACCAGGGCTCCTTCAGCCCCACCGCGGCCTCGATCGCGCAGATGCCGGCCACCGCGCCGGTGTCGGAATCTTCCAGCACGAACACATAGCAGTGGTCCGCCTTGTCCAGCTCGCCGGAAAAAGACAGCACCGAGCGCGCGATGCGGCGCGACAGCCGCTCCTCGTTCACCGGCAGCGTGGTCAGGCCGATGCCGGCGCTGCGCGCCAGGTTCATCAAGCCGTCCAGGTCCTTGTGTTCAACGGGACGAATAAACATCATGGCCGGTTCTCCTCACTCTGCCTGCAGACCGGCGACGCGCACCCGGTCGCCGCTGGCCACGCCCAGCGCCCTGGCGGCGTCGGGATTGATGAAGGCCACGCCGTCGACTACGGCGACGCGGGCGGCGGTGGCGGCGAAAGCCGACAGGCGCTGGTTGCTCACCAGCTGCAGGCTGGCCTGCGCCGGCAGGCTGGCCTGGATTTCCACCGGATGGCTGCGGCTTTGCTCCACCGTTTTCAGGCGGTCGAGCTCGGCGGTCAGCACCGCGCCGCCGTCGAAGATGTCCAGGTAGTTGTCGGCCTCGAAGCCTTCGTTGCACAACAGCCGGCACACCCGCTCGAAATCGGGATGGATCTGGCCTATCGCCTGCTGCGCCTCGTCCGGCAGCAGCGGCACATAGATCGGGTAGCTGGGCATCAGCTCGGCGATGAAGGTCTTGCTGTGGCTGACGAAGGCCTGCTCTACCTGCAGAAAGTCCAGATTGAAGAAGCGGCGGCCGATGGCGTTCCAGAACGGCGACTGGCCGGCCTCGTCGTGGATGCCCTGCATTTCGGCGATGATGCGGCGGCCGAAGCGCTCGCGCTCGCCGGCGATGAACAGCAGCCGGGCGCGCGACATCAGCTCGGCGGCCAGTTGATCCAGCCCGCCCTCCACGTAGAAGCCGCAAAGCTGCACGGTGCCGGTCAGGTCGTGGCAGATGTTGAGCACGTGGATGCGGTTGTTGACCTTGAGCGCGCGCGACGCATGCACCGCCGTTTCGCTGCGGTAGCTGTAGAAGGGCTCGTCGAAGCCCGCCGACGCGCAGATGGAGGCGGTGCCCACCACCGCGCCGCCATGCTCCAGCACGAACATATAGTATTCGCTGCCGGCATCGCCGATGGCTTCATGCTCGAAAGCGCGGATCGATTGCTGGATGCGCTCGAACAGTTTCTCGCGGTTGCTGGGCAGGCTGGTGACGCCGATGCCGCTGGCCTGGGCCAGCCTCTCTATCGCCGGCAGGTCCGAAGTCCGGATGGGACGCACGGTAAACATGGGAAATCCTCCCTCGTTGCGCAATGGCCGGCCCGAAAACCGGGCGCAGCCGCAGCCGCGACCCGGCGCAAAACGGGGTCGTGGCGATGGTATCGGGGTAGCTTGGGGGGCGCCGCATGAAGTGGTCCATGCGGCGCGGCGCTTACTTGGCGGCCGCCATTTCGGCGACGGCGGCCTCCAGGCGCTTCAGGCCTTCGTCGATGTCGGCGTCGCTGATCACCAGCGACGGCGCCAGACGCAACACGCTCAGGCCAGCCACCAGGATCATCAGCTGCTGCTTTTCGGCGGCCTTCAGGAATTCGCGGGCGCGGCCGTTGTATTCGTCGGTCAGCACGCAGCCGATCAACAAGCCCTTGCCGCGCACCAGCTTGAACACCTTGTGCTTGGCGTTGATGGCTTCCAGGCCGGCCACCAGGCGCTGGTGGCGCGCCTCGACGCCTGCCAGCACTTCGGGCGAGCTGACGATGGACACCACCTTGTGCGCCACCGCGCAAGCCAGCGGGTTGCCGCCGTAGGTCGAGCCGTGGGTGCCGATGACGAAGCTCTTGGCCACCTTCTCGGTGGTCAGCATCGCGCCGATCGGGAAGCCGCCGCCTATGCCCTTGGCGGAGGACAGGATGTCAGGCGTCACGCCGTATTGCTGGTAGGCGTACAGCGCGCCGGTGCGGCCCATGCCGCTTTGCACTTCGTCGAAGATCAGCAGCGCGTTGTGCTGGTCGCACAATTCGCGCGCGGCCTTGAGGAAGGCCGGATCGGCCGGCAGCACGCCGCTCTCGCCCTGGATCGGTTCGATCACCACCGCACAGGTCTTGTCGGAGATGGCCGCCTTCAGCGATTCGATATTGTTGAATTCGAAGTGGGCGATGCCGCCCGGCACCGGGCCGAAGCCTTCGGTGTACTTGGGCTGGCCGCCGACGCTGACGGTGAACAGCGTGCGGCCGTGGAAGGAATTGACGCAGGACAGGATCTGGTTCTTGTCCGCGCCGAAATGATCATGAGCGTACTTGCGCGCCAGCTTGAACGCGGCCTCGTTGGCCTCGCCGCCGGAGTTGCAGAAGAACACGCGCTCGGCGAAGGTTTTTTCCACCAGCAAGCTGGCCAGCTTCAGCGCCGGCTCGTTGGTGAACACATTGGACACGTGCCACAGCTTGTTCGCCTGTTCGGTCAGCGCCGCCACCAGCTCCGGGTGGCAGTGGCCCAGCGAGTTGACGGCGATGCCGCCGGCCAGGTCGACGAATTCGCGGCCGTCCTGGTCCCACACGCGGGAACCCAGGCCCTTGACCGGGATGAAGCCAGCCGGGCCGTAGTTGGGCACCATGACCTGGTCGAAATCAGCGCGGGATACGGTATTGCTCATTGATGGTTTCCTTCCTTGTTCTGTCGTGCGTTTTTTTATGCTGTCGATCGATTCTAAATTAAGCCGGCCGCGCCCCACTATCCGGGATGCGACATGGGCGTATAGAAAGTTTTACGCTGCCCGATTTAAATTGTCAGACAAAATACAGTCTATTCTTTCTCATCCGGCATGCCTGCTGCAAAAAATGCAGCAATCTCGTCAACCAAACAAGAATGATTGTCGTTTATTGAGAGGAACGCGCGGCGATCCCGGCAAAACCACCGGATGCTGCGAAGCAGCATAGCGCACAAACGCCATGCGGCTCCAGCTGTGGCGCGCTGATTTCGCTTTTTATGCGAATTCATTGCGAAATAGCACGCCGCTCGTCCGCTTGGCGCTGGCAATCATCGCGCCACGGGATATAACAGTAATAAGAATCAATTAGAACAGTGCCGCCAGGCGGCCGAAGAATGGAGAATCGACAACGTGAAACGCCCCTTCCTGCCGAACGCGGCCGCCAAGCCGCTCCGGATCTCCTCGCTGGCGCTGGCCGTGCTGCTGGGCTGCGGCCTGCAGGCCGCCCACGCCGAGGAAACCGACGCCGCAGCCAATCCGGCCGACCTGCCCGAGGCCGACCAGGCGATCAAAGCCAAACCCGACAACCAGTGGACCGGCTGGTGGAACCGCTCCACCCTGCTGGGCGACATGGGCGGCCTGCGCTCGGCGCTGGGCCGCCAGGGCGTCACCCTGGGCCTGACCGAGGCCAGCGAATACCTGCGCAACGTCAGCGGCGGCGTCAAGTACGGCGGCGACTACCAGGGCCTGGCCACCCTGACCCTGGGCCTGGATACCCAGCGCGCCGGCTGGTGGAACGGCGGCAGCTTCAATGTCAGCGCGCTGGACATCCACGGCAAGGCCTTCACCGCCGATCACGTCGGCAGCATCCAGAGCGCCAGCGGCATCGAGGCCGACCGCGCCACCCGGCTGTGGGAGGCCTGGTTCCAGCAGCAGCTGAACGGCGAGCGGCTGGACGTGAAGATCGGCCAGCAGAGCCTGGACCAGGAATTCATGGTCACCCAGTACGGCGGCGCTTTCATCGGCACCATGTTCGGCTGGCCGGCGGTGCCGTCGGCCGACCTGCCGGCCGGCGGCCCGGCCTACCCGCTGTCCGGCCTGGGGGTGCGCCTGCGCGGCAAGCTGGGCGACAACATCACGCTGCTGGGCGGCGCCTTCGCCGGCGACCCCACCCGCGACGTCAGCCAGAACCCGAACGACCCGCAGCAGCTGAACAAGCACGGCACCACCTTCAGCCGCCACGGCGGCACGCTGTTCATCGGCGAGATGCAATACGGCCGCAACCTGCCGTCCAACGGCGCGGTGGAAGCGCCGCGCGGCGCGACCGGCATCGCCGGCCTGCCCGGCACCTACAAGCTGGGCTTCTGGTACCTGAACCAGAAAACCGCCGACACCCGGATGGACGTCAACGGCCAGCCCATCGCCCTCACCGGCGCCAACCCGCAGCTGCACAGCGGCAACTACAGCATCTACGCGGTAGCCGACCAGACGGTGTGGCGTCCGGCCGAAGACAGCACCCAGACGCTGAACGTGTTCACCCGACTGATGGGCGCGCCGGGCGACCGCAACCTGGTCAGCTTCTCCGCCAACGCCGGCGTCACGCTGACCGCGCCGTTCGCCGGCCGCGACAACGACACCGTCGGCCTGGCGGTCGGCTATGTCAAGGTAGGCAACCACGCCGCCGGCAACGACGCCGACACCGGCATCGCCAACGGCAACTTGGCCTATCCGGTGCGCAGCGATGAAACCCAGGTCGAAGCCACCTACATTTATCAATTGACGCCATGGTGGCAATGGCAGGCCGACCTGCAGTACGTGCGCAACGTCGGCGCCGGCGCGGTGTCGCCCAACGACCCGACCCAGACCCAGCGCATTCCCAACAACTGGGTGGTGGGCCTGAAGACCACCATCACCTTCTGAGTCAGAACCTGCAGACAGGCCGGACCACCGATCCGGCCGCAATGGAGAGAGTAAAGATGAAGCGGAACTTCTCGCGCCGCGGCCTGGCCGCCGCCGCCACCCTGCTGGCCCTGGCCGGCGCGGCCCATGCCGACGGCGCCTTCCTCGCCGGCATCAAGCGCCACACCATCCTGGCCAACACCGTGCCCGACAACGGCGACCAGAACCCGTACGCGATCGCGGTGTCGCCGGTGAGCGCCGGCAAACTCAAGCAGGGCGACGTGCTGGTGGACAACTTCAACAACGCCGCCAACCTGCAGGGCCTGGGCAGCACCATCGTCAACTACCACCCGGACAGCAAGAGCCTGACCCTGTTCGCGCAAATCCCGCGCACGCTGCCGCAGTGCCCGGGCGGCGTCGGCCTGTCCACCGCGATGACGGTGCTGAAAAGCGGCTGGGTGATAGTGGGCAGCACGCCCAGCAACGACGGCACCACCGATACCAAGGGCGCCGGCTGCCTGATGGTGCTGGATTCGTCCGGCAAGCTGGTCGACACCTGGGCCGGCGCCGACATCAACAACCCCTGGGGCAATATGGCGGTGATAGACAACGGCGACAAGGCGACCCTGTTCGTCAGCAACGCCGGCTTCGGCGTCGGCAGCGCCAAGGGCACGCCGCCGGTGGTGAACCTCGCCACCGTGCTGCGGCTGGAGCTGGACATCCCCGCCGGCCAGCCGCCCAGGATCGTCAGCCGCACCGTGGTGGCCAGCGGCTTCGGCGAGCAGGCCGACAAGGGCGTGTTCCTGATCGGCCCCACCGGCCTCGCCTACGGCAAGGACGACAAGCTCTACGTATCCGACGCGCTGGGCAACCGCATCAGCGAGATCTGGGACGCCACCACCCGCACCACCAGCGCCGGCATCGGCCGCACCCTGACCCACGACGGCCTGCTGCTGCGTCCGCTGGCGCTGGCCACCACGCCGCAAGGCCACCTGCTGGTCACCAACGGCTCCAACGGCAAGGTGGTGGAAATCGACCCGGCCAACGGCGAGCAGCTGGGCGCGCGCTGGATAGACGCCAACAAGGCGCAAACCCCGCCCGGCAACGGCGACCTGTTCGGCATCGCCATGACGCCGGAAGGCGACGGCTTCTATTTCGTCGCCGACGACAACAACAACCTGGTATTGGCGAAATGACAGACCGCGACAAGCCGAAACAGCCGTCCCGGCGCGGCTTCCTCAAAGGCGGCGGCGCGCTGGCGCTGGCAGGCTGGCTGGGCGGCGGCAAGGCGCTGGCCGCAGCCGCCGGCCACACCAAAGCGGCGGCGCAGCCTGGCCGCGAGCCCTTCGACGGCGTCCACCAGGGCGGCATCCTCACCCCGCAGCAGCAGAACAGCTACTTCGCCGCCTTCGACCTGCAAACCGCCAAGCGCGAAGAGGTGATCGCCCTGCTCAAGGCCTGGACCGAGGCCGCGCGGCGGCTGAGCCAGGGCCTGCCGGCGCGCGCGCTGTCGGGCCAGAGCGACAAGGCGCCGCTGGACTCCGGCGAAGCCGTCGGCCTCGCCACCGCCCGCCTGACCCTCACCTTCGGCTTCGGCCCCGGCCTGTTCAGCAAGAACGGCGTCGACCGCTACGGCCTGGCCAAGCACAGGCCGGAAGCGCTGGTGGACCTGCCCAAGTTCAATGGCGACCAGCTGGTGCCGGAAAAGAGCGGCGGCGACTTGTCCATCCAGGCCTGCGCCGACGACCCGCAAGTGGCCTTCCACGCGGTGCGCCAGTTGGCCGCCATCGCCGACGGCATCGCCAGCGTGCGCTGGGTGCAGACCGGCTTCGCCAGCGGCGCGCCCGGCGGCGGCACCCCGCGCAACCTGATGGGCTTCAAGGACGGCACCAACAACCCGTCCACCAAGGACCCGGCGCTGATGAACCAGTTCATCTGGGTCGGCGACGAGGGCGGCTGGATGAAGAACGGCAGCTACCTGGTGGTGCGCCGCATCCGCATCGCGCTGGAGCACTGGGACAAGACCGAGCTGGGCTTCCAGCAGGAAGTGGTGGGCCGCTACAAGGACAGCGGCGCGCCGCTGGGCCAAAAGCATGAATTCGAGCCGATGAACCTGGCCGCGGCGGACAAAGACGGCAACCCGCTGATTCCGGACACCGCCCATTCGCGCGTGGCTTCGCCGCAGGAAAACGACGGCGCCCGCATCCTGCGCCGCGCGTATTCGTACAACGACGGCGCCAACTTCTACGCCGAGCGCTGGCCGCCCTGGCGCCAGGGCGTCGAATACGACGCCGGCCTGTTCTTCATCGCCTACCAGCGCGACCCGCGCACCGGCTTCATCCGCATCAACAAGAAGCTGGCGGCGATGGATATGATGAATCAGTACATCACCCATGTCGGCAGCGCCGTTTTCGCCTGCCCGCCCGGCGCGCGCCCGGGCGGCTACATCGGCGAAGCCCTGTTCCAGCTCTGAACCATCCAACCGGACGCCGCCCGGCGGCGTCCACAAGGGAGCCACCAAGCCATGAAACGCAAACTGATCTCCGCCCTGCTCGCCGGCTCGCTGCTGGCCGCCAGCCAGCTATCCACGGCCGCCAGCCTAGTGCTGTACAACGCCCAGCATCCGCAAACCATCAAGCTCCTGACCGCCGACTTCGAAAAGATGAGCGGCATCAGCGTCAAGGTCCGCTCCGGCGAAGGCCCGGAGTTGTCCGCCCAATTGCTGGCCGAAGGCAAGGCCTCGCCGGCCGACGTCTACTTCGCCTCCAACTCGCCCGAGCTGATGCTGCTGGAAGGCAAGCAGATGCTGGCCAAGCTGCCGGCCGCCACCTTCTCCGCCATCCCGGCGCGCTACAGCTCGCCGCAGGGCGAATGGGTGGGCGTGATGGCGCGTGAAAACGTGCTGGTGTTCAACAACAAGCTGGCCGCCGGCGCCCAGATGCCGGCCTCGCTGCTGGACCTGGCCAAGCCGCAATGGAAGGGCAAGCTGGCCATCGCCCCGTCCGACGGCGACTTCCTGCCGCTGGTCAGCGCGGTGCGCGCGCTGAAGGGCGAGCCGGCGACGCTGGCCTGGCTGAAGGGCCTGCGCGACAACGCCCAGACCTTCGACGACAACGAAGGCGTGGTGGCGGCGGTGAACCGCGGCGGCGTGGCCGTCGGCATCATCAACAACTACTACTGGACCCGCCTGCAGGTGGAGCTGGGCAGCAAGGGCATGCACAGCCAGTTGTACCACTTCGGCAACGCCGACGTCGGCGCGCTGATCAACGTCTCCGGCGCCGGCATCCTCAAAACCGCGCGCAACGCCGACGCGGCGCAGAAGTTCCTCGCCTACCTGGTGAGCCCGCGCGCGCAGCAGCTGATCGCCAAGAGCAACATCACCTTCGAATACCCGCTGCTGCCAAGCGTGGCGCCGGCCCCGCAGCTGAAGCCCTTCAACCAGCTGAACCCGCCGCCGCTGGACATGCAGAAGCTGGGCGACGACAGCCAGTCGGCCAAGCTATTGCGCCAGGCGGGCCTGCTGTAACGCCCGCGCCGGCCGCGAAAGCCGCGCAGCTTGGGGCTTTCGCGGCGCATCAGGCTTTTCCAATGAGGTTTTCAGGATGAACATCGCCATGCGCCTGGCTGGCGGCAGCAGCCGGCGGCCCGCCGGCCTCATCGTCAGCGCCGCCCTGGTGGCGCTGCTGGCCTTGCTGCCGCTAGGCTTTACCCTGTGGCAGGCGGCCAGCGTCGGCTCCGGCGACGCCGCCGAACTGCTGCTGCGCCCCATCGTCGCCCGGCTGGCCGGCAACACCGCCTTGATCGTGCTGGCCAGCACCTTCAGCTGCGCCGTGGCCGGCACCGCCTCCGCCTGGCTGGTGGAGCGCACCCGCTTGCCCGGCCACCGGCTGTGGGCATTGCTGTGCGTGGCCCCGCTGGCCATTCCGCCCTTCATCACCAGCTTCGCCTGGGTGTCCATCAGCCCGGATCTGCAGGGCTTCTGGGGCGCCTGGCTGGTGCTGACCACCGCCTACACGCCGCTGGTCTACCTGCCGGTGTCGGCGGTGCTGCGCAATATGGACCCGGCGCTGGAGGAAACCGCGCGCTCGCTGGGCCTGTCCGCCTGGTCCTGTTTCCGGCGCGTGACGCTGCCGCAGCTGAAGCCGGCGCTGCTGGGCGGCATGCTGCTGGTGGCGCTGTCGAGCTTGTCGGAATTCGGCGCCTTCATGCTGCTGCATTTCCACACCTTCACCACCGAAATCTACGCCGAATACCGCGCCAGCTTCGACAGCGCCGGCGCGTCGCTGCTGGCCAGCGTGCTGATGGCCGCCGGCGTGCTGATCCTGCTGGCCGAACTGCGCGTGCGCGGCGAAAGCCGCTACCAGCGGCTGGACCGCGGCGCGCGCCGCGCCGCCGGCCGGCTGGAACTGGGCTGGAAACGCTGGCCGGCGCTGCTGTGGCTGGTGCTGCAAGGCTCGGTCACGCTGCTGGCCCCCATCGCCACCATTCTGTACTGGACGCTGCAACCAGGCGCGGACGCGGTGACGCCGGCCGAGGTGTCGCCGCAGCTCTTGCTGTCGGCCACCGCCACCTCGCTGGGCCTGGGCCTGGCCGCCGCCGCGCTGACCACGGTGCTGGCGCTGCCGCTGGGCTATCTGCTGGCGCGCCATCCCGGCCGGCTGGCGCATTTGCTGGAGCGGGTGGTCTATCTGGCTCAGGGCGTGCCGGGCATCGTCATCGCGCTGGCGCTGGTCAACCTAGCCATCCAGTGGCTGAAGCCGCTGTACCAGAGCGCGCTGATGTTGGCGCTGGCCTACGCCATCATGTTCCTGCCGCTGGCGCTGGTCAGCGTGAGGAGCGCCTTGATGCAGGCGGAAAACAAGCTGGAAGAGCTGGCGCGTTCGCTGGGGCTCAACTGGTGGCAGGCGCTGTGGCGGGTGGTGCTGCCGCTGGCGGCCCCCGGGCTAGGCGCCGCCGCCAGCCTGGTATTCGTCTCCGTCATCACCGAACTGACCGCCACGCTGCTGCTCGCGCCCATCGGCACCGAGACGCTGGCCACCCAGGTATGGGCCGACACCGCCGCGCTGGCCTTCGCCGCCGCCGCGCCGTACGCCGCCATCCTGATCGCGCTGTCGCTTCTCGCCACCTGGCTGCTGATGTCCTGCCTGGGACGCGGCGCGGTGCTGGGCGGCCAGCCGCAACCATGGAATCAACAGGAAGATCCGCCATGTCGGAACTGAAAATAGAGAAGCTGGGCAAGCGCTTCGGCGAGCACCGGGTGCTGGACGACATCACCCTGACCGTCGAACAAGGCTCGCTGCTGGCCTTGCTGGGGCCGTCCGGCAGCGGCAAGACCACGCTGCTGCGGCTGCTGTGCGGCTTCGAGCGCTGCGACGAGGGCAGCATCCACATCGGCGGCCGGCTAGTGAGCAGCCCGCAGCTGTACCTGCCGCCGGAGAAGCGCCAGATCGGCTACGTGCCGCAGGAAGGCGCGCTGTTCCCGCACCTGTCGGTCTCGGACAACATCGTCTTCGGCCTGCCGCGCGCCGAGCGCCGCGAACGCCGCCGGGTGGCGGAGCTCTTGGACATGGTGGGCCTGCCGGCCGACTTCGCCGCCCGCGCGCCGCAGCAATTGTCCGGCGGCCAGCAACAGCGCGTCGCCTTGGCGCGCGCGCTGGCGCCCAAGCCGGCGCTGGTGCTGCTGGACGAGCCGTTCTCGGCGCTGGACGCCGCGCTGCGCGCCGAAACCCGCCAGGCGGTGGCCGACGCGCTCTCCGCCAGCGGCACCACCGCGCTGATGGTGACGCACGACCAGGCCGAAGCGCTGACCATGGGCCGCCAGGTGGCGGTGCTGTGGCAGGGCAAGCTGCTGCAAGTGGCCGCGCCGCAAACGCTGTACCAGCGCCCGGCCAGCCCGGAACTGGCCGACTTCGTCGGCGACGCGGTGCTGCTGCCCGGCCGCGCCCAGGGCGGCGAGGCCCACTGCGCGCTGGGACGGCTGCCGCTGCTGGACGGCATGCCGCAAGGCGAAGTCAATGTGCTGCTGCGGCCGGAGCAAATCCGCCTGCTGCCGGCATCGCCCGACCACGCGCGTCAGGCGAAAGTGCTGGACGTCAGCTTCAGCGGCCACGACGCCAGCGTGCGGCTGATGCTGGACGACGGCAGCCTGCTGGCCGCCCGCGTCCCCGGCCACCGCTGCCCGCAGCCCGGCCAGACGATGGCGCTGCAAGTGGAAGGCGCTGTCGCCTGTTTCGCCGCGCCCGGCAGCGCCAGCAGCGGCGGCGGCAATATCGCCACCACCCGCCTACAGCACAGCCCGGCGCTGTTTAGACAGGAGAAGTGAACCTTTATCTTCAGCAGAGAACAAAGCCCACTCTCGTAAAAAAGCCTTCCCGATATGGGAAGGCTTTTTCATTTCCGTTACTGCTAGAACTCATCCTTACCCTCAGCAAACACACCACCAGACTTCAGATGCTCGAGGATTTTCAACGCCAAGTAGCCATAAACAATCTCAGGTTTAGTGTCATTCTGAACATACCGAATATGTGTAACCGTGTGAGCTGTGCCTAGCCGCAGATTGGCCTCAACTACGCCCTTCACGACGCTAGCAATAACCTCTGCTTCGACTAACGGCTCATGACAGCATCCCCCTTTAGGCGGCAAACACTCGCAAGCCGGCTTATCTTGCACTCCGGCACCTAAACGGATCTGCAATAGATTATGCTTGGGACCTGTAATCATAAAAGCAGCTATAAATTCACCAAAACGAACAAAATGCATGTAATGTTTTTTAACGCAGAGTTAACTAGGCCCTAGGCTAGGCTGAATAGAATGAAGCTCAACGCTTACCAAGAAAATCATTATGAGCGTTATAAATCCCAAAGTAAACACTGAATTTATTGGATTCAGCCCAATCTATAACCGAGCCAAACCGCCAGTCAAAAAAGAATGGAATCCATCCTACTAACCTACATCCTATCTCTTTAATTCATTGAACCGCCTTGTCAGTCAGCCTGTATTTTTTCTTGAGCTCCATAACCAAAGGCTGGTTTTTAGCAAGGAATTCATTGAATTGCTTGATCACCTCTCCTTGGCGGATGCTGGAAAGGGAAAAATCATTGCTTTCAAAGGGAAGCTTTTTATCAAAAACTAGCGCGCCCGGCTTGTGAATCACCACATCAAGGTAGTAGTTGATGACTATCGGGCTGGCATAGACCGCGTCGTAGTGCCCCGTCATCCCCAAAGCGATCACCTTGCCGAACGAATCCTCCTGATAAACCCGAATGCTTCCATTATTGATCTTTTGCCGCATGGTCTGATCAAAAGGCCAAGGCGTAAACCCTCGCATGGTCACGATAGCCTGAAGCGAATCCTCGGACAATTGATCTATCTTCTCCGGCTTCACCAGCAATCCTTCGCTGACATTGACTACGGGATCGCTATAGAGGACGGATTTCCCTTTTTTCATGTCCGCTTGCCAATGCGGGTTGTCCGGATATTTGAAATCAATCGAATTGTCATTCAGAAATGTATGGAACAGCCTTGAAACTGGAAGCGGCATGTAAGTAAATGAATGGCCGGATTGTTTTGCAAATGCGTCAAGCAAGTCTCTGCCATAGCCGGAGAATTTTCCATTGGCGTAACTATGCAGCGGGTAATAGTCAATTTCTTCCACACCTACGACAAAGGAATCGGCAGCGGCGCTGCCAATGAATGCCGTGCAAAGAAGCGCCGTCACCATTGATGCCAGTCTCATTTCACACCACGCAATCACATCGACATGCATTGAAAAACATGAGCGAAGCCTCCTGCTTGAAAAGGTGGCTCTGGCAGACCAGAGGCTCATTGCGAACACAGCCCGGACGACTCCCGCACCAACCCAAGCACTCCTCGTCCCATTGCATTGTCCGCCGCCAACGGGTTCGGCATCCAGGCGGTGAAGACGACCAGCGCATCGCCATCCAACTGGTAGAAACGCTGCTGCTCGGTGCCGTTCCAGGCTTCGTTCCAGCAGCTGTCCACCTGGACGATGAAGCTGTCCGCATCCACCCTATATCGTCCGGTATAGGCCATCACAGTGCGATAGAGCGCGGCCTGTTGCGCGTCGGTGCCTCCCGGTTCGCGCGCCTTGGCGGTCACCAGCACCATCATCCGGCCGTCGGCGCCGAAAATCAGGCGGCCATTTGGGTCGGCTCCCCATGGCTGGGTACGCGCTTTCGATTCCTGCAGCTCCAGCTCAAAAGAAAGCAGCCGCCAACTGCCGTGAAGCCTGCTATCGCGCTCTGACATATTCCATCCTGTCGCCATTTGCCTGAATGGTTCTGCCTGCTGGCTGCAAGGCAAGCCGACTTTCCACCGCCGTAAGCAGCTCCGCGGGATGCTCGGCATCGCGCGAATCCGCAGACTACAACCATGCTAGCACAAGGGCATAGCCATGCCGGATGAAGCAGGCGCCAGCTATTCAACAAGCGTCCGCGCCCATGCCTTTTAAAGATTCATGCCAATAAAAACAGCGAGCCAAAGGCCCGCCGTTTCTTTGCCAAACCGATCTGGCATTCCAAACGCACCCGCACAAGACATCGCGGTTTTCATAGCACGGACCCGCATCTGGCCCGCGCCCCCTTCACTGTCCGGACAGGCTCTCCGCCCGGCCGGCGCGGCGGCCGTCCTGCGAGACGCCGCGCCAGTAATTCGCCTGCACCTGCTGGCCGGGCTGGTAGGTTTGCCAGCCATGGCCGTCGTACGAATATTGCAGGCGCGCGCCCGGCCATTCCGTCGTCGCCGTCTGGCCCTGGCTGCCGGTCCGCACCGCCGGCATCGACACCCGGTAGCCGACGCCGGCATGTTCCAGTTTCGGCGCTTCGCGCCAGCCCAGCACCGCGGCGAACTGCTGCCAGTCGGCGTTCAGCGCCGCCTTGTCCACCAGGTGCGTCACGCCCAGCTGGTAGGTTTCGCCCACCGTGTAGGGCCGCTCCCACGCCGCCTTGTGCCAGGCGCGCTCGGCCAGCGCCAGCAGGCGCGGATAGACCATGGTTTCGAACTCGGCGTCGGTGCGCATCACCTCGGTCCAGGCCTGGCCCTGGATGCCGGCGTAGCGCGCCGGCGCGGCGGCGCTGGTCACCGCGAACGGCTGGCCCTGGCGGTCCGGCATCACTTCGGCGTTTTGCGGCAGGTTGTCCGGCGCGAAACTGAACACCTTGTAGCTGTCGGTATCGCGCGAGGCCCAGTAGTAGCCGTGCTCGCGCGGGTTCAGCTCATAGGGGAAGTCGAAATACAGGTAGTCCGGCATGGCCAGCACGGTCTGGAAGCCCTTGGCGGCATAGCCGTTCACCGCCTGCGCCGCGCCCCAGTACAGCGTGTCCCATTCGGTGACCATGGTGTTGCGGGTGGCGAAGTCCGACGCGCCGCTGGCGCCGGCCACGCCGTCCTGCCACGCCGCCATCGTCGGGATGCCTTGCTCGGCGACGATGCGGCTGGCCGTCTGCGCAAACTTCAGCGGCAGCTGGTCCACGCTGCTCAGTTGCCCCTGGGCGATCTGCGCGAGGCAAGCCGGCGAGCGGCCCCATGGCTTGTCCTGCTGCGCCATGTTCACCTTGCCCTTGGACGGGTCGCCGCCGCTGGCGTCCTGGAAGCCGGCGCCCAACAGGATGTTCTTGGCCTCGTCGCCGCCGAAATGCCAGATCTGCAGCGGCTGGCCGGCCTCGCGGTGCATCTGTGCCACTTCGGACACCAGCTTGGCGACGAAGCGCGCGCTGCCCGGCACGCAGGGATTGAAATAAGTGCGGCGGTCGTAAAACTGCACCGACAGCGTATTGGATTGGTCCTGCGGATCCAGCAGCCGGTATTCGGCCGCCGCCTGCGGCCGGCCCTGCGCCGCCAGCTTGCGATAGCGCGCCTCCATGGAGACCACGGCGGCGCGGGCGTGCGCCGGCATGTCGAACTCCGGAATCACCTCGATGAAGCGGGCCTGGGCGTAGCGCACCAGGTCGATGTAGGCGGCGCGGGTCAGGTAGCCGCCGCCGGACTGGTTGGCCGGACCGGAGCCCAGCTGCGGCACCAGGCACTGGGTTTCGCTCAGGTCGTGGCAGCGGCGCGCGCCGACCTCGGTCAGCTCCGGCAGGCCGGGAATCTGCAGCCGCCAACCTTCGTCGTCGGACAGGTGCAGGTGCAGCTTGTTGAGCTTGTAGGCGGCCATCTGATCTATCAGCCGGCGCACGGTGGCCGGCTGTTTGAAGTTGCGAGCCAGGTCGGCCATCATGCCGCGGTGGGCATAGCGCGGCGCGTCCTCCACCGTCATCCATTGCGCCTTGCCGCCGTTTTGCGGCAGCAGGCCCAGCAGCGTCTGCACGCCGTAGAACACGCCGGCGGCGTCGTAGCCTTCCACCTTCACGCCCTGCCGGCCGATCTGCAGCCGGTAGCCGCCGGAGACGGCGATATCGGCCGGCAGCCGCGTACCGACCACGCCGCCCGCCACCCGGCCCCCGGCCGGCCGCAATCCCAATTGCGCCGCGCGCTGGGACAGCGCCTGGCTTTGCGCCGGGCTCAGGCCGGACAGACTCAGGCTCAGCCCTTTCACCTCCAGCTGGCCGCCGCCCAACTGCTGCCGCAGCGCGGCCGGGATGACGCGGTTGGCCACCTGGGCGGCCGACAGCTGCTGACCGCGCTGGGTGAATGTCAGATAGCGTTGCTGCGGCGTGGCCAGCGGCCGCAGCTCGCCGGCCGGGTTCTTCCAGTTGTCGCCGCGCAGCGGCAGCAAGTAGCTGGCCTCGTCGCTGCCATCGTGCGCCAACAAGGCAGGCGCCTGGCCGTCCACCACCACGTAGGGGCGCGGCAGCACATCGCTTTCCTGCAGGATCCAGTATTCGTCTATCAGCGGCAGCTCCAGCCGCTGGCCGGCGGCCAGGCCCTGGAAAGCGGCGGTGGGCGTCACCTGGTACAGGTCGCCGGTGATGTGGCGGATGGCGAACTGCGGCGTATCCAGCTTCAGGATGCGGCGGATGCTGTGCAGGTACAGGCTCCAGCCGCCGCCGGCCGGCACCGCCTGGCCGCCCTGGTTTTCCAGAATCAGCCGCCCTTTCAGGCAGGACGCCCAGTCCGCGCCCAGGTCGGAACACGGCGCGCCGGCCGCCGCGCCTCTGTTGCTGTCCACCGCCACCCGCATCGACAGGCTTTGCCCCAAAGCCGCCGCGTCCGGCGCCGCCCACGCCGCCGTTGTCGCCGCGGCCAGCGCGGCCGCGCCCAGCAATCGCTTCACGCTCATCATCCACTCCCCGTTTATGCACTGCGCCATGAGCTGGGCCGCCATGCGGCGTCCCACTGGAATTTCCACTCGCGACCATCATGCGAATGACATTTGGCATTTAAGTGGTATTAGAGGTGGTATGCAAGCGGTATCGACACGCCTGCTTGATGCAAGGCAAGCGCATCCAGATTTGCGGCGCGCGGCGGACAGCCGCCGCCGGTGTCCTGGATGGCGGCGGTTTTCACGCGCGCGAACCTCGCCACTACGTCGCGCCAACGATAATGAAAACAATTCCTATTTACACAAAATAGACTTAATGCGAAAATAGCGGGCCATTTGACATTCTATTGCGCATTTATTCCATAAAAACGCAGCAACGATCGCCGCAGCGCGCCTGCCAAGTGGACATACGTTCCGTGATGAACTCTGGGTAATCAAAATGAAAAAAAATCGCCTCCCGCCTCGCGCCGTCGCCAGGCATGGTTTCCGTCTCGCCCTGCTGTCCGCCGCGGCAGGCAGCCTGCACATTCCCGCGGCCTTCGCCGCCGAATCCGAAGCGGTGCTGCCGTCGGTGGTGGTGACCGCCTCCGGCTACGAGCAGAAGATCAAGGAAGCCCCGGCCAGCATCTCGGTGATCACCCGCGAAGACCTGGAAAAGAAGCCGTTCACCAATCTGACCGATGCGATCCGCGACCTGGAAGGCGTCAACATCAACGGTTCCGGTCCGGGGGACAAGGACATTTCCATTCGCGGCATGCCCGGCGAATACACGCTGCTCCTAGTGGATGGCCGCCGCCAGAACACCCGCGAATCCCGCAGCCGCGGCACCGGCGGCTTCCAGCAGTACCAGATTCCGCCAATGGAGGCGATTGAGCGCATCGAAGTGGTGCGCGGCCCGATGTCGTCCTTGTACGGCTCCGACGCGATGGGCGGCGTGGTCAACATCATCACCCGCAAGGCGCCGAAGGAATGGCACGGTTCGATGACGCTGGGCGGCACCATCACCCAGCATTCAGATGAAGGCAATACCGGCCAGAGCAGCTTCTGGGTCGGCGGCCCGCTGGTGAAAGACCTGCTGTCGCTGCAAATCTACGGCGCGCTGAACAACCAGGCCGAAGACAACATCTACTACTCCAACAGCGGCGATGGAGGCAAAGTTGCGACTCACGCCTCAGACATCAACGCCAAACTGACCTTTACCCCGAACAAGGACAATGAGATCACGTTCGAGGCAGGGCACAACGAGCTGCGCAAGACCACCACGCCGGGCAAGAGCGTGGCCTCCCTAATAAAAGTCAAGGGAGGCTTTGGACCGAATACAAAAGACGACTATTTCGACACCAGGGATCACTGGAGCCTGAGCCACAACGGCAAATACGGCATCATCCGCTCCAATGTCGCGCTGTATCAGGAAATCGAGAAGCCCAGCCACAGCGCCAACAATATCGACGATGGCAAAGGCCTGAAGCTGACCAACACCACGTTGGATGGCCAGCTATCCTTCCTGTTCGACAGGCACACACTGAAACTCGGCACCCAAGTCGGCCAGCAGGTTGGCGACAACATGCGCGCCCAGGAAGCCATTGCCGGCTTCACCGGGCCGGCCAATCCGAACAAGATCACCGTCAATACCTGGGCACTGTTCGCCGAAGATACCTACGACATCACCGACAGCCTGAAGCTCACCGGCGGCGGCCGTCTCGACCACCACAGCGTGTTTGGCAGCCATTTCACGCCGCGTCTGTACCTGGTTGAGCAACTGAATTCGCAGTGGACTCTGAAAGGCGGCGCCGGCAAAGGCTTCAAGGCCCCGACCATCCGCCAGAGCACCGGCGGCTACTGCATGCGCACCGGGGCAGGCAACGAAGCAGGCGTTCTGTGCGGCAACTCCAATCTGAAGCCGGAGGAAAGCACTTCCTACGAGGCCAGCCTGCATTTCGATAACAACAAGGATCTGAGCGCCAACGCCACGCTGTTCTACAACGACTTCAAGAACAAGGTGGTCAGCTACGGAACGGATAAATTCTCCAATCAATACGATCCTGGTATCTCACCCGCTCGCATCTACGTCTACGACAACGTCGACTCCGTGAACATCCGCGGCCTGGAGCTCTCCGGCAGCTGGGCGTTCGCGCCGCGCTGGACCGTATCCGGCAACTACACCTACACCAAGTCCAAGCGCCACGGCGGCAAGGAAACCAGTTTCGGCGGCCAGTCTCTGGATGGCATGCCGCTGGACAAAACGCCTGAGCATGCGGGCAACGCCAAGCTGGCCTGGAACCCGATGGAAAAGCTGGATCTGTACACTCGCCTGAACTTCGAAGGCAAGCAGTACTACACCGGCTTCCGCAACGGCGCCAACGTCGCCCGCACTCGTGGCGGCTCCAGCACCTGGGACCTGGGCGGCACTTACCGCATCAACAAGACCTTCGACGTCAATTTCGCCGTGTTCAACGTCGGCGACCGCAAGGTGGCCATCGATGATCGAGGCCGCTACAACGGCCTGGACGGCAACTGGATGGTCGACGAGGGCCGCCGCTATTGGCTGACCCTGAGCGGCAAGTTCTAAACCCCGCGCTCCCCATCCGCACCGCAAAAGCGGACGGGAAGCTACGCACGGCAGTTGCCGGACCCCATCGGTCCGCCAACTGCCTGTTCCCGTTTTAAAAGAATGGAGAAATCATCATGCTGAGCAGCCGCGCTTCCCTCACCACCGCCAACGCCGACAAGGTGCTGTACAAACTGTGCAAGCACTACGCGCTGAAGGTGCCGGTGGATTTCGACACCGAGCGCGCCCATGTGCAGTTCCCCATCGGCACCTGCGACATCCAGCGCGCGGGCGACACGCTGGACATGGTGTGCGCGGCGGACGCGGCCGACAAGCTGGCCAAGATCGAATTCATCATGGACGAGCACCTGGGCTTGATGGCCAAGCAACCGGAACTCAAGCTCGACTGGCAAAAGTAAAGGACGCCCGATGAAGACCGTATTCTCCCGTTTGCTGGCCGCCACGCTGATCGCCGCCACCGCGCTGTCGGCCCAGGCCGCCACCATCACCGACATCGCCGGCCGCAAGGTGGAAGTGCCGGCCAAGGTGAACCGCATCCTGCTGGGCGAAGGCCGGCTGTTCTACTCGCTGGCGCTGCTGGAAGGCAAGCAGCCTCTGGCCCGCGTCGCCGGCTGGCAGGGCGATTTCCGCCAGCTGGACCCGCAAACCTACGCCCAATACAAGAAACGCTTCCCGGAGATCGACCGCATCCCGCTGATCGGCAAGACCAGCGAAAACTCGGTCAGCGCCGAGAAGGTGCTGACGCTGAAGCCGGACATCGCCATCTTCAGCATTTCCGGCCACGGTCCGGGCCTGAACAATCCCATCGTCCAGCAGCTGCAGGCGGCCAAAGTGCCGGTGGTGTTCGTCGATTTCCGCAACGCGCCGCTGGAGCACACCGTGCCCAGCCTGCGCATCATGGGCAAGGCGCTGCAGCGCGAGGCCGAGGCCGAGCGCTTCATCCGCTTTTACCAAAGCCGGATAGACGCCATCCGCAAGACGGTGGCCGCCATCCCGGCGCAGCAGAAGCCCAATGTCTTCCTTGATCTGCGCGCCGCCGCCTTCCCCAACGTCACCAGCGCCGGCAAAGGCAGCCTGGGCGAGCTGGTGGATGCCGCTGGCGGCGTCAATATCGGCGACAAGCTGATTCCCGGCGCGGTGGGCGAGGTGAACATGGAACACGTGCTGGCCTCCAAACCCGACTGGTACATCGGCACCGGCACCGCCGACGCGGCCGACAAGATCGGCATCCAGTTCGGCGCCGACATCTCGCCGGCCCAGGCCCGCGAATCGCTGGCCCGCGCCGCCGCGCGCAAACCGGTGGGCGCGCTCGCCGCCGTGCGCGACGGCCGCACCTTCGGCGCCTGGCACCACTTCTACAACACGCCCTACCACATCGTGCTGCTGGAAGCCTTCGCCAAGACGCTGCAGCCGGCGCGCTTCGCCAAACTGGACCCGGACGCCAGCTGGCAGCAGCTGCACCGCGACTTCCTGGCGATTCCGCCGCAGGGCACCTACTGGGTCAAGGGAGGCAAATGAACGATTCCACCCTGCCCCCGCTCACCGCCGCCGCGGTGAGCGGCGACTACCGCCGCGCGCTGCTGCGCCGGCTGCTGCTGGTGGCCGGCCTGTTGGCGCTGCTGGCGCTGTCGCTGTCGCTGGATGTCACCACCGGCGCCAGCGGCATGCCGCTGGCCGAATTCTGGCGCACGCTGCTGGAACCGTCCGCAGCCGATCCGGCCACCGCCGTCATCGTCTGGGACATCCGCCTGCCCTACGCGCTGATCGCCGTCGGCGCCGGCCTGGCGCTGGGCCTGGCCGGCGCGGAGATGCAGACCGTGCTGCACAACCCTCTGGCCGACCCATTCACGCTGGGCCTGCAGCCGGCCGCTGCCTTCGGCGCGGCGCTGGCGCTGCTGCTGGGCATCAGCCTGCCCGGCATTCCCGCGTCGTGGATGCTGCCGGTCAATGCCTTCGTGTTCGCGCTGGGCTCGGCGCTGCTGCTGAACCTGGTGGCGCGCTGGACGCGGATGGCTGCCAGCGGCGTGGTGCTGTTCGGCATCGCGCTGTTCTTCAGCTTCAACGCCCTGGTGTCGCTGCTGCAATTCGTCTCCACCGCCGACGCGCTGCAAGACCTGGTGTTCTGGCTGATGGGCAGCCTGTCCCGCGCCGACTGGCCCAAGATCGGCCTGATCTTCGCCGCCTTCGCGCTGATCCTGCCGTGGTCGCTGGCCAACGCCTGGCGGCTGACCGCGCTGCGCCTCGGCGAGGACCGCGCCGCCAGCTTCGGCATCGACGTGCGCCGGCTGCGGCTGACCGCGCTACTGCGCGCCAGCCTGCTCACCGCGCTGGCGGTGGCCTTCGTCGGCACCATAGGCTTCATCGGCCTGATCGCGCCCCACATCGCCCGCAGGCTGGTGGGCGAGGATCACCGCTTCTATCTGCCGGTGAGCGCGCTGACCGGCGCCGCCATCCTGTCCATGGCCTCGGTGGTCACCAAGAACCTGATTCCCGGCGTCATCGTGCCGGTGGGCATCGTCACCGCGCTGGTGGGCATCCCCTTCTTCATCGTCATCGTCTTGCGCAACGGAGGCCGGACATGAGCGAGCAGCTGTCCATCGAGAACCTGTCGGTCAGCTACGGCAAGCGCCGCGTCATCGACAAGCTGTCCGTCCCCTGTATGCGGGCGGGCGAGGTCACCGCCCTGCTCGGCCCCAACGGCAGCGGCAAGTCCACCCTGCTGCGCGCGCTGGCCGGCCTGCAGGGCGGCGACGGCCTGGTCCGCCTGCGCGGCCGCCCGCTCAGCCGCCAACGCGGCGAGGTGGCCTACCTGCCGCAGACGCTGCCGCCCAGCGTGCACCTGACAGTGTTCGAATCGCTGATGGTGGCCGGCCAGGCCACCGCCGCCGGCCTGTTCCGCCGCCACGACGACCAGCAGGTGTTCGCGCTGCTGCAATCGCTGGGCATCGACCACCTGGCGCTGCACTTCCTCGACCAGCTCTCCGGCGGCCAGCGCCAGCTGGTGGGCATCGCCCAGGCGCTGATCCGCGAGCCGGCGGTGCTGCTGCTGGACGAGCCGCTGTCGGCGCTGGACCTGAATTACCAGTTCCACGTGATGGACCTGCTGCGGCGCGAAACCCGCCGCCGCGGCATGGTGACGGTGATCGTGCTGCACGACCTGAACGCGGCGCTGCGCCACGCCGACCGGGCGCTGATGCTGAAAGCCGGCCAGCTGCTGGCCAACGGCGATCCGGACCAGGTGATAGACGCCGCCACGCTGCAAGCGGTCTACGGCGTCAACGGCCGGGTGGAGCGCTGCTCGCAAGGCGTGCCGCACGTGCTGGTGGACGGCCTGGCCGCCATCCGCTGAGCCGGGGACGGCAGCCGGCTGCCGTCCCGCCGCCACAATCACATTGAAATTGATACTCAATCGCATTTATGATGTCAGCCTTCGCTCAGAGGCCGCCAAACGGCCCGCAACCATAACAGGCAGACATCCCCATGACCGAGACTCCCACGCGCCTTCCCGTCAGCCATGCCCAATACGGCATCTGGATGGGGCAGCGGCTGGCGCCCGACAATCCGGGCTACTGGACCGCCGAAGCCACCGAGCTTGACGGCCCGCTGGACATCGACGCCTTCCGCGCCGCCGCCGCCGCCGCGCTGGCGCACTGCCCGGCGCTGCGCATGCGCTTCGAATTCGACGGCGAACAGCTGTGGCAATGCCCGCAAGCCGCCCCCGCGCAAGCGCTGCCCTGGCACGACCTGAGCGGCGCGGCCGATCCCGAAGCCGCGGCGGATGCCTGGATGCGCGAAGCGCTGTCCCGCCCCTGCGACCCGGCGGCGGACCCGCTGCACCGCAGCGCGCTGCTGCAACTGGGACCTCATCGTTTTCTGTGGTATGTGCAAACCCACCATATCGCGCTGGACGGCTTCGCCTACGGCCTGCTGGCCAAGGCCGTATCCGCGCGCTACAACGCCGCCCAACGCGGCCAGGACGCGCCGCCGCTGCCCGACTGGCGGCTGGAGCCGGTGCTGGCCGAAGACCAGGCTTACCAAGCGTCCGAACAGCGCGAGCGGGACCGCGCGTTCTGGACCGCGCGGCAACAAGCCTTCCCTCCCGCCGCCACATTGGCGCCGCCGCAACCGCTGGCCGACAGCGTGCGCAAAGCCGGCCGCGCGCTGACCGCAAGCCAGATCGACGCCTGGCAGCGCGCCGCCAAGGCCTGCGGCGTCAACTGGGCCGCCTGGCTGATGGCGGCGACCGCTGCCTGGCTGGCACGCCGCAGCGGCCGGCGCGCCATCACCCTGGGCCTGCCGGTGATGAACCGCATGGGCTCGGCCGCGCTGGCCGTGCCGTGCATGGCGATGAACATCGCGCCGTTCAGCCTGCGGCTGGACCCGGCCGCCAGCCTGGGAGAGCTGGCCCGCCAGGCCGCCGCCGGCCTGCGCGACATCCGCCCCCACCAGCGCTACCGCTACGAATGGCTGCGCGGCGATCTGGGCCGGCTGGACGGCCGCCAGCGGCTGTTCGGCCCGGTGCTCAACCTGATGCCCTTCGACCGCCACGCGCCGTTCGACGGCCTGAAAACCCGCATCCGGCCGATCAGCTCCGGCCCGGTGGAAGATCTGTCGATCAACATCAGCCTGCTCAACACCGAATGGCGGCTCAGCCTGGAAGCCCATCCGGACGCCTATCCGGCCGAGCGGCTGGACGCGCTGTGGCATGAGCTGCCGCAATGGCTGGACCAACTGGCCCATGCCGAGCCCGGCACGCCGCTGGCGAGCTTGCTGCCGGACTTGCCGCCGCTGTCCATTCTGCAAGGCCCGGCGCTGGAACGGCCCGCTGTCCCGGTGATGGAGCGGCTGGCCGCGCAGGCCGTCGCGCAGCCCGACGCGGTCGCGCTGGAAGGCGAAGGCCAGGCCCTCAGCTACCGCCAGTTGCTGGACCGCGCGCGCGCGCTGGCCGGCCGCTTGAAGGCCCAGGGCCTGGAAGACGGCGATCGCGTCGCCATCCTGCTGCCGCGCTCGGTGGACGCCATCGTCGCCATCCTCGGCACGCTGTGGGCCGGCGGCTGCTATGTCCCGCTCGATCCGCTCGGCCCATCGGCCCGGCTGGCCATGGTGCTGGACGACGCCCGCCCCAGGCTGGCGCTGACCCATCGCCGCTGGGCCGCGCTATGCGGCGACGCGCCGGCGCTGTGCCTGGACGAAGCGCCGGGCGAAGACGCGCCGCGTCTGGACGCTTGCGCCGCCGGCGTCGACAGCCCGGCTTACCTGCTCTACACCTCCGGCTCCACCGGCAAGCCCAACGGCGTGCTGGTCGGCCACCGCGCGCTGGCCCACTTCGTCTCCAGCGCCGGGCAGTTCTACCGCGTCCATGCCGGCGAGCGCATCCTGCAGTTCGCGCCGCTGCATTTCGACGCCAGCATCGAGGAAATCTTCCTGGCGCTGTGCCACGGCGGCACGCTGGCATTGCGCGACGACGCGATGCTGGAATCGATGCCGGCCTTCGCCGACGCCGTCGCGCGGCTGAAGATAGACGTGCTGGACCTGCCCACCGCCTTCTGGCACGAGCTGGCTTACGCGCTGACGCCGGAATTGGCCGGCCGGCTGTCCCGCGTCCGCCTCGCCATCATCGGCGGCGAGGCCGCGCTGACCGAGCGCGCGCGCCGCTGGCGCGAGCTGCTGCCGGATGCCACGCTGCTCAACAGCTACGGCCCCACCGAGGCCTCCATCATCGCCACCGGCGCCGCGCTGTCCGGCCCGGACGCGGTGTGGGACGGCGGCGACGACATTCCCATCGGCCTGCCGCGCCCCGGCGTGGCCGCCGCCATCGTCGACGCCGGCCTGCAACCGGTGGCGCAGGGCGAGGAAGGCGAGCTGTGCCTGCTGGGTGACGCGCTGGCCATCGGCTACCTGGGCCGCGACGAGCTGACCGCCCGCCGCTTCGTGGCGCTGGACGCGCTGCCCGGCGCGCCGCGCGCCTACCGCACCGGCGACCGCGCCGTCTGGCAGGGCGGCCAGCTGCGCTTCCTCGGCCGGCTGGACCACGAGCTGAAGATCAGCGGCCTGCGCATCGACCCGGCCGAAGTGGAAAACGCGCTGCTGGCCTGCCCCGGCGTGCGCGAGGCCGCGGTGATCGGCTTGCCGCAGGCCGGCGGCGGCTACACGCTGGCCGCCTTCCTCGCCGCCGACGCGGAGCCGGATGCCGGCGCGCTGCGGCGCCAGTTGGCCGAACGGCTGCCCGCCGCCGCCATTCCCGACCGCTGGCAATGGCTGGAACAGCTGCCGCGCAACGTCAACGGCAAGATAGACCGCAAGCAACTGGCCGCGCTGAGCGATGCCCCGGCCCGCGACGCGTCCCCGGCCGCCGAGGCCACGCCGCTGGAGCGGCAGATCATGGAAGTGTGGAGCCAGGTGCTGGGCCGCATGCCGGAAGGCCCGCACGCCAACTTCTTCGCGCTGGGCGGCAAGTCGCTGCAGGCGATCCAGGCCGCCAACCGGCTGGCCCAGCTGCTGCAGCGCGAAGTCGCCGTATCGGCGCTATTCAGCTACAACACCGTCGCCGCGCTGGCGCAGGCGCTGAGCGCGCCGGCCGCCCACCGTCCGCCATCAGCGAGCCAGGGCGGCGAGTTCGCGCCGCTGCTGACCATCCAGCCCGGCAAGCTGCCCGCGCTGTTCTGCCTGCATCCGGCGGAAGGATTGTCCTGGTGCTATCTGGGACTGGCGCGCCACCTGCCGGACACCGCCATCTACGGCCTGCAGGCCACCGGCATCCAGGGCGAGGCGCCCGCCAGCTTCGACGCCATGGTGGCCGATTACGTCGCCCGCATGCGCGCCGTCCAACCGTGCGGCCCGTACCGGCTGCTGGGCTGGTCGCTGGGCGGCGCGCTGGCGCAGGCGATGGCCGCCGCGCTCGCCGCCGCCGGCGAAACCGTGGAGCTGCTGGCGCTGATGGACAGCTACCCCGCCGCCTGCTGGGAAACGCGGCCGCAACCCCAATTGCACGACGCCTTGGTGACGGTGCTTAGCGTCAACGGCGAGGTGGACGCCGACGCCGACGGACTGCCGCTGGACAACGAGGCCATCTACCAGCGCCTGCTGCGTCCCGGCAGCCCGCTGGCGCCGCTGGGCCGCGCCGCGCTGGAAAAACTGGGCCAGGCCTCGTTGCACGGCATGCGCCTGTTCCGCGACAGCCGCACGCCGGCCTACGCCGGCGACGTGCTGTTGTTCCGCGCCGGCCGCCACCCCGGCGACGCGCCGACGCCGGCCGACTGGCAGCCCTATCTGCAAGGCCGGTTGGACTGCGTGGAGCTGGACTGCGACCACTTCGGCATGAGCGATCCGGAACCGATGCGCCGCATAGGAGAAGAGCTGGCCCGCCGCTTGCAATCTATTTAACGCGGTCAATCCGGCGCGGCCGCCGCCGCGCCACCCCGCACGATCATGCCAAATCCATTCATGATCGTGCTTTTTCACGCCCATCAACCCCCAAATACCCTGACTTTACGCTATTCCCAACGCATGGAATCGGCAGCATCCAGTTGACAACCTTCTGCTTTGAATATACCTTGAACGATAATTATTATCATTATCATCGGAGTTAAGCCATGCACACCCAGTCGGCCGCGACCGGCAACGCCGAAGACGGCGAGTTTTATTTCCTGTCGTCCCACCGCAGCCTGAAGGCCGGCGGCATACACTCCCGAATCGATACCCCCGCGCGCGGCGCGCTCGACGCCGGCAGCGCCTTTTCCCGCGAAGTGGCCGAAGCCTTCGCCCGCGCCCGCGCCGACGGCATCGCCTCCCCGGTGCTGATGGGTGCCATCCCCTTCGACATCGATCAGCCGTCCGAACTCTTCATCCCCGCCCGCCACGCCTTCTTCGACCGCCAAGAACGCTTGCAGGCTGCCACCCAGCGCGCCGGCGACGGCGGCAAGGTGGTCGGCTCGCGCAGCATCCCGGACGAGCAAGGCTTCAAGGCAGCCGTCAGCCAGGCCATAGAGCGCTTCGGCCGCGGCGAGATCCGCAAGGCGGTGCTGTCGCGCGTGCTGGAAGTGGACTTCGACCGCCCGGTGTCGGCGGAGCGCGTGTTCGACGCCGTCTGCGCGCAAAACCCCAACGGCTACCAGTTCCAGCTGCCGCTGGCAGGCGGCGGCCGCCTGGTGGGCGTCAGCCCCGAGCTGCTGCTGCAGAAGGAAGGCGCGCGCGTGCGCACCTTCCCGCTGGCCGGCTCCGCCAAGCGCCAGAGCGACCCGGCGGCCGACGCCGCCGCCAGCGCCAAGCTGCTGGATTCGTCCAAAGACCATTACGAGCACAGCCTGGTCATCGACGACATCCAGAACGTGCTGGGCCCCTATTGCGCCGAGCTATCCATCCCGTCCGCGCCGTCGCTGCTGGGCACCCGCGCGATGTGGCACCTGGGCTCGCCAATAGACGGCGTGCTCGCCGACGCCTCGCTGCCGATTTTGCAGCTGGCCTGCCGCCTGCACCCGACGCCGGCCATCTGCGGCTTCCCCACCCAGGCTTCCCGCCAGCTGATCCGCGAGATCGAGCCGTTCGAGCGCGGCGTGTTCAGCGGCATCGTCGGCTGGTGCGACGAGCATGGCAACGGCGAATGGGCGGTGACCATACGCTGCGCCACCGTGGCCGATACCCGCGTGCGGCTGTTCGCCGGCGCCGGCATCGTCGCCGCGTCCACCCCGGAGTCGGAATGGGCGGAAACCCAGGCCAAGCTGGGCACCATGCTGGGCGCCTTCGGCCTGTCCGGCCAGGAGGCGGCGGCATGAGCGTAGCCTTCACCCGCTGGCCCGACGACCTGGCGGCGCGCTATCGCGCCGCCGGCTACTGGAACGACCAGCCGATGACCGAGATGCTGGCCCGGCAATGCCGCGAGCGTCCCGACGCGCCGGCCGTGCTGTGCGGCGAGCGCGAGATCAGCTACGCCGAGCTGGACCGCCGCGCGGGCAACCTGGCCGCCTGGCTGCTGGCGCGCGGCGTGGCCCGCCACGACACCGCGCTGGTGCAGCTGCCCAATGTCGCCGAGTTCTACATCGCGCTGTTCGCGCTGTTCAAGATCGGCGCCGCCCCGGTCAACGCGCTGTTCAGCCACCAGAAGCTGGAGCTGTCGGCCTACGCCCGCCAGATCCAGCCCAAGCTGCTGATCGCCGACCGCCGCCACCCGCTGTTCGGCGACGACGCGATGGCGGACGAACTGGCGGCCATCTCCCCGGCGCTGAGCGTGCGCCTGTTCGCCAACGACGAGCTGGAAGCCGTGCTGGAGCGGGACTGCGGCGGCCTGCCGGAGCAAGCCGGCCCCAGCGCCGCCGACGAAGTGGCGTTCTTCCAACTGTCCGGCGGCAGCACCGGCACGCCCAAGCTGATTCCGCGCACCCACAACGATTACTTCTACAGCGTGCGCCGCAGCGCCGAAATCTGCGAGCTCGGCCCGCATACCCGCTTCCTGTGCGCGCTGCCTGCGCCGCACAACTTCCCGCTCAGCTCGCCGGGCGCGCTCGGCGTGTTCCACGCCGGCGGCGCGGTGGTGTTGGCGCCTAATCCGGAAGCGCTGGCCTGCTTCGCGCTGGTGCAGCGCCACCAGGTGGACATCGCCGCGCTGGTGCCGCCGGCCGTCGCGCTGTGGCTGCAAGCCGCGCCCGGCCGCGAATCCCAGTTGAAGAGCCTGAAGCTGCTGCAGGTCGGCGGCGCCAGCTTCGCCGAAGCCACCGCCCGCCAGGTGCCGGAAGTGCTGGGCTGCAAGCTGCAACAGGTGTTCGGCATGGCCGAGGGCCTGGTCAACTACACCCGCCTGGACGACGGCGACGACATCGTCTATGGCTGCCAGGGCCGGCCGATGAGCGACGCCGACGAAGTGAAGGTGGTGGACGAAGCCGGCCACCCGGTGCCAATCGGCGCGCCGGGCATGCTGGCCACCCGCGGCCCCTACACCTTCCGCGGCTACTACCTGGCCCCGGAACACAATGCCCGCGTATTCGACAACGAAGGCTTCTATTACTCGGGCGACGTGGTGGTGGCCGACGAGCGCGGCTACCTGCGCGTGGTCGGCCGGGTCAAGGACCAGATCAACCGCGGCGGCGAGAAGATCGCCGCCGAGGAGATCGAGCACCTGCTGCTGCAACACCCGCAGGTGGCCCAGGCCGCGCTGGTGGCGATGCCCGACGCGATGCTGGGCGAGAAGAGCTGCGCCTACGTGGTGGCGCATGAGGACGGACTGAAATCGGTGGCGCTGCGCCGCTTCCTGCGCGAGCAGGGCGTGGCCGACTACAAGCTGCCCGACCGTTTCGAACTGGTAAACACCCTGCCGCTGACCCATGTCGGCAAAATAGACAAACAAGCGCTGCGCGGCATGCTGGCCGCCGCGGCCGGAGCCTGAACACCATGAGCATTCCCAAGCTGAACGCCTACCCGCTGCCGCAGGCGGCCGACTTCCCCGCCAACAAGACCGACTGGCGCGTGGAGCCCAAGCGCGCCGCGCTGCTGATCCACGACATGCAGCGCTACTTCCTGGCCTTCTACGGCGAGGACAGCGCGCTGGTCAATGAACTGGTATCCAAAGTGGACGCGCTGCGCCGCTGGGCCGACAGCCACGGCGTGCCGGTGATCTACACCGCGCAGCCCACCGAACAAAAGCCGGAAGACCGCGCGCTGCTGAACGATATGTGGGGCCCGGGCCTGACCACCGCCGATCCGGCGGTGCAAGTGGTGACCCCGCGGCTGGCCCCGCGCGAGCAGGACACCGTGCTGGTCAAATGGCGCTACAGCGCCTTCCAGCGCAGCGACCTGCAGGAAAGAATGCAAGCCTGGGGCCGCGACCAGTTGGTGATCTGCGGCGTCTACGCCCACATCGGCTGCATGATGACCGCCTGCGACGCCTTCATGCGCGACATCCAGGCCTTCATGGTCGGCGACGCGGTGGCGGACTTCAGCGAGGAAGAGCACAAGATGGCGCTGCGCTACGTGGCCACCCGCTGCGGCGCGGTGATCTCGCAGTCCGACCTAGCGGTTGCCGGCGGCGACGCCGCGCTGACCCGCGAATGGCTGAAGGCCCAGGTGCTGACCGTGCTGGAAGACGGCGACGACAGCCTGGCCGGCGGCGACAACCTGCTGGACTACGGCCTGGACTCCATCCGCGTGATGGAGCTGGTGGCGCAATGGCAGAAGCTGGGCCTGGAAATCGGCTTCGAAGATTTGGCCCAGGACCTGACGCTGGACGGCTGGTGGGCCGCCATCGAGGCCAAGCTGCCGCAGGAGGCCTGATCATGGTCGGACTGGATTTCACCGGCCAATGCGTGTGGGTGACCGGCGCGGCCCAGGGCATAGGCCAGGAGGTGGCGCGCCGCTTCGTCGAGGCCGGCGCGCGCGTCGTGGCGCTGGACCTGCAGTTCGAACAAGCGGCCGCGCATTGCGGCGTGATGCGCGAGCTGCCGCTGGACATCCGCGACGCCGACGCCGTGGCCGCGCTGTGCCGCCGCCTGGCCGAAGAGGACGCGCTGCCGGACGTGCTGGTCAACGCCGCCGGCGTGCTGCGCCTGGGCGCGTTCGACGCGCTGTCGGTCGACGACTGGCAGCAGTGCCTGGCCGTCAACGTCAGCGGACCGTTCTACCTGCTGCGCGCGCTGATGCCGCACTTCAAGGCGCGCCGCGCCGGGGCCATCGTCAACGTCGCCTCCAACGCCGCCCACGTGCCGCGCATAGCCATGGCCGCCTACGGCGCGTCAAAGGCGGCGATGGCCAGCCTCAGCCACAACGCCGCGCTGGAGCTGGCGCCGTACGGCGTGCGCTGCAACGTGGTGTCGCCCGGCTCCACCGACACGCCGATGCTGCGCGGCATGTGGCAGGACGAGCACGGCGCCGCCAGCACCATCGCCGGCAAGCCGGAAGCGTTCCGCCTGGGCATCCCGCTGGGCAAGCTGGCCACCCCGGCCGACATCGCCGGCGCGGTGCTGTACCTGGCTTCCGACCTGGCCGGCCACGTCACGATGCAGGACATCGTGGTGGACGGCGGCGCCACCCTGGCCGCCTAGCATGCGGCCGCCGCGACGAAAAGCAGGCCTGCGCGCCGCCGGCGCGCGGCCGCCCTGTCGCCGACACCGGGGCCGCGCGCCGGCCCTGCCGCAAACGACGGGCTGAATCCGCGGCTCGTTTGCGGATCATCCTGTGGAGAACATCATGACTACGCTTGCCAGGCCGGAACACGGCCTACTCGCGCCCGAACACGGCCACGCGTCGCCGCCGTCCAGCCAGGCCGACTACCGCTCGATGGCCAGCCCCGCCGAATTATTGCGCAGCCTGCCGGCCAGCGCGCGCGCCAGCGCCTCGGTCCATGCCGGCCGCGACGCGGTGAAGAAAGTGCTGAACGGCAGCGACCCGCGCTGGCTGGTGGTGGTGGGCCCCTGCTCCATCCACGACCCGCGCGCCGGCCTGGACTACGCCGCCCGGCTGGCGGAGCTGGCCGCCGAACTGGACGACACGCTGCTGATCGTGATGCGCGCCTACTTCGAAAAGCCGCGCACCAGCGTGGGCTGGAAGGGCCTGATCAACGACCCCTATATGGACGACAGCTACTGCGTCGATGAGGGCATGCACATCGCCCGGCGCTTCCTCTTGGCCGCCGCCGAACTGGGCCTGCCGCTGGCCGGCGAGGCGCTGGACCCGCTATCGCCGCTGTACTTGGCCGACCTCTACAGCTGGACGGCGATCGGCGCGCGCACCACCGAATCGCAAATCCACCGCGAACTGGCCTCGGCGCTGGACAGCGCGGTGGGCTTCAAGAACAGCACCGACGGCACGCTGGACGCGGCGCTGAACGCCATCGTCTCCGCCAGCGCGCCGCACGCCTACCTGGGCATGGGCAAGGACGGCCGGGTGGCGGTGGTGAACAGCCGCGGCAACCCGCACTGCCACCTGGTGCTGCGCGGCGGCGGCGGCCGGCCCAACTATGATTCGGTGAGCATTGCGCTGGCCGAACAGGCGATGAAGAAGCACGACATCCCGCCGGCCATCATGGTGGACTGCGCGCACGCCAACTCGTGGAAGCAGCACACGCTGCAGCCGCGCGTGCTGGCCGACGCGGTATCCCAGATCCGCCACGGCAACCGCAGCATCCGCGCCTTCATGCTGGAAAGCTTCATCGAGCCGGGCAATCAACCCATCCCGGCCAACCTGGCCGAGCTGCGCTATGGCTGCTCGGTGACCGATCCCTGCGTGGACTGGAACACCACCGCCGACATCCTGCGCGACGCCCGCGCCAAACTGCGGCCGCTGCTAAAACATTGAGCGACCGCTTGCGGGCCATGTCGCCAACATGGCCCGCTACCTCGCTAACCTTAACCATTCCTTCTCGGTCACATGCCAGGCTCACCCGCCGGTCAACCCTCAGGACAAGTGCTGCCCATCGTCAAAAGCTCCTGAACTTACTAGGGCTTGGGCAATCTGTGAAACAAGTCCGGCCTCTGGAAAGAAGCCAAGCTTATGCAACTGCTGCAGTACCGTTTCAAATTGGCGGTAAGAAATTGCATGACCTTCCGCTGCGTTGTTGGCAAGATTCTCCAACTCGGTCGCGAGCAGTAATATTTGACCTTGCTTTTCTTGCGTCTCATTGGTACCCGCTAACTCTGGCCCAATTTTGATAAAGCATCCAGAAGTTGATCGAACGTGATCCGCAAGAGTCCTGAGTACACTTTCCGCCGAGTGTCTCATATCATTCTCCTTCGCTTCAGCACACCCCAGATATACATGCAGGCCAAACAAAGCGCGGTTTAAAATTATCAAATTAACTCACCTGCGGCCAAATCCGCGCCACAATGGTTGCCTCCTCTAAAGATGCACCTCTTCCTTGCACTGCGATGGTCGCTAGCCAACTCATGCAGCGAACGAGGCTAATCCTCTAAGGCTCCATTTGCTGAAGCTGAGCCTGCTCCCTATCCGGCCCAGGCGGCAGATAATGCTGGATCTGCTGCAGGAAAACCGTTCCCGCCGCCAGCAAAGCCAATGCGGCGACGCATCGTTTCAGCCAGCGCAGCCGCAGCGTCAATATCCAGACCAGCCAACTGCCGATGCTGACCAGCAAGGGCAGGAACTGGGTGAACAGCGAGATCGCCCCATAATACTGGGGCAAACGCGGATTCATATAGCCGATGCCGATCACGAACAGGACAAAACCGTAAAAACACCAAGCGAAAACCACGCCAGGCACAAATACAATGATGCGCATCGCCAGCGACCTGCCCTCAGCGCAAGCTTTCTCCGCATCCTCAACCCGCACCGCATCTCCCGCGCCAAACCCGCCATTCCATCCCAACCCGCCATTCCTGACAAGCAGGCCCAAGCAACAAACAAATTGATCGGCAAGCCAGATCCGAGCGTGCCGCCACAGCGCAGTCGCCAGCCTAGCCGCGCTTACTAGCGCCGAGATGGCGCGCCGTATGCCGCATAGTACTGTTCGAAAACAGTGGTCAGCTCGTCAAAACCCATGCTGGCTGAAATGTAGATCGGGCTACCGCGCGTTTTCCAGCTGATGCGCGCCAGCATTTGCTTGAACAATCCGAGCTCGCGCAAGTATTTTTCAGGCTCCGCCACATCCATCGCGTCTTTCTCTCTGCCTCCGACCCGCCACTTAATACCAAAATCATACGATAAAATTTATTTTCGGCATTTTAACATGGCGCTTTCGAAATCCGCCCATCGCCGCATCCCAGCCCACGCACGAAAAAACCCCCGCCGGGGCGGGGGTTGTCGTTTGAGTCCGGCCACCCCGCAGGATGGCGGCAAACTGCTTACTGGGTCTTCAGGCCGAAGGAATCAGCGGTCGCCTGGGCGGTTTTCGCTTCTTCTTCCAGCAGGGCCTTGATGGACAGGCGGATGCGGCCGCGGTCGTCCATTTCGATGGCCTTGACCTTCACCACTTGGCCTTCCTTCAGGTAGTCGGCCACGTTCTTGATACGCTCGTTGGCGATCTGAGAAATGTGGACCAGACCATCCTTGCCCGGCAGGATGGAAACGATGGCGCCGACGTTGTTGTCGAGGATCTTGACCACGGTGCCTTCGTACACCTTGCCCACTTCCACTTCAACGGTGATCTCTTCGATGCGCTTCTTGGCCGCTTCCGCGCCCTCGTTGCTGATCGAAGCGATGGTGATGGTGCCGTCTTCCTCGATGTTGATCTCGCAGCCGGTGTCCTTGGTGATGGAGCGGATGGTTTCGCCGCCCTTGCCGATCACTTCGCGGATCTTTTCCGGGTTGATCTTCATCACGTACAGGCGCGGAGCGTGGGCGGACAGTTCTTGCGGGCCGTCCACGGCTTCCTTCATCAGGCCCAGGATGTGCAGACGGCCTTCCTTGGCCTGGTCCAGCGCAACCTGCATGATTTCCTTGGTGATGCCCTGGATCTTGATGTCCATCTGCAGCGCGGTGATGCCCGAAGCGGAACCGGCTACCTTGAAGTCCATGTCGCCCAGGTGGTCTTCGTCGCCCAGGATGTCGGTCAGCACCGCGAAGCGGTTGCCTTCCAGGATCAGGCCCATGGCGATGCCGGCCACGTGCGCCTTCAGCGGCACGCCGGCGGACAGCAGCGACAGGCAGCCGCCGCACACGGAAGCCATCGACGAGGAGCCGTTGGATTCGGTGATTTCCGACACCACGCGCATCGAGTAGCCGAATTCGTCTTCCGGCGGCAGCACCGCTACCAGCGCGCGCTTGGCCAGGCGGCCGTGGCCGATTTCACGGCGCTTCGGCGGACCCATGCGGCCGGCTTCGCCGGTGGAGTACGGCGGGAAGTTGTAATGCAGCATGAAGCGCTCGGTGTATTCGCCGGCCAGCGCGTCGATGATTTGTTCGTCCTGCTTGGTGCCCAGCGTGGTCACGACCATCGCCTGGGTTTCGCCGCGGGTGAACAGCGCGGAGCCGTGGGTGCGCGGCAGCACATTGTTGCTGATGCGGATCGGACGCACGGTGCGGGTGTCGCGGCCGTCGATGCGCGCTTCGCCTGCCAGGATCTGGCCGCGGACGATTTCAGCCTCCAGGCCCTTGAAGATGCCCTTGATCTCGTTGGCCACCAAGGTGTCGGTGGTTTCGTTGATCAGCGCAGCCTTGACTTCGGCCCAGGCTTCGTTGATGACCACGGTGCGCGCTTGCTTCTGGCGCAGGCGGAAAGCGTCGGCCAGCTTGGCGCCGGCGATGCCGCGCACTTGGGCGATCAGCTCTTCGTTGGCTACCGGAGCGGCCCAGTCGAACATCACCGGGTTCACTTCGTCGGCCAGTTCGTTGATGGCCTTGATCGCGGCTTGCATCTGCTCGTGGCCGAACACCACGGCGCCCAGCATCACGGCTTCGGACAGTTCCTTGGCTTCGGATTCCACCATCAGCACGGCGCGCTGGGTGCCGGCGACAACCAGGTCCATCTGCGACGATTGCAGTTCGGTCTTGGTCGGGTTCAGGATGTATTCGCCATCGGCGTAGCCGACGCGGGCGGCGCCGATCGGGCCGGCGAACGGCAGGCCGGAAATGGCCAGCGCGGCGGAAGCGCCGATCATCGCCGGAATGTCGGAATCCACTTCCGGATTCAGCGACATCACGGTGGCGACGATCTGCACGTCATGGTAGAAGCCTTCCGGGAACAGCGGGCGGATCGGACGGTCGATCAGGCGGCTGGTCAGCACTTCTTTTTCCGACTGTTTGCCTTCGCGCTTGAAGAAGCCGCCCGGGATTTTGCCGGCGGCGTAGGTGCGCTCCAGGTAGTCTACGGTCAGCGGGAAGAAGTCCTGGCCCGGCTTGACTGACTTGCCGCCAACCACGGTCACCAGCACTACGGTGTCGTCTACGGATACGATGACGGAGCCGGATGCCTGGCGGGCGACTTCGCCGGTCTCCAGGGTGACGGTGTGGCGGCCGTACTGGAACGATTTGGTGATCTTGTTGAACACGAGGGTTTCCCTATCTTGAGTTCGATTATCAAAACACGCGAGCCGGAAAAAACAACGGGAACCCCTAAAAATTCTGACCTGCACGATAGATCGGAATTCTTAGAGGCTCCCCCCGTTGTTACGACAATATGGCCCGCTTTGCTGCCGGTGTGAAAAAGTCGCAGCAAGCTGCGACTTTTTCAGAACCGTTGCCGATTACTTGCGCAGGCCCAGGCGGGCGATCAGCGCGCGGTAAGCGTCAGCGTCGGTGGTCTTCAGGTAGTCCAGCAGACGGCGGCGACGGCTAACCATCTTCAGCAGACCACGACGGCTGTGGTGGTCCTTGGTGTTGGCCTTGAAGTGGGGGGTCAGGTCGTTGATGCGCGCGGTCAGCAGGGCAACCTGCACTTCGGACGAACCGGTGTCGCCTTCAGCGCGTTGGAAGCTCTTGACGATTTCAGCTTTTTGTTCGGCGGTCATTGCCATTTGGATTACTCCAGTTTCATTTAGGGGGTTTGAAAACCCGACAAGTGCGGCGAGCCGGAAAACCAACCCATTCCACACTCCGGTAGTTTGCCGCTCAGGACGTTGCCGCCTGGTTGGCCAGGAGCCGGATCGGATGCAGGCGACCATCGTCGCGCGCCTCGCCCAGCCCCATGAAGCGCCGGGTAGACTTTTGGTATACCCGGAAGCGCTGCATTTTCTCACACTTTTCAGCAAAAAGCACGGCTTGTCCGTTCATGAACTTGCCGATTTCGCCGTCGGCCAGTTCGGTTTCCGGAAAATGTTGCACCAGCACGTCGGCCGGCAGCAGCAAGGCTTCGCGCCCGGCCATCTCCAGCGCCTCCAGCGCCGCCAGCGTGTGCGCTTCGTCCAGGCCGAAGCCGCCGGTGGCGGTGCGGCGCAGCGCGGTCAAATGCGCGCCGCTGCCCAAGGCTTCGCCGATGTCGCAAGCCAGGGTGCGGATATAGGTGCCCTTAGTGCACAGCACGTCGATTTCGGCAGACACGCCGTCGAAGGCCAGCAGCTCCAGCTTGCGGATGGTCACCCGGCGCGCCTCGCGCGGCACTTCGATGCCGGCGCGCGCGTATTCGTACAGCGGCTTGCCCTGGTGTTTCAGCGCCGAATACATCGGCGGCACCTGGCTGATTTCGCCGCGGAACGACGCCAGCGCGGCTTCCAGCTGTTCGCGGCTGAAGCTGACCGGCCGCTCGGACACCACTTCGCCCTCGACATCGCCCGTCGTCGTCACCGCGCCGAATTTCACCGTGGCGCGGTAGCCCTTGTCGGCGTCCAACAGATACGAGGAAAACTTGGTGGCCTCGCCCAGGCACACCGGCAGCAGCCCGGTGGCCAGCGGGTCCAGCACGCCGGTATGGCCGGCCTTGGCGGCGTTCAGCAGCCAGCGCGCCTTTTGCAGCGCGTTGTTGCTGGAGATGTCGTAAGGCTTGTCTATCAGCAGCACGCCGTCGATCTGGCGCTTGGTGCTGCGCGGCTTGCTCATTCCTTGTCGCCTTCGCCCGCTTCTTCGCCAGGCGCGGCGGTGCCGAATTTTTCCGCGTCTTCGCGCGCCACCTGATTGATCAGGCTGGTCAGGTGCATGCCGCGCTCCACCGACTCGTCGTAGACGAAATGCAGCTGCGGCATGCTGAACATCTTGATGCTGCGGCCCAGTTCGTTGCGCAGGTAGCCGGCGGAGCTTTCCAGCGCCTCCTGGGTGGCCGCGCGGGTGGATTCCACCATTACGGTGTAATACACCTTGGCGTGCGAGTAATCGCGGGTCACTTCCACCTGGGTGATGGTGATCCAGCCCGCGCGCGGGTCTTTCAGGCCGGTGCGGGTCAGTTCTGCCAGCTCGCGCTGGATCTGCTCGGACACGCGGTCGGCGCGGGAGAAACCTTTTTTGGCTTTTGCCATGTCACTTCCAATTCTGTTCTGTCGCGGCCGGTTCGGCCGCCTGGCCGCAAACCCCGGCAAAGCGCACGCCTGTCGGCATGCGCTTTGCGGGTTTTTGCAGCATCGATATGAAAAAGGGCGAGCGCCCGCCGGCCTTTCGGCCAACCGGCACCCGCCCCTGGCGTTCCCCTTACAGGGAGCGCGCCACTTCCACGATCTCGAACGCTTCCAACTGGTCGCCTTCTTGGATGTCGTTGAAGTTCTTCAGCATCAGGCCGCATTCGTAGCCTTGACGCACTTCCTTCACGTCGTCCTTGAAGCGCTTCAGCGATTCCAGTTCGCCGGTATGCACCACCACGTGGTTGCGGATCAGGCGGACCGAAGCGGTGCGCTTGATCATGCCGTCGGTGACCATGCAACCAGCGATGTTGCCGACCTTGGACACCGAGATCACCTGACGGATCTCGACGGTACCCAGAATCTGCTCCTTCTTCTCCGGAGCCAGCATGCCGGACAACGCAGCCTTCACCTCGTCCACGGCATCGTAGATGATGCTGTAGTAGCGGATGTCCACGCCTTCGTTTTCGGCCAGCTTGCGCGCGGCGGCGTCGGAGCGGGTGTTGAAGCCGATCACGATGGCCTTGGAGGCGATCGCCAGGTTGATGTCCGATTCCGAAATGCCGCCCACGCCGGAGTGCAGGATGGAGACGCGCACTTCGTCGGTGGACAGTTTTTGCAGGCTGCCCGCCAGCGCTTCGTACGAACCCTGAACGTCGGCCTTGATGATCAACGACAGGGTCTGCACTTCGCCTTCGGTCATCTGGGCGAACATGTTCTCCAGCTTGGAAGCCTGCTGCTTGGCCAGACGCACGTCGCGGAACTTGCCGGCGCGGAACAGCGCGATTTCACGCGCCTTCTTCTCGTCGGCCAGCACCATGGTGTCCTCGCCCGCTTGCGGCACGTCGGACAGACCCAGGATTTCCACCGGGATAGCCGGGCCGGCCGATTCGATCGGCTTGCCGTTTTCGTCCATCATCGCGCGGACGCGGCCGAAGGCGGTGCCAGCCAGCACCACGTCGCCCTTCTTCAGGGTGCCGGACTGAACCAGCAGCGTGGCGACCGGACCGCGGCCCTTGTCGAGGCGGGCCTCGACGATGATGCCCTTGGCCATCGCGTCGACCGGAGCCTTCAATTCCAGCACTTCGGCTTGCAGCAGGATGGCTTCCAGCAGCGCATCGATATTGGTGCCCATCTTGGCGGACACTTCGATGAACTGGGTATCGCCGCCCCAATCTTCCGGGACCACTTCGTGCGACACCAGCTCCTGGCGGATGCGCTCGACGTTGGCGCCCACCTTGTCGATCTTGTTGACCGCCACCACCATCGGCACCTTGGCGGCCTTGGCGTGGTGGATCGCTTCGATCGTTTGCGGCATCACGCCGTCGTCGGCAGCCACCACCAGCACGACGATGTCGGTGGCCTTGGCGCCGCGGGCACGCATCGCGGTAAACGCTTCGTGGCCCGGGGTATCCAGGAAGGTGATCATGCCGCGCGGGGTTTCCACGTGGTAGGCGCCGATGTGCTGGGTAATGCCGCCGGCTTCGCCCGCGGCGACCTTGGCGCGGCGGATGTAGTCCAGCAGCGAGGTCTTGCCGTGGTCGACGTGGCCCATTACGGTCACCACCGGGGAACGTGGCAGTTCCACCACTTCGACAGCTTCGCCATCGGTCACTTCCAGGTAGGCTTCCGGATCGTCCGCCTGGGCGGCCTTCGGCTTGTGGCCCATTTCTTCCACGACGATCATCGCGGTTTCCTGGTCCAGCACCTGGTTGATGGTCACCATCATGCCCATCTTCATCAGGGCCTTGATCACTTCCACGGCCTTGACGGCCATGCGGTGGGCCAGTTCGGCCACCGTGATGGTTTCCGGCACCAGCACTTCATGGACGATCGGTTCGGTCGGGGCCTGGAAAGCGTGCTGATTGTTGCTTTGCTTGTGCTTGCCCTTGCCGCCGCGCGACTTCCAATCGTTGCCGGCGTCGCCGCCCTTGGTCTTCAGACCGCCGCGGCCGCCCTTCTTGTTGTCATCCCAGCGGTCGCCGCCCTTCTTGTTGCCGCCTTTCTTAGCATCCGGACGGCCGGCGACGGTAGCCGGAATCGCCGGAGCGCCGGGCGCGCCAGCCGTAGCCGGACGCGGGCCGCGGTTATCGCCAGCCGGGCGCGGGCCGCGGTTGTCGCCAGCCGGACGCGGGCCACGGTTGTCGCCAGCCGGGCGCGGGCCGCGGTTGTCGCCAGCCGGACGCGGGCCACGGTTGTCGCCAGCCGGGCGCGGGCCGCGGTTGTCGCCAGCCGGACGCGGGCCGCGGTTGTCTCCAGCCGCCGGACGCGGGCCGCGCTCATCGCGCTGCTCTCGTTGCGGTTCCGGCGCGCGCGGGGCCTCCACCACCGGAGCCGGCTGCGATGCGGCCAGCTTGGCTGCCTGACGGCGCTCTTCGCGTTCGATCTTTTCGCGCATCAGCTCTTGCTGACGGGCGCGGAATGCCGCCTGGCGCTTTTCCTCGGCTTCACGCGCGGCGATTTCTTCCGGCGACAGGATGGAGGCCACGGTGCGGGCCGCCGGAGCCGGCTTCGGTTCCGGCTTGGGCTCGACCTTGGGTTCCGGCTTCGGCTCAGGCTTGGCCTCCACCTTCGGCTCCGGTTTCGGCTCCGGTTTCGGTTCCGGTTTGGCTTCCACCTTGGGCTCAACCTTGGGCTGCTCGATCTTCGCCTCCACCGGAGCAGCCGCCTTCGGCGCCTCTTCCGGGCGAACGACCACGCGCTTCTTGCGGGTTTCCACGGTCACGGTGCCGCCGTCCGCCTTCTTCACTTCGGAAGTGGACTTGCGGGTCAGCGTGATGTTGGAATCCTCGCGGGCGCCATGAGAGCGCTTCAGGTAGTCCAGGAGCTGGGACTTGTCTTGCGCCGACAGTGTGTCTTCCGGCGAGCGCTTGCTCACACCGGCAGCCTTCAGCTGTTCCAGCAGGCGTTCCGGCGTGAGATTCATCTCACCGGCAAATTGTTTTACATTCGTCAAAACCATGCGTCTTCCCAAATTCCGTAAATACTTCCCGAGAAAGCCTTACTGGTTGAACCAGTGTTCGCGCGCCTTCATGATGATGGCGCGTGCAGCTTCCGCTTCCATGCCGGTCATGTCCACCAGATCGTCAACGGCCAGGTCGGCCAGATCGTCGCGGGTGGACACGCCGCCTGCGGCCAGCTTGCGAACCAGCTCGGCATCCAGGCCTTCAACGTCCTTCAGGTCGTCGGATACATTTTCAACCTGCTCTTCGGACGCGATGGCCTGCGTCAGGAGCGCATCACGGGCGCGGCTACGCAGCTCGCCCACCAGCTCCTCGTTGAAGCCTTCGATTTCCAGCATTTCTTCCAGCGGCACATAGGCCACTTCTTCCAACGCGGCGAAACCTTCGCCGACCAGCTTCGCGGCGGTCTCTTCGTCCACGCTCAACGCGGTGACGAACAGCTGACGCAACGCAGCGTCTTCCGCCTGGTTCTTCTCTTCCGCCTCGGCGACGGTCATGATGTTCAGGTACCAGCCGGTCAGCTCTGCAGCCAGCTTGACGTTCTGGCCGCTGCGGCCGATGGCCAGCGCCAGCTGCTCTTCCTCGACGATCACGTCCATGCTGTGATTGTCTTCGTCCACCATGATGCGGCTCACCTCAGCCGGCGACAGCGCGTTGATCACGAACTGGGCCGGTTCCGGCGCCCACAGCACGATGTCGACCCGCTCGCCCGCCAGTTCCTGCGTGACGGCCTGTACGCGGGAGCCGCGCATGCCGATGCAGGTGCCTTGCGGATCGATGCGCGCGTCGTTGGCCTTGACGGCGATCTTGGCGCGCATGCCCGGGTCGCGCACGGCAGCGCGGATTTCCAGCATGCCTTCGTCGATCTCCGGCACTTCCAGCTCGAACAGCTTGGTCAGGAATTCCGGCGCGGTGCGCGACAGGATCAGCTGCGGGCCGCGGCCCTGGCGATCGATGCGCAGCAGGTAGGACTTCACGCGGTCGCCCACGCGCAGGTTTTCCTTCGGAATCATCTGGTCGCGCGGCAGAACGGCTTCCAGCTTGCCGCACTCGACGATGGCGTTGCCGCGCTCGATGCGCTTGATGGTGCCGATCACCAGGTGCTCGCGGCGCTGCAGGAACTCGTTCAGGAGCTGCTCGCGCTCGGCGTCGCGGATGCGCTGCAGGATCACCTGCTTGGCGGTCTGCGCGCCGATGCGGCCGAACTCGACCGCTTCCATCGCGTCTTCGATGACGGCACCGACCTCCACCCGCGGATCGCGCTCGCGGGCGTCGGTCAGACCGATTTCCTTGCTCTCGGACTCAAGCAGGTCGTCCTCCACCACCGTCCAGCGGCGGAAGGTCTGATGCTGACCGGTGTGGCGGTCGATCTCGACGCGCACATCCATCTCGTCATCGGTAAACTTCTTTTTGGTTGCCGAAGCAAGCGCCATCTCAAGGGCGGAAAACACCACATCCTTGCTGACATTCTTTTCGCTCGCCAGGGCATCCACCAGCAACAAAATCTCGCGACTCATGCATTCCTCTCCGAATTTTGTCCTTTTACGTGGCCCAGTGCCGCGCCGACCTCAAAACTCAGGCTCAATCCTGGCCTTGTCGATATTGGCAAACGGTATCGCCACGATGCGGCCATCCACCTCAAGCTTCACGGAGCCGTCTTCGACCCCGGCAAGACGACCGGTAAATTTCTTCTGCTGCTCGATCGGCATGCGCGTCTTGATCTTGGCGAGCTGACCTGCGAAACGGACAAAATCGGCTTCCTTCTTCAGAGGACGATCCAGGCCCGGCGAAGACACTTCCAGCCGCTCGTAGTCCACGTTCTCGACCATGAAGAGTCGAGTGAGGTGATTGCTCACCAGCACGCAGTCTTCCACGGTGATGCCACCGGGCTTGTCGATAAATACGCGAAAACCGCCACCCGGGGTGATTTCAAAATCGACCAACTCGTAGCCGAACCCCTGCAGTGTGCTTTCCAGCAGCAAACGAACATCCATTGCTTTTTCCACAAATAAAAAATGGGCGAAACGCCCATCCCTAACCGCTGCGATTGTAACCTATTTCCAAAGAAAAGAAAACCTTGTAGCCCCTCCCGCCTCCAGCCGGAGGCCGGGCTATGCCAGACAATTTTTGCGAGACGATTTCAGTTACGGTACATTACCGCGGATCAAACCCAAGTTTGAGCGCAGCGGCCCGAAGCCGCCAAGACAACGACTAAAAAAATAGCGACACGCTAAACCGATTCGCCTCCGGCCCGCCGGGGGCGATGCTCGCTAAAACAACCTGCACGACGGAGAAACCCGGATTTATGGACAAGGTGTGGCTTAAAAACTACCAGGCTGGGGTTGCCCACGAAATCGACATCAATCAGTTCCAGTCGGTGACCGAGGTGTTCGACCGCAGCGTCAAGAAATTCAGCGATCGGCCCGCCCTCGCCTGCATGGGCAAGGTGCTCAGCTACGCGGAGCTGGACGCGCTCAGCGGCCAGTTCGCGTCCTTCTTGCAGCACAAGCTGGGCCTGGCGAAGGGCGACCGCGTGGCGGTGATGATGCCCAATCTGCTGCAATACCCGCTGGCGGTGTTCGGCACGCTGCGCGCCGGCGGCATCGTGGTCAACGTCAACCCGCTGTACACCCCGCGCGAACTGGAGCACCAGCTGAAGGACTCCGGCGCGGAAACCATCGTCATTCTGGAGAACTTCGCCGGCGTGCTGGAGCAGGTGCTGCCGCGCACCCGGGTGAAGAACGTGGTGATCGCCTCCATCGGCGACATGCTGGGCTTCGCCAAGGGCGCGCTGGTCAACTTCGTGGTGCGCAAGGTGAAGAAGATGGTGCCGCCGTGGCACATTCCCGGCCACATCCGCTTCAACGACGCCCTCTCCGCCGGCGCGGCCAAGCCTTACGTCAAGCCGGCGCTGACCCACGACGACATCGCCTTCCTGCAATACACCGGCGGCACCACCGGCGTGGCCAAGGGCGCGGAGCTGCTGCACAAGAACATCGTCGCCAACATGCTGCAGGCCAACGCCTGGGTCAAACCGCTGATCCGCGAAGGCCAGGAAGTGATCGTCACCGCGCTGCCTCTGTACCATATATTCTCGCTGACCGCCAATCTGATGGTGTTCACCAATATGGGCGCGCTCAACCTGCTGATCACCAATCCGCGCGATATCCCGGGCTTCATCAAGGAGATGAAGAAATACCCGGTGACCTGCATCACCGGCGTCAACACCCTGTTCAACGCGCTGCTGAACCACCCGGAATTCTCCAAGCTGGACTTCTCCACCTGGCGCCTGACGCTGGGCGGCGGCATGGCGGTGCAAAAAGCGGTGGCGGACAAGTGGAAGGCCGTGACCGGCGTGACCCTGGCCGAAGCCTACGGCCTGACCGAAACCAGCCCGGCCGCCTGCATCAATCCGATGGACCTGAAGGAATACAACGGCACCATCGGCCTGCCGATTTCGTCCACCGACATCGAGATCCGCGACGCCGAAGGCAAGCCGGTGGCCCAGGGCGAGCAAGGCGAATTGTGCATCCGCGGCCCGCAGGTGATGCGCGGCTACTGGCAGCGCCCGGATGAAACCGCCAAGGTGCTGGGGGCCGACGGCTTCCTCGCCACCGGCGACATGGCCATGGTCACGCCGGAAGGCTTCGTCAAGCTGGTGGACCGCAAGAAGGACATGATTCTGGTATCCGGCTTCAACGTCTATCCGAACGAGATCGAAGACGTGGTGGCCAGCCACCCGGACGTGCTGGAAGTGGCCTGCATCGGCGTGCCCGACGACAAATCGGGCGAGGTGGTCAAGGTGTTCGTGGTGAAGAAGAACCCCGCCCTCACCGACAAGGACATCATCCGTCACTGCCGCGAAAACCTCACCGGCTACAAAGTGCCCAAGCTGGTGGAGTTCCGCAGCGAGCTGCCCAAGACCAACGTCGGCAAGATCCTGCGCCGCGCGCTGCGCGACCAGGAAACCGCCAAACCGGCCTGACGGACGCATCCGCCGTCCCAGCAACCGCCGCGCCCCGCCCGGCGGTTTTTTGTTGCCCGCCGCCGGCGCGGCTACACTGAAGCACAGGCGCCGCCGACCGGCGCGGGAGAGCCACCGATGCTGATGCTGCCCTTCTTCAAGCTGATGGCCGAGCGCAAGGCCAGCGACCTGTTCATGACCAGCTTCTCGCCGCCGATGCTGAAGCTGGACGGCGACCTGCAACCGGTCAACGACAAGCCGCTGACCGCCGACATGGTCAAACAGCTGGCCTACAGCCTGATGAGCGAAGAAGAAATCGCGGTTTTCGAACGCGAGCGCGAGATGAACCTGGGCCACCCAGTGCCAGGCCTCGGCAGCTTCCGCGTCAACATCTTCTGGCAGCGCGGCTCGGTCGGCATGGTGGTGCGCTACATCCTGCCCAGCATTCCCTCGCTGGAGCAGCTGCAGCTGCCGCCCATGCTGGCGAGCCTGATCCAGCAAAAGCGCGGACTGATCCTGGTGGTCGGCTCCACCGGCTCCGGCAAGAGCTCCACCGTGGCGGCGATGCTGCAAACGCGCAACCAGACCATGAAGGGCCACATCCTCACCGTCGAGGATCCCATCGAATTCCTGTACCGGCACGACAAATCCATCGTCAACCAGCGCGAAGTCGGCTTCGACACGCTGTCCTACGCCCGCGCGCTGAAAAACGCGATGCGCGAGGCGCCGGACGTGCTGATGATAGGCGAGATCCGCGACGCGGAAACCCTGGGCCACGCCATCACCTACGCCCAGTCAGGCCACCTGTGCATCTCCACGCTGCACGGCAACAACAGCTATCACATGCTGAACCGCGTCATCAATTTCTTCCCGCCGGAAAGCCGCAATACCTTGCTGATGGACCTGTCGGCCTCGCTGCGGGCGGTGGTGTCGCAACGGCTGATCGCCACGCTGGACGGCGGCCGGGTGCCGGCGATCGAGCTGATGATCAACACGCCGCACATTTCGGAGTTGATTCGAACCGGAGAGATAGACAAAATCAAGGAGGCCATCGAGAGCAGCATGAGCGATGGCTCGCAAACCTTCGAGCAGGCGCTGTTCCAGCTGTACAAGGCCGGACGCGTCAGCCTGGACGAGGCGTTGAAAAACGCCGATTCGCCGACCAATCTGTACTGGCTGGTCAATCAGTCCAAGGAAGGCGCCGCGGACAAGAACAAATCTGGCCCCGACAGCGCGGCCAGCTTCGACAGCATCAAACTGGACCTGTAAACCCACCCCATGATTACCCTGTACGGCATTCCCAACTGCAGCACCGTGAAGAAGGCCCGCCAATGGCTGGCCGACAACGGCATCGACTACACCTTCCACGACTTCAAGAAACAGGGCATAGACGCCGAGCGCCTGTCGGCCTGGGCCGAGCAAGTCCCGCTGGCCAAGCTGGTGAACCGCCAGGGCACCACCTGGCGCGCGCTGCCGGACGCGGCCAAAACCGCCGCCGACACCCGCGACGGCGCCATCGCGCTGATGCGGGAGCAAACCTCGGTGATCAAGCGCCCGGTGCTGGAGTGGGACGGCAAGGTCGGCGTCGGCTTCTCCGAGGCCGACTGGGCGGAGCGCTTCGGCAAATGAGCGCGACGCTGGATCTGGCCCGCGAATTGATCCGCCGCGATTCCGTCACCCCGCGCGACGAAGGCTGCCAGGCGCTGATGATAGACCGCCTGGAGGCCATCGGCTTCAAGGTGGAGAAGATGCGCCACGGCGACGTCGACAACTTCTGGGCGCGCAGGGGCGGCGCCGGCCCGCTGTTCTGCTTCGCCGGCCATACCGACGTGGTGCCCACCGGCCCGCTGGAAAAATGGGACAGCCCGCCGTTCGAGCCCACCGTGCGCAACGGCCTGCTGTACGGCCGCGGCGCGGCGGACATGAAGGCGTCGCTGGCCGCCTTCGTCACCGCCTGCGAGCGTTTCGTCGCCGCCCATCCGGACCACGAGGGCTCGCTGGCGCTGCTGATCACCTCCGACGAGGAAGGCGTGGCGGTGGACGGCACGGTGAAGGTGGTGGACGCGCTGGAGGCGCGCGGCGAGACGATAGACTACTGCATCGTCGGCGAGCCGACCTCCGAGCAGCGGCTGGGCGACACCATCAAGAACGGCCGCCGCGGCTCGCTGTCCGGCCGCCTGGTAGTGCACGGCATCCAGGGCCACATCGCCTACCCGCAGCTGGCGAAGAACCCCATCCACCTGATGGCGCCGGCGCTGGCCGAATTGGCCGCCACCCGCTGGGACGAAGGCAACGACTTCTTCCCGCCCACCAGCTGGCAGGTGTCCAACATTCAGGCTGGCACCGGCGCCACCAATGTCATCCCCGGCCACTGCGAGCTGCTGTTCAACTTCCGCTTCTCGCCGGAAAGCCCGGCAGACAGCCTGAAGGAACGGGTGTGCCAGATCCTGGACAAGCACGGCCTAGGCTACGAGCTGCACTGGCAGCTGTCCGGCCAGCCCTTCATCACGCCGCCGGGCGCGCTGACGGAAGCCTTGAGCGCCGCCATTGCCGAAGTGGCCGGCTCCAAGGCCGAGCTGTCCACCACCGGCGGCACCTCGGACGGCCGCTTCATCAAGCGCATCGCCCGCGAGCTGGTGGAGTTCGGCCCGATCAACGCCACCATCCACAAGCTGAACGAGTGCGTGGAAGTGGCAGACGTGGAGCCGCTGTCCGATATCTACCGGCGCACGCTGGAGTTGCTGCTGGCCAAGGCGTGAGCGCCGCCGCTTCGCTATGCTGAAACCGGCAGGGATGCCGGTTTTTTTCTTTTCGCCGCGCCGCTGGCGCAGCCGTGGTGGTTTGCGTCCCCCCTTTGAATGTGCCCGACAACGCTAACAGGTAAGCTCCGCGACATGGAAATCGAAATCGCCAAAATCTTCATCGCCCTGCTGGTGCTGGTCAATCCGCTCGGCGCCATCCCCATTTTCATCAGCCTGACGCCCAATGCCAGCCAGGAAGAACGCCAGAAGATAGCCAAGACCACCGCCATCGCCGTGGCCGTGGTGCTGTGCCTGTTCGCGCTGGTCGGCCAGACCCTGCTGCGCTTTCTCGGCATCAGCATAGGCTCGTTTCAGGTGGGCGGCGGCATCCTGCTGATGCTGATCGCCATCGCGCTGATGAACGCCAAGCCTGGCCCCACCAAAACCACCAAGCAAGAAAGAGAAGAAGCCGGCCACAAGACCAATATCGCGGTGGTGCCGATGGCCATCCCGCTGATGACCGGCCCCGGCACCATCTCCACCGTGATCATCTACGCCACCACCGCCCATTCCTGGGTGCAGGTGGTCTATCTGCTCATCAGCGGCCTGCTGGTCGCCATCACCTGCTACGGCGCGCTGGTGCTGGCTTCGCCGCTCACCCGCCTGCTGGGCCAGACCGGCATCAACATCGTCAACCGGGTGATGGGCATGCTGCTGGCGGCGGTATCGGTGGAAATCATCGTCGACGGCGTCTACCGGCTGTTTCCGCAGCTGACGCGCTGAACACCGGCGCCGCCGCCGGCGCATAGGGCCGGCGGCCGCCGCGTTCAACGCATGCCGTCGCCGGATCGACCGCCTGATTGACGCCATCCAGCGGGGTCCCGCGCCGCACCACGCAGCCCCCGTTCCGCTGATGAACCAGAAAATCCATAGCCCTCTGCGCTCGCCGCCAGCCGGCGCCGCCTGATTTCAAAATCCGCCGCGGCGCCGAATGCACGCTCCTGTCTACAAGCCAGCCTCTCGCATTTGCCACTTGACTAAGCAGTTGCGGCTTTCATACACCGAATAAACACAAGCGCGCACACCATCTATCCGTTGAGGATATCTGAGCATGTTCAATCAAAAGCTGAAGTCCGACCTGAGTCACGCTCTGTCGCAACTGGAAGGGCAGAAAAGCGTGCTGGATGCGCTGGACCGGTCGACTGCCATCATCGAATTCAGCCCCGACGGCATCATCCTGGCCGCCAACGCCAATTTCGAACAGACCATGGGCTATGCCGCCGCCGAGATCATCGGCAAGCATCACCGCATGTTCTGCCCGCCGCAGCTCGCCGCCAGCCAGGAATACCTGGCTTTCTGGCAAATGCTGCGCGAGGGGCGCTTCGTCAAGGATCAGTTCAGGCGCATCGCCAAGGATGGCCGCACCGTCTGGCTGGAGGCCAGCTACAACCCCATCCGCGACCACAACAACCAGGTGGTCAAGGTGGTCAAGTTCGCGCTGGACATCACGCATGAAGTCAAGATCGCCCACGAGGCGAGCAACACCATGAAAGCGGTGGGGCGCTCGATGGCGGTGATCGAGTTCACGCCGGACGGCGTGATTCTCGCCGCCAACGCCAATTTCCTGGCCGCCACTGGCTACAGCGCCGATGAGATCGTCGACAAGCACCACCGCATCCTCTGCCCCGCCGACTTCGTCAACAGCCCGGCCTACGAGGAACTGTGGCGCACGCTGAAACAGGGTGTGTTCGTCACCGGGCGCTTCGAGCGCCGCCACAAATCGGGCCGGCCGGTCTGGCTGGAAGCCAGCTACAACCCGATCTTCGACGACGATGGCGCGGTATGCAAGGTGATCAAATTCGCCACCGACATTTCCGACCAGGAAACCGCCCGCCAGGAAGACCTGCGCCTGGTGCAGGAGGCTCACCGGCTGTCGGCGGCGTCGGACAGCGCCTCCAACGACGGCCAGCAGGTGATCCGCGACACCATCCGGGCAATGAACGTGATCGCCGACAGCGCCGGCAAGTCGGCCCGGCTGATCGAAGACCTGGAACAGAAAACCGGCCGCATCACCACCATCGTCAACACCATCCATGAGATCGCCGACCAGACCAATCTGCTGGCGCTGAACGCGGCGATCGAAGCGGCGCGCGCCGGCGAGCAAGGCCGCGGCTTCGCGGTGGTGGCCGACGAGGTGCGCAAGCTGGCCGAACGCACCAGCGCCTCCACCAAGGAGGTGACCGAGATGATAGACGACATCAAGACCGGCACCGGCAGCGCCACCGACAGCATCCACGAAATGCTGGTCAAGGCCCAGCTGGGCGAGGAACACGCCAGCGTGGCCAGCACCTCGATAGACGAGATCCGCGCCAGCACTTCGCAGCTGGCCGACGTGGTCAACCATTTCTCCGCGGTGCAGGCCAACTCGACCCACCCGCCGCGGGGCAGCTAGCCCGCGCTAGCGCTGCACCGAACCGGCGCCGCTGCGCACGGCTTCGATGAGGCCGCCTACGCTGCGGTCGTTCGGATGGCCGGCTTGATAGGCTTCCAGCTCGCGCAACGCGGCGGCCTTGTCGCCCAGCGCCAGATAGGCCATGCCCAGCGAGTAGAGCGCCTCCTGCTGGCCCAGCTCCACTGCCCGGTCCAGATGCGGCAGCGCTTCTTTGGCATGTCCCATGCCGGCCAGGAAGCTGCCGTACAGATAGTGGGCGTTGGCGTTGTCCGGCTCTCTTTGCAGTACGGCGGCGAAGGCGGCCTGGGCTCGCCCGCCGGACTTCGGCACGTCCAGGTTGTAAGCCATGCTGTTCAGGAAACCGGCCCGCATCAGCAGTTCGGTGTCGGCCTGGCCGCCGCCGGCGACGATTTCCAGCATGTCGGACAGTTTCTTGGCGTCATTGAGGGCCTGGCGCTTGTCGCCTTGGCTGTCGAACGCGGGCGGATAGTTGCGCGCGTGTCCGGCCAGATCGTCCAGCACGCGGTCCAGATACTCCAGGTTCAGCCGGTACGACGCATCGCCCTCGGCATGCGGCATCAGCATCTGGCGCATGTCGAAATGGCCGTAAGGCTGGGCCTGGGCCACGCCGAAGGCCAACAGCAGACTACAGGCGAGAATCATCTTTTTCATATCGCATTCTCCCAATTCATCACGGAAGCCGGCAATGCCCCCGCACGACGCGCAGGCTCGTGGCCGGGTTAAAGCGTCAACAGTCTCCGACATAGCAAGCCGGACAGCGCCCCGCCGGGCAAGCCGGCGACGGAAAACAAGATCAACATGATGACTATCATGTCACTGCGGCCTCCACCGATGCAGAGCAAAAATCCGCCGCCCCCCATACCGCCAGCAAGCTGCACAAACCGCCGGTTCTGGGCGCCACAGCTCGCGCCCGCTCGTAGCCGCTGCCCGCGATCACTTTGCGGATCACGCGGGTAAAAAGCCACCCGGCCAGACAAGAGGGAAACAATGCCAAAAACATGGCTGTCGGCAGCATGAAGTACAGCACAAAGGGCCTGCTCTCCTCAGAGGGAGACGGCGCCAGCAGCAGTACCGCCGCAGGCGTCAAAACACCCACTATCGCAAAGCGGGCGCAGACGCCGCGGCTGCGGAGCTCCATCCGGCTAAGCCCGGTTTCCGGCGCACCGGCGCCGGAAGAAAACCTATTCGGCCCCGCCAGCGCCTCGCGCGGCAGCAAGCCCAACGCGCAATAGGCCAAGCCCAGCAATAAAAACGGCCACCACATATTCCACCCCTCCCGGAGTCGCGATGCGGGTGCGGAATTCATCCGCGCATCGCGCCACAAGCTGCTCAATTGCTTGCCAACATAGCACCGGCGGCGGGCGCGCCGAAGCGACCCGCCGCCGACAGGATGGGAACATGGGAAGGCGCAGGACTGGCAGGATCCGGGAGAGTGATGGGCGCGGCAGGCGCCTCAGTTCTTGATGAAAAACATGCCGTAGATGGCCAGCAGCCAGAGTATGCCGCCCAACACAATCGCGGCGATGTTCCAGCCGCTGTAGCCGTCGTTGCGCGCATGGCCGGGAGCCAGCGCCTCGTTGGCCCGGCACGCCGCCGCCTGCACCGGCAACAGCAGCAGGATCGCGGCGTGGCTGACCAGCCAGTAAGGCTCGGGCAGCTTCCACAGCAGGCAGATGACAACCCAACCCGCCGCCAGCGGCCCGGCCGCCAGCCCTTCCACGCTAGCGCGCTCGCAGTCGTCGTGAATGCGGCGGAACAGCGCGTAGCAAAAGAAATAGCCGAACAGCGCGCGCCAGAAAGGCCAGATATCGCTGCCTTCCCGCTGCTTCACCCGCTGCCAGTGGCGATACATCCAGTAGACCTGGTACATCCCCAGCGTGCTCAGCGACATGACGAAAAGCTTCTGCGGCGAAACGGCGAAAAACGCCGGCTGCTGATCCGCGTCTTCCACGCCGTCTTGCCCGGGCGCGGGCTGATCATTGATATAAATCATGAAATTTCCACTTCGTTCAAAACCCTATGCGGCGCAAATATACCATGCCCGCCATCCCGGCCGCCGCGCCGGCAAGCGGCCGCAGCCGGCCAAACCCTTGCAGGAAGCGGTTCCGCGCCAAGCCTAGCCTGCCGCTGTAGGTATACAGCCGCATCTGTGCACATAATCCGGCGCAGTTCTGTGCATTGTTTGTACCGATGCCCGGCAGTACAAATGACCCATCCTTCATCATGCGATGGCAGCCATGTCCAAGCTCGAAACCAAACCGATCAAGATCTATCCCCGCCTGACCAGCGGGCGCTTCAACACGCTGCGCGTCTCGATGGTGGCGTTGACCCAGCTGGTATTCTTCGGCCTGCCCTGGCTGCAATGGAACGGCCGCCAGGCGGTGCATTTCAACCTGGCCGAGCACCACTTCCTGATCTTCGGCATCAGCCTGTGGCCGCAAGACTTCATCTACCTGGCCGCGCTGCTGGTGGTGTGCGCGCTGGGCCTGTTCCTGTGGACCACGCTGGCCGGCCGGCTGTGGTGCGGCTACAGCTGCCCGCAAACCGTGTACACGCAGATCATGATCTGGATAGAAAGACTGGTGCAGGGCGACCACAACGCCCGCCGCAAGCTGGACGCGGCGCCGATGAGCGCCGGCAAGTTCGCCAAGAAGGGGCTGACCCAGCTGCTGATGGGCGCGTTTTCGCTGTGGACCGGCCTGACCTTCGTCGGCTACTTCACCCCGATGCGCGAGCTGGCGACGCTGAACATGGGGCCGTGGGACCTGTTCTGGACCTTGTTCTACGCCGGCTTCACCTGGCTGCTGGCCGGGGTGCTGCGCGAAAAGGTCTGCCTGCACATGTGCCCGTACGCCCGCTTCCAGGGCGCGATGTTCGACGACCACACGCTGGTCATTTCCTACGACGCCCGCCGCGGCGAGCCGCGCGGCAAGCAGCAGGCGCGCAGCGAGGCCAAGACCAAGGGCTGCATAGACTGCGGCATCTGCGTGCAGGTCTGCCCCACCGGCATCGACATCCGCAACGGCCTGCAATACGAATGCATAGGCTGCGCCGCCTGTATCGACGCCTGCGACCAGGTGATGGACAAGATCCAGGCGCCGCGCGGGCTGATCAGCTACACCAGCGCCCAGGCGCAGCAGGGCCAGCCCGCGCCGGCCAAGTCGCTGCACCGGCCGCGCATCGTCGTCTACTCCTGCCTGCTGGCCGGCATCATCACCTTGTCCACCACCGCGCTGGCGCTGAAGAAGCCGTTCAAGGTGGACGTGCTGCGCGACCGCGCCAGCCTGGTGGAACAAACCGACGACGGCCTGCTGCAGAACCGCTACAACCTGCGCCTGATCAACACCACGGAACAAACCCAGCGCTACAGCCTGGCGGTGGAAGGCCTGCCCGGCATCCGGCTGGACCAGCCGGACCAGATCATCGCGGTGAAGCCGGCGCAAACCGAAACCGTGGCAGTGCGGGTGCAGGCCGATCCGGAGCACGCCGGCCGCGGCGCCCACCCCATCCACTTCGTGATACGCTCGTTGGGCGATGACGTCACCATCAAGGAAAAGTCCAGCTTCATCGGAGAATGAGGCGGATCGGAATCAGCACATGAACAAGACCGGGCAATTGAGCCAACGTTTCCGCCACGCGATAGAACAGGGCCACCTGCGCGCCGGCGACCGCATGCCCTCGCTGCGCAAGGTATGCCAGGACCACAAGATCAGCATCACCACCGCGCAGCGCGCCTACGCCGAACTGGAGAAACTGGGGCTGATCGAATCGCTGCCGCGCTCCGGCTTCCGGGTGCTGGCGCGCAGCGCCGTCCTGCCCAGCAACCTGCCGCTGCAAAGCGACGGCAGCGGCATCCGCATCGAACACCTGACCAGCGCGCTGCCCATGCCCTGGGGCTGTCCGTACATGAACCCGGCGCTGATCAACACCACCCCGCTCAACCGCGCCCTCACCCGCGCGCTGCGCGACTACCGCTACGCGCTGTCCGGCAACGGCAGCACCGGCTACGAAGGCCTGCGGCGCGAGCTGACCCTGCGTTATCTGGCGCAGGGCGTGGAGCTGGACGGCGACGAGCTCTTGGTGACCTGCGGCGGCATGGAAGCGCTGAACCTGGCGATACGGGCGGTGACCAAATTGTCCGGCAGCGCGGCGATGCTGGTGCTGACCCCGGCCTTCCCGGCGCTGTTCGACCAACTGGAGCAACTGGGCATCGCGGCGCACACGCTGGCCACGCCGCCCGGCCAGGCGCTGGACCTGGAACGGCTGGAGCAACTGATCGTCCAGCACCAGCCGGCCGGCATCCTGGCGATGGCCAACTTCCAGCACCCCACCGGCCTGACGATGAGCGACCATGACAAGGCGGCGCTGCTGGCGCTGGCGGACCGGCACCGCCTGCCCATCATCGAAGACGACACCTACCGCGAGCTGTACTTCGGCGAAAGCGCGCCGCTGCCTTTGAAGGCCTACGACCAGAAAGGCAGCGTGCTGTACTGCTCGTCATTCAGCAAATCGCTGGCGCCGGGCTACCGCGTCGGCTGGATCGCCGCCGGGCGCTACCGCGACAGCATCCTGGGCCTCAAGCTGTGCAGCTCGCTGTCCACGCCGCTGCCCAGCCAGATGGCGCTGTCGCGGCTGCTGGCCGGCGGCCACCACGAGGACATGCTCAGCCTGCTGCGCAGCCGGCTGCAGGCCAACTGGCTGGCGATGCGCCAGCAGCTGGACAGCCACATGCCGGCCGGCAGCCGCCAGATCGCGCCGCAAGGCGGCTATTTCCTGTGGCTGGAGCTGCCGGAAGGCACGGACTGCCGCCGCCGGCTGGCCCAGGCGATGCAGCAAGGCATCCATTTCGCGCCGGCGCCGCTGTTCTTCCAGGACAATCAGCCGCGCTTGAACGCGATGCGGCTCAACTTCAGCTTCTACGACCCGCTGCAGCAGCACAACGGCGTGGCGATGCTGGCCGAAGCGCTGGCCGCGCTAGACTGAAGCCGCCAGCCCTGCCTTGGCCAGCAGCCAATCCGCCACCGCCGCCACGATGGCGGCGCGCGGCTCGCCGTCGGCGCGTGCCAGCCAGTACTGCGCGCCGGCGGCGGCAGGATAGCCCGCCAGGCGGCGCAACCGCCCATCCGCCAGCGCTTCATCCGCCAGCAGCGCCGGCAGACAGGCCGCCCCCTGTCCGCGCAGCGCCGCGTCCAGCAGCAGCCGGGCATCGTCGTAAACGCCGGCGCGGCGAAAGCCGGCCAGGTGGCCGCGAAACAAGCCGCCGGCGCGCGCGTCGGTGAAGCCGTCCTCCAGGCAGAGCAAGCCGGCCAGCTCGGGATGCCGCTCGATGGGCGCCGCCTCCAGCCGCCGCGCCAGCTCCGGCGCGGCCGCCACCACCCACTCGTCGCGCAGCCAGGGCCGCTCCGCGACGCCGGCCTGCTGCAAGGGCCGGTCGGCGATCACGATGTCGACGTCGATTTCATCGATGAAGCGCGCGCTCTCGTCGGTGGACAGCAACAGGCTCAATTGCGGCAGCCGCCGCTGCAAATCCGCCAGCCGGGGCTGCAGCCAACCATGCGCCAGCCCCGCCGGACACACCAGCACCACCAGACCCGGATCCATATAGCCGGCGATCCGCCCCAGGCCGCCCTGCAGATTGTCCAGCGCCCGCCGCACGCTTTGCTGCAGCACTTCCCCGGCCACCGTCAGCTCCACGCCGCGCCCCACCCGGCGGAACAAGGGCTGGCCCAATTGCGCCTCCAGTTGCTGCACCTGGTGGCTGATCGCCGATTGCGACAGGCACAGCTCGTCCGCCGCGCGGGAAAAATTGCCGTGCCGGGCGGCGGCCTCGAAGCCCAGCAGCAGTTTCAGGGAAGGAGTGCGCATCGCCGAATCATGAAAAAAGTTGATTAATAGCCGCAATTATCATCAATTTTCAAAATAGCGGCCAACACGGACAATGGCGACGACTATTTGATAAACCAGCGGCGCCCGCCGCCTTCCGGAGTACGCCATGAATCGACGCCGTTTTTTGCGACACGCCTCCCTGCTGTCCGGCAGCGCCCTGCTGCTGGGCGGCGCCCTCGCCGCCCCGCCGCGCCCCGCACAGTCCGGCTGGCGCATACCGGATGAGGGCGAACCGCACGCAGCCACCTGGATGGCCTTCGGCGCGCGCGCGGACATCTGGGGCGAGCGCCTGCTGGGCCCGGTCCGGCAAAACCTGGCCGGCATCGCCCGCGCCATCTCGGCGTTCGAACCGGTGGCGATGCTGGCGCCGAAAGACAGCCTGGAATTGGCGCGTCAATTGTGCGGCGACGGCGTGCGCCTGATCGAGCAGCCGCTGGACGACCTGTGGATGCGCGACACCGGACCCGTTTTCGTCAAGGACGCCCAGGGCCGCGCCGCCGGCGTCGGCTTCCATTTCAACGGCTGGGGCGGCAAGCAGGCGCATGGGCGCGACGCCAGGGTGGCAGCCGCGGTCTGCGCGCAATCGGGCCGGCCGCTGCTCTCCAGCCGCCTGGTGCTGGAAGGCGGCGGCATCGAAGTGGACGGCCAGGGCACCGCCATCATCACCGAAAGCTGCGTGCTCAACCCCAACCGCAACCCTGGCCTGGGCAAGGCCGCCTGCGAGGCCGAACTGAAGCGGCTGCTGGGCGTGGACAAGGTGATCTGGCTGCCCGGCGTCGCCGGCCGCGACATCACCGACGGCCACACCGACTTCTACGCCCGCTTCGCGGCGCCCGGCGTGGTGGTGGCCGGCCTGGACAGCGACCCGTCGTCCTACGACTACGCGGTGACGCGGCGCCATCTGGCCATCCTGCGCACCGCCCGCGACGCCCGGGGCCGCCCGCTGGAAGTGGTGGAGCTGGAAGGCCCGTCCAGCGTGCGTCCGCGCTTCGAAAACCGCGAATTCGCAGCCGGCTACGTCAACTTCTATATCTGCAACGGCGCGGTGATCGCCCCGCAATTCGGCGACTCCCGCGCCGACGCCAACTGCCGCGCCATCCTGCGCGAACTATTCCCCGGCCGCGAAGTGGTGCAGCTGGACATCGACGCGGTAGCGGCAGGCGGCGGCGGCATCCACTGCACGACGCAGCAGCAGCCGGCGTAGGTCTGCGCTGGATGGCCACTTAAGTGATGAGGCAAACTGTCCTTGCCGGATGCGAAGGGCCGCCCGATTGCGGGCCCCCCAGCGGTAGCCGAAGGCCATAGCAACCTTGACCGACATGTCAAACGCATGCCAAGCATCGTAGAATGCGAACCCGGCCTTCACCGGATGCATGAGGCCAACCCAACCGCCAGGCATCGCACCGATTGGCGTGTTGGGCAGAAGCGGCGCGACGCCCGGCGAATGACGCAGCGTGGCGGAAAGGTCGAGGCCGGGTATCGCACCCTACGATTGCACCGTACGGCCGTAGAACTCCGGACCAAGAAGGTTGGGCTTCGCAAGCTTAGCCCAACGGTCCTTTGCTCAAGCTGGCTTTCTCATTGATCTGCATGCGATTTATCGATAGGTTTTGCTAGCAGGCCTAAGAAGCCGGTAGAGGAAAAGTACCGCCATCCTGCTGATGCTTCCCTAACTTGGTGTGGACGCGGTCGTAAGCCGCTGTGGGGGCAAGCACTGCTGGATCAAGGCAAGACGCAGGAAGAGCTGGCTATTTAATCGCTATCTCGGTAGACATCCAGCAATGCCGAAACGGAAGGCCTAGACAAAAAAAAGCCCCTACAGGGCTTTTTTGATAGCAGCGATAAATTAAAGAGGCTGAATGCCAGTTGCTGCCGGACCCTTTTGGCCCATACCTCGGGTGTAGCTCACCTTTTGGCCTTCATGCAGGGATTTGAAACCATCAGCACGAATTTCAGAAAAATGAGCGAACAGATCATCACCACCATTGTCCGGCGTGATAAAACCAAAACCTTTTGCGTCGTTGAAAAACTTAACGGTACCCGTTTCCATAATGCACTCCTTGTGTTTGTAAAGGGCAATAAAATCGCCAAAAGCATGATAATCAAGGAATAGATAAGGAAACTATGTAGACCAACTGGGTGGGCAACGAGGTGTCGATAGATATGACGCTTGAAGATCCTGCCTTTTTGATTGTGCACAGGTTACTTTTCAATTGTCAACATAATTTTGCAGTTGAAAATTTAGACTCCCCACATCCACAGCAAAATGCATAAATAATTTTAAAATCCATTGAAACCAACTGATCTATTTCTTTTGCACATTAGGCTCATATTTGAGCCTTATTTTTATAGCGTTTCCCAATCCGTTCCATGATGTCGCCTGCCAAATCGCACTGCCCAGGGCGGAGGCGCGACGCGCACTTGCTCCTGCCGCCCTCCCCCTTCCGCCGCCTGACACAAAAATGCCTTCCAGCCGATTAAGGCGGGAAGGCGTGGACACACAGCAGGTACGATTAGACGTGCAACAGCAGAAACCGCCGCTCCCAGGGGCTGATCACGTCGAAATACTCGCGGTACTCCACCTCCTTGATCGCGGCGTAGGTTTCGACGAAATGCTCGCCGAACAACTCGGCCAGCGGCTTGCAGCGCAACAGCATGTCGATGGCGTCATCCAGATGGCGCGGCAGCTGGTGCGGCTGCTCGTAGGCGCTGCCGGTCAATGGCTCGGACGGCTGGATGCCTTCCCGCATGCCCAGGTAGCCGCAGGCCAGGCTGGCCGCCATCGCCAGGTAAGGATTGACGTCCACCCCGGCCAGCCGGTTTTCCACCCGCCGCGCCTCCGGCCCGGAATGCGGCACCCGCAGGCCGCAGGTGCGGTTGTCGTAGCCCCAGGACAGGTTGATCGGCGCCGAGGTGTAGCGGCTGAGACGGCGGTAGGAGTTCACATAGGGGGCGAAAAACGGCATCGCCGCCGGCAGGTAGCGCTGCAGGCCGCCGATGAAATGCAGGAAATCCGGCGACGGGCCGCCGTCCTGCAGGCTGAAGATGTTGCGGCCGCTGGCGATGTCCACCACGCTCTGGTGCATGTGCATGGCGCTGCCGGGCTGGCCCTGCATCGGCTTGGCCATGAAGGTGGCGTACATATTGTTGCGGATGGCCACTTCGCGCACGGTGCGCTTGAACAGGAACACCTGGTCGGCCAGCTGCAAGGGGTCGCCGTGATCCAGGTTGATCTCCATCTGCGCGGTGCCCATCTCGTGGATCAGCGTGTCCAGCGCCAGGCCTTGCGCCTCGCACCAGTCATACATCACGTCGAAGATGTCGTCGTATTCATTGACCGCATCGATGCTGAAGCTTTGCATGCCCGCTTCGGTGCGGCGGGTGCGGCCCACCGGCGGCCTGAGCGGCAGGTCCTCGTCCGGCTGGATTTCCACCAGGTAGAACTCCATCTCCGGCGCGATCACCGCCTTCCAGCCCTTGTCTTCGTATAGTTTGAGGATGCGCTTGAGCACATTGCGCGGCGCCAGGTCCACCGCGTCGCCGGCGAAGGAGTAACAGTCGTGGATGATCTGCGCGGTGGGTTCCTTGTTCCACGGCACCGGGCGCAGCGTGCTGGCGTCGGGGATCAGCTTCATGTCGGGGTCGGCCACCGAGGTGAAGTCGCGGTCGGGGTAATCGCCGGTCACCGTCATCGACAACACAGCCTCCGGCAGACGCAACCCCTCGGCGGGGTTGTATTTGTGGCGCGGCACGATCTTGCCGCGGGCGAGGCCGGTCATGTCCGGGATCAGACACTCCACCTCGGTGATATGGTGTTCGTCCAGCCATTGATTGATTGCATTGGCACTATCCATTGAAACCTCTGTCTTATGTATGGGTACCGGAGCTACCCAGCAGCCTGGCCGGATTGGCCAGGGTGTGGCGCCGCCCGGCCTGCAGCAGGAACAGGCAGCGGTCCGCCAGCAGCGGCGTGGCCGCGTCTGTTGAAAATAAGATGAATGACCGGCGTGGCCGGTAGCTTTGTTGCAAGATAATCAACCTTTCCTGATAAAAATTTGGCAAATTTTGCGTTCAATATCTTGAACACCTGCCCATCCTAGCCAGCAGTCGGCGCCGTCGGCAACGGTTCGCCCCCATTCCGCCGTCAACTTTGGTCAACAATAGGACAAACAACGCAACAGGACGGCAGGGCCAAAGTGTATTAGAATTAATCGATATGAATACCCATGTTCAGGCCGACGCGGCCGCCCCTTCCCCCTCTCCCCGCAAACCCCGCCGCTGGCTGCGTTGGCTGGCTGTCGCCCTCGCGCTGCTATTGGCGTTTTGGGCCTTTCTCGGCCTGGCCGGGCCGCGCCTGCTGCAAAAGGCCGCCGCCGACTGGGCCGGCAAGCATGGCCGCCAGCTCAGCATCCAGCAGGTGCGCATCACGCCCTGGAGCATGGAGCTGGCGCTCGACGGCGTGGCGCTGCGCGAAGGCGACGGCCGCCCGCTGTTCCTCGCCCGCCGCCTATACCTGAACGCCGACCTCTACGCGCTGCTGCTGGGGCGCTGGCAAGCCAGCGAATTCACGCTGGACAGCCCGCAGCTGTGGCTGGAGCGCGGCGCCGACGGCATGTGGAACTGGGAAAAGCTGGCGGCCGACCTATCCGGCCCGCCCAAACTGGAAGACGGCACCGCGCCGGAAAAGTTGCCGCGGCTGAAGATCGCCGCGCTGAATCTGCGCAGCGGCCAGATCCGCCTGAGCGACCATAACGACGGCCAGCACGAGCGCTTCCGGCTGATGCCGATCAACCTCAACCTGGCCGACCTGTCCACGCTGGCCGAAAACGGCCGCTACGCGCTGCACGCCGAACTGCAAGGCGGCGGCCGCTTCGACTGGAAAGGCAGCATGCGGCTGCAGCCGCTGCAATCCAGCGGCGAGGCCAGCATGCAGGACCTGCCGCTGGCGACGGTCTGGGACTACGTCCATCCCTATTTCGCGACGGCCAAGCCGCAGGGCGCGCTGTCGGTCAACGCCCGCTACCAGTTTGAAATGAACGGCAGCCGGCCCGACCTCACCGTGTCGCCGATCCGCGCCAGCCTGAAAGACCTGAAGCTGGCGGCGCCGGGCGGCGCCAGCGAGCTGTCGCTGCCGGAATTGACAGTGGAAGGCGGCGCGCTGGACCTGTCGCGCTCGCTGCTGACCATCGCCAAGGTGGAGTTGAACCATGGCCGCGTCAGCGCCGGCCGCGGCGCCGACGGCATGGTGGACTGGCTGCGCGCGCTCCCCGCCGCGCCCGCCGCCGCCAAACCGGTCCAAGCCGCCAAACCGTCGCCCTGGCTGGTCAAGGTGGATAGCCTGCGTCTGAACCAATGGCATGCGCAGTGGCGCGATGACGTCTTCGTCAAGCCGATGGCGCTGCAAGCCGACATGCCGCGCATGCAAGCCAGGATTTCGCTCAGCCCGGAACACGGCCTGCAGTTGGGCGATCTAGGCCTCAGCCTGGCCGGCGTCAAGCTGGGCTCGGCTGGCGCGCCTGACTGGCTGACGCTGGACGGCGCCGAGCTCGCGCCGTCGCAGATCGACCTCAAGCAACAGCAGCTGAAACCCGGCGACCTGACCCTGCGCGGCCTGCAAGTGGCGCTGCAGCGCGAGCGCAACGGCCAGCTGCAACTGCAGCAGCTGTTGGCGCAGCGGCCGCCAAAAGCGGCCAAGGCAAAGGCCGACGGCGACGCCAAGACGCCGGCCTGGAAATTCAGCTATCCGGCCATCCGGCTGGAAGACAGCCGGATGAACTGGCGCGACCTGACCCTGGCCAAGCCGCTGGCGCTGAGCATGGACCAGCTGTCCGGCCAGCTTGCCACCCGCGACGGCCAGCAGCTGGCGCTGGACATCGCCGGCCGGATGGGCGGCGGCAAGCTGGCCGCCAAGCTGGACCTGAACCCGGACAAGCTGGCCGCCCGCGGCAGCGTCAAGCTTGACGCGCTGCCCATCGCCCCGCTGGCGCCGTACGCGCTGGCCGGCACCCCGCTCAAGCTCTCCGGCGGCGCACTGTCCGCCGACCTGCAGCTGGACGCCGCCTCCGCCAGCCAGTGGAAGCTGGCCGGCCAGTTGAAACTGGCGAAAATGGCGCTGCAGGAGCCGGGCGAAGCGCTGCCGCTGCTGGGCTGGAACAGCCTCAGCCTCAGCAGGCTGCAAGTGCAGGGCATGCCGCTGAAGGCCAGCATCAACGACGTGCGGCTGGACCAGCCGCGCGCGCGGCTGATCCTGGATCCGCAGCGCCGGCTCAACTGGCAGAAGATCTTCGCCGGCGCGCCGGCGGCCAAACCCGCGCAGCCTGCCGGCAAGAGCGCGCCGCTGCCGCAGGTGGACGTGCACAGCATCCACGTGCAGAACGGCGCGGTGGAGTTCGCCGACCACGGCATGACTCCAGACTTCGCCACCCGCATGCACCATCTGCGCGGCAGCATCCAGAACCTGTCGACCCGCGCCGGCGGCCGCGGCCGCATCACGCTGGACGGCGCGGTGGACCAGTACGGCGAGGTGAAGGTGCGCGGCGCGCTGTCGCCGACGTCGCCGACCGACAGCACCGACATCCATCTCGACTTCCACAACCTGGCGCTGAACAACCTGAATCCGTATTCGATGAACTTCGCCGGCTGGCAGGTGAAGGACGGCCGCCTGTCGCTGGAGCTGCGCTATCTGCTAGAGCACCGCCAGCTGAAGGGCGAGAACCGCATCGTGATCGATTCCATCCAGCTGGGCGAGGAACTGCAGGGCGACAAGTCGCCGCACCTGCCGCTGCGCCTCGCCGTGGCGCTGCTGGAAGACAGCAACGGCCGCATCGACCTCGATCTGCCGGTGGCCGGCAGCCTGGACGACCCGCAGTTCAGCTACGGACAAGTGGTGTGGAAGGCGCTCGTCAACATCGTCACCAAGGTGGTCACCGCGCCGTTCCGCGCGTTGGGGGCGCTGCTGGGCGGCGATGGCTTCGACGACATCCGCTTCGTCGCCGGCGAAGCCCACGTCAGCCCGCCGGAGCGCGAAAAGCTGGACAAGGTGGCGGCGCTGATGGCCAAGCGGCCGAAGATGCAGCTGGCCATTTCCGGCGGCTACGCGCCGGACGAGGACAGCAAGCAGCTGGCGCGCGCGCGCGTCGACGCCGCGGTGCTGGCCGCCGCCGGCCACGCGCCGATGGATGACGAGCCGCTGGCTTCGCTGGACCTGAAAGACGCGCAGATCCAGTCGGCGATCAAAACCGTCTACGGCCAGCGCATCGGCCGGCTGAAGCTGCTGGGCCACACGCTGAAGCCCGGCGGCCCGTCCGGCGCCGAACTGGCCAAACTGCTGCGCGACGAGATGCTGGCGGCGGAAAAAGTCAGCCAGGCCGATCTCGTCAAGCTGGCGGAACTGCGTGGCGCCAACGCCCGCAAGGTGATGCTGCGCCATGCGCCCGACCTCGCCGAACGCGTGACGCTGGACGCGCCGCAAAAAACCTCGGCCAACCGCGACGGCGTGGAGCTGGCGGTGAAAATCACCGCGAAATAGCCCCCGGCGCCGCATCCGGAGTACAATCCCAAACGGCGCCGGAACACAACAACTTGCGTTTCACCCCATCACGGCGTAACAACATATAGTGTGCTACGCCGTTTTTCATGCGCAGCCGGCCATGCCATCGTCGTTGAACACCGTTTCAGAAGGATGAGCGCTCCATGCAGCAGGAAAACATCGCCGCCATGGCGGAACAGGACATCTCGCGCGAGGTGTTGCTGGAAAAGTACGCCAAGAATGGCGAACAAAGCGTCAGCGAAGTGCGCCGCCGCGTCGCGCGCGCGCTGGCCGGACTGGAACATGACCCGGCCCGTTTCGAGCCGCTGTTTTTCGAGGCGCTGGACCACGGCTTCATCCCCGGCGGCCGCATCAATTCCGCCGCCGGCACCGAGCTGTCCGCCACGCTGATCAACTGCTTCGTGCAGCCGGTCGGCGATTCGGTGTCAGAAACCGAACACGGCAAGGCCGGCATCTACCAGGCGCTGCTGCAGGCGGCGGAAACCATGCGCCGCGGCGGCGGCGTCGGCTACAACTTCAGCCGCATCCGCCCCAGGGGCGCGCATGTGAAAGGCACCAACAGCCGCGCTTCCGGCCCGGTGTCCTATATGCGCGTGTTCGACCGCAGCTGCGAGACGGTGGAATCGGCCGGCGCGCGGCGCGGCGCGCAAATGGGCGTGCTGGACGTCAGCCATCCGGACGTGGAAGCCTTCATCCACGCCAAGGATCAGGGCGATCTGCGCAACTTCAATATCTCGGTCGGCGTCTCCGACGCCTTCATGCAGGCGGTGGAAGCCGACGCCGACTGGCAGCTGACCCACGCGGTGGAGCCGGCGTCCGACGCCTTCCCCGACAGCTTCCGCCGCGAAGACGGCCTGTGGGTGTACCGCACCGTGCGCGCCCGCGCGCTGTGGCGGCAGATCATGGAATCCACCTACGACCACGCCGAGCCCGGCGTGCTGTTCATGACCCGCATCAACCAGGACAACAACCTGTCCTACTGCGAGGTGATCGAATCCACCAATCCCTGCGGCGAGCAGCCGTTGCCCGACTACGGCTGCTGCGACCTCGGATCGGTCAACCTGACCCGCCACGTGCGCGCGCCGTTCGGCGACAAGGCCCACTTCGACTTCAAGTCGTTCGAGAAGGTGGTGCGGATGTCCATCCGCATGCTGGACAATGTGCTGGACCTGACCGTGTGGCCGCTGCCGGAACAGGAGCGCGAGGCGCAGAACAAGCGCCGCGTCGGCCTGGGATTCACCGGCCTGGGCGACGCGCTGATCATGCTGAAGATACGCTACGACAGCGAGGAAGGCCGCCGCTTCGCCGCCCGCATCGCCCAGAGCATGCGCGACGCCGCCTACGACGCCTCGGTGGATCTCGCCATCGAAAAAGGCGCCTTCCCGCTGTTCGACGCCGACGCCTACCTGGCCGCGCCGCACTGCGCCAGCCGGCTGCCGGACAAGATCCAGGCGCGCATCCGCAAGCACGGCATCCGCAATTCGCACCTGCTGTCGATCGCCCCCACCGGCACCATCTCGCTGGCCTTCGCCGACAACGCCTCCAACGGCATCGAGCCGCCGTTCTCCTGGTTCTACACCCGCAAAAAGCGGATGGCCGACGACACGCAGCAGGAATACCTGGTGGAAGACCACGCCTACCGCGTGTGGCGGATGCAGGGCGGCGACACCGCGCGCCTGCCCGACTACTTCGTCTCCGCGCTGGAAATGAGCGCGCTGGACCACATGCGGATGGTGGCCGCCGTCGCGCCCTTCGTCGACACCGCCATCTCCAAGACCGTCAACGTGCCGGCCGACTACCCGTTCGCCGACTTCGAAAGCCTGTACCTGGAAGCCTGGCGCAACGGGCTGAAAGGCATCACCACCTACCGCCCCAACAATGTGCTGGGTTCGGTGTTGTCGCTGGAGCCGGCGCAAGCCGCCGCCGCCGCGCCGGAAGACCTGTCCGGCGCCGCCAACGACCCGGACCGCCGCGTAGTGCTCAACACCGCGCCCACCCCGGCGCTATCCAGCTTGAAATGGCCGAACCGCCCCAAACTGAAGGAAGGCAACCCGTCGTGGACCTTCATGGTGGAAGGCGACGCCGGCGATTTCGCCGTGGTGGTCGGCCACATGGAAAACGGCCGCGTCCAGCCGTTTGAATGCTGGGTCAACGCCACCGAAGTGCAGCGCGGCCTGTCCGCCATCGCCAAAACGCTGTCGATGGACATGCGCTGCCGCGACCGCGCCTGGCTGGCCGCCAAGCTGGACGCGCTGTCGCGAACCAACGGCGACAAGCGCTACCAGTTCACGCTGGGCGACAAGGCCATCCACGCCACCTCGGCCGCCGCCGCGCTGGGCCAGGTGGTGCGCCACCGCGTCGAGCAACTGGGCGCGCTGCGGCTGGACGCCGGCGAAGCCACGCCGGTGATGGACGCGCTGTTCGCCCGCAAGGAGCCGAAATCCGGCAGCGACGGCACCATGAGCTGGTCGGTGGACGTGGTGAATCCGCAAACCGGCGATGACTTCGTGCTGTTCATCAAAGAGCTGATCCTGCCCAACGGCAAGCGCCGGCCGTACTCGGTATGGCTGGCCGGCGCCTACCCGCGCGAACTGGACGGCCTGTGCAAGATGCTCTCCCTCGACATGCGGGTGATAGACCCGGCCTGGATAGGCCTGAAGCTGCGCAAGCTGCTCAACTACGCCGAGCCGCAGGGCGACTTCTTCGCCCGCATTCCCGGACTGGAAAAATCGCAAAGCTGGCCATCCACCGTCGCGTATCTGGCGCGGCTGATCATCCACCGCTACGCGATGCTGGGCGTGCTGACCGAGGAAGGCGTGCCGCTGGAGGAAATGGGCGTGATGGCGCCGGAGCAGAGCGACCTGTTCGCGCTAGAAGCGCCGGCCCAGCTCAAGCCGCTGGCCGGCAAGGCCTGCCCGGAATGCGGCAACCACGCGCTGATAAAAAAAGACGGCTGCGAGTTCTGCACCGCCTGCGGCCATGTGGGGGCATGCGGCTGAGTCAAGCGCGATGCTGCGCAGTTTTTTCCTCCGCCCCGCGGCCTCAAGCCGCGGGGCTTTTTCGTCGCCGCGCGGGAAAACAACCACGGCCCCCGCCACGATCCCGGCCATCCCATCCACGCGGGGCCGCTCCAATGGATTCCGTGCTCCGCGGCACTTGATCCACATCGCCCTCTGCCAACCAGCGCCAACGCGCCATCCGCTAGCGTGTTGGCCGCTTAATGGCGAAATGGCCTCGTTTTTACTTAAAACCTGATTTGACGTAATCCAACCGCCCGGCTTTTAAAATAAACATGGTTTTATTAGACGGCCTCTCGCTTTCGGTGGAAGAATGTCCGCAACACGCAAAACCACACCGGAGAAAAAATGAACGCCTGGATGGTCATCGCGGTTTTGCCGATCGGCGCCGCGTCATTCTATTTTCTGGCCTACCAGCCGGCCGCGCAGAAGTACTGGCTGCGATTCCCCACGCTGGAGAAATACCGGCAAGACCATCCAGCCAGCCATAGCCATGGCGTCCCGCATTGCCACGTTTGCGGCGGCAGCGACATTCTCTCCGTCGGACTATTGCGGCCGGTGGAATACCGCCGCATCTACCAATGCGCGCAGTGCCAGACCAAGCTGTGGCGCGCCATGGAACCCTGAGCCAGACCTCGGCGCGCCAGAACTCCGCCCCCGTCAAACCAGCGGCGTCCGCGCCGCCTCCGCCACCACGCCGCGCAGCCATTCCAATGCTGGGTCCTTGTCCTTGGCCGCATGCCAGAACATCGACAACTCGATTTCCGGCGACGGCAGCGGCAAGGGATGCGCATGCAGATCCTGGCAATACGCCCAATGATCGGCTAGCGCCGCCGGCACGCTGGACAGCGCCGCCACTTCGCGCAGCAGGCTGGGCAGGGTGCTGAACTGCTGGGTGGTGTATTGCACCTGCCGCCGCAGGCCGCGCGCTTCCAGCAATTGGTCTATGCCGCTGCGGAACGCGCCGCGATAAGTGACCAGCACATGGGGATGGGCCACATAATCCCGCAGGGTGAGCGGGCCGGCCAGCGGCAGCCGCTTTCCGTGATGAACGCAGCTGAACCCCATCCTGGCCAGCGGAACGCTGCGCAGCCAAGCCGGCTTGTCCGGCAGCGTCGCCACGCCCAGCTCCATTTCATGCCTCTCCAGCATGGCCGCGCCCTGGAAGGGGTCGGTGGCCTTGACGGCGACGCGGACGCGCGGCGCCTGGCGGCGCAGTTCGGCGAAAACCCGCGGCATCAGCCAAACCTCCACCCAGTCCGGCATCGCCAGCGTGAAAGCTCGTTCGGCGCCGGCCGGATCGAAACGCTCGGAATGAAACAAGGCCGCCTGCACATCCTGCAATGCCGGCAACAGCTCGGCCTCCAGCCGCAAGGCGCGCGCAGTCGGCTCCATGCCGCCGGCGCCGCGCACCAGCAGCTCGTCGTCGAACAGGCTGCGCAGCCGCGCCAGCGCGCCGCTCACCGCAGGCTGGCCGATGAACAACCGCTCGGCCGCGCGCGATACGCTGCGTTCGCGCATCAACACCAGGAAAGTCACCAGCAGGTTGAGATCAACCGCGCGAAAATCTCTTTCGCTGATAGTCATCATCTTTTCAATCGATTTGAATGATATGACTGCGTATTGGAACATGATCAGGCCACGCGAGCAAACCGCTTGCGCTACCGCCTGATAAGGAACCAACATGCCTCAGCTCCGCCAATTGAAAGCCATCGCCGCCGCCGTCGCCATCAGCGCGGCAACCCTGCTCTCCGCAACCTCCAGCCTGGCCGCCGCGCCGCAAATCCATGCCCAGGCGCCGGGCTATTACCGGATGATGCTAGGCCGGTTCGAAATCACCGCGCTGTCCGACGGCACCGTCAAAGTGCCGCTGGACAAGCTGTTGCATGGCGAGTCCCCGGAGCAGATCCGGCAGCAGTTGGAAAACGGCTTCCAGACGCCGGGCCATGCGGAAACCTCGATCAACGCCTTCCTGATCAACACGGGCTCCAAGCTGCTGCTGGTGGACAGCGGCGCCGGCGACCTGTTCGGCCCCAGCGCCGGCAAGCTGCCCGCCAATATCCGCGCCGCCGGTTACCGGCTGGAAGACATCGACGCCGTGCTGCTCACCCATGTGCACCTGGACCACTCCGGCGGCCTCACCGTGGCCGGCAAGGCAGTCTTCCCGAACGCCGACGTCTATCTGAATCAAAAGGAGGAAGACTTCTGGCTGAACCCGGCCAACCGCGCCAAGGTGGCGCCGGCGCAGCCATCCGGCTTCGATCAAAGCAAAGGTTTCGCCCAGGCCCAGGCTTCGCTGGCGCCCTATCTCGCCGCCCATCGCGTGAAGGCTTTCGCCGCCGGCGCCGAGCTGTTCCCCGGCATACGCGCCATCGCCGCGCCTGGGCACACGCCGGGGCACACCTTCTATGAGGCGCAGAGCCAGGGCCAGCGCATGCAGTTCTGGGGCGATACCGTGCATGCCCAAGTGGTGCAGTTCTCTCAGCCGCAGGTGAATATAGACTTCGATGTCGACTCCTCCGGCGCGGTCAAACTGCGGCGCCATGCCTTTGCCGACGCCGCGGCCCATGGCTATTGGGTAGCCGCCGCGCACATCTCCTTCCCCGGCATCGGCCATGTCCGCCGCGACGCCAAGGCCTACGCCTGGATTCCGGCCAATTACAGCGAGGACATGGGAAACTGAGCCCACGATGCCGCGCCCCGGCAAACCGGGAAGGGAAAGAAGGGGCAAATAGAAAACAGGCCGCGGTTTTCTTTTAACCGTGGCCTGCCCCTATTTTCTCTTCCATCCGCTGTCCTATTCTTTGTTCATGAACGCAAAAACCTGCCGCCTCCTCGCCCTCATTCTGCAAGCCTGCTGCGGACTGCGGGCCATGGCGGAAACCGAGATCGTCTATCCGGCGCCGGAATCGCCACGCGATGTCAGACATGCCGACATTCTGGAATTGTTGAACGGCGCGCTGGCCCATACGGATAAGCGCTATGGTCCGGCGCTCGCCAGGCCATCGCTCGAGCCGATGAACAAGAACCGCCAATTGCTGTCGCTGACACAAGGCCAGGGCCTCACGCTGATGTGGGGCTCAATCAGCCGCGAACTGCAGCAAAAGACTTTGCCGGTATACATTCCGCTACGCAAAGGCCTGCTGGGCTACCGCATCGCGCTGATTCGACGAGACCGTCAAGACGAGTTCAACCGGACAGCCTCGCTCGCCGATCTGAAAAAGTTCAGCCTTGGCCAGGGGCGCGGCTGGGCGGATGTCGATATTCTGCGAGGGGCCGGATTCCATGTGATCACCAACGAATATCCACAGCTGTTCGGCATGATAGAAGCTCGTCGGATCGATCTATTTCCTCGCGGCATCAACGAAGTGTATGCAGAATACGCAGCGCATCGCGACCAGACGCCGTCTTTGGCGGTGGAAGCGCATTTAGCGCTGCATTACGCCAACCCCTACTATTTCTACGTAGCCAAGGACAACGCCGCGTTGGCGCAGCGGCTGGAACAGGGCTTGCGCCTGATGATGCGCGATGGCAGCTTCGACGAAATCTTCTGGCGCTATAACGGCCAGGCGATACGCCAAGCGGACCTGGCGCACCGCGGCATCATAGAAATCCCATCCGACGATACGCTGACGCCGCGCAAGGTTCTCAAGGATTCCCAGCTTTGGTTCGACCCGCGCGGCGCGGCGTACCGATAAGTTCGCCAGGAGGCGCAGCCCCCAACCCCGGCTGCGGCTGCGGCTGCGATTGATGCTGGACAAATAGGGCATAGGCCGCGTTTTCGCATCGCTCCGCGCCTAGCCGCCGCGCTCAAGAAAACCAGCGGCCCTGCCGCATGACGCTCAGCGGAGCTGAGCGCCGCCTGGCCGCCCTTCGCCCTCCGCCGCCAGGAAGGACCAGAGCGCGGACGCCACGGGGCCGGCGGGACGGCCGCGCAAGCGCGCGGCGACGATGTCCAGCGCGCTGCGCCGGAAATGCCGCCCCTCCAGCGAAAGCAGCGCGCCGCTGCGCAGCTCCTCCGCCACCAGATGCAAGGGCATATGGCCCCAGCCCATGCCGCGCACGATCAAGTCTTTCTTGGTGTATTGATCCGCCACCGTCCAACTCGGCGCCTCCTTCACCACAAAGTAATCGCGCCCCGGCGCCTGCGCGGAATCCCGTATCACCACCTGAACATGACGCGCCATCTGCTCCGGGCTCACATCGCGGGAAATGGGGCCATCCAGAAAACCCGGCGCCGCCACCGGCACCAGCTCCACCCGGCAGACATCCGTCCATTCGAAACGCGTGTCCGACTTATCGACGTGATGCAGGATCAAGTCCGCGTCCTCGGCAAGCAGCCTCTCCCACGGACCGCTTATCGCCTCGAAGTGGAGGTGCAGCCGGGTATGCGGCCAGTTCCGGAAAAAGCGCCGCAGCAAATCCAGCGCCTCCGCATTGGGCGTGAGATCGCCCACTACTACGCGCAAGTCCGTTTCTTCGCCACTCCGCAGCTGGCCGCACATCGTGCCCAGGCTAGCCGCCTGCGCCAGCAAGGCCTGGGCCTGGCGATGGAACGCCTCGCCTTGCGGCGTCAGCCGGACGCGATAAGACGCGCGGTCCAGCAAGCTCAAGCCCAGACGCGCCTCCAGATTCTTGATCGCCGCGTGGACGGCGGGATGGCTGCGGTGCAGTTTCAGCGCCGCCGCCTGGAAGCTGCCTTCTCTCAGCACGGCATCCAGGCAGACCAACTCATGCAGTGTGAAGTCCATTGTTATTTAATCTTACAATCTTTTGTTAATCTTTTGAATTTTTTCAACATGCTCCGCTAGCTAAACTGCCGCTGTCACCCACCAAACAGGAGCGAATCCCATGCGCGCAATCGTCAGACAACAATATGGCGGCCCGGAGCAGCTGAGAATCCAGGACATCCCCGCGCCGCAAGCCGGCGCCGACGAAGTGCTGGTGCGCGTCCGCGCCTTCGGCTTGAATCGGGCCGAGCAGTATTTCCGCCAAGGCCTGTGGGGAGAAGTGGCGGCGGTATCCGGCATAGAGTGCGCCGGCGAGGTGGCCCATGACCCCGGCGGCGTTTTGCCGCCCGGGCAAACCGTCATCGCCCTAATGGGCGGCATGGGCCGCAGCCGCAATGGCAGCTATGCGGAGTTCGTCAGCGTGCCGGCCGCCAATGTGGTGCCGGTGCGCACCACGCTGGACTGGAGCGCGCTCGCGGCTCTGCCGGAATCCTACGCCACCGCCTGGACCTGCTTGCACGGCAACCTGGCGCTACAAAACGGCGACACCTTGCTGATCCGCGGCGCGCTGTCCGCCCTGGGTCAAGCCGCGATGGCGCTGGCCAAGCTGCATGGCGCGCGCGTCATCGCCACCGTCAGCCAGGCATCCCGGCTGCAAGCGGCGCGCCAGCTGGGCGCGGACATCGCGCGCGTGGAGTCCGCCGAACTTGGCGCGGAATTGGCGGAAATCGCCGGTTGCAGCATGGATAAAGTGCTGGATCTGGTCGGCACCTCGACCCTGCTCGATTCGCTGCGCCTGGCCAAACGCGACGGCCGCGTCTGCGTGGCCGGCTTTCTGGGCGGGCACGAACCGCTGGCCGGCTTCGATCCCATGGCCCACCTGCCCAGCGGGCGGCAGCTCAGCTTCTTCGCCAGCGCCCTGGTATTTGGCAGCCGCGACTATCCATTGGGCGACATCCCGTTCCAAAACATCATTGAATGGGCGGAAAGCGGCGCCATTCCCGCCAGGCCGGCGCGGGTATTCGCCTTCGAGCAGATCCAGGAGGCCCATAGCGTGCTGGACGCGCAATCGGCCGGCGGCAAGATCGTCGTCACGCTGGACTGAGAAAAACAACGCCGCGCGCGGAGGCCGCGCCGTCAGCAACGATCAAATGCGCGAGCGGATGCAATTGATGTACGACCCGCCCTGCAGCATATTGATCAGGCCCACGCTGTATTGCGGGTCTATCGCCAGGCTGCCGTCCGAGCATCCCGGCGCGCCGTGTTGGCGGATGTAGTCCGGCGCCACGTACTGCGCGCCATGCAGGGTCAGCCGGCGCGCGCGCATATTGGCATTGTCCGGCCCCATGCCGTCCAGCCACAACGCCAGGCCGTGCGGGCCGAAGCAGGTGTCGGCGGCCCGGCACACGCCCAGGCAGGAAGCCAGGGAGCCGGGCGCATCGGAAAAGTGCTGGGCGTAATGCGCATGGCCGGCCGGGTCTTCTCCCCGGCCATGCGCCACCAGAAAACGCTGCACCGAACCCTCCAGCGTATCGAAAACGAACAGCCTGGCCTCCGTGGACGGCAGGCTGAAGTCCACCACGGCCCAATACAGCAGGCTGGCGCGAGGATAGCGCTGGCGTTGCACCACCCGCATATCCAGCACGGCATGATCCGGCAGGCCTTCTTGCCGGCATAACTGCAGCAGCACTTCATCCAATGCGTCCACGCCACACCCCCAGCCAAGCGACCCGCAGCTTTTCATTCTAGCCAGCCGGCCATCCGTCGCAAGCGAGCCGCGCGCGCACCAAGCTCGACGCGGCGGACGCGCTTATTTACAGTGTGGGCAACACGTCAACACGCATGGGAAGGATGGCGATGAAAGCACTGGGCAAGAAAGCGGCCGGCGCGCGGCTGGAAAGGATGCGCGCCTCCCCGATGTGGGCGGACGACGGCTTCCGCAACATCTATCCGATCGCTCCCGGCCTGCGCGACCCGGCGGTGAAGATGCCGTCGCTGAAAGACTTTCTGTGCGGCGGCGAAAGGCGGACGCCGAATGGCCCGCTGCCCGTAGCGGACCCGCGGCATGCCTGGCGCAAGCCGCCGGAGTCCGGCCTGCGCGCCACCTGGCTTGGGCACTCGACGGTGCTGCTGGAAATAGACGGCCTGCGCGTGCTGACCGATCCGGTATGGGGGCCGCGCGCCTCGCCGACGCGGCTGGCCGGCCCCAAACGCTTCCAGCCGGCGCCAGTGCGGCTGAAGGAGCTGCCGCCGCTGGACCTGGTGCTGGTTTCCCACGATCACTACGACCATCTGGACTACCCCACGATACGCGAACTCGCCAAAACGCCGGTGCCCTTCGTCACCTCGCTGGGCGTCGGCGCGCATCTGGAAGCGTTCGGCGTGGCGCCGCAGCGCATCACCGAGCTGGACTGGTGGGAAAGCTACCGCCACCCCAGCGCCGACCTGACCGTCACCGCCACCCCGTCGCAGCACTTTTCCGGCCGCGGCCTGAAAGACCGCAACGCCACGCTATGGTCGTCGCTGGCCATCCGCACGCCGCGGCACTCGGTGTTTTTCAGCGGCGACACCGGCCTCACCGGCCAGTTTGAGGAAATCCGCGAACGGATCGGCGCATTCGACCTGGTGATGCTGGAAGTGGGGGCCTACCACCCCGCCTGGGGCGATATCCACCTGGGGCCGGACAACGCGCTCAAAGCCCTGGAGCTGCTGGGCGGCGGCGCTTTCCTGCCGGTGCATTGGGGCACCTTCAACCTGGCGATGCACGCCTGGGACGAACCGGCGGACACCCTGCTGGCCCTGTCCGAGCAAAGCAATGTCCAACTGCTGATGCCGCGCCAGGGCCAGGCGCTGGAGCCCGCCCACGCCGATCGGACGGAGCCGTGGTGGCGCGCGGTGGATACCGTCGCCGCGCCTGCCGTGCCGGCATCCGATGCCGCCGCCGATCAGGCCAAAACCATTCCCTGGCCGCTGGATTGACAAGGCTGGCGCGCAGGCCGCAAAACCAAGCCGGGCATGCGCCCGGCTTGTTGCGCTTCGTCCGGCCTAGCCCGGAATGTCCGGCTCCACCAAGGCCGCCAGCTGCCGCAGCGACTGCTGCCAGCCCAGATAGCAGTTCTCGGGCGGAATCGCGTCCGGGATGCCTTGCTGCACGATGGTGAGATCGGCGCCGCAGGACAATGGCGCCAGCGTGATGGTGGTGGTCATCTCGCCGGCAAGATTCGGATCGTCGAACCTATCGCTGTAGCGAACCCGCTCGCCGGGAATCAGCTCCAGATAGCGGCCGCCGAACTCGTGCTGCTGGCCGCCGGAGAAATTGACGAAGGCCATCCGGTAGCCGCCGCCCACGGTGGCGTCCTGCTCCAGCACCTGGCAGACGAAGCCGTCTGGCGGCAGCCACTTGGCCAGTGCCAGCGGATCGATGAAGGCGCGGTAGACGCGCTCCGGCGGCGCGTTCAGCACGCGGTGCAGACGTATGGTGTTGGGCATGGCAGGCTCCTTGGCGGCGGGAAAGCTGGCTTAAGCAAGATAGCACAATGACATTTCACTGGCGCGCCAGGTCGTACTCCAACTGCCAATCGAACGGTTCCCGTTCGATCTGCGGAACATGCAGCCAGCGCGCCGGCACGCAGCCGCAGCGCTCGTAGAACGACACCGTTTCAATGGCGGAGTGCGAGGAAATGTACAGCCGGCCCGCGCCCATCTCCCTGCCGCCGGCGACGCAGGCGGCCATCAGTTCGCGCCCCAAGCCGCGCCCCCGCCAGCGGGCATCGACCTGCAATTCCGTCAATTGCCGGTATTCGCCATCCGGCCCCAGCGGCGCCGGCGCAATGGCGGCGAAGCCGGCCAGGCGTTCCCCTTCCATCGCCGACCACACCCGCCCGGCATCCGCCATCGCCGCCAGCTCGCGACACAGCGCCCGCCGCTCGTCCGCCGACCAGTCGTCGATGAACGGCTCGGCCACGATGCGCCGCTCGCCGGGCGCGCCGCGATACACCAGCGTCACCTCCTGCCGGCGCTGGAAATCGTCCAGCCAATCCGCGCCGATATCGGCCGCGCTCAGGCGGCGGATGGACCAAGGGGAAGAAACGATGGTTGCGGAAGCAGACAGTTTCATGGCGAGCAGACAGGATCAGGACATTGCCATTATGCCAGCGAAACGGGCCGCCCTCGCGAGCGGCCCATCCGCCACTGTTGATTTACAGGCTGGGAAAGGCGAACTGCGAGGCCTCGTGGCTGGCGCGCTGCGGCCAGCGCTGGGTGATTGCCTTGCGCCGGGTGTAGAAGCGCACGCCGTCCGGGCCGTAGGCGTGCAAGTCGCCAAACAAGGACCGCTTCCAGCCACCGAAGCTGTGGTAGGCCACCGGCACCGGCAGCGGCACGTTGATGCCCACCATGCCCACTTCCACCGTATCGGCGAACAGGCGCGCCGCCTCGCCGTCGCGGGTGAAGATGCAGGTGCCGTTGCCGTATTCGTGGGCGTTGATCAGCGCGATCGCCTCTTCCAGGCTGTTCACCCGCACCACGCACAGCACCGGGCCGAAGATTTCTTCCTGGTAGATGCGCATCTGCGGCGTCACTCGGTCGAACAGGCAGCCGCCGAGGAAGAAGCCGCCCTCATGGCCGGGCACCGCGATGCCGCGGCCATCGACCACCAGCTCCGCGCCGGCCGCCACGCCGTCGGCGATATAGCCGCTGACCTTGTCCAGATGCGCGTGCGTCACCAGCGGGCCCATGTCCAGGCCCGGCGAGGTGCCCGGCCCCACTTTCAAAGCCTGGATCTGCGGCGTCAGCTTGGCGATCAGCGCGTCGGCCGCCTGATCGCCGACGCAGACGGCGACCGAGATGGCCATGCAGCGCTCGCCGCAGGAGCCGTAGGCCGCGCCCATCAAGGCGTTGGCGGTATTGTCGAGATCGGCGTCCGGCAGCACCACCGCGTGGTTCTTGGCGCCGCCCAAAGCCTGCACCCGCTTGCCGCGGCGGCTGCCCTCGGCGTAGATGTATTCGGCGATGGGCGTGGAGCCGACAAAGCTGACTGCCTTGACTTCCGGCGCCGCCAGCAGCGCGTCCACCGCCTCCTTGTCGCCGTGCACCACGTTGAGCACGCCACGCGGCAGGCCGGCTTCATGCAGCAGGCGGGCGATCAGCAGCGTCGAGCTGGGATCGCGCTCCGACGGTTTCAGGATAAAGGTGTTGCCGCAAGCGATGGCCAGCGGATACATCCACAGCGGCACCATGGCCGGGAAGTTGAACGGCGTGATGCCGGCCACCACGCCCAGCGGCTGGAAATCGCTCCAGGCGTCGACATTGGGGCCGGCGTTGCGGCTGTACTCGCCCTTCAGCAGCGCCGGCGCGGCGCAGGCGTATTCCACATTCTCGATGCCGCGCTTCAGCTCGCCGGCGGCGTCCTCCAATGTCTTGCCGTGCTCGCGGCTGATCAACGGCACGATCTCGGCCTCATGCTGCTCCAGCAGCTGCTTGAAGCGGAACAGCACTTGCGCGCGCTTGGCCGGCGGCATGTCGCGCCAGGCCGGAAACGCCGCCTGGGCGGCAGCCACCGCCTGCGCCACGGTGGCGGCGTCCGCCAGTTGGACGTCGGCGATGGCTTGACCGGTGGATGGATTGAAGATCGGCGCGCGGCGGCTGCCGCCGTCGCAAGCCTCGCCGTGGATCAGGTGTTGCAAAGTCGTCATTTCAGGATCTCGTTTTATTGGTGACAATCATTTCAGGCCAGCTTGGTCAGCGTCTCGCCGACGGCGTCGAACAGGCTGTCCAGCTCCTGCGGCGTGGTGGTGAACGGCGGGCCGAACTGCAGCGCGTCGCCGCCGTAGCGGACATAGAAGCCCTTGCGCCACAACGCCATCGCCGCCTCGTACGGCCGCACGATGGCGTCGCCGCCGCGCGGCGCGATCTGCACCGCGCCGGCCAGCCCGCAGTTGCGGATGTCGATCACATGCGGCAAGCCTTTCAGGCCGTGAATGCCGCGCTCGAAATGCGGCGCCAGCTCGGCGGCCCTGGCCACCAGGTTTTCGTTCTCCAGCACGTCCAGCGCCGCCAGCGCCGCCGCGCAAGCCACCGGATGGGCGGAATAGGTGTAGCCATGGGCGAACTCCACCGCGTACTCCGGCGTCGCCTGCGCCATGAAGGCCTCGTAGATTTCGCTGGTCGCCACCACCGCGCCCATCGGCACCGCGCCATTGGTCAGCTGCTTGGCGACATTCATGATGTCCGGCGTCACGCCGAAATAGTCGGCGCCGAACAGCTTGCCGGTGCGGCCGAAGCCGGTGATCACCTCGTCGAAGATCAACAGGATGCCGTGCTGCGTGCAGATCTCGCGCAGGCGTTGCAGATAGCCCTGCGGCGGCACGATCACGCCGGCCGAGCCCGCCATCGGCTCCACGATCACCGCGGCGATATTGGACGCGTCGTGCAGCTCGATCAGCCGCAGCAAGTCGTCCGCCAGCTCCGCGCCCTGCGCCGGCAAGCCGCGGCTGAAAGCGTTGGCCGGCAGCAAGGTGTGCGGCAGATGGTCCGCGTCCATCAGCGGGCCGAACAATTTGCGGTTGCCATTCATGCCGCCCAGGCTGGTGCCGGCGATGTTGACGCCATGGTAGCCGCGAGCGCGGCCGATCAATTTGGTTTTGGACGCCTGGCCCTTCAGCCGCCAGTAGGCGCGCGCCATCTTCACCGCGGTGTCGGCGCACTCGGAGCCAGAGTTGGTGAAGAATACGTGGTTCAGCGCGCCCGGCGCCATCGCCGCCACCCGCTCGGCCAGCCGGAACGACAGCGGATGGCCAAACTGGAAGCCGGGCGAGTAATCCAGCGTCGACAGCTGGCGATACACAGCCTCGGCGATCTCCTTGCGGCTGTGCCCGGCGCCGCAGCACCACAGGCCGGACAGGCTGTCGAAGATGCGGCGGCCTTGGTCATCGACCAGATAATTGCCTTCGCCGGCGACGATCAACCGCGGATCGCGCTGGAAGTTGCGGTTGGCGCTGAACGGCATCCAGTGCGCGCGCAGATCGAGATGGGAAAATTCGGAACGGGTGGTGAGCGGGTTCATGTCAGGCACCTGTGGCGGGAGTATGGACACAGCATGCCGCGGACATTGCGTGAGTTAAATGCTATCTTTCTTATGTTCAGATAAATAAAAACTCAACTTATGAAACCCGCGCTGGGACAAGTCAGCGATTTCGATATCCGCCTGCTGCGGCTGTTCCGCGCGGTGGCCGAATGCGGCGGCTTCTCCGCCGCCGAGGGCGTGCTGGGCATCAGCCGCTCCGCCATCAGCCTGCAGATGGGCGATCTGGAAAAACGGTTGGGCATCCGGCTGTGCCAGCGCGGCCGAGCCGGTTTCGCGCTGACGGACGAAGGCCGCGAAGTGCTGCGCGCCAGCCACACGCTGCTGGCGGCGCTGGAGGATTTCCGCGGCGAAGTGAACCTGCTGCACCGCCAACTGCGCGGCGAGTTGAACATCGGCATCGTCAACAACCTGGTGACGCTGCCCAGGATGCGCGTCACCGGCGCGCTCAAAGCGCTGAGCGAGCAAGGTCCGGAAGTGAAGATCTCCATCGGCATGATGACGCCCAGCGACATCGAAACCGGCCTGCTGGACGGCCAGCTGCACGCCGGCGTGGTGCCGCTGATCCAGCCCTTGTCCGGGCTGGACTACCTGCCGCTGTACGACGAGCGCTCGCAGCTGTACTGCAGCCGCGAACATCCGCTGTTCAGCCGGCCCGACAATGACTTGAGCGAGGTGGACCTGGCCGCCGCCAACGCCGTCGCGCCCGGCTACCGCTTGCCGCCGCAAGCGCAGGCGCTGCAACAACGGCTACGCGCCGCCGCCACCGCGTCCGACCGCGAAGGCATCGCCTTTTTGATCCTCAGCGGCCGCTACATCGGCTACCTGCCGGATCACTTCGCCGCCGGCTGGGTGGCGCAAGGACAGATGCGGCCGCTGCTGCCGGACATCTGCCATTACGACGCGCCGCTGGCGCTGGCGGTGCGCAAGGGGCGCCGCGCCAATTTGGTGTTGGAGCGGTTTTTGCAGGAGCTGGAACACACAAGCTGATCCTGCGAAATCAAGCGATGAACTGGCAGATTCGCGCGACCAAGCGCTCCAGGTCCTCCGTCTTATACTCCAGGGTGGGTTCGAGATAGAACTTGCCGCCGCGAGACTCCGCCACCAGCCACCGGCCGAACGAAAACAGGCCGAACAGACGCCGCCCCCGCCTCAGGCTAACCGACGCGATCTCCTCCAGCGGCACGCGCCATCGCAAGGCATCGCCTCGGAGCACGGACAAGCCCTGCTCATCAAACACGACGCGCGCCGGCTTGAGCCTTCTGCCTGAAAACCGCCCCAAGATGCTCATTTCCGGAACCATCCGCCCTCCCCGCGACGCGCTCGCCGCTCAAGCCAGCCACAACAGCGCGATGCCCAGCGCCGCCGGCAGCCCCTGCACCAACAAAATGCGCCGGTTGACGGTGGCGGCGCCGAACGCGCCGGCCGCCAGCACGCAGGCCAGGAAAAACAGCTTGATCTGAAAACCGCCCGCGCCCAGCCACAGTCCCCAGGCCAGGCCGGCGGCGAGAAAGCCGTTGTACAGCCCCTGGTTAGCGGCCAAAACCTTGGTGTCGCGCGCCCGCTCCGGCGTCAGCCGAAAGGTCTTCATGCCCAGCGGTTTGTCCCACAGAAACATCTCCAGTACCAGAAAATACCCATGCAGCAGCGCCACCAGCGCGATCACCGCATCAGCCGCCATCGCCATATCCGCCCCCCATCGTCGTCAAGTTTCGCCTCTCAAGCCCGCAATCCCTTGCCCGCCCGCCACGCCAGCGGCAAGGTCAGCAACAGCAGCGCCGCCAGCCACAGCGAGGCCACCGGCACGCCGACGGCGTCGCCCAGCCGGCCGAACAGCACCGGCGACAAGGCGCCGCCGCCTATCGTCCCGGTATAGAACAGCGCGAAAGCCTGGTCGCGCCGGCTCCCCGCGCCGGCCAGCTCCGGCACCGCGCCGTACAGCACCGACGATGTGCCGTTCAAAGCCAGGCCCAGCAGCGGCAGGATCGCCATCGCGCCGAACAGCGGCAGCGCTACCGCCAGCGCGATCAGCAATGCGGTGGCCGTCTCCGTCAGCCACACCGTCCTCACCATGCCGATGCGCGCGCCCAGATAGCCGCAAAACAGTTTGCCGAACGCGCCGCCGACGAACAACAGCGCCAGCGCCAGGCCGATGCCGGCGCTGCCGGCGCCCTTGCTCTTCAGCAGGAAAGGCAGAAAGGTGAGAAAACCCATCCGCGCCGCGCTGTCCAGCACGCCGGTGAACAGCAGCGCGCGCATGGCACCGGCCGAGCCCTGGCCGGCCGCGGGCGCGGCCGCCTTGGCCTCGCGGCGCGCGGCATCCAGCCGCGCCGGGATCAAGCGCCACAGCGCGGCGGCCGCGGCCAGGCCCAGCAGGCCGGCCAGGCTGACCACCGCGCGCCAGCTCGCCACCGTCAGCAGCAGGCCGGCCAGCGCCGGAATCAGCGTTTTGCCGATATCGCCGGCAAAGTTGTACTGCGCCAGCGCCTGCTTGACGCCGCCGCCGGCCTCGTGGGAATCCGCCACCATCGCCGACGCCAGCGGATGCTGGACGCTGGCACCCAGCCCGCCCAGCAGCAAGGCCGCCAGCAACACCGCCAGGCCGCCGGCCTGGCCGGCGACCAAGTAGGCGATGCCGGCCAGCGCCGTTCCCGCCGCCAGCAGCCGTTTGCGCCCCCAGCGCGCCGCCGCCCGGCTGGCCAGCAATTGAAAGCCGGCCATCATCCCCGAGTAAGCGCCGCGCAGCAGACCGACCTGCGCGTAGCTGATGCCGAACTGCGCCTGCCACAGCGGCAGCAGCACGTACACCAGGTCGGTCAATCCGTCGTGCGCCGCATGGGCGCTGGAGGCGGCCAGCAAGGCGCGGGAGCGGCTGGGGTCATCGGCCGGCGGCGACTCGGCGGCCAAAGCGGCGCTTTTGGTATCGTTCATTCCAGAGATGGCGAGGGGAAAGACACCGCCATTTAATCAGAGCCGCCCGCGGCGGGAAAGATGACATTTCGCTGCTCGCCGGCGCCAGGCATCGCATGCCGCTATTTATTCTTCGCCGGATTTGGATTCCAATGGCGACAGGACAAACCGGACTCGCCATGACCACCACCTTCCCCGCCTCCCGCCACGGCCTGCTGGACACCCGCTTCGGCCCGGCGGCCGCCTGGCTGAACGCCGACGGCGCGCTGCTGCGGCTGCTGTTCAACCCGACGCCGCAACAACTGGCCGAGCACGCCTGCCGCCGCGACGACGGCGCGCTGCGCGAAGTGGCGCGCCAACTGGCCGAATACCAGGCCGGCGAGCGCCAAAGCTTCGAGCTGGCGCTGGCCCCCGCCGGCACGCCGTTCCAGCAGCAGGTGTGGGCCGCCTTGCGGCGCATTCCCTACGGCCGCACCGTCAGCTACGGCGAGCTGGCCTTGCTGCTGGACCTGCCCGGCGGCGCGCGCGCGGTGGGCCGCGCCAACGCCACCAACCCCATCGCGCTGATCGTGCCCTGCCACCGCGTGCTGGGCGCCGACGGCAGCCTCACCGGCTACGCCGGCGGACTGCCGCTGAAGGCCGCGCTGCTGCGTTTCGAGCTGGAGCGCAGCGCTCCGCCCGGCCTGTTCGCCGACTGAACGTCCCGCGCGCGCCGCGGCTCACCCCGCCGCGGCGCGCATTTCATCCACGCCAAACGCAGTTCATCCCCACCGCCGCGCAGTCCGTCGCATGTCGATATCGCCCCGATTCCCGCTCGCCTACAGTCACAACACAAACCAACCAGGAGAGCACCATGAACTACCAAACCATCGCCGCGCTGTTGGACTCGCTGATCCAGCTCTGCCATCATATGCCCCTGTACTTCACCCAAGGCCTGGACTGGCTGTCGCAGCTGGAATGGGGCCGCTTCACGCTGTTCGCCCTCTTGGCCTCTCTCGCTGGCGGCGCGCTGATCGTGCCGGTCGTGCTGGCCTGGCAGGCGCTGGACTACTGCGCCGCCAAGCCGCTGGCCCGCCTGCACCGCCTGTCGCAACACAAGGAGGCGCATCATGGCTAAGCCGATGCTGCACGCCGCCGGCGCCGCGCTGCGCTGCGGCTGGGAACACCTCGCTGGCTACGCGGCGCGCACCGGCTGGGGCCGCTTGCTGCTGACGGCGCTGCTGGTGCAGATTCTGGGCGGCATGCTGCGGGTGCCCGCGCTGACGCTGATTTTGATTCTGGCCACCCTGCTGGCCAAGCTTCAAGCCGGCAAGAATGAGCAAAGCAAACAAGAGGCCCATCATGAATGAACGAGCACAAGCCGCTCCGGCCGACGGCGACAGCGCGCTGCGCGGCATCGAACACTACTGGTGGCTGTTCGTCGACCAGGTGGCGCGTCTGGGGTGGGGGAGGCTGTTCATCGCCTCGCTGCTGGTGCAGACCCTGGGCGGCATCCTGAACGTCCCGCTGCTGACCCTGACGCTGGTCCTGGTCTCGGTGCTGGTCAAGATTCTGGCCAGCGGCAAGCGCCAGGCGGAGCAGATCGCCGACCGCGCCATCGCCCGCAGCGAGCGGGCCGAACAGCAAGCCGAGCTGGAAGCGCTGCAGCGCCAGCTGGCGGAAACCCGGATGGGCGCGCTGCAGGCGCAAATCGAGCCGCACTTCCTGTTCAACACCCTGTCCTCGGTGTGCCAGCTGATGGAAACCGCGCCGGAACGCGCGCTGTCGATGCAAAAGGCGCTGATCCGCTACCTGCGCTCCTCGCTGCCGGAATGGCGCGAATCGCCGGGCGAAACCAGCCTGGGCCAGCAACTGGAGCTGTCGCGCGCCTTTCTCGACATCATGCAGCTGCGGATGGAAGAGCGGCTGCAGGTGCGGCTGGAAGTGCCCGAAACGCTGCTGCAAGCCAGGTTCCCGGTGATGATGCTGCAAACCCTGGTGGAAAACGCCATCAAGCACGGGCTGGAGCCCAAGGCCGAAGGCGGCTTCGTCGAAGTGCGGGCCAAGGTGCTGGACGGCAAGCTGCGGCTGACCGTGTGCGACGACGGCGTCGGCTTTCCCGACGAGCCCGGCCAAGGCATGGGCCTGGCCAATATCCGCGAGCGGCTGGCGCTGCGCTACGGCGCGGAGGCGGAACTTTTGCTGGAAGTGCGGCCCGAAGGCGGCACCCGCGCCACCATCGCGCTGCCGTTCGTGCTGGCCTGACCCTTGCCCCGAAACACTGGAGACCCCGCATGCCCCCTGTCACCGCCCTGATCGCCGACGACGAGCGCCTGATGCGCGAACAACTGACAATGGCGCTGGCGCGGGTATGGCCGGAATTGCAGGTGGTGGCCGAGGCGCGCGACGGCGCCGAAGCGGTGGAGCTGGCGCGCCGCCACCGCCCCGACCTGGCATTTCTAGACATCACCATGCCGGTGCAAAGCGGCCTCGCCGCCGCGGTGGAGCTGGACGGCGCCTGCCCGGTGGTGTTTGTCACCGCCTACGATCAGTACGCGATCAAGGCTTTCGAGGAAGGCGCGGTCGACTATCTGCTCAAACCGGTGGAGGACGACAGGCTGGAGCGCACCCGCCAGCGCTGGCAGCAAAGGCAGATCGCGCTGCCGCCGCAATGGCAGGACACGCTGCGGCTGCTGGGCCGGCAGCTGGAAAAGCCCAACTACCTGCGCTGGATACGCGCGTCGGTCGGCAACAGCCTCAGGATGATCAGCATAGGCGAAGTGCTGTTTTTCCAGTCGGACGAGAAATACACCCGGGTGCAGACCGTCGGCTGCGAAGCGCTGATCCGCATGCCGATCAAGGAGCTGCTGCCGCAGCTGGACCCGGAGGAATTCTGGCAGATCCACCGCGCCACCCTGGTGCGGGTGGACGCCATCGATCAGGTGCGCCGCGACGAGCGCGGCCTGCTGCTGGAGCTGCGCGGCCACGACCAGCCGCTGGAGGTGAGCCGCAGCTACGCCCACCTGTTCCAGCGCATGTAGCCGTCAGTCCAGCTTGAAGGCCATGGTGGTCTGCTGCAGTTGCTCCGCCACCATCGCCAGCTCGCGGGTAGCCTGCGAGAACACATCCACCGCGATGCCGTTTTCCTTGGACATCTGGGCGATGGCCTCCACCCGGCTCGCCAGCTCGGTGCTGGCCTGGCGCTGTTCGCGCATCGCCGAGGCGATCTCGCCTATCGCGCCCACCACCTCCGCCGCGCTGGACTCCACCGTGCTGATGGTGGCCGAGGCGTTCTCCGCCGCCACCACCACGTCGGACACGATCTGGCGGCTGCCGCGCATGCCGTCCACCGCCACCCGCGCGCCGTCCTGGATCTTGCCTATCATGACGGTGATTTCCTGCGCCGACGTCGTGGTGCGCTCGGCCAGCTTGCGCACTTCGTCGGCCACCACCGCGAAGCCGCGGCCCTGCTCGCCGGCGCGCGCCGCCTCGATCGCCGCGTTCAAGGCCAACAGATTGGTCTGGTCGGCCACGTCCTTGATCACGGTGGCGATGCTGCCGATCTGCTGCGCCTGATCGGACAGCGACTCCAGGCTGTCGGCCGAACGGCTGACGCTCTCGTTGACCTTCTTCACCTGCACGGTGGAATCCTGCACGTCGCGGTTGCCGGCCTTGGCCTGCTGGCCGGCCTGGCTGGCCTGCTCGTTGGCCTGGCCGGCGTTGCTGGAGCACAAGTCTATGCTGACCGTCAGCTCCTCGATGGAAGCCGCCGCGCTGGAGGTGGCGTTGACCTGCTGGCCGATGCTGGCGCTGACCTGCTCGGTGGACGCCGCCAGTTGCTCGGACGTGGCCGCGACATTGGTGGCGGCGCGCATGATGTCGCCGACGGTCTTGCGCAGCCGCTGCTGGGTATCGGCCAGCGACTGCATCATCCCGGCGATCTCATCCTTGCCCTGCGGGCGGATTTCGCCGTTCAGGTCGCCATTGCCTATCCGCACCATCGCCTCGCCGGCGCTTTTCAGGCTGCCGACGATGCCGTTCTGGATCGCCAGGCCCAGCCCGGTCACCAGCACCAGGCCCACCACCAGCACCCCGATGGCCATCGAACGCACCCGCTGGTATTGCGCCTGGGCGTCGTCCAGCGCCTTGTCGGCCAGCTTGATGTTGATGTCGGACAGTTCCTTCAGGATGTCGTCGGCCGCGGTGAACAGCGGACGGCACTCCTTGGCCATGATTGACAGCGCCTTCTTGTTGTTCTCGCCGTTGCCGGTATCGGTGTAGCTGAGCTCGCGCACTTTCTTGCATGGCGCGTTCATCGCGTCCCAGGCGGCGTCAAAGCGCTTGAGCCCGTCCACTTCCGGCGGCGTCAGCTCGGTCTTGCGGTATTGGTCGAGAAAGCCCTTCATATTGGCCTCGAACTTGTCGCGGTTGACCTGCACCTGGTCCATCTGCGATTTTTCGCTTTCTGCGATGTAGCGGTAGTCGGCGCGGTTGACATACGCCGCCTGCTTGCCGGCCTGCCCCAACAAGTACACCGGTTTGAGCATATTGTCGTGCATGTCTATGGTCAGCTGGAACATGCCGCTCGCGCCCGTGATGCCATTGACGCCGATGATGAGGGCCGCGGCGATGCCGAGGAGGATCAGTCCGAAGATTTTGGCGCGGATGCTGAACTGGGCAAGCAGGTGAGTCACGATACGCTCCAACCACTTAATGTAGATTTACTTAAGTGTTTTAGTTGAAGCTAGAACCAATCACCAAGCATTACTTACCCGGACTTTCTCTTGCCGAATGAAAGCGGCGCGGCATGGCTGGCCGCGCCGTTTATCCAGGCTGATTGCGAGCCGGCCCCGCCACCGGCCGGCAGAGGCTCAGCCCGGCTCCGCGTCGAAACGCTTGTGGAAGAACACCCGGCTGTGGCCGGGCGGATAATCGGCCAGTTCGGCGAAGCGCCGGTAGCCCAGGCTTTCGTAGAACGCCGGTGCCTGGAAGGTGAAGGTATCCACCCAGGCGCCGACGCAGCCGCGCGCGCGGGCTTCCGCTTCGGCCTCCTCCATCAGACGCCGGCCCAGGCCCTGGCCGCGCGCTTCCGCCGGCGCCGCCAGCAGTTGCACGTACAGCCAGCCGAAACCGGTATGGCCCCATAGCCCGCCCGCCACTTGGCCGGCCTCGTCCTCCACCGTGATCACCAGCGGCCTGTTGTTGCCCGCCCCTGCCTGCGCCTGATTGTAGGCGATCAATGGCGCGACGATAGCCGCTCGCGCCGCCTCGTCGGCCACATCGCTCAAAACCGTCCGGTACCGCATGTCCCGCTCCATTCGTTTGCCCAGTCAATCTATCGCACTCGCGCCTTTGGCGCCGGCTGTCACTTCACCACCACGCCCACGCCGCGGCCGCGCGGGTCGGAAGCGGTTTCCGCCTCGTCGCCGTTCATTCTCACCGCCTGGATGTCGCCCATCCGCCAGCCCTGGTCCTTCAGCGTGTAGCCCATGGTTTTCAGCTCGCTGGCCGCCGCGCCGGTCAGCGGCGCGTAGTCGTCGTAGAAGATGGTGTCCTTGGGCAGCAGCTGGTGATGGACGCGCTGCGCCGCCACCGCCTGCTTCAGCGGCATGTCGAAATCGTACAGATTGTTCAGCACCTGGAAGATGGAGGTGAAGATGCGCGAGCCGCCGGGCGTGCCGATGGCCAGCGTCACCTTGCCGTCGCGGGTGACGATGGTGGGCGCCATCGACGACAGCATGCGCTTGCCCGGCTGGATGGCGTTGGCGTCCTTGCCCACCACGCCGAAAGCGTTGGCCACGCCGGGCTTGGCGCTGAAGTCGTCCATTTCGTCATTGAGCAGGAAGCCGGCGCCCTGCACCACCACGCCGCTGCCGAAGTCGAAATTCAGCGTGTAGGTGTTGGCCACCGCGTTGCCCCATTTGTCGACGATGGAAAAATGGGTGGTCTGGCGCGATTCCAACCCCGGCTTGACGTCCGGCGTCGGCGAGATCGCCCGCGGGTTGATCTCGGCGGCGCGGCGCTGCAGATAGGCGGCGTCGGTCAGCTGCGCGGTCGGCACCTTGCTGAAGTCTGGGTCGCCCAGGTAGTCGGCGCGGTCGGCGAACACCCGCTTTTCGATTTCGGCCAGCAGGTGGATGTAGCGGGCGGAGTTGTGCGCGACGCCGGCGAAATCGGCGGCGCGCGCCTGCTTGATGGCCAATAGCTGCGCCAGCGCGATGCCGCCGGAGCTGGGCGGCGGCGCGGTGTAGACGACATTGCCGCGCCAGTCTATCCGGATCGGCTCGCGCCAGCGCGCGCGGTAGCCGTTGAGGTCGTCGGCGTCGACCAGGCCCTTGTCGCGCTTCATCTGCGCCACCAGCAGCCGGGCGGTTTCGCCCTGGTAGAAATCGGCCGCGCCGTAACGGGCGATGCGCTTGAGGGTGGCCGCCAATTCGGGCTGGCGGAAGGTTTCCCCGGCCTTCAGGCTGCCGAAATAGCGGTTGAAATTGGTTTTGCCGGCGAACAGCTGCGCCGCCTCGTCGCGGTACTGGTACTGCCGCGGCGCGACGGTGAAGCCGTTCTCGGCGTAGTTGATCGCCGGCGCCAGCAGCTGCCGCCATTGCAGCTTGCCGAAGCGCTGGTGCGCCTGCCACATGCCCATCACCGTGCCCGGCACGCCGGCGGCGCGCGCGCCCACCAGGCTGAGATTGGCCGTCACCTGGCCCTTGTCGTCCAAGTACATGTCGCGGCTGGCGGCCCTGGGCGCGGTTTCGCGGTAGTCGAGGAAATACGGCTTGCCGCCCTGGTACAGCGTCATGAAGCCGCCGCCGCCGATATTGCCGGCTTCGGGATAGGTCACCGCCAGCGCGAAGGCCGTCGCCACCGCGGCATCCACCGCGTTGCCGCCGTCCTTGAGGATTTGCGCCGCCACCGCCGCGCCGTATGCGTCCGGCGCCGCCACCGCGGCCTCTGCGGCGAGAGCCGGAGCGGCGGCCAGCAGCAGGCAGGGGCCGAGCGCCGCGATGTGAAACCAGCGGACAGGGGAACGGGCAAGCATGGCGTCTCCTTGGGATCGAACAGGCAATATCATGCTTATGCCATTTATCGCGTCAAGATTCCAGCCCCACGCTTGAGCGCAGCGACGAAAAGCCGGCGAAAAATCTGGTGGCGGCACGCCGCCGCGCCTTATAACTCAGATAGCGGACGCCCCGCCCGGCCGGCCATCCCCATGCCGCCGCCCGCCACCATCGCCGGAGTATGCGATGCCCCGCCAGATACTGATCGCCGAAGACAGTCCGGGCCAGCTCCAGCTGCTGGCCGAGTTGTGCCGCAAGCTGCCGGACACCGAAGTGTTCGAGGCGTCGGACGGCCGCTGGGCGATGCAGATCGCCCAGCGGCATCCGCAGCTGGACCTGGTGGTCACCGACCTCAACATGCCCGGCATGGACGGCATAGAACTGGCGCAGGCGCTGTCGCACCGGATACATTTGCCGGCGCTGATGTTCCTCAGCGGCGATGTGCCGGAGCTGCTGGCCGGCTGTTCCCGGGCGGCCGAGGCGCTGGGCTTCTCCCAGATCGACAGCTGCGCCAAACCGATAGACCCGGACCGGCTGCTCGCCCGCGTCCATCGCCTGCTGCAGGGCTGCCGCCCTCCGTCCCGGCCCGACATCGCCATTGCGCTGACCGAAATCATGACCGGGCTGGCGCACAACCAGTTCTGCGCGTTCTACCAACCCATCTTCAACCAGCAAAACCACCGGGCGGGCCAGATGGAGGCGCTGGCGCGCTGGCGCCATCCGCTGCACGGCCTGTTGGGGCCGCAGCATTTCATCGACCGGCTGGAGCACGACGGCACCATCATGCTGCTGACCCGGCGCATGGCGCAGACCAGCCTGGACCTGCTCAGCCTGAACAGCTGGACCGGCGGCATGAGGGTATCCATCAATCTGTCGCGCAGCCTGCTGCACGACCGGGAGTTCTTCGACTGGCTGCAGCAAGAAGTGGAGCTGCGGCGCATAGCGCCTGGCCAGGTGGTGCTGGAAATCACCGAAACGCTGGCCTTCAACAATCTGGGCAACACCCTGGCCTCGCTGCTGCGGATGCGCATGCGCGGCTTCGAGCTGTCGCTGGATGACTACGGCGCCGGCAACACCACGCTGGAGCATGTGCGCGATCTGCCGCTGACCGAGCTGAAGCTGGACCGCAGCCTGATTCTGGACATACACCGCGACCGGCGCAGCCAGGGCATCCTGGCCAGCACCGTGGAGATGGGACGCCGGCTGGGCCTGAGAATGGTGGCCGAAGGCATAGACAACCCGCAGGACTTCGCCTATCTGCGCCAGCACTATCCCGATCTGGAGATGCAGGGCTTCTACCTGAGCCGGCCGATGTCGGCCGCCGAGCTGCCTTTGCACCTCAGCTGGAGCCCGGACGGCGATTCCGCCTCGGCCTGACAGCCGGCCTAGGCCTGCGCCGCCTGGCGCGCCAGTTCCCGCACCAGCTGCGCCGACGTCTCTTGCCGCGCGTACTCGTCGGCACCCGGCGCGCCCATGGACAAGCCCGGCTGGCGATGGCGCATGCCGCTGGCCGCCGCGGCCCGCGCCGAGGCGTGAAACTCCAGGCAGCCGGTCTGCCGCCGCAAGGCGGCGATATTGTCGGCCCGCACGCCGGCGCCGGGCATCACCGCCAGCCGCGCGCCGGCCTGTTCGCGCAGCGCGCGCAGCAAGGCCGCGCCCTGCGGCGCCGCCGGCGCCTGGCCGGACGACAGCAGCCGGCGGCAACCGGCCGCGATCACGTCTTCCAATGCCCGCGCCGGATCGCGCGCCATGTCGAAAGCGCGGTGAAAGGTCACCGCCAGAGGCCCGGCCAGGCCGGCCAGTTGCCGGGTCCGCTCGACGTCGACATCGCCGTCGGCGGTGAGCAGGCCCAACGCCACGCCGTCCACGCCCAGCCGGCGGCACAGCTCGATGTCGCGCGCCATCTGTTCGAATTCCAGTTCCGAATACAGAAAATCGCCGCCGCGCGGCCGGATCAGCGCGTGCAGGCCGATCGCCAGCCGGTCGCGCGCCAGCGCCAACGCGCCGTAGGACGGCGTGGTGCCGCCTTCCAGCAGGTTGTCGCACAACTCCACCCGCTGCGCGCCGCCTTCCTGCGCCGCCAGCGCCGACGCCGGCGAGCCGGCGCAGATTTCCAGAACGATATCCATCGCTTGCCTTTGCTTATTGAATGACCTGCGCCGCGGCGGGACATGCCTGGCCGCCATAACGCGAATGCCGCCGGCCCCATCCGAGGCCGGCGGCATGCGTCGATGGCGGCGCGGTCCAGCCCGGCTCAGGTTACCTTCATGCCGCGGCTGGCGAACAGCGCGCGCGCATGCGCCACTTGCCCGGCGGTGGGAATCGGCGTGTCGTTCAGCTGGTACTCCATCCCCAGCTGCGCCCATTTGTCCTTGCCCAACTGGTGGAAAGGCAGCACTTCCACTCGTTCCACCACCTCGCCCAGCGCGGCGACGAAATCAGCCAGCCGTTCGATGTCGGCGTCGCCGTCGGTCAGGCCAGGCACCAGCACGTAGCGTATCCACATTTTCTTGCCCAGCCGCTGCAAACGCTGGGCGAAGTCCAGCGTCGGCTGCAAGGGCTGGCCGGTGAGGGCCAGATACTTTTCCGGATCGGAGTGCTTGATGTCCAGCATCACCAGGTCGACATCGTCGAACCATTCATCCGGCACCCGCTCGTGCAGGAAACCCTGGGTGTCCAGCGCGGTGTGCAGGCCGAAGCGCTGCTTGATCGCGTGGAACAACTCGCCGACGAACTCGTGCTGCATCAGCGGTTCGCCGCCGGAGATGGTGACGCCGCCGGCGAACTTGAGGAAACGGGCGTAGGAAGCGACTTCGGACAGCGCCTGCTCCACCGTCACCTGGCGGCCATTGTGCAGCTTCCAGGTATCCGGATTGTGGCAGTACAGGCAGCGGAACTGACAGCCCGAGGTGAAAAACACGAAACGCATGCCGGGGCCGTCGACGCCGGCGCCGCTTTCGGTGGAGTGCAGATAGCCTATGGTTTCGGCCTTAACGCATGCTTCGGTGTGATCTGCGGCAATAGGTGGGATCATGCCGTTTCTCCGGTGAATCTTGTGAAAAAGCGGGGCTTTCCTTCCGGACCGCCCCGCCATTGATGCGATGGTGTTTCCGCGCGGGCAAGCCCAAGAGCCTGCCCGCCCTACGCGTCTTACATCTTGCCGTGGAAGGTGCGGTTGATCACGTCCATCTGCTGCTCGCGGGTCAGCTTGATGAAGTTCACGGCGTAGCCCGACACGCGGATGGTCAGCTGCGGGTACAGTTCCGGGTGCTCCATCGCGTCCAGCAGGGTTTCGCGCTTGAACACGTTGACGTTGACATGGAAGCCGCCGCCGGCGATGTGGCGCTCGCCTTCGCAGTCGAACGGCGTGCAGTTGGCGCTGCTGAACTCGGTCGGGTGCGCGGAGCAGAAGCCGTCCAGGCAGTTGGCCAGGTTCAGGATGCGCTCTTCGGCGGTGTGGCCCAGCGCGTCAGGCGTGGCCGAAGCGGTCCAGCTGATGCCGTCCAGCGCCGAATCGTACGGCAGCTTGGCCACCGAGGCGCCCGCGGCGACGAAGCCCTTCACGTCGCGGCCGTTCATCGGGTTGGCGCCCGGGGAGAACGGTTCGCCGGCGCGGCGGCCGTCCGGGGTGTTGCCGGTCTTCTTGCCGTACACCACGTTGGAGGTGATGGTCAGCACCGACTGGGTCGGCTTGGAATCGCGGTAGAAGTACGGCTGGGCCTTGATCTTGTCCATGAAGGACTGGGTCAGCCACACCGCGATGTCGTCGACGCGATCGTCGTTGTTGCCGTAAGCCGGGTAGTCGCCCTCGATCTTGTAGTCGACGGCCAGGCCGTCTTCATTGCGGATGATGTGGACCTTGGCGAACTTGACCGCGGACAGCGAGTCGGCGGCCACCGACAGGCCGGCGATGCCGCAAGCCATGGTGCGGACGATGTCGCGGTCGTGCAGCGCCATTTCGATGCGCTCGTAGGCGTACTTGTCGTGCATGTAGTGGATGCAGTTCAGCGCCTTGACATAGGTGGCGGCCAGCCAGTCCATCATCTTCTCGAACTTGGGCATCAGCTCGTCGTAGGTCAGCACGTCGCTGGTGATAGGCTCGAAACCGTGAGCCACCAGCGCGCCGGATTTCTCGTCGCGGCCGCCGTTGATCGCGTACAGCATGGCCTTGGCCAGGTTGGCGCGGGCGCCGAAGAACTGCATCTGCTTGCCGATCTTCATCGCCGACACGCAGCAGGCGATGCCGTAGTCGTCGCCCCAGTAAGGCAGCATCAGATCGTCGTTTTCGTACTGGATGGCGCTGGTATCGATGGACACCTTGGCGCAGAAGTTCTTGAAGCCTTGCGGGAATTTCACCGACCACAGCACGGTCAGGTTCGGTTCCGGCGCCGGGCCCAGGTTGTACAGGGTGTTCAGGAAGCGGAAGCTGTTCTTGGTGACCAGGGTGCGGCCGTCTTGGCCCATGCCGCCGATGGATTCGGTCACCCAGGTCGGGTCGCCGGAGAACAGCTGATCGTATTCCGGCGTGCGCAGGAAGCGGACGATGCGCAGCTTGATCACCAGGTCGTCGATCATTTCCTGAGCTTGCGCCTCAGTCAGCGCGCCGGCGGCGATGTCGCGCTCGATGTAGACGTCCAGGAAGGTGGACACGCGGCCGAAGGACATGGCGGCGCCGTTCTGTTCCTTGACGGCGGCCAGGTAGGCGAAGTACACCCACTGCACCGCTTCGCGGGCATTGGCGGCCGGGCGGCTGATGTCGTAGCCGTACTTGGCGGCCATCTGCTTCAATTCGTCCAGCGCGCGGAATTGCTCGGACAGCTCTTCGCGCTGGCGCATCACATCGTCGGTGAAGGTGGCGTTGTCCAGTTCATGGAACACTTGCTGGCGCTCGGCGCGCAGGAAGTCGGTGCCGTACAGGGCCACGCGGCGGTAGTCGCCGATGATGCGGCCGCGGCCGTAGGCGTCCGGCAGGCCGGTGATCACGCCGGACTTGCGGCAAGCCATGATTTCCGGGGTGTAGACATCGAACACGCCCTGGTTGTGGCTCTTGCGATACTTTTCCCACACTTCCTTGATCATCGGGTCCAGCTTGAAGCCGAAAGCTTCCAGGCCGTTCTCGACCATGCGCAGGCCGCCGTTCGGCATGATGGCGCGCTTCAGCGGGGCGTCGGTCTGCAGGCCGACGATCACTTCATTGGCCTGGTCGATGTAGCCGGCGTCGTGCGCGGTGATGGAGGAGCCGCGGTCGGCGGACACGTCCAGCACGCCCTTGGCGCGTTCCTGCTTCAGCAGCTCGCCCAGCGCGTCCCACAGTTTCTTGGTGCGATCGGTCGCGCCAGCCAGGAAGCTGTCGTCGCCTTCGTACGGCTGATAGTTCAGCTGGATGAAGTTGCGGACATCGACCTTGCTCTGCCAGTCGCCGGCGGCGAAATCGCGCCACGGGTTGGCTTGGGTAGCATTTTGAGTGATGGCGTCCATCTGGTGCCTCCTTCTTGGCTGATCCAGTAAGTGTTAGATATTGAACACATCGTACATTCGAATTCGAAAATTTCGCTTGATCTTAGTCAAGTCAGCCATCGCTTTCGGCGCGGTTTCGATCCCGCGGCGCAACATGCCGGATGCGTCCAATATCCTTATTTTCTCAATGGTTTATAGCAAAGTCGGCGCAGTACGCCATGTACCGCGCCGACTACATTCGAAACCGAACATCCACATACCATCCACCGGCAGGGATGCTTCCCTAAGGCATCAGACCGCCCGCAAGGTGTGACGTTCCAGCCGGAACACCACCAGGCCGACGCCGATGGCGCCGCCGACGATATTGCCCAGCGTGGCCGGCAGCATATTGTGCAGGATGTCGCTCCACGCCAACCCGGCCATGCCCTGCATCTTCGCCAGCGCGAAAAAGGCCATATTGGCGATGCTGTGCTCGAAACCGGAGAAGAAGAACACGAACACCAGCAGCATGATCACCAGGATGCGCGCCGCCTCGTTGGCCAGCCGCATCGGCACCCATACCGCCAGGCAGATGATCCAATTGCACAGCACGCCTTTCCAGAAGATCTCCATCGCCGGGGCATGCACCTTGTGCTGCACCACATTGAACAGCAGGTGGTCGGCCGGCAGCGCGCCCATGCCGCCCGCTCCCGCCAGCACGGCGACGAACAACAGCACGCCGGCCAGATTGCCCAGATAGACCATCGCCCAGCTGCGCAGCAGATAGCACAGCCGGCAGCGGCCGCTGAGCGCGCCGACGGTGAAGTACATCACATTGCTGGTGAACAGCTCCACCTTGCAGACGATGATGCTGACCAGCGCCACGCCGAAAAAGCCGGCGGTGGCGATGTAATAGCCGGAGTCGCCGGCGGCGAAGAACACCTGGCCCAGCTTCAGGCTGACCGCCAGCACCACGGCGATCAGCGCGCCGGCCATCGCGGCGCTGAGGAGGTAGCGACCCGGCTCGCTGCGCAGCGCCTGTTGCTTGCTGGCGGCCTCGTCGGCCACGTAGGCGAGAGTGGAGGAATGACTCATGGCGTTTGTCTCTATCAATATGGAAAAGCGACAGGCAAGGGGCGAACCGGTTCCCATCTGGCGGCAGCCATTCGCATTCCTTGCAAATTAGGAAAATTCTATGTTCGTTTCCGTAAATTCGTGTTTGATAACCATCAACACAAGCCCGCCTTCCCATTCTGGATAAACCCGCCAGCCGCCACGACTTCCCCGCGCCCATGCCGCCCAATCCGCCCGCCGCCGGGCGAAACGCCGCCATGCGGCCGCCGCGAAAACGCCGGCGCCGTCGTTTTCATTGGCTTGCCGGCGGCAGCGGCGGCGTGACCACTTTCGGCTCATTTCTCCCCGCAACCCACGGAAAATTCGCATACGAAACATTAAATGTTCATTTGAAACAAAATATTTTCACATTCGAACATTAAATAGCCAGTATTCTTCATATTCAATCCTACTCCGAACAATTTCCAACAACGAAATCGCCCTGCCAGGTTCCGCTCGCCTGGAACCCAGCGCGCCGCCCCCCCATCCGAATCCGTCAGATAATAGTCTTTTAATTTCATCAAGATACAATCCATTCACAATCGCCAGCCATTTGGACGCGGATCCGCGCCGCCGGATGCGGCCATGCCGAAATCGTCGAAGCCAGCCTGCCCCGCTCTCTTCCAGCCGCCCCGCGCCAAAATCGAGCAAAAACTCGAAGCAATGCCTCAACGCCGAACCCCACCATCACGGCTGTAAATTTTCACAACAAGGAATTTCATTAAAATTTAATGCCAAAAACCAAGATTAATAAAACTTAATTACTGGTTTTTGAAACAAAATTGCCAATTTATCTTTTTAGCATTTTAAAACCAGCATCCACGCCGGCCGCAAGCGATGTTCGCTTGTTCGTTTAGATACAAATTTAACTTGATTAGAATCAACTGATGTTCTTAAATGTGTACCTTGTTAATTACAAAGCACTTACGATGAGCAGCAAGTCAGCCGGACACAGCGCGATCCGCTCAATCGCTCCCCGGCAAGCACCAAGCTTCTCTCGATGGCCGGCAGCCTGAAACGACTGCGGGAAATCGACTCGGTAATTGCAAAAACTTGTCTTTAGAAGGCACCACATCATGTCTCAAGCCATTGCTTCAACCGCCCCGCGATCCGGCTCCTCCGGCTGGACCAAGCACGACACCACCTGGATGCTCGGCCTGTACGGCACCGCCATCGGCGCCGGCGTCCTGTTCCTGCCGATCAACGCCGGCATCGGCGGCCTGTGGCCGCTGATGCTGATGGCCATCCTGGCCCTGCCGCTGACCTTCTTCGCGCACCGCGGCCTGACCCGCTTCGTGCTGTCCGGCAGCAAGGAAGGCGCGGACATCACCGAAGTGGTGGAAGAGCACTTCGGCGCCGGCGCCGGCAAGATCATCACCCTGCTGTACTTCTTCGCCATCTACCCGATCCTGCTGATGTACAGCGTGGCCATCACCAACACGGTGCTGTCCTTCCTGAACAACCAGCTGCACATCGAAGTGGGCACCGGCATCGCCACCCGCGCGGTGTTCTCGCTGGCGCTGATTTTGGGCCTGATGTCCATCGTGCGCCTGGGCGGCCAGATGATCGTCAAGGCGATGAGCATTCTGGTGTATCCGTTCGTGGTGGTGCTGATGATGTTGGCGCTGTACCTGATCCCGCAATGGAGCGACACCGCCATCCGCCACGCCGGCAGCCTGGGCGACGCCGTGTCCAGCGGCGCCTTCTACAAGACGCTGTGGCTGGCCATCCCGGTGATGGTGTTCTCGTTCAACCACTCGCCCATCATCTCGTCCTTCTCCGTCGACCAGCGCAAGCTGCACGGCGATGACGCCGAGCAATCTTCCAGCCGCGTGCTGATCCGCGCCCACACCATGATGGTGCTGACCGTGATGTTCTTCGTGTTCAGCTGCGTGTTCAGCCTGAGCCCGGCCGACCTGGCCGCCGCCAAGGCCCAGAACATCTCCATCCTGTCCTACCTGGCCAACCACTTCCAGAACCCAGTGATGGAATGGGTAGCGCCTATCATCGCCATGGTCGCCATCAGCAAGTCCTTCCTGGGCCACTACCTGGGCGCGAAGGAAGGCTTCAACGGCCTGGTGATCAAGCAGCTGCGCCAAAGCGGCAAGACCATCGAATCGTCGAAGCTGGACCGCTACACCGCCATCTTCATGATCGTGACCTGCTGGATCATCGCCACCATCAACCCGTCCATCCTGGGCATGATCGAAACCCTGGGCGGCCCGGTGATCGCGATGCTGCTGTTCCTGATGCCGATGTACGCGATCCAGAAAGTGCCGGCGATGAAGAAATACTCCGGCGCCGCCAGCAACATCTTCGTGACGCTGATCGGCCTGATCGCCATCTCCGCCATCTTCTACGATCTGATCGCCTGATCGTAAGCCAGCGGGCCGCGCCCGCTCCTCTCCGCCCGGCGATACCGCCTTGCCGGGCCAGCAGGGGCGCCCGCGGACCCTAACACAGCCATCAGGAGGCCCGGCCGCGCCGGGCCCTCCGGAATCGCCCCCACTCACGTGTCGGCAGCCTGACAGGCCGCGGATCGCGCCTGCCTTCCCGCCGCACCCGCTTCAAAGAGGCAGCATCATGTTCAGCATGAGCGACATCTACAAAATCGGCGTAGGCCCCTCCAGCTCCCACACCGTCGGCCCGATGAAGGCCGGCCACCAGTTCCTCGGCGCGCTCAAGGAAACCGGCAAGTTCAACCAAGTGAACCGCGTCCACGTGGACTGCTACGGCTCCTTGGCCCTCACCGGCAAGGGCCACTGCACCGACCAGGCCATCATCCTCGGCCTCGCCGGCAACCTGCCCGACACCGTCGACCCGGACAACTCCGCCAGCCTGCTGGCCGACGTCGAGCAAACCGGCCAGTTGACGCTGGGCCGCACCCACCAGCGCGTGGCCTTCGGCATGGACTTTCACACCGCCAACCTGCCGCTGCACGAAAACGGCATGCAGATCCACGCCTTCGTCGGCGACGAAAAAGTCCTGACCAAAACCTATTACTCGATCGGCGGCGGCTTCATCGTCGACGAGGAGCACTTCAATCAATCCAGCTGCAGCGACACCCCGGTGCCATACCACTTCGTCACCGCCCAGCAGTTGATCGACATGTGCGAAGAAACCGGCCTGTCCATCGCCGCGCTGGTGATGGAAAACGAGAAGGCCTTCCATGACGTGAAAGACACCCAGGCTCACTTCCGCCGCGTGTGGGAAGTGATGAAGGGCAGCATAGAGCGCGGCATGCGCACCGAAGGCAACCTGCCCGGCCCGATGCGCATTCCGCGCCGCGCGCCGGCGCTGCACCGGATGCTGACCAGCTCGCTGACCGTGGCCAAAGACCCGATGAGCGTGATGGACTGGGTAAACATGTACGCGATGGCGATGTCGGAAGAAAACGCCGCCGGCGGCCGCGTGGTGACCGCGCCCACCAACGGCGCCTGCGGCATCGTGCCGGCGGTGCTGGCCTACTACAACCACTTCATCCAGCCGCTGGACGACGACAGCTGTCTGCGCTTCTTCCTGTCCTCCGGCGCCATCGGCTGCCTGTTCAAGCTGAATGCGTCGATCTCCGGCGCCGAAGTGGGCTGCCAGGGCGAGGTCGGCGTCGCTTGTTCCATGGCCGCCGCCGGCCTGACCGAGCTGATGGGCGGCAGCCCGTCCCAGGTGTGCATGGCGGCCGAAATCGCCATGGAGCACAACCTGGGCCTGACCTGCGACCCGGTGGGCGGCCAGGTGCAGATTCCCTGCATCGAGCGCAACGCCATCGCCGCGGTCAAGGCGATCAACGCCGCCCGCATGGCGATGCACCGCGTCAGCAGCCCCAAGGTGTCGCTGGACAAGGTGATCGCCGCCATGTACGAAACCGGCAAGGACATGGACGCCAAGTACCGCGAAACCTCCTGCGGCGGCCTGGCCATCCAGATCAAGGTGGAGAGCAAGGTGGTGCCCAGCCAGGCCATCCGTTGGGTGGACGACGCCGCCTGAACCCTGCCGCATGACGCAAGACGCCACCCTCGCGGTGGCGTTTTTGTTTCGAGAGTGCCATCATGGCCTCTCCGCAAAACCATACGCATCGGTACAGTTAAGAAAACGGCCGATGCGTTTGACAACAAAGGCCCAGCCGTGAAAGCCAAAGCCGATTTCAGCCTGCTGTTCGACCTGGACGGCACCCTGACCCATACCGACGACCTGCATTTCGACGCCTTCCGCACCCTGATGGCCGAGCACGGCCGCGCGCTGGATCACGACACCTTCCTGCACCACATCGTCGGCGCCGCCAACGAAGCCATCATGGCCCGGCTGTTTCCCGACCAGCCCGCCCAACACCTGGCCCTGGCCGCGCGCAAGGAGCAGTTGTTCCGCGATTCCGTCACCCGGCTCGTCCCCACGCCGGGCGCGCGGGAACTGTTCGACTGGGCGGAACGCCATGGCGTCGGCATCGCCGTGGTCACCAACGCGCCGCGCGCCAATGCCGAGCTGATGCTGGGCGGGCTGGGCCTGGCGCAGCGGATAGACGCGCTGGTGATAGGCGACGAATTGGCCCACGGCAAGCCGCACCCGCTGCCTTACCAGACCGGCCTGGCCCGCCTGGGCGGCCGCGCCGAGCGCGCCTGCGCCTTCGAGGATTCGCCGTCCGGCATGCGCGCGGCCTGCGCCGCCGGCATCCACAGCTATGGCATCGCCGGCGCGCTGCCGCCGCAAAAACTGCTGGACGCCGGCGCGGCAGCCGTCATCGCCGACTTCGCCGCGCCCGAACTGTGGCGCTGGCTGGAGCGCGCGCTGGCCTAAGCCTCAAGCCAGCGCCGAATACAAGCCGCAGGCGATCAGGCAGCAGCCGCACGCCCGACTGAGCCGGCCAGCCCGGCCGCGCGGCATGGCGCGGCCCACCGTCAGCGCCGCCGCCATGCACAGCAGAAACACCGCGCCCACCGTCAGCAAAAACAGCGGCCCCAGCAGCAGCAGCTGGCCGGCCGTATCGCGCCCCGGCTGGATGAATTGCGGAAAGTAGATAATCAAAAAGGCGATGATCTTGGGATTGGGCAGCGTCGCCGCCAATCCGCGGCGAAAAGCGCCGCCCGATCGGCCGCTCGCTTCCGCCGCCGCCCCTTTATTTCCAGCCCGCAACACGCTCGCGCCCAAATACGTCAAATACGCCGCGCCCAGCCACTTCAGCCCCAGCAGCGCCAAGGGCGAAGCCTGCGCCAGCGCGCCCACGCCGCTCAGCGCGATGGCCATCAAGATGGCGTCGGCCAGCACCACGCCGCCGGTGGCGGCCGCCCCGGCGCGCCAGCCCTGGCCCAGCGCGCAGGCCACGATCACCAGCATCGACGGCCCCGGCAACAGCGTGATCAAGGCGGTGGCGGCGATAAAGCTCCAGACCATTCTCCCTCCTCCTCAGCGCAACAGGCCCAGGCTGCCGGTCAGCCGCCGCACCTGCTTAGCCGGGCCGCACAGCGCCAGGCCTTGGTAACGCAAGTCTGGCTCGGGCGTGCCGCGCAAGGCGGCGGCGTACTCCTGATAACTGCGGGTGCTGCGGGTGGCGTCCGTCAACTCCACCACCGTCAATCCGGCCTCCAGCGCCTGCGCCCGCAAGGCGCGCAGCAACGCCGCGCCGCCTTGCAGCACCGGAATTGGCGTCGTGACGATGCCCAACCGCACGCTGCCAGCGGCGTCGGCCAGGTCGTCTCCCACCAGCTCCGGGTGGCGGCGGCCCAGCGTCATCGCCAGCACGGCGGCGGTATTCGCGGCGATGCCGGCGGGCAGATCGGGGTCGACGATGATGGCGCAGCGGCGTTCTTCCATGTTTTCTCTCCAGGCAATGACCAGGTCTTGCCAGACTGCCGACACCGCGAAGCGGGAAGGCGCGGCGGCTGCGGCCCATTCCGCGCCTGCCGATTCGCATCCCGCCCCCTGCCCTGCGAAAGGGCGAAGGTCAGCAATCCGGGCGATGATTCAAGTCTTGCCACTGTGCGCCAAGGCCAGGAAATCTACAATTCAGAGCAATTGAAACTAACTGATCGAAAAAATAGAACAATGATAGAAGAATTGCGCGCATTGGCGGTATTCGCCAAAACCGTTGAAACCGGCTCCTTCCGCGCCGCCGCCCGGGCCTTGCAGCTGTCGCCGTCGGTGGTCAGCCACCATGTGTCGCAGCTGGAAAGCCGGCTGGGGGCGGCGCTGCTGTACCGCAGCACCCGCCGGCTGTCGCTGACGGCGGACGGCGAAACGCTGTTCCAACACGCCCAGGCCATGCTGCGGGCGGCGGAAAGCGGGCTTGACGCCCTGGCCGGCCGCGCCACCGAACCGACCGGACGGCTCAGCCTCACCCTGCCCGCCTTTTTCGCCCGTTCGCCGCTTACCGCCCGGCTGGCCGGCTTTGCCCGCCGCCATCCCAAAGTGGAGCTGGCGTTGGACTACAGCGACGAGAAGCGCGACCTGGTGCGCGACGGCATCGACCTGGCCATCCGCATCGGCGAATTGCCGGACAGCGCGCTAAAATCGCGCCGCCTGTTCGACATGCCGCGCCTGCTGGTGGCCGCGCCCGCCTTGCTGTCGGCGCGCCCCGCGCCCCGCCACCCGCAAGAGCTGGCCGACTGGCCCTGGCTGGGCATACGCATGCGGCCCGACCGCAAAACCCTGCTAGACGCGGCCGGCGAGGCGCACAGCTTCTCCATCCAGCCAGCCATCCGCGCCAACAGCCTGGATGCCGTCTGCCAGCTGGCCATCGCCGGCTGCGGCCTGGCCACCCCGCCGGCCTTCCTGGCGACGGACGACATCGCAGCCGGCAGGCTGAGCGAAGTCGAGCCCGAGTGGCAGGTGGAAGCTCTGGGGGTGTACGCGGTATGGCCAGCCAACGCCGCCCGCGCCAGCCTGACGCTGCGGCTGACGCAATATCTAAGCGAGATGCAACAGTAGGTAGAAGGTACGCGGAGAGCGGGACACGCAGTGCAAAGCGTAAGTTGCCGAATTTTAGTCCGACCGTCACCACGGGCGTGGGGAACACTCCGGCGCGTATCTGTTGGTTGGATGGGAAGACGGTTCATCCCCACGGGCGTGGGGAACACAGCACCGTTTGAGCCAAACGCTCGATGTCTTTCGGTTCATCCCCACGGGCGTGGGGAACACTCTCAGACCGGTTTCGCCAGGCTGGCAGTCTGCGGTTCATCCCCACGGGCGTGGGGAACACCGCATCGGCATCGAGCTCGAACCCGCCGGGCGCGGTTCATCCCCACGGGCGTGGGGAACACGGTCAAGAGGATGTTTGCTACGGCAATCTGTCCGGTTCATCCCCACGGGCGTGGGGAACACGTCCAGGACGTAGACGGCGACGGCGTGCGGCGCGGTTCATCCCCACGGGCGTGGGGAACACGACAGGTCAACCGCACCAGGCGCGTGCGATAGCGGTTCATCCCCACGGGCGTGGGGAACACTGCCGTGGCCGGCAAGCCGTCGTGTTCCGTGTCGGTTCATCCCCACGGGCGTGGGGAACACGCCTGGTTCAGCCCGTTCGACGGCGCACTGACCGGTTCATCCCCACGGGCGTGGGGAACACGGTCAGCGTCACCCCCGCCACAGCGCCGGCCCCGGTTCATCCCCACGGGCGTGGGGAACACTTCTGGCCGTTGATGGTGATGGTGTCCGTCATCGGTTCATCCCCACGGGCGTGGGGAACACTTCTTTCATCGCGCATTCCCTAGGGTTTCGGTCGGTTCATCCCCACGGGCGTGGGGAACACAGCACGGCATCAACTACGTGTCGCTGTTCCAGCGGTTCATCCCCACGGGCGTGGGGAACACGAATTCCAGGCCCGCTCGCGTCGCGCAGCCGGCGGTTCATCCCCACGGGCGTGGGGAACACCGGAAGAGGGGAGGGGGAAGCCCTAGCTAAAGCGGTTCATCCCCACGGGCGTGGGGAACACTTCCGTCACGTTCTACATCGTTAACACTACCACGGTTCATCCCCACGGGCGTGGGGAACACTTCAACGCTGCCGACGTGTCCACCGCGCCGTCCGGTTCATCCCCACGGGCGTGGGGGAACACCCCTGGTTCGCCGCACCGGCCATGCCCGCAGCCGGTTCATCCCCACGGGGCGTGGGGAACACGCTCGGCCAGCAGCTGGACGATCTGCCAGCCGCGGTTCATCCCCACGGGCGTGGGGAACACGATCTGTTTGTACTGCGCCCACGCAGCATTCGCGGTTCATCCCCACGGGCGTGGGGAACACAGCGTTGTCGGCAGCATCATCCACTGGGAGGCCGGTTCATCCCCACGGGCGTGGGGAACACAGACGATAGTCGCGTTGCGAACAGTTATATCTCGGTTCATCCCCACGGGCGTGGGGAACACTTTCGTGGAATGCAAAGCGCCCGGCCGGAAGCCGGTTCATCCCCACGGGCGTGGGGAACACACCAATTACAAGTAATTGATTTTTAAAAACAAAAATACCACTCAAAAATCTACCGATTTTTAAAGAACCCAACTCCCCATTCCGTCCAAGCCGACAACATCCTATTCGCCAGCCCCATCCGCCCCGGGTGGAGGCCAAAAAGACACCAGCTTGGCTCCGTCGAACTCGGCCGGCATCCGCCGGTTGGCGCCTAGGGTGACGAAGTCGAAGCCTGCCTCGGTGACGGCCTGCCAGGCCATCACCGCATTGCCTTCTTCCAGCCCCTCCTCCACCTGTTGCCACAGGTAGTCGCGGATTTTCCGGTTGTAAGTGCCGACGTAAACGCCGGCGCGGATTTCCAGCAGCCAGATCGCCATCCGGCCACGCAGCCGGGGCGGCGCGTTTTCAAGTACGATGACCAGCATCGCCCAGCCCCTCGTCCTCCGGAAACGCCGCGTCCACCACGCCTTGGGCTTCCGGTTTGTCCAGGCCGCCGGCGTCCAGCATCGTCTCGATGTCCGGGATGATGCGCTCCAGCAGCCGCGTCTTGCGGAACATGTCGCGGCAGCGCTGGCGCACTTCGCGCTCCACGTTGTGCACCGGCTTGCCGGCGACGGCGAAGGCCACCGGCACCACGGTTTCGAATTTGTAGACGTCCGCCACGTCGTAGACGAAGGACAGCGGCTTGCCGCTGTGGATGAAACCGATGGCCGGCGCGTAGCCGGCCGCCAGCACCGCCGCCTCGGTCACGCCGTACAGGCAGGCGGTGGCCGCGGACAGACAACGGTTGGGGATGTCGGCCTGGTCCCAGTCTTCGCGGTCGTAATTGCGCGCCTGCCATTTGACGCCGTACTGCTGCGCCAGCTGCTGGTACATGGCCCGCACCCGCGCGCCCTCGATGCCGCGCAGCTGCTCCACGCTGCGCTTTTGCGGCGGCTCGTCGCCAAAGCGGCGGCGGTACATCTCGCGCACCACCTTCAGCCGCGCGTCCTCATCCAGCGCCAGCCGCGCCTGGTACAGCAACCGGTCCGCCCGCGCGCCGCCGGGCTGGCCGGCCGAATACAGCCGCACCCCAGCCTCGCCCACCCACACCAACAAAGTACCCACTTGGGCCGCCAGCTTGCAGGCGGCATGCGATACCCGCACGCCGGGCTCCAGCATCAAGCAGGCCACGCCGCCCACCGGGATGTGGGTGCGCACGCCTGTCACATCCACCGCGACGAAAGCGCCATCCAGCACATCCAGCTGGCAACGCTCGACGAACAAGACGGAAAGCCGCTCCTTGATGGGAAGCGGCTTCAAGGGCGGGAGGGGTTGGCTCATCCCGATTCCTTTACAGTTGAGCCAGAGAGAGCAGGCCCAGACCCATGGCTTTGGCGTGCCCCAGGCCGGAAGCCATCGCCAGCCGCAATTTCTGCGCGTCGTCCACCGCCAGCACGCCGTCGAAACGCGCCGCTTGCAAGGTCATCAGGCAGCCCGGCTTGCGCAGCCGCCATTGCTGGCTCAGGCCACGCTGCACATGCTGGGCCACCGCACCGGACCTCTCCAGCTGCCGCGCCAGCCATGCCAACTGCTCCTCTTCCCTTTGCAAGCCGTAGCGCTTGCCTTCCCGCGTCACGGTGGGATTGGCCAGCAAGCGAAAGAAGTAGCGTTTGTCAGTCTGCACCAGCGTTTCCAATGGCAAAGGCTTGCAGGCGATATCCAGCAGATGGCCTAAAGGCTGCCAGTTGCCAGGTTGTTCCGACTGAACCAACACCATCGCCTCACCCTGCGCGGCATCATGCCGCTCCAGCCGCCACAGGAAACGCGAAGGTTTGGTCTGCTCATCCACGGCAAATGCCCGGCACAAACTCCGATGCATGTCATAGGCGTTGGCCAGATCGCGGCGCGCGGCGGCCTGCCTGGCGTCAAGCTTCAGTTGTGTCAGGTACATCCACCACCTCCGGCTTTACAAACCGCGGTCCGAAACGCCGCTCGGCAAAGGGAGCCGCCGGCTGATCCAAGCGCACCGCGCCTTCGCTTGGATGCTCGCTCATCAAACGCAAGGGCTGGCCCTTATGCTCGGCGCGGCATGGCGCGATGCGCGGCCAAGAAGAAAGCACCTTTTGGGCGGTTTCATCCTGAATGCCCTCCGGCAACCAAACCGGCAGCCCGGGCGGCATGGATTTGCGGCCCAGGGACAAAGGCCAAACGGGGCGCTGCAGGGCCTGCTGCATGGTTGCCAACAAACCATGCTCTCCCTCCAGCGCCACCAGAAACGCCGCATCGGCCAGGTAATAGCGCGGGCTGATCACCGTACGCTTGGCATCCGCCTTGCCGGAAGCCAGCAACACACCAGTAGCGGTCTGATAATCGCGCATCAGCAGCCCTTCACGGTCCACCCGCACGCTCATTTTCAGCGCGGCCAGATCATCCAGCGGCTCCGAACGGTCCCGCCCCAGCGCCGCGCATATCAGCCCCAGCACGCCGGACTTGGACGGTTCCAGGCCGCTGTCGCGTTCATCAAAACGGCTGGTCGTGCCCCAGGACTGCATGGGGCCGGCCAGCCTGAGCAGCAGCGTGGCCATTTCATTGCTCCAGCTTGGCGCTGACCTGCGCCGCCACCCAATCGGCCAGCGCATTCAGGCTGGGCAGCTTTTCGCCCTTGCCCGCAGGCCAGGCGCCGGACAGGTCGATATAGGCCCAGGCGTCGTTCGCATTGCCGTAAATGCCGGACAGATTGCTGTCGTAGTCGGCCAACGCGGCTACCGAGGGCGAGGTCAGCGCATCGCCGCCACGCGCGTAAACCGGCTTTTCGAAAGCATTGGCCAGATTCAACGGGCTCGCGTGGCGGATGGCCACGCCGATGAAGCTGGGCGGGTTGTGCGCGGCGAAGGTGTTTTGCTTGCCGGTGGGAATGGCGCGCGCCGTCGCCAGGGTCAAGGCGCGCAGGCCGGTCAAGGCCAGGTCTTTGTCTTGCTGCAGATTAGCCGCCAGCTTGACGGGGTCGACTACTGAATAGCGATAGAAGGTGGCGGAATTGAATTCCACCTGCCCGATCATGCCGGCGCCGGTCTCGTCCGCGCCGCCCATGTCGTCCACCGCGGTGAAGTAATCGAACTCGCGCTCTACCCGGTGGGTGCTGATCGCGTGCGCCACCTGGCAGGCGGCATCCTGATTCACCTCCGGCATATCGGCCAACATGCGGCCGAACAAGGCCACATCCAACGCCTTGCCGCCATTCATGATGGACTTTGCCTGCTTCACCACCTCGGCCGGCGCGCTGGCCTTGGCGTCCTTCTTGCTCTTTTTTTCGCCGCTTGCCGGCGCGGCCAAGGCCTCCCAATGCTCGTTCACCAGCTTGGCGAAGGCATCAATCTCTTGCTGCCCCAGGAACAGCAGGTACTCGGTCTTGCCGTCATCCTTCAGCTTGAGGCCCGCAGCCGCCAAGGCGGCTTCGATGCGGGCATTCACATCCTCGCTCTCCCGGCCGTATTGTTCGCTCAATTGCGCGCGCAGCAGGTCCAGCAGCTTCTTGGTGCGCACGCCCTGGTTTTGCGACGGAAAATCCGCGCCCAGCCGAATGGTGCGCTTGAAACACTGGCTGCTGACCCGCGCTCGGCGGTAGCCGCCAAACATGGCGTCCTTGGGCGCGCCGGTGTCGTCGCGGTTCAGATTGGACGGCGCGAAATTCTGGATCAGATGGAATTCGACAAACAGGCTCATGGCTATCTCTCGGGTAAATGGAAAAAATCAGCCCTGCTCGGTTTCATGCTGGCGATAGAAATCCCGCGCCCAATTGCGGCGCGCCTTGTCGCGCGAGGTGGTGCCGTCGTATTGCTCCCTTTGCCAGGGCGACAGCCAATCATTCAAATCCCGCAATAAAGCCTGGTAATCCAGGCCGTAACCATCCGCCGCCAACAGCGCGGCCGCTTGGCGCAGATAGTTGGGCAGTTGCTCCGGCTCGGCATCCAATAGCGCGATGAAACGCTTCTCCACGCTGTCGCTTTTCCGGTGCTGCCAAAGCTTGCCCAAGGCGGCGGCCAAGCTCTGTCCCGGCTGATGCCTGGGCAGCAAGGCAAACAGGCCGGCCGCGACATACAGCGCCAGCCGGAAGCTGTCTTCGGCATGGCTGTCCGCCGGCACAAAGCGCTCCACATGGGGAAAAGCCGGCGGGTATGCGCCGGGCGGGAAACCAACGCTGCGGCGCAAGGCGGCCAGCGCGCCCCTATCGTGTTCCGCCAATTGCTGCAGATGCAGGATGAAGTCCTGCGCGTGTTCAGACATGGGCTTGCTCCTCGACAGACGATGGGGACTTAAGCGGTTTCAACAACGAGTGGTAAGCCGGCTCCGCCCGCGTCTGCGCGCGGAGCGCCTTGGCCGTGGAGCCTGACTGCTTGCACGCGGCAGACCAGGCCTGAACCACAGCGGCGTGCCGGGCATCGCGCCAATGCGCGTCCGCCTCGTCCAGGCGCGACTCGCCTATCAAATCCAATAGACGCGGCAATTGGCGCTCCAGCGCTGAAAAATACAGCGCGCCAGCCGGACCGTTCTCGAACAAGCTACGCGCCCGGCTGCGGGTATCTTTGTGCGATTCGTCCGGCATGGAGCGCGCCAGCATCGTTGTCGCCGTTTGGCGCAAATGGGAAAAATCCTCTTCCGTCGGCCGCAGGAAACCGCGCAGCTCATCGGAAGCCTCGGCCTGCTCCAATAAGCGGCGGGGCAATAGAAAGCGCTCCGCGCGCCAGCGCAACAGCTTGGCCTGATCGCTGGCGAGACCGGCCACCAGGATAGGCATCGAGGCCGTTTCGCCCATCGACTGTCGCAATGCTTCCGCCCAGCTCAACACGGCTGCCGCTACAGCATGCTTGCCGCTGGCGTCAGGCAAGAATGTCGCCAGATCGCGCCACAGCGCCCGTCCTTCGGTAAAACTCAAGCGCACCAGACCGACGCTGCCCATCCGGTAACTAGCCATCGGGTCCGGCGCATGCTCGTCGTCGGCCAAAGCCACGCCTGCGGCGAAACGGATGCGCGCCACAGCCAGGCCGTCATCCTCGGGCAGCAGCAACACCGCCCGGCTCAAACGGGTATAGCGGTCATTCGGCCCCGTCGCCAAGGTAGGCTCGCCCTTCAAGGCAGCAATGGCGACAGCACCTTTCTCCCACGCGGGCCTGTCCTGCTCGGTTTGTACTGGCGCGGGATGCAAAGCCAGGCACAAGGTTTGCGCCAAGGTATCGCCCTGCGGCATGGCCGCCGCGGTATTGGCCAGCGGGCCGGCTTTGTCCGAATCGCGCAGCGTCTTCACCAAACCGCCCGGCGTGAATTGCAAGAAGCCCAGCAACTGTCTCAGCAACATGGGCGCGGCGATGGCAACGGGTACGGTATCCACCGCGTGGTCGAACACCACCGGCGCATTGCCGGTGCTGCTGGACAAAGCGATCTGCGTCCACGGTTTGGTTTTGTCCCGGGTTTCCTCCGCCGTGGCCAATGCCGCCACCTGCATGAAGGGAAACTCGGGGTGAAACAGGAAGAAGCGCTCCCGCCATTGCTCCAGGTAGCCATGAATCAGCTGGAGCGGCAGTCCATCGCGGTAATAGCCCGCCATGTCGCGCAAGCGCCACTGCCCTTTACCCTGCGACAAAGCGCGATGAAAGATGACGAGCAGCAGCCGGTATTGCGCGATCAGATTGGGCGGATCGGTTTCCGCCAAACCGCTTATTTCGCCCGCCCGGGCGAACAGCTCCAGCAGACCGACCGCCTCCACCCGGCCATCCAGCCCGCGCACCGGCAGCCAGGGCTCGTCCAGCAGATTGAATCTTGCGTTCATGCCATCTCCTGTTTCGGCGCCGGGCCGTATACCAAGCCCAGCCTAGAATCGAGACTCACCAGCGTATTGCCCAGCAGGCTGCCATCGGCCTGCAACAACAATGGCTGGCAATGCGTCAGCAAAGCATGCTCCTGCAGCGCGGGAAATAAAGGCTGCTGCAACAGCGCCTGAACCACATCCTTGCGGGACAGCTTGATCTGCCGCGAGTACAAGCGCTTGGCCAGCGCGTCGTCTACCGGCTGCTGCGGATTGAATGGCGCGTCATCCGGCGCCAGCCGCCAATGGCCTTCGCCATCCGGCCACAGCGGTAGCGCGGTGACGCTGTCCTCGCCTAGCCGCGTCTTGTTGCGCAGCCCCAGAATGTCGTCCTCATCCGCGCCATGCGGTTTGTCCGCATAGGCATAGGCGGGCTCGGCGCTGGGGTCGATGGCGATATGGCTGGCCAACTGGGCCTGGAAGGTCGTCTTGGCACCGTGGCGGGTTTTGTCCACCATCTCGATCCGGTCCTGCAGCTCCTGCGGCAGATGGCTCAAATCCGGCCACGGCGCGTAAACCGCCTGCACCAGCCGGTCGATATCCAGCGGCAAGCGCCAGGTGGGGTCATTCAATAAAACGGCCCAAGTCACCACGCACAGATAATCGCCGTAGATGCTTCCCCACTTGGTTTGTTTCAGCTCCGGCAGGCGGTCCGGCAACAAGCCGGCAACCCGCAAATGCGGCGTTAAATGAGCAGCGGGCCGCTGGTCGCGGCGATGGCGATGCAGCCGGCCGGCGCGCTGCAACAGCAAATCCACCGGGGCGAGGTCGGAAATCAGGAAGTCGAAGTCGATATCAAGGCTTTGTTCGGCCACTTGGGTTGCAAGCAGCAGGGCTCGGTCTGGCCGTTGTCCAGAGGCACCAGGCGCGCCAAAAGTCTGCAAGACTTGCCGCTCGCGCAACAGCCGTTCATCAGCAGGAAAACGGGCGTGGAACAGCAATAGTTCGACGCCATCCCCCAGTCTTCCCGCCAACATGGAATACAACTGCTGCGCCCTGTCCACGGTATTGACGATCACCGCACCGCAGCCGCCATCGTCCAACGCGTCCAACGCGGCGGCGGCTATGCTCTCCAGCGACTCATCCAGGCCGGATACCGCAATCGGCTGCTGTTCACGTACTTTGAATGTCTCTCCACGCACTCCGCCATGGTCCGCCAGCAAGACTCTGGGATAGGACAATGCCGGGATGTCCGAGGCATCAACTCCCCAGGCGTTCAACAAGCGGGCCCGCCGGGCGTCCGGCAAGGTGGCGCTCATCAGGATGACCGAACAACCCATGCCCTTGAGCCAGCGCAGCAAGGCCTCTATCAGCGTGCTGGTATAAGCGTCGTAAGCATGGACCTCGTCCAGCACCACCACCTTGTCCGCCAGCCCCCATAAGCGCACAAAGTGATGCTTGACGTTCATCACGCCAAACAGCGCCTGATCCACCGTGCCCACGCCATACGGCGACAACAAGCTGCGGCGGCGCTGCCCGAACCAGGCTGACGAGCGGACTGAGTCGTCGCCCTCATCCCCCCAGACATTGCGCAGCTTGGCCACCGTTTCATTCATGGCCGCGCCGCCATGCGCCAGCTGGATGTCCAAGCGGACGCTGTCTGCAAACGCTCGCAAAAACACCAGCGCGCGCTCGAACAGCGCGTTGCCGGTGGCTTGAGTCGGCAGGGCGAAATAGATGCCGCGATGGCCCAGCCTGGCCTGCAGCCGCAGGCTGGCCAGAAACGCCAGCTCGGTCTTGCCCTCTCCCATCGGCGCTTCCACCACCATCAAGCTGGGGCCGGCCCCTTCGGCAAGCAACGCGTCCGCGACGCGTTGCAGCGGCCGGGCGGCAAGCGGTTGCTGCGCGTTCAAAATGCGAGTCAGCAGCTCATCGCAGGCAAGATCGGGCTGTGGGAGCAAGGCGCGTTGGGCTGGCCAACCCAGCTTGTCGACATCGACCAAAACTGCGCGCGCTATTTTTTGCGCGCATTGAAAATGTTCAAGCGGCGTCGCGCCGCGTTCGCCAGGCGGAAACCACTCAGCGTTGGAACCTATCCAGTCGCATACGCTGGTCAGACCCGCCAGCCACTCCACCGCGATCAGCGATAGATCGCGATCCTGCGGCCACTCCAGCGGCGCAACCGTATCCCAATAGACGTCGAATAGCTGCTGCCGCGCCTGCTTCCAGGTATCCGGTTCGCGCAGAGGCGCACCCTTGCGCATATCGACGAAGTTGAAGCCATGATGGGCGCTGACCGCCTGGGCCACGCACAAGGCCCAGGCAAAAGGCGCATTGCGCGCCTGCAACAAGGGCGGCAGCAGGCTGGCGGTGGCCAAATCGTGACGATCTTGCTCCAACGCCTTTTCCGGCATGAATGGCAGGCCCGCGCGCTCATCCAGCGCGCGGCCCTCATCCCATTTCGCCTGGAAGCCGGGAGTCGCCTTGCCCAGATCATGCAAACCCACCAAGCCGGCCAACCATGAAAACACCGCATGCTCCGGCAAGCCGAAGCGCTGCGCCAACACCTTGGCCGAAATCCCGCAGTAGTCGAGCAAAGCCAGCGTCACCGCCGCCACATCCAGCATATGGCATAGCAAACCATGGCCATGGGGATCGCCGCTTTTGGCCCAGAGTTGCCGGACGGATAACGATAGGCCGTTAAACGGCTGCCCGCCTTTTCCTGAAGTTTCAGTGATCTTGCTTTTGCAGCCCCGCTCAGCCTGCATCGCTCCTCCGGCAAAAACCGGTCAGCCCGCTGGACCCGACCCAAGCGCGCAGATTAGCAGCAGGAAAATCATTCGTCATTTCACATTGAAAATGTCATGGCGCGCATTACGCGGCAGCATCGCCAAAGTAAAAAACCGAACGGCGACGTTCGACTTCAGGGAGGGGGAGGCAAACGGCGGCTCAGCCGGGCCGGAAGCGGGGATCGAGCGGGGCTTGCATCGCCGCCAGTATCTTGCAGGCGGCGGCATCGGGATGGACGGGGTTGAGCAGGTAGTTCCAGCCCTCCACCGCCAGCGCGCTGGGCACCCGCAGCACCGCGCCGGGCGCCTGGGCCAGCCAGGTGTCGCCCAGCGCGCGGGTTTGCTCTTGGTCGTCGCGCCAGTCTGCCGACAATTGGGCCGGATCCAGCGCCTGCACCAGACCATCAGGGATATCCACCTTCAGCAGAGTGAAGGTGTTGGGCAACACGGCGAACTCGCTGTGCACCAGCATTTCCAGCATGGCGCTGGCCGCATGGTCGGCCAGGTAGACGATGGGCTGGCCGGCATTGTGCCAGCGGCCGCGGGCGCGGATGCCGCCCAGGCCGCGCAAGTCTTCAAAGCGGCTGATCCGCCAGGCGATCATGCCGCATAGCCTTCCTCGATCTGGATCAGCAGCTCTTCAACCAGCCGCGCGCCCTGCTCGGTTCTGGCCACTTCCAGCGCGCTGCGGCCATCGAAACGGCGCAATGGCTGGCGCAGCCAGGCGGTTGCCGCCTCCTTGCCGCCCAGCAGCTGCTCGGCCTGCAGCAGCAGGTTGACCAGCCGCACGCTGCGTTCGGATTCGTCGGTGCTCAGGCGTTCGCCGTTTTTGATGCGGTGGGTCAGCGTACGCGGCGGAATGACGAACTCCAGCTCGCGCCGGGTCAGCCCCTCATCGGTCAGGCGAGTGATCACGCCGGGATCCAAGCCCTTGGCTACCTCTTTCACGATGTCGTAATCGCTGCTCACCGGCGCGCCCAGCAAGTCGGACTGGCGGGAGCGGCGCTCTCCCTCCCTGACCGTGGCGCGGCGGATGAGAACGGGGTCGGGCCGGAATGCGGCGCGTGCGGGCATGGCAATCTCCAATCAGGCAATTTGCTCAATCATTATCGGCATTTTGCCAGGCAGGCACAAGCCGAGACATTCCATCCAGAAAAACAAGCCGCACATCACGTTTGCAAGCCGTGGCCCATCCCCACGCCCGTGGGGAACACCGCGTCGGATCTCGGGGCAACCCATGCCCAGCGGGTTCATCCCCACGCCCGTGGGGAACACTTTGGCTTCGTTGGCGTAACTGCTCTGTTAGACGGTTCATCCCCACGCCCGTGGGGAACACGTACTGGGATCATTACCATTTTGGAGACGAGAAGGTTCATCCCCACGCCCGTGGGGAACACGAAACGGAGGAAATTGGCGGTGATTCGCAACTCGGTTCATCCCCACGCCCGTGGGGAACACGCCGTCGTCGTCATCATCGTCCGGATCATCGCCGGTTCATCCCCACGCCCGTGGGGAACACGTCTTTCAGACCGGAGCGGTTCATGGTGGGGTCCGGTTCATCCCCACGCCCGTGGGGAACACGGTGAAGCGGATCGGGTTCATTGCGCCCCCAGCGGTTCATCCCCACGCCCGTGGGGAACACGCCCTCCTGGTTGGTGTCGCCGAAAAGCATGGCGGTTCATCCCCACGCCCGTGGGGAACACCCGTCGATGCCGTCCGGGCGAAATACCCGGCTCGGTTCATCCCCACGCCCGTGGGGAACACCGAAGCATAGGCGAGAAAGCGTTACTGTAACGCGGTTCATCCCCACGCCCGTGGGGAACACGTGCGGACGGCGATTTCATACGGCTGCATCGCCGGTTCATCCCCACGCCCGTGGGGAACACGTCCGCCAAGGGAGGTGTATGAAGAATGCTGCCGGTTCATCCCCACGCCCGTGGGGAACACCCGATCCTCGTCCGCCTCGGTAAATTTCGCGCCGGTTCATCCCCACGCCCGTGGGGAACACCTCTAGATAAAGGCCCTCTCCTGTTAGCACGCCGGTTCATCCCCACGCCCGTGGGGAACACCTGCGATCCGTCGAAACCCCGCTGAGAACGCGCGGTTCATCCCCACGCCCGTGGGGAACACACCAAATTCAACTCACTGATTTTTCAAAACAAAAAAGCGCATCCCAATCCTACCGAGAATTCCGTACCCAAATTGCGGCCAGCGCGGCGGAGGTCACCGCAGGCACAGCGCCCGCAAAACGACAACGGCATTATCGCCGCGCATCAGCCCCCGCCGCAATCCGCCACCCGCAGCAGCCGCGGCGGCTGGCCAGCCAGCTCCACCCTCAGGCTTTGCGGCGGCAGCGCCTGATCGCCCTCGCCCACCGCCGTCGCGCCGAAGTTGGCGCTCAGGCGGCTGCCGTCGGCGAAGCGGGTTTGCTGCGCCGTGCGCTCGGCGTTCAGCCAGACGAAGCCGGTCAGCGCCTGCAGCGCCAGTTGCAGGTGAACCGGGCGGAAGGCGCGGTCGGCGCATTGTAGCTGCGGCAGCCTGGCCTTGAGGCTGGCGGCGGACAGGTGGAACAGCGGCGGCACGTTGTACAGCCACTGCGCCAGCAGATTGTCGGCGTAGGCGTTGGAAAACTTCAGGTTGTCGTACAGCCAGTGGTTGGTGGTGATGATGGAGCCGTGGAACACCGCCTGGTATAGCGGCAGCCGGTACTGCGGCGCGTAGTAGAGGTCGCGGTACGGTTGCTTCAGCGGCGCCTGGCGGAAGAAGATTTCCGGCTGGTCAGCCGGGAACCAGCGGCCGAGGAAATACGGCGACTGCCGGTTTTTCTGCAGGTCCGCGTCGCCCCAGCCCAGCACCGGCACCTGCATGCCGTGAGCGAAGGCGATGCCGCCGCTGGTGGCGGCGTTGCCCATTTCCGAGCCTACCGGCTGCTTGAAGCGGTCGGCCAGCCAACGCATGCTTTGCTCGTTGCCGGCGGCCAGTTGCGCCTGGCTGCCGCGATGGCCGGCGCTGTAGTCGTCAAACACCATGCCGGTGGCGTAGGCATCCAGGAACCAGCTGTTGAAGCCGGCGGCGGTTTGCAGGGCCTCGGCGCGCCGCCGCAGCGTGGCGCGCACGCAGTCCGGATTGGTGTAATAGCCGGCTTGCTGGAAGCCGGTTTTCTTCTTGCCGCTGGCCAGCGTGACGCCGCAGTCGCGGTAGACTGCCGCGCCTTGCTGGGCGGTGAGCCAGTCGACATGCTGACCGGGCGGCAGCGCGGTTTCGTAGGAATCGTAGGCGGCCATCAGGTAGCCCGCCTTGATGCCGGCCGCCACCGCCTGTGGCTGCCACAGGCCGCCTTCCCAATTGTCCGCGCCCAGCCACAGCCGCTTGAGGCCGGCCGCCGCCAGCGCGTCCACGGTTTTGCGCGACAGCCCGCCGCCCCAGCGCGTGGAGTCGGCGGCCAGCGCCGGGCCGAAGTCGCGCTCCACCTGTCCGCGCAGCCGGCGGTAAGGCTCGGCCATGCCTTCCCAGTCCGGCTGCGGCCCCAGCCAGCCGGCGCGGGCCTCGGCGGTCAGCGCTTGGTTGAAGGCCTCGATCAGCGTTTTCTTCTGGTAACGGTCAGGCCGGGAGCCGACTTGCTGCAGCAGTTGCCGCGCTTCGGCGTCGAAACGGCCGCGCAGCTTGCGCGCCAGCGCGCCGCCGCCGCGCAGCCGCTGCACAAAGCCGGGCCAGTCGGCCACGTCGTCGGCATCCAGCAGGTTATTGCCCCACAGGTAAACATGGCTGGCGCCGATCAGCCGCGCAGCTTCGGGCTGCGCCCGGATCTTGTCCGCCAGCGTCTGGTAGCGCCCTTCGTCTTCCAGCCATTGCCGGTAGCGTTGCGCGCCGGACAGGAGGTTGGCTTCGCCCAGGTGCAGCAACAGCGTCATCGGCTGCTGCTGATTGAGCGCGTTGAACTCGTGGCTAAGCGACAGGGCCAGCCCCTTGCCTTCGGCGCGGATGGCCAGCGCATTGTTGAACGGGTTGAGCAGCAGCCAGCTCAGGCTGTGATGGCCATAATCCATGCCCCACAGCGGCAGGCTGAGATTTTCCGAAGTATTGAGGCCGTCGCCGGCGAAGCCGGGCAGAAAGTCCTGCCACAGTTTGTCTCCCGCCGGGATGTAACTGCCCTCGGCCAGCGGCAGCAGCAAACCATGCCCCATCGCGGCGGCGGGCTGGCGCAACAGCTCCACCTTGCCGGCCTCGCGGGCCGTCAGCGTCAGCTGCAGATCGCGGCCCTGCAAGCTGGCGCGCCAGCTGTATTTGCCATCGTCCCATTGCCATTGCGCCGTTTGGCCATCCTGGCTCAACGCCGACACCGCATGCGGCGCCGCGCCTTGCGACAGTTGCCGCGCCATCGCTCCCGCCGGCTTCGCCGCGATGGCCAGCGTGGCCGGCTCCAGCTCCACCTGCCACAAGCCATTCTGCAACAACACCCCCGCCCAGGCTGGCAGCGGCAGCGCCGCCAGCAGCCATGTCCATGCTTTCTTGCGCACAGGCATACCTTTATATATGTATCGTCGCTTGTATCGACTCCCCCGGCCGCTAAAAATTCGCAACCGGTGATATTGCCGCGCCGCCCGTGATAAGCTCGCGCGGTTTTCATCTTTAGCCTAGCCATGACACGCCAACACTGGGACATCTTCTGCACCGTCATCGACAACTACGGCGACATCGGCGTCGCCTGGCGGCTGGCGCGCCGGCTGGCGCATGATCGCGGCCTGGCGGTGCGGCTGTGGGTGGACGACCTGGCCAGCTTCGCGCGCATCGCCCCGGGGCTGGACCCGGCGCTGCCGCAACAGACGCTGGCCGGCATCGACATCCGCCAGTGGCCGCTGGCCGGCTTCCCCCCCGATGTCGTCCCCGGCGACGTGGTGGTAGAGGCCTTCGCCTGCCGGCTGCCGGACAGCTTTGAAGAAGCGATGGCGGCGAAGCCGGCCAAACCGGCGTGGATCAACCTGGAATACCTGTCGGCCGAGGACTGGACTCTCAGCCATCACAAGCTGCCCTCGCCCCATCCCAGGCTGCCGCTGACCAAGCATTTCTTCTTCCCCGGCTTCGACGCCGCCAGCGGCGGGCTGATCTGCGAAGACGGCCTCATCGCCGCGCGCGAGGCCTGGCAGGCCGACCCGGCGGCGCAACAAGCCTACTGGCGGCGGCGCGGCCTGCCGCCGCCGCAAGCCGGCGAACTGCGCGTCAGCCTGTTCGCCTATGAGAACCCGGCGGCGACGGCGCTGCTGCGGGCCTGGGCCGATGGCGCGCAACCGGTCTCCTGCCTGGTGCCGGCCGGCAAGGTGCAGGCCGATGTGGAGCGGGTGTTCGGCAAGGCGTTGCGGCCGGGAGAACCCGCCAACCTGGGCAATCTGACAGTCCATATCCTGCCGCTGAGCGGCCAGGACGACTACGACCGCCTGCTGTGGGGCTGCGATTTCAATTTCGTGCGCGGCGAGGACAGCCTGGTGCGCGCGCAATGGGCGGCGCGGCCGCTGGCCTGGCACATCTACCCGCAGGACGACGACGCCCACCTCGACAAGCTGCGGGCTTTTCTCGACCATTACTGCCAAGGCCTGCCCGCCGAGGCGGCGCAAGCCGCGCGCGCGCTCAACCTGGCGTGGAACCAGGGCGGCGACATCGCCGCGGCCTGGCGCCGCGCCGCGCCCTGCCTGCCCGCCTGGCGGCAACATGCGACAAACTGGCAACAGGCGCTGCTGCAACCGGGCGATCTCGTCGTGAGACTGCTGCACTTTATCGCCGATATCGGCTAGAATACTGCGTTTTGTCGGGAATCTTTCCCGGCTTCAATCAAGAGTTTGGGATTAGACAAGCATGAAAACCGCACAAGAACTGCGCGCTGGCAACGTATTCATGGTAGGCAGCGACCCGATGGTCGTGCAAAAGGCTGAATTCAGCAAATCCGGCCGCAACGCTTCCGTCGTCAAGATGAAGATGAAGAACCTGCTGACCGGCGCCGGCAGCGAAGCCGTATACCGCGCGGACGACAAGTTCGACGTGGTGGTTCTGGACCGCAAGGACTGCACCTACTCCTACTTCGCCGACCCGATGTACGTGTTCATGGACACCGAGTTCAACCAGTACGAAGTGGAAGCCGACAACCTGGGCGACACCCTGAACTTCATCGTCGACGGCATGGAAGACATCTGCCAGGTCACCTTCTACGATGGCAAGGCCATCTCCGTAGAACTGCCGACCACCGTAGTCCGCGAAGTGGAATACACCGAGCCGGCCGTGCGCGGCGACACCTCGGGCAAGGTACTGAAACCGGCCCGCCTGGTAGGCACCACCTTCGAAGTACAGGTTCCGGCCTTCGTCAACACCGGCGAAAAGATCGAAATCGACACCCGCACCAACGAATTCAAGAAGCGCGCCTAAGCCTTCTTCAGCTCGTGATGCCGAAAAGCGCCCCAAGGGCGCTTTTTTCATGCCGGCATTCGATACAGGCGAGTCATCCCCACGCGCGTGGGGAACACAGTGGCCTGTTTCCCCCCAACCCCACCAGCCACGGTTCATCCCCACTCGCGTGGGGAACACGCCGCCTATTACGGCCTGACACCGGACCCCCACGGTTCATCCCCACTCGCGTGGGGAACACACCTGCATTCCATTCGCCTGAAAACCACTCGCCGGTTCATCCCCACTCGCGTGGGGAACACGCCCTGGTGGTAACCGGCGGCGACGCCACGGCCGGTTCATCCCCACTCGCGTGGGGAACACGGGTTCGACGTGCAGAACCAGTACATCGCCGGCGGTTCATCCCCACTCGCGTGGGGAACACATGATGGCGAAGTGCATGCGCGGCATCGGCACCGGTTCATCCCCACTCGCGTGGGGAACACACCTGACCGCAATCATCAGAAGCGCGGTTTATCGGTTCATCCCCACTCGCGTGGGGAACACCGAGCCTGGCCCAAGCCCAACAAGCCGCAACTCGGTTCATCCCCACTCGCGTGGGGAACACATTGGCAACTGTTTTCGGATCAACCACCTGGACGGTTCATCCCCACTCGCGTGGGGAACACTCGCCCTGGAACAGCAGTACATCGGATCCCGCCGGTTCATCCCCACTCGCGTGGGGAACACACGGCCGATCCGACGGTGCCGAACTCCGGCTACGGTTCATCCCCACTCGCGTGGGGAACACATCTCCTCCGCGCTGATCGTAGGCGAAAGGAACGGTTCATCCCCACTCGCGTGGGGAACACACATCGTCATCGTGGTTCACCGGAAGGAACTGCGGTTCATCCCCACTCGCGTGGGGAACACCGTCAAGGATCACCGAGGAGACAACCTCATAACGGTTCATCCCCACTCGCGTGGGGAACACTCGTCACAAACAAAAATCGCGCCCGGAGGTAACGGTTCATCCCCACTCGCGTGAGGAACACAAGCCGCAAATCCATTTCAGGCCATCCGGGAACGGTTCATCCCCACTCGCGTGGGGAACACACCTGCATCCCATTCGCCTGAAATCCAGAGGACGGTTCATCCCCACTCGCGTGGGGAACACTCTCTCTACATTCGACCCCTTTGTACATGAACCGGTTCATCCCCACTCGCGTGGGGAACACGTGCGGCACGGTTGTCGGCGTGGCTCAGTTGCCGGTTCATCCCCACTCGCGTGGGGAACACCTCGGGGTGATGCGCTACGGCGACGCAGTGGTGCGGTTCATCCCCACTCGCGTGGGGAACACCCTTTAAGTTCGTCACAACATCGATCAGGACACGGTTCATCCCCACTCGCGTGGGGAACACTAAGCTCGGACCGCGCTATCAACCTCCATGTGCGGTTCATCCCCACTCGCGTGGGGAACACACCTCCAGGTGCAGTCGATTTCTGATGGTGTCCGGTTCATCCCCACTCGCGTGGGGAACACGTTAGCTTCGGTTGTAGACCCGGCGTCCTCGACGGTTCATCCCCACTCGCGTGGGGAACACGGCCTCCATGCGCGCTTTGATCAGCGCAACGGCGGTTCATCCCCACTCGCGTGGGGAACACGGATTGATCTGAAAGCTGGCGTAGTCGTCCGGCGGTTCATCCCCACTCGCGTGGGGAACACTAGCCCTTAGGGACTGGATCAGGAGGAGGCGGCGGTTCATCCCCACTCGCGTGGGGAACACCAGGTCCACAACCTCAAGCAGACCACCATCGTCGGTTCATCCCCACTCGCGTGGGGAACACCTATTCTGCAAGGAAGTGCGCTGCCATGGGGGCGGTTCATCCCCACTCGCGTGGGGAACACAACTCATTTTCCACACCCCAAGTGCGTTCAATCGGTTCATCCCCACTCGCGTGGGGAACACACCATTTTCAATCCACTGATTTTTAAAGATAAAAAACCACTCCCAAATTCTACCGATTTTTCCGGAACAATACTTCGCTCAAATCGCCCAGATCCATAGCCTGCCGCCATCCCGCAAGCATGCACGCCCAAAACGCCTGGCTGGCGCTTTTTTCATGCCTGCCGCCAACTGTTATACTGTTGCTCCGCAATATCCCGCCCGAAGCCCGCCATGCCCGACCTGTTCGCCGCCGAACCCCAGAAGCCGCTCGCCGAAGCGCTGCGCCCCGCGCGGCTGGACGATGTCATCGGCCAGCAGCACCTGATCGGGCCGGGCAAGCCGCTAAGCCTGGCGGTGGCGGCCGGCAAGCCGCATTCGATGATTCTGTGGGGGCCGCCAGGCGTCGGCAAAACCACGCTGGCGCGCATACTCGCCGCCAGCTTCGATGCCGAGTTCATCCCGCTCTCCGCCGTTTTCGCCGGCGTCAAGGACATCCGCGAGGCGGTGGAGCGCGCGCACGCGGTGCTGCAGCGCGACGGCCGCCACACCATTCTGTTCGTCGACGAGGTGCACCGCTTCAACAAAAGCCAGCAGGACGCGTTTCTGCCCTTTGTCGAATCGGGCCTGGTCACCTTCATCGGCGCCACCACCGAGAACCCGTCGTTCGAGGTGAACTCCGCGCTGCTGTCGCGCGCCCAGGTGTATGTGCTGAACAGCCTGAGCGAGGACGAGCTGAAGCAGCTGCTGGCGCGCGCCCGGCACGAACACGCGCTGGACGGGCTGAATTTCGACGATGCCGCGGTTTCCACACTGACCGGCTATGCCGACGGCGACGCGCGCCGCTTCCTGAACCTGCTGGAGCAAACCCGCACCGCGGCGCAGGCGCGCGGCGCGGCCGACATCGACGCCGCCTTCCTGGAGGAAGTGCTGACGCTGAACGCGCGCCGCTTCGACAAGGGCGGCGACGCCTTCTACGACCAGATCTCGGCGCTGCACAAATCGGTGCGCGGCTCCAATCCGGATGCGGCGCTGTACTGGCTCAGCCGCATGCTGGACGGCGGCGCCGACGCGCGCTACCTGGCGCGCCGCATCGTGCGCATGGCCTGGGAGGACATCGGCCTGGCCGATCCGCGCGCGATGCAGATCGCCAACGACGCCGCCGCCACCTACGAGAGGCTGGGCAGCCCGGAAGGCGAGCTTGCGCTGGGACAAGCGGTGATCTATCTGGCGGTGGCCGCCAAGAGCAATGCCGGATACAACGCGTATAATGAGGCCCGCGCCTTCGTCAAACAGGACAAATCGCGCCCGGTGCCGGTACACTTGCGCAATGCCCCCACTCGCTTGATGAAGGAGCTGGGTTACGGGCACGCCTACCGTTACGCCCATGATGAACCCCATGCCTACGCCGCCGGCGAAACTTACCTGCCCGAAGGGATGGAGGACATCCGCTGGTACCGCCCGGTGCCGCGCGGACTGGAAAGCAAGATTCAGGATAAACTGGCCTTTTTGCGCCGGCTGGATGCCGACGCCCAGCAAGATCCCGACAAGTAAAAAACAGGAATAACCATGCTCGACATTACTCTGCTTCGCAACGACATCGACGCCGTAGCCGCCCGTCTGGCCGCGCGCGGCTACGCCCTGGACACCGTGGCTTTCAATCAGCTGGAATCCGACCGCAAATCGCTGCAGTCCCGCATGCAGGAGCTGCAGGCCAAGCGCAACGCGTCTTCCAAGCAGATCGGCGCGGCCAAGAGCAAGGGCGAGGATGTCTCCGCGATCATGGCGGAGGTCGCCACCCTGGGCGACGAGCTGAAGGCGGCCGAACAGGCTTTTGAAACCGTGCAGAAGCAACTGGACGGCTGGCTGATGACCATCCCCAACCTGCCGCACGAATCGGTGCCGGCCGGCAAGGACGACAGCCAGAACGTGGAAGTGCGCCGCGTCGGCGTGCCGCGCCAGTACGACTTCGAAGTGAAGGACCACGTCGATGTCGGCGCCCCGCTGGGCCTGGATTTCGACACCGGCGCCAAGCTGTCCGGCGCGCGCTTCACCGTGCTGAAGGGCGACATCGCCCGCCTGCACCGCGCCATCGCCCAGTTCATGCTGAACACCCACACCGGCAGCCACGGCTACGTCGAGCACTACACCCCTTACATCGTCAACGACACCGCGCTCTTGGGCACCGGCCAGCTGCCGAAATTCGCCGACGACATGTTCAAGGTGACTCGCGGCGGCGATGAAAGCGCCGCGCCGCAATACCTGATCTCCACTTCGGAAGTGACGCTGACCAACACCGTCGCCGACACCATCCTGAAGGAAGACGAGCTGCCGCTGAAGATGACCGCGCACTCGCCGTGTTTCCGTTCCGAGGCCGGCAGCTACGGCCGCGACACCCGCGGCATGATCCGCCAGCACCAGTTCGACAAGGTGGAGATGGTGCGCGTGGAGAAGCCGGAACACTCGTACGCCGCGCTGGAAGAAATGGTGGGCCACGCCGAAAACATCCTGAAGGCGCTGGAGCTGCCCTACCGCGTGGTGACGCTGTGCAGCGGCGACATGGGTTTCGGCGCCGCCAAAACCTATGATCTGGAAGTCTGGCTGCCGGCGCAGAACACCTACCGCGAAATCTCCAGCTGCTCGAACATGACCGACTTCCAGGCCCGCCGGATGAAGGCGCGCTACAAGGACGAAAACGGCAAGAACCAGCTGGTGCACACGCTGAACGGCTCCGGCCTGGCGGTGGGCCGTACCCTGGTGGCGGTGCTGGAAAACTACCAGAACGCCGACGGCAGCGTCACCGTGCCGACCGTGCTGCGCCCCTTCATGGGCAAGGACAAGATCGGCGGCTGATTCCCGTCCGCGTCTTGCAAAAACCGGCATCTCGCGATGCCGGTTTTTTTCATTTCTGCAGCAACGCAGGCGCGCGCGGCCGCGCCTGCGCCGCCAGCAAGGCCTCGAACGCCTCGCGCGGCACCGGCTGGCTGAACAGATAGCCCTGCGCGCAGTTGCAGCCCTGCTCCAGCAGGAAACGGCGCTGCGATTCGCGCTCCACGCCCTCCGCGACGATATCCAGGCCCAGGCTGCGGGCGATGGAGACGATGGCGCGGGTGATGGCGGCATCATCGCTGTCGCAGTGCAAATCGGCGATGAAGGAGCGGTCTATCTTCAGGCCGCGCACCGGCAGCCGCTTCAGATAGGCCAGCGAGGAATAGCCGGTGCCGAAGTCGTCTATCGACAGATACACCCCCAGCCGCTGCAGCCGGCGCAGCGTCTCCACCATGCCGCCACCCTCCTCCATCGCCACGCTCTCGGTGATTTCCAGCTCCAGCGCCGCGCTGTCCAGCCCGTACTCCGCCAGCACCTGCTCCAGTTGCCGCACGAAATCGCCATGCTTGAGCTGGCGGCCGGACACGTTGACCGCCAGCCGTCCGGCGTCCAGCCCGGCGTCGCGCCAGCGGCGGATGTCGGCGCAGGCGGCGTCCAGCACCCAGGCGCCCATCTGCACGATCAGCGCGCTCTCTTCGGCAATGGGAATGAAGCGGTCCGGCGCCACCAGGCCCAGCTCGGGGTGGCGCCAGCGCAGCAGCGCCTCGGCGCCGATGATGCGCCGGCTGTCCAGCGCCACCTTGGGTTGATACCACAACTCCAGCTCGCGCTGCGCCAGCGCGCGGTGCAGGCTGTATTCCAGCTTCAGCCGCTCCAGCGCGCGGGCGTTCATGTCGGCGGTGTAGAACTGGAAACCGTTCTTGCCGCTCTCCTTGGCGCGGTACATCGCGGTATCGGCATGCACCAGCAGGGTGTCGGCCTCGCGGCCGTCGTCCGGGAACATGCTGATGCCCATGCTGGCGGAGACGAACACTTGCTGGCCGGCGGCGCCGGACAATTCGGTGATGGCGTCCAGCAGCGCCTGCGCCCGGCCGGCCACCTGCGCCACGCCGTCAACACCTTCCAGCAGCACGGTGAATTCGTCGCCGGACAGTCTGGCCACGGTTTCCGTCGGCTGCAGCCGCGCCTGCAGCTGGCGCGCGATGCGGATCAGCAACTGGTCGCCGGCGTGGTGGCCCAGGGTATCGTTGACCAGCTTGAAGCGGTCCAGGTCGATGAACAGCAGCGCCAGGCCGCGGCGGTCGGCGGCGGCGCGCGCCACCGCGCCCTGCAGTTTTTCCAGGAACAGCGTGCGGTTGGGCAGGCTGGTCAGCGCGTCGTGGTTGGCCAGAAAGTGCAGCCTTTCCTCCGCCTGCTTGCGTTGGGTGATGTCGGAGAACACCGCCACGTAATGCAGGCATTCGCCGGCGGCGTCCCGTATCGCGGTGATGCTCAGGTGTTCGGTGTACAGCAAGCCGCCTTTGCGCCGGTTCACCACCTCGCCCTGCCAGCGGCCGTCGCGCAGCAGGCTGCGCCACAGCTGCTGGTAGAACTCCGGCGGCTGCTTGCCGGATTTGAGCATCGCCGGCGTCTGCCCCAGCGCTTCTTCCCGGCTATAGCCGGTGATGCGGGAAAAAGCCGGATTCACCGACTGGATCAGGCCGTTGCGGTCGGTGATGACGATGCCCTCCATCGTCGATTCGAACACCTTGTCGGCCAGCAGCAGGCTGTGGCGCGACTGCTGCAGCGCCTCGTCGCGCTGGCGCAGCGCCGCGTTCAGCTCATGCTGGTATTCGTGCTCGATGCCGCGCACGATGTCGTCGAAGCCTAGCAGCCGCAACGGCGCGCCATCGTCGCCGAACACCGCCAAGTGGCGGATGTCGTGCTGCTGGATCAGCTGCCGCGCCTGCAGCAGGCTGGCATGGCGCGGCACGCCTATCAAGGGCTGGCGGCAGCCCTCGGCCAGCGTGGCCGGGAACCCGCCCAGCGCCAGCCAGCGCAGCGCGTCGCGCTGGGTGAGGATGCCGAAGCCGCCCTGCGGCAAGGCCACCGCCAGGGCGCTGAGCGCCTGCTCCCGCATCACCCGCAGCGCCTCGGCCGGCGCCTGGCTCCCGGCCAGCACCACCGCCGGCGGCCCCGGCAAGTCGCTGACGCGCTTGACGATGAGGAAGGACTCCACGCCCTGGTTGCGGACGATATCGGTCAGCGTCAGCATGCCCAGCGGCCGGCCATGCTCCAACACCAGCGCGTGGCGCAGCTGGCGGCTGCGGAAGACCGCCACCGCGTCCGGCAGCGGCATGTCGTGCGGCAGCGTGGCCGGCGGCTCGCCCACCGCCCGCGACACTGGCGCGTCGGCGTCCGCTGGCGTCAGCGCCGTCCGCAGCGCGTCGGCCTCGGTCCAGATGCCGTGGATGGCGCCGTCGTCATCGCGAACCAGGATGGAGCTGCAGCCGGCGGCCACCATGCGGGCGGCGGCTTCGCGCAGACTGAACGACGGTGGGCAGCAAAGCAGATCGCAGGAAGCGATTCCGGCTATCGTCTGTGGCGGATGGGACATGGCGTTGAAATGGCTTCGTCATAAACGGTGGCGGCCATTATACCCGCAACCATGCCAATGAAAGGGTTGCCAGGTCAAAGTCCATGCAGAATGAAAAACGGCGCGCCCATCGCGCGCCGTTTCGCTCAGGCCCGCCGCGGTCTAATGCGCGGCAGCCGCCGGCAGCGACCACTGCTGTCCCGGGCCGCCGCATTGCAGCAGGCTGACCGGCTGCCCCGGCCGATTGGCGCTCAGGCACAAGCCGGAGCGCAGGCTGCGGACATGGCCGGCCGCCAGCTCCCAGCGCGACTTGCCGCTGCAGCTGCGCACCTCCACCCCGCTGCCGGTTTCTTCCAAGCAATAATTGTTTTGCAGCTGCAGCGACTGGTCGGCCGCATGCACCCAGGACTGGTTGGCGCCGCCGTTGCAGGCGTAGATGATCGCCGCGACGCCGTCGCCCAGGCCGCCCTTGGCGTCCAGGCACTGGCCGGCGTTGGCGATGGGCGCGCGCGCGCTGTTGCCGATGCCGTTTTCCTGCTCGCTGGATTGGCTGTAGACCGTGACTTTGGAATACGCCGGGCAGGCATCGCTGACCGAGCTGCCGCTGATGGCGGCCGCCATCGTCTTGCCGCCCGCGCTGCCGACCGGCGCGGCGAAGGCGGCCAGGCTGTAGGGCTGGCCCAGGCAGGTGGAGCGGCTGTTGTTCCACTCGAAATACTCGGTCCAGTTCACCATATTGCGCGGCGAGATCTTGCTGGCGGCGGTCTTGATGCTGCCCAGCTTGAACGAGCTGCCATCGGTCTGATCGGTGACGGTCACGCCCAGCCAGCCGCCCGGCTCGTAGGCGGCGCGGAAGCGGTAGCTATGGCCTTGCTTCCAGTCCACATGGATGCGGCAACTGCGGCCGGTGCCTTCGCCGGAGAAGGTGGTGCAGTAGCTGCCGGCGCTGCCTGGCTTGGCGTCGGTGGTGTCCCAGGCGGAAAACAGGAAGGTGCGCGCCCCGCCGCCATTGCTTTGCATGCCGGTGTAGGCGCCGGAAGTGCCGACCAGGTCGAACTGGTTGGCCCAGTACACATTGGCGGAATAGCCCGGATCGCGCTTGACGGTGATGGTGAAGTCCACCGCGTCCAGCCCGGCCGACGCGGCCGCCGGGAAACGGTAGTGGGTGTAAGTGCCGGGCGTCTTGCCCAGCGCATGGGCCAGCGGGGAGAGGGAGAGCAGCAACAGCAGGGGCAGCGTGGTCTTGGCGCGCATCGCGGTCATCCTTGGCATCGATTGACGGAAGGCCTGCGCTGGCGATGGCGGCTGCCTGCGCATGGCGGCGGCTATATCAATAACCAAACTCTGGCGGCGCATCAATCACAATTAATTACAAATAGCCGCCGCATATATTTGTATTTTTTAAAACTACAACCCTAGGCGCCCGGCTCGCCCACGCTGTCCACGCGTTGCGCGCAAATGAATTCGCCGGCCACCGGACAGCCGCCCTCGTCGCGCACCGGCAGCCGCTCCCGCGCCAGTACCCGCCAGCCGTCCGCCAGCAGACGCTCCAGATAGCGGGCGTGATGGCGGTAGCGGCCGCTGTGATGCAGCCGGTAATCAGCGTCGTCGCCATCATCCAGCCTTTCGGTGCAGAACAGCAGCAGCCCGCCCGGCCCCTGCCGCCGGCGCAGCAGGCCAAACAGCGGCGCCAGCTCGCCGAGGTAAGTCAGGGTGTCCATGCAGGCGATCAGCTGATAACGGCAGTCGCCGCCGTCACGCAGAAAGTCCAATAAGTCAGCCTGCGACAGCGCGTCGTACAGCGCCTTGCCGCGCGCCTGCGCCAGCATGCCGGCGCTCAGGTCGACGCCATCCAGCCGGCTGGCGTAAGGCCGCAGCGCCGCGCCGGCTAGGCCGGTGCCGCAGCCCAGGTCCAGCGCGGACAGTGAGCGCGGCGCGATGCCCTGGCCTGCCAGGCAATCGGCCAGCCATTGCGGCCCGCGGTAGCGCAGCCGCGCCAGCGCCGCTTCGAAATCGGCCGCAGCGGCGTCGAAAGCCCGGCCCACATAGGCGCCGTCGCAGACCGGGGGCGGCTCGCCCTTGCCGAAAGCGGCCAGCATGTGCAGCGCCACCGGATGGCCGGGCTGCTGCCGCAGCCAGCTCTCCGCCAGCGCCTGCGCCTCGTCGCGCCGGCCCAGTTCGCACAGCGCCTGTCCCACCGCGATCGGCGCCATCTTGCCCGGCGGCTCGGCCAGCACGCCTTCGGCATTGCTGCGCCTGGCCTCGTCGAAGCGGCCCTGCCGCAGCAGCAGCGCGGTCAACAGGTGATGCGCGTCCGGGCTGCCTGGTTCCAGCGCGATGGCGCGCCGGCAGGCGTGTTCGGCCTCTGCGTCGTCCCCTGCCTCGTCCAGCAGCGCCGCCAGATTCGTCCAATAAGCGTAACGGCCGCCATCCCCGGCCACCGCCGCCCTCAACGCCGCGATGGCCTCGTCGCGGCGTCCCAGCCGGGCGCAGGCCAGCCCCAGGTTGAAATGCCACTCGGCATGGCCGCCATCCATTGCCACCGCCTGCGCCAGCTCCCGCCGCGCCTCTTCCAGGCGGCCTTGCTGCAGCAATAGAAAACCCAGCCAATGCCGCGCAGCGACGCCGATCGCCGCATCCGCCAGCAAGGCGCGGTAATCCGCCTCGGCGCCAGCGGTTTCGCCGGCCAGATGCCGGCGCTGGGCCTGCCGCAAGCGCTGTCCGCCTTCCTGGCTCATCGTTGCTCCGTCGTCAAACGACAAAGCCGGAGACGCATCCGCCTCCGGCCGGTATCGGTGCCGCGCGCCGCCAAGCTGCGGCTCAGGGCTTGTCCTTGGGCTCCACGCCCGGATAGCCGGGGAAACCGAAGCCGCCGAACAGCTGCTTGGTCTGCTCCTGCATACGGTTCTGCATTTCCAGGAACATGCCGGTGCTCTGCTCCATGTAGTTAGCCATCATGTTCTGGATGGCCGGCCCCTGCAGATTCATGAACTCGCTCCACAGCGTGGTGTTGAGCATGGCGTTGTCGCCATACATCGCGCGCGTCTGTTCCTGCATTTTTTGCTGCAGTTGCGAGAAAAGCTGCAGGTTTTTCTCCAGGAAAGGCCCCATCATGCCCTGCATCGCCTGGCCGTAATAACGGATGAACTGGGTCAGCACTTCGTAGCTGAACATCGGCATGCCGCCGTTTTCCTCTTCCAGAATGATCTGCAGCAGCACGCCGCGGGTGATGTCCTCCTGGGTCTTGGCGTCCTGCACCTGGATGTCGACATTGTCCAATACCAGCTGCTTTACGTCTCCCAGCGTAATGTAGGAACTGGTGGCGGTATCGTACAGACGGCGGTTCGGGTACTTCTTGATGACCCGTTTCTCAACACTCATTTAACGCTCCTGGTTATTGTCGTGGCGTTGTGCGCTGGCAATCTAACATAAATACAACAGACTAGAGTAAATCTTCTACCACCTCCAGACGCGGCGTGCTACATTTCCACGTCATTGTGCGGCGCACAATCATCTTTACGGAAATCGTTGGCCCCATTTTCCACGCAATGGAGGTTTTACACCATGTCCTACAACAATGAACAGCTGAACAAACTTTCCCTCGCCGGCTTCGAATCCACGCTGCGCTTCGCGCAAATCGCGCTGGACAGCGCCGAGCGCCTGGTCAAACTGCAGCTGGACGCGTCCAAGCAATCGCTGGAAGACAACACCAAGGCCGCCAAGCAGCTGACCGAGCTGAAGGATCCGCAAGAAGCGGTCAATCACCTGAACAAACTGGCCACCCAATCCATCGACAAGGCGGTCAGCCATTCCCGCAATCTGTACGAAGTGGTTTCCGGCGCGCAAAGCGAGCTGAGCAAGCTGGTTGAGGAAAGCGTCGGCCATTTCAACAAATCGCTGATCAGCTCGATCGAATCGGTGGCCAAGAACGCCCCGGCCGGCTCCGACGCCACGCTGAACGCGGTGAAAACCTCGTTCGCCGCCGCCGCCGCCGCCGTCAACACCTTCAGCAAGGCCGCCCAGCAAGTTGCAGAATTCACCGACAGCAGCGTCAAGGCAGCCACCAGCGCCACCGCCGACGCGGTGAAGAATTCGGCCAAGCGCGGCGCCACCGTTTAAGCGCCCGCCGCCGCCCTCCAGGCCCCGCCACGCACCGGCGGGGCTTTTCCTTTATTAAAGGATGCGCAGCCCCCGCGACAGGTTTACAATCCGGGTTCTAGAGATTCAGCAAGCACTACGGGTTCCACGCATGAAAATCAGCAGCAACTTCGACGCCGGCAGCATCGAAATCGTCTCCGCCGACACCGCCGAGGACATCCAACTGCGCATCCGCCGCGACAACGCCGCGGAATTCGCGCAATGGTTCTACTTCCGCGCTCAGGGCGCTGCCTACCAGCACTGCAACTTCCGCTTCCTCAATGCCGGGGAGTGCGCGTACCCGCAAGGCTGGGTCGATTACCAGGCGATGGCCTCCTACGACCGCATCAACTGGTTCCGGGTGCCCACCCGCTACGAAGACGGCGTGATGACGATAGAGCATGTCCCGCTGTCGGGCAGCATCTATTACGCCTACTTCGAACCCTACTCCTACGAGCAGCACCTGAACCTGATCGGCCAGGCGCAGGGCTCCGGCCTGTGCCAGGTCTCCGACCTAGGCTCCACCGTGCAGGGACGCGACATCAACCTGCTGACCATAGGCCACGAAGTCGAATCCGATCTGAAGATCTGGATCACCGCGCGCCAGCATCCGGGCGAAACCATGGCGGAATGGCTGGTCGAGGGCCTGCTGAACCGCCTGCTGGACCCGCAAGACCCAACCAGCCGCGCGCTGCTGGATCGCGCCACCTTCTACGTGGTGCCGAACATGAACCCCGACGGCTCGGTGCTGGGCAATCTGCGCACCAACGCCGCCGGCGCCAACCTCAACCGCGAATGGTCGGAACCCAGCCTGGAGCGCAGCCCGGAAGTGCTGCTGGTGCGGGAAAAGATGCTGGAAACCGGCGTCGACCTGTTCCTGGACATCCACGGCGACGAAAACCTCCCCTACGTTTTCCTGGCCGGCACCGAAGGCGTGCCGTCCTGGAACGAAAAGCTGGAGGCGCTGGCCGACAACTTCCGCCACCACCTGCTGCTGGCCAGCCCGGATTACCAGACCGAACACGGCTACCCGCGCAACGAGGCCGGCAAAGCCAATATGGGCATCGCCACCAACTGGGTGTGCGAACAGTTCGGCTGCCTGGCTTTCACGCTGGAAATGCCGTTCAAGGACAACAACAACCTGCCGGACGACGACTTCGGCTGGAACGGCCAGCGCAGCCTGCGCCTGGGCGAAGCCCTGCTGTCGCCGATCTACGCGGTTCTGAACGATCTGACCGGCGAATAAGCAACGCCAGCCAACAAAAAGCCGACCCCGGGGTCGGCTTTTTTCATGCCGGCGGCGGCCTCACAGCACCACCGGCAACTTGTCCAGCGTCTTCACCAGCTCCACCTCCACCATGCACCAGTCACTGCCTTTTTCCAGCACCTTGCCGAGCGCGATCTGGAAATGCTTGCCGCGCGCGCTCATGTAGAACTGCTTGCCAAGCATGTACAGCGACAAGGGCAGGATCAGCGCGTTCACCAGCTTGCCGCTGCGGCGGTAAGGCATGAACAGGCTGATATGGCCGGCCAGCCACACCTGGTCGGGCGGCAGAGTGGGGTCGATCAATCTGGCGTCGGTCGGCCGCAGCGATGCCGCCAGCGGCCGGGTGCTCAGCGTTTCTATGCCCAGGTAGATGCGCTCGCGGCTGGTGCGCTTGACGCGCCGGATGATGCCGAGATTCCAGGACTCGCCATCCGCCTCGTGAAAACCTATCAGGCTGCCCAGGCTCACCCATTCGTTGCCCATCACATCCAGCGATACCCCCAAGCCGGTCTGGCTGATATTTTCCAGCGCCCACTTCTGGAATTCCTGCGGCGTGCCGGCCTCGGCGGTCTCTCCGGCCATCGACAGCGAGCCGGCCGGCAGCGGCGACAGCGATTTGTCGCGCTTGCGGCTGGTGACGAAGCCGTAAATGCGGATATTGGCCGCATCGTCGTAGCTGTCGCTGTCGACGCCGCGATGCTGCTGCATCGACTCTTCGTCCGGCTTGCGGATCAGCTTGTGCAATATGGTCAGCCGGTGCGCGACCTCGACATGGCGGTTGCTGACCGCCACCCGCTCCGCCCGCTCGAACACCACCGGCTTGGCCGCCCATTCCCGCGTCAGCACCCGCAGCAGCCCGGCGTCTATGCCCGGCTCCACCAGGCGCTTCAACTCCGGCGGAATGCGCCCGCCCTCCATCACGATCGCCCAGCCGTGCAGGATCTCCACCATATCCGCGGTATTCCAATAGCGGGTCTGCTCCCCTCCCCCCGCGCCCCGCGCCCTGGCGGCGGGTTTGGGATCGGTCAAGGTGACAGAGAAGCTGGCCTCGGCGAAATAGGCCTTGGTCATCGTCATCCGGTTGCTGAGCAGCGACAGCAACTCATAAGAGAAGTTGATTTGCCGGACGCTGAGGTTGCCGGTGCACAGCACCGACAACATTTGCAACGCCAGGTATAGGTCCTGGACGGTAGTGGCGGCGGATTTCTCGCCGAACAGGAATACCGGCTGGGAGTCGAAACCGCGCTGCTCGGCAAAACGATAAAGCTGATTGGCATTCATCCAGAAAACTTCATCCGGCTGAAAGTTGCGAATATATTGCCATCTGGCATATTCGGTCAGGTAATGCAGCATGCGAGCCAGCACCAACGGCAGATGGCTGCGTATTTTCAGTCCATTGGGATTATCTGCTGAGGCCGGCAATGCATATTGATAAAAATCGGTAAACTGCTTGCCATAATTAAGGATCTGCCCGCGCAACTGGCTTTCCAGCACCTTGGGCATCCGGGTGTTCATCAGGTATTGGACGCACAAGGTATCATGCAGCGCCTGCGTCTCCAGATTCAGGGTCAGCACTGCCTCCAGCAGGTCGGCGGAAAGTTCCAGCGAAGGCGAATTCAGGCCGCCCAGCAGTTCGGCCACCTTATCGTGCGCGGACGCGCCAAACTCCATGCGCAAAGCATCGACATAAGCCTTGGCCGCCGCCGCATTGGCCAAGGGATCCGGCTTGCCCTTGGACCCCCTTGAAAAGAAATCCAGCATGCGCTTGTCCAGTCTCGTTCAAAACCCGGTGCCGCGTCGCAGCACTGCCCTGAGCAATGCTACAAGTATTTATAGCAAGCGTAAAACGCTATCGCAGGCCGCTTGGCGCACCCGAAAAAAAAGCGCCATGGCGGCGCTTTTTGTAATGCGAATGACTAAGTTCAGATAGCCAGTTGTTCCAGCGACTTGCCGCTGTCGATCCAGGCTTGAACCCATGCCGGCTTGCGGCCGCGGCCGGTCCAGGTCAACTCGTTGTTGGACGGGTGACGATACTTGGCCTCCACCGGCTTGCGCACGGCGACGGTCTTGCTCAATACGTCTTCAACGCTCAAACCGTAAGCGCGGGCCAGTTCGATAATCTGCTTCTTGGCTTTGGATTTTTCTTCAACTTCACGGCGCTTGATTTCGTTTTCAACGTCAGCTTTCAGCGTGACCAGTTCGGTGAATTCCAGCTTGGACAGATCCATAACATGTTCCTTGATTATTGGTTTACCGATTACAGGATGTAATGTAGCCAATGCAATTGGGACAAGTCAAGAATTAAAAAGAAAACGCATTACCCCTTATTCTGTTACGGATTCCAGCGCATATGGCAATTCCAAAGCCGTCAGCGCAATAGTTCCCGCTTCATCGCCGAATATTCCAGACGACCAGGTCTGCGATTGCACCACTGCCAGGCCGCGATAACGGTCTTCAGCCACCTGGCACGACGCAGCCAGCATGCCAATACTCTGATCCGGCAATTGCGGGCTATATAGCTTGGAGCCGACAGCCAGCGCTTGCGAGAACTCCACCAAGAACATCCTGCGCTTCATCTTGCCCAGATACTGGCTGCGCGCGACGATTTCCTGGCCCGGATAGCATCCCTTCTTGAAATTTACCGCGCCGATCAATTCCATATTGGCCATTTGGGGAACAAACTGTTCCTGAGTGGCTTGCGACACCCAGGCAATGCCTGCATTGATATCGCGCAGCGCCCAGATCTCAGGCGCAAGCGGGCGCAGCTCGGCTGCGGCAATATCCTGCCGCAGCGACGCATTTTCGCCCAACGCCAACATAAAGCCCCCCTCCGGCAGGGCCAGCAGCACTGCGCCATCGGCGCTCAGCGTTTGCAAGCTCTCCAATCCAGCCACGCCCGGGAAATATTTGCGCAAAGTTTCAACCGCCTGCGGCCCCGACATTCCCAGCAAAGACCATTCGTCCGCCAGCGATATCTTCACCTTGGAGCGCAGCACGAACATGGTCAGGCGTTTGACTATCGCAGCCGCAATATCCGCCGCCACCATCAGATAATAGGCGCCTTGATGCTGCCAAATCATAAAACTCGCCAGCATGCGGCCTTTCGCGCTGGAGTAAGTGCTGTACTGCGCCCGGCCTTCTACCAGCTCGCGAATATCGCTGGACAATTGGCTTTGCAAAAAGGCAGCGGCGTCTTCGCCTTCCGCTTTTATCACGGCGAAATTCGCCAACGGCGCCAACACCGACTGCCGCAGCAAAGCCTCGACCTGGCTCAATCGCTCGCCAAGCGGCAACTCGCCGTCGCTCGCCAGGCCCTTCTGTCCCAGCCATTCATTCCAGAACGCGTCCATGCTTCCCATCCTTTGAATCGTTATTTCCATCCGCGATCTTAACGCCAAGCAATGCGCCGTCGCCAGCAGCGCAAACCATGCCAATGCCGGGGAGCGGAAAATTTCATTCCATAACAAGAGCCTACCCGCTCCCCACCCAAAACCCCAAAGAAAATCGCCCCTGTCGCCGCGAAAACCGTTGACACGCCTGACTGCCGCGTATATAGTTCGCCCTCTCAATTCCCTGATAGCTCAGTCGGTAGAGCGACGGACTGTTAATCCGCAGGTCGCAGGTTCGAGCCCTGCTCGGGGAGCCAACCCATCCTAAGGTTGGACAATTTGAGACGCGTGTTCCCTGATAGCTCAGTCGGTAGAGCGACGGACTGTTAATCCGCAGGTCGCAGGTTCGAGCCCTGCTCGGGGAGCCACACGCCGCCCGATTTCAAAGTTTTGTTCCCTGATAGCTCAGTCGGTAGAGCGACGGACTGTTAATCCGCAGGTCGCAGGTTCGAGCCCTGCTCGGGGAGCCAGATTGCACGAGAAGCCGCAGCCTACGCTGCGGCTTTTTCGTTTGGCGTTTCCCACTTACAATCAATCTCCATCCTTGGAGACGCCATGCCCAGCAAACCCACCCTGCTCGCCGCCGGAGCCATCGCGCTCTGGGCCTCGCTCGCCACCCTGGGCGCGCTGACCCGCTCGTTGCCGCCCTTCTTCGTGGTCGGCGTCAGCCTGACCGTAGGCAGCCTACTGGCGCTGCCCCGCATCCGCGAGTGGCGCGTGCCGATCCCCACCCTGCTGGTCGGCGTCTACGGCCTGTTCGGCTACCACTTCCTGCTGTTCTTCGCCTTCCGCATGGCCCCCGCGCTGGAGGCCAACCTGCTCAATTACCTGTGGCCGCTGCTGATCGTGATGCTGACGCCGCTGTTCCGCCCCGGCTCGCGCCTGGGCGCCCGCCACCTGATCGGCGGCGCGCTGGGCTTCGCCGGCGCGGCGCTCATCGTCAGCGGCGGCTCTCTGAGCTTGTCCCAACAATACTTACCCGGCTACCTGCTGGCCATGGCCGCCGCGATCGTATGGTCGACCTTCAGCCTGGCGCTGGGCAGGCTCCCCGACTTTCCCGGCAGCGCCGTCGGCGGCTTCTGCCTGATTTCCGGCCTATTGTCGCTGCTGTGCCATGCGCTGTTCGAGCCCGCGGCCCAGCCCAGCGCCCTGCAATGGGCCACCTTGCTGCTGCTGGGACTAGGCCCGATGGGCGGCGCCTTTTTCCTGTGGGAGCGCGCGCTGAAGCATGGCGACCCGCGCCAGATCGGCTCGCTTTCCTACGTCACGCCATTGCTGTCCACCCTGTTGCTGGCCGTCAGCGGCCAGGGCCAGTTGAACCCGCTGGCGCTGCTGGCCATCCTGCTGATCCTGGGAGGAGCGCTGCTAGGCACGTTGTCCGACAACCGCAAGCCTGCCGATCAAGCGGCCTGAGTTTTCACAAAACAACAAAACAGTTAAAATTATTTAAATCAAAAAAGGAGGTTGCATGTCCGTTCTGAAAGAATTCAAGGAATTCGCCGTCAAAGGCAATGTCATCGACCTGGCGGTCGGCGTGGTCATCGGCGGCGCTTTCGGCTCCATCGTCAAATCGCTGGTCGACGACATCATCATGCCGCCGATCGGCTTGCTGATCGGCAATGTCGATTTTTCCAACCTGTTCTTCGTGCTGAAAGACGGCGCCAAGCAAGCCGGCCCCTATGTATCGGTTGCCGCCGCCAAGCAGGCCGGCGCCACCACGCTGAACCTGGGACTGTTCATCAACGCGCTGGTCAGCTTCACCATCGTCGCCTTCGCCATCTTCATGCTGGTCAAGGCCATCAACCGCCTCAAGCGCGAGGAAGCCGCTCCGGCGCCCGCTGCGCCCGCCACCAAGGAATGCCGCTACTGCCTATCGTCCATCCCGGACAAGGCCACCCGCTGTCCTTGCTGCACCTCTCAGCTCGACTAAGCTTGCCGACGCCGGGCAATTCCCCTACAATCCGGCTCGTTCTGGGGGAGTAGCCTCGGCGCGCGACAGCGCCGGCAAGCGTCAACATGCTTGGCTTCGGCCATGGCGCTTGCGACGAGCTTCCGTTTGGCAAGACCCATGACATGCTTGCGTATCGCGGGGCCGCGGCGCAGGTTTGTCATGGCGCACGCGCGGCCCCTGGAGTTCCCATGGAAGCATTCCTGATTTCCACCGGCGTGGTGGCCTTGGCCGAAATCGGCGACAAGACCCAGTTGCTGGCCCTGCTGCTCGCGTCCCGCTTCAAGAAACCCATCCCCATCATTCTCGGCATTTTCGTCTCCACGCTGGTGAACCACTTCGCCGCGGCAGCCGTCGGCCAATGGCTGATGACCAAGATCGGCCCCGACTTCATGCGCTGGGGCCTGGGCATCTCTTTCGTGATGATGGCGGTCTGGATGCTGATCCCGGACAAACTGGATGAAGACGGCGGCCTGCGCGAACGCTTCGGCGTATTCGGCACCACGGTCATCGCCTTTTTCCTGGCCGAAATGGGCGACAAGACCCAGATCGCCACCGTCGCGCTGGCCGCCCGCTTCCACGAGCTGCCGATGGTGGTGGCCGGCACCACGCTGGGCATGATGATAGCCAACGTGCCCGCCGTGCTGCTGGGCGAAGTGGCCGCCAAGAAGCTGCCGCAAAAACTGATGCACGGCATCGCCGCGGTATTGTTCGTGGTGCTGGGCGTCATCACGCTGATGTCGCCGCTGACTCTCTAAGCGACCCAAAAAAAGGGAGGCTTCCGCCTCCCCGCCTCATCACCCTCGGCTCAGCCTTGAGCCAGCAGGCTGTTGGGGTCGAAGCCCACCCGCAGCGCCCCCCAATGCCGCCCGCGCAGTTGCAGCGGCAGCACCACTTCGGACAACACTTCGCCGGTATCGCGGCTGTAAGTCTGCAGCAGGAACGGTTGATTGTTGCGCGCCGCGCGCAAACCGGCTGGATCGTTGAAGATGCGCTTGTCGCGGCTTTCGGCCAAGTCCCGCGCCGCGTCGCCGCTCAGCGGCCGGCTGTACCAGCTGTTATGGGTGGGCGCGTAACCGTTGCCATCCACCGCCACGCAGAACTTGCCTCCCGGAATCAAGCCCACCAGTTTGTCCAGCATCGGCTGCAACAGTTTTTCCAGCTTGCCGTCGTAAACGGTGCGGTATTTGACCGGCGCGGTGCCCGCGATGGGCTGGTAGCGCTGATCGAACAGATCCACCCCGCGCTGCAATTCGGCCTGCAGCAGCTGCTGCACCTCGTCGCGCACTCCCCGCGCTTGATTCACCGCCTGATCGAACACGCCGTCGCCGATCACGAACTTCGACACCAGTTCCTGCACCTGCTCGGCTGCCGCGGTCAACTCCGCCGCCGCGCTCTCGGTCTGGCCCAGGCGGCCGCTCACCTGCCGCCCCAACACGTGGATTTCCGCCACGTGCTCGTTCACCTGGTGATTGGACTCGGAGAAATCGTGCATGGTCGCCGCGATCTGGCTCAGGCTGGTCGAGGTGGCCTCGAAGTCGCCCATCATCTTGCTGAAGTGCTCGGAAGCGCGTGAAATCACGTCGCGCGCCTGATTAGTATCCTGGGTGATCGCCGCCGTCTCCTGCTGCGTTTCCGCCACCAGGCCCAGCATGCCATCGATATTGTGCGAGATTTCGTCGGTGGCCTTTTTCACCCGCTCCGCCAGCTTGCGCACCTCGTCCGCCACCACCGCGAAGCCGCGGCCGCTTTCGCCGGCGCGCGCCGCCTCGATCGCCGCGTTCAAGGCCAGCAGATTGGTCTGCTCCGACACGTCCTTGATCAGATCGACGATGGTCTTGATGCTCGCCGAACGCTGGCTGAGATCCTCCACCGTCAGATTGAAATGACCCACCTTGCGGCTGATGTCGTGGATGCTGCCGGTCACCAGCCGCAATTCCTCGCAAGACTCCTGCGCCACCTTCAAGTTTTCCGCCGTGGTGGCGGAAATCGCCTCGGTCTGCTCGGTCACCTGCTCCACGCCGCGCGTGCTCTGCTCGCTGGCCTGGCTCACCTGCCTGGCCAGCTCGTCTTGCTGGCGCGCGCTGCCCAGCGATTCGGTGACGTTGCGCCGCGTCACCGCCGAGTCCATCGCGATGCGCACCGTCATCAGGCGGACGTTGCTGATGATCTCGCGCATCTTCAACAGGAAACGGTTGTACGACAGCGATAGATCGCGGATTTCATCGTAAGTCACCGTGGGAATCTCGCGCGACAGGTCGCCGGCGCCGGCGCCGATTTCATTGAAGATCTGGATGATCATGTTAAGCGGCCGCACGATCAGATAACGCAGATACCACACCATGAAAGCGATGAAGACGAAACTGACCAGCCATAAGCCCAGCGTCCAGGACAACGCGCTGTCGATATTTCCCTCCACGCTGGCCAGCACCTGCGGCGCCACCCCGGCCGTCCGCAGAGTCGCGCGGATATCAGACAGCGCGTAATAGCAATATCCCACCATCAAAAGCTGAAAGCCGCTGATGAAGAAGAAGCTGCATAATTTTCTGCTGAGGGTATTCCAGAAGTTTTTTTCCGAAAACGTGTAAAGACGCCAAAACCACTCCATTTGCTCTCCTCCTGAACAGTCCGCATCATTATTTTTATTGGTCGGTATTTTTTCTTAAAACGATTCGAATGGCCAGAACCTCACGCCGTCAAAGCTTGATCCAGATCAAGCTTGCGCCTGCGCCAGACCATCCAGTGCTCCTGGCCGCGGAACACTGGCAATCCAGTCGGCAACAATTGCTTTTCCTCCAGCGAAAACCAATTACCCAGCAACGCTTCCAATTGCGCCTCCGCAATGCCGAACGGCGGCCCGCGGTCGGTTTGCGCCAGGAAGAACACCCCGGCCAGCGCTCCGCCAGGCGCCACCAGCCTCGCCACGCCATCAGCATATCCCTTTCTCATGGCAATGGGCAAAGCGCACAAAAAAGCCCGCTCGAACACACAGTCGAAAGCGGGCAAATCCAGTTGGAAAAAATCGGCCAGCATCAGCTTGTCCGCCAGGCCTGGCCATTGCCTGCGCGCCAGATCCAGCGCCGACTGGCTGAAGTCCACCGCCAGCACCTGATGGCCCATGGCGTGCAGCGGCGGCATATCCGACGCGCTGCCGCAGCCGGGCAGCAAGACCCGCATCGGCACCTGGCCAGAAAAGAAGTCCCGGGCCGGCGCTGGCAGCTCCGCCCCCTCCCAAGGCATCACGCCCTCCTGGTAGCGCTGCTCCCAAAACTGCGGCTGCGAACTATCCTGCATGCGTCCTCCAGAAAATCAACGTTGCGCCAGCAGCCAGCTGGCCGCCCGCTCCAGCGTCAAGCCCTCGCAACACAGCTGTTCGTCCCGCCCCGCGGCATCACGCCGCAGCAGCGCGCCGCCGCCTTCCTCCAGCCGGTAGTGCGAGCCGTCCGGCAACCTGCCCCACTCGACGCCATCCAGGCTGTCCAGCTCCAGCAGCGCCGAACACGCGGCCGCCAGCTGCAACAGCCGCTGCCGCTGCGGCAGGCGGCTCCATACCGCTTCGCGCTCATCCGCGCCCATGAAGCACCACTGGCTGATCTCGCCGAAAGTGCGGGCGCAGCCGCGGCAGACATTGTCGCCAAGCGCGGTCGAACACAGGGCGATGCAAGGCGAATCGGGACGGGTCGTACTCATGGAAATCCATTGCTCAACACAAATGAAAACAAAATCTTGCGGAAATAACCGCCCGTTTATTCAAAAAGGCGGAATAGCAGAATATATCAGTTGCGGAGAAAATCAAACGACGCGGAGAAACCGCGGGAGGAAAACAAAAAGCCCGGAATGATCCGGGCTTTTCATCAAACTGAATTTGGTTTTGGTCGGGGTGAGAAGATTCGAACTTCCGACCCCCTGCACCCCATGCAGAATGCCCGCACCACCATCATTTAAAATCAACAACTTACAGGATTGTCTTACTGAAAATTCGTAGCAACCTAGCATGACGCGGAACCACGCGGAACTACACCCCCCCACAATTCCCCCACAGCACCAAAAAGCCTCCCGCCCTTTACATCTAGGCTAATTTAGCCTAACATGTGGATATTAGGTGGCGCGCAGAAAGCCACTCAGCAGTCCGAGGGGGCTAGTCGTCGCCGCCTTGAGAACGGCATGAAACTTTCACAATTAGCAACCATTCGTACTAATTTTCCAGAAGCCCATTTTTGGATCATCAGGCGAGGCTCAGCAGATCGATGCGGCAAACCAATCCGAGAGTTCAACCCTGAACATATTGGCATACGGATCGAAGCAACCGACATGCTCTTACCTGACTATCTGTACTACGTCATGATGCACATCCATCATGCCGGATACTGGCAAGGCATAGCAACTGGTAGCTTGAGCTTGGTTAACATCAAGGTTTCAGACGTTCGCAATATCCAGCTGCCACCTAAGTAAGCCCGCCCCAAGCCTCAAGGCTTGGGACTGGCCTACCCATCCTTGAGGCACCCAAATGAAAATTCATCTTCCAAGCATCGCTGATCAGCAGAAATTCATTTTTGAGGAGGCGACCAAAGAAGCCATTGCTCTCTTGCAAGCAAATCTACAAGCCCCCGTACTTCCTGGCCAGCAAGAAGTAGATGAAAGCCAGTACAAGCGCGACCACTTATTACGACAAGATGAAGGCTGGGAAGCCCCCTCGCCGGATATCGTTGGCGCATACTTCCGCCACTTTCAAATGCATTTTCCTGAATATGGGACCGATGCGCAACTTGGCACTTTGCTAGGCTTGCGTGGCAAGAATAGAGATCGGCGCATCCGATCGTTCAAAGATGGCAGTGTTGTCATGCCCTACGAGCTATGGCGCCGATTCCTCATTATTACCGGCCGTGCCCCGCAAGATGTCTTGAAAGTATTGGCCTACATGGCCTGACAGGTACATTCTCTTTCGCAAAGATGAGCCATGGGCTAAATTGATGGAAGCAATGAGAAGTTGAAAGAAAATTTAAATTAAATCCTTTAATTCTTGACTTACCCCACTACCATTAGCTACATTACAGCCTGAAATTATCAAACCTATAATCAAGAGGGATATCTCATGGATTTGTCCAAGCTGGAATTTACCGCACTGATTGCCCTGAAGGCTGACGTAGAAGGCGAAATCAAACGCCGCGAAGTTGAAGAAAAATCCAAGGCCAAGAAGCAGATTCTCGAACTGGCTCGCTCCTTTGGCCTGAGCGTAGAAGATGTGCTGAGCAGCAAAATCGCCGGCACTCGCAAGCCCGTTGAAGCCAAGTACCGCCATCCAGATGATAGCAGCCTGACGTGGACCGGCCGTGGTCGAAAACCTGCCTGGGTACAGGCTTGGATCGACAGCGGCAAAGCTATGGAAACACTGGCTATCTAACTCCAAGATAAGTCTCATAAAAAAAACGACGCTTCGGTCGGCGTTTTACTTTTTAACTTA
>NZ_JYKA01000076.1 GCF_001676875.1 Chromobacterium subtsugae | reverse complement strand
AAAACTATTGAACCCTTATGCAAGATCTACTGTATGACTTCCCACCATTATTCCACCATATATTTGCACACTGTGGCTCTGAAGAATATTGCCCAAGACAACCGTGAGTAGCCCACGAGCCATCACCAGTAGTTCTATCTAATGGGCATTTATATAATGGCTCAATCATTTTTCCTTGTGCAGTCCACCTACCGGATTGGC
>NZ_JYKA01000075.1 GCF_001676875.1 Chromobacterium subtsugae | reverse complement strand
GCCAATCCGGTAGGTGGACTTCAATTTCAAAATCAGCCTCCGGAACACTCTGTGGCATCCATATCGTTGGTGATGGGCGTGGTTCGCAATTGCAACTTTGCCAAGGGCATGACCCTGCCAGCGGTTGCCCCATTGGATTCCATCAGAAATCATATCCTGGATTTGATTATGTCTGGAATATAACTTGTATTGCAGATTAGATAGTCTT
>NZ_JYKA01000074.1 GCF_001676875.1 Chromobacterium subtsugae | reverse complement strand
TCAAGCCAATGGGTTGCAGAAATGCATCTCGTAAAAAGCATCCCATTCTGAAAATTGATAACTCTGACCCGTCCAGTACGCGGTATCTGAATACCCAGCGGGGCATGATGTTTGCCAGCCATTCATGGGGTTTCCCGTTACTGAGATAATTCCACCTCCATTGTAAAAGCGTCTAAGTTGATATTGCCCGCCATCGGAGGCTACCAATCTC
>NZ_JYKA01000073.1 GCF_001676875.1 Chromobacterium subtsugae | reverse complement strand
CCGGTCTGGCGCTGGCCACGTCGTCGGACACCGGCAGCAGCCACAGCGACGGCATCACCGACAACAACCAGCCGACGGTGCAAGGCACGGCAGAGGCGAACAGCACGGTGACGGTGTACGTGGACGGCACGGCGGTGGGGACGGCGACGGCGAACGGCAGCGGCGCGTGGAGCTACAACCTGGCGAGCAGCCTGGCCGACGGCAACCACAG
>NZ_JYKA01000072.1 GCF_001676875.1 Chromobacterium subtsugae | reverse complement strand
CGACCGGATTGGCAAAACTATTGAACCCTTATGCAAGATCTACTGTATGACTTCCCACCATTATTCCACCATATATTTGCACACTGTGGCTCTGAAGAATATTGCCCAAGACAACCGTGAGTAGCCCACGAGCCATCACCAGTAGTTCTATCTAATGGGCATTTATATAATGGCTCAATCATTTTTCCTTGTGCAGTCCACCTACCGGATTGGC
>NZ_JYKA01000071.1 GCF_001676875.1 Chromobacterium subtsugae | reverse complement strand
CGCCTCCGCCTTCACCCAGGACCGCCGCCAGCTCACCCTGCAACTGGGCGACGGCCATGTCGCGGCCGAGCAGCTGCTGCCGCAAAGCCTGGACGGCGAGGAAGGCGTGTCCCGGCCCTATCGCTTCACCCTGACCTGCCTGTCCCCCGACGGCGCCATCGAACTCAAGACCCTGCTCGGTCAATCCGCCCGCCTCGGCATCGCCGACGCCCAGGGCCAGGAG
>NZ_JYKA01000070.1 GCF_001676875.1 Chromobacterium subtsugae | reverse complement strand
GCGTCGCGGACGCTGGAGAGGATTTCCACGCGCTTGATGGAGTCGACGCCGAGGTCGGCTTCCAGGCGCATGTCCAGCGACAGCATGTCCACCGGGTAGCCGGTTTTGTCGGCGACGGTGGCCAGCAGCAACTGGCTGATGTCGGCGGACGTGGCGGCGGCGGCGGCCGGGCTAGCCGCTGGAGCTTGAACCGCTTGGGCCTGAACCGGCGCGATTGCCGGAGC
>NZ_JYKA01000007.1 GCF_001676875.1 Chromobacterium subtsugae | reverse complement strand
TGGCTGAGCAGCGCCGCCGTCAGCGCGAACATCAGCAAGCCGACGCTCAGCAGCCGGGTGGGGCGGCGCAAGCGCTGCACGATGCGGCCGTTGAGCATGCTGCCTATGGTGATGAACACCACCAGCGGCGTCACCAGGATGCCGGCGTGGTTGGGCGACAGGCCGAAGCCGGCCTGGAACATCAAGGGCGCGTAATACATCACCGCGAACATGCCGAAGCCCATCAGCAGCGACAGACCGAACAGCGGCGCGAGGCCCGGATGCGCCAGCATGCTGGGCGGCAGCAAGGGGTTGGGGCTGCGTTTTTCCCACCAGATCAGCGCCGCGAGCGAAGCCAGGCTCAACGCGGCCAGCAGCGCCAGCAGCCACGGCGACTTGTGCTGCGGCAGCCACTCCACCGCCAGCTGCAGGGAGCCGAGGAACAGCGCGATCAACACCGCGCCCTGCCAGTCCAGCCTGGACGGCGCCTGGGCGGCATGGCGGATCACCGGCAGGTAGCGCCAGACGAACCACAGGCTGACCGCGCCGACCGGCAAATTGACGAAAAATACCCAGCGCCAGCCCAGGTATTCGGTGAGGAAGCCGCCCAGCGACGGGCCGATGGCGTTGGCCAGGCCGAACGACGCCGACAGCATCACCTGCCAGCGCAAGCGTTCGCGGGTATGCGGGAACAGGTCGGGCACGCTGGCGAAGGTGGTGGCCACCAGCATGCCGCCGCCGACGCCCTGCAGCGCGCGCGCCAGCACCAGCTGCAGCATGTCCTGCGCCAGGCCGCACAGCGCCGAGGCCGCGGTGAACAGCACGATGGCGGTCAGCACGAAGGGCTTGCGGCCGTGGTCATCGCCCAGCTTGCCGAAGATGGGCACGGTGATAACCGAGGTCAGCAGGTAGGCGGTGCCGACCCAGGCATACAGCGCGAAACCGCGCAGGTCGGCCACCACCGTCGGCATCGCGGTGCCGACCACGGTCTGGTCCAGCGCCACCATGATCAGCACGCAGCACAGGCCCAGCATCGCCAGCAGGCGCTGGCGGAAATCCAGCGCCTGGATGTCGGCGGGAGAAGGAGAGGGGGCATTCATGATTGACAAGGCAATAGTTGCTATGTCAATCATTTTGCCGAACAGCCGCCGGGCTGTCCAAACCGCGATGGTTAAGAAATGTGACGGGCGCTCAGTATCCCTGGCGGGTCAGCCAGCTGGCTTCCTCGCTGCGGGCGACGGTGCCCACCAGCCAGTCGCGGAAGGCGCGCACCTTGGGCAGCTCGGCCAGTTCGTGCGGGTAGACCAGGTAGTAGGCCCACTCGGTTTCCAGCACGGTGTCGAACGGAATCACCAGCCGGCCGCTGTCCAGGTCCTGGGTCACCATCGATGCCTGCGCCAGCGTGACGCCCATGCCGGTCACCGCCGCGTGCAGCGCGTATTCCAGCGCGTCGAAAGTGACGCCGCTCTCCGGGTTGACGCCGGAAACGCCGGCCAGCTTCAGCCAGCGCTTCCAGGTGTTCTGGTCGCGCCATGGGTGCAGCAGCGTGTGGTGCTTGAGATCTTGCGGGGTGTGCAGCGGATGCTTGCCGGCCAGCAGGCTGGGCGAGCACACTGGGATCAGCTTTTCGCGGCAGATGCATTCCAGCCTGAGATCGGCGGCGGCCTCCGGGCTGGACAGCCCGACCACCGCCAGGTCGTACTCGGCGCGGTTGAACGGCTTGTTGTGGATCAGCTGGGTCAGCAGATGCAGCGTGTACTCCGGGTGGCGCGCCTGGAAATCGGCCAGGTTGGGCAGCACCCAGCGCATCGCCGGCGTCGGCGGCATCCGCACCCGCAGGTCGCTCTGGCGCAAGCGCAACGCCTCGCTCGCCTCGTTGAGCAGCTGGAAGGCTTCGCGCGCCGGCTTCAGCAGCGCCTCGCCCTCGGCGGTCAGCGCCAGGCCGCGGGCCTGGCGGGTGAAAAGCGTGGCGCCGTAGTACTCTTCCAATGTTTGCACATGGCGGCTGATCGCGCCCTGGGTCAGGCTTAGCGCGGCCGCGGCGCGGGTGAACGACAGGTGTTCGGCGGCGACGACAAACACGCGCAGGGCATTCAGCGGAGGCAGCTTCATGCTGTTACATGCCTTTTCTTCATAGTTTTCATGAGATTAACTGCTTTGTGCAAAACCGCGCCACCACGTATGCTGGGACGAGTGTTGCCGCAGGCTGCGGCGACATGGCGACGGCAGCCGGTATGCATAGGGCTCACGCCAACCATGCATAATGGTTGATTCTGGCACAGCTTTCGCCGCTCGGCATCCTTATTGTCTGACAGGATGTCTGTCCGCACTCTCGTATCGATTTGTTGTTGCCAGTCCACGTTGGCATGAACGGGCTCCCCGCGGAGTCCGATTTTTTTTGCCGCGCCGCCTCGATCCGCCATGAAAAATGCCGCCAGCCAATCAGGCGGGCGGCATCGCGGCAATGCCCGGAAGGGATCAATAGCCCTGGTTCAGCGCCATTTCCAGGCTCTTCTGGTAATGCTGCTGCGACAGCTCCTCCTTGCCGGTGGCCTCGAACAGCCGCCCCAATTCGGCATGCGCGCACAGCGTGGGCTGGATGGAAACGCTGGCTTCCAGATAGTTCTGCGCCTTGCCCCACAATTGCTGCGCTTGCGCCAGGCGCCCCAGCGCCAGCAGCAGCCAGTGGTCGCGCGGCCGCAGCTTCAGCCAATTCTCCGCGTCCTTCAGCAGCTCCAGCCGCTTCTCCACGCTCAGATGGCTGGCCAGCTGGCCCAGTTCGCGCGACAGTTCCGGCAGCTCCATTTCGTCGCTGGCCAGCGCGCCGGCCAGCAAGGTGGCGGCGTAGTCGTACTGCTGCAGCTTGATCAGATGCTTGACCACCTGCTGCAGCAGCTGCGGGTTGCCGCGCTCGGCTTCCGGGATGCGGCGCAGCCACTCGCGCACCTCGCGCTCGCTCAGCATGCCGGCCAGCTGCTGCTGGTAGGCAGCCAAGCGGTAGCGGCGCGCCTGCTCCGGCTCGACCGCGTCGGCCTTCAGCAGCTTTTCGGTCAAGCTGAGGATGGCCTCGGGCTGCTTCTGCAGCAACCGCACCTTCAATTCCAGCCGCAGCGCGTTGGTCAGATTCGGCGACAGCGCGCGCGCGCGCTCGATGGCGGCCAGCGCGCCCAACGCGTCCTTGTCTTCCAGCTTCAGCTCGGCGTCCAGCATGTGGCGCGCCAGCTGCAGGCGCTCCGGCAGTTGGTCCAGCTGTCCCAGGTAGTCGTCTCGCTTGTCGCCTGCGCCGGCCGCGCTGGCGGAGCGGGCGGCGATCAGCAAGGCCAGCGCCCGGTTCTCCGGCGCGTACTCGTCGCCCAGCGACTTGGCGGCCTCGCGCTCGGCCTTCTGGAAGCGGCCCTCGAAGAAGGCGATGCCGGCTTCGCGCAGCGCGTGGCGGGCGGCTTTCAACTTTTTCTGGCGCTGGAAGCGCTGCACCTGGCGCGGCAGGTCGGTGGCCAGCGCGACCAGGCGCAAGACGAGGTGGGTGGCGACGATCAGCGCGATCACCAGCACGATCATCAGGTTGAACGACACTTCCATCCGGTACGGCGGCAAAAACAGGATGGCGTAGCCGGTATTCAGGGTGGAGGCCAGCCCCACCAGCACGGCCAGCGCGAACAGGCCGGTAATCCACAATGCGAATCTCACCGTTTACTCCCCGCTGGCGCCCTGGGCATCGCGCACCGCCTTCAGGCTGGAGGCCATGTCCGGCAAGCTGATGTCCAGAGGCGCGCCTTCCAGCTCGCCCAGCGTCGCCAGCCACTGGACGGTGGCGGCGGCGTCGCGGTCGAAATAGCGCTGCACGTAGCTGCGCGCGGCGGCGACGTCGGCGGCGTAGGTCTTGCCGTCGCGCTGCAACAGCGCCAGGCGCGCGTCCAGCAGGCGCATCTTCAGGTTTTCGCGCAGGAAGAAGGCCTGCTCCGGCGACAGCAGCAACGCCTCCGGCTTGTCCATCCGGCGGATGTGGATCAGCTCGCCCAGGCTGGCGCTGATCTCAGCCGACAGCCGCTCCCACCACGGCGCAGTGGCCGGCAGCGCCGCCGGATGCGCGCCGCGGGCTCCGCCCAGGCGATGCGCGTCCACCACCAACGGCAGCGAGTCCACCCCCAGCATCAGGCGGTCGATCTTGACGGTGAGGCCGACGCTGTCCAGATAGGGCAGCGCCTTCAATTTTTCCAGATCGGTGGCCACCGCCTTCTTCACGCCTATCAGCTGCGGCCGGTCGAACTTGGCGAGGCGGGCGTCGACCATCTCCAGCGCCGACACCGCCGCCGACACGTTGCCGGCCAGCTGCAGCTGCTGGCTGGCGATGGCCAGCGTGTGCTCGATCTCGGACAGCAGCCAGTCGGTGCGGTTCTTGGTCAGCTCCTGGTACATGCCGTTGAGGGTCGCGTACTGGCCGGCGGCCTCGTTGACGCGCGCCTCCACCAGCGCCAGCTTGCCGTCGGTGGCGCGCGCCGCCAGCATCGCCTGCTCGGCGATGGCGCGCTGCTCCTTGCCGGCGCCGCTGCCTTCAGCCAGGCGGCGCGCCAGTTCCTGGCGCATGGAGTCCAGCTGCTGCTGGGTGGAGTAGAACTGCCAGCCGGCGACGCCTAGGGCGGCGGCGGCCAGCCACAGCGCGAGGCCGGGGCGTTTGCGGGCCGGGCGCGCTGGCGCCTGGATGGCTTCGTTGATCTGGGATTCGCTCATGGGTGACGACGGAACCATTCTTTGAGGCCGGCGACCAGTGCGGCATCGTCGGCCCGGGTTGTCACGATGCGTGTCGCGCCGAACGCGGCCAGGCGCTCGGCGATGCGCGGATGCGGCACGCAATATAGCAGGCATTGTAGCGTCCCCGCCCGGCTCGGGCCAGCCAGTCGGAACAATTGCTCTACCATTTCGCCTGAAGTGAGGACGACGGCATCCGGCGGCGCGGCGTCGAAGTCGTCCCAGTCGGGCGCGCCGGGCAGCCGGCGGTAGATCTCGGCCAGCGCCACCGCCGCGCCGCGCGCGGCCAAGGTCTGCGCCAGCAGCGCCCTGCCGCCTTCGCCGCGGACGATCAACCAGCGCTGGCCCCGCACTTCGGCCAGCTCCGGCAGGGCCAGCAAGGCTTCGCTGTCGCTGCCGTCGCGCGGATGCAGCACCGGCAGGCCGCTGAGCGCCCGCAGCCGCTCGGCGCTGGCAGCGCCGACGCAGGCCAGCCGCTTGCCGGCCAGATTCTGTCCCGCCAGCGCCGGCCAGCCGATGTCGATGGCGCCGGGGCTGACCCAGAACAGCGCGTCCGCGCCGGCGGCCTGGGCCGGCAATGCCGCCAGGCCGGCGGCCAGCGGCGCCAGCTCCAGCAGCGGCAGATGCCCGGCCTGCCAGCCCTCGGCGCGCAGGCGCGCGAGCAGGCCGGCGGCCTGGCTCCGCGGCCTGGCCACCAGGACGCGCGTCATCGCGCCAGCGCCTGTTGCAGCTTGAGCACCGTCGCCCAGTTGCGGGTGGTGACGCTGTCGCCGGTGCGCTGGCTGAAAGCTTGCAGCAGCTTGCTGTCGAGTATGCTGTCCGCGCTCCAGAAATACGCGGCGTGATTGCCCAGCGCCAGGCGCTCGGTGCCGGTCTGCCGCTCGGTCAGATCGCGGCAGGCCGCCAGCGACGCCGGCGCGGAGCTGAAGGCCACCAGCAAGCGGGAGGGATTGCTGGCGATGTCGCGCAGCGGGTTTTCCGCGATGATGGCGGGCAGGAGGTCGGCGCCCAGCGCGATGACCCGCGCAGAGAAGCCGAAACGGCCGGCGATGCCGGCCTCGAGATCGGCGGCCAGCCTGGCCGGCGACGGGTAGCGGCACAACAGGTTGCCGCTATTGAGCAGGGTGACCGCGTCCTGGCCGCCGAGGTCGGCGGCCAGCTGGCGCAGATCGGCCATCGCGATGCGCTTGGCCTTGCCGACATTGATGCCGCGTATCAGTGCGATGCAGTGCTCCATGCCAGCCCCTCCGTTTGAATGCCGTGGTTCCGCCCTCAGCGCGGTTCGGCCAACACCGCCGCGATCAGCGGCTTGGCGCCGTCGTCCACCAGTTTCTTCGCCACCGCCCGGCCCAGCGCCTCGGCGTAGTCGGCCGGCGCGCTAGCGCTGGCGGTCAGCACCACCGAGCCGTCCGGATGCGCGACCAGGCCGCCCAGCGTCAGCGTGCCCTCATTCAGAGTAGCGAAAGCGCCCAGCGGCACCTGGCAGCTGCCGCCCAACTCCTTGGCCAACGCGCGCTCGGCGGCGGTGCAGGCGCGGGTGGCCGGGTGGTTCAGCGGCGCCAAAAGCGCCATGAGATCGGCGCGGCCGGCGCGGATTTCGATCCCCAGCGCGCCTTGGCCCGCCGCCGGCAGGCTCTCCGACGGCGCCAGCTCGCCGCGGATGCGCTCGGCCAGACCCAGCCGCTTCAGGCCGGCGGCCGCCAGGATGATGGCGTCGAACTCGCCGTCGTCCAGCTTCTTCAACCGGGTTTGCACATTGCCGCGCAGCGGCTTCACCGTCAGTTGCGGGAAGCGGGCGCGCAGCTGCGCCTCGCGCCGCAGGCTGGAGGTGCCCACCACGCTGCCGGCCGGCAATTCGGACAGGCTGTGGAAGCGGTTGGAGACGAAGGCGTCGCGCGGGTCTTCGCGTTCGCACACCGCGGCCAGCTCGAACCCTTCCGGCAGCGTCATCGGCACATCCTTCAGCGAGTGCACCGCCAGGTCGGCGCGGCCATCCAGCAGCGCCTGCTCCAGCTCCTTGACGAACAGGCCCTTGCCGCCGATCTTGGACAGCGTCTGGTCCAGGATCTGGTCGCCCTGGGTAGTCATGCCCAGGATTTCCACCGCGAGGTGCGGATACAGCGCTTGCAGGCGGGCCTGGATGTGTTCGGCCTGCCACATGGCCAGCCGGCTTTCGCGGCTGGCGATGACGATCTTGTCCATGAAACCGGGTCCCATCGAAAGGGGTGAAATCAGGCGCAGATTCTACCACGACGCCGGCAGGGACTTGGCGCGCTTGTTGTTGCGACGCAGCAAGATCAAGGCGCAAACGCGGAAATTGCCGTAGTGTCGCCACTACGGCGTGGAAGCTGCTTATGATGATTATCCGGTTATGACAGGTGAGGAATGGCCGTCGCGGCGGCGGCCATTCCTGACAAGTCGAAAACTAGGGACGAACAAGATGACGAGCGAACACGACAAGGATTTGCCGCTGAGGGCCGACCTGGCCTGTCTGGACCGGTTGCTGTCCGAGGTGGTCAACGAACAGGAAGGCCCGGTGGTGTACGGCGCGGTGCAAGCCATCGCCCAGCGCCGCGGCGACGAGCGCAGCCATCCGCTGCCGCAGTTGGCGCCGGAAGCCGCCGCCTCGCTGCTGCGCGCCTGCGGCCTGTACGCTCAGCTGTTCAACATCGCGGAAGACCTGCACCACAACCGCCGCCGCCGCGCCCACCAGCTGGCCGGTTCGCTGCCGCAGCAGGGCAGCCTGGCGCGCGCGCTGCACAAGCTGCGCCAGGACGGCGTCAGCTTCCACAGCCTGCACCAGCTGCTCAGCCATGCCCAAGTGGGCGCCATCCTCACCGCCCACCCCACCGAGGTGCAGCGCCAGAGCGTGCTGGACGGCCACCGCGCGGTGCGCCGCTTCCTGTGCCAGCTCAACGCCGCCGACTTGACGCCGGAGGAGCGCGAAGCGCTGGAGGCCAAACTGAAGCGGGCGATCCTGGCGCTGTGGCAAACCTCGGAAATCCGCCACTTCAAGATGACGGTGCGCGACGAGATCACCAACGGCGTCGCTTACCACCCGCTGGCCTTCTTCGAAGCGCTGCCGGCGCTGTACCAGCGGCTGGAGCGCGAAATCGGCCAGCTGTGGGGCGAGGCGCCGTGTCTGCCCTCCTTCGTCCGCGTCGGCAGCTGGATAGGCGGCGACCGCGACGGCAACCCCAATGTCGACGCCGGCTTGCTGCGCCATGCGGTGACGCGCCAGGCGCAGCAGGCGTTCGAATACTATCTGCAGGAGTTGAAGAGCCTGTACCGCGAGCTGTCGATGTCGTCGCGGCTGGTGACGGCAAGCGCAGCGGTGCTGGCGCTGGCGGAAAACTCGCCGGACGGCGCGGTCAGCCGCAGCGAGGAGCCCTACCGCCGCGCGCTGGCCACCATGCAGGGCCGGCTGCGCGCCAGCGCCCGGCTGCGCGGCATCGAGCTGAACTGCCGCTGGGACGAGCGCGCGCCTTACCCGGACCACCGGGCGCTGGCTTCGGACCTGGCCGCGCTGTCCGATTCGCTGCACGCGCACGGCAGCGCGCTGCTGGCCGAGGGCCGCCTGTCGCGGCTGATCCGCAGCGTCGACGTGTTCGGCTTCTTCCTGATGCCGCTGGACCTGCGCCAGCACGCCGCCGTCCATGAAAGCGCGGTGGCCGAGCTGTTCAGCGCCGCCGGCCTGGAGGAGTACCAGGCGCTGGACGAAACCGCGCGGGTGCGGGCGCTGACGCGCGAACTGGCGACGCCCAGGCTGCTGTTCTCGCCCTACCTGCGCTACGGCGAAACCACCGAGAAAGAGCTGGCCATCTTCCGCGAGGCGGCGGCGATCCAGCGCGAATTCGGCGTCGACGCCATCGGCCAGTGCATCATCTCCAACTGCGCCAGCGTCAGCGACATCCTGGCGCTGGCGCTGCTGTGCAAGGAGGCCGGCCTGATCCGGCTGGAAAACGGCGCGCCGCGCGCCAGCGTCAACCTGGTGCCCTTGTTCGAAACCATCGCCGACCTGGAAAACAGCGAAACGGTGATGCGCGCGCTGTTCGCGCTGCCCTGGTACCAGCAGCTCTTGGACAGCCGCGCGCGGGTGCAGGAGGTGATGCTGGGCTATTCCGACAGCAATAAGGACGGCGGCTACCTGACCAGCCAGTGGCAGCTCCACCAGGCCGAGACGCGGCTGGTGAAGGCGTTCGCCGAGGCCGGCGCGCGGCTGCAGCTGTTCCACGGCCGCGGCGGCTCGGTGGGCCGCGGCGGCGGGCCGTCGTACGAGGCCATCGTCGCCCAGCCCGCCGGCAGCGTGGCCGGCCGCATCCGCATCACCGAGCAGGGCGAGGTGATCACCGCCAAATACTCCGACCCGGCCATCGCCGGCCGCAACCTGGAGGCGCTGGTGGCGGCCACGCTGGAAGCCAGCCTGGGCCATGTCTCCGGCGGCGAAACCGACATCCAGGCCTTCGACGAGCTGTCGGCCACCGCCTTCGCCGCCTACCGCGCGCTGGTGGAGACGCCGGGCTTCATGCAGTACTTCCTGGAGGCGACGCCGGTGGCCGCCATCGCCAAGCTGAACATCGGCAGCCGGCCGGCTTCGCGCAAGAGCCTGGCCGCCATCGCCGATCTGCGCGCGATTCCCTGGGTGTTTTCCTGGTCGCAATCGCGGCTGATGCTGCCCGGCTGGTTCGGCGTCGGCTCCGCGGTGGCCGCCTATGTGCAAAAGCACGGCGACGCCGGGCTGGCGCGGCTGCAAAGCCTGTACCGCCATTCGCCGTTCTTCCAGGTGATGCTGTCCAATATGGAACAGGTGCTGGCCAAGGCCGATCTGGGCATCGCGCGCCGCTTCGCCGGCCTGGTGGCGGACCCCGCGCTCGCGCAGCGGCTGTTCGGCATGATAGAGGCGGAATGGCAGAAAACCCACGACGCCTTCTACGCCATCAGCGGCCAGACCGAATTGCTGGAAACCAATCCGACGCTGCGCCGCAGCCTGGAAACCCGGCTGCCCTATCTGGACGCGCTGGGCCTGCTGCAGATCGACTTGCTGGCCCGGCTGCGCGCCGAGCCGGAGGATGAGGACACGCTGCACGCGATCCACCTGACCATCAACGGCACCGCCGCCGGCCTGCGCAACACCGGCTGAGCGGCGAAAAAAGACCGCGGTCCCGCCCACAGCGGGAACCGCGGCCGAATCCTGGGCGCCGGCCCCATGGCTGGCTCGCGCCCGGACGGAGAAGCGCTCAGCGCAGACTCGCCGCCTTGGCAGACGGACCGTCGCTGCCCAGCTCCACCGCGTAGGCCAGCGCCAGCTGCGAAAACTTAAGCGCGTGGCGCGCCTGGTTGCCGGAGCTGGCCAGCGTGTCGCTGCCGCTGTGGATGTAGGGGTTGGAGTTGTTGAAGCTGGACTCGAACGGGAACGACGCCGCATAGCCTTGCGCGTTCCACGAGGCGTGGTCGGAGCAAGCGTAGCCGCACTGGCTGTAAGCCACCTTCAAGTTGGGCAGATAAACCTTGGCCAGGTTAGCCAGGAAGGTGTTCTGCGCGGCGTTGGTGTAGTCGGTGAACAGGAAGATGTCCTGCGCGTCGCCCTGGTAGTTGGTCATGTCCAGCTGCAACGCGCCCACCACCTTGACCTGCTGCTGCTTGAAGCGCTTGGCGATGTCGGACGAGCCGCGCAGGCCGACTTCTTCCGCCGAGTAGGCCATGAACTTGATGGTGCGGCGCGGCTGGTAGTTGCTGGCCAGCAGCACGCGCGCCACCTCGGTCAGGCTGGCCACGCCGGAAGCGTCGTCGTCGGCGCCGGGCGCGCGGCTGTTTTCGCCGGTGCCGTTGCCGACCGTGGAGTCCAGGTGGCCGCCCAGCACCAGGGTTTCGGCGGCGTTGTCGGTGCCCTTGATGGTGAGGATCACCGATTTCTGCGGCCAGCCGGCGTGGCTGAACTGCTCTACCGTCACGTCGCTGCGGCTGCCGGCCAGTTGCTTCCATTGGCTGGCGATCCAGTTGGAGGCGTTGACGCCGTGGCTGGTGGTGTAGAAGCGGTTCTGGTAGCCCGACAGCGACTGGATGGTGCCGAGGATGTTGCTGTCCTGCAGCTGCGGCAGCAGCTTGTTCACCGTGGCCTGGTTGTCTATCGCATAGCTCGGCGCGGCGAGGGCGGCCAGCGGCGCGGCCGGGCCGTTCAGCGCGGCGCGCGCCTCCTTCAGGCTGCCGTGGACGATGAAGCCGCCGCAGTGGCGCAGGTTTTCATGGATGGCGTCGGACAGCTGGGGCAGCAGCGCGTCGTCCACCTGCACCAGGTGCACGGTTTCGCCGGCGGCGGCGCCCTTGGCGAGGCGGCCGTCGGCCGCCAGCTTGCGGCTTTCCTGGCTCTTGGCGCCGGCATCGATCTTGCGCAGCAGCTGATAGCCTTGATCGCCTACCGAAATCCAGACCGGCTGGGCCTGGGCGGCGCCGGCCAGGCCCAGCAGGACCAGCAGAGCGCTTTGACGCAGTTTCAACATAATGGGACTCCCGAGCGAGGGCCGGCGCCTCTCGGCGCCGGTACGGCTATTTTGGCGGCGGCCCCGAACGGGGCCGCCCTGCCGCGGGCGGCGGCTTATTTGCAAGTCACGCCGACTGCGGTGAAGGCCTTGGTGACGTCGGCGCTGTTGTAGCCGCGGGCGTCGGCCGCCTTGACCACGCCGCAAGCGGCGCTGTTGTAGGTGGCGTTGGCGGTCCAGTACAGCCGGTTGGCGTCGACGAACACTTCAAACGCCTTGCGGGTGTTCCAGTTCGGGCTGGTGGCGATCAGGTAAAAGGCCTTGTTGTACACGCCGCTGGAATAGTGCACGTCCAGGCCGTCGTAGTAGTCCTTGGCGTTGCCGATCGATTGGCCGTCCTTGGTCGGATCGGCGAAGTAGCGCAGCGCGCCGGTCTTCTTGAAGATTTCCGCGCCCACCAGGAAGTCGTTCTTGCCCTTCATGTAGTACTCGGCGGCTTCGCCGGCCATGTCGGAGAATGCCTCGTTGATGCCGCCGGACTGGCCGTCGTAGACCAGGCCGGAGTTCTGCTCGGTGAAGCCGTGGCTGACTTCATGCGCGGACACGTCCAGCGACACCAGCGGGTAGAAGGTGCTGGCGCCGTCGCCGAAGGTCATCGCGGTGCCGTCCCAGAACGCGTTTTCGTAGTTGCGGCTGTAGTGCACCTTCATCAGCAGCTTCTGGTTGATCGGCTTCAGGTTGAACCAGTCCTTGTACAGGTTGAACACCACGTTGCCGAAGTAGTGCGCGTCGTTCAGCGGCGAGTAAGCGCCGTTGATCGCTTTGTAGGTGTTGGTCGGGCAGGCGAACTTGTACGGGGTGGTGCCGCTGGTGCCGCCGTTGAGGTTGACGGTGGCGACGTTGCCGCTATCCATCTTGCAATCGCTGGTGACGATCAGCGGACCGTAGTCGGTGCCGTAGACATACTTGCCGGTCTTGGCGTTGCCGCCGGGGCCGTTGGCTTCGGCGTGGTTCAGGCCTTCCCACTGCTTCAGCACCTGGCCGTTGTTGGCGTCGATGATCAGGTGCGGGCGGCTGGGCTCCTTGCCGTCGACCACGAAGGACACTAGGTAGACCAGCTGGGCGGTGTTGCGCTCGTTCAGGCGCACCACTAGGTCGGCTTTCTCGTTGTAGGTGGGATTGCCGTTGGCCTTCAGCGATTTGGCCTGGCTCAACGCCTGGGCGCTGCTCAACGTCGGCTTGGCGGAAGCCAGGTCGGACTGGATGCCGGCGATGTATTGGCCGGATAGTTTGCCGCTGGTCTTGGCCACGGCGCCGGCCTGTTTTTCCTCGACCACGGCTTCGCCCCATACCGGCACGCCCTGGTAGTACTGCTGGAAGCGGGTCACCACTTTGCCGGTGGCGAATTGGGTGCTGCGCAGGGGCTTCAGATCAGCCTGGTTCACGCCGGTGAACGCCACCGCGCCGTTGGCCTGGATCTTGCCCAGCTTTTCCAGGTCGATACGCTCGGCCGCCAGCGCCGCCGAGCTGAACACAGCCAGGGCGGACAGGACCAAACCACGCAACATCAATTGCTGTTTTCTCATCACGGACTCCAAATGTAGGCAAGGCGGGACGGGGTGCGTCCCGCGCGACGCCGCCAGCTGATGGCCGGCGGCAACTGAGCCGAAGCGCGGGTCCTGGACGGGTTGTCGTCACTGCGCCGGACAAGCGGCGCGACGAAGGGAGAACCTGGGCCGCCCGGGCGGTGTATGGTCGCCGACGCCTCTTGCGGGAGTCGTGCGCATCGCCCTGCTGCCAGGCTCGCCACCCAGGGAAAAGAATCCGGGGCGCGTCTGCGGCTAGCACCGGGAAGGAGGGATCCGCCGCGACACCCTGCCAGGTAGTCGCAAACAGGAAGGATGCTGCTGGCAGTATCCTGGCTCATTCAATCCCAAGTGCATAAATTATGTATTGGAATTTTCTTCGCCACATTCATCTGTACTTTCTAGCAGTTGCAGATGGGTCTAGGATGCTTGCCTGTACTGGATCAATTGCTGTGGCTAGGTTTCTGTGCTGCAGAGGCCATCTGGAAAAATGAAAATTAACGATATAATTCCAGATTGTTCTTATTGCCGAACATTTGTTGTAAAAACATGACAATTGTCTTTGAAGCGGCCGCCGGATACGAAGACGGGCCGGAAAACCGGCCCGCGCGGGATATCTGGGGAAGGGGAGAAGTCAGGGCGCCAGGCGGGAGCGCTGCCAGCCGCCGCCGTCTTGCAGCGTGTACACCACGCGGTCGTGCAGGCGGCTGGGCCGGCCCTGCCAGAACTCGATCCGCTCCGGCGTCACCGCGTAGCCGCCCCAGTGCGGCGGGCGCGGCACATTGATGGGGTGGCGCGCGCCGAACATCGCCGCCCGGGTGACCAGCACCGCCTTGGAGGCGATTTCGCTGCTCTGCTCGCTGGCCCAGGCGCCCAGGCGACTGGTGTACGGCCGGCTGGCGAAATAGGCGTCCGACACCTCCGCCGCCACCCGCGCCACCGTGCCCTCAATCCGGACCTGGCGCTCCAGCTCCGGCCAGAAAAAGGCCAGCGCCACATGCGGGTTGTGGTCCAGTTGCTGGCCCTTGCGGCTGAGATAATTGGTGTAGAACAGCAATTGGCCGTTCTCCACGCCCTTGAGCAGCACGATGCGCGAGGCCGGACGGCCGTCGGCGCCCACCGAGGCCACGTTCATCGCGGTCGGCTCCGGCACCTGGGCGGTCAGCGCCTCGTTCAGCCACACCTCGAACTGCGCCATCGCATCCGGCAGGCAGTCTTCCGGCGACAATTCCTTCTTCGAGTATTCCAATCGGACATCGGCGAGATTGAGCGACATATTTCCTCCTGAGGCCGTCATCTTAGTGCATAGCGGCCAGCGCGGAAATGCGCGGCGTCAGATGGCCCGGCCCGCCGCCTGCCAGCGGGGAGCCGGGCGCGCGCTCAGTTCAGCGCCTGGTTGATCACCGCGGCGATGCGGGCGCCGGCCTTGGCCAGCTGCTGCTCCACCAGCAGCCCGCCGGCGCGCAGATAGGTGTTGTCGAGGTAAACCGGCGTGGCCGGCGACGCGCCACAGGCGAAGCCGGACAGCGGGCCGTAGACGTCAGCGCGCGCGTACTGGTTGGATTCATGCACCCAATCCATCACCCCGCCGCTCTGCCAGCCGGCGACATTGCGTTGATAGCGCTGCAAATCGGCGGCGGCCCAGGTCTTTTCATTGGCGCCGTTCAACTGCTGCTGCACCAGCGCGGTGTCCCATACCGCGTGCAGATTGCTGACCTTCTTGCTGCCCGGCAGCTGCACCTTGAAGTCGTTGCCGCCGCGGTCCAGGTTGTCGGCGGCATGCAAAGGCTGGTGGATGTCGCCGACCATGTGGATCAGGAAAGTCAGCGCCTGCGCGCGGTCGGCCTTGGCGGCGGATTTGTCGGCCAGCACCTGGCGGTAGCGCTCGATCTGGTTGGCCGCGCAATTGCCGTCCGGGCACTCGTCTTCGGTCACGCCGGCGCACACCGGCTCGTCGTTGTAGTGCCACTGGTCGGAACCCGGCAGAGTCTGCTTCAACTCCTGCTTGTGCTGGTCCATGTACAGCGCCAGCTGGGCGAAATCGGCGTTGGGAATCAGCTTGTCCACCGCCGCCTTGGCCGGCGCGCTCAGCAGCTGCTGGGCGATGTAGCCGGTGACGCGGTGGCCCTCCTGGCCCCAGGCCAGCGCCTCGGCGCTGCTGGCGGCGCAGCCCGCGGCCAGCAGCAGCGCGATCGTCTTCTTCATGTTTTCTCCCGGATGATTTCTGTTGTTCTATGGCTGCCTCATCGCAGCGCCGCGCATCATACGGGAGGAATATGAAATTCAGATAAATGCTTTAATATGAAAATAATTTTAATAAATAACTTCTTATTACAAACTATTTGAAATAAATGGAAATTCCTCAACTGGCTTAGGCGATTGGTATTTTTCCTGCAGCATCCGCTGCAACGCGTCCAGCGCCGGCTGGCGCCACTGGCGGCGGCGGATCAGCACCGTCCGCGCCTGGCTCAGGTCGGCCGGCAGCGCATGCACCGACACCTGTCCGGCCACCTGCGGCATGCAGTCCAGCAGGCTGCGCGGCACCATCGCCAGCCCCATGCCGCTGGCCACGCAGCTGAGCATCGCGTGGTAGGAAGTCAGCTCCACGATGCGCCGCGGCTGCACGCCCTGGCGCCTCAGCCAGTGTTCCAGCCGCTGGCGGTAGGCGCAGCCGCTGCCGAAGGTCAGCAGCGTGGAGTCGGCCAGGAAGTGCAATGACAGCTGCGCCAGGCCGGCCGCCGCCACCAGCACGATTTCTTCCTCGAACGCCGCCGTCTGCTCCAGCCTGTCGTCGTCGACCGGACCGCTGACCAGCGCCGCGTCCAGCTTGCCGTCCAGCACCGCGTGCAGCAGCGCGCGCGACTCTCCCGCCTGCAGCTCCAGCCGCACTTCCGGATGACAGTGATGGTAGTCGGCCAGCAGCGGCGCCAGCCGCGCGGCGGCGGTGCTTTCCATCGCGCCCAGCCGCAATTGGCCGCGCGGGGTCTGGTCCTGCATCGCCTGGCGCGCCTCCTCGGCCAGCGCCAGCAGGCGCTCGGCGTAGCCGCCCAGGCGGTGGGCGGCGTCGGTGGGCAGCAGGCGCTTGCCTTCGCGCAGAAACAGTTCCACTCCCAGCTTGTCTTCCAGCTGGCGCAGCCGGGTGGTGACATTGGACTGCACCCGGTTCAACCGCTGCGCGGCGCGGGTGATGCCGCCTTCTTGCAGCACGGCCTGGAAAATGCGCAACTCGTCCAGCTCCATCATTCTCTCCTAGAGATTATTTTAATCAGAATAATTCATTTTTCCTGATTATTGAAGCGGACTAGCATCCGGGTATCCGAACACAGGAGCCCATGATGCCTTCCTCCCCTTCCCGCCAGGGTTATCTGGCAGCCGCCGGCGCCGTCGCCATCTGGACCGGCTTCAACATCGTCTCCCGCCTGGCGGGCAAAAGCGCGCTGGCCGGCACCGACATCCTGGCGCTGCGCGTCGGCACTGCCGCGCTGATCCTGCTGGCCTACGGCGGCCTGCCGCGCGGCGCCGTCCGCGACCCCAGGCAGTGGCTGCTCGCCCTGCTGGGCGGCCTCGGCGTCAGCGTTTTCGCCTATTGCGGCTTCAAATACGCGCCGGCGGCGCACGGCGGCTTGCTGCTGCCCGGCCTGCAGCCATTCCTGTCGGCGGCGTTCGCCTGGCTGCTGGCCGGCGAGGCTGTGCAGCGGCACAAGCTGCCGGGCTACGCGCTGATCGCGCTGGGCCTGGCGATCAGCGCGGCGCCGATGTTCGGCGACGCCGGCGGCCATACCCTGCCCGGCGACGTGCTATTGCTGCTGTCCTCGCTCTGCTGGGCCAGCTTCGGCGTGCTGGCGCGGCGCTGGGGCTTCCAGCCCTGGCCGCTGACGCGCGCCATCACCATCCTGGCGGCGCTGATCTACCTGCCGATCTACGCGCTGCTCCTGCCCAAGCACCTGGCCGAGGCCTCCTGGGGCATGCTGGCCTTCCAGGCGCTGTACCAGGGCGCGGGCGCCGCCATCGGCGCCATGCTGCTGTATCTGCGCGCCAGCGCCATCCTAGGCACGGTGCGCGTCAGCGCCTTGTTCGCGCTGATTCCCCTGCTGGCCGGCCTGCTGGCGGTGCCCATCCTGGGCGAGCCGCTGACCGGCTACCTGGCCGCCGGCCTGGTCTGCGTCAGCCTGGGGGCCTGGCTGGCGACGCGCCAGGGCGGCGCGCCGGCACCGGCCGCCAATCTGCCGGCACCGGCGGGGCGGGCAGGATAGCCGACGATGGGGAAGCGCTGCCGCCGGCCCCCCCTAGCCGGCATCGCCGCGCAGCAGCGCCAGCAAGGCCTCGCCGTCCAGCCGGGCGCTGATGTCGGCGCCGGCCAGCAGGCTGTCGGCCAAGGCCCGTTTGTCGCGGTGCAATTCGACGATTTTCTCTTCGATGGTGCCGGCCGCCACCAGCCGGTACACCGTCACCGGCCGCCGCTGGCCCATCCGGTAGGCGCGGTCGGACGCCTGGTCCTCCACCGCCGGGTTCCACCACGGATCCAGATGAATCACGTAATCGGCGGCCGTCAGGTTGAGGCCGGTGCCGCCGGCTTTCAGGCTGATCAGGAACAGATCGCCGTCGCCGGCCTGGAAGGCGTCCATGCTGGCCTTGCGCTGCTTGGTCGGCGTGCTGCCATCCAGATAATGGAAGCGGACGCCTTGCTGCCGCAGGTGCTCGGCCGCCAGCGCCAGATGATCGACGAACTGGCTGAACACCAGCGCCTTGTGGCCGTTGTCCAGCAGTTCCTCGCAAATGTCGGCGAAGGCCGCCAGCTTGCTGGCCGGCAGCGCGCTGTCCGGCTGTACCAGCTTGGGATGGCAGCAGAAGCGCCGCAGCCGGGTCAGCTCGGCCAGCGCCTGCATGGGCTGGCCGCCGGCTGCGGGATCAGCCTCGGCCACGCGGGCCAAGGCCTCCTGCCGCATCGCCTCGTAGACGTGGCGCTCCGGCTCGGACAACTCGATCAGCCGCGTGGTCTCGGTCTTCGGCGGCAGCTCGGTCAGCACCTCGCGCTTGGTGCGGCGCAAGAGATAGGGCTGGATCAACGCCTTCAGCTGCGCGCGGGCGGCCTCGTCGCCGTCGGCGATCGGCTGGGCGTAGCGCTGCTCGAACTGCGCCAGGTTGCCGAGCAAACCCGGCGCGATGAAGCGGAACAGGCTCCACAACTCGCCCAGGTGGTTTTCCACCGGCGTGCCGCTGGCTGCCAGGCGGAAATCGGCGCGCAGGCTTTGCGCCACCTGGGCGCGCTGGCTTTGCGGGTTCTTGATCGCCTGCGCCTCGTCCAGCACCACCGACGCCCAATGCACGTCGCCAAACGCCTCGGCCTCGCGCTGCAGCAGGCCATAGCTGACCACCACCAGGTCGCCCGGCCCGATATCGTCCAATCGCCGTTGTTGATGATAGGCGCGCAAACGCAGGCTGGGCGCGAAACGGGCGGTCTCGGCCAGCCAGTTCAGCGCCACCGAGGTCGGCGCCACCGCCAGCTGCGGACCCAGATGGGCGCGGGTCAGCAGCAGCGACAGCGTCTGCACCGTCTTGCCCAGGCCCATGTCGTCGGCCAGGCACGCCCCCATGCCCCAATGCGCCAGCCTAGCCATCCAGGCAAAGCCTTGCAGCTGGTAAGGCCGCAGCGTGGCGTTCAGCGTCGCCGGGACCTGGGGATCGAAAACAGCCGCCTCGCGCCAGCGCGCCGCCTGTCGCTGCCAGCCGTCGTCGCCGTCGAACTGCCCAGCCTCCTCGCCCAGCGCCTGCAAGCGCGGCCCGGCCAGCGGGCTGATCGCCAAACCGTCCGGCCCGGCGTGGTCCACCATCCGCGCCAGCTCGCCCAAGCGTTCGCCCAGACTGCCGGACAAGGCCAGCCAGTCGCCGTCGGACAGCTGCAGATACTTGCCCTTTTGGTTGGCCAGCGCCGCCAGCAGGTGGCGCAGCGTCAGGATGCGGCCATCATCCAGCTCCAGTTCGCCGTCTGCCTGCAGCCAGCCGCCGCGCCGCTTCACTTTCAGCTTGAGCTGCGGCATGCCGTCGGCGGCGGCCAGGCGGATTTTGTCGCCGTGCGGCCACAGGCAGGCGACGCGCTCCTCGCCGGCCGCCTGCAACTGCGCCAGCAAGGACAAGGCCGAGTGCTGGTCTGAAAACAGCCAGCCGTCGCCGTCGCGCTGGCCGCGGCCTATCGCCGGGCAGGCCTCGCGCAGCGCGCGCAGCCGGGCAGCCTCGTCGGCCAGATCGCGGATGAACTGCCTGTATTCGCCGTCGACGTCCAGCACCAGCCCGGCCGCGCCGCGGCCCGGCGCGCTCCAGGCGGCCGCCGGATGCGGCTTGACCTTCAGCTGCAGCCGCAAGCCTTCCGGTTGCCGGGTCAACAAGGCGTATAACGTGGCATCGGCCGCCTCGCTCGGCAGCGCCGCGTCGAATTGCGGGCTGGCGTCCACCAAGGGCAAGCCGGGCGCGACGTCGCGTATCGCCTCCAGCACCCGCTGCCGCGCCTGCCACGGCACGGTCAGGCCGTGGCCGACCAGATCGGCCAGCGCCTTCAACTCATCGGTCAATTGGTAGACCAGCAGCCGCTCCGGCTGCGGCCGCCGCCACAACACGCCGCCACAGCCGGCCAGGCCTTCCGGCAGCAGCTTCAGCCGCAACTCCGCGCCGACACGCTCCATCTGCAGCGCCGGCTGGCCGGCTTCGACGCGGATGCGCCGCGCCGGCGCGTCGGCGTCGAACAACAGCGGATGGTCGACCAAGGCCGGCAGCAAGGGCGCGGCGTCGATCAGGCCGGCATCGCCGTCATGCGCCTGCCACAGCGCCAGCAACGGTTTCAGCAAGGGCAGATCGTGCGGACGCACCGCCGCCGCCTCGTCCCGCAGCAGGCCGGCCAGCGCGCAGGCGCGGCCGCGGCTCCAGCCGTCGGGGCCGGCGCTTTGCAGCAGTGGTTGCAGCTGGACGCCGGAGTCGGCCAGGCGCAGCCGCCAGATCAGCCGGGTGGAGGATTGCGCTTCAGTCATCGCTCATCGGGAAAAGGAAAGTCGCGCCGATGTTGCCGGATTCGGCCCGCGCTGCAAAGCCGAATGCGAAAACGGCGGCCTAAGCCGCCGTTTCCTATCGCACTCAGGAGCGCTTACTGCTGCGCCGCCGGCTCGCGGTCGCAACCGCCGGGCTGGGTGGCCTCGTTGCGCAGCCGCTGGTACTGCTTGCCGTCCCAGCGCCACAGCGATTCGCAGAAGCCGTTGCCGGACAGGCGGATGTCGTTGCGCGGATTGTCGTCCGGGCTGTTCGGACCGTCGGTCACCACCACCACCTTGGTGGCCGGCACGCCCAGGCTGACGCGCAGATGGCCGTCGTCGTCGCGATCGAAAGTCCAGATGCTCTGGCCGGTCGCGCCGGAGGTGCAGCTGTCGCCGCCGCGGATCCAGATCTCGTTGTGGTCCTCGTCATGCGTCTTGCCATAGGAGCCGCTCAGGCGGAACGGCGTCCGGCACTGCTCGGTGACAAAGCCCCAGGTGTCCTGGTCCTTGACCACATAGGTCGCGCCCAGCGCGGCCAGCACGTCCTTCAGATCGGCGTCGGACAGCTTGTTGCCGTCGTCGAACAAGGCGGCGTTGGCGTCGGCCGGCGGCTGCGTGGCCGCCGCGCTCTCATCGCCGCTGTCATCGTTCTGCGCGGAAGTGTCATTGCCGGCGTCGGACCAGCTCTGCCAGCGCTGGCGGCAGTCGTCATCGGCGCACTGATACAGGCCGGTCTTGTCGTCGAAGACGAAACGGTAGCGTTGCTTGTCGCCGCCGACGCTCAGTTGCAAGGGATAATAGCCGTCGCCGGATCCGGCTTCGACGCGGTAGTCGAAACGCTGCTCGGCATCGCTCGGCAGCTTGCCGAACAGCTCGCCGCCGATATTCTCGATCTGATCCTTGCGCGCGGCCAACAGCAGCGGCTCGCCGCGCCGGCTCGTCATGCCCTCCAGCAACCAGCCCATGTCGCCCTTGCCATTCAACTGCAGCAGCCGGACATCGGACGGCGCCTTGCGGGCGTCGTCGATGAAGGACACCATCCGGGTGCTGGCGATCAGTTCATGGCTGTCGCCATTGGCGATGGCCGCGCCCAGCGCGCTCCAGAGATCGAGGCCGCCGGTCTCGGTTTGCACAGTGTGGCCGTCGGCGCCGGCCAGCAGATACAGGCGCGGGCCGGCGGCGCTGTCGACGCGGTCCAGCTGCACGGGCTTCATGCAGTAGTCGGCGTCGCTGTCGTTATTGGCCCAGCAATGCTGTTTGCCGTCGTAGGCGTCATGGCCGTACAGCTTGTCCATCAGTTCGGCGGCCAGCCGGCGATTCTGCTCGCTGCCCAGGTCCAGCCGCTCGGCGCGGCCATTGCTCTGATGCAGCACGCGGTAGGCGGCGAATATCAGGCCCAGCAGCAGCACGCCGACGATCGCCAGCGCGATCCAGTGTTTCTTGTTGAATTTCACGGAATATCCTTGGAAAATCTTTGGCCAGCGCGGCCGCAGGCTTGCGGCCGTCTGTTCTTACTCGCCGCCGCAGCCGCCGGGCTGGGTGGCGATGTTCTTCAGATGCGCGTACTGGCTGCCATCCCAGCGCCACACCGCTTCGCAGAAGCCGTTGCCGGACAGGCGCAGGTCGTAGCGGCCGTTGTTGAGGTCGCCGGTCACCACGGTCTTGCTGGCCGGCACGCCCAGGTTGGCGCGCAGGTGGCCGTCTTCGCCGCGGATGAACAGCCACACGCTCTGGCCGGTGGTGCCGGAGGTGCAGGCGCTGCCGCCTTCCAGCCACAGTTCGTTGTGGCTGTCCTTTTCGTCGCTCGGGTAGGAAGCGCTCAGCTTGAACGGCTGCCGGCATTGCTCGGTGACGAAGCCCCAGTTGTCCTGGTCCTTGACCACATAGCTCGCGCCCAGCGCCGCCAGCACGTCCTTCAGGTCGGCGTCGGACAGCTTGTTGCCGTCGTCGAACAAGGCGGCGTTGGCGTCGGCCGGCGGCTGCGCCGGCTGCTCGCCGTCATCGTCGTCGGCCGCCGGCTCCTGATATGCCGGAATGCCCTGTTGCTTGCGGCAGGCCTGGTCGGCGCAAACGTAATGCCACGCTTTGTGGTCAAAGACGAAACGGAAGCTGGCCGCCGTCTTGTCCTTGTCCTGTTTCACCGTCAGCAACAGCGGGTAGACCTTGGCATCGGCCTTGGACGCGTCCGGCCGGTAGTCGAAGCTCAGCTCCTCCGACATGCCTTCGCTCTTGCCGAACAAGTCGCCGCTGATCTCCACCACCTTCTTGCCCTTGGGCGCGAACAGCTGCGGGAAACTGGCGGAAATTCCCTGATGCATGTCGCCGCCCTCGGCGAACCAGGCCATATAGCCGGTCGCCGACAAGGGCAGCAGCTTCACCTCGCTGGGCGCGCTGGCGAATCCGTTGGCAAAGGGCAATTCCCGGTCGCCGGCGATCAATTCCTGAGTCTTGGCATTGATCACGAAAGCGCCGACCAAGGCCTGCGAGTCGGCATGGCTGGCATCCGGGAAGCTGCCGCCGGCGAACAGATAGAGCCGCTCCTCGCCTTCTGCCTGCACACGGTCCAAGGCCAACGGCTTCATGCAGTAGGCGACGGTTTCTTCTCCGCCATTGCCGGCGTCGATGTTCCAGCAGCCCTGCTTGCCATCGCGCGCGTCCCGGCCATACATCTTGTCCATGATGTCGTCGGCCAGTTGCTTTCCGGGCTCCCCATCCAGCGCCAGCCGCTCCACCTGCACCGCCTGGTGCGCTTTCCAATATTTCCAGCCGCCGAAGCCGACTGCGATCAGCAATAGCGCGCCGCCTGCCAGCAACGCGAGTTTTTTCTTGTTTCCCATAATGGTCTTAACCCGGATGGCTTGATGCCAATTGAAAAAATACTCGTCAGTAAATTTGACTTGTCATTCTATCAGGCCAAGTGAGGGGCGTGGCTTGACTGGCGAACGGACAGGGCAGGCAGGACGGCTGGAAAACGAAACGGCGGCCCGCGCCGCCGTTCCGCTAGAGATCGGCGCCGTCGCAGCCGCCGCTCTGGGTGGGAATGTTCAACAGATGGACGAAGGCCTTGCCGTTCCAGCGCCACAGCCGGTCGCAGAAACCGGCCGAGCCGACGCGCAGGTCATGCACGCCCGCCGACACGTCGCGGGTGCGGCGCACATCGGCGGCCGGCATGCCCAGATTGGCGCGCAGGCGGCCATCGTCGCCGCGGACAAACACCCAGACCGACGCGCCGGCCGCGCCCGAAGTGCAACCGTCGCCGCCGCGCACCCACAGCTGCTCCTGGCCGCCGTCGCGCTCGAAATGGGCGTCCAGCGGATAGGGCGCGTCGCAGCCGTTCTGGCCGACGAAGCCGGCCGCGCCGTCCTCGGCGACGTAGCGCATGCCCAATTGGCCCAGCACGTCTCGCAGATCGGCGTCGGACAACTTGCGGCCGCGGCCGAACAGCGCTTCGTTGGCGTCGGCCGCCGGCGCTTGCTGGGCGTTTGCCACCCGCTCCGGCCGCGTCGGCAGACCGGCGCGCACCCGGCAGTCGACATCGGCGCAAACATATTCCCAGCGGCGGCGGTCGAAACGGAAATCGAAACTGGCCAACTGCTTGTCCTTGCCGTCGCGGACGACCAGCGACAGCGGGTAGACCCGGCCGCCGCGCTGGGCGCTGTCCAGCTGGTAGGCGAACTTCAGCCCGGCGACGGCATCGGCGTCGCGGCCGAATACCTCGCCGCCTATCGCCACCACCTCGTCGCCCCTGGGCGCGTAAAACTGCGGAAACTCCTCGACGCCGGCGCGGCCGGCCGCGAACCAGCCCATATAACCGTCTCCGGACAATTGCAGCAACTGCACCTGCTCCGGGCCGGCGGCCTTCTGGTTGAGAAAATCCAGCTCCCGGCTGCCGGCGATCGGCGCCAGGGTATCGGCGTCGGCGACGAAAGCGCCGACCATGCCGCCGCGCTCCTCGTCGCGCGCGCCATCCTTGCCGCCGCCGGCGAACAGGTACAGCCGGCGCTCGCGGCCGATCGCGGCGCTGTCCAGCGCCAGCGGGCGCAGGCAGTAGTCGCCGCCGTCCTCGCGCAGGTAATGCCAGCAATCCCGCCGCGCGTCATGCTGCTCGCTGCCGTAGGCCCGGTTCATCAGGCTGGCCGCCAGTTCGCGCCCGGGCGCGGCCGCCAATGCCAGCCTTTCCACTTTGATCTGGTCGCCGCCCCTCAGCAGCCAGCCGACGGCCAGGGTCGCGGCCGCCAGCGCGCACGCGCCCGCGGCCAGGCGCAGCCTGGTCTTCCTTTCCATCCACATCCCCCTTGAACCACAATGTCCCGCAGGCCTGATCGGCCGGTATCGTTTTTGCAATGCACGGGAATTTTACCAATTCGGCCGGATTTCTTCAGCGCAATAAAAAAGGGAGCCTGGGCTCCCTTGTCCGCCGCCGCTGCCGCGTCAGATGCGCGCGAAGGCGCGGCCGGCTGCGGCGATGGTCTGCTCTATCATCTCGTCGCTGTGGGCGATGGAGACGAAGCCGGCCTCGTAGGCCGACGGCGCGAAGTAGATGCCCTCATCCAGCATCGCGTGGAAGAAGCGCTTGAAGGCCTCGATGTCGCAGCGGGTGGCTTCGGCGTGCGACTTCGGCGCCGCGGCGCTGAAGTAAAAGCCGAACATGCCGCCGACGCTGTCGCTGGACAGCGTGACGCCCGCCTGCCGCGCCGCTTCGGCCAGGCCCTGCGCCAGCCGCGCGCTGCGCCGGCCCAGGGTGTCGTGGAAGCCGGGCTGCTGGATCAGCTTCAGCGTGGCGAGGCCGGCGGCCACCGACAGCGGATTGCCGGACAGCGTGCCGGCCTGGTAAACGGTGCCCAGGGGCGCGATCTTGCCCATGATGTCGGCGCGGCCGCCGAAAGCCGCCAGCGGCATGCCGCCGCCCACCACCTTGCCCAGCGTGGTGAGGTCGGGCTTGACGCCGTGCAGGCTCTGCGCGCAGCCCAGCGCCACGCGGAAGCCGGTCATCACCTCGTCGTAGATCAGCACCGCGCCGTGCCGCTCGGTCAGGCTGCGCAGCGTTTTGACGAACTCGGCCGACGGCTGGATCAGGTTCATATTGCCGGCGATCGGCTCCAGGATCACGCAGGCGATCTTGTCGCCGATCTCGGCGAAGGTGCGCGACAGCTGCTCGACATCGTTGTACTGCAGCACCAGCGTGTGTTGGGTGAAATCGGCCGGCACGCCGCCCGACGACGGGTTGCCGAAGGTCAAGAGGCCGGAGCCGGCCTTCACCAGCAGGCTGTCCGAATGGCCGTGGTAGCAGCCCTCGAACTTGACGATCAGGTCGCGGCCGGTGAAGCCGCGCGCCAGGCGGATGGCGGTCATCGTCGCCTCGGTGCCGGACGACACCAGCCGCACCTGCTCGATCGACGGCAGTAGCTTGCAGATTTCCTCGGCGATCACCACTTCGCCCTCGGTCGGCGCGCCGAAGGACAAGCCGCCGACAGCGGCGTCCTGCACCGCCTTCACCACCTCCGGATGGGCGTGGCCGACGATGGCCGGGCCCCAGGAGCCGACGTAATCCAGATACTGTTTGCCGTCGGCATCCCAGAAATAGGCGCCTTCGGCGCGGGCGACGAAGCGCGGCGTGCCGCCGACCTGGCCAAAGGCGCGCACCGGCGAGTTGACGCCGCCGGGGATCACTTTCTTGCCACGTTCGAACAGTTCCAGATTGCGGGACATGGATTTTCCTTGTCTGGCGGCGTCAGCCGCGAAATGAGAGGGCGCGGCGGCGCAGATGGGGCCGTCGTGATGCCGCCATTTTACCCGAGTGGCGGTCTCGATGGGTGGCGTGTGGATAAGATTGGAAAAGCGGGATTGCTGTGGATAAGTGAGGCATCCCTAATCCTGCGGGGCGTCAAAGAAGAGCGGTCCCGCGGGCGCAGGGACGGAATGGATCGGCTCCGGAACAAGCGCCTTTGCGGCGAAGGGGGGCGGAGGTGGACGAATGCCGCCGCCAGCCGATGGCGATTCAGGAAGCGATGCCGCTAGAGCCGCGGCCGGGAAAACGGTAAAGTCGGGCCCGCACTGGATACTTTGGAGTTTGGCATGGCCAAGTTGGCTCGTTGGGGTCTGTTTTCGCTGTTTGGCATCTATGCCTTGATCTCCCCGCTTTATTTTCGTCAGGTCTTTCATCTGACCGATCTCGGGGCGATGTCGGTGCTGATGCTGGCGCGGGAGCTGTTTTTGTACCTGCTCGGTTCTTTGAGCTTGCTGATCGCGATATGGCAAAGCCGCTCAAGCCATGCGCGGGGCAAGTTCTGCTATCTGGCAGCCGCTTTGCTGCTAGGGGTGACGGCGATCATGATAGGGCTGTCTTATTATCGGGCGATATATATGCTGGGAGGATGCTCGATTGCCGTGATGGGCTTTGGGCTGAGCCTGGCGCATCGACCGGAGCATGCGCCGGCCTAGTCTTGCATGCGGGCAGCCGACGCCGCGTCAGCGGCGGCTGCCCGTTCCCGCGCTACCAGCGCGTGTAGGGCTGCTTGGACAGATAGGCGTTGGTGTAGCGGCCGTCATGGGTGACTTCCTCGCCCACCCACGCCGGCTTGGCGAACGGCGTGTCCTCGCTAGGCAGCTCGATCTCGGCCAGCACCAGGCCGGCGTTGTCGCCGAAGAATTCGTCCACTTCCCAGACGAAGCCGCCGTGCTCGATGCGGTGGCGCAGCTTGTCCACCACCATCGGGCACATCGCCGCCATGATGGTCTGGGCGTCGGCCAGCGGAATCGGGTATTCGAACTCATGGCGGCTGACATCGCTGATATTGCCTTTCAGCGTCAGCCAGGCTTGCTGGCCCACCACGCGCACGCGCACGGTGCGCTCCTTCTCCACCGACAGATAGCCCTGGCGGTACTGCACCGCCGGCGCCAGGCCGCGCCAGGCGTCGCCGCTCACCACGAAGCGGCGTTCGATTTCCAGTCCCATTCATTCATTCCTTTGTTTTGGCCGGCGCAGCCGGCGGGCAAGCCGCCTGCGGCTCCAGGTAAAAAGTGAGGCTGCTGCGCTGCGGCTCCACGCCGGGCGCATGGCCATAGGGGTAGACCAGCAGCGGCAAGCCGCCCAGCAGCTGGCGGCCGCCCTCCAGCGCCAGCTGGCTGTCCAGCTGTTGCGCGCCGGCCTCGTCGCGCCAGCTCAGCCGGAAGCTGAGCAGCGGGTGCGGATGGTTGCGCAGCGCCTGCAGCCGGCCGCTCACCTCCAGCGCCGCGCCGTCGCGCTGCTGATCGGCGCCGAAGCCGCCGTCGGCGGCCAGGCACAGCGGCAGTTGCCGCACGACTTCGCCGTCGCGCTCCACGCTCAGCAGCAGCGCCGGCGGCAAAGCGGCCGCGGCGGCGGCCTGAACCAGCCAGCCGGCCAGCAACGGCCCGGCAAACCATGCGCGCCTCATCGCAACGCTCCCATCAGAACGGCTTGACCACCACCAGGATCACCACCGCCAGCAACACCAGCACCGGCAGCTCGTTGAACACGCGGAACCAGACATGGCTCTTGCGGTTGCTGTGGGTGAGGAAGTCGCGGCCCAGCTTGGCGCAATAGCCGTGATACGCCGCCAGCACGCCCACCAGCGCCATCTTGGCGTGCAGCCAACCGCCGCCGATGCCGAAATCCAGCCACAGCGCGAGGCCGGTGCCCACCGCCAGCACCGCCAGCGGCGTCATGAAGCGGAACAGCTTGCGCGCCATCTGCAGCAGGCGGTCGTATTCCGCCGGCTGCTGCGCCATCGCCAGGTTGACGAAGATGCGCGGCAGGTAGAACAGCCCGGCGAACCAGGACACCACGAAAAAGATATGGAAGGCTTTCAGATACAGATAACTCATGGGGTTTCCTTGTGGAGGCGGACGGGCGCGCGGCCCGCCGCCTCATTGCCAGGCCAGGCGCTGGCTTTTGGGCAGCTTGCTCAGCGCCAGTTCGCGCGAGCGGGCGATGCCCGCGCGGATGTCGTCCGGCGACAGCGCCTCGGTGGACAACACCTGGATCCAGCGCGCCCGCGCCAGGTAAGGCGCCGGCCGCGCGCCGGGCAGGCCGGACAGCGTCAGGAAGTCGTCGTCGGCCACCTTGTAGCTCAGGCCGTCGCCGCCGCAGGCCAGGAACATCTTGCCGCCGATCGACACCACCCGCACGCCGCCCCATTTGACGTCGAAAACGGCGCCGGGCAGCCCGCGGGCGTAGCCCAGCATGTCGTCGAGGAAGGCGGCGGACAGGACCATCGCTCAGCCCTTTTTCGGCGCGGCCAGGTACAGCGGCCATACCTGCGGGATGTGGGCCTGCAGGTCGCGGATGCGGGTGGGGCCGGACGGGTGGGTGGACAGAAACTCCATGCCGCCGCCGTTGCCGGCCGCCTGCATCTTCTGCCACACGTTCACCGCCGCGTTGGGGTCGTAGCCGGCGCGCGCCATCAGTTCCAGCCCCATGATGTCGGCCTCGGACTCCATGGTGCGGCTATGCGGCTTGCTCAGCGTCACGTCGGTCACCAGCGAAGCCAGTTTCAGCTGGTCGGCGCTGAAGCCGGCCAGCGCGCCCACCAGCGACAGGCCGGCCTGCTGCGCGTATTCCTGGCTCATGCTCTCGCGGGTGTGCTCGCGCAGCGCGTGCGAGATCTCATGGCCGATCACCGCCGCCAGCTCGGCGTCGGTCAGCTTCAGCTGGCTGACCAGGCCGGAGTAGACCATGATCTTGCCGCCGGCCATCGCGTAGGCGTTCATGTCGTCGGTAGCGAGCACGTTCACCTCCCAGGGCCAGCCCCGGGCGTCGGCGCGGAAGGCCGGCGTCTGCGCGATCAGCCGCTGCGACACGCGCCGCACCCGCGCGGTCAGCGCGGCGTTGGTGTTGAGCCGGCCGGCGGCGCGCGCCTCGCCCAGCTGCTGCGCGTACGCCTTGGCCGACATCTGCGCCACTTCCTGGCTGGACAGCAGCATGCTCTGGCTGCGGCTGACGCCGACCGCGCCGCCGCCGGTGGTGCTGACCTGGGCGCAAGCCGCCAACAGCGCCGCCAGCGCGGCGCCGGACAGCCATCGTTTCCATTGCGTGGACATCGCGGTCAGATCTCCACCATCTGGAAATCGTCCTTGCGCGCGTCGCAATCGGGACAGGTCCAGTTGGGCGGCAGGTCTTCCCAGCGGGTGCCGGGCGGGATGCCGTCTTCCGGCCGGCCGGCTTCCTCGTCGTAGATGAAACCGCAGATCAGACACATCCAAGTACGCATCGCTTCGCCCTCGTGTTCGGATAAAATGAACATTCTAAATCGTGCCACCGCAATAAAACAAAAGAGGTTAGCCCTTGACCACTCCTCCCTCCCCTCCCGTGGTACTGACCCTGGCCGGTTCCGACCCCTCCGGCGGCGCCGGCATCCAGGCCGACATCCTGACGCTGGCCAGCCTGGGCTGCCATCCGCTGTCGGTGATCACCGCCATCACGGTGCAGGACACCGTCGGCGTCAACGACCTGATGGTGCTGGACGCGGACTGGGTCAACGACCAGGCCCGCTTCCTGATGGAAGACATGCCGGTGGCCGCGTTCAAGATCGGCATGCTGGGCAGCGTGGAAAACGTCGCCGTGGTGGCGCAGCTGCTAGCCGACTACCCCGACATCCCGGTGGTGCTGGACCCGGTGCTGGCCAGCGGCGGCGGCCACGAACTGGCCGACGAGGACTTGATAGGCGCGATGCGCGACATACTGATTCCGCAGGTGTCGATCCTGACGCCCAACAGCCTGGAGGCCCGCCGGCTGGCCAGCAACGACCCGGACGACGACGAAGAACTGACGCTGGACCAGTGCGCCGAGCGCATCCTGGCGCTGGGCTGCCCCTATCTGTTGATAACCGGTACCCACGAAAATACCAAGGAAGTCGTCAACAGCCTGTACAGCCCGGACGGCGTGGTGCGCGCCGACCACTGGGAGCGGCTGCCCGGCAGCTATCACGGCTCCGGCTGCACGCTGGCGTCCGCCATCGCCGGCATGCTGGCCACCGGCCTGCTGCTGCCGGAAGCGGTGCGCGAGGCGCAGGAATACACCTACCAGACCCTGCTCAACGGCTTCCGCCCCGGCATGGGCCAATTCCTGCCCGACCGCATGTTCTGGGCGCGCGGCGACGACGAGGACGGCGATGGCAAACCGGATTGAGGGGCTGTACGCGGTCACGCCCGACGGCTGCGACAGCGAAAGGCTGCTGGAACTGGCGGCGGCGGCGCTGGAGGGCGGCGCGCGGGTGCTGCAATACCGCGACAAGAGCCGCGACCCGGCGCGCCGGCTGTGGCAGGCCAATCTGCTGGCCAGCCTGTGCCGCGGCCGCGGCGCCGCCTTCATCGTCAACGACGACATCGAACTGGCGCTGGCGACCGGGGCGGACGGCATCCACCTGGGCCGCGACGACGGCGACATCGCCGCCGCGCGCGCGCGGCTGGGGCCGGCGGCCATCATAGGCGCGTCCTGCTACGACCAGTTGGAGCTGGCGCGGCGGGCGGCGGCGGCCGGCGCCAGCTACGTCGCCTTCGGCGCGGTGTTTCCGTCGCAGACCAAGCCCGGCGCGGCGGCCGCGCCGCTGTCGCTGTTCGCCGAGGCGGCCGCGCTGCGGCTGCCGCGGGTGGCGATAGGCGGCATCACCGCCGCCAACGCCGGCCAGGCCATCCAGGCCGGCGCCGACGCCATCGCGGTGATAGGCGGCCTGTTCGACCAGCTGGACCCGGCCGCGGCGGCGCGGGAGCTGGCGGCGATGTTCCCGCAACCGGCGTAAGCCCGCGGCTTGGCGCCGTCCGCCCTTGCGGCCGCCGCATCCCGAAATGCTAAAATCGCCGCTTTACGCAAAACAAAGGCATGCCGCCCCGCGCCGCGCATGCCGAAGCAGAAAGCGCGATGTTGATGAAAACCGTGATGATGCCGCTGCTGGCGGCAACCCTGTTGAGCGCCTGCGGGAAGCGCCCGTTCTCGGCAACGCGCCTCCGGCCCGCTCGAAATCCTTTCCGGTGAAGATCGAGTCCAAATCCGCATTCACTTCCCGGAAAAAGCTGAATTTCGGCCCGCTGACCCTGTATCGGGTCAGGGACGCGCGCGGCGCGATCAATCTGGTCGTATCCGGCAATCCGGGCTACAGCGTCGGCCAATGCGTGACCTTGTGGCGTTCCGTCTCGGGCGCGCAGTGGGAGATGTACCATGACTACAGCAACGCCTACCCCAGGTTGACCCGGGCCAATGGCGATTGCTCGGCGTTGAAGATTGAGCCCAGCGGCAACGAGCGCTATTACTACACCCAGTACGACTGGAACTGGAATCAGATCGAGACCTTCATCCGCGACATCCAGCTGGGCAGGACCGAGGCCGAGCTCCTGTCGGAGCTGGGCGCGCCAGATGCCAGCTACGTCAACGGCAAAACCACTTACCTGAGCTACACCCGCGCCTCGACATCCGTCTACGGCGACGTGCAAAACGGCTCCGGCGGCTTCAGCAGCCGGCAGAACTTCTGCAAACGCACGTTCATGGTGCAGGCCGGGATCATCGTCAATTACACGCTGGAAGGCAACGACTGCCGCCTGAAATGACCGCAGCGCCTACAGCAGGCTGATATCCGCCAGCCGGTAGGTGGCGCCGCGGTCTTCCTGGCAGAACACCCGCGCCTGGATTCGGACCGCGCGGCCCTTGAAGCGGGCCATGCCCGGCTGGCTCAGCGCCAGGCTGGACAGGCGCTGGCCGCCGCAAGCCGCGCCGTCGTCGAAGCGCAGCGGCCGCGCCAGCTTCAGGTGATAAGCCTGGAAAAACGTGCCCTCGGCCTTGCTGCCGGTGTGCAGCGGCCCGACCACGGTGCCGCTGAGAATGATGGGAGCGGCGGCGTCGCCGGCCGGGTGGACAGGCTGGCCGGCGCCATGGCCGGCCAGGCTGAAAGCCAGCAGGACGCCGGCCAGCAAGGTACTGCGCAACTTACACATCCCGATGATTCTTCTTCAGTCCGTTGTTTTTGTCTGACTTGGCCCGCCATTTCAGCAGCCGGCATCCTGTCCGACAATCGGGGAAATCCCGACTGTGGCGCCAGGCAAACAAAACCCCCGCGCGAGGCGGGGGCGGATCAGGGAAACCGACGGCGCGGCGGCTCAGGCGTTGGCCTTGCGGTACAGCTGGATCAGCCGGCTGGTGGAGCTGTCGTGCGCCGCCAGCGGCAGCTTGCCGGTCAGCTCGCCGTGAATGGTCTTGGCCAGCTGCTTGCCCAGCTCCACGCCCCATTGGTCGAAGCTGTTGATGTGCCAGATCACGCCCTGGACGAAGATCTTGTGCTCGTACAGCGCGATCAATGAACCCAGGTTGCGCGGGTCCAGCCGGCTCATCAGCAGGGTGTTGGTCGGGCGGTTGCCGTCGAACACCTTGTGCGGCACCAATTCGTCCAGCGCCTCGCCCTTCAGGCCCTGCTCGGCCAGTTCGGCGCGCGCCTCGTCGGCGGTCTTGCCGCGCATGAAGGCCTCGGCCTGGGCGAACACGTTGGCCAGCAGGATCTCGTGGTGGCCCGGCAGGCTGGAACGGTTTTCCAGCGAGGCGATCAGGTCGATCGGCGAAATGTGGGTGCCCTGGTGCAACAGCTGGAAGAAGGCGTGCTGGCCGTTGATGCCGGTTTCGCCCCAGATGATCGGCGCGGTCTCGAAATTGACCGGCTGGCCGTCCAGCATGGTCTTCTTGCCGTTGGACTCCATGTCCAGCTGCTGGATGAAGGCCGGCAGCCGGTGCAGGTACTGGTCGTACGGCGCGATTACGTGCGAGCCGCCGCCGTAGTAGTTGATGTACCAGACGCCTATCATCGCCAGCAGCACCGGCATGTTCTGCTCGAACGGCGCGTTCTTGAAATGCTGGTCCATGATGTGGGCGCCGTTGAGGAGCTCGGTGAAGTTCTCCTCGCCCAGGTACAGCATGATGGGCAGGCCGATGGCCGACCACAGGCTGTAGCGGCCGCCCACCCAGTCCCAGAATTCGAACATATTGGCCGGGTCGATGCCGAAGTCGGCCACCGCCTTCTGGTTGGTGGACACCGCGACGAAGTGCTTGGCCACCGCCTTTTCGTCGCGCGCGCGCGCCACGAACCACTCGCGCGCGGTCAGCGCGTTGGTCAGCGTCTCCTGGGTGGTGAAGGTCTTGGACTCCACCACGAACAGCGTGGTCTCCGGATGCACCTTCTTCAGCGTTTCCTTCAGCTGCGCGCCGTCGACGTTGGAGACGAAGTGCATGTTCAGCCGCGGATGGCCGAAGGGCTTCAGCGCGCTACAGACCATCAGCGGGCCGAGGTCGGAGCCGCCGATGCCGATGTTGACGATGTCGGTGATCGGCTGATTGGTGTAGCCCAGCCAGTCGCCGGAGCGCACCGCGTGGGAAAACCGGCCCATCCGCTCCAGCACCGAGTTCACCTTCGGCATCACGTCCTCGCCGTCGACCAGGATCGGCGAGTTGGTGCGGTTGCGCAGCGCCGCGTGCAGGACCGCGCGGTTCTCGGTGCGGTTGATCTTCTCGCCCTTGAACATCGCCTTGATCTTGGCCGGCAGGCCGGCTTCGCGCGCCAGCTGCATCAGGCCCAGCAAGGTGGCGTCGGTGATGCGGTTCTTGGAATAGTCGAGGAACAGGCCGCCCACTTCCAGCGAATAGCGCTCGGCCCGCTCCGGATCGGCGGCGAACAGCTCGCGCATGTGCAGGTGCCTGGCCTCGGCGAAATGGTCCCACAGGGCCTGCCAGGCCGGCAGTTCGGTCAGTTCACTCATGACGTATGTCCTATTCCGGTTGTCTATTGTCCAGCCTGCGGTTCTTCAGGCTGTGCTTGGTCTTTTCCAGCTGGCGGATCAGGCCCGGGCCGCGGCGCAGCGCCACGCTCACCGCCAGGATGTCGATCTGCACCAGGTGCACGATGCGCGAGATCATCGGGCTATAGGTTTCATTGTCTTCCAGCGTGTCGGCGATCAAGGACACCGTGGCGCGGCGCGCCAACGGCGAGCCGCTGGTGGTCAGCGCGATCACCTTGGCGCCGGCGGCGATGGCCACGTCCACCGCTTCCAAGAGCTCCATGGTGCGGCCGGAGCTGGAAATGGCCACCAGCACATCCTCCGGCCCCAGCACCGACGCCGCCATCATCTGGATGTGGGTGTCGGAATAGGCGACGGTGGGAATGCCGAAGCGGAAGAATTTGTGCTGGGCGTCGGCGGCGATGATGCCGGAGTTGCCCAGGCCGTAGAATTCGATGCGGTTGGCGTCGGTCAGCAGCCGCACCGCGGCTTCTATCGCCTGCGGATTGACGTCGTTGCGGCACTTGAGCAGCGCCGACACGGTGTTGTCGAACACCTTGGCGACGATTTCCGAGGTCGGGTCCTCCGGACGCACGCTGGAGTGGACGTAGGGCACGCCGGTCACCAGGCTGCCGGCCAGCTTCAGCTTGAAGTCGGGCAGGCCGGAGCAACCGACGGTGCGGCAGAAACGGATCACGGTGGGCTGGCTGACGCCGGCGTTGCGCGCGATGTCGGCCACCGCGGCCTGGATCACGGTGTAGGGTTGTTCCAGCACCAGCTCGGCCACCTTGCGCTCGGCCGAAGACAGCGTCTCCAGTTGGCCTCGGATGCGATCAAGCATGCATGTCTCCTGCAAAGCCGCCTCGAGGAGGGGTGGAGGCATCCACCGGGGCATGGTCGCTGCGCGACGCCAGATGGGCCGCCAGATGGGCGGCCACGCCCGGCAGGGCCGGGTAGGCGCTGGTAATCAGATAAACCGGGATGGCGGCGAGATAGGCCGACATCCGTCCCTTGTCCTCGAAACGGCGGCGAAATGGGGATTGTTCAAAAAAACCGCTCAGACGCGGCACAATACCACCACCTATATATACCCCGCCATGGGCACCGAGGGTCAAGGCCAGGTTTCCGGCCGCCGAACCGAGGATGCCGCAGAAGATTTCCAGCGCTTCGCGGCAGCGCAGGCAGCGCGCCGACAAGCCCAGCGCGCTGATTTCGGCCGCGCCGCGCGGCTCGGCGCTTTCGCCGTCGCGCGCGCTCAGCGCCTGGTATAGCAATTCCAGGCCGGGGCCGGACAGCAGCCGCTCATAGGAGACATGGCCGAAGCGCGCGGCGGCGTAGCGCCAGATGCCGGCTTCGCGCTCGTCGGCCGGCGCGAACGAGGCGTGGCCGCCTTCGCCGGACAGCGCGCGCCAGCCGCCGGCATGCGGCACCAGCGCCGACATGCCGAGGCCGGTGCCGGGGCCGATCAGCGCCAGCGGCGCGTCGGCGCGGGCCGCGCCGACGCCTATCTGCTCCAGCTCGGCGCGCGGCAGCCCGGGCAGGGCCAGCGCCAGCGCGGTGAAATCGTTGAGCAGCAGCAAGGTGGCGAAGCCCAGCGCCTGGCGGGTGGCCTCGATCGAAAACGCCCAGTGGCAGTTGGTCATCGCCACCCAGTCGCCGTTCAGCGGATTGGCGATGGCGATGGCGGCGTGGGCGACGCGGCGCGCGCCCACCTGGGCCAGATAGCTTTTCAGCGCGTCTTCCAGCGTCGGGTACTGCGCGTTGGCCAGCACCAGGATGTCTTCTATCACCCCGGGGCCGGTTTCCAGCGCGAAGCGGGCGTTGCTGCCGCCGATGTCGGCCAGCAGCCGCGGCCAGGCTTCAGGCAGACCAGTAGACATCGAGCGGCGCCTTGTCCTGGGCCAGGAAATGGCTGATCGGCAGCGCGTCGTCGCGGCCGCGGGCGGCGGCTTCCAGCACCTCGCGCTTTTTCGCGCCCTGGATCGACAGGATCAGGCAGCCGGCCTGCAGCAGCGCGGCGTAGCTCATCGACACGCGGCGGTGCGGCGCGGCCGGCGGCGTCACCGCCAGCAGCGGGCGGCTGCCTGCCGGGTCGAGGCCGGCGGCCAGTTCGGCGGCGGCGGGGAACAGCGAGGCGGTGTGGCCGTCCTCGCCCATGCCCAGCACCGCGACGTCGGGCGCGATGAATTCATGGCAATCGGCCGCCACTTCGGCGTCGATGTCGGCGGCGGCGCGCACCAGCGGCAAGAAGCGCGCCGGCGCGGCGCGGTTTCGCAGCAGGTGTTGCCGCACCAGGCCGGCGTTGCTGTCCGGGTGGTCCGGCGCGACGAAGCGTTCGTCCACCAGGGTGACGGTGACGCGCGACCAGTCTATCGCCATTTCGCTGAGCAGCTGGAAAAACGGGATCGGCGACTTGCCGCCGGACACCGCCAGCACCGCCTGGCCGCGGCTGGCTATCGCGGCGGACAGCCGCGAAGCCACGCTGTTGGCCAGCGCGTCGGTTTGCTGCGCGGCGTCGGGGAATTCCAACCAGTTCATACGCGTACCTCGGTTGTGGCTTGCCAGGGCGGAAAACGGCTATGCGGATTTTCCGTCCTGGCGGTGTTTTCGTAAGGCGGAAGCCCGCCATGCGGGCGCTCCGCCATGTTCGGCGATGAAGATGAAAAAAGCGGAACGCCCCCTTTGGGGGCTTCCGCCCTGCCTTAACACTCCTCGTGCCAGCCTATGCCGTCGCGCGACAGCAGCGCGCTGGAGGCCGCCGGGCCCCAGCTGCCGGCGGTGTACTGCTTGGGCGGGGCGTTGTTGCTGCGGCTCCAGGTATCCATGATCGGCTCCACCCAGCGCCAGGCTTCGATCAGCTCGTCGCGGCGCATGAACAGCGCCAGCTTGCCGCGGATCACGTCCAGCAGCAGGCGCTCGTAGGCGTCGGCGCGGCGCACCTTGAAGGCCTTGTAGAAGTCCAGGTCCAGGTAGGCCGGCTGCAGGCGCATGGTGTCGCCGGGCTCCTTGGCCAGGAAGTACAGGCGGATGCTTTCCTCCGGCTGCAGGCGGATCACCAGCCGGTTGGCGGTGTGGCTGCCGCCCATCGGGCCGGTGAACAGCTGGTGCGGCACGTCGCGGAAATTGATGACGATTTCGGCCAGCCGCTCCTGCATCCGCTTGCCGGTGCGCAGGAAGAAGGGCACGCCGGCCCAGCGCCAGTTGTCGATCTCGGCCTTGAGGGCGACGAAGGTTTCAGTCTGGCTGCCGGCCGGGATGCCGTTCTCGTCCTGGTAGCCGACCACCGGCTGGCCGCCGATGGCGCCGGCCTTGTACTGGCCGCGCACGGTTTTGGCGGCGACGTCCTGCTCGCTGAACGGCCGCAGCGCCTTCAGCACCTTCAGCTTCTCGTCGCGCACCGCGTCGGCTTCCATATTGGCCGGCGGCTCCATCGCCACGATGCACAGCAGCTGCAGCAGGTGGTTTTGCACCATGTCGCGCAGCGCGCCGGTGCCGTCGTAGAAATCGCCGCGGCTGCCCACCCCCAGCTCCTCGGAGATGGTGATCTGCACGTCGTGTATCCATTCGCGGCGCCACAGCGGCTCGAACAGCGCGTTGGCGAAGCGGATCGCCATCAGGTTCTGCACCGACTCCTTGCCCAGGTAGTGGTCGATCCGGTACAGCTGCTCTTCCTTGAAGAAGCGCGCGACATCGTCGTTGATCTCGTTGGACGACTCCAGATCGGTGCCCAGCGGCTTTTCCAGCACCACCCGCACATTGGGGCGGTTCAACCCCACCGCCGCCAAGTTGTCGCAAATGCCGGCGAACAGATTGGGCGCGGTGGCCAGGTAACAGACCACCACCTTGCCGCTGTCGTCGCCGACTTTTTCCGCCAGCGCCGGAAAGTCGGCCGCCTGCGAGGCGTCCACCTTCAGGTAGTCGATGCGGGCGCAGAAGCTTTGCCAGGCGGCGTCATCGAAGTGGCTCTTGATGTGGATGCGGGATTGTTTCTCGACGGAAGCCAGGTAGTCGTCGCGGCTCAGGTCCTTGCGGCCCAGCGCCAGGATGCGGCCCTGCTCGTTGAGCAGGCCGGCGGCGTGCGCCTGGTACAGCGAGGGCAGCAGCTTGCGCATCACCAGATCGCCGGCGCCGCCGAACAGCACCATGTCGAAGGCCGGGGTAGGGGTAGAACGGGTCTCCATCCTGATCTTCCATCTCGAAGTGTATTAGATGTAGTTATATTACCATTCGATACCGCGCTGTCTATGCCGGAACCCCGCAAGTGGCCGCTTTTGCAACACCTTTTGCCCTGGCTCAACAATCGGGAAATTCCGCTGGAAATCTCAAGCGGGAAAGCGGATAGTCACGCTAGGCCGCCGTCGGCGGCGCGTAGCGCGCCTTGCATTTTGCGTGTAGTAAAACTACCATCTGCTTCAATTCATCACGGAACGTCATCATGGCCTTGCATCCCACCCTGTCCGCCGTTACCGACCGCATCGTCCAGCGCAGCCAAGCGCGCCGCAGCGCCTATCTCGCGCGCGCGCGCGCCGCCGCCCAGCAGGGCCGGGTGGAGCGGGCCCATTTGTCGTGCACCAATCTGGCCCACGCCTTCGCGGCGATGCCGGACAATATGAAAATCCATCTGAAGGAAGAGCACCGCCCCAATCTGGCGATTGTGTCTTCCTACAACGACATGCTGTCGGCCCACCAGCCGCTGCAGGCCTTCCCGGCCTGGCTGAAAGAAGCCGCGCTGGCGGCCGGCGCCACCGCCCAATTCGCCGGCGGCGTGCCGGCGATGTGCGACGGCGTCACCCAGGGCCAGGCCGGCATGGAGCTGTCGCTGTTCAGCCGCGACGTCATCGCCATGAGCACCGCGGTGGCGCTGAGCCACCAGATGTTCGACGCCGCGCTCTACCTGGGCGTGTGCGACAAGATCGTGCCCGGCCTGATGATAGGCGCGCTGACCTTCGGCCACCTGCCGGCGCTGTTCGTCCCGGCCGGTCCGATGACCACCGGCATCGCCAACGACGACAAGGCCAAGGTGCGCCAGCTGTACGCCGAGGGCAAGGTGGGCCGCGACGCGCTGCTGGAATCGGAGTGCCAGTCCTACCATGGCCCCGGCACCTGTACCTTCTACGGCACCGCCAACTCCAACCAGATGCTGATGGAGATCATGGGCCTGCACCTGCCGGGCGCCGCCTTCGTCAACCCTAACACCGCGCTGCGCGAGGCGCTGACCCGCGCCGCCGCCGTCCAGGCCGCCAAGATCGCCGCCCAGGGCGAGCAGTTCACCCCGGTGGGCGAGATGATCGATGAGAAATCCATCGTCAACGCCATCGTCGGCCTGCTGGCCACCGGCGGCTCCACCAACCACACCATGCACATCGTCGCCATCGCCCGCGCCGCCGGCATCGACATCAACTGGGACGATTTCGACGAACTGTCGGCCGTCATCCCGCTGCTGGTGCGCGCCTACCCCAACGGCAAGGCCGACGTGAACCACTTCCACGCCGCCGGCGGCATGGGCTTCGTGATCCGCGAACTGCTGGCCGCCGGCCTGCTGCACGAAGACGTGGGCACGGTGATGGGCCGCGGCCTGTCGCATTACACCCGTGAGCCGTGGCTGGACAACGGCGAGCTGAAATGGCGCGACGCGCCGGCGGTAAGCGGCGACGACAGCGTGCTGCGCCCGGCTTCCAACCCGTTCTCCGCCGACGGCGGCCTGAAGCTGATGGCCGGCAATATCGGCCGCGCGGTGATCAAGGTGTCGGCGGTGAAGCCGGAACACCGCGTGGTGGAAGCGCCGGCGGTAGTGTTCCACGACCAGAACGACATGCTGGCGGCGTTCAAGCGCGGCGAGCTGGAAAAAGACTTCGTCGCGGTGATCCGCTTCCAGGGCCCGCGCGCCAACGGCATGCCGGAGCTGCACAAGCTGACCCCGGCGCTGACCATCCTGCAGGAGCGCGGCTTCAAGGTGGCGCTGGTGACCGACGGCCGCATGTCCGGCGCGTCCGGCAAGGTGCCGGCCGCCATCCACGTGTCGCCGGAAGCGCTATCCGGCGGCGCCATCGGCAAGGTGCGCGACGGCGACCTGATCCGCGTCGACGCGCATACCGGCGAGCTGGCCGCGCTGGTGAACGCCGCCGAATGGGCGGCGCGCGAACAGGTTCAGGCCGATCTGTCGCACAATGAATACGGCATGGGCCGCGAGTTGTTCGCCGGCTTCCGCCACACGGCCGACGAAGCCGAGGCCGGCGCGATGAGCTTCCGCCACCCGGCCTGGAACTGAGCCCGGCCCGCATGATTCAGCAAGGCGGCGCGGACCAAGCGCCGCCCGCCAACAGGAGAAATACATGGATGCTTTGACTGTACTGCGCCAGGGCCCGGTGGTTCCGGTGATCATCGTCAACGACGCCGCGGTGGCGGTGGACCTGGCCCGCGCGCTGGTGGACGGCGGCATCAAGGTGCTGGAAGTGACGCTGCGCACCAAGGCGGCGCTGGCGGCGATGCGCCGCATGCGCGACGAAGTGCCGGAAGCCATCGTCGGCGCCGGCACGCTGCGCAACCGCGCCCAGCTGGAAGCGGCGGTGGACGCCGGCGCGCAGTTCGGCATCAGCCCCGGCTTCTCCGCCGAGCTGGCCTCGGCGGCGCGCGCGTCGCAGCTGACGCTGATCCCCGGCATCGCCACCCCGTCCGAAGCGATGTGGGCGCAAGACGAAGGCTTCAACACGCTGAAGCTGTTCCCGGCCGAGGCGGTGGGCGGCGTCAAGCTGCTGAAGTCGCTGGCCAGCCCCTTCCCGGACCTGCGCTTCTGCCCGACCGGCGGCATCGACATCAAGAAAGCGCCGGAATACCTGGCGCTGCCGAACGTGCTGGCCGTGGGCGGCAGCTGGCTGACGCCGGACGACGCCATCGCCGCCCGCGACTGGGGCCGCATCACCCAGCTGGCGCGCGAAGCGACCCAACTGGCGCGCGGCTAAACCCGCCCCCCTGCCCCATGCGACAGGCCGCCGGAGCACTCCGGCGGCCTGTTTGTCATTGCGCGGCGCTGGCCGGCGCAAGGCTGTGGATAAAGCGGTGGATAACTTCTGGATAGCCTCTGGATAGCCTGTGGGTGGCGCGAAGGGGGCATGGCCACGCCGGTTCGATCTCATCTGCAAGGCGCTTCCCCCCGCAGGGGCGACGCGCCCTAACATCTCACCCCAATGCCTCGGCCATTCTCTTCATGCTCGCGGCCACAATAAGATGATGAAACGGCGTCACCAGCGCCAGATACGTCCTCCCCAAGCCATTATGCGGCCGCACCAGCGTGCTCACATGCAAACGCCCCGGCCGCCACTGCAACACCAGCCGGAAATCCAGATGGCGGTCGTCCTCGCCCAGCACCGCGTCGCGCTCGCCCAGGTACAGCACGCGGAACACGCCCAGTTGCTGGCCGACATGGAAGGGCTCGACCGGCGCCCCGCCAGTGTGGTTGGTTTGGTCAATCTTCAGGCCCAGCGGCGACACCAGCCGGTCGCGCAGCCGCATCAGCGCGCGGGCCCAGGGCGGCATCGCGCGGGAAAAGGCGCGCAACAAGTCGGCGGCGTCGGCCGCCGGCGCATCGGGCGGCAGCGGGACGCTGCAGCAGTCTTGCCAGGGATAGCGGCTGGCGGCGTCGGTTAGCGGCGGAATGGCGGAAAAATCGTGATGGACAGACATGGAGGCCTCCCTGGCTAGAGATGAGCACAGCATGCCGAACCGCGGCGGGGCCGTCTTGAAGCGAAACGACGCGCGTCAGGCGCGCAGGCCGGGTTCGGCGCACATCCGCAGAATAGCCTCTCTGGGCAAGCGGTACAGCCGCAGCGCCGGGTCGTCGCCCAGTCCCTGGACATAGGCCGACGGCGTGCGGCCGGCGAAGCGGACGAAATCGCGGTGCAGATGGGCCTGGTCGGCGTAGCCGGCGGCGGCGGCCACATCGGCCCAGTCGGGCGACGGCGTCCAGCGGGCATGCAGCAATAAGCGGTTCAGCCGCGCCTGCGGCCGGAAAGCGCGCAGACTCTGGCCGGCGCCGGCGCGGAAGCGGCGTTCGAACTGCCGGAGGCTGAGGCCGAAATGCGCGGCCAGCTGATCCGCGCTGCGCCGGGGCCAGTCGGCCGGCAGCGCCAGCGTGGGCGCGCGCTGGCCGTGCCGGCCAGCCAGGCGGCTCAGCAGCGCCTGCGCCGGCGGGAGCCAGTCGTCGCCAACGGCATCGCCAAGCGGCGACAGCCAAGCCGGCGGCAGCAGGCTGTCCAAGGGCAGGTAGGCGTCGAATATCTCGCCGGCGGCGATGCCGAACAAGCGCGGCAATTGGCCAGGCTTGAGCCAGGCCATCAGGATGCGGGCGCCGGGCGAGGCCGCCAGCAGCCTGACGCCGGCGCTGCCGCCCAACAAGCCGGCCGGCGCCAACGCGCCGTGTTTGGCCAAATGGATGTCGCCGCCGGCGATGAACAGCAGCATCGGGTGCAGGGTGGCCGGCAGCAGCAGCGGGCCGCCGGGCAGCGCGATGTCCAGCATGTCGCCCAACAGCGCGGCCAGGCCGGGCGGCGGCGGATGGAGCGCAGGGAGCGGCGGGTGGGTCATGGCGGCCGGCGCGAAATAGACTGGCGTCATTGTGTCGCCATCGCGGCCGGCCGGTCAATCCGCAGGCCGGGCGCAGAAACGCCCCGCATCGCGGGGCGTTTCTCGCCGCGGAGCCGGGTGGCTTATACGGCCATCACCGCTTCCACTTCGTCCACCGTCTTCGGGATCGGCTCGCCCAGCACGCGGCTGCCGGTTTCGGTCACCAGCACGTTGTCCTCGATGCGGATGCCGCCGAAGTCGGCGTATTCGCGGAACTTGGCGTAGTTGATGAACTGGCTGTGGCGGCCTTCCTTCTCCCAGGCTTCGATCAGCGCCGGGATGAAGTAGACGCCCGGCTCCACCGTCAGCGCCATGCCGGCCTTCAGCGTCTTGCCCAGGCGCAGGTAGCCCAGGCCGAACAGCTTGCTGCGCTCGGTGCCGTCGCCATAGCCCACCAGGTCTTCGCCCAGCGCTTCCATATCATGCACGTCCATGCCGATCTGGTGGCCCAGGCCGTGCGGGAAGGCGATGGCGTAGGCGCCGGATTCGACGATGGCGTCGACGTCGCCCTGGAAGAAGCCCAGCGCGGCCATCCGCTCCACCATCACCGCGGCGGACAGCTTGTGGATGTCCTGGTATTTGACGCCCGGCTTGACCGCGGCGATGGCGGCCTCCTGCATCTCCAGCACGATGTCGTACAGCTCGCGCTGGCGGGTGGAGAACTTGCCGCCCACCGGGAAAGTGCGGGTGATGTCGCTGGCGTAGCCGCCGCCGCTGGCGCAGCCGGTGTCGTTCAGCACCAGGTCGCCCTGCTGCAGCACGTGGTCGTGGTGGTGATTGTGCAGCACTTCGCCGCGCTTGGAGAAGATGGACGGGTAGGCCAGCTGCCAGTCATGGCGGCGCATGATGCCTTCCATGATGCCCACCACCTGGTATTCCACCACGCCGGGCTTGGCGTTCTGCATCGCGGCGATGTGCATCGCGTGGGTGACGCCCAGCGCGGCTTCCATCTCGGCGATCTCTTCCGCGCCCTTGATCTCGCGCAGCGCCACCACCGCGCGGGTCAGCTCGGGACAGAAGCCCGCCTTCACCTGCGCCGGATGGGTGTCCAGCAGGCGGCCCATCTCGATCAGCGTCTCGCCGCGGTAAGGCGCCAGGTAGCGCACCGGACGGCCGGCGGCGCGGGCTTCGGCCACCGCCTGGGCCAGCTCGGCGTACGGACGGCTGCGCGACAGCGCCACCTTGGCGGCGCGCTCGGCCAGGGACGGCAGCGGGCCGGTCCAGACGATGTCGGCCACGTCCGGGTCATTGCCGAACAGCGTCGCTTCGCCGCTGTCGGCGTCGATGGCGCCGGCCAGGCCCGGCTCGTTCAGACCGAAGAAGTAGCGGAAGCTGGAGTCCTGCACGAAGGGCAGGGTGTTGTCGTGGTAGTTCATCGGCGAATCGACGTTGCCGACGAACAGCAGCAGGCCGGACAGGCCGGAAGCTTGCAGACGGGCGCGGCGCTGGGCATAGACGGAAGGGGCGAACATGCATTTCTCCTTGAGCGCGCGATGCGGCGGGTCGTCGCGCGGATGATATTGTATACAACCGCCTAACTTATCACGCGCCGCGCCGGCCGGCCAGCTGCCCACCCTAGCGCGCCGCCGCCGTTTCCGCCTTTTGCGCCGGGGACTTGCCCGGAGTCAACAGCCGGCACAGCAGGCCGCCGGCCAGCATCGCCCACAAGGGCGCGCCCAGGCCGGCGAAGCTGACGCCGGAAGCCGCCACCACGAAGGTGAGCAGCGCCGACTCCCTATGCTCGGCATCGGCCAGCGCCGCGCCCAGCGACGACGCCAGCGTGCCGAACAGCGCCAGGCCGGCCGCGGTCACCAGCAGCGCCTTGGGCAGGGCCAGCGCCAGCGCCGCCAGCGCGCCGCCCAGCGCGCCCATGACGATGTAGATCAGCCCGCAGAACACGCCGGCCACATAGCGGCGGCTGCGGTCCGGATGCGCCTCCGGCCCGGTGCAGATGGCGGCGATGATGGCGGCCAGCGTGACGCCATGGCCGCCGAACGGCGCGGTGAGCACCGAGGCCAAGCCCAGCGCGGTCACCGGCGAGCGCGCCGGCACCTGGTAGCCGAAGGCGCGCAGCACCGCCATGCCGGGCAGGAACTGGCTGGTCAGCGCCAATAGCGCCAGCGGCAGGGCCAGGTTGATGAAAGCGGACCATGACCACGCCGGCCAGGTGAACAGCGGCACCGCGACGATGGACAGGGCGCTGGCAGCCGGCGCGTGCAGCTCGCCCGCCGACAAGGCCGCGCCGGCGGCGATGGCGGCCAGCAGCCCCCAGCGCGGAAACCAGCGGCGGCCGATGAAGAACAGCCCCGCCATCGTCAGCACCAGGCCCAGATGGCCGGCCGCCTCGGCCACCACTTCGCCGACGAAATGAAACAGGATGCCGGCCAGCAGGGCCGCCGCCAGCGCCGGCGGGAACAGCGCCATCAGCCGGTCGAACAAGCCGCTCGCGCCCACCAGCGTGACGATGGCGGCGGCGGCGAGGAAGGCGCCCACCGCCTCCGGATACGGCACGCCGGGCAGGCCGGCCAGCAGCAGCGCCGCGCCCGGCGTGCTCCAGGCGGCGATCACCGGCGTTTTCCAACGCAGGCTCAGCCACAGCCCGGCCACGCCGGAGCCGATGGACACCGCCCACACCCAGGACGCCAGCTGCGCCTGCGACAGCCCGGCCGACTGCGCGGCATGGACGATGATCAGAAACGGGCCGGAAAAGCCGACCAACAGCGCCAGAACGGCGGCCAGCAAGGCGGAGGGGGCAGCGTCGCGCCGCAAGGTTTGCCACATGGCGACTCTCCTGATGAAAACCAATGTCGCCAGCGTGCCACGGCCGGCGCAGCGCGCGCTCCCACAGCTGGGCCAAACAGTTTATGCTGCGGCTTATCTGTTCTATATAACAGTCACTCCCACAGGAGACTTGCATGCAGCTGAGCGGCATTCCCTTCGGCGTCACCGACTGGGCGGATATTCCCGCCGCCGAACACCCTGGCGAACAAGGCCGCGCCTACTGGCGCAGCCGCCAGTTCGGCGACATCCGGGTGCGGATGGTGGAATACACGCCGGGCTACCTGGCCGACCACTGGTGCGAGAAGGGCCATATCCTGCTGTGCCTGGAGGGCGAACTGCACACCGAACTGGACGATGGCCGCGTCTTCATCCTCAAGCCCGGCATGAGCTACCAGGTGGCGGACCACGCCGAGGCCCATCGTTCCCGCGCGCCGCAAGGCGCCAAGCTGTTCATCGTCGACTAAGCCCATGCCGCAATACCAGGACATCGCCCGCCAACTGCAAACCCGGCTCGACGCCGGCGAGTTTCCGCCCGGCAGCCGGCTGCCCTCGGTGCGCCAGCTAGCTGAAAACCATGGCGTCAACAGCCTGACCGCGCTGGCCGCCTACCGCTGGCTGGAACAGCGGCAGCGGGTGGTGGCGCGGCCGCGCGCCGGCTTCTTCGCCGCGCTGCCGCCGGCCTCGGCCGCCGGCAAGCCGGACAAGGCGCTGCCCTCGCCGGCCACGCTGGTGGAGGTGGACAGCCGCATGTCGCAGCTGGTGGCCTTATCCGCCTCCAATGTGGCGGTGCAGCTGCACATGGCCGAAGCCCACCACTGTTTGTACCCGTCGGCGGAGCTGGCGCGCCGGCTGCAAAACGCGTTGCAGCAGCGGCCGGAGCTGATCGGCGCCTATCTGCCGGCCAGCCAGCACGACCGGCTATGCGAGCAACTGCGCCAGCTGGCCGCCGGCTGGCAGTTGGCGATACCGTCGGACGAAATCCTGTTCTGCAACGGCATCACCGAAGGCATCAGCCTGGCGCTGCGCCACCTGGCCCGCCCCGGCGACACGGTGGCGGTGGAGACGCCGGTGTACTTCGGCCTGCTGCAGACGCTGGCGGCGCTGGGGCTGAAGGCGCTGGAGATTCCCTGCACGCCGGACGCCGGCCTGTCGCTGGAGGCGCTGGAGTTCGCGCTGCAATACGGCCCGCCGGTGCGCTGCCTGGTGACGGTGACCAATTACCAGAATCCCACCGGCGCCTTGATGCCGGACGACAATAAAAAACGGCTGCTGGCGCTGGCGCGCCGCCACGGCGTGGCCATTATCGAGGATGACGTGTTCGGCGAGCTGCATTTCGACGAGGCGCGGCCGACGCCGCTGAAAGCCTGGGACCGCGACGGCGACGTGATCTACTGCGCGTCGTTCACCAAGAGCCTGGCGCCGTCGTTCCGGCTGGGCTGGCTGTCCGGCGGCCGCCGCCACGCCGCGCTGGAGCGGCTGCGCGCCAGCAGCAGCCTGGTCAGCCCGGCGCTGCTCTTGGGCACGCTGAGCGACCTGTTGGCCAGCGGCGACTACGCCCGCATCAGCCAGCGCCTGCGCAGCCAGCTGGCCAGGCAGATGGAGCAAGTGGCCGACGCGGTGCTGGCGGCCTTTCCGCGCGGCACCCGGCTGCGGCGGCCGCAAGGCGGACTATTGCTGTGGGTGGAAGGACCGGAGGGCCTGGACAGCGGCCGGCTGCTGGAGGCGGCGCTGCGAGAATCGATCAGCTTCGCCCCCGGCATGCTGTTCTCTGCCGAGCCGCGCTTTCGCCACTGCCTGCGGCTGAACTTCGGCCAGCCCTGGGACGCGGCGCAACAACAGGCCATCGCCCGGCTGGGGCAACTGGCCGCCGAACAATTGAGGAGCCCATGCTGATTGCCGATCTCGTCATCCGCCCGGCCCGAAGCGCCGATTTTTCCCGCCTGGCCGAGATAGAAAGCCTGGCCGCGCGGCTGTTCTCTCCGGCCGACCTGCCCTTGGCGCTGCGCGCGCGCACGCTGCCCGAGGCGGCGCTGCGCGCGGCCGCCGACGCCGGCCTGCTATGGACGGCGGAGCAAGACGGCCGCGCCGTCGGCTTCGCCATGGCCGAAATCGTCGACGGCCAGCTGCATCTGGCCGAAATGGACGTCGACCCGGCGCACGCGCGCCGCGGCATCGGCGCCGCGCTGCTGGCGCAAGTCGCCGCCCACGGCGAAGGCGCCGGCTTCGCCGCCGTCACGCTGACCACCTTTGCCCACCTGCCGTGGAACGCGCCGTTTTACCACCGCCACGGCTACGCCGAGCACGCGCCGGCGGCCGGCTCGGCGCTGGCCGCGCGGCTGGCGGCGGAAAGCGCAGCCGGCCTGCGGCAGCGCATCGCCATGCGCCGCGCGCTGCGCCCGGCCTGATTAAGGACGCGACATGGACAGAATCGATACCGTGGTGGTCGGCGCCGGCGTGGTGGGCCTGGCCGTCGCCAAGGCGCTGGCCGAGAACGGCCGCGAAGTGGTAATCGTGGAGGCGGAGCAGGCGATAGGCCAGCACGCGTCCAGCCGCAACAGCGAGGTGATCCACGCCGGCCTGTACTACCCGGCCGGCAGCCTGAAGGCGAAGCTGTGCCTGGCCGGCCGCGACGCGCTGTACCGCTACTGCGCCGAGCGCGCCATACCGCACCAGCGGCTGGGCAAGCTGATCGTCGCCAGCCATGCCGGGCAATTGGCCAAACTGGCCGCGCTGGAGAAGCAAGCGCGCGCCAACGGCGTGGCCGACATCCAGCGGCTGACGGCGGACGAGGCCCGCGCGCTGGAGCCGGCGCTGGATTGCGCCGCCGCGCTGCTGTCGCCGTCTACCGGCATCGTCGACAGCCACGCGCTGATGCTGGCGCTGCTGGGCGACGCCGAGGCGGCCGGCGCGCAGCTGGCGCTGGAATCGCCACTGGAGAGCGGCGAGATTACGCCGGACGGCATCGTATTGCGCGTCGCCGGCATGGAAATCCTGGCCAGCCGGGTAGTCAACGCCGCCGGCCTGTTCGCGCCGGATGTCGCCCGCGCCCTCGCGGGCCTGCCGCCGGAGGCCATCCCCCAAGCCCATTACGCGCGCGGCGTGTATTTCTCGCTGCAGGGCCGCGCGCCGTTCTCGCGGCTGATCTACCCGCTGCCGGAAGCCGGCGGCCTGGGCAGCCACCTGACGCTGGACCTCTCCGGCCAGGCGCGCTTCGGCCCGGATGTGGAATGGCTGGACGGCGTCGATTACCGGGTGGACCCGGCGCGGGCGGAAGCCTTCTACCGCGCGGTGCGCGCCTGGTGGCCGCAACTGCCGGACGGCGCGCTGTCGCCCGGCTACGCCGGCATCCGCGCCAAGATCGCCGGCCCCGGCCAGCCGGACGCCGACTTCATCATCCAGGGGCCGGCAGTCCACGGCGCGAAGGGACTGGTCAACCTGTTCGGCATCGAATCGCCGGGCCTGACCAGCTGCCTCGCCATCGCCGACGCGGCGCGAGCGCTGATCGATTAGAGCAAATCGCTTACAATTCCCGGCAAAGGGAGAATCCAACTAGCATGCTGATCCTGAATCAAAGACAACAAGAACTGCTGGACATGGTCAGGCGCGACAGCTATGTCAGCGTGGAGAAGCTGGCCGAGCATTTCGCCGTCACCCGCCAGACCATACGCCGCGACATCGCGCTGCTGGCCGAGCACCAGCAGCTGCAGCGCTACCACGGCGGCGCCAGCGTGCTATCCAGCGTGGAAAACGTCGCCTACCAGGCGCGCCAGGTACTGTGCATAGAGGAAAAGCGCCGCATCGCCGCCAGCCTGGTTCGCCACATCCCGGACAACGCGTCCTTGTTCATCAATCTGGGCACCACCACCGAGGAAGTGGCCAAGGCGCTGCACCGCCACCGCGGCCTCAGGGTGATCACCAACAATCTGCACGTGGCCGAGCAGATGTGCGATTACCCGGACTGCGAAGTCATCGTGCTGGGCGGCTCGCTGAGGAAACGCGACCGCGGCCTGACCGGCGAGGCGACAGTGCAGATGATCCGCCAGTTCCGCGTCGACTACGGCATCATCGGCGTGTCCAGCATCGAATCCGACGGCACGCTGCGCGACTACGACTACCGCGAAGTGCGCACCACCGAGGCCATCATCCAGCAGTCGCGCCAGGTGTTCCTGGCGGCCGACCACAGCAAGTTCGACCGCCCGGCGCTGGTGGAGCTGGGCCGGCTGAACCAGATCGCCGCGCTGTTCACCGACAAGCCGGTGCCGCCGGCCATCGCCCGGCTGATGCAGGAGGCCGGCACCCAGCTGCACATCGCGGAATGAGGCCCGCCGGCCCGCGCGCAGGGCCGGATACTCTGCAAGCTTTCATTAGCGGTTCTCATTTCGCTAGGTGTTTTTGCTATGCTGAAACATCGTCCTCTCTCCCAGGCAGGTGCGCGATGCAGCCCACTCTCGGCGCGCAGGCGGGCAGCATGCTGTACCGCGACGCTTCCGGCCGCTACTGCGCCAGCCTGGCCGGCTACCGCCTGTTGAGCGCGTTCCAGCCCATTTTCTACAAGGGCGGCAGCCTGTTCGGCCACGAGGCGCTGCTGCGCGTGGTGGACGAGGGCGGCGAATGGCACGCGCCCGACCGTTTTCTCGCCGCGCAAGCGCCGGAGATGGCGCTGGAGGCCGACCGCCTGGCGCGGCTGATCCACGTGCGCAACTTCGCCCAAAGCAGCCAGAGCGGCTGCCTGTGCCTGAACCTGATGCCCGCCACCGTGCAGCAGGACCAGAGCGGCCGCACCCATCTGCCGCTGTTGAACAATATGCTGCAAAGCGTGGAGCTGGACAGCGGCGGCGTGATCTTCGAGCTGCCGGAGTTCGAGGTGGAACACCACGGCCAGCCGCTGCTGAACGGCATGCGCCACGCGGCGGAAATGGGCTTCGGCCTGGCGGTGGACGACTTCGGCGCGCTGCCCGCCCGCCGCGACAAGATGGGCGAGCTGTCCCCGGACATCATCAAGATAGACCGCAGCCTGCTGCTCGATCACATGGCCGGCGAAACCAGCCGGCTGCCGGCGCTGCTGGAATTCGGCTGGCAGATCGGCAGCCGCATGCTGATCGAAGGAATCGAAACCGCCGAGCAGCTGGAGGCGATGCGCGCGCTGGGCGTCGAGCTATATCAGGGCTATTACCTGGGGCGGCCGGGCGAGCTGGCTGTGGCTCGCCAGCTGTAGCGCGCGGCGGTTTATTGGGGAGCCGCGTGTATCGCCTGCGGCCAAGCCGCGTTACGGGGCTGTCACTCCACCAGCCTCATTGGTGGGATTCGTGTAAGCCTCCGGTTCCTCATGGGCGCGCCTGCGCAATGCGTCCAAGGCCATATGCAATACCGGCGAGGCCTTGATCGAGCTGGCCGCGCGCGGCATGGGCATCGCCTGCCTGCCCGATTTCTCCATCCACCGCGAGCTCGCGTCCGGCGCCTTGCTCAGGCTGGACGCGCCGGCGGTGCGGCGCAGCGGCAATCTCTACCTGCTGTGGCCGGCCACGCCGCGGATGCCGCCCAAGCTGCGCGCCTTCATCGACTACATGGCGGCCAATGTGCTCGCCTAGGCCTCCACAATCGCCAGCGCGAAGCCGTCGTAACCCTTGCCGCCCACCGTCTGCAGCGCGGTGGCGGACAGGCGCGGATTGGCGCCCAGCAGCTCGATGAAGCGGCGCGTGCCCTGCACCGCCGGGTCGACGCTGCCGGCGTTGGCCACCTCGCCCTGGCGCACCACGTTGTCGCCGACGATCACGGTGCCCGGCCGCGACAGCCGCAGCGCCATTTCCAGGTAATGCGGATTGTTGGGCTTGTCGGCGTCGATGAAGATCAGGTCGAACGGCGCCGCGCCTTCCGCGATCAGCTGCGCCAGGCTATCCAGCGCCGCGCCCTGGCGGATCTCCGTCTTGGCGGCCTGGCCGGCGCGCGCCAGGTTGGCGGCGGCCACTTCCGCGTGCCTGGGATCGTACTCCAGCGTCACCAGCCGGCCGTCCGCCGGCAGCGCCCGCGCCAGCCAGATGGCGCTGTAGCCGCCCAGCGTGCCGATCTCCAGAATCCGCCGCGCGCCGTGGATGCGCGCCAGCAAATGGAGAAACTTGCCCTGGTTGGGCGCCACGTTGATGGCCGGCAGGCCGGCGGCGGCGCTGTCGGCCAGCGCCGCTTCCAGCGCGGCGTCCTGCTGGACCAGGCTGCGGCTGAAATAATCGTCCACTTCATTCCATTGCTTGTCCGACATGGTTTGTCTCCTTGTCTGGCATCGGGCCTCGGCCGGCCTCAGGCCACGCCGTCGCTGCCGTGGGTAAGGTAGGCCGGGCGTTGGCGCAGCCGCTGGTAATAAGCCTCCACCGCCGGCAACCGCGGCTTGTCGAACGGCGTCAGCAGCCAGCGCTGCACCGACAGACCCAGCGAGATGTCGGCCAAGGTGAACGCATCGCCCCATATCCATCCATCGCCCAGTTGCGACTCCAGCACCGCCATCTGCTTTTTCCACGCCGCCACGCTGGCGGCGATGCTCGCCGGATCCTGGTGGTCGGGGCTGTTGCGGCTGAGGGCGTGGAAGGCGTATATCCAGGCGGGGTTCAGATCGGCGGCCTGCCAGTCCATCCACCGCTCCACCTGGGCGCGCGCGGCCGGGTTTTGCGGCAACAGGTCGTGGCGGCCGTGCTTGGCGGCCAGGTAGCGGCAGATGGTGTTGGATTCGCTCAGCACGGTATCGCCGTCCACCACCACCGGGATCAACCCATGCGGATTGAGCGCCAGGAATTCCGGGCTGCTGGTGGGCTGAAAGCCGCGGCCCCAGTCTTCGCGTTGGTAGTCGATGCCGATCTCGTGGCAGGTCCACAACACCTTGCGCACATTGATGGAACTGGTACGGCCGAGAATACGCAGCATGGCAATGCCTTTGCTCGGGAGGGTGGGAATGCGCCAGTGTAATCGACGCTATGCCATATGTGTATCGGGAGATGTCGAAAGACGGGGAGAGGAAGGGAAAGGAGAAAACCGCCGGCGGTCCGTTCCGCGGGAACGTCCGCCGGCCAGGCGAATCAGTTGCTGCCGGTCTTGACCGGCGCGGCCTCGGCCGCCGGCTGGGAGGCGGCGAAGTCGATATGGCTGCGGGCGCGTTCGGCTTCCGGCTGCGTCGGCTTGTACTCGGTCCAGTTGTCGGTGTCCTTCAGGCGGTAGCGCACCACGCCCTTGTCCAAGTCGAAATCGTACAGCGGGTAGACTTCGCGCAGGTTGAAGAACAGCGCCGGAGCGAAGAACAGGATGTCGGCGGCCACATAGCCGCCGTTGAACTTCAACGGCAGCAAGCCGTACAGCGGCTGCTTGCCTTCGCCGGTGGCCTTGAATTCATAGTTGCCGAAGCTGGTGGTGGGATAGGTTTCGGTCTTGGGCAAATCCAGCGTGGTCACTTGCTGGCGCTGATAGATGGAAACCGCGCCCTTGGGCGCGGAGCTGCTCATGGTGGTCATGGCGCTGCAGCCGCTCAGGGCCAGCGCGCAAGCGGACAGCGCGAGTATTTTTTTCATCACGATTCTTTATGGTTTATATGCCGGGAAAACAGCGTCGGCGACTAAAGCTGCTGCGCCGCGCAAGCGCTGGATTCTACGCGGAATAGACCATGCGGACCATAACAATCTCAAACGTCATACGTCATAAGCCATTGAATTGGACCGTGAATCTGGAATGGCGGCGCAGGTTTCAGTCTTCGGCGCGGCCGGCGCGCAGCAGGCGCGCATGCAGCACCATGTTCTCCAGCGTCAACCGCGCGGTAGCCGCCAGATACACCAGCATCCGCCGCGAGGCGTCCGGCTCCTCGGCGCGGAACACCAACTCGCGCTCCAGCAACGAATCGACGATCAATTCGCGCAGATTGCGTTCGTCGAACGGCAGATCGGCGTAGTCTATCGGGTCCTCCGCCTCCACATCCTCCATCAGGCCAAGCAGGCTTTCGCGGTTCAGCCATTCCATGATTCGCCCTCCCCCAAAACGGCCCGGCGCCGGGCGACGCCGGCCCGCACCCTGAGTGTAGCGGGTTCCGGACCGCCGGGCCGCGCGGCTGTTAAAATGTCGCGCCCACCACCTTCCCCGGCCTGTTCCATGCGCAAACGCCTCGCCGCCGCCGTCTCCGGCTGGCCCTTCCTGATCGCCCTATGCCTGCTGCTGGCCAACGACTGGTGGCTGAAAGCCGCCCATCCGGGCTGGCTCAGCGGCAAGCTGTCCGACTTCGCCGGGCTGGCGCTGGCCGGCATCGTGCTGCTGGCGGCCTGGCCGCGCCGTTTCGGCGAGATCTGCGCCGGCCTGGCGGCAGCCTGGCTCTGGTGGAAAAGCGCCTGCTCCAGCTCCGCGATCGAGACTTTCAACGCGCTGGCGCCGTACCGCATCGGCCGCACCGTCGACTACAGCGACCTCTTGGCGCTGGCGGTGCTGCCGCTATGCCGACTGGCCGTCGTCCGGCGCAAGAGGCTGGCACTGTCCGCGCCGGCGGCGCGGCGCTGGCTGGCGCCGCCCCTGGCGTTGGCCGCCGTGCTGGCCTGCGCCGCGTCCGCCGTGCCGTACAGCCAGCAGTACGGCGTGCGCAGCCGCGCCAGCGCCGCGCGGATGGACCGCGTCAAGGTCGTGGAAGCGCTGAACGCGGTGGCGGCGCAATACCAGTTGCGCTGCGAAAGCTGCGATCCAGCGCTGGACAAGGGCGTTTACGAAGGCGGCGGCAAACACAGCGTGCTGCTGCGCTACCAGTTTTCTTCGAACCAGGAAGTGCGTTTCGACATCTGGACCGTGTTGCCCTGCGTATTCAACGGCGGCGAGCGCGAGCGGCTGGAAGCGATGCGCGACAGCATCCGCTACCAGATGGCGCAGCGCATCCCCGGCCTGGACTACCTGGAACCGATCAACTGAGCGTCGGCCGCAGCCAAGCTGGCTCTATCGCCGCCGCCTCTCCCATCTGGATTTTCCAATGCTTCGACGAATCTCCGCCGTGATAGCCGGCTGGCCTTTCCTGATCGCCCTATGCCTGCTGCTGGCCAACGACTGGTGGCTGAAGTCCGCCCATCCGGGCTAGCTCAGCGGCAAGCTGTCCGACTTCGCCGGGCTGGCGCTGGCGGGCCTGCTGGCCCAGGCGCTGTGGCCGCGCCGCTTCGCCGCGACCAGCGCCGCCATCGCGCTGGCCTGGCTGTGGTGGAAAAGCCCGCTGTCCGGCCCCGCCATCGCCGCCGTCAACGCGTGGCTGCCCTTTGCCCTGTCCCGCACCGTCGATTACGGCGACCTGCTGGCGCTGGCGGTGCTGCCGCTGTGCCGGCTGGCCTTCGAGCGCCGCGAGCGGCTGGCACTGTCCGCGCCGGCGGCGCGGCGCTGGCTGACCCCGCCTTTGGCGCTGGCCGCTTTGCTCGCCTGCGTCGCGACATCGGCGCCGCAACTGAATCAGAAATACGGCATCCGCAGCCGCGCCGAATCCGCCGATCTTGACCGCGCCAAGGCGATAGAGGCGTTCAACGCGGCGGCGCAAGCGTTCCAGCTGCAATGCCTGCGCTGCGACCCGGCGGCGAGCGACGGCGAATACATAGGCGGCGAGCCGCGCACCCAGCTGTATTACCACTTCGTCTCCAGCCGGGAAGTCCGTTTCGATGTTTTCTGGACCGCGCCCGGCTTGTTCAGCGGCGACAAGCGGGAGCAACTGCAAGCGCTGCGCGACCGCATCCGCCGCGAGATGGCGCTGCGCATCCCGCATCTGGACTACCTGGAGCCGATCAGCTGAGCCGATAACTCAAAAGCATTTATCCGGCAATGTGAATAGGTAAATTGGATGGCAGGGCGCCGCATGGCAAAATCGCGGCCATATCCTCATTTGCGAAGCCGCCATGAAAAAGACTCTGCTCTCCCTGCTGCTGGGCCTGTTGGCCGTCTGCCACCAAGCCGGAGCCGAAACCATCAAAACCCGCTACGGCGTGGTGTCCGACGAAGACCGGATCGAGCTGCGCCTGGGCAAGAAAACCATCTACTCCGACTCCGACAACTCCGTCTACCTGCAAGGCGGCAGCAGCTATGCGCTGCAAGACCGCGACGTGGTGCTGGTCAGCAGCGACTGCGGCGGCAGCGTCAAGAAATATGATCTGGGCGACTTCAACCCCGGCACGAATGCCACCGCCAAGCTGGAAAACGGCCAACTGCGGGTGACGTTCAGCGCCGAAGGCCGCAAGCAGGGCGCCGTGCTGTTCGACGGCGACAAGGTTCGCAAAGCCGCCGAAAAACGCGTAAAACCCAAGCCGTAACAGCGCAGGGCCCGGCGCCGGCGCCGGGTCTTGCCCGCCGCTTATCCACAGCCGCCAGCGGCTTTCGCAGTTATCCACATCCCGGCGCCTGCGCTAATACTTGCATGCGTGTTGCGATGCGGCGCGCGCGCCCAGATCCTCGTCGAAATCGATGTCGCGGCCATTGGCGCCGCGGTAATGAAAGCCGTAATAATTGGCGCCCTGATGGATAGTCGTGTAACGGCCGTTGATGCGGCCATCGACGATTTCCAGCCATTCGTCGGTAAATTGATAGGGCCGCCCCTCAGCCATTTCTTCTTGCTCGGTGCGCAGCCATACCAAGGTAATCGCTTTGCCGCGCTTGCCATAGCGCACATAAGCCGCCGTCCAGTCGGCATCGGCGTCGCCCACCGTCGTGAATTGCAGGTGGATGGGCTTGCCGCCGTTGGCGGCGACAAAACAGCGCGTATCGCTCTGCACCGCCGCCTGCGCCGCCCATGGCAGGCCCAGCAGCCAAACCAGCCAAATCCGTTGCTTCATGCGGTTTTCTCCAATATCGCAATGTCTTCCAATACAGCGAACGCCTGCCCGGCTCAATGGCGTTCATCGGAATGCCAAGGGTTTATCGGATTTAGCGGGATGCTGGATTTCCGAACAGGAGTGTTCGCCATTGCCATGCCAGGCGGGTTCCTCGTCGGCATAACCATATAGCCAGACAAACTCGCCATCGCGGCACCCCGCCTGCAAACGCGTTTCGCCGCCGTCAAATTGCGAAACCAATACCAATTGATCCTTTTCCTCGCGCCAACGGCCATAATCGCGATCCGGCGGCGGCGCGCCGCCGTCATCGGACGCCGACTCCCAAGCGTAATAGCCATTGGCGGCCAGCGTCAGCCGCTGCTGTATCACCGTCAAACCGTAGTACAGCCAGATTTGGCTGCCCTCTTCTGGTAGTTTGCGGCTCAGTTCTTCAGCTTCACGATTGACGCTATCCCTGCGGACTTGCGCATTCGGCCGGCAGGCACACAGCGCGCAGCAAACAACGAAGAGCAAGGCGGCGACAGCCGCCTTCGGCAAAATGCCTTTTGGTCCCGACATTCAAATGGCTTTCGATTTCAATAGGACGGAGAGAACACAGCAAGAAAAATAGCGCGGCAGCCTGAGTCATATCGGACAAGCGCTGGTCTGGCCGCCCTGCCACAGCGCTGTTGCGTCCGGCTTCGCACTGGGCGGAGCCGGGGGCAAACCCGAGCGATCCTCACCCCAGGCCCGCATTTGGCGCGCCATGTCCGTCGGATGGGGGAATTGAGCCAGATAATAGCGCCCCTGGTGGCACTGCCGATGCGCAGCGCGCCGCGCCTGCGCCGCCCAGCAGCGGCCTCAGCGTCAGTTCGGCGTTCACTTCTTGCCAGCGACCAGCCTCAGCCACATCGATGCCGCCGTCGACATCGTCCCGCAGCGAATAAATCTGGTAGCGGCCGTCGCGCGCCAGCAGCAACTGCGCGCTGCCATGCCGCTGGCCGCTGCTCCAAACCTCGCTAATCTGCTTGTCCATGCCGGCGCCAAGGCGCGCCAGACAGGCTGCGCGGCTCAGCCAGAAGCAGTCGGCGGGCAGCCGGGACTGCCGCCACGACAAGCCGGCGGCCAGCAGCGCGGCCAGCAAGAACCCAACCCGTAAGCGGCGCGGCTTAGGCGTCATACCCCAGATTGGGCGCCAAGTCGCGTTCGGCCTGCTCGATGCTGACGCCGCGGCGCTCGGCGTAACTGGTCACCTGGTCCTTTTCCACCTTGCCGACGCCGAAATAGCGCGACGCCGGATGGCTGAAGTAGAAACCGGACACCGCGGCGGTGGGCAGCATCGCGTAGCCCTCGGTCAGCGTCATGCCGATAGACGGCGCGTCCAAAAGCTTGAAGAGATCGGCCTTCACCGTGTGGTCCGGGCAGGCCGGATAACCGGGCGCCGGGCGGATGCCGCGGTACAGCTCATCGATCAGGCCTTCGTTGTCGATATGCTCGTCGGCGGCATAGCCCCAGAACTCGCGCCGCACGCGGGCGTGCATCAGCTCGGCGAAGGCCTCGGCCAGGCGGTCGGCCAGCGCTTTGAGCAAGATGGCCGAGTAGTCGTCGTTGGCATCCTCGAAGCGCTTCACATGCGGCTCGATGCCGATGCCGGCGGTGACGGCGAAGGCGCCGATGTAGTCGTCGACGCCGCTGCCCTGGGGCGCGACGTAGTCGGCCAGCGCCCAGTTGGCCTTGCCGTCGGTTTTGGGCAATTGCTGGCGCAGGCCGACCCAAGTCATCAGCGGCCGGCCGTCGGCGGAACGGATGTCGATGTCGTCGTGATTGACGCTATTGGCCGGGAACAAGCCGATCACCGCGTTGGCGGCCAGCCAGTTCTCGTCGACGATCCGCTTCAGCATGACTTGGGCGTCTTCATACAGCGCGCGCGCCGATTCGCCGACGATCTCGTCATTCAGAATGCGCGGGAAGCGGCCGGCCAGCTCCCAGCTCTGGAAGAACGGCGTCCAGTCGATATAGGCGGCGATCTCGGCCAGCGGGTAATTCTCGAAACGGCGCACGCCAAGCCATCGCGGCTTGGGCGGAACATAATCGGCCCAGTCGATTTTCTCTTTGTTGGCGCGGGCCTGCTCCAGGGAAACCACCTTGCGATTGGCCTTGTTGGCGTGGCCTTCGCGCGCGCGTTCTTGCTCGGCCAGGTTCTCGGCGACGAAGGCGTCCTTCAAGGTATCGGACAGCAGATTGGAGCAGACGCCGACGGCGCGGCTGGCATCGGGAACATAGATGACCGGGTGCTGGTAGTGCGGCGCGATCTTGACCGCGGTGTGCACCTTGGAGGTGGTGGCGCCGCCGATCAGCAGCGGAATGTCGAAGCCCTGGCGCTGCATCTCCTTGGCGACATGGCTCATCTCCTCCAGGCTGGGAGTGATCAGGCCGGACAGGCCGATGATGTCGGCCTGGTGCTCGCGCGCGGCGTCGAGGATGGTCTGGCACGGCACCATCACGCCCAGATCGATCACCTTGTAGTTATTGCAGCGCAGCACCACGCCGACGATGTTCTTGCCGATGTCGTGCACATCGCCCTTGACCGTGGCCATGATGATGACGCCCTTGGCCGGCGCGTCGGCCAGGCCCAGACGGATTTTCTCTTCCTCGATGAACGGCTCCAGGTGGGCGACGGCAGCCTTCATCACCCGCGCCGACTTCACCACCTGCGGCAGGAACATCTTGCCGGCGCCGAACAGGTCGCCCACCACGTTCATGCCATCCATCAGCGGGCCTTCGATCACGTGGATCGGCCGCGCGCACTTCAGCCGCACCTCTTCGGTGTCCTCGACGATGAAGGTGGTGATGCCCTTGACCAGCGCGTGCTCAAGCCGCTTTTCCACCGGAAAGGCGCGCCAGGCCAGGTCTTCGCCCTTTTTCTCGCCGACCGCCTCGCCCTTGAATTTCTCCGCCAGCTCGATCAGCCGTTCGGTGGCGTCGCCGCCGTCCTTGGGATGGCGCATCAGCACCACGTCCTCGATGCGCTCGCGCAAGCTTGCGTCGACCTCGTCGTACACCTCCAGCGCGCCGGCATTGACGATGCCCATGGTCATGCCGCGCTGGATCGCATGGTAGAGGAACACCGCGTGGATCGCCTCGCGCACCTTGTTGTTGCCGCGGAAACTGAAGCTGACGTTGGACACGCCGCCGGATATCTTGGCGTGCGGCAGGTGCTGCTTGATCCAGCCGGTGGCCTCGATGAAATCCAGGCCGTAGCGGGCGTGCTCCTCGATGCCGGTGGCGACGGCGAAGATGTTCGGGTCGAAGATGATGTCTTCCGGCGGGAAGCCCACCTCGTCCACCAGGATGCGGTAGCTGTGGTCGCAAATCTCGATCTTGCGGGCGTAGGTGTCGGCCTGGCCATGCTCGTCGAAGGCCATCACGATCACCGCCGCGCCGTAACGGCGGATCAAGCGCGCCTGCTCGACGAACTTCTCCTTGCCTTCCTTCATCGAGATCGAGTTGACGATGCCCTTGCCCTGGATGCACTTCAGGCCGGCCTCGATCACCTCCCATTTGGACGAGTCGATCATGATCGGTACGCGGGCGATATCCGGCTCCGACGCGATCAGATTCAGGAAGCGCACCATCGCGGCGTGGGCGTCCAGCATGCCCTCGTCCATATTGATGTCGATCACCTGGGCGCCGTTCTCCACCTGCTGCCGGGCCACGTCCAGCGCGGTGGCGTAGTCGCCGTTGAGGATCAGCTTGGCGAAGGCGCGGCTGCCGGTGACGTTGGTGCGCTCGCCGACGTTCACGAACAGGTCTTCGTCGCCGATATTGAACGGCTCCAGGCCGGACAGCCGGCACTTGGCCTCGATCCGCGGCAGCGCGCGCGGCGAGATGCCGTCCACCGCGCGGGCGATGGCGGCGATGTGCTCCGGCGTGGTGCCGCAACAGCCGCCGACGATGTTGATCAGCCCGCTCTCGGCCCACTCGCGCACGTACTCGCCCATCTTCTCAGGTTCGAGATCATAGCCGCCGAAGGCGTTGGGCAGGCCGGCGTTGGCGTGGACCGAGACATAGGTGGCCGACACCCGCGCCATTTCCTCGACATACGGCCGCAGCAGGTCCGGCCCCAGCGCGCAGTTGAGGCCGAAGCTGGCGGCGTCGGCGTGCGACAGCGAGTTGTAGAAAGCTTCGGTGGTCTGTCCGGTCAGCGTGCGGCCGGACTGATCGGTGATGGTGCCGGAAATCATGATGGGCAAGCGCGGCGTGTCCGGGCGCTCGTCGAAATACTGGTGGATGGCGAACACCGCCGCCTTGGCGTTCAGCGTGTCGAAGATGGTCTCCACCAACAGCAAATCCGCGCCGCCGGCCACCAGGCCGTCTATCGCCTCGGTGTAGCTCGCCACCAGTTCGTCGAAGCTGACGTTGCGGTAGCCGGGATCGTTGACGTCCGGGCTGATGGAACAGGTGCGGTTGGTGGGGCCGAGCACGCCGGCGCAGAAACGCGGCTTGGCCGGATTTTTGGCGGTTTGCGCCGCGCAAAGATCCTTAACCAGCTTGGCGGCGGCCTGGTTGATCTCCCACACCAGCCCTTCCATCCGGTAATCGGCCATCGCGATCGAGGTGGCGTTGAAGGTGTTGGTTTCGATGATGTCGGCGCCGACGTCCAGGTAAGCCTGGTGGATGCCGCCGATGACATCGGGACGAGTCAGCGCCAGCAGGTCGTTGTTGCCTTTGACATCGCAAGGCCAGTCGGCGAAACGCTCGCCGCGATAATCGGCCTCCTCCAGCCGGTGGCGCTGGATCATGGTGCCCATGCCCCCATCCAGGATCAGAATGCGTTGGGCGAGGTGCTGATAAACGGGATGGGTTAATGGCTTCGTCATGTCGCTTGCAGTTATTTTGTCTAAAACGATATCAAGGCTACGGCGTATTCCTGATTCATCTTAACATCCGCATCCCGCGCATCAGACACCCGGTAATAGAATTAAGAGAGAGCATCTATATGGCCAGTTTGCATAAAAAGTGGCTGCTTCCCTGCCTGTTGCTGTTGGCGCCGCTTCCTTCGCTGGCGGCCGCCGAGCTGCGCATCGGGGTGGCCGATACCGATGCCGCCCCCATCGCGGTGCTATCCGAAGACGGCAATACCCTGACCGGCGGCCTGGCGCGCGAACTGGGGATGCTGCTGGCCGAAGAAATGGGGATGAAGCCGCAGTTCGTCATTCTGGCGCGCCGCCGGGTGGAGTCCGCGGTTGAAACCGGCAAGGTCGACATCGTCTGCAATGCCAATCCCGACTGGTATAGCAATTCTTCCCGGCTGAACTGGAGCCGGGAAATTTACCCGCTGACCGAGCGCGTGCTGTCGCTGAAAAACATGCCGGCCATCCGCCAGCTCGACGATTTGTCCGGCAAGCGCATCGGCACCCAGCACGGCTACCATTACCCCGAGCTGGAATACCTGTGGTCTAGCAACCGCAGCACGCGGGACACCGAGGCCCGCTTCGATCTGATGTTCAAATCGCTGGAAAAACGGCTGAGCGATGTCGCCATCGTCACTGAGTTCATCTATGTCTGGTGGGCGCGCTCCCATGCGCAGGAAGCCGCCGCCTTCAAGCTGCACCCGCTAGTGGTATCGTCGCAGCCGACCATGTGCGCGCTGTCGTCGCAGTCGCCGGTCAAGCTGGCCGAACTCAACCGCGCCGTGGATCGATTGCACAAGAACGGCAAGCTCAAGACCATGCTTGCGCATTACCAGGCACAGGAGTAAGCCCCTCCGCCTTGTCCTGGCGGCACGCATGCTAAAATGGCGTTTTTGCAGCGAAAACGTCCCGTCATGAGCGATCTGTTAGCCGGCCTGAATCCCGAACAACTGCGCGCGGTCACCTGGCCCGCCAAGAGCGCGCTGGTGCTGGCCGGCGCCGGCAGCGGCAAGACCCGGGTGCTGACCACCCGCATCGCCTGGCTGTTGTCCACCGCTCAGACCTCGCCGGCCGGCATTCTGGCGGTGACTTTCACCAACAAGGCCGCGCGCGAAATGCAGACCCGGCTGTCGGCCCAGGTGCCGGTGAATGTGCGCACGATGTGGATAGGCACTTTCCACGGCCTGTGCAACCGCCTGCTGCGCATCCACTACCGCGACGCCGGCCTGCCGCAAACCTTCCAGATCCTCGACTCCGCCGACCAGCAGGCCGCGATCAAGCGCCTGCTGAAAAGCCTGGAGCTGTCCGACGAGAAATACCCGCCGCGCGCGGTGCAGTCGTTCATCAACGGCAACAAGGAAGCCGGCGTGCGCGCCGAGGCGCTGCCGCCGGCGCTGAACCCGTACGAAGCCAAGCTGGTGGAGCTGTACGCCGCCTACGACGCCCAATGCCGGCGCGAAGGGGTGGTGGACTTCGCCGAGCTGCTGCTCAGAAGCTACGAACTGCTGTCGCGCAACGAGGCGCTGCGCGCCCATTACAGCAGCCGCTTCGCCCACATCCTGGTAGACGAATTCCAGGACACCAACCGCCTGCAATACGCGTGGCTGAAACTGCTGGCCGGCGAGCACGGCGCGCTGTTCGCCGTCGGCGACGACGACCAGAGCATCTACGCCTTCCGCGGCGCCGAAGTCGGCAATATGCGCGCGCTGCTGGCCGACTTCCACGTGGCCGAGCCGGTGCGGCTGGAGCAGAACTACCGCTCGATGGGCACCATCCTCAACGCCGCCAACGCGCTGATCGAAAAGAACGACGGCCGGCTGGGCAAAAACCTGTGGACCGACGCCGGCGAAGGCGAAAAGATCCGCTTCTTCCAGGCGATGAGCGACGGCGAGGAAGCCGAGTTCATCGTCGACGAAGTCAAGGCGCTGCGCCGCGACGGCCTGCCGCTGTCCGACGTGGCGGTGCTGTACCGCTCCAACGCCCAATCGCGGCTGATGGAGCACGTGCTGGTCAACGCCCAGATCCCGTACCGGATCTACGGCGGCCTGCGCTTCTTCGAACGCCAGGAAATCAAGCACGCGCTGGCCTACCTCAGGCTGGTGGCCAACCCCGACGACGACAACGCCTTGCTGCGCGTGATCAACACGCCGGCGCGCGGCATCGGCGCGCGCAGCGTGGAAGGCCTGCAGGCCGTCGGCCGCGAGCAGGGCGTGTCGCTGTGGCAGGCCGCCTGCCAGAGCGGCGGCGGCCGCACCGCCGCCAAGGTAGGCGAGTTCGTGCTGCTGATCGAACGCCTGCGCGAACAGAGCCGCGACTTCAGCCTGGCCGAAACCATCAGCCTGGTCATCGACCGCAGCGGCCTGCGCGACATGTACGAGCAGGACAAGAAGGACGGCGAGGAGCGGCTGGCCAACCTGGACGAGCTGGTCAACGCCGCCGCCAGCTTCCTGCCGGACGACCCCAGCCAGGCGCTGACCGAATTCCTCACCGCCGCCAGCCTGGAAGCGGGCGAGCACCAGGCCGACGCCGGCAGCGAGGCGCTGCAGCTGATGACGGTGCACGCCGCCAAGGGGCTGGAGTTCGACGCGGTGTTCGTCACCGGCCTGGAAGAAGGCCTATTCCCGCACGAAAACAGCCTGCAGGACGGCAAGGGCCTGCAGGAGGAGCGCCGGCTGATGTACGTGGCGGTCACCCGCGCCCGCAAGCGCCTGTACCTGTCCAGCGCGCAAAGCCGCATGCTGCACGGCCAGAGCCGCTACCCGATCCCGTCGCGCTTCATCGACGAGATTCCGGCGGAACTGATCCACTCGCTGTCTGCTACAGTGAAAACACCCGCGTCTCCCATGCCGGCGCGCGCCGCCTCCAGGACGCCGCGCCTGCAGGCCGCGAACGCCTACGGCCTGAACATCGGCCAGTCGGTCAGCCACGCCAAATTCGGCGTCGGCGTGGTGATCCAGGCGGAGGGCAGCGGGGAGGACGTGCGCTTGCAAATCAACTTCGCCGAACACGGGGTGAAATGGCTGGATCTGCGTTATGCAAAACTGACGCCGGCCTGAGCCGCGCCCGGCGCCGGGAGGGAGCATGCCGCCGGAGACGCCATCCGACCGAAACAGGATCATGCCGCAAGCTGACGAAAGCCCCATGAGCGAATCCACTCCCCCTCCGGCCGCGCCGAACGGCCCGACGCACCATGTGCGGGCCGCCCCCCAGCGCAACGCTTACGACGATCCCTACGCCAAACGGCTGTTCCTGATCATAGACAGCCTGCCGCAGATGCAGCGGGCGCTGGCGATGACGCTGTCGTCGTTCGGCGCCAACTCGGTCGAATACGCGGCCAAGGCCGGCGACGCACTGGCCAAGATGGCCAAGTACGAGTTCGACGTGGTGCTGTGCGACTACGATCTGGGCAACGGCTACGACGGGCTCTACCTGTTCGAGGAAGTCCGGGCGCGCAATCTGCTCAAGCAATCCTGCGTGTTCATGATCGTCACCGGCGAGCGCCGCTCGCAGCGGGTGATTTCCGCTGCCGAGATGGCCCCGGACGACTACCTGCTCAAACCCTTCACCGGTGAGGTGCTGCGCGAGCGGTTGGAGCGGGCGATGCGCAAGCGCGAGGCGTTCCGGCTGGTGGACGAAAACATCCTGCGTCACGAGTATCTGGCAGCCATCGAAGCCTGCGGCCGCAAGATAGAGGAAAACGGCGAGTTCGCGTTCGACTTCATGCGCCTCAAGGGCTCGCTGGCGCTGAAAATCGAGGATTACGACGCCGCCCGCGACGCCTATATGCAGGTGCTGCGCCTCAAACCGGCCACCTGGGCCAAGATGGGCCTGGCCAAATCGCTGGCCGGACTCAAATCGCTGGACGAGGCGCGGCTGCTGTTCGAGGCGGTGCTGGCCGACAACAGCCAAGTGATGGAGGCCTACGACTGGCTGGCCCGGCTCTACCGCAACCACCACGATCTGGAACGCGCGCAGCACACGCTGCAGACCGCCGCCGAAATGTCGCCGGCGGTGTTCCGCCGCCAGCAGCAGCTGGCCGAAGTGGCGATGCTCAACCACGACCTGGCCACCGCCGAGGCCGCCTGCCAGCAGACGCTGGACATCGCCAAGTACACCTGGCACCGCAGCCCCACCCATTACGCGGCGCTGGCCCGCATCCAGCTGGCGCGCGGCGATGCCGCCAACGCCGGCCGCACGCTGGCCAGCCTGCGCCACGACTACCGCTACAACGAAGAGGCGGAGTGGCTGGCCAATGTGGTGGACAGCCAGTTGCAGGCCAAGAACGGCAACGCCGACAAGGCCGCCGCACTGCTGGCCGACGCCACCGAGCGCTTCAAGCCGCTGGCGGCCAAGCTGGACCAGGAAGCGCAGCTGGAATACGCCCGCGCCTGCTACCAGCAGGGCCGCGAGCCGCAGGGCAACGAAGTGATGGAATACCTGGTGCGCAACCACCACGACGATGAACAGCTGCTGGCCCACTTCGGCGACATGTTCGAAGAGCTGGGCATGGGCCAGGCCGGCCGCCAGCTGATCGCGCAGAACGTGAAGACGGTGCTGGAGCTGAACAACCAGGCGGTGCGCGAAGCGCAAAGCGGCGAGCTGGACACCGCCATCGCCCGCTTCGCCAAAGCGCTGGAGGAAATGCCGCAAAACGTGCAGATCATGCTCAACCTGGTCAACGCGGTGCTGGCCCACGTCAGCCAGAACGGCTGGCATGAAAGCCATATGCGCCGCGCCTACGAGCTATTGGGCAAGGTGCGCGACATCGCGCCGACCAACAACAAGTTCCAGAAGATCCTGCAATCCTGGCGCCAGCTGGTGGACAAGATGGACAAGCCGCAATGGGCGCTCTGAGCGAGCTGCGGGTGGTGGTGGTGGACGATGAGGCGCTGGCGCGCGAACGGCTGCGCCAGCTGCTGGCCGATTGCGGCGTCAGCCAGGTGCATTGCCTGGCCGACGGCCAGTCCGCCCTCGCCTGGCTGGCCCAGCATCCGGCCGACGTGCTGCTGCTGGACGTCAGCATGCCAGGCCTGGACGGCATGGCGGTGGCGCGCCAGCTCAGGCAGCGGCCGCTGCAGCCGCAGCTGGTGTTCAGCACCGCGCACGACCACTTCGCGGTGGAGGCCTTCGAGCTGAACGCCGCCGACTACCTGCTCAAGCCGGTGCGGCGCGAACGGCTGGAACAGGCGCTGCAAAAAGCGCTGGCGCGCTGCGGCGGCCAGGCCGAGGCGCCTAGCTTCACCGTGCGCCAGCGCGGCCGGCTGCTGACCGTGCCCTTCGCCGACGCGCGCTACCTGAAGGCCGAGCTCAAATACGTCACCCTGGTCACCCCCGACAACGAATACCTGCTGGACGAAGCGCTGGTGACGCTGGAGCAGCGGCTGGGCGGCCTGGCGCTGCGGATACACCGCAATTGCCTGGTGATGCGCCACGCGGTCCAGGAGCTGCGCCGCAGCGGCCTGGACGGCGACGAACAGTGGGTGATTCGGCTGCGCGACGTGGCCGATCCGCTGCCGGTGAGCCGCCGCCAGATTCCCGCCATCAAGTCCGCGCTGAGCGCCGCGCCACTGTTACGTACTATTACTTAAATCCGGCTTTCCCTGATTTATTGCTAAAAAATAGGGGCCCATTCTTATAGAATCATCCATTGCCGAATATATGTCGATGGTTTTAACATGCAAGCAAGACTGGTTTATGCTGGATGCATAACCTTGTGGTTGATACTGAGCTCGCTGGCGGCCCTGTCGATTGCCAGCCGCTCGCTGCTGGGCGCGGAACAGCAATTCAACAGCCAGTCCCAGCAATTGTCCGAGCAGTTGAAACAACGCCTGCTCACCAATGAAACCGTGCTCGACAGCTACGCCACCTTCAGCGCTCTCGACCATCGCAACGAAACCCGCCGCAAACACCCCTTCGTGCTGCAACTGCTGCGCCGCTATCCGCAGATCATCACCCTGGCCCATATCGAACGCGTGCCGCGCTCGCGGGTGGACAGCTACAACCGCTGGCTGCAACGCGAGTACGGCGCCGGCTACCGGCTGCGCCCCTATGCGCCGGACGCCGCCGGCCAGCCGCTGCCGCTGCCGCTGCAGGACGACTACTTCCCGCTGATGTTCGCCGAACCGCAATCGCAGGCCAATCTGCGGCTGGCGGGCATGGACATATGGCAACAGCCGCTGTTGCGCCAAACGCTGCAGGACAGCCTCAACAGCGGCCGCACCACGCTGTCGCGCCAGCTGCGCCTGCCGAACGGCGAGGCCGGCTACGCGCTGCTGCGCAGCATAGACAACCACCAGTCCGGCGCGCTGCTGGAGCTGCAGCCGCAGCATTTCGCCCTGCTGTTCATCCGCGCCGACTCGCTGCTGCCCAGCGGCGCGCCGCTGCCGCCGGGCATGGAGATCAGCGTGCAGCAGCGCGACGACCCGCTGCGGCCGCCGGGCGGACAGCCTCTGCTGCTGGGCAGCGCCCGCGCCGGCGCGCTGGAGCGCCTGCTGTTTCCGCGGCTGGAAACCAGTCAGTTGCTGGGCGGCCCCGGCCAGCCGCTGCGTTTCACCATCAACTGGCAGCAGGGCTGGCCGCAGATCGGCCTGCTGGAGTGGGTGGTGTGGCTGCTGCTGTCGCTGCTGCTGGGCACCGGCCTCGCGCTGGCCGGCTACAGCTTCGTGCGCAGCAGCAACAGCCGCCGCCAGCGCGAAAACCATCTGTTCCATCTGGCCAATCACGACCGGCTGACCGGCCTGGCCAACCGCAACCTGTTCTACGACCGGCTGCAGCACGCGATCAGCCGCGTCGACCGCAGCGGCAAACGCCTGGCCTTGCTATTCCTCGACCTAGACCGCTTCAAGCCGGTCAACGACACCTACGGCCACGTCGCCGGCGACCGGGTGCTGCAGCTGATCGCCGCCCGCATTCAGGACGTGATCCGCAACGAGGATACCGTCGCCCGGCTGGGCGGCGACGAATTCGTCATCCTGATGGAAGACATCGAGTCCAACCGCGAGGCCGACAAGGTGATGGCCAGGCTGAAGCAGGCGATCCAGCTGCCCTACCAGGTGGACCAGCACCGCATCATGGTGGGAGTGAGCATAGGCATCGCCTACTATCCGGAGGACGGCCTGCTGATAGACGAATTGCTGGCGGTGGCCGACCGCAAGATGTACGGCAACAAGCAGTCGCCCAGCCACCAGTCCGAAACCGTCGCCTGACGGCCGCTTCGCTCACGCCAGCGCCAGCTCCACTTCGATATTGCCGCGCGTGGCGTTGGAATACGGGCAGATGCGGTGGGCCGCCTGCACCAGCGCTTCCGCCGTCGCGCGCTCCAGCCCCGGCAGCGAAACCTCCAGCCGCGCCGCGATGCCGAAGCCGTGCTCGATCGGTCCGATGGAGACCCGTCCCTTGACCGACACCTCGGCCGGCAAGCCTACCTTGGCCTGCATCGCCGCCACCTTCAGCGCGCCGATGAAGCAGGCGGAATAACCGGCGGCGAACAGCTGCTCGGGGTTGGTGCCGTCGCCGCCCAGGCCGCCCAGTTCGCGCGGCGTGCTCAACTGCACTTGCAGCGCCTGGTCGCTGGACTCGGCGCGGCCATCGCGGCCGCCGAACGCGGTGGCTTCGGCGGTATACAGCACTTTTTGCAGGGTATTCATCGTACGTCTCCTTACAGTCTTCCCGTGGAAAAATAATAAGCTATTAAATCGTGCACTATTCAAATCATAAAACCTGCCGGTTTCATGGCAGCAACTGGTCGCGCAACGCGCCCAGCGCCGCGCGCAACTGCCGCGCCTCCGGCAGCGGCAGTCCGCTGCGGCATAGCATCTGCCGCGGAATCGCTTCCGCCTGGCGTCGCAGATCGCGCCCGGCCTCGCTCAGCCTCACCACCACCACCCGCTCGTCGCTGGACAGCCGTTCGCGCAGCAGCCAGCCCGCCGCCTCCATCCGCTTCAAAAGCGGCGTCAGCGTCGCCGAATCCAGGTAGAGCCGGGCGCCGATGTCGGACACTGAACGCTGGTCCTGCTCCCACAACACCAGCAACACCAGATACTGCGAATAGGTGAGGCCAAGCGGTTTCAGGCTGTCGCGGTAGGCCTTGTTCATCGCCAGCGAGGCGGAATACAGGGCGAAGCACAATTGCTGGTCCAGCCGCAGCGCGTCGGCGTCGGAGGGAAGGGTCGGTTTGCTTTCCATGCCCTCGATAATAAATAGCGCGCTATTTATTTGCAAGCAATTCCGGCATCGCCCTCCGAGCCTATCTCCGCCGCCGCTCGGACACAACCGGAACCCGCCCGCTTGCGGCGGGCCCCGGCCAACCGGCGCCTCAGGCGGCCACGCGCACCGGGCCGCGCCCCAAGTCCGCCAGCGACTGGCACACCTGGTGCCAGTCGGGCAGGCTGCGCACGCCTTGCAGGATGATGCGGGCCAACGCCTCGTTGCAAACTTCCGGACCGAACTGCATCAGCATTTCGTGCAGCGCGAAACGCAAGGTATGGCTGCCTTGCAGCAGAGCGTCCACTTCGTCGTGAACTTCGGCGCACGCCCGCATTTCGCCCTGGGCGTTCCATTGCACCTGATGGCGCGGACAGAAGCCGGAGCGGATCAGCGCCAGGTCGCTGTCCAGATCCTGCGCGAACAGCAGGGCGCTGTGCTGCAGATAGCCGCAGGCCACGATCAGGCTTTCCAGCGAATGCGGGGCGGCTGTCGGCGCGGCGGCGGGCAGGGTGGTCATGTCGTTTTCTCCTCGATATTTATATTTGTCGCTTATTTGAGCATCCGCCGCGGCCGGATGACAATGGCCGGCATCGCGCGAAAAGTGCTTTTACTCCAAATTTACACGCCGGTCGACCGTCGGCGGCAACTGACAAGCGCGATTCCGCGTCGTAACATCCAGACCATCACATCGGCGGCAAACTTCATGCACATCGTCTATCTGCACGGCTTCAATTCCAGCCCGCAATCGCTCAAGGCCGGCGAAACCGCCGCCTGGCTGGCCCGACACGCGCCCGACATCACGTTCCACTGCCCGCGGCTGTCGCCGCATCCGGCCGAGGCCATCCGCCAGGCCGGCGAACTGCTGGCCTCGCTGCCGGCGGACACGCTCTTGATCGGCAGCTCGCTCGGCGGCTTCTACGCCGGCTTCCTGGCCGAACAGCAAAATCGTCCGGCGGCGCTGATCAATCCGGCGGTGCGGCCGGACCGCGATCTGGCACGTTTCGCCGGCGAGCAGACCAACCCGTACACCGGCGAGGTTTACACGCTGGGAGACGCCGACCTGGCCGCGCTGCAGGCGCAGCGGGTGGAAAAACCCAGCCCGGCGCGCTACTGGCTGCTGCTGGGCAGCCGCGATGAGGTGCTGGATTGGCGCGAAGCCGCGGCGCATTATCGCCACAGCCGGCAAACTGTATTCAATGGCGACGACCACCGTCTGAACAACTGGCCGAAGGTATTGCCGGAAATCGTCGCCTGGGCGCGCCGGCAATTGTCCATCCCGGCTTGACGGCCCGTTCGCCTATCGCCACTTGCCGCCGCTGCGGCGCCGGCGCAGACTGATCCGCCATACTTGCAAGGAGCGCCCCATGAGCCACAGCATCGTGTTTTCCGCAACCGGCGGCCCGGACGTGCTGCGCCTGGTCGAAACGTCGATTGGCGCGCCCGCGGCCGGCGAAGTCCGCTTGCGCCATACCGCCATCGGCGTCAATTTCATCGACACCTACCAGCGCAGCGGCCTCTACCCGCTGCCTTTGCCCAGCGGCCTCGGCAGCGAAGCCGCCGGCGTGGTGGAGGCGGTGGGCGCCGGGGTGGACTGGCTGGCGCCGGGCGACCGCGTCGCCTATGCCGGCGGCCCGTTGGGCGCTTACGCCGCTGAGCGGCTGATCGCGGCGCAGCACCTGCTGAAACTGCCCGACGGCGTGGCGGACGAAACCGCCGCCTGCGCAATGCTGCAGGGCATGACCGTGGAGTATCTGGTGCAGCGCACCTACCCGGTGCAAGCGGGGCAGACCGTGCTGTGGCATGCCGCCGCTGGCGGCGTCGGCCAGATCGCGCTGCAATGGCTGACGGCGATGGGGGTGAACGTGATCGCCACCGTCGGCTCGCCGGCCAAGGCGGAAATCGCCCGCCGGCTGGGCGCCGCCCATGTGATCGACTACCGCGCGGAAGACGTGGTGGCGCGGGTGCGCGAGCTCACCTCCGGCCAGGGCGTGCCGGTCGCGTACGATTCGGTGGGCAAGGACACCTTTCAGATTTCGCTGGCCTGCCTGGCGCCGCGCGGCATGCTGGTCAGCTTCGGCAACGCGTCGGGCCCGGTGCCGGCGGTGTCGCCGCTGGAATTGACCAAGCACGGCTCCTTGTTCCTCACCCGTCCCAAGCTGGGAGACTACACCGCCACTCGCGCGGAATTGGAACAGTCCAGCCAGGCGCTGTTCGAGCGGCTGCTGGACGGCCGGATCCGGCTGGCGCCGTCGCACCGCTATCCGCTGGCCGAAGCCGCCCAGGCCCACCGCGATCTGGAGCAGCGCCGCACCACCGGCTCCATCATCCTGTTGCCCTGATCAATCGGCGAGCGGCAGCGGTTTCGGGCAGGGCTGGGCCGAACGCGGGCAGTCTCCGGCCGGCAGCCTCTCGTCTATGCACTGGCGCCGGGAGGCGCCAGTCATGCCTTCGCAGGAGGCCTGCGCCGCCAGCAACGCCTCGCAGCGCTTGGCGTCGCGCTGGCGCTGGCAGCTCAATGGGGGGGTATAGTAGGAGAGGCAGGCGCGGCGGCGCGACTCGGCCAGGTCAAGACAACTGCGCAGGCCCTGCTGATGGAGCAAGCAGCGCTGCGGCGCGACGGCGCGGCCGCAATCCTCATCGGCCGCCGCCCGAGCCTGCAGGCAGAACAGCAGCAGGCCGACCCCGGCGCAGACGCGCCGACCCCATCCAGACATCCCCTGTGGTTTCATCACTGCGTCCTTTCCCGAGCGGACGACGAATCATTCGGACTGGTTCTGCTGTTGTTCCTGTCTACGCTTATCCTGCCAAAAATTCGGCTTGGCGGGAACCGCTTGCGCGTGGCCATCCGCAGCGGGCGGCAGCAGGCGGTTGGATTGGTGCTTGATCGGATCGAACGCCATATCGCCATTCTTCGCCGCCTCGCGCTGGCGCAGATTGCGCAGGCGGCGGTTTTCCGGGCATTGCGGATCGGCCTGGCAAGACGCCGGCCGGCCCTCGGCGCTGCGGGCCGGGCCGCGCGGATGGAAACCCTGCGCCAGCGCCGCCTGTTGCGCAAACAGGCTGCCCCACAGCAGAATGATCAGATATCGCTTCATGTCGGCATTTTATCCTGTCTATGACAACCGCTGCCATGACCACTCGGGATGGCCTGGCTGGCCGCGTCCGTCCGCGGGCGGGACCGCAAGCGCCAACCGCCGCAAAGCGGCCGCGCGGCCGGAACGCCGCGGAGCTGCCAAATGCTTGATTACGCTGGCGATTGCGTTCCGGGAGCCGGATCAGGCTTTCCCCTTGTCCCAGCTTAGGGCCAAGCGTTTGCTCAGACGTCTTCGCCGGCCGCACAATTGTTAACGACTGTATCGCGACGGACGGGCTTAACATCTGTAAAAACAAGGCCTGCCAGCAGCAGGGCGCGCGCCGCTAAGCTGGCAGCCTGAACACTGAGGAAAACCACATGGAACACAATAAAATCCTGGTCGTGGACGACGATGCCAAGCTGCGCGAGCTGCTGACCCGTTATCTGACCCAACAGGGTTACAGCGTGGAAACCCTGCCCGATCCCAAGGACCTGGACCGCAAGCTGGCGCGCAACCGCCCCGACCTGATCGTGCTGGACGTGATGATGCCGGGCGAAGACGGCCTGGCGGTGGTGCGCCGCCTGCGCGCCCAGGGCGAATCGCTGCCGGTCATCATGCTGACCGCCCGCGGCGAAGACATCGACCGCATCCTCGGCCTGGAAATGGGCGCCGACGACTACCTGCCCAAGCCGTTCAACCCGCGCGAGCTGACCGCGCGCATCCAGTCGGTGCTGCGCCGCCATCACACCACCCCGGCGCTGGCCGCCCAGCACAACGCCGACGACGTGGTGGAGTTCGGCGAATTCCTGCTCAACCTCGGCCAGCGCGAACTGCGCCGCAGCGGCCAGGCCATCGCGCTGACCAGCGCCGAATTCGCGGTGCTGTCGGTGCTGGTCAACCACCCGCGCCGCCCGCTCACCCGCGAACAACTGATGGAGCTGGCGCTGGGCAAGGGCAACGGCGAATCGCTGGACCGCAGCATCGACGTGCACATCTCGCGCCTGCGCAAGGCGCTGGAAAACGGCGACAGCCAGCTGCGCTACATCCAGACGGTGTGGGGCTACGGCTACGTGTTCGTGCCGGACGGCTCGCCCAGGGAGTAAGCCTTGTTACGCAAGCTGTTCGGTTCGCTGTTCTTCCGGCTGGCGCTGCTGATGGTGGCGGTGGTGATCGCCACCCAGCTGTTCACCATCTCGCTGGCCAACCACGAGCGGCACAAGCTGCTGGAGCGCCAGCTGTACATCCAGGTGCTGGACACGCTGTCCTATCTGGAAGACTCGATGACCGGCATGAGCAACGAGGAGAGGCAGGCCTTTCTGGACAATTACAACCGTCCCGGCCTGCCCAGCCTGCTGCCGTTCAACGCCGACCACGGCCAGAACTTCGCCGACGACCTGCCCAAGATCGGCGCGATGCTGGCGCAGCGGCTGTCGCACGACCTGAACGAGCCTATCCAGGCGCATTACGCGCGGCGCGAGGACCACAGCGAATTGTGGGTGCACGTGCACGTGCTGGACCAGCCGTACTGGCTGGTGATTCCGTTCGGCCGCTACCGCGACCGCTGGATCAACCCGATGCTGCAGGCGTCGCTGCTGGCGGCGCTGTTCGCCACCGTCCTGGCCTCGCTGTTCGCCTGGCGCATCACGCGGCCGATCAGCCGGGTGGTGATGGCCAGCCGCGAGCTGGCCGGCGGCTCGATGCCGCAAGCCATTCCGGAAACCGGCCCGCGCGAAGTGCAGCTGTTGGCGCACAACTTCAACGGCATGGCCCAGGCGCTGGACAACGCCGCGCGCGAGCGGCGGCTGATGCTGGCCGGCCTGTCGCACGACCTGCGCACGCCGCTGACCCGGCTGAAACTGACGCTGGAAATGCAGGAAACCAGCCACGACCAGCACGACATGCTGCTGGACATCGACGAATTGTCGCGCATCGTGCGCCAGTTCATCGACTTCGCCCGCGCCGAGGAAACCAGCCGCCAGGAACCGCTGGCGCTGGCCGACCTGGCCGCCAGCGTGGTGGCGCGCTTCCGCCGCGAGGACATGGACGTGAAGCTGGAGGCGCGCAGCGAGCCTGAGCTGCAAGCCGACGCGCTGGCGCTGGAGCGCCTGCTGAGCAATCTGCTGGAAAACGCGCGCCGCTACGGCCAGCCGCCGGTGGTGGTCAGGGTGGAGCAAGGCGACGGCGAAGTGGTGCTGAGCGTGATAGATCACGGCCAGGGCATTCCCGAGGCGCTGCGCGAAACCGCGCTGGCGCCGTTCGAGCGCCTGGCCGAGCACCGCGGCACCGACGGCGGCAGCGGCCTCGGCCTCGCCATCGTCTCCCGCATCGTCAAGCAGCACGGCGGCCGGCTGGAGCTGGCCGACGAGGACGGCGGCTTCAAGGTGGCGATCCACCTGCCGCAGGCCTGAAATCGGGCCGGGCCCGCGGCCCGGTCCGCCTCAGCGGAATCGCAGCATCATCCACAGGCCGGCCAGGCTAAGCCCCAGCCCGCCCAGCGAAGGCTGTTCGCGAAACAGCCGCCAGCCCAGCGGAGCAAGGCGGTGCTCAGCACATTGGCGCTGAGCGCTGCATAGTCCACGCGGTAAGCCAGCAGAAATCCCAACTCGATTCCCGATATTCCCCGCTCCCCCCGAGGCAGCTCCCGTTCAGCGCCGCCCGTTCAGCGCCGCCCGTTCAGCGCCGCCCGTCCGGCAGCCACATCGCCAGGCCATCACTGGCCAACGCTACCGGGTGCCGCTGAAAAGCTCCCGCCACGCAAGGGGCCGGCCCGGGCGGCGGCGCGCTGCCAACATCGCCATCGGTACCGCTGGCCTTGTAGCGCACCGCCGCGCCGGACTAGCGCCGCCCCAGCAACAGCACCCCGCCCAGGATCAGCGCCGCCGCCAGCAGCATGGCCGGACTCAGCGCCTCGCCCAAGAACAGCACGCCCCACAGCACGCCGAACACCGGCACCAGGTAAGTGACGCCGCTGGCGCGGGTGGCGCCCAGCCTGGCGATCAGCCGGTAGAAAATCAGGTAGGCCAGCGCGGTGCATAGCCAGGCCAGCGCCAGCAAGGCCAGCCAGGCGCGCACCGGAATCGGCCCGGCCGGCCACGCCCACGCCGCCAGCGGCAGCATCAGCAGGGCGCCGCTGGCCAACCCGCCGCCGGCGGTAGCCAAGGGCGGCAGGCCGGGCAGCCGGCGCCGCACCATCTGTCCCGCCCAGCCGTAGCTGGCGGTGGCGCCCAGCATCGCCAGCACCGGCCATGGCCCAGCGGCGTCGAAACCGGCGCCGCGGCCGCGCAGCAATACCAGCACCCCGGCCAAACCCAGCGCCAGGCCGGCCAGCCGCGGCGGCGTCAGCTTTTCCCCGGCTAGCGGCCAGGCCCATAGCGCGGTCATCAGCGGCGTGGTGGCGTTCAGCACCGACGCCATGCCGGCCGGCAACGACAATTGCGCCCAGGCGATCAGGCAGAAGGGAAAGGCGGTAAGGAAGATACCGGTCAGCGCGATGTCCGGCCAATGCGCGCGCCATACCGCCAATTGGCCGCGCCAGGCCATCAGCGGCAGCAGCGCGCAGGCAGCCAGGCCCACCCGCAGCGCGATCAGCGCCAGCGGGCCGAACACCGGCGCGGCGATGCGCATGAACAGAAAGGACGCTCCCCAGATGGCGGCCAGCAGCGTCAGCCAGGCCGCTTCGCGCCTCAGGCCAACCACGCCGCCGGCTCCGGCCGCGCGGCCAGTTGCGCGCTTTCCCAACCCAGCAGCTCGGCCTTGCGCGTTTCGCCCCAGCGGTACTGGCCCAGCGCGCCCTCGGCGCGGATCACCCGGTGGCAGGGAATCAGCCAGGCCACCGGATTGGCGCCCACCGCGCCGCCGACCGCCCGCGCCGCCTGCGGCCGGCCCATGCCGGCGGCCAACTGGCCATAGCTGACCAGGCTGCCGTATGGCACGGCCAGCAGCGCGCGCCACACCTGGATCTGGAAATTGCTGCCCTGCACACGCAGCGCGAGCGGCGGGCCTGCGCGCGGCGATAGCGGCGAAAACAACCGCTCGGCCAGCGCGCGCGCAGCGCCGGGCTGATAGCGCAGCCGCGCCTGCGGCCATTGCCCATGCAGCCAGGCCTCGGCCGCGGCCTCGTCGGCGACGAACTGCAGCGCGCAGACGCCGCGCGCGGTCTGCGCCAGCAGCAGCGGGCCGAAGCGGCTGGCCTCCACGCTCCAGCCTATGTCCAGGCCGGCGCCGCCGCGCTGGTATTCGCCCGGCGTCATCGCCTCCAGCGTGACGAACAGATCGTGCAGGCGGCTGCCGCCGGACAGGCCCAGTTCATGCGCCAGCGGCAGCACCGGCACCCCGGCCGCCAGCCGCGCCTTGGCCGCCTCGCAAGTGAGTTGCTGGATGAAGCGCTTAGGACTGACGCCGGCCCACTGCGTGAACAGGCGCTGCAGCCGCGATTCGGAAAGATGCAGCGCGGCGGCCAGGTCGGCCAGCCGCGGCTGTTGGCCGGCGTGCGCCACCAGGTAGCGGATCGCGTCGGCCATGCGGTGGTAGTCGCGGCCGGCTTCGGCGCCGGCAAGCAGGGTTTCGCTCATGTCAGTTCCCCCCGATTCAGCCGCAGCGCGTAGCAGCCGTGGGCGGGAAAGCGCAGCATGGCGAAAGCGATGTCGGCGCGCGCCTGCCATTGCCGCAGCCGCTCGGCCAATTGGTCCCAGGCCGGCAACGCCGCCTCCAGCATCGATTGCCCGGCGTCGTAGGCGCGCAGCGCGGGGGCGTCGCGGAAATAGCCGGGTCCGGCCAGCAAGGCGTCCAGCGACGGCAGGCTTTCCGCCTGCGGCTCGGCCGCCAGGAATACCGGGCCGAACTCGCGGTACGGGCCATCCAGCCGGAATGGACTGTAGCTGGCCAGGATCAGCGCCTCGCCCGGACGGGCGCGCCGCAGCGCGTCGCGCAGCGGTTCGCCTCCTCGCGCGGCCAGACGCCGCACCGGCTGCCCCAGCGCGTCCACGCCTTCGCGCCGCGCCCGCTGGATGAAGGCGGGCGCCAGGGTTTCGATCTGCCAGTCCATGTCTTTCTCTCCTTCGGCGCTGTCTATCATGCCCGAAGTCTAAGAAAGCGCCAGCGCGGCGGCGACCCGATTCTTGCCGAAATCAGCCGGTGTACAGCAGCGAGTACTGGATTTCCGACAAGGCCTGCGGCACCCGGATGAACGACAGCGGCATGCCCAGCAAGCGCGCCATGTGGCTGGTGGAGAACAGGCCGCACACTTCGTGATGGCCGCTGGCCGGATTCTGCTCCACCACCAGCGCATGCTGGCGGCCCAGCTGCTTCATCGTCGCCACCAGCTGGCCGACATTGGCCGCCGCCACGTCGTCCAGCCGCAACGCGTCCAGCTTGTCGCGCGGCGTCATCACGTCGCCGACCAGCACATCGGCGTGGTGCTTGCCATGCTCCTTCATGCACTGGATCGGCCGTTCGCCCAGCAGGTCCACCGCGGTCACCAGTCCCAGCAGGCTGCCGTCGCCGTCATGGACGAACAACAGGCGGATGCCGTGGCTGATCATGCGCTGGTGCGCCTCGCGCAGGCCGGCGTCGGCGGAAATCCCCACCGGATTGACCAGCCGCAGGTCGGTCATCACGGCCAGGGCCGGGCTGTGCGCATGGATCGGGGGGTGGGGGCGCTGCTCCAGTTGCACCAGGTCGGTGGTGCGTGGCAGAGTCAGGGTGGGCAAGGGTTGAAAATCGTTAGCCATGGCGGCTCCTCGCAGGGCAATACAGGGCGGTGCAGGCTGCCCAGCCCGTTGCGGACAGCCCAGCTTTCACGTTAGCGGAAAAGCCGCCCGAGTTCAGCGTCGCGGCGGGGAACTTTGCGTTTACGCCAGGCCTCTTTAATGTCTTTGTGCTAAGTGTTCGATAAAACTATGAATCATGACGGTTTTCGCCGGCCGCGCGCCGGCTTCTCCCCGCTTTGGCCCCTGGTCCTGTTGCTGCCGGCGGTTCTCTCCGCCGCCGCCCGCGCCGACGGCTGGCCCTATCCGGGCTGGCGCGACGACGCCGACACCCGCGTCAAAGCGCTGGCGCTGCTGCAAACCGTCAACGCCACCTTGCTGAGCAACAGCAGCGCCACCCGCACGCTGCAGCAATGGTGCGCCGATCACCGGCTGGCCGCCGAGCCGCGCATCCGCGCGCTGCGCGACCGCGACGTGCGCAAGCCGGCCGACGCCGACATCCGCCGCCAGCTGCAGGTGGGCGCCGCCGAAACCATAGGCTACCGCCGCGTTCAGCTGGCCTGCGGCGACCATGTGCTGTCCGAAGCCGACAACTGGTATGTGCCGTCGCGCCTCAGCCCGGAAATGAACCGCCTGCTGGACACCACCGACACGCCGTTCGGCGCGGCGGTGCGGGCGCTGGACTTCACCCGCCGCACCGAGCAGGCCAGAGTGCTGTGGTCGCCGCTGGCGCCGGGCTGGGAAATGCGGCCGCAGGCGCCGGCCGCCGCGCAACGCGCGCTGGACATCCCCGAACAGGTGATCCAGCACATTGCCGTGCTGTACCGCGACGGCAATGTGCCGTTCAGCCTGGTGGTGGAAACCTACCGCCGCGACCTGTTCGCCTTCGCGCTGACGCCGCCCGCCGCGCCGTAAGCGCCGCCCCGCATGAAAAAAGCCGTCTTCCCGCGAGGGTGGACGGCTTTTGCCTTGCCGATGCCGCGGATGGTTTAGCTCGCGTCCAGCGTCGCGCGGATCACTTCCAGCATGCGCTGGCTGGCGCCGCGATGGGCCTGGCGGAACGCCGCCGCGCCTTCGCGCATCGCCGCGCGCCGCTCGGGGTCGGCCAGCAGCGAGAGCGCCAGCGCCACCATTTCGGCGGCGTCGGCCACCTGGCGCGCCGCGCCGGCCGCCTGCGCGTCGGCGGCGGCCTGCTGGAAATTGAACACCGACGGGCCGAACAGCGCCGGCACGCCGGCGATCGCCGGCTCGATCAGGTTATGGCAGCCGAAAGGCAGCAGGCTGCCGCCGATGAAGGCGACGTCGCAAGCGCCAAGATAGCCGAACATCTCGCCCATGCTGTCGCCCAGCCACACCTGGGTGTCCGCCGCCACCGCGGCGCCGTCGCTGCGGCGCTGCAGCTTCAGACCGCGCTCGGCCGCCAGCTCCGCCACCGCCTGCAGCCGCTCCGGGTGGCGCGGCGCCAACACCAGCAGCGCGTCGCCGACCGCGTCGCCGGCCGCGAGCCAGGCGTCCAGAATCAGCGCCTCCTCGCCTTCGCGGGTGCTGGCGCACAGCAGCGCCTGGCGCGCGCCTATGCGCTGGCGGAAGCCATCCGCCAGTTGCATCTGTTCTGCCGGAATCTCTATATCATATTTGCTGTTGCCGCAAACCGTGATGTTTTCCGCGCCTATCTTCCGGAAACGATCGGCATCAGCTGCCGTTTGGGCGGCAACAGCAGCCAAATCCCGCATGGCTGGGCGAATCAGCCCCAGGATGCGGCGATAGCCTTTCAGCGATTTGTCCGACAGTCTGGCGTTGGCCAAAACCAGCGGCACCCGCTGGGCGGCGGCGGCGTGGATCAGGTTGGGCCACAGCTCGGTTTCCATCAGCACGCCGCAGCGCGGCCGGTAGGCGGCGAGGAAGTCGGCGGCGGCCTGTGGATAATCGTAGGGCAGGTAGCGCACCTCGGCGTCCGGGTACAGCGCTTCGGCTGTGGCGCGGCCGGTCGGGGTCATCTGGGTCAGCAGCAGCGGCGCGTCCGGCCACTGCCGGCGCAAGGCCGCCACCAGCGGCTGCGCGGCGCGGGTTTCGCCCACCGACACCGCGTGGATCCAGATCGCGCCGACGGCGCGCGGCTGCAAGACCCGGCCGAAACGCTCGTCCCAGTGCAATAGATAGGCCGGCGCCTGTTTCGCGCGCTTTCTCAGATAACGGCGGATCAGCGGCGTCAGCGTCCGCCACAGCGCGCCGTACAAGCAGCGCTGCCAGCTCACGTCCAGTCCCGCCGCGATCGCAGCGCCCGCAGCACCTCATCCACCTGCGGACACTGGCCGATATTGCCCAGATTGGTCGCCCACGGCGTTTCCACCACGCCGGTCTGCTGCGGATCGGTATCGGTGTAGATCGCCGCCAATGGCACGTTCAGCGCGTTGGCCAGGTGGGCGAGGCCGGTATCCACGCCGACCACCGCGCTGGCATGGCCCAGCAAGCCGGCGGCTTCCACCAGGCTCATCTTCGGCGCCACCACCGCGGCCGGCATCCGCCCGGCCAGCCTTTCGGCGCGGGCTTTTTCAGCGTCGTTGCCCCAGGGCAGCACCATCACCATGTCGTGCTGATTGGACAGGCGTTCGCCCAGCTCCACCCAATTCGCCTCCGGCCATTCCTTGGAGGCGCGGCTGGTGGCATGCAGCAGCACCGCGTAACGGCCGGAAAGCATCCACGACGGCCGCTCTCCGGCCGCCACGCCGAAGCTAGGCTCGCCTTGCGGCTGGTAGCCGAAGCTCAGGCCGAACAGCCGGCGGTTGCGTTCTATCGCTGACAACCGGCGCGATACCGAATGTTTCTTGTCGTAAAACAGGCTGGCCAGCGCCTCGCGCGCGCTGCTCCAGTCCAGGCCGGCCAGCGGCGCGGCGGCCCAGCGCGCCGGGATCGCGCTTTTCAGCAAGCCCTGGCTGTCCAGCACCAGGTCGAAATGGGTGTCGCGCAGTTGCCGCTTCAGCGCCTTCAGTTCGCGCCAGGCGGCAGGCTGCAGCAAACGCTTGCGCCAGCTGCGCCAGCGCAGGGTCAGCACTTCGGCGACCTGCGGATGCAGCCGGGCGATGTCGGCGAAGCTTTCCTCGGTCAGCCAGCTCAGCCGGATATTGGGGTAATGCGTTTTCAGCTCGGTGATGGCGGGCCAGGTGTGGATAAGGTCGCCCATCGACGAGGTGCGCACAATCAGCACATTCATCATGGCGGGCATTGTACCCGAGCAGGGCTGTGGTTAACCAAGCAAAATCCCTCCGCAAGGAATGTGGATAAACAGCTGTTGATAAGCGGCGGCGGATTTATCCACAATCTGCCCAGCCTTTGCGCGCTGCAATAATCCCATGGCTATCAACAGGACAAGATGATGAAAATCATGGATTTTTCAGGATTGTCCACAATATTCTCCGCCTTCAGCATTATCATCATTTTATAGCTGCGTTAAAGAAACAACGGTGAGGAATGGACACTTGGGCGGCAAAAAAAACCGTTCACAGCAACAAGGGCACTTCCCGTTGCCAGCATGTGGAAAACTGCCTGTCTGCAGAAAAGACCAAACTTATCCACAACTAGCCAGCACGCAACAACCATGGCTGACAACAACTTTCCATCACGATCAAGATATTGAATTTAAACGGATAAATATACTTATCAACAGGACTGGGCCATCTTCTACCAGTTTCTTCAATATAAAAATGGGAATACAAGAAAAGAAACGGCAAGGCAGAACAAGGCTGGACTCAAGACAGACAACTCTCTGGGAAAACAGGAAAAAACGTCTGCAAGGACGTGGTTTGGAAAACATGGCAAGACTTGTGGATCACCCAAGCCGAAGGGGGAACTGCTCGATAGCCTGCACCTATCAGCGGAAAGTTATCCACTTTCCCCGCGTTGTACTGACCGCTGATCGGCGGCTCCGGCAACGGAAAGCCAGCCTGCCAGCTAGCTGAGCGTGCATTTTTCCTTCTATCTATCAATGGGATAGAAAGAAACGCACAGAGATCGCGCATGAAACCCGGGATGGCGACGATTGGCGTCTGGTTGCAGCGCAAGCCGATTCCGCCGCTGCCGGAGCCATGTCGTGAACCGCCGCGTTTGTTGCCGCGACGCGTCGCATGCAGAATGTCATGTCTTTGGCATGACAGGATGACGAGATGTCGATATTGATCAGAACCATGCGGGAAACCGATATCGCCGCGGTGGCCAAACTGTGCGGCGATCTGGATTACCCGAGCAGCGCGGAAGAGGTGGGCCGGCGCTACGCCGCGGTGCGCGCCTTTCCCGACAACGAGATCTGGGTGGCGGAAAAGGACGGCCAGCTGGCCGGTTGGGCGCATGGCCATGGCGGCCATCTGCTGGAAGCGGAGTCGTATGTGGAAATCGGCGGCATCGTGGTGGCGCCGGAACACAGGGGATTGGGGATAGGCAGGCTGTTGCTGGCGGCCTGCGAGGCCTGGGCGCAAGAACGCGGCTATCCGCGCATCCGCCTGCGCTCGGGACAACAGCGGCTGGACGCGCACGCGTTCTACCGCCGTATCGGCTACCAGCAGAAAAACACCGGCATCACGTTCGCGCTGGATCTGCCGCGGCGCGCTTGAAGCGCGGCTTATCCACAGGCGGGAGTCCAGGCTGGAAGGAAATCCACAGATGCAGACCCGTTTTCCGGCGCCGTTGCAGGTTGGCGACGCCATCGCCGTCACCGCCTTTTCCTCCGGGGTTCCTGCGCAGCTGCACAACCAGCTGGATGATGCGCTGGCCATGCTGCGCGCGCGCGGCTACCGGGTGGTGGAGGGCGAGTGCCTGCGCGAGGAGAAATGCGACGCCAGCGCGCCCGCCGCCGCGCGGTTGGCCGAACTGAAGCGTTTCCTGTTCGATCCGGGCATCCGCGCCATCCTGCCGCCCTGGGGCGGCGAACTGGCGATAGAGCTGCTGGCGGGGCTGGATTTCGCCGCGCTGGCCAAGCTGCCGCCGAAATGGCTGGCTGGCTTCTCCGATGTCTCCACCCTTCTGGCGCCGCTGACCCTGCTGTCCGGCTGGGCCACGCTGCACGGGCCCAACCTGATGGATTCGCCGCTGAAAGAAAGGCAATCCGGCTACGAGGCGCTGCTGGCGGCGTTGGAAACCGGCATGCCGGCGGCGCAGGAGCAATACGCGCGTTACTGGCGCTGGGACGAGCCTGGCCAGACCTTTGCCAACCAAGTGCGGATGCTGGACGGCGGAGCGGGAAAAATGGCAGGCCGGCTGATCGGCGGCTGCCTGGACGTGCTGGCATCGCTGCAGGGCACGCCGTATTTCGATCTGGCGGCCTTCAAGCGCAAGCCGGCCATCCTGTACCTGGAAAACTGCGAACTCGCGCCCTGCGGCGTTTTAAGGGCCCTGGCGGGCCTCAGGCTGTCCGGAACGTTCGATGGCCTGTCCGGGCTGGTGTTGGGCCGCAGCACGGGCCCTGAGGCCGCCAACGCGGGGGCTTTGTCGTATCAGGCGGCGGTGCGCGCCGCGCTGGATGGCTTGGGCTGTCCGGTGGCGATGGACGCAGACATCGGCCACTCGCCGCCACAGTGGAGCCTGCTGAACGGCGCCTGGGCCGTGTTGGAAGTTTTCGGCGAAGGCCGGGCCAGGCTCAGCCAGCGGCCGGCGCCGTAGGGCGGAAGCCCGGCTCGCCGGGTGTTACGCCTATGCGCAGAGTGGAGGAGATGGCGGCAGATCGCCCCGCTGGGGCATCAGCGCGACGAGCAAAGCATCACAGCGCCATGCGGTAGAACACCACGCGTTCGCTTTCCTCGAAGCCCAGCGCCCGATGCGCGGCCTGCGCCGCCAGGTTGTCCAGGCTGGTGTCGGAGGCCATTTCGGAACAGCCTCGCGTCAGCGCCCATGCCTTGGCCGCGGCAAGCATCATGGTCGTCAGTCCGGCGCGTCTATGCCGCGGCGCCACGTAGAGGCCTTCGATGAAGGCCACCGGCGAGCCGGAGCGGGCGCCGTTGACGTAATCGTTGCGTAGCGCAATCTCCAGCAAGGCGACGGCGTTGCCGGCATCAAGCGCCAGAAAGGCGGCGTAGCGGCCGGTTTGCGTCAGTTGGCGGGAGATATCCGCGCGATGGTCGTCGGCGGGACAATCCGGCCACAGCGCCGCGCGCAGGCGAAGCCAGTCGGCGAGGCGGCGCGCGTCGGCCTGGACGACGCGGCGATCGGGCAGGGCTGGGGTCATGAAGTCTCGGCGGGAAGCGGTCGATGGTTGTCAGATCGCCTGCGCGGCGGCGAGTTTCCCGCCGTCCGCCGCCGTACTCAAATCGACTCGAACTCCGGTTGCGGCAGATGGCGGCGCTGCACCAGGATCTTGTCGACCCGGGTCTTGTCCATGTCCACCACCTCGAAGCTGAAGCCGTTCCACTCGAAACGATCGGTGACGCTGGGGATGCGTCCCAGCTTGAACATGATGACGCCGCCCAGGGTGTGGATATTGCCGCCGGCCTCGCCCGGCAGCGGGCTGTCCAGCTCGAAGAATTCGCGGAAGCTGTCCAGCGACACCATGCCGTCCACCAGCCAGCTGCCGTCCTCGCGCTGCACGATTTCGTCGTCTTCGCCGCCGATGGCCGGCATATCGCCGACGATGGCTTCCATCACGTCGTTGATCGACACCAGGCCTTCCAGCTCGCCGTATTCGTCCACCACCAGCGCGCTGTGGCTGCGCGCCTGCTTGAACTGCTCCAGCAGCTGCATCAGCGATGAGGTGGCCGGCACGTACAGCGGCGGCGCCAGGTCGGCGGCGAAGTCGGCCGGCTGGCCGGTGAGCAACCGGTCCAGCAGCCGCTTGGCGTTGAGTATGCCTATCACCTGGTCGCTGTCGCCGCGGCAAACCGGGAAATGGCTGAAGTTGTGCCGCAGCAGCAGTTCGCGGTTGTGCTCCGGGCCGTCTTCCAGGTCCAGCAGCACCACGTCCTTGCGCGGCGTCATCACCGCCGCCACCTTGCGGTTGTCCAGGCGGAAGATGTTTTCCACCAGCTCCTGTTCGGCGCGGTCGAACACGCCTTCGTCGGCGCCTTGTTCCATCAGCGTGCGGATCTCGTCCTCGGTGATCGACGGCTCGTCGCTCTTTTTGGCGCCCAACAGGCGCAACAGGCCGTCGGTGACGCGGCTGAACACCTGCACTAGCGGCGCGCTGGCGCGCGACAGCAGCAGCATCGGCCGCGCCAGCGCCATCGCCACCCGTTCCGGATTGAGCAGCGCCAGCCGTTTGGGCACCAGTTCGCCCAGGATTAGCGACAGCGTGGTGATGAACACCACCATCAGCGCCACCGACAGCGGCTTGCTGTAAGGCGCCAGCAGCGGCACCTCGAGCAGCGCGGCGCGCAGATGCTCGGACAGCGCCGCCTCGCCGTAGACGCCGGACAGGATGCTGATCGAGGTGATGCCGATCTGGATGGTGGACAGGAAGCGGGTGGGTTCGGCGGCCAGCGCCAATGCCGCGCGGGCGCCGCGGTGGCCGTCTTCGGCCTTTTGCAGCAGCCGGACTTTGCGCGAGGAGACGATGGCGATCTCGGCCATCGCGAATACGGCGTTCAACAGGATCAGGCCCAGCAGCAGCAGGATTTCCACGATGGGGACAGGGAAGTGGCGGAGCTACTAGCTTAGGGCAAGCCGTCCGCCGCGCAAAGCGCCGCGGCGGACAGAAAGGTCAGAACAGGCTGTTTTGCGCGGCGGCGGCGGCCCAGCGCACCGGCTGGCGGCCGCGGGCGATCAGCCAGGCGTTGACTTGGGAGAAATGGCGGCAGCCGTGGAAGCCGCGGCTGGCCGACAGCGGCGACGGATGGGCGGCCTTCAGCGCCAGGTGGCGGCTGGCGTCGATGCGCTCGGCCTTGGTCTGCGCCCAGTTGCCCCATAGCAGGAACACGCAGCCGGGGCTTTGCGCGTTGACGGCGTCGATCAGCGCGTCGCTGACCGTCTGCCAGCCCAGCTTGCCGTGGCTGCCGGCCTGGTCCTGCTCGACGGTGAACACGCTGTTGAGCAGCAATACGCCTTGCTGCGCCCAGTGGCTGAGATCGCCGTTGGCGGGAATGCCCAGGCCCAGGTCGGCCGCCAGTTCCTTGTAGATGTTGCGCAAGGACGGCGGCACGCGCACGCCTTCCGGCACTGAAAACGACAGCCCCATCGCTTCGCCGGCGCCGTGGTACGGGTCCTGGCCCAGGATCACCACCTTGACGTCGGCCGGCGACGCGAAGCTGAGCGCGTTGAAGATCTGCGCCGCGGGCGGGAACAGCGTCTTGCCGGCCTCGCTTTGCTGGCTCAGCTGGCGGTCGATGTCGGCCAGCCGCGCGGCGATGTCGGCTTGGCGCAGCACCGCTTCCCAGGCCGGATGGACGCGGGCGAGGGCGGAGGAAAGATAATTCAGAGCTTGCATAGGGTTTCTTTGCGGCGGGAGTGGCGGATCACGACCCTTGGAGGCGGCGGGCGGCGTTTCGTTCCAAGCAAAACACCGCCCGGAGGCGGTGCTGGTAGGCTGCGTCACCCCAATGGGCGACGCGCCGTCTAGTCCAGTATCAATACCGGGCGACGGCCGGATCCACCTGGGCGGACCAGGCGTCGATGCCGCCCTGGAGGTTGATCACGTCGTCGAAGCCGGCGTTCTGCAGGAACATCGCCACCTGGGCGCTGCGCATGCCGTGATGGCAGATGGCGACGATGGCGGCGTCGTCCGGCAGTTCGCTCATCCGGATCGGGATCAGGTTCATCGGAATGTGGACGCTGCCCTCGATGTGCGCCAGCTGGTATTCCCAGCCTTCGCGCACGTCCAGCAGCACCGGGCGCGCGGCCTGCGGATCGGCCAGCAGCGCCGCCAGTTGCGGAGCGGTGATTTCGCGCAGCATGGTCAGAAGCTGAAACGAGCCGGTTCGACGGCTTCGAATTTCTGCAGCCGCTCGACACAGGTCTCGAACAGCGCGGTTTCGCGGAAGCTGGTTTCGGTTTCGCGCTGGATCAGCTTGCAAGCCATCACCGGCAGGTCGCCGGCCACCAGGATCAGGCGGCCGCCGACGGCCAGCTGGTCTTTCAGTTCCTGCGGCACCACCGGCAGCGAACCGCCGACCACGATCACGTCGTAGGGCGCTTGCGCCGGCAGGCCCAGCACGCCGTCGCCCTCAACCAGGGTGGCGTTGGCGATGCCGGCCTGTTTCAGATTTTCGGCGGCGCGCGCTTTCTGGGCCGCGTCGATTTCCACGCTCACCACCTGCTTGCCCATCTTGGCCAGCAGCGCGGTCAGATAGCCGCTGCCGGTGCCGATTTCCAGGATCTTGTCGGTGGGCTGGATGGAGGCGTCCTGCACCAGGCGGGCTTCCATCTTGGGCTGTAGCATCTTGCTGCCGTTGGGCAGCGGCAGTTCGGTATCGACAAAGGCCATCTGGCGCTGATTGTCGGCCACGAAGTCCTCGCGTTTCACGTGAAACAGCAGATCCAGCACGTTGGTATCCAGAACGTCCCACGGGCGAATCTGTTGTTCGACCATGTTGAAACGGGTTTTTTCGAAATCCATCAACTTAAACTCCGGAGGGCTGGGAGTCCGCTGCGCCGTTCGAAGCTGGGGGGCGGCAAGGACTCGTGTCATGACGATAACTTGCGATTATCCCATATTTGCCTTACCTTCACAGCATCGCTAGGGGTCCTGCGCCTGGCGTTTGGCTTGATCGGCTACCAAAGTGTAGGACATCGGGTTGAAAGCGGCGGCGCGGGTGAGAAATACCCTTGGAACCTGACCCGGATAATCCCGGCGTAGGGAAGCGTCACCTGCCGAAGATAGCCCCGCCATCCCACCGCAGCCGGCCATGCGCCGAACCGCTCCTTGCGCCGCTTCATCGCCCTGGAGACCCGCCCGATGAACGCGCCCGTAAACAAACAGATGGTGGTGGACGCCGCCGCCATCCAGCCTTTGCCCAATTCCCGCAAGATTCATGTCGCCGGCAGCCGCCCGGACATCCGCGTGCCGATGCGCGAGATCCGCCAGGCCGACACGCCGACCCAGTTCGGCGGCGAAGCCAACCCGCCGATCTACGTCTACGACACCAGCGGCCCGTACAGCGACCCGGCGGTCCGCATCGACATCCAGAGCGGCCTGGCGCCGGTGCGCGCCGGCTGGATCGCCGAACGCGGCGACTGCGAGCAGCTGGATGGCCTGTCCAGCGAATACGGCCGCGCCCGCGAGGCCGACCCCAAGCTCGCCGAGCTGCGCTTCAATCTGCAGCGCAAGCCGCGCCGCGCCTTGCCTGGCCGCAATGTCAGCCAGATGCACTACGCCCGCCGCGGCGTCATCACCCCGGAGATGGAGTTCGTCGCCATCCGCGAAAACCTGAACCGCCGCGCCTATGTGGAAGCGCTGCAGGCCACCGGCAACACCCGCTTGCTGGAGCTGATGACGCGCCAGCATGCCGGCCAGAGCTTCGGCGCCAATCTGCCGGAAGAGATCACGCCGGAGTTCGTCCGCCAGGAAGTGGCCGCCGGCCGCGCCATCATCCCGGCCAACATCAATCACCCGGAAAGCGAACCGATGATCATCGGCCGCAACTTCTTGGTGAAAATCAACGGCAACATCGGCAATAGCGCGGTAACCTCGTCGATATCCGAAGAAGTGGACAAGATGACCTGGGGCATCCGCTGGGGCGCCGACACCATCATGGACTTGTCCACCGGCAAGAACATCCACGAAACCCGCGAGTGGATTTTGCGCAACAGTCCGGTGCCGATCGGCACCGTGCCGATTTACCAGGCGCTGGAAAAGGTGAACGGCAAGGCCGAAGACCTGACCTGGGAAATCTTCAAGGACACGCTGATCGAGCAGGCCGAACAGGGCGTCGATTACTTCACCATCCACGCCGGCGTGCGTTTGCAGTACGTGCCGCTGACCGCCGGGCGGATGACCGGCATCGTGTCGCGCGGCGGCTCGATCATGGCCAAGTGGTGTCTGGCGCATCACCAGGAAAACTTCCTCTACACCCATTTCGAGGAAATCTGCGAAATCATGAAGGCCTATGACGTGGCCTTCAGCCTGGGGGACGGCCTGCGCCCCGGCAGCGCCTGGGACGCCAACGACGCGGCGCAGCTGGGCGAATTGAAAACGCTGGGCGAACTGACCGAAATCGCCTGGAGGCACGACGTGCAAGTGATGATAGAAGGCCCTGGGCACGTGCCGATGCAGCTGATCAAGGAGAACATGGACAAGGAGCTGGAGTGGTGCCGCGAAGCGCCGTTCTACACCCTGGGGCCGCTCACCACCGACATCGCGCCCGGCTACGACCACATCACCTCGGCCATCGGCGCGGCGCAGATCGGCTGGTACGGCACGGCCATGCTGTGCTACGTGACGCAGAAGGAACACCTGGGCCTGCCGAACAAGAACGACGTCAAGGAAGGCATCATCACCTACAAGCTGGCGGCGCACGCGGCCGACCTGGCCAAGGGCCATCCCGGCGCGCAGATCCGCGACAACGCGCTGTCCAAGGCGCGTTTCGAATTCCGCTGGGAAGACCAGTTCAACCTGGGCCTGGACCCGGACAAGGCGCGCGACTTCCACGACGAGACCCTGCCGAAAGATAGCGCCAAGGTCGCGCATTTCTGCTCGATGTGCGGTCCGCATTTCTGCAGCATGAAGATCACCCAGGACGTGCGCGATTTCGCCGCCAAACAGGGCATCAGCGCGCAGGACGCGCTGAACAAGGGCATGCAGGAAAAGTCCATCGAGTTCGTCAAGGGCGGCGCCAAGCTGTACGACAAGGTGTGATGTCGCCAAGTTGGCACAACGGCGGCGCGGGCCGCCGTTTTTTATGCCTGCCGTGCCGGCAATCAGTCTAGGATGAGCGTATTCCCCCAGCATTGGAGCGCGCGATGGATACCAGCAGCCACCTGTTGCCCGGATTGTTCCGCCAGTTGGGCCTGGCCGACGAGCCGGCGGCGATCAAGGCCTTCATCGCCAGCCATCCGCTGCCGCCGCGCGTGTCGCTGGCCGACGCGCCGTTCTGGAGCCCGTCGCAAGCGGCCTTTTTGCGCCAGGCGCTGGAGTGCGACGCCGAATGGAGCGAGGCGGCGGACGAGCTGGCGGTGCTGCTGCAGCAAGCCGAAGGCTGAAGCTGTGGATAAACAGGCAGACCGCCGGTTGCCTGTGGATAAGCCGCCGGCCGTTGTCCGCGCCGTTCAGACGGCGATGTAGACCCAGGCGCGTTCGCTGGCGCGCGCAATGCGCCGCTAAGGAGATTGCGTACCCGCAGGCTGGGATATAGTTTGAATAAGACCGGTCATGATGGAGGGGGAGGGCTGCATGAAGCAGACCGACCAGACGTTGCTGGAGCAGTTGCGCATCACCGAGTTTGAAATCGACCAGCGCAAGCAGCTGTTCGATCTGCAGCCGCGCGACGAATTGCTGCTTCGCGCCGCCGGCGCGCTGATCGAGCCGCAGCTGGACGATCTGGTGGAGCGCTTTTACGAGCAGCAGACCAGCACCCCGGAAATCGCGCTGCTGATCGGCGACGCCGATACCCTGCAGCGGCTGCGCAGCGCCCAGCGCCGCTACGTGATCGACCTGTTCAGCGGCGTCTACGATCTGGAATACGTCAACAACCGCCTGCGCATCGGCCTGGTGCACAAGCGCATCGGCGTGGAGCCCAAGTTGTACCTGGCGGCCATCCATTTCCTGCGCTCGCTGTTGTCGGTGCAGGTGGCCAGGCTGATTCCCGACCCCGATGTCTGCACGCAGACGCTGATGTCGATGGACAAGCTGGTGATGTTCGACATCGCGCTGGTGTTCGAAACCTATATCCGCAGCCTGGTGGCGGAAATCGAAACCTCGCGCAACAAGTCCGAGCAGTACGCGCTGGCGCTGGAGGAAAAGGTGGCGATGCGCACCCGCCAGCTGGAGGAGCTGTCGCGCACCGACCCGTTGACCGGCCTGCTCAACCGCCGCCACCTGGACGAAACCCTGACCCGGGTGCTGCGCAGCGCGCAGCGGCGCCATGAAAGGGTGGCGCTGGTGTATCTGGACATCGACGATTTCAAGGCGATCAACGATACCGAAGGCCATCAGCGCGGCGACGAGATCCTGCGCGTGCTGGGCGGCATCATCAATCGCATTTCGCGGCTGGAAGACGGCTGCTTTCGTTACGGCGGCGACGAATTCTGCATCGTGCTGCCCAATTGCGGCCGCCGCCACGCGGAGAACAATTTCGTCCAGCGTCTGCGCGCCGAGATGGAAATCGCGCTGTCCGGCGTGACGGTGAGCATGGGCTGCGTCGAAACCGGACCGGAGGATTTCGCCAGCCCGGAAGCGCTGGTGGGGATGGCCGATCAGCAGATGTACGCGGTGAAGTCGCGGCACCGGGAGGATGGCGAGGACAAGCCCGCCGGCCGCTGACTACAGCCGGCAGACCTGGTTGCGGCCGTTCTGCTTGGCTTGGTACAGCGCTTGGTCGGCCTTTTGCTGCGCGCTGGCGAAATCCTGCTGCCGGCATTGCCATTCGTGCACGCCGGCGGAAAAGCTGCAGCGCTGCTCCGGCTGCGCCGGCAACAGCGCCAGCTGGCTGAATTGCTGGCGCAGCCGGTCCGCCACCGCCAGGCCGGTTTCGATGCCGGTGTCCGGCATCACCAGGCAGAATTCCTCGCCGCCGTAGCGGATCAGCAAATCGTTTTCCCGCACGCCGTTGTTGAGCAGGCTGGCCAGCGCCTGGATCACCTGGTCGCCGGCCGGGTGGCCGAAGCGGTCGTTGATCGACTTGAAATGGTCGATGTCCAGCATGATCACGCAGACCCGCTCGGTCGAGGCTTCCAGCGTGCGCAGCCAGTATTGCAGCGCGCGCCGGTTGCCGGCGGCGGTGAGCGGGTCGATGTTGGCGGCGTCCTGCAGCCGGCTGTTCTGCCGTTGCAGCACGATGTTGAGAAAGCCCACCGCGCCGCATACCTGGGCGGCGGCGGCCACGGTCAGCGCCAGCTGGTGGGCCAGCGTGTGCTCGTGCGACAGGTGGGGCTGGCCGTGGTACAGCCGCAGCAGGTCGGGCGCGTCGCGCCAGATGAACAGCAGCGCCCCCAGCAGGAACAGCAGCGCGGTGGGGCTGAAGCGGTTGTGGCAGATCTGCTGTTCGGCGCGTTGGTACAGCCAGGCGGCGGCCAGGTAGAGCAACGGGATTTCCAGCGCCGACAGCGCGGCGCTCAGCAGCGGCTGCGGCACCCACTTGTCCAGGATCGAATAGGCGCCCACCCACAGCCACAGCGTATCGGGCAGGCGCAGATTGCACAGCCGGGCGATGATCATCAGCTGCAGCGTGATGCCGGCGTTGCTCATGCCGCTGCCCAGCGACAGCGCCGCCGGGTGCAGACCCAGCAGTTCCCCTTCCAGCATCATCCCGGTGGCCAGCAGCAGCGAGGCCTGCAGCCAGCGGCGGCGCGGCCGCAGCAAATCGGCGCGCACGCTGTGCTGCCAGGTGATCACGCCTATGCTGGCGACGGTCAGGGAGAGCATGGTGAGCAGGAAATTGGACATTCAGGCCTTGTCGGAAATAGGGGCGGTAGCGGTTTAATCCTAGCAAAGCCGGTTTTCCGCTGTCACCCGCCCGGTTTTCCGCCGGCCCGGCTCAGAAGCGCGCCACCACTTTGCGCCGTATGCTGTAATCGGGCCGCAGGCTGGCTTCGGTGTCCAGGAAGTAGCGGTTGCTGTCCAGCCAGAAGTGCGGGTCGTTGCTGGGCTGCGGGTCAGCCCACAGCTGGAACAACTGGTGCACCTGCTGCGGGTGGGCGCAGCGCGCCAGCGCTTCGCGGAACGGCCTTTCGCTGCACATGCGGGCGATGGCGGCGAGCAGCTGCAAGTGCTGCGGATGCGCTTCCTGCGGCAGCAGCAGCAAGAGCAGGCTGCGCACCGGCTTGCCGTCGGGCGAGTCGAACTCCATGTCCCGCTTCAGGCGCAGAAACAGCGCATGGGCTTCGCTCAGACCGGGAATGCGGGCGTGCGGCAGCGCCAGGCCGTGGCCCAGCGCGGTGCTGCCGGTTTGCTCGCGCAGCTGCAGCGCGCTTTGCACGGTCTGGCTGTTCAGCGCGTGGCGTTGGCCCAGCTGGCGGGCGGCGTAGGCGAACAGCTGGTTTTTGCAGTCAACGTCCACATCCAGCAGGATGTCGCTGACGCGGCACAAGTCGGGCAGGCTTTCCATGACGGATTTCTCCAGGGGGAATGACAAGCCCATGCTAGGTCGGCCGGTCTAAATTCAAGCTAAATAAACCGCGCCCGGCCATCAAAATGCCGTTAAGGCGGCTAGGGCTTGGGCTGGATCGCGCCCTGGATGTCGGACGCCTGCCGCTTCAGTTTTTCCACTTGTTCCTTCAGTTCGGGATTGAGCAGGGTGGCGGCCGCGCCCACCTGCTTGGCCGCCCCCAGCGCGGCGCTGGCTTGCTCCTTCAGCTGTCCCAGCGGCGCGCTGGCGGCGTCGACGCCCTGGTGCACATTGCCGATGGCGGCGGAGGCGGCCTGCTGCAGCTGGGCGGTTTGGCGCTGGTCGCAGCCGGCCAGCGCCAGGGCGGCGCTCATCAGGAGTATCGGGGTGCGCATGCGTCTATCCGTTCGGGTGGTTTGCCTGAAGGATAGAGAGCGGCGGCGGCGGGCAAGTTCCATCGCCGCCGCGCCATGCTAAATGACATTGGCAATTTTTGACCAGGCGAGTAAGTTAAGCCTTTCCTTGTGCACAACCGGAGCTTGCCATGATCGTCGTGTCCGTCGTCTATCCGCATCGGCCCGCCGCGCGTTTCGATTTCGACTACTACCTGCAGCGCCACATGCCGATGGTGCAGCAATTGCTGGGCCATAGCCTGAAGGGCGTGCGGGTGGACCGCGGCCTGTCCGGCGCCGAGGCGGGCAGCCCGCCGGGCTTCGTGGCGCAGGCCCTGCTGCTGTGCGATTCGGTGCAGGCCTTTCAGCAGGCCTTCGGCCCGGTGGCGGCGCGCATCATGGGGGATATCGCCAATTACACCGACATCCAGCCCGACATCCAGTTCAGCGAAGTGGCGCTGTGGGACGAGCGCCAGCCCGGCGTCAGCGGCTGGTACGCCAACGCGCAGTAAGCGTCAGGCCAGGATGCGCGCGGCCAGGTCGCCCGGCGCCTGGCTTATCGCCAGCCGCGGCGCGCCGTGCCAATCGGCCAATCTGGCCAGCGCCGTTTTCAGATCGTCGGCCAGCCGCTGGCTGACGCGCGTGCCCGGCTCCAGGTGCAGCGATTTCACTTCGAACACGCCTTGCGCGCGATGGGCCTTGGCGTCCAGCCGGCCCGCCAGCTTGCCGCGGTTGAGGATGGGCAGCGTGAAATAGCCGTACTTTCGCTTCGGCGCAGGCGTATAGCACTCGATCTTGTAATCGAAATCGAACAGCTCCAGCGCGCGCTTGCGGTCCCATACCAGCGGGTCGAACGGCGACAGGATGGCGGTGTTGCCGCTGTTCAGCATGCCATTGCGCGCCAGCTCCAGTTCGGCGGCCAGGCTGGCGTGGACGAAGGCGTCGTGGCTCCAGCCTTCCACTTTCACCGGCAGCAGTTCGCCGGCATCCGCCAGGCCATGCAGCAGCTCGGTGTACGGCGCGCGCTTGAGGCGGTAGTAGTCGGCCACCCAGGCTGGTTTGACCAGGCCCAGCGCGCGGCAGCTGTTGCGCACCTGTTCCAGCCGCGCGGCTTCCGGCGAGAGCAGGTCGCGCGCGTCGTCCCAGCCGGGCAGCACCCGCTCGGCCAGGTCGTAGACGCGCTGGAAGGCGCGCCGCTCCTTCACCATCAGCCGGCCCAGCGTGAACAGCGCCTCCAGGTGGCGTTTTTCCGGCTTCCAGTCCCACCAGCCATTGCCTTTGTTGTCCCGGCGCTCGAAATCGGCCGAGCGCATCGGCCCGTGCGCGCGGATGCGCTCGACGATGGCTTCGATGTCGGCGCGGTGCTGCGCGTACCAGCGCGGCGAAAACTTCCAGCCCATGCCCTCGGCGTTCAGCATGCGGTGGCGCAGCAGCCGGTAGTCCTCGGTCGGCACGAAGCAGGCCTCGTGCGCCCAATATTCGAACAGCGCGCCTTCGGCCAGCAGCTGGTCCAGCCAGGCCGGGTCGTACTGGCCGATGCGGCTGTACAGCACCAGGTAGGGGCTGCGCGCCACCACGCTGATGGTGTCGATCTGCAGCAGCGCCATGCGGCGGATGGCGGCCAGCGCGTCGGCCTTGCTCGCCTTGCGGCGCGGCGCGGTCAGCAGGCCCTGGGCGGCCAGTTGCAGGTGGCGGGCTTGTTGCAGCGGCAGGTGCACGGTCATGTTTTCGGCATGGAGAAAGTCTGAGAGGCGACTATAGCAGGGGAGGCGGCGGCCGTCAGGCCGCCATGCTTTCGGCATGACAGGCCGGCCGGCTTGTGGCAGTGTGGATGGTCCATACTTTCCACCGGAGTTGCTGGCATGATCAGCCATATCGACCACATCGTCCTGACCGTGCGCGACATCGAGGCGGCGGTCGCCTTTTACCAGCGCGCGCTGAAGCTGGAAGCGGTGAGCTTCGGCAATGGCCGCCGCGCGCTGCGTTTCGGCAACCAGAAGATCAATTTGCAAACCTTGGGCCAGGAAACGCGCAACCACGCCGCCATCGGTTCCGGCGACCTGTGCCTGATCACCCATTTGCCCTTGGCCGAGGTGGCTGAGCATCTGAAGCGCGAAGGGGTGGCCATCGTCGAGGGGCCGATCACCCGCAGCGGCGCGATGGGAACGATCACCTCGGTGTATTTCAACGACCCGGACGGCAATCTGATCGAGGTCAGCACTTATAGTTTTTGATGGCAGGGGCGGTGGCAGGCGGGCGCGGTCGCGCGCGCGGCGCAGGCCGGCGTCCGGTTCAGCGCCTGGACAGCTCGCGCTGCAGCACGCTGTCGTAGCTGCCGTCGCGGCGCATCGCTTCCAGCGCCAGGTTGAAGCGCGTCAGCAGCGCCTCTTGCTGCGCGTGCTTGTTGATGGCCAGGTAGGACGGATTGGTCACCAGCGCCTCCTGCGACAGCGCCACGTCGCGGTAGCCGCCGTCGCGTAGCGCCAGCTGCAGCGGCTCGCGTATGCCCAACACCACGTCCAGCCGCCCCAGGCGCAGCTGGCGCAGGTTCTGCTCGTCGCTGTCGCCGTCGAAGGCGGTGAGCCGGCCTTGCTTCCTGGCCAGGTCGAAGGCGTCGCCGTAGCTCCAGCCGGCCATCACGCCCACTCTTTTGCCGTACAGGTCCTCAAGCTTGCGGTAGCGCGGCGCCTTGGCCGGAGAAGCCATCACCACGCGCTCGTAGAACAGCGGCTGGCTGAAGTCGAACAGTTTTTCGCGGCTGGCGGTCTTGATGATGCCGCCGGCCGCTGCGCTGCCGCCGCCCAATTCCTGCAGCGCCAGGCGCCAGGAGGCGGCGCGCAGCGTGACGGCGATGCCGGCGCGTTCGCAGACCTTGGCGACCAGCGCCGGGTACAGGCCGGCGGCGCCTTGCTGGCCGGCGTACATCAGCGGCGGATTGCTGGCGTCGAAGTCGACGATCAGTCCGGGCGGTTCGCCGGCCAGGCCGGGGACGCCGGCCAGGGCCAGCCATAGCGCCAGCATGGTGGGGAAAAGCTTCTGCCGCATGGGGTGGGATCAGCGAGTATGGCCATGGTTGCAGCATAGTACTTGGCGGCGCCGGCGATGCGCCGGCGGAAATGAAAAACGGAAGCCGGCGGGCTTCCGTTGTCTTAAGCGCGCGAAGACGCGGCGCTTACGGGTAAACGATGCGCAAGAGATTGGTGGAGCCGGGGGTGCCGAAGGGCACGCCGGCGATGATCACCATCGGCTTGCCCTGTTCGGCCAGGCCCAGCTTGGTGGCGCAGAAGGTGGTCTTCACTACCATGTCTTCCAGGTTTTCCGCATCCGGACCGTGGTAGGCCACCACCCCCCACACCAGCGTCAGCCGGCGCGCGGTGTCCAGGCTGGGAGAAATCCCCAGGATGGGCGTGGACGGGCGCTCGCGCGCCAGGTACAGACAGGTGGAGCCGCTGGTGGTGAAGGCGACCGAGACCGTCACCGGCAGCAGCGTCGCCACCTTGCGCACGCAGGCGGCGATGGCGTCGGTGCGGCCCGGCTCGTCGGCGGCGCTGTAGTCCAGCGCCATCACCTTGCGGTAGTCCGGCGCGCTTTCCACGCGGCGGATGATGCGGTCCATGATCTGCACCGCCTGCAGCGGGTATTGGCCGGCGGCGGTTTCCGCCGACAGCATCACCGCGTCGGCGCCCTCGTAGACGGCGGTGGCCACGTCGTTGGCTTCGGCGCGGGTGGGGGTGGGCGCGGTGATCATCGACTCCAGCATCTGGGTGGCGACGATCACCGGGCGGCCCAGGTGGCGGCACTGGTGGACGATGCGGCGTTGCGCCACCGGCACGTCTTCCGGCGGCAGCTCCACGCCCAGGTCGCCGCGCGCCACCATCACGCCGTCGGCCAGCGTGGCGATGGCTTCCAGATCGTCCACCGCCGACGGTTTTTCGATCTTGGCGACGATGCCGGCCTTTGTGCCGACGATCTTTCGCAGCTCGGCCACGTCCCGCGCGGTCTGCACGAAGGACATCGCCACCCAGTCGGCGCCTTCGGCCAGCGCGAACTCGGCGTCCTTGCGGTCTTTCTCGGTGATGGCGGACAGCGGCAGCACGGTGTGCGGCAGATTGAAGCCTTTGTTGCTGGACAGCTCGCCGCCGACGGTGACGCGGGTGGCGATGCGGCGCGGCTCGACATGTTCCACGTGGAACGCCAGCTTGCCGTCGTTGACCAGGATGCTGTGGCCGGGCTTGAGCGCGGCGAAGGCTTCCGGGTGCGGCAGGCTGGCGCGGCGGGCGTCGCCGTCCACTTCATCCAGCACGAATTCGTAGCGGTCGCCGGTCTGCACGGTGGCGGGCTGCGGGAATTTGCCGATGCGCAGCTTGGGCCCCTGCAGGTCGATCAGCGCGCCTATCGGCCGGTCCAATGCCTTTTCCGCGGCGCGGATGGCGGCCAGGCGGGCGCGGTGGTCGTCATGGCTGCCGTGGCTCATATTGAGGCGGAAGATGTTCACCCCGGCGCGGGCCAGCTCCAGGATTTGTTCCGGGGTGCTGGATGAGGGCCCCAGCGTGGCGAGAATTTTGGTGTTGCGAAGCATGACTGTCCTTTGCGGCCGTCCGGCCGGTTAGGTTGAAGCTATGGGCATGGAGCCGGAAACGCTGCGCCGGGCGTCGGCGCGCCGGGATTCGTTTCCCCGCGCCGTCGGCGTCCGGCGTCGTCTGCACCGATAGTGCCATGTCCGCGCGACGGCTTCTTTGCGTTGGGTCGAATCCGCTCGCCTTGCCCGGCGCGCAGCGCGCATCGGCAGGCTGTTCAGGCTGTCTCCGGCGTTGTCGATCATGCTGCCATAACTGCCGTGTAGCGGCTGGATTACTTGAAATGAAGGATTTGCGCGCAAAACAACGATTGATGGTGTTGTTTTTTTCTAATCCGCCATCTTTATTTTCGCTTATTTTCTTATTTTTTCCTTTGCAAAAATCAGGATGTAATCGCGCAAAGCCTTGTTGCAGTGCGGAATTGCAGTGATGGACGACGGATGACGCGCAAACGCAGCCAGGACGCGGCGCGGGGCCGCCGCTAGCCGCGTGGTTCGCGGCGGTTCGTGCCGGAATGGCCGCGTCGTCGGCGGAATGTAGCATCGCGCTACATTTTTCAGTGCTTTGATTTAATTGGATAAAAATGGGTTCGTCACGCGGGAAAAGCCTGGTTGCGCTGCGGAAAATGTATTTTTTTTACCGAATGATTGACAAGCTGGTGTTCGGGAATAGAATTGTCCGCAAATAAAACGAACGTCATAAGCAAAAAAAGCAACATTAGCGCAACGTTGACACCCCCGCTGTTAACCATGCTGCCTTGCCGGCAATCAGGAGAAGACTCAATGAGCGATCAGTACGTACTGGCCTTGGACCAGGGCACCACCAGTTCCCGCGCCATCCTGTTCAACCGCGGCGGCGACATCGTGTCGCTGGCGCAAAAGGAATTCCGCCAGATCTACCCGCAACCGGGCTGGGTCGAGCATGATCCGCAGGAAATCTGGGGCGGCCAGGTGGGGGTGGCGGCGGAAGCCGTGGCCAAAGCCGGCATCGACGGTCGCAGCATCGCCGCCATCGGCATCACCAACCAGCGCGAAACCACCATCGTCTGGGACCGCGAAACCGGCCAGCCGGTGTACAACGCCATCGTCTGGCAGGACCGCCGCACCGCCGGCTTCTGCGACGAACTGAAGGCGCGCGGCCTGGGCGAGCTGATCCGCGCCAAGACCGGCCTGCTGGTCGACGCCTACTTCTCCGGCAGCAAGATCAAATGGATTCTGGACAATGTGCCGGGCGCCCGCGAACGCGCGCAGGCCGGCAAGCTGGCCTTCGGCACCGTCGACAGCTGGCTGATCTGGAACTTCAGCCACGGCAAAGTGCACGTCACCGACGTGTCCAACGCCTCGCGCACCATGCTGTACAACATCCACACGCTGGAATGGGACGCCGAGCTGCTGGACATCATGGGCATCCCGGCCTCGATGCTGCCGCAGGTGAAGAGCTCCAGCGAGGTGTACGGCCACACCCACGCCGCCCACCTGGGCGTGGAAATCCCGATCGCCGGCGTGGCCGGCGACCAGCAGGCGGCGCTGTTCGGCCAGCAATGCACCCAGCCCGGCATGGTGAAGAATACCTATGGCACTGGCTGCTTCATGATGCTGAACACCGGCGACAAGCCGATCGAATCGAAGAACAATCTGCTGACCACCATCGCCTGGGCAGTGGACGGCAAGGTGCAGTACGCGCTGGAAGGCTCGATCTTCATCGGCGGCGCGGTGGTGAAATGGCTGCGCGACGGTCTGGGCATCATCCGCCACTCGGCCGACGTCGGCCCGCTGGCGCAGGAAGTGAAGGACAGCGACGGCGTCTACCTGGTGCCGGCCTTCGCCGGCCTGGGCGCGCCGCACTGGAACGCCAGCGCCCGCGGCACCATCGTCGGCGCCACGCTGGGCACCAAGGCGGCCCACATCGCCCGCGCCGCGCTGGACAGCATCGCCTACCAGACCCGCGACGTGCTGAAGGCGATGGAAGCCGACGCCGGCATGGGCATCGCCGAGCTGCGCGTCGATGGCGGCGCCACCGTCAACGAGCTGTTGATGCAGTTCCAGTCCGACATCCTGGCGGTGAACGTGGTTCGCCCCAAGATCACCGAAACCACCGCGCTGGGCGCCGCCTACCTGGCCGGCCTGGCCGTCGGTTACTGGAAGAGCGTCGACGACATCCAGGGCCAATGGCAGCTGGACCGCCGCTTCCAGCCGGCGATGCCGGCCGGCGAAGTGGCCGCCAACGTCAAGGGCTGGCAGCGCGCGGTGAACGCCGCCAAGGTGTGGGCCGACGATCAGGCTTGATTGCCCAGCGACAAGCATGCCCGCCGCGCCAGCCGCGGCGGGACGCCAATCTCTTTTCTGAAAGACTGAATCATGGATCCATTTTACAAAGCGTTGGTCGGCGAGTTCATCGGCACAGCGCTGTTGGTGCTGCTGGGCAACGGCGTGGTGGCCAATGTGCTGCTGAAAAACACCAAGGGCCACAACAGCGGCCTGATCGTGGTGGCCTTCGGCTGGGCGATGGCGGTGTTCGTCGGCGTGTTCAGCGTGGCGGCGATCAGCGGCGCGCACCTGAACCCGGCGGTGTCGGTGGCGCTGGCGGTGGCCGGCAAATTCCCGTGGGACAAGGTGCCGGGCTATGTCGCCGCGCAGATGCTGGGCGGCATGGCCGGCGCCGGCCTGATGTGGGTGATCTACCGCAAGCACTATGAAACCACCGATTGCGCCGACACCAAGCTGGCCACCTTCTGCACCGGCCCGGCCATCCGCAGCCTGCCGGGCAACCTGGTATCCGAGATCGTCGCCACCTTCGTGCTGGTGTTCGCCATCCTGTCGATGGTCGGCCCGAAAATGTCGCTGGGCGCCATCGAGGCATTGCCGGTGGCTCTCTTGGTGCTGGGCATCGGCGTGTCGCTGGGCGGCACCACCGGCTACGCGATGAGCCCGGCGCGCGATCTGGCGCCGCGCATCATGCACGCCATCCTGCCGATTCCGGGCAAGCGCGACAGCGACTGGGGCTATGCCTGGGTGCCGGTGCTGGGCTCGTTGATCGGCGGCACGCTGGCGGCGCTGGCTTCCACGCTGTAATCGCAGTCGACGGCGCGCTATCCGGCGCGCCGTTTTCCTTTTTTGTTCGTTTTTCCCTCTCCGCGCGCCTGCGCGTCCCGCTGCTCCCAATCCGTCGCTAAACCTTGCCCCGCAAGGCTGGAATGCCGATTCGCCCGGAGCCTCCCATCCGCCTTTTCCTGCCTTTCCTGATTGCATCCCGCCAAAGTGTCGTAAAAACGAAAAATAGCGAAAGAAAAATGTGTTATTTGTGTTGCTTGTTAGCTATTGTGGATAGAATGAACACGGTAGATTAAGCAAGGACGGGCAATGGACGTATACGACTTGATGGTGATAGGCGGCGGCATCAACGGCGCGGGCATCGCGCGCGACGCGGCTGGGCGCGGCCTGTCGGTGGCGCTGTGCGAAAAGGACGACCTGGCCTCGCATACCTCGTCGGCCAGCACCAAGCTGATCCACGGCGGCCTGCGCTATCTGGAGTATTACGAGTTCGGCCTGGTGCGCAAGGCGCTGCAGGAGCGCGAAGTGCTGCTGAAGGCCGCCCCGCACATCATCTGGCCGCTGCGCTTCGTGATGCCGCACGCGCGCGACCAGCGTCCTGAGTGGATGATCCGCGCCGGCCTGTTCCTCTACGATCATCTGGCCAAGCGCGAAGTGCTGCCGGGGTCGGAAACCGTCAGCTTCGCCAAGCATCCGGCGGGCGCGCCGCTGAAGGACGCGTTCAAGCGCGGCTTCGTCTATTCCGACGGCTGGGTGCAGGACGCGCGGCTGGTGGTGCTGAACGCGGTGGACGCCGCCGAGCACGGCGCCAAAATCCACACCCGCACCGCCTGCGTGGCGGCGCGCCGCGACGACGGCCACTGGATCGTCACGCTGGCGCGCGAGGACGGCAGCCGCTTCGAGGTCCGCGCCCGCGCGCTGGTCAACGCCGCCGGCCCCTGGGTGCAGAGCCTGATCGAGGACAAGCTGGCGATGCCGTCCAGCAAGTCCATCCGCTTGGTCAAGGGCAGCCACATCGTGGTGAAGAAGCTGTTCGACCACCCGTTCGCCTACATCTTCCAGAATCCGGACAAACGCATCATCTTCGCCATCCCGTACGAGAAGGATTTCACCCTGATCGGCACCACCGACGTCGAGTACCGCGGCGATCCGGCCCGGGTGGCGATAGACGCGCAGGAAATCGCCTATCTGTGCGAGATGAGCAACCGCTATTTCCACAGCCAGATTGCGCCCGCCGACGTGCTGTCCACCTATTCCGGCGTGCGGCCGCTGCTGGACGACGCTGCGGACAACGCCGCCAGCGTCACCCGCGACTACGCGCTGGAAATGGACCTCGCCGGCGCGCCGCTGCTGTCGGTGTTCGGCGGCAAGATCACCACCTTCCGCAAGCTGGCCGAGGAGGCGGTGGACAAGCTGGCGCCGCTGTTGGGCAACCGCAAGGCCACCTGGACCGCCGACGCGCCGCTGCCGGGCGGCGACATGCCGGGCGCCGACTTCGGCCGCTTCCTGCAGGGCCTGGGCCAGCGCTGCCCATGGCTGCCGGCGGCATTGGCCGAGCGCTGGGCGCGCGCCTACGGTACCCGCGTCGGCAAGCTGATCGGCCAGGCCGCCAGCCTGGCGGAGCTGGGCGAGGAAGTGCTGCCCGGCCTCTATGCGGCCGAGCTGGAATATCTGGCGGAGCAGGAATGGGCGACGCGCAGCGAGGACATCCTGTGGCGCCGCTCCAAGCTGAAACTGCATCTGCCGGCCAACGCTGCGGAGGTGGTGGACGCCTGGCTGGCGGCGCGCGCGCAGTCGCGGCGCGAGGCGCTGAGCGCCTGATGCGTTAGGGCGGATGCCCGGCAGGGGCGATCCGCCCGCTGGGCGCGCAAGCCGCCCTCTCGCCAACCCCTCTCCCGCGGGGCAAAGAGGCTCTCGCACCGCCTGCAAGCCATCGGCTCCCTCCTACTAATGCCCCATTAAAAGCATTTGCTTCCCCTCGCTCCACAGCCTGGCTAGCATAGGCAGCGCACTGATCATGAGGGAGAAAGCGATGCGCGTCGAATTGAGCCAAGACCTGTTGGGCCGCCTGCCGGCAATGGAAGTGGAGGGCCTGCTGGCCCTGGATCTGCAAACGTCGGCCTTGCCGACGGCGGCGCCGAGTTTGGCGGAAGGGGCGGATACCGAAGCGCTGCTGCAGCGCTGGAAAGCGCTGTACCGCGAGTTGCCCGGCGACAAGAAGGCGCGCTGTTCGCTGGAATATCTGGTCAAGGCGGTGCAAAAGGACAAGCTGCGCAGCATCCTGCCGTTGGTGGATCTGTACAACCAGGCGTCCTTGCTCAGCCTGGTGCCGTTTGGCGGCGAAGATGTCGACAAGCTGGGCGGAGAGCTGCTGCTGGACCTGGCGCATGGCGACGAAGCCTTCGTGCCGTTGGGCCGCGCCGAAGCGGAGTGGCCGCAAGCCGGCGAGGTGGTGTGGCTGAACGGCGGCCGGGAGACGGTTTGCCGCTGCATGAATTGGCTGGAGTCGGACCATTTCAAGCTGACCGAAGCCAGCCGCAACGTGGTGTTCGTCAGCGAACGCCCGGACGCCGGCTTCCCGTCCGGCGCGGTCGGCATGGATTGGCTGGCGCGGCGGCTGGCGCCGCATGCGGGGACGCTGCTGCGCTTCCGGCTGGATGCCGCGAATCCCGTTTTCTCCGCCTGAGCCGCATCGCGTCGTTGCGCCCGCGCTAGCCTTGGCGGCGCTACAGCTGGAACTTGCCCACCATTTGCTGCATGTGGGCGGCCACGCCGTTCAGGCGGAGCACCGCGCTGTGCAGTTCGCCGGCGGCCTGGGTGTTGTCGGCCACCATCTGCGATACCGTTTCGAAGCGCTGCGCCAGGCTGGCGCAGACGCTTTTCTGCTCGGAAATGGCGTCGCGGATCTGGCCGACGCCGCCGCTGGCTTCTTGCACGCTGTCGTTGGCCTCGCGCAGATTGGCCATCACCGTCTCCATGGTGTCGCGGCTTTGCTGGGCGGCGTCCAGGCCGCTTTGCACCGTCGAGCCCACCGATTGCGCGTTCTGGCTCAGTTGTTCGGTCACGCCCTTGATTTCGCTGGCGGCCTTGGCCGAGTTTTCCGCCAGCTTGCGCACCTCGTCGGCCACCACCGCGAAGCCGCGGCCCATCTCGCCGGCGCGCGCCGCCTCGATCGCCGCGTTCAGCGCCAATAGATTGGTCTGCTCGGCGATGTCGCGGATCTGCCCGGTCAAATGGCTGATCGACTGGGTGCTGTCGCGGAAGGCCTGCGAGGCCTGGTCTACTTGCCCCATCACCGTGTCTATGGTTTCCGCCTGGCGGCGCAGCCGCGCCACCTCGTCGAGGCCGTCGTTGGTTTTCTGCGCGCTGTTGCGCGAATCGTCGCTGATGCGCGAGGCCTGGTCGGCGATGGTGTCCACGCTGGTGGCCATTTGCTCCAGCGAGGCGGCGTTGTCGGCGATCGCGTCGTTTTGCGTTTCGGCGCCGCGCGCCAGCGCCTGCGCCGAGCGTCCCAGCTCCTGGCTGGTGTCGCCGACCTGCTTGGCGGCGTGGATCAGCTCGCCGATCAGCGAACCCAGATGGGTGCGCACCGTTTCGCTGCTGGCGGCGATGCGGCCGATCTCGTCCATCCGCCCGGCGTGGAACGGGCGGGTGAAATCGCCGCCGGCCAGCCGGGCCAGGTCGTCCGCCAGCTGGCGGGCGCGCTGGATCACGGTGCGGCTGACGTAGTAAAGGAAGAAGGCCAGGCCCAGCACGGTGCCGACGGCCATCGCGATGCCCACCCGCCACAAGGCGGCGTTGGCGCTGTCTTCCGCGGCGGCGGTGTTGGCCTGCGCGCGTTTGGCCAGCAGGTCGCTGGCCTGGGTCAGCAACTCGGTCGGCGGCCTATCCATGCCGGCCACCTGCTTGTCGCCCACCTTGAAGTCGGCGCCGGCCTGCTTGTAGGCGTCAAGCCCCTTGCGGTAGTCGTCGCCCATTTTCTGGTGGGCGGCGACGAATTGCAGCAGCAACTGCTGCGCCTGCGGGTCGGACACCGAGGCCGCCAGCCTGTTGCCCTCGTCGCGCACCTGCTGCTCGCGCTGCTGGAAATTGCCCCAGTATTTGGCCAGCTTGGCCGGGTCCTGGCCGCGCAGCAGCGTGTCTTTCCACTCCTGCACCTGTTTCTTGAAGTCCACCTGCATGGTCAGCACTTGCTGCACGCTGCGCTGGTCGGCCACCACTTGGTCGCGGAACACGCGGATGCTGCCCCATAGCTGGCTTAAGGAGAAAATCGAGGAAATCAGCAGGATGGCGATGACCAGGCCGACGATGGCGGCCAGTTGCCCGGCCAGCGAGGTTTGGCGGTTCATGAGAACCTCCGTATTGGAACAATCTTGCTCTAGTTGTAGGGCAGTTCTCGATGTCTTACGAATATTTACTTAGCAATTTCAACAACTTTGTCCCTTCCACGCTGAGGCGCGGCGGCGCGGGCCGTTGATTGTGGACAAGTGTGCAATCGCGGCGCGGCTGTGGATAAGCGCCTTGGCAGTGCGGCAATGGCGGGACTGGCCGCGCGCAGGCTGATGGCTCCCGGCGCGATGCGCATCCGGATGGATTCGGCGCTTGGTTTCTCGGCTGTGCGTTGTGGATAAATCCGCGCTTTGGCTGCGCTTGTGGATAAGAGCGGGCGGCGGGCCGCCCGCTCGCGTCAGGCGATCAGTTCGGCCGCCGGCTGGCTTGCCGGCTCGCGCCGCGGCAGCGCCGCGCCGTCGCCGCCGAACAGGTGGCAATGGCGCGGGTCCGGCGCCAGGAAGCGGCGCTCGCCCGGGCGCGGCTCGGCCTCGTGGCCGGGCAGCCTCAGCGCGATGGGCTCGCCTTCGCCTTCGTGGCGCAGGTAGACGATCTGCTGATCGCCCAGATGCTCCACCAGCTGCACCGTCGCCGGCAGGCCGGATTCGGCGAAGAACAGGTGCTCGGCGCGCACGCCCAGCGTCGCCGCGCCGCCGGCGGCGGCGAAGGGCAGCGTCAGCCGGCAGCCGCCGGGCAGCTCCAGCTCCACGCCGTCGGCGCGCGGGTCCAGCGGCCGCGCCGCGATGAAGTTCATCTTGGGCGAGCCGAGGAAGCCGGCGACGAAGCGGTTGGCCGGGCGGTTGTACAGCTCCAGCGGCGTGCCCACCTGTTCGATGCGGCCGGCGTTGAACACCGCGATCCGGTGGCCCAGTGTCATCGCCTCCACCTGGTCGTGGGTGACGTAGATCATGGTGCTGCCCAGCTCCTTGTGCAGCCGCGCCAGTTCGATGCGCATCTGCACCCGGAGCGCGGCGTCCAGATTGGACAAGGGCTCGTCGAACAGGAACACGCCGGGCTTCCTGACGATGGCGCGGCCGATGGCCACGCGTTGGCGCTGGCCGCCGGACAGCGCCTTGGGCTTGCGCTCCAGCAGGTGTTCGATCTGCAGCGTCTGCGCGGCGCGGTTCACCGCGGCGTCGATCTCGGCCTTGCTTTTGCCGGCCAGCTTCAGGCTGAAAGCCATATTGCCGCGCACCGTCATGTGCGGGTACAGCGCGTAGCTTTGGAACACCATCGCCACACCGCGCTTGGCCGGCTCGATGTCGTTGGCCAACTGGCCGTCTATGCGCAGCTCGCCGGCGCTGATGTCCTCCAGCCCGGCGATCATGCGCATCATCGTCGATTTGCCGCAGCCGGACGGGCCGACGAAAACCATGAATTCGCCGTCGCGGATGTCCAGGCTGACATCGTGGATCACGGCGTTGCCGTCGTCGTAAACCTTGCGGATATTGCTCAATGACAGTCGGGACATTTCATTGCTCCTGGTGGGGGCCGCCCAGCGGTACCGGCAGCCGGCCGGCGGCGTCGATCTCGCCGGCCAGGCAGCGGCTGATGGCGTCCAGCGCGGCGTCGGCGAAGCCGTAGCTGATCAAGGCCGGCGCGGCGATGTCGGCGGCGGCGTAAGGGTTCCATAATGCCAGATGCAAGTCCGGCTTCCAGCTGTGTTGTTCGCGCCGGCGGTAGCGTTCGCGGCTGGTGGAGGCCAGCACGGTGAAGGCGCCGTCGCGCGGCAGCGTGGCCCAGTCGAGCATCGCCCGGTTTTTGAAGCGCACCACTTCCAGCGCGTGGCGGCGCGACAGCGCGGCGATCAGCCGGTCGGCGGACAGACCGGCTTCGGACACGCCGTCGGACGGCGCCTGGTCCTGCACCACTAGCCGCAGCCGCTGGCCGGCGGGCAAGAGGGGAACCTCGCCATGGGCGGTCAGCGCGCGGACCCAGGCGTCGGCGAACAGCGCCTCGTCGGCGGCGCGCTGTTCGGCCGCGTAGTCGTCATCGCCGAGGCTGGGGTAGCGCCGGGTCAGCGCGTCCACCCGCGCCGCGGCTTCTTGCATCCGTTCCGGCGCCAGCTCGCCGCCGCGCAGCGCGGCGCGCAGCGCGTTGAAGCTGGCTTCCATTTCATCGGGAAACTGCAGCACCAGCGCGAGATCCGCCCCGGCTTTCAGCGTCTGCACCGAGCCGGCGGCCTGGCCCCAGCGTTCGCGTATCGCCTTCATGTTCAGCGCGTCGGTGATGGCGACGCCCTGGAAGCCCAGCTCATGCCGCAGCAGGCCGGTGAGGATGGCCGGCGACAGCGTGGCCGGCCATTCCGGGTCCAGCGCCGGGAAGCGGATGTGAGCGCTCATCAGCGCCGGCGCGTGCGCGGATAGCGCCTTGAACGGCGCCAGCTCGTAGTCGCGCAGCTCGGCTTGAGGCTTGTCCACCACCGGCAGGTCCAGATGGGAGTCGGTGTGGGTGTCGCCGTGACCGGGGAAGTGCTTGACGCAGCAGGCCACGCCTTCGGCCAGGTGGCCTTCCATCCAGGCGCGGGCCAGGGCGGCGGCGCGCGCTGGCTCGGCGCCGAACGAGCGCTCGCCTATCACCGGATTGGCCGGGTTGTTGTTCAGATCCAGCACCGGGGCGAAGTTCCAGTTGACGCCCAGGCTCTTCAGCCCGCGCGCCACCGCGGCGCCGACCTGGCGCGCCAGCGCCGCGTCGCCGACGGCGGCCAGCGCCATCGCCGCCGGCGCCTGCGGCAGGAACAGCGTGCGCATCACGCCGCCGCCTTCCTGGTCCAGGCCCACCAGGATGTCGTCGCCCAGCGCGGCTTTCAGGCCCGCCACCAGGCGGCGCGTCGACGCCGCGTCCGGCACGTTGCGGCGGAACAGGCAGATGGCGCGCACCCGCATTTTCCTCAGCCGCGCCGCTTCTTCGGCGCCCAGGGCTGGCCCGGCCACGTCCACCATCAGACAGCGGCCGGCCAGTTGGTCCAGTTGTTCGTCGCTCAGGGTCATTTCACCGCTCCATCGAATCCGCGCAGGAAGTAGCGCTGGGTGAACAGGAACACGATCAGGATGGGCAGCACGGTCAGCACCGCGCCGGCCGCCACCACCCGCGTCTTGAAGCTGAAGGCGCCGGCCAGGTACAGCACGCCGACCGACAGCGGAAACTTTTCCGGGCTGGACATCACGATGGACGGCCAGATGTACTGGTTCCACGCCGACACCGTGGTGAGGATGGTCAGCGCCGCCAGCGCCGGCCGCGACAGCGGCAGCATGATTTTCCAGAAGATCTGCCATTCGCCGGCGCCGTCGACGCGGGCGGCGTCGATCAGATCCTGCGGCACCGCCTCGAACGCCTGCTTCATCAGGAAGATGCCCACCGCGCCGGCCAGCGTCGGCAGCACCACGCCGCCGTAGCTGTCGGTGAGGTGCAGCTTGGACACGGTGATGAAGTTGACCAGGAAATTGACCTCGCTAGGCAGGATCAGGGTGGCGAGGATGGCGCCGAACACCAGCCGGCGGCCGGGGAACTGCATGCGCGCCAGCGGGTAGGCGGCCAGCGCGCTGACCAAGAGCGTGCCTGCCACCGTCAGCGCGGTGATGGCCAGCGAGTTGCGGTAGAAGGCCAGGATGTCGATGCTGGACACCGCCTCGCGGAAGTTGGCCAGCGTCGGCGCGGTGGGCAGCAAGGGCGGCGGAAAGGCGAACACTTCGCCGTCGCCGGACAAGGCGGTCACCAGCGTCCACCAGAACGGGTAGACGGTGATCAGCCCGATGGCGGCCAGCGCCAGGTAATGGACGGCGCGGTTGCCCAGGCGCGCCAGCCGCGGCCGCGCGCGGATGGCGGCGGCAGCGGCGGGCAGGGTGGTGGAAGAATGCATCTGGCCTCCTCAGCGGTCGCGCGGTTGCAGGTAACGGAAATTCAGCCAGGCCAGCACGATGCAGAACGCCGACATCACCAGGCTGGCGGCCAGCGCGCGGCCGAAGTTCAGCGACTTGATGCCGAACTCGTAAGCGTAAAACAGCGCGGTGTAGGTGGACTGCATCGGCCCGCCCTTGGTCAGGATCTGCACTTCCTCAAACGCCTTCACCGCCGCCAGCATCGACATGATCGAGCACAGCAAGATGGTGGGCGCGAGCAGCGGCACGGTGATGCGCCAGAAGCGCTGCCAACGGCTGGCGCCGTCCAGTTGCGCGGCCTCGTGCAGGTCGGCCGGCATCGCCTGCAGGCCGGCCAGGTACAGCACCATATACCAGCCTATGCCGCGCCAGACGGTGATGAACATCACCGCGAACAGCGCGATATGGTCATCGTTGAGCCAGCCCACCGGATCGTTGATCAGATGCAGCCAGCGCAGCGCGGCGTTGAGCACGCCGTCTTCGGCGTACATGAAATTCCAGATGATGCCGATCACCGACACCGAGGTGACCACCGGCAGGTAGTAGGCGGCGCGGAACAGCTTGATGCCGGGCAGGCTGTTGTTGACCAGCACCGCCAGCAGGATGGCCAACAGCTGGATCGCCGGCACCACCAGCAGGTACAGCGCCGAATTCTTCAGCGCCGACAGGAACAGCTCATCGCCGAACAGCTCGCGGAAATTGTCCCAGCCCACCCACTGCGGCGCGTCGATCAGGTTATAGCGGGTGAAGGCGAGAAAGGAGCCGAAGCCCACCGGCCAGAACGAGAACGCCGCCAGCAGCACGAGCGCCGGCGCCAGGAACAGATAGGTCTGCAGGGTGGTTTTATGTGGTTTGCGCATCGGGGTTTCACCGGGCTGATTGCATGACGACAGCCCGCCGCGCGTGGCGGCGGGCGCGTGCCGCGTTTACAGCTTGCCGCTCCAGTAGGCGGCGGCCTCGTCCAGCGCCTGCTTGGCGTCCTGGCGGCCGGTCACCGCTTTTTCCACCGCGGCCGACAGCCTGGCCGACAGCGTGTCGGCGTTCTTCACCGACAGGAACAGGGTGCGGGTCTTGTCCAGGTTGGCGGCGGCGATGCCGACCGCCAGCTCGGCGGCGCCGGCGTTGCCGGACACTTTCTGGAAGTGCGGATCCAGCGCCGCCTTGCGGGCGGTGGGCAAGGTGCCGGCCAGCTTGGCGAAGGCCAGCTGGTTGTCGGCGTTGGTCAGGTAGTTGCCGAATTTGCCGACTTCCGGCAGCAGTGCCTTGTCCACATTGCGCGCCACCGCGAAATTGAACATCCAGCCGCCGGCGGCGATGCCGGTGGGGCCCAGCGGCGCCGGGGCGACGCGGGTGTCGCGGTACAGCTTGGGCGCTTCGTCGCGCACCCGGGTCAGCGTGGTCGGCGTCGATTCCAGCATCGCCAGCCGGCCGCCGTTGTACGCGGCCATCGCCACCTGGAAATTGTCCTGGGCGAACAGATTGTCCTTCAGCAAGGCGCCGGCCTTGTAGGCGTCGGCCAGCTTCTTGACGAAGGCGACGTGGGCCGGGCTGTTGAACGCCGGCTTGCCGTCCTTGACCACATCCAGGCCGTTTTGCATCAGCAGCGCCTCGATCTTGGTCGGGCCCAGCGTCGGCGCGAAGCCGGCCACGCCGGTTTTGGCCTTGATCTGTTTGGCGTAGGCCAGCTCCTCGTCGAACGATTTGGGCGGCTTGTTGGGGTCGAGGCCGGCCTTCTTGAACAGCGCGGCGTTGTAGGCGATGACGTTGGCGCCGTTGTAGTGCGGGAAGGCGTAGACCTTGCCGTTGAAGGTGACGTCCTTCAACGCGCCCGTCACGTACTGGCCCTTGTCTATCAGGCCGTCCAGCGGCTGGATCAGGTTTTGCTGCTGGTAGTCGTAGGTCCAGGGCACGTTCAGGTTGACCAGGGCCGGCGGCTTGCCGGCGCCGACTGCGGCGGTGAACTTGGCCTGGATCACGTCCCACGGGTAGTCGGTCCACTTCACTTCCACATTCGGATGCTGGGCGTTGTACTTGGCCACCAGCTCCTTGAAATAGCCGTCGAACTTGGGCGACAGGCTCATCGTCCACACTTCCAGCACCGGCTTGTCGGCGGCGTGGGCTGCCAGCGGCGCGGACAGGCCGGCGGCGATCAGCAGGGAAAGGCTCAGGGTCTTCAGCTTCATGTCTGGTTTTCTCCTTTGTGGCTTCGCCCATCGAACCCGATGGGCGAAGCGGCCGGCACTGGCAGACCGGCCACTTGGTGGATCAGAAGGTTTTGCTGTAGGAAGCGATCACTTTCACGTCGTTGCGGTCGCGCTTGCCGTAGAAGTCGCCGGAGCGGTACCAAGCGGGGTAAACGCCGATGCTGGCGCCCTTGAGCGGGCCGCTCTGCACCGTATAGCCGGCGCTGAGGTCGATTTCATGCGCCTTGCTGTCCGGCGCGCCGTTCGGGTTTTTCAGGCCGGTGGCGTAGTTGGCGCTGGCTCCCAGCGAGAAGCCCGGCAGGCCTTGCTTGGCGAAGTCGTAGTTGACTCCCAGCTTGACCACTTGGGTGCCGTCCCAGACGAAGTCGTCGTCCTGGCCCCAGGTCTGGATGAAGTTGCGGTTGTCGCTGTTGCCGTACGGCGTCATGCGGAAGTTCACTTCGCCGCCGTCCGGGTTATGGCTCTTGCCCAGGCCGCCTTGCACGGTGAGGCCGCCGGTGGTGTAAGCCAGGCTGGCGCTGGTGTGCCAGGCGGTTTGGGAGTTCTTCATGCCGAGCTGGGCTTCATCCTTGCCTTGGAAGTAGTAGGCGACGCCGGTCAGGCTGTCGCCGCCGGCCAGCTTCCAGGTGTAGGAGCCGGCGATCTGCGCGGTGCGGCGGTAGTCCTTGCCTTCGCCGACGCCGAAGTCGATGAAGGCGTTTTCCGGCGCGTAACGCAGGCCCAGGCTGTTGACGTAGTCCACCTGCTTGGCGGCGCTGCCGTTGCTGCGGCCCTGTTCCCAGGAATTGGTCATGTCGCGGAAGCGGTTGTCCCACTCGTTGCGGAACTGGTCGGCCCAGCCGTAGCCGATTTCGAAGTCGCCAAGCTTGTACTTGCCTTCGAAGCCGCGGTAGGAGTGCGACTGCAGGCCGCCGGAGGTGCCCATGGTGCCGATGCTGATCGGGGTGTAGCCGGCGCGGGCGGAAAAGCCCTGGCCGTCCGGGCTCTGGCGGAATTTCACCGCCGCCTGGCTCAGCACCGCGTCGCTTTTGTCCTTGCCGCCGCCGCCTTCGGCCGGATTGCTCATGTCCTTGTAGTCGTGGTACAGCACTTCGGAGAAACCTATGCCCTTGGTCAGGCGGATGGAACTATGGGCGGCGGCGTCGAAGCCCAGCACGTTCCAGGCATAGCCGGACTTGAAGTTCAGCCCCAGGTTCAGCGCGTTGACGCGGATATCGCCGCCGTTGCTGTTGTTCGGCTGTTTTTCCTGGCGGTCGCGGCCGTAGTACAGCGCGCTGAAGGTGGTTTCCGACTTGGTGATCAGGTCGTAGACATCGCTTGCCGGAATGGCCTGCTTGGTGCCTTTCAGCGCCGGGCCATCGCTGGAAGGCGGGACGGAGGGTTCTTCTTCCGCCAGGGCCAGGCCGGAAAGGGCGGCCAGGACGGCCAAGAGTAAGACGCGTTGCTTGTGCATTTATTGTCTCCAGGTCCAGTTGCGGAATCCCTGCGTGGAAGTCCTGGAGGCAAGTTAGCTGGTCTTATAGTGGTCTTCAAATGGTATGAGACTATTCTGGTTGAAATCGATTGTCATGGCGTTGCAATGCTGCCATGCGGGATGAAAATTCAAATAAAGTTATAAAAATAGCGGACAACTAAATGAATTTACTTAAGTTTGAATATAAATTTGAAATTTAATTTTGAATTTGCGCGCAAAACGCCAACAAGGCTGAGCACTGCCGAAATTCGATCCAATCAAATACCATTTTTATTTTCGTAAACCAACATCGCTGATCGTAGTGGTAATGCTGCGATGCAATATTTTGCTATCCGCGGCGCAAAAGGAAAAGCCGCCGGCAAGGCCGGCGGCGAGGGGGCGGGGAGACGCGCGCTCAGGCGCGCAGCGCCGTGGCGGAAATGGCGGGCAGCGGCGCATCGGCCGAATACGGCTGGCCGCCGGCCGGCAGCTTGAAATGGCTGATGGCAACTTGCAGCGCGCCGGCCATCTGCTCGACCTGGCTGGCGGCTTCGGCGGTCTGCACCGCGGCGGCGCTGGTTTCTTCCGACATCTGCGCCACCTGCTCGACATTGGCGGCGATGCCGGTGCCGGCCTGCTGCTGTTCGTTCAAGGAAATGGAGATGGTGGACAGCGACTGTTTCACCCGCTCCACATTGCCGCTGATGCCGGCGATCGCCTCGCGGGCGCGGGTGGCCTGGCTCAGGCCCACTTCCATCTGGTCCACGGTGTTGTGGATGTTTTCCACCACGTGCTGGCTGCAGTCCAGCATGTCGCGGATGCTGCCGCTGATCTCGGTGGTGGATTGCGCGGTGCGTTCCGACAGTTTGCGCACTTCGTCGGCCACCACCGCGAAACCGCGGCCCTGCTCGCCGGCGCGCGCCGCCTCGATCGCCGCGTTCAGCGCCAATAGATTGGTCTGCTCGGCCACGTCGCGTATCACCTGGATCACGTTGGCGATCTCCTGCGAGCGGCTGCCCATCAGGTCGGCCTGCTGCTGCGAGGCGCGCGCCTGCTCCGCCACGTGGTTGATGGTGCTCAGCGTCTCGCCGATGATGGCCTCGCCGCTATGCGCCAGCTGGCCGCTGGACACCGAGTCCTTGGCGACGTCGCTGGTATGGTCGTTGACCGAGCAGATGCTGACCGACAGCTGCTCCACCGAGGCGGACATCGACGACGCGGCGCGGGTCTGCTCCTCGGCGCTGGTGGCCACCTGCTCCGCCGCCGCCGCCAGTTCGGTGGCGCTGTTGGACAGCCGAAGGGTGATGGACTGCATATTGCGCACCAGCTGGATCAGCGCGCTCTGCATCCGCGACATCGAGGAGACGATGCTGTGCTGGTCGCCGGGCCGGACCTGCAGCTTCTGCCCCAGGTCGCCCTCGGCGATGCGTTCGGCCAGCGCCACCACGTCGCGCGGCTCGCCGCCCAGCTCGGCCAACAGGCCGCGCACGATCACCCAGGCCAGCAGGAAGCCTATCGCCACGCCGGCGACGATCAGCCCGATATTGGCGGCATGGCTGAACGCGGCGCGCTGCTGGGATTGGGCGAACTCTTCCGCCGCCACCCGCAGCTGCAGGTCGACCAGCGCGGCGATGCGCTGCGCCACCGGGTCGAGCGCCGAATACATTTCCTGGTCCACATAGGCTTGCAGCGCTGCCGCGTCGCCGCCGCGCACGATCCGGCTAAGTTTGTCCACGCTCTGGTTGGCGGCGGCCATCGCCGTTTCGGCCTGGTCGGCCAGCTGTTTTTCCTCCGGCGTCAGATAGGTGGCGCGGTAGTCGCCCCATTGCCGCTTCACGTCGGCCTGCGCCTTTTGCAGATTGTTGAAGAAGCTGGCCGGCGTCTGGCTGCGGTTGCGCAGCTTCTGCGCGTTGTCGACGATGCCCACCGCGTAGCCGTCGCCGACCACTTTCAGTTGCTTCAGGCACACCACGCGGTCGTTGTAGGTGGTGGCGAAGTCGCCGAGTATGCCTTCCTGAGTGCGCAGGCCGTACAGGCCGACCAGAATGGGAATGATGAGCAGGGCGACGACCATGATGGCCAGGCGCTGGCTGATGGTGAGTTGGCTGAACATGACAGGCTCGCAGGGGTAGGGGGCGCAGCCCCCGATATTCTTTGGGTAGCAGCCGTCATAAAGCTAATCAATTGGATTAGGCGGTTTTAGGTAGTGATACCTAGGACTATTACGCAACCGCGCCGGCTATCTATAAGCCGATGATTCCGTTATACTTTCGCGCCCGCCGCGCCAGGCGGTGATAACCCTTACTCCAGCCCGGAATTGCCATGAGCCTGTTGCCGCACCAAGTCGAACTGCTGTCACCCGCCAAAACCGCCGAAATCGGCCGCGAAGCCATCCTGCACGGCGCCGACGCGGTGTATATCGGCGGGCCGTCGTTCGGCGCGCGCCACAACGCCTGCAACAGCATCGAGGACATCGCCGGCCTGGTGCGGTTCGCCCACCGCTACCACGCGCGCATCTTCACCACGCTCAACACCATTCTGCACGACGCCGAGCTGGATGCCGCGCGCGCGCTGATCTGGCAGCTGTACGACGCTGGCGTGGACGCGCTGATCGTTCAGGACATGGGCATCCTGCAGATGGACCTGCCGCCTATCCAACTGCACGCGTCCACCCAGTGCGACATCCGCGACGCCGACAAGGCGCGCTTCCTGTCCGACGCCGGCTTCTCGCAGGTGGTGCTGGCGCGCGAGCTGACCATTCCGCAGATCAAGAAGATCGCCGACCGGGTGGCCGATTCCGCCACCATCGAATACTTCATCCACGGCGCGCTGTGCGTGGCCTTCTCCGGCCAGTGCTTCATCAGCCACGCCGACACCGGCCGCAGCGCCAACCGCGGCGACTGCTCGCAGGCCTGTAGGCTGCCGTACACGCTGACCGACGAAAAAGGCGGCGTGGTGGCCTTCGACAAGCACCTGCTGTCCATGAAGGACAACAACCAGAGCGCCAATCTGGAAGCGCTGCTGGACGCCGGCGTGCGCTCCTTGAAGATCGAGGGCCGCTACAAGGACGTGTCCTACGTCAAGAACATCACCAGCCACTACCGGCTGTTGCTGGACGAAATCTTCGAGCGCCGGCCGGAGCTGGCGCCGGCGGCCAGCGGCAGCAGCGAAATCTACTTCACGCCGGATCCGGACAAGACCTTCCACCGCGGCGCCACCGACTATTTCGCCACCGGCCGCAAGCAGGACATCGGCGCCTTCGATTCGCCCAAATTCGTCGGCGTCGGCTTGGGCACGGTGCATAAGGTCGGCGACGGCTGGCTGGAGATCGCCACCACCGAGCAGATGTCCAACGGCGACGGAATCAACTTCATGAAGAAGCGCGAAGTGGTGGGCATGCAGCTGAATACCGTCAAGCAGGTGGGCAAGGCCGAAGGCGGACTGCTGGTATGGCGCTGCGAGCCGAACGACCCGGCGGCGCTGCAAGGGCTGAAGCCCGGCGTCGACATCAGCCGCAACCGCGACCACGCCTGGGAGCTGGCGCTGCTGAAGAAATCGGCCGAGCGCCGCGTCGGCGTCTGGGCCGCGCTAAGGGAAACCGCCGGCGGCGGGCTGGAGCTGAGCTATACCGACGCCGACGGCTGCAGCGCCAGCGCTAGCGTGGATATGCCGCTTGAGCCGGCCAAGGACGCCGCCCGCGCCGAGCAAAGCCTGCGCGACGCCGCCGCCAAGCTCGGCAACACCATGTTCCAGGCGCACGACGTGGCGCTGAACCTGTCGCAGCCGTGGTTCGTGCCGGCCTCGGTCATCAACGGCCTGCGCCGCGAGGCGGTGGAAAAACTCGAAGCCGCCCGCGTCGCCGCCTGGCCGCGCCAGCCGCGCAAGGCGGCGGTGGAGCCGCCGGTCCGCTTTCCGCAGACCGAGCTGAGCTATCTCGCCAACGTCTACAACGCGCTGGCCTGGGACTTCTACAAGAAGCACGGCGTGGAAGTGATAGAGCCGGCCTACGAAGCGCACCAGGAAGAGGGCGAAGTCAGCCTGATGATCACCAAGCACTGCCTGCGCTTCTCCTACAACCTGTGTCCGAAGCAGGCCAAGGGCGTGAAGGGGGTGATGGGCCAGGTGCGCGCCGACCCGATGGTGCTGAAGTCCGGCAGCGAAACCTACACGCTGAAGTTCGAATGCCGCCCCTGCGAAATGCACGTGATGGGCAAGATGAAGAAGCACATTCTGAAAACGCCGCCGCCGAGCGAGATTCCGGCTTCCGCGCCGATTACCTTCTTCAAGCAGCGGCCGTAAGGCGCGTCACCATTCGTAGGGTGCGTCACCCCGCAGGGGCGACGCACCAAATTGGCCAGCAGTTGACAACAGGCAAGCCGTTCATGGCTTGCTTTTTTTATTGCTACCTGAACGTGGCTAAATGCGGTGGGCTGGATTTCAGCCTATTTTTATTTGGAGTGATGCGGCAAATTTCTTATCAGTGGAGGCTGTCTATGAAGTTCGTTGCCGTGGTTTTGATATCGATAATCTTGGCGGGATGTGCAGATACAGGGCCGCTGAAAATTGCAAAGGACACATACAGTATCTCTGTTAGGGTTCCTTTTTCTGGTCCATCCGGAGCAAAGGGTGATGCGTTGAACGAGGCAAATAGGTTCTGCACTTCTCAAGATAAGCAGCTGTTGCTGCAAAGTGAGAACTCATACGAGTGCGCACTTCATGGTGGTTGTGGTGAAGCGGAGATAACGTTTCTTTGTGTGGGTCAAAAAGACTCACGATATTCCACTCCACAGCAAATGCGGAAAGACAACGGCATTATCACGATACAGAATCGGTAATGACTTTGGTTTGACCGTGCGTTGGTAGCAGTTTTATATAGATCCGCTTTGAGGATGTTTGTTTTTAATGCCGGCTCCACCCGAGAACGTGTTCCTTTCTTTTGCGTCGCCAAAAGAAAGGAACGAAAGAAAAGGCGTCCCAACAGCGCGGTGAAACCTCGCTTCCAAAGTCACACTAAGGTACCGCCGAACTCGCGGGGGAGTTATCAGCGATCCGCTCAAACAGTAGGTGGCTTAAGGTTTCGAAGACGGCTGCTCGAATGGCAGAGGGGCAGTCGGATGGGTACTATTTCCCGGTGACTGTGGCGATGTTGGGAAAGTGAAGAAACTCCATCGGCATGACGTTGCGCTGACGATGGTCGGTCTGCAATCATGAGCCTTTGAACGCAAACGGAGGCCGACGCATGCAAAGCTATCGATTCACGGTCTACGGCCAGATGGTGGTGGCGGAGCGGCGCGACGCCGGCTGGCAGGCTTTCCTGCCCGGCAACGACGGCAAGCGCCGGCCCGCCGATTTCGTCATTCCGGACTGGGTGACGGAAGACGGATTGGCGCAATACCTGGAAGACCTGTTCCACGAGAACGCGACGCCGCGCAACGGCGGCGTGGCGCCGCTGGCGTGAACGGCGGGCGCGGCCGGCGCCCGGCAAAATGGCTGCCTTAGGGGGAAGTGATGATCTACCCGATGTTCGCGTTAGTGCTGTTGACCTTTTTCGTCGGCGTCCGTCTGGGGGCGACCCGGCTCGCTCATGCCCGCTCGGGCAAGGTGAAGGGCAGCTATTACCGGCTGATGCAGGGCGACGCGCCGCCAGACGGCGAATTGAAGCTGGCGCGCAATTTCTCCAACCTGTTCGAAACCCCGGTGCTGTTCTACGTGTTCGGCGCCATCGTCATCGCCAAGAACCTGGCCTCGCCGCTGCCCTTGGCGCTGGCCTGGGGCTATGTCGCGCTGCGCGCGGTCCATACGGCGATCCATCTCGGCCACAACCACCCGCTGCACCGCTTCCTGGCTTTTCTGGCGTCCAACATCCTGCTGCTGGCGATGTGGGCCTGGCTGGCGCTGGTTTTGTAAGCGGACCGCCGCCCGCGCCTGGCAGCTGCTTAGCAGCGGCCTTTCTTGGCCTGGCCCGGCGGGCAGGAACGGCCCTTGCCGCGCGCGTGATGGTGGCGGTGCTTGCGGTAGTCGCGCTTGGGCGCGTCGGCCTTGCGGCCGTAATCATGGCCGATGGCCGCGCCGGCGCCGCCGCCCACCGCGCCGCCGATGATGGCGCCGTTGCGGCCGCCGACCGCTTCTCCGACCGCCGCGCCGGCCGCGCCGCCCAAGGCGCCGCCGACTATGGTGGAGGTATCGGCCTGCGCCGCGGCGGCCAGCCCGGACAGGGCCAGGGCGAGAGTGAGGCTTGCGAGTTTCATGCTTGGATTCCTGCGACGGCAAACCGCTCCCCGCGCGTCGGCGCTGTCGTCAATGGCGGGGATAGGCTGCGATGATGAAATGAAAAACCGTGATCTTGGAGCCGGATCCGGCGCCGTGGTTCCCCGCGCCGCTGGCCGTTGACTTGCCGGGACGGCGGCCGACACAATGGCCGATCACCCTCATCGCCCGCCGCGCCATGCCCGATCTCGCCGCGCTTTTTCCCGCTTCCGCCTGGCCCGACTATCAAGGCGGCAGCCTGCTCAACCTGATGCAGACGCTGAGCAGCGAGCTAGGCGGCCCGGACCTGGGCCACGCGCCGCTGCGCGTTGACGCGCTGGACGGCATCGGCCGCCACCGCCATGTCTGCCTGCTGCTGATAGACGGGCTGGGAGACGCCCAGCTGCGGCGGTTGGGGCCGGACAGCCAGCTGCGGGCGCGGCAGCGGGCGCGGATCGACAGCGTGTTTCCGCCGACCACCGCCGCCGCCGTCACCACCGTGCTGACCGGCTGCGCGCCGGCTGAACACGGGCTGATAGGCTGGCACCAGCTGCACGGCGAGGAGATCATCGCGCCCTTGCCCCTGTATGTGCGCCATCCGGCCGGCAGCGCCAGCGCGCCGCAGGCGCTGGCCGACGCGCTGTATCGCGCGCCGCCGCTATTCGACCGCCTGGCGCGGCCGGCGGCCTGCCTGCTGCCGGATTTCATCGCCGATTCGCCATGCAGCCGCTTCCATGCCGGCGGCAGCGCGCGCTTGCCGTATCGCGGCCCGGCGGACGGGTTTGCCCAACTGGCCGCGCGGCTGCGCTCGCCCCGGCCCGCCTTCCATTACCTTTACCTGCCGCAGCTGGACACGGCGATGCACGAGCATGGCCCGGCCGCGCCGCAGGCGGAGATCCTGCTGGCGGAGCTGGATGCCGGCTTCGAGCGGCTGCTGATCGAAGCCGCCCAGCGCGACGCCGCGGTGGTGGCGATCGCCGACCACGGTTTTGTCGACGCGCCGGCCGGGCAGTGGCTGGACCTGGACGCCGACGCCGAACTCTACGGCATGCTGGCGCGGCCCTTGTCCGGCGAGACGCGGCTGGCCTATTGCCACCTGCGGCCCGGCAGCGCCGCGCGCTTCATCGAACTGGCGCGGCGCAGGCTGGGTCATGCCTGTTGGGCGGTTCCCAGCCAGGTTTTGCTCGACGCGCAGGCTTTCGGCCCCGGCCCGCGGCATCCCGACCTGGCGCGCCGCTGCGGCGAGGCGGTGTTGATCGCCAAGCCGGGCTGGAATATTCGCGACACGCTGCCGTGGGAGAAGCCGCTGCGGCTGGCCGGCGTGCATGCCGGCGTCCACCCGGACGAGATGGCGATTCCCTTGATCGCGTTCCGGCCGTGAGGCCGGGGGTCTAGCCGGGGAGGCGCGCCGCGGATGGTATGCTGGCAAGGTTTTCATCGTTTCAAGGCAAGAAGGCATGTACAACAATGACGACCTGGACGCCGCGGCGGCGGCCGGGATTTTCAGCCAGCAGGCGATAGACGACTTCCGCGCGCTGGCGGCGCAGCGGCGCCATACCCAGATGGCGGACGAGGAGCATTTCCGCCTGCTGTCGGGCTTCAACGACATTTTCGTGGTGATCGCCAGCGTGTTGCTGCTGGTGTCGGTGAGTTGGGTGGCCGGCTCGCTGTCCAAGCTGCTGGCGCCATGGCTGGCGGCGGCGGTGTCCTGGCCGCTGGCCGAGTATTTCGTCCGGCGCCGGCGCATGGCCTTGCCGGGCATCCTGTTGCTGGGCAGCTTCGTGCTGTGCAGCGGCGGCGGCATGATGGCGCTGTGCCTGGATTGGCTGCCGGGCGGCGAGGAGGCGGTCAAGCCGATCACTATGCTGGCTTCAGGCCTGACCGCGGCGCTGGCGGCCTGGCTGCACTGGCGGCGCTTCAAGGTGCCGATCACCGTGGCGATGGGCGTGGGCGCGCTGGTGGCGATGACGGCGCTGGCGGTCGCGGCGCTGCTGCCGGAATCGCTGGGCTTGTCCAATGCGCTGCTGGCCGCGGGCGGCGCGCTGGCTTTCCTGCTGGGCGTCCACTGGGACCGGCAGGACCCGGCGCGGCAGAAGCGCCAGTCCGACGTGGCGTTCTGGCTGCACCTGCTGGCCGCGCCGCTGCTGGTGCATCCGCTGTTTTCCATGTTGGGCATCATGAATGGCAACACCGGCATGGCGATGCTGCTGGCGGTGATCGCGTTGTACGCGGTGTTCGGCCTGGTGTCGCTGGTGATAGACCGCCGCGCGCTGATGGTGTCGGCGCTGGCCTATGTGCTGTACGCGTTCAACCAGCTGTTGCAGCATGCCGGCCTGGAGAGCGCCGGCTTCGGCGTGGCCGGGCTGTTGATCGCGTCGGGCTTGTTGCTGCTGTCGGCATTCTGGCAACCGTGCCGCAGCGCCGCGTTGCGGCGCCTGCCGCCCAAGCTGCGGGCGTGGCTGCCGCCGTTGAAGTAAGGGGGCTCGCAACGGGCTGGGGGCGGCTGCTGGGCGGCGGGGCCGCCGCCCAGCGAGTACAATCGAGATATCCCGCCATCGCCGCCGCGCGCAAGGACCGCCATGTTTCCATTGATCGTCACGCTTGAAGTCACCCTGCCCGAGGACGTGCCGCTGGTGGCCGACGCGCTGGCGCGCATGCGCCCGCTGTGCCTGGCCGAGCCGGGCTGCTTGCTGTGGCAGGCCTACCATTCCCAGGCCCATCCGCTGCGCTTCGTGTTGGTGGAGCATTGGGAGAGCCAGGCGCACTGGGAGGCGCACGGCAAGCTGTCCGCCATCCAGGGCATCTATCTGCCCGAGGTGCTGCCGCGCGTCAGCCGGGCGGCGCATCCGTCGGTGTTGCTGGGCGATGGCGACGGCGATTGAGCGTTGATCGCCATCGGCCAGCGCTTGCCTGCCGCCGGCCGCGCCATTAGAATGCGCGCTCCCCGCTTGGGGAAAGTTTCGCGTATTCAATGCCTTAAGGATGAGCCGTGGCCGACGTCAACCGCCTGGAAACCTGGATCAAGTACAAGAATGGCCTGTGCGGCGACTGCGTGGCGTCCTGTTGCACGATGCCGGTTGAGGTGAGGCTGCCTGACCTGATCCGCATCGGCGTGGTGGACGAGTTCGAGCTGGAAGAGCCGATCAAGAACATCGCCAAGCGGCTGGAAAAGCAGCGGGTGATCCAGCACTTCAATTTCAAGAACAGCCTGTTCACGCTGGCGCAGCGCGCCAATGGCGATTGCCTGTACCTGGACGCCAAAACCCGGCTATGCACCATCTATGAAAAGCGGCCGAATACCTGCCGCAACCATCCCAAGGTCGGCCCCAAGCCCGGCTTCTGCGCCTATACCCGCAATCCCGCCGCGCCGCGCTGAGCAGCCTTGCCGTTTCGGCCCTTGAGCCGGCGGGCGTCCTGCGTGGAAACTCCAAGCCGCGCCATCGCGTTCCACGTGGAACCATGGCGCGGGTGCGGCGTTTGTTCTCCAGTTTTGGCATAAGGGCCGACCGGGACCGCGCCCGGCGGGCCGCCGCGCGGGAGGCGGTTACTGGGCGGTTGTCGGCGGCGGGGTTTGCGCGGCCGGCGCGTCCACCAGGGTCATGTCGTGCAGCGACAGCGGCACGCTGGGTTGCACCCGGGAGGTGTCGAAGGGGCGGGAATTGGCGTCCTGGGCGCTGGCGATGCCAGTGGCGAGGAACAGGCAGGCCATCAACGGCGCGTACAGTCTGGTCATGACGAAGTCCTTTGCTGATGGAGGAACGGATGGCCTGGCGCGCCACTTTAACAGTGGGCCGCGATGCGGCCATGCTTGCAGTATCGTCCGTGTTTTGACGAATGATATGGCCTGAAATTCCCTTTTTGTTTCAATATGTTAATGGTATTTGAAAAGATGGCGCGATGCGCCGACGGCATGCCGCGCCGCTGGGGATGCGGCGGGCAATGCCGGGAGGGATGGCGCGCTCACATGCGCGGCGGTGGCAGGTAGGACGGCGCCATGCGCTGGCCGGGCAATTGGTTGCCCTTCGCGTACATGCACTGCTGGTAGGAGATGTTGTAGCGGGTTTGCGCGTCGTAACCGGCATAGGCGCCGTTGGAGCCGCCCGCCGCGGTGCCGGCCAGCAGGCCGACGCCGGCGCCGACCCCGGCGCCCTGGTGGTTGCCGCCTATCAGCGCGCCGGCCGCCGCGCCCACCACGGTGCCCAGCGCCATATTGGCGGCCAGGCTGGTGTTGGCGGCCTCGTTGTTGCTGACGCCGCTGCTGGAGGCGGCGTAGGCGCGGCATTGCTGCTCTTCCTGGGCGAAAACTTCAAACGGCTTGCCCGGCGCCGGCATCACCGCGACGGTGGGGCCGGTGGGCAGTGTGGTGCAGGCTGCCAGCAGCGGCGGCAGCAGCAGCGCGTAATAGCGTTTCTTCATGGCGCGTCTCCCGGGCTATTGCGGCTTGGCCGGGACGGTTTTCCAGCCGCCGGGGCATTCGCTGACATACGGATAGTACTGTTTGACCGCCTTGCAGTAGTACCAGACCTGCGCCGGTTCCGGCGGCGCGGCGGCGATGGGCGGCGCAGGCGGGGCCATGGGCGCGGGTGGCGCGATGGGTGCCACCACCACCGGCGGCGCGTACAGGCTGGGATAGGGATAGACCGGCGCGGCGTAGAAATACCAGGCGCCGCCGACCACCCACCACCAGCCCATGCGGCCGTGGTAGTAGCCATGGTTCCAGTAGCCGCCGCGCCAGACGTCGATGCTGATGCGCGGCGGGCCGCCATGGTGGTAATAAGCCTCGGCCGGGGCCACGGCGGCCACTGCCAGCGTGGCAGCCAGCATGACGCCGCTCAAGCGGATGTAGCCTTTCATGATATTGCCTCTTTCTGCCGCTTGCGCCGGTTCCGAGTCCGCGGGCCGGCCGCATGGATGGATGTGTCGATCAGCCGTTGGCGGGCGCGGAAGCCGCGCGCTTGCCGTGGTGGGGACCCTTGCCGTGCGGACGGTGCAAGTGGTCCATGATTTTTTGCTGTTCGGGCGTCAATTGGGCGTAGAAGGCTTTCAGCGCGTCCAGATGCTTCTGCATTTCCGCCTGGCGATGCTGCATCATGCGCTCCATTTTTTCCGGCGCGGTGGCGTTGTCATCGACAGGCGGCTTGGCCATCTTCTCGTGTTTCATCGACGCGGTGAAGGTCTGCCAGGCGGCTTCCTGCTGCGGCTGGATCTTCAGCTTGTCGTGCAGCATCTGCAGGTGCTTGGCCATCATGGCTTCGCGCTTGGCCGGATCCATGTGCCAGCCTTTGGGCGCGCCGTCGGCGCCGGCGTCCTGGGCGTAGGCCGCGCCGCTGCCGGCGATCAGCAATCCGGCGAGCAGCAGGGGCTTGAGCAGCTTGGTCATGATGTTTTCCTTCCGTTGTCGGGTTTGGGTGCTTGCAGTATTGGATGCAATTGTCTGGCGAGTTTTTCGCGAAAATTCGCTTGTGTTTAAGACTGTTAACCCGCAATACCCTGTTGATATCTTTCCCGGCCGCAGTGAAGCCGTTCCGCCTGGGCTAGAGTGAAGTCTGGAGCGCGACGACTGCGGGGGAGAGCCAGATGGCTGAGGCGGACAAGGCGGGATGGTGGTCGCTGGGGCAGCACTGGATGGATTACTGGACGGACGCCGCCCAGCGCGGCGTGTTGTTCTTCGACGTGCTGCGCGAGCGGGGCGATACCTATCTGGAGCACGCGGCTTCCGGCCATCCGCCGGTGCTGGTGTTCGATTTCGACATCATCGTCGACGGCCGCGAGCTGGCGCAGCCGGTCAACTACGCGCTGGCGGCGATCCGCCCGCCGGACGGCTGCCCGGCCGCCGACGCCGGCAAGCGGCCTTTCGTGGTGATAGACCCGCGCGCCGGCCACGGCCCGGGCATAGGCGGCTTCAAGATGGACAGCGAGATCGGCATCGCGCTGCGGCAGGGCCATCCGTGCTATTTCGTGATGTTTTTCCCGGTGCCGGTGCCGAACCAGACCATAGAATGCGTGTGGCGGGCGGAAAAGGTGTTCCTGCAGAAAGTGAACGAGCTGCATCCGTGCGGCCGCGCCGGCAAGCCTTTCGTCATCGGCAACTGCCAGGGCGGCTGGGCGCTGGCGATGCTGGCGGCGTCGGCGCCGGAGCTGGTGGGGCCGATACTGCTGGCCGGCTCGCCGCTGTCCTACTGGGCCGGCGTGGCCGGCAAGAACCCGATGCGTTACCAAGGCGGACTGATGGGCGGCACCTGGCTGGCCTCGCTGGCCGGCGACCTGGGCCATGGCCAGTTCGACGGCGCGCAATTGGTCGGCAATTTCGAGCAGCTGGACCCGGCCAACACCTACTGGAAAAAAGCCTACCATTTGTACTCGCATGTCGACGGCGAGCGCGAGCGTTTTCTGGAATTCGAACGCTGGTGGGGCGGCCATTACCTGCTGAACAAGCAGGAGATGGAGTGGATCAGCCAGAACCTGTTCGTCGGCAACCGCCTCAGCCGCGGCGAAATCTATCTGGAAGACGGCGAGCAGCGCATCGACCTCAGGCAGATCCGCTCGCCCATCATCGTGTTCGCCTCCTGGGGCGACAACATCACGCCGCCGCAGCAGGCATTGTTCTGGATCGCCGACCTTTACCGCAACGTCGAGGACATCCGCAGCAACGAGCAGACCATCGTCTACTGCCTGCACGAGCAGGTGGGCCACCTGGGCATCTTCGTTTCCGCCGGCGTCGCCAACAAGGAGCACAGCGAGCTGGCCAGCGCGCTGGACCTGATAGACGTGCTGCCGCCCGGCCTTTACGAGGCGGTGATCACCGATACCTACCCGGAAACCCCTGGCCTGCAATACTTGCAAGGCCGCTACATCATCCGTTTCGAACCGCGCGAGGTGGACGACATCCTGGCGCTGGGCGATGGCCGCGACGGCGAGCGCGCCTTCCAGGTGGTGAAGCGGGTGGCGGAGATCAACCAGCAGCTGTACGACTGCTTCGTCTCGCCGTGGCTGCAGGCCTTCGGCTCGCCACAATCGGCGCACTGGCTGCGCGAGTCGCACGCGTCGCGGGCGGAGCGGCGCTGGTTTTCCAGCCGCAATCCGCTGTTGGGCAGCCTGCCGGGCTGGGCGGACAAGGTGCGCGCGGCGCGGCGGCCGCTGGGCGAGGACAACCCGTTCTGGCAATGGCAGGAAACCCTGTCCAGCTGGACCGCCAGCGCGCTGGACGGCTGGCGCGACCAGCGCGACGCCTTGAAGGAAATGACTTTCCGCGCGGTGTACGACGCGCCGCTGACCGCCGCGTTGGTGGGCCTGCATCCCAAGCGCGAATACAGCGTGCGCCGGCAGCAGGGCGGCTGGGAGCGCGGCGAGATGCTGCGGCTGAAGCGGCGGGAGCTGGAGGAGTACTACTCGCAGGGCGGCGCGGTGGACGGCTTTCTGCGGCTGCTGATCTATGTCGCCATCGGCACCGGGGTGGTGGATGTGCGGCCGTTCAACGCGATACGCCGCGTGATGCAGGACACTGGCCTCGGCGAGGAGCTGACGCTGGAGGAGTTCAAGCAGGTGGTGCGGCGCCAGACCTGGCTGGTGCGCAACGACGAGAAGCGCGCGCTGGAGACGATAGGCGATCTGCTGCCGGACGAGCAGCAGCGGCAGATGGCGCTGGAGCTGGTGATGCTGCTGCTGGCCGCCGCCGGGCCGATCAGCGTGGAAAAGCAGCAGCGGCTGGGCCGGGTGGCGCTGGCGATGGGGGTGGACGGCGGCGGCACCCGGACGGCAGACCCCGGCGAGCTGTACCCGGCGCCGGACGCCGCGCCGGCCAAGGCTCCCGCCAAGCGCGCCCGCCGCAAGGCCGGCGGCGCCAACTAGCTTTGCCAGCGCGCGGGCGCGGCCTTACACTCGCGGCTTTCACATGGCAGGACCGATAGGATGAACGCAGCGCAGTCCAACAACCCGACTCATGGCGTCACGCTGGAGACAATGCTGATCGAGCTGCAGGCCCATTACGGCTGGGACGGGCTGGGCCAAAGGGTCAATATCCGCTGCTTCCAGCTGGACCCCAGCATCAAGTCCAGCCTCACCTTCCTGCGGCGCACGCCCTGGGCGCGCGCCGAGGTGGAGGCCCTGTACGTCCAGTTCAAAACCCGCTCCGCCGCGCCGGCGGATAGCCGCCCGCGCTTGTTCGGCAAGAAGGCCGGTTAGGGCCACCTTTCGCCGTCCGCTGCGTTATGCTGGGTGAGTGCCGGATTTCCGGCGCCGAGCGAACGCAAGGAGAGGGTCGATGGAAGTGGAAATCAGCGTGGAGGCGGAGAAGAAGCGCCTGAACAGCCTGGTGGCGCTTACCGTGGTGCTGTTGTCGGTGGTGATGGGGCTGGGCAAGCTGAAGGACGACAATATCGTCCAGGCGCGCCAGTTGCTGAAGACCGACGCGCTGGACAGCTGGTCGGAATACCAGTCCAAAAAGATCAAGCTGCATCTGACGGAAGCCAGCCTGCGCCAGGCCAAGATGCTGGAGCTGGCCAATCCCGCCAGCGCGGCGGCGCTCAAGCCGCAGCAGCGCGAGCTGCAGGACGAGATCCAGCGCTACAAGGCGGAAGGCGAGGCGCTGCAGCGCAAGGCCGAAGGGCTGGAAAAGGGTTTCGAGGCGCTGAACCAGCGCCACGACCTGTTCGACATCAGCGATGCCGCGCTGTCGATCGCGGTGGCCAGCGCGGCGGTGGCGGCCTTGTCGGCCAACCTGTTGCCGCTGTTCAGCGCCTGGGCGTTCGGCGCGCTGGGCGTGCTGTTCTGGCTGGCCGGTTTCGCCGGCTGGAACCTGCGCATCGAATGGCTGGTTTCGCTGCTGGGATGAGCGGCGCGACCCTGCCGGCCGGGGGGTTGCAATTGGCATGATTTTGGCTCAGGCTGACAGCCGATTGCGGTTTGTCCCTTCCTTAATGCACAGGAGAGTTGTGATGAAACTGTACTTTTCCCCCGGCGCCTGCTCGCTGGCTTCGCATATCGCCCTGTTCGCCAGCGGCCTGGCTTTCGGCAGCGAAAAGGTGGATCTGCGCGCGCAGCCGCATCTCACCGCCGGCGGCGCGGATTTCTCCACCATCAATCCCAAAGGCTATGTGCCGGCGCTGCAGCTGGACAACGGCGAACTGCTGACCGAAGGCGTGGCCATCCTGCAGTACATCGCCGACCAGGCGCCGGACAAGCAGCTGGCGCCGGCCAACGGCACGCTGGCGCGCTACCGGCTGCAGGAATGGCTGAACTTCATCTCCACCGAAGTGCACAAGAATTTTTCGCCGATCTTCTTCGGCAAGACCGAAGAAGTGAAAGACGACGCCTGGGCGCGGCTGCAGCCGCGGCTGGCGCTGCTGCAGCAGCAGCTGGAAAAAACGCCGTATCTGCAAGGCGGCCAGTTCAGCGTGGCCGACGCTTACTTATTCACCTGCTTGTCTTGGGCGCAGTACGTGCAGCGCTCGCTGGCCGATTTCCCGGCGCTGCTCGACTACCTGAAGCGGGTGGCGGCCTTGCCGGCGACCCAGCAGGCCTTGAAGGCGGAAGGGCTGGGCCAGTAAACCCGCCGCAGTGCCCCGTCTCCCGATGCCCGGCGCCGCCGGGCATTGTCATTTCCCGCCGCGCCGGCCGGCCGCGCTGGCGCCGCGGGCCGGCTACGCTTAAGATGCCGTGCCGTCAGGCTTTTGCCGTTCCACGTGAAACAGGATTACCCGAATGACGCAGCCCACCTTGCTGGATGCCAGCCGACTTGCCGCCGCGCTGCAGCGCTTTTCCGACGAGCGCGACTGGAACCGTTTCCACTCGCCGCGCAGCCTGGTGCTGGCGCTGATGGGCGAGGTGGGCGAACTGGCCGAGATCTTCCAGTGGCTGGACGACGACGCCGCCGCGCGGCTGCGCGACGATCCGGCGCGCTTCACCCATCTGCAGGAGGAAATCGCCGACGTGCTGCTGTATCTGACCCGGTTGGCGATGGTGACCGGCGTCGATCTGGACGCGGCGGTACGCGACAAAATGGCCAAGAACGCCATCAAATACCCGCCGCTGTGACCGTTGCGCTATAGTGGATCGAAGCAAGTCCGGCGGTAAGGAAGTCTTGATGAGCGTTTCCCCCCAGCGGCAGTTGCCGTATCTGCAGCAATTGCTCGACGACGCCCGCCGCATCGCGGTGTTGACCGGCGCCGGCATGAGCACCGAATCCGGCATCCCCGATTTCCGTTCCGCCAACGGCGTGTGGTCGCGGGACATGAGCTTGGCCGAGGCGGTGTCGGTCGACTACTTCCGCCGCGCGCCGACGGCTTTCTGGCAGGCATTCCGCGACATCTTCCGCATCAAGTTGGTGGGCGACTACCAGCCCAACGACGGCCACCTGTTCCTCGCCGCGCTGGAAGCGTCGGGCAAGGAAGTCACCATCCTCACCCAGAACATAGACGGCCTGCATGGCCGCGCCGGCAACAGCCGGGTGCTGGAAATGCACGGCACCCTGCTTACCGCCAGCTGTCCGGACTGCCGCACGCCGCATCCTCTGGACTATGTGCAGCGGCACGAGGTGCCGGTCTGCCGCCGCTGCAGCACGGTGCTCAAGCCGGACGTGGTGCTGTACGGCGAGGCGGTGCCCTTGATCGACGTGGCGTTCCAGGCGGCGCTGAACGCTGACCTGCTGCTGGTGATGGGCTCATCGCTGGAGGTGTCGCCGGTCAATCTGATTCCGGTGGAAGCCGCGCGCGCCGGCATTCCCTGCGCGCTGATCAACTACACCCCCACTCGTTTCGACGCCCTGTTCGACCTCTGCGTCCACGCCGGCATCGGCGACACCTGCCGCCAGCTGCGCTGCTGATCCATTTGGCATGGCCATGGCCGCCGCCTATCTTGAGAAAGCCGTTATCCGGCTTTTCAGACAAGGGGCTGTCAGATGCAAAACATCAATTGGAATCACTGGCTGGACCTGGCGGCGAATTTCGCCGGCAACATCGTCGCCGCCACGCTGGACACGCCGGACGGCGCGCAGACTCTGGCCGGCAACAACAAGATCTTCTCCGACACTATCCAGAACTTCAGCGCCAACCCGGCGCGGCGGGTGGACCTGAAGGCGCAGCTGGCCAGCCGCGCCGGCCACGCCGAAGCGATCCGCCTGTTGGAATTCAGCGCGCTGGGGCCGGTGCTGGCGGCGGCCGGCTTCCCGGCGCCGGAGCAGGCGATGGTGGTGCGGCAGGGGTAAGCGCAGGGCTTCTCCCGAAGGCGTGAGCCATTTTTACAAGCCGGCGGCCGCGGCCTGCCTTTCAATGGCGACTGCGGCCGCCGCGCATCCGGCGCGGCGCGCACAGGGGGAGAACAGGATGAAGATAGGCATGTTGGGCGCCGCCGCGCGCAGCTGGCTGGCCGGGGCGGGAGAGCGCGCGGCGGCCGCCGGCCGCGGTCTGGCCGCCAGGCTGCGCGGCGCGGGCAATGCGGACAAGCCGTTCTCGGCGGAACGGCCGGCAGCGGCGCGCAGCGGCGGTTGGCAACGTTTCGCCGCGTGTTTTCAAGGCGGGCGCGCCGCGCCCAGGCAGAGCGGATTGACGCGCGGCGGCCTGTCGCGCGCGCCGATTAGCCCCGGCGACGTCAAGGCGGTGATGCGCCGGCAGGCCGACGAGCTGGGCAAGGCGCTGGCCGGCGACGCGGTGTTCTGCCGCCAGGCGCTGGAGTCGACTTACGCGGTGATGTACAGCGAGGCGAAAAACGCCTTCCACCGCGCCAATGGCGGCGTGATGCCGGAAGGCTACCTGCGCGCGCTGGGCGAGATCGCGCGCGATGCCGGCCTGCCTGGGCGGGAATTCCACGGCGCCTTCATTCCGGCCGGCGACGGCGCCAGCCCTTTCGTCACCAGCCTGCTCAGTCCGGTGCAAAAGCAATTCAGCCAGCGGGTGCGCCATCCCGGCCAGCAGGCGCTGTTCCGCGAACACGCCAAACAGCTGACGATAGAGCTGGTGGCGCCGCATGCGCAGCGCCACGGCTGGGAGCCGCCGGCCGCCTTCCAGGCCAGGCTGGAGGCGGTGGGACAGCCATGGCTGGGGCAGCCGTGAACGGGCAGGCTCAGTCCAGCCGGCCCAGCCGGTAGGTCTGGCCGGTCTGCGCGCCTTCCACGCTCAGGCTGTAGGCGCGCGCCACGCTGCGCGCGTCCACCAGCGGCACGCCGCGGAACAGCGGGCCGTATTCGGCTTCCGACTCGGTCAGCAATAGCGGACTGACCAGATTGATGCGCAGCCCGCGCGGCAGCTCCACCGCGGCGGCGTTGACGAAAGCTTCCAGCGCGGCGTTGGCCATGTAGACGTTGCTGATCTTGGGCACGATGGCCTGCGGCTGCCAGGCGCCGCCCACCAGCGTGAACGAGCCGCCGTCGGCCAGCTGGCCGACGCCGTGCAGCACGGTGTTGACCTGGCCAAGCAGCTTGGACTCCAGGCCGACGCGGTAGCGCTCGGCGCTCATTTCGGCCAGCGGGGCGACATGGCCGTTGCGGCCGCCGGTGGCTACCGCCACCGCGTCCAGCCGCGGCAGCCGGCTGTACATTTCGACGATGCTGCGCTCGTCCTCGATATCCACCCGCACGTCGCCGTGGCTGCGGCCGGCGACGATGATTTCGTGGCGGCCGGACAGCTCGGCGCGGATGGCGCGGCCGATATTGCCGCTGCCGCCTATCAGCAGGATTTTCATTTCGTTCTCCTTGCGTTCTGTGTTGGGGAAGGCTCAGCTTAGGCGCGCCCATCGCTTGGAAAAACCGGGCAAACGCGGATATATTGGAATCAATATGGAAACAATCGAGCCAACCTCGCCGCTGGCGCTCACTTTTCTGACGGTGGCGGAAGCCGGCAGCATCACCGCCGCGGCCGAGCGGCTGAGCACCTCCAAATCGCAGGTCAGCAAGCAGTTGAACCGGCTAGAGGCGCAGCTGGGCGCGCAGCTGCTGTTCCGCAGCACCCGGCGCCTGGTGCTGACCGAGGCCGGCCATGCTTACCTGGACTATTGCCGCCGGCTGCGCGATTTGCTGCGCGAATCGGCGGCGGCGGTGCGCGAACTGGGCGACGCGCCGCGCGGCCGGGTGCGGCTGACGGTGCCGCAGATGTTCGCCGGCGCTTTCATCGCCGATTTATTGTTGTCGTTCCATCGACAATATCCGCAGATCACGGTGGAGCTGGACGTCAGTCTGGCCGAGCGCGACCTGGAGGAGGACGGCTTCGACCTCGCCATCCGCTCGGCGCCGGCGTTGCCGCCGCAGCTGGTGGCGCGCTGCCTGTTCTTCACTCGCGACTGGGTGGTGGCGGCGCCGGCGCTGCTGGCCGAGCTGGGCGCGCCGCGGCGGCCGGCCGACCTGGCGCGGCAGCCCTGCGTGGTGCACCCGCGCTACCAGCAAGGCGCGCGTTGGCTGTTCGAGCGGGAGGGCAGGGTGGAGGAGGTGGAGGTGTCGCACTGGCTGCAGGCCAGCGACTACAGCCTGAACGAGCGGCTGGCCGAGGCCGGCGCCGGTTTCGCCCGGCTGCCGGATTTCGCCGCCACGGCCGCGCTGGCCAGCGGCAGGCTGGAGCGGGTGCTGGCCGATTGGGAAACGCCCAGCCACCCGGTCTACCTGGCATATCCGAAGAAAACGCCGCAGCCGGCCAAGGTGAGGGCGTTGATCGATTTCATCGCCGGCTGGTTCGCCGCCGCGCCGCCGGGCGGCAACTGAGCGCGCGGCCCAGCCCGGCTCACATCGCCGGCGGGAAGGCTCCTTCGTCCTGGCAGTTTTCCACCTGGATGTCGTCCGGGCTGGTGTTGGGCACATAAATCTGGTTGACCGGCGACGGCGGGAAGTCGGGGTCGGGCGCGCAATTGGCGCTCTGGCCGGTGCCCACCGCCACTTGCACGCCGGCCTTCAGCTGGCAGCGCACCACGCTGTTGAGCTGGCTCCAGGACGGACAGATGGCGTTGTCGGCCTGGTATTTGGCCACCGGACCTTGCGGCTGGCTGAACGACCACCAGCGGCCCAGCCGCGAGTTGGGTTTGGCGCTGTCCCAGACGCGGTAAACCGTCACGCCGGGCGCGGCGGCGTCCTGCTGATAGACCGCGCCTTCGCACAGGCCGCCGTTGCCGGGCGCGGCGACGGCCTTGGCCAGCAGCGCGCTGTTTTGCGCGGCGCTCATGCCGGCCGGCGGCGGCATCACCTGGCCGACGCAGCCGCCGGCGGTTTGGGCGATCTTGCTGGGTTGGGTGGCGCAGGCGACCAGGATCAGGCTGAGCGAGGCGAGCAGGGTACGGCGCAGCAGGGCGGGCATGGGGCAGTCTCCAGTTGGGGTGAACGCATCGGCATGAATAACAGGATAGTCAATCCATACGGCATTTTCAGCGCGGCCAGAAAAAAGGGCGTCGACCGAGGTCGACGCCCAAAGCTGCGGAAACAATCAGGATCAGGCCACGTTGCGCGACGCCTTGCCAGCCGCCGCGCCGCCGCTTAGCAGCTGCTGCTGCCTGCTGCGGGCCTGCTGGTAGTTTTTCAGCTTGATGTGGCCGAAGCCGCGCACGCCTTCCCAGCTCTTCACCGCTTCGACCGCCTGCGGCAGCGTGTCCAGCGTCAGCGCCGCCAGGATGCCGGCCAGCTGCTGTTCGAATTCGCCTATCATCCGGCGCTCCAGCTTGCGGTCCTCTTGCCAGGCGAACGGGTCCAGCGCGCTGCCGCGCAGGAAGCGCAGCTTGGCCAGCAGTTTCATCGCCGGCATCAGCCACGGGCCGATGGCGATCTTGCGCGGCTGGCCGCGGGTCAGCCAGGCCACGCCGATATGGAAGCGCAGCTTGTAGTCGCCGTCGAACTGGCTGGCCAGCTCGCGCTGGAATTCGCCGTCGCTGTACAGCCGCGCCACTTCGTACTCGTCCTTGTAGGCCAGCAGATGGTGATAGGCGCGCGCCACCGCCAGCGTCAGCGCGCCGCTGGCCGGATTCAGCGCCTCTTCGGCCTGCCGGGTTTTCTGCACCAGCGCCTTGTAGCGCTCCGCCAGCGACTCGTTCTGATAGGCGGCGAGCAGGGTGGCGCGGTGGTGGACCACGGCGTCAGGCGTTTCACGTGGAACGAAGGCCACCACGGCGGTCGGGCTGACCAGCGCTTCGACGCGCGCCGGGTCGTGGGCGGCGTGGCGGCCCCAGCTGAAGGCATCCTGATTGAACTTCACCGCGGCGCCGTTCAGCCGCACCGCCTCCATGATGGCTTCCAGCGATACCGGCACCAGGCCCTTTTGCCAGGCGTAGCCGAGCATGAACATATTGGCGGCGATGGCGTCGCCCATCAGCGAGGTGGAGAGGCGGGTGGCGTTGACTTCATTGAAGCGGCCGGCGCCTACCGATTCGACGATGGCGTCCTTCATCGCCTTGGCCGGGAAGCGCACGTCCGGGTTCTTCAGGAAGGCGCTGGTCGGCGATTCGTAGCTGTTGACGATGGCGTGGCTGAAGCCTTCGCGCATCTTGGCCAGCGCTTCTTCGGCCGCGGTCACCACCAGGTCGCAGCCCAGCACCAGGTTGGCGTCGCCGGCGGCGATGCGCACCGCGTGCAGTTGTTCCTGGCTGTCGGCGATGCGCACGTGCGACCACACCGAGCCGCCCTTCTGCGCCAGGCCGGCCATGTCCAGCACGGTCACGCCCTTGTTGTCGAGATAAGCCGCCATGCCCAGCACCTGGCCGATGGTGACCACGCCGGTGCCGCCGACGCCGGTGACCATGATGCCGAACGGCTCATGCAGCGCCGGGATTTTCGGTTCCGGCAGCGCCGGCATTTTGGCGAGATCGGCGCTGGCGCCGGCCGGTTTCTTCAGCTTGCCGCCTTCCACGGTGACGAAGCTGGGGCAGAAGCCCTCGACACAGGAGTAGTCCTTGTTGCAGCTGGATTGGTCGATCTTGCGCTTGCGGCCCAGCGGGGTTTCCACCGGCAGCACCGACAGGCAGCCGGACTTCTGGCTGCAGTCGCCGCAGCCTTCGCAGACGCGTTCGTTGATGAAGGCGCGCTTGGCCGGATCGGGAAACTCGTTGCGCTTGCGGCGGCGGCGTTTTTCCGCGGCGCAGGTCTGGTCGTGGATCAGGATGGTGACGCCGGCGGTATCGCGCAGCTCGCGCTGCACGCGGTCCAGCTCGCGGCGGTGGAACACGTCGATGCCGGCGGCCAGGCCCTGGGCGTTCTGGTACTTGTCCGGATCGTCGCTGGTGATCACGATGCGGGCCACGCCTTCGGCCGCCAGCTGGCGGGTCATCATCGGCACGTCCAGATAGCCGTCGACATGCTGGCCGCCGGTCATCGCCACCGCGTCGTTGTACAGGATCTTGTAGGTGATGTTCACCTTGCCTGCCACCGCGGCGCGGATGGCCAGGATGCCGGAGTGGAAGTAGGTGCCGTCGCCCAGGTTGGTGAAGATGTGGCGGGTGGAGGTGAACGGCGCCTGGCCCAGCCAGGTGATGCCTTCGCCGCCCATCTGGGTGAAGGTCTTGGTGCTGTCGGCCTGGATCCAGTGCGCCATGTAGTGGCAGCCGATGCCGGCCACCGCGCGGCTGCCTTCCGGCACCTTGGTGCTGGTGTTGTGCGGGCAGCCGGAGCAGTAGTGCGGCACGCGGGCGATGGATTCGCGCGGCTTCACCAGCTGCGCCTCTTTTTCGTCGTAGAACTTCAGGCGGTCGTGGATCACCGGGCTGTCGAAGATCAGCGCCAGCCGGCCGGCGATGGCGCGGGCGATCATCGCCGGGGTCAGCTCGCCGGCGGCCGGCAGCAGCCAGTCGCCGTGCGGCAGCGCCCATTCGCCTTTTTCGGCGAACTTGCCCACCACCCGCGGGCGCACGTCGTCGCGCCAGTTGTACAGTTGTTCCTTCAATTGGTATTCGATGATCTGGCGTTTTTCCTCCACCACCAGGATCTCTTCCAGGCCTTCGGCGAACTGGCGCACGCCTTCCGGCTCCAGCGGCCACACCATGCCCACTTTGAAGATGCGCAGGCCGATGTCGGCCGCCTGCGCCTCGCTGATGCCCAGGTCGTCCAGCGCCTGCATCACGTCCAGGTAGCTCTTGCCGCAGGTGATGATGCCGAGCCGGGCCTTGGGTGAATCCAGCGTGATGTGGTTGAGCTTGTTTTCGCGGGCGTAGGCCAGCGCCGCGTACAGGCGGTGGTGCAGCACGCGCTTTTCCTGCGCCAGCGGGGTGTCCGGCCAGCGGATGTTGAGGCCGCCTTCGGGAATCGGGAAATCCTGGGGAATCTTGAACTGGAAGCGTTCCGGCGAGATGTCGACGATGGCCGAGCTCTCGATGGTGTCGGTGATCGCCTTGATCGACACCCAGCAGCCGGAGTAGCGGCTCATCGCCCAGCCGTGCAGGCCGTAGTCCAGCACTTCCTGCACGCCGGACGGGCTCAGCACCGGGATCATGCTGGCGGCCAGGATGTGGTCGGACTGGTGCGGGAAGGTGGACGATTTGGCGGCGTGGTCGTCGCCGCACACCAAGAGCACCCCGCCGTGCGGGCTGGTGCCGGCCACGTTGCCGTGCTTGAGCACGTCGCCGGAGCGGTCGACGCCCGGGCCCTTGCCGTACCACATCGCGTAGACGCCGTCGTATTTGGCGCCTTCGAAAATATTCACCTGCTGGGTGCCCCAGACCGCGGTGGCGGCCAGGTCTTCGTTGAGGCCGGGATGGAACACCACGTTGTGGGCGTCCAGGTGTTTCTTGGCCTTGATCATGGTCTGGTCGACGTTGCCCAGGGGCGATCCGCGGTAGCCGGTGACATAGCCGGCGGTGTGGCGGCCGGCGGCGCGGTCCAGTTCTTGCTGCAGCATCGGCAGGCGCACCAGCGCCTGGATGCCAGTCATCAGTACCTGGCCGGTGGGGGCGGTGTATTTCTCTTCCAGGTCTGCATGGCGGATTGACATGGTTTCTCCTCCTGTCGTGCTCGCTTGTGGCGATCAGCCCACGGCGGCCTTGTGGGCATCCTGTGTCGGGCGGCTGCTGCGATGGCGGCCATCTGTGTGTGACACTTTATTTTTATACCTAGGGTCCGGCGCGTGTGCGGCTGTCGCAGCTTAGAGTGTTAGCCCTAATGTCGCCAGACTATAGTTTACGTTTACGTCAACGTCAAAAGGATTGCGGCATCTGTCGCGGCAATGCGGTTTATGTGCCAGTGCAGCAAAAAATGCTTCGGTTAAATTTTTGTAAACGGACTGTATAGAAGAAGATGGTTATTGTCGGTGGGCAAAGCGGTTAAGCTGTGTGCTGGAATATTCCGTCTTGCCGAGTACCACATGTCCGCATCTTCTTCCGCCGGCGCCAGCCGCGGCGTGCTGTATACCCTGGGCGCCTTCATCTGCTGGGGGCTGTTCCCGCTCTACTGGAAACCGCTGCACGCGGTGCCTGCCTTGCAAATTCTGTGCCACCGCATCGTATGGTCGGCATTGTTCGTCGCCGTGGTGCTGACTTTCCTGCGGCAATGGGGCGATCTGCGCGCCGCTTTGCGCCAGCCGCGCCAATTGGCCATTTTCGGCCTGTCGTCGACGGTGCTGTCGCTGAACTGGCTGATCTACATCTGGGCGGTCAACGCCGGCCACGTGGTGGAAGGCAGCCTGGGCTACTTCATCAATCCGCTGGTCAACGTGCTGCTGGGCCGGGTGTTTCTGGGCGAGCGGCTGAGCCGGCCGCAGAGCCTGGCGGTGGCGCTGGCGGCGCTGGGCGTGATCTGGCTGACCGTCAGCGCGGGCTCGCTGCCATGGATCGCGCTGTCGCTGGCAGCCACCTTCGGCGTCTACGGCCTGCTGCGCAAGAAGGCGCCGCTGGCGTCGCTGCCGGGGCTCGCGCTGGAAACCTTCCTGATGTCGCCGCTGGCGCTGGCGGCGCTGCTGTGGTTCGGCTGGCAGGGGCAGGGCGCTTTCGGCCAAATGGGCCTGGGGCGCGATCTGCTGCTGATGGGCGCCGGCGTGGTGACCGCGGTGCCGCTGCTGATGTTCGCCGCCGGCGCGCGCCGGCTCAAGCTGGCCACCGTCGGCCTGATCCAGTACGTCGGCCCCAGCATCCAGCTGGCGCTGGGCGTGATGCTGTACGACGAGCCGTTCGGCAGCGACCGCGCGCTGGGCTTCGCGCTGATCTGGACCGCGCTGCTGCTGTACTCGGCCGTCGGCCTGCGCGCCTTGTGGCGGGAAAGACGCATGGCCGGCGCCTGACGCCGATGCTTGCTTGATCGCAACCCCGCTTCTGGCGGGGTTTTGTCATTTTTTCGGGATCATCATCCAGAACTGGCCAAACGGCCAGGGCGGCTGGCTATAAAGATATTAGGAGCAGGCGGGCAAGGAGCCGGCTTCCTTTCTTGACGATCTTTTGGAGTCCAGCCATGGCCTTGTACCTGCTCAGCCTGGTGTTTTTCCTCACCGATATCGGCGCGCGGCTGGCCTTGCGCGCGCAGTCCTGGCGCACGGTCGAATTGACCCTGCTGGCGGGCCTCTTGCTGGCCTGGCTGCTGTATCCGCGGCTGAGCGGCTGGGCGGTGCCGCTGATGCCGGCGGAGCAGGGCATGCTGTTGTACGCGACGCTGGTCGGCCTGCAGCTGGGGCTGATGGACGCCGCGCTGCGCACCAGTCTGGAGCGCTGGCGGCTGCAGCGGCAACCGGCGCGCCGCCGCCGCGGCTGAGCCGGACGCATCCGACCGGCATAAAAAATATGCTTGACGGTTATCGGCCGCGGTAGCAGACTGCGCGCTCCCGCCGCGCCCTGCCCGGCCGCCGGGAACATGCCCGGAAGAGGCGCGCCGCCCTGGCGCCACCCTCGGCCTTGATCTTTATCGCTCTTTACAGGTACCGCCGTCATGGCATCGATCTTTACCCTGTCGCGCCATTTGCTGCGCGATGTGCTCGGCGACGAGCGCGTTCATTTTTCTTCCGACACTCTCATTTCCCCGCGCTGCCCGGCGCAGGACGCCGCCGACGCGCTGCGCCGCCAGCAACTGGACTCGCGCCTGCAACAGCTGCGGCTGGAGAAGGGCGGCCTATGCTGACCCTGCCGCTACGCTCGCCGCGTCTGGAGCTGCGCGAATTCCATGCCGAAGACTTGCTTGCCTACCAGACGCTGCGCGGCACCCCCGGTTTTGGCCGCTGCTACGCGCCGGCCGAGGTGTCTGCGGCGTTTTCGGCCATGCTGCTGCGGCGCTTCATCGCGCAGCAGGACGAGCCGCGGCGCGCCTGGCAGCTGGCCATCGCGCGGCGCGGCGACGGCCAGCTGATCGGCTCGGTCGGGCTGCGCGAGGCATGCGGCGGCGAGGCCGAGTTCGGCATCGAGCTGGCGGAAACCGTCTGGGGACAAGGCTATGCGGAGGAGGCGGCCCGCCTGATGCTGGGTTTCGGCCGCCAGCGGCTGGCATGCTCGCGTTTCCGCGCGCGCTGCGCGCCCGGCAATGTGGCGATGCTGATGCTGGCGATGCGGCTGGGCTTCGAGATGCAACCGCTGCGCGACGGCAGCCGCCTGGATTTGCTGCTGGCGGCCTGAGGCGTGCGGCTTCGCTCTGGCTGGGAGACGCATCGCCAGCGCCGATGATGCTTTTGATTTACTCATGCGTCCCGACGGCGAAAAACGCGACAAAATATTGAAATGTCTTGACTGTCTCCAATCTGTGGAATGAGACTTGCTCATGCATCCCGGCGTCTTGTCCGCCGGTGGAAACCATGCCGCCGACAGAGCGGCGACACCCCCTGGAGAAATGGCAATGACCACACTGGCCGCGCTGCGCCAAGAATTCGACGCGCTCAACCATGATTACCTGGCGATACACAAAGCCAAGGAAGATTTGTTCTGGGACACCTATATGGCGGTGTCCGACGACCACGCCGGCTTCGCCGCCGCCGAAGCCGCGTTCAAGGACTTCATTTCCAGCCCGGCGCGCCTGGCCGCCGTGCAGCAGGCGCTGGCGCAGCTGGAGGCCCAGCCGGACGGCGAGGAGAAGCGGGCGCTGACGCATGGCTACCGCGGCTGGCTGGCGCTGTTCCAGAGCAATATCATCGAGAGCGACGAGGCGCGCCGGCTGATGACCGGTCTGATCGACCTGGAGGCGGCGCTGTTCGCCAAGCGGCGCGAATTCAAGATGCAGCATGTCAACGACAACGGCGCGCTGGAAAACGCCACCCTCAGCATGCTGATGACCAATATGGGCACCAACCGCGACGAGGCGGCGCGCAAGAGCTCGCACGACGCGCTGCTGGGCCTGGAGCGTTGGGCGCTGGACAACGGCTTCATCGACATCGTCAAGCAGCGCAACGCGCTGGCGCGCAGCCTCGGTTACGCCGACTACTTCGCATACAAGGTGGAAAAGAACGAGCAGATGACGCCGGACGAGTTGTTCGCCATCCTCGACGACTTCGAAGCCCGCACCCGCGACGCCAACCAGCGCGCGCTGGCGCAATTGCAGGCCAAGCACGGCGACGACGCGCTGAAGGCGCACAATCTGCGCTTCCACATGAGCGGCGACGTCACCCGCCAGATCGACCCCTACCTGCCGTTCGCCAAGGCGGTGGAGCGCTGGGTGCTGAGTTTCCGCCGCCTGGGCATCCAGTACCGCGGCGCCACCATGCAGCTGGACCTGGTGGAGCGCGAGGGCAAGTACCAGAACGGTTTCTGCCACGGCCCGATTCCCGCCTTCCAGGACGGCGCGGCCTGGGTGGCCGGCCAGATCAACTTCACCGCCGACGCCAAGCCGGACCAGGTGGGCAGCGGCGCGCGCGCGATCAACACCTTGTTCCACGAGGGCGGCCACGCCGCGCATTTCGCCAACGTCGCGCAAAATTCGCCGTGCTTCTCGCAGGAGTTCGCGCCGACGTCGATGGCTTACGCCGAAACCCAGAGCATGTTCTGCGACAGCCTGCTGGACGACGCCGACTGGCTGAAGCGCTATGCCCGCGACAGCCGGGGCGAAGTCATTCCGGACGCGCTGATCCGCGCCCGCATCGAGGCGACGCAGCCGTTCGCCGCCTTCGCCGAACGCTCGATCGCGGTGGTGGCTTACTTCGAGCGCGCGCTTTACGCGCTGCCGGAGAGCGAGCTGACCGCCGGCCGCATCCTGGAGTTGGCGCGCGCGTCCGAACAGCGCATCCTCGGCATCGCGGTCAGCCCGCGGCCGCTGCTGGCGATTCCGCACCTGCTGAACCAGGAGTCGGCCGCCGCCTATCACGGCTATCTGCTGGCCAATATGGCGGTGTATCAGACCCGCGCCCATTTCCTGCGCGAGTACGGCTACCTGACCGACAACCCGGCCATCGGCCCGCAGCTGGCCCGCCACTACTGGGCGCCGGGCAACAGCATCAACCACAACGCCACCCTGGTCAGCCTGACCGGCGAGCCGTTCAACGCCCGCTACCTGGCCGAATCCTGCACCCAGAGCGTCGAGCAGGCCTGGGCCGATGCCGAGACGCGGATCGCCGCGTCCGCCGCGCGCGACTACCCGCGGCAGTACCCGGACGCGCTGGATGCCCGCATCCGCCTGGTGCACGGCGCCGAGCTGATCGCCGACAACGGCGACGGCGACGAGGCGATGTTCCATCGCTTTGAAGCCTGGGTGGCGCAACGCTACCCCGCCAGCGTGCACTGAGCGCCGGCGCGGCGCACAGGAAAAAACGGCCGGGGCATCCCGGTCGTTTTTATTTGCGGCGTCCCCGTTCAGAGCGTCATGCCGGCGGCCGCGGGACGGCGCGTCGGCAGAATCTGCGGCTTGGCTTCGGCGCCATGCGCCGCCGCGTCCGGCGACTGGGCCAGCGCCAGCAGCGATTGCGCCGCCGGCTTGAGCGCGGCGGCCGCCAGCTCCAGCGTGGCCGGGCGCGCGCCGGGAGCGCTGTCCGGGTGCAGCAGGCTGATCCGGCTTTGGCCGTCGTGCAGCAGCGCGAAGCCGGCCTTGCCCAGCCCTTGCTGCCAGGCGGCGTGGCCCAGCGCCGCGGCGATATTGTCGCGCTGGCCGGCGTTGAACGGCAGCTTGTCGCGCTGGCATAGCTGTTCCACCGCCTGGCGCGCCTGTTGCAGCAGCGTCTGCTTGGCCGGGCTGAGGGCGGCGGCGGGCGCGGCGGCCGCGCTGGGCGGGAAGGCCACCCGGCTGGTGCTGCCGTTGAAGTAGTCCTGGATGGTCATCACGCCTTGCGGGCCGGCCGGCCCCTGGCTTTGCTCCAGCTGCACCCGCTTGCCGGAGAAGTCGTTGAAGCGGGTGGTGGTGACGCCGTTGGCGGTGCTGACTTCAGCCTGGCGCGCCACCTGGTCGGTGCGGCGCGCCACCCGGTCCTGGTCGTAGCTGCCGTAGGTGGTCCAGATGGTCTGGCCGTACTGGTTGACGCCCTCGTCGTGCACCAGCGCCGGCTGGCGCGGATCGAAGCGGCGCGTCTGCGGCACGTCGGCGATAGCGAGGCCGGCCTTTTGCAGGAAGCCGGTGCCGGCTTGCAGCGCCAGCGCGCCCAGGCCGTTGTCGTAGCCGCCGCCGACGTCGCAATGGTTGCCGGGCAGGCTGGCGTTGACCGCGCCGCGCTGCGCGGAGAAATCGGCGGCCTGGAACATGCTGCGGTATTCGTGTTCGGCGCGCAGGATCAGCAGATTGCGGCTATTGGGCGGGAAGGCCATATTGCCGGACATGCCGGTCATCACCGGGTCGTACAGCACCGCGGCCGCCAGGCCCAGCTGGCCGGGCGGCACCAGCATCTTGCCGCTGCCGGGATCGGTCAGGCCGCGCTCGTACAGCAACTGGGCGAATACCGAGGCGGCGTCGTTGCCGCGGCTGAAGGCGGCCGCGGCCACCGCGACGCTGCCGCCGGGATGGCTTTTCAGCCAGGTCGACGCCTGTTTCTGAAAGTCGTCGTAAGCGAGATTGGCGGTGCGGGCGGCTTCCGCGGTCACCGCCGGCGGCAGGAAGGCCGAACCGGGCAGGGTGCCGGCGGTGCCGGGGCCGGAGAAATAATGGAAGCCGATGTCGGAGCGGGTTTTCGCCGCCTGGGCCACTTGCTGGTAGAGCTGGGCGGCATTGGTGCTTTGCATGCCGCGCGACAGCTTGTCCTTGTCGTTGCTGGTGCCGTCGAAGGCGGCGAAGTAGACGAATTGCCCGGCGGCGATGGCGGGCTTGGCGGCGGCGGGGATGGCGGCGGCCTGGTCCTGCGCCGCCTTCAGCTGTTCCGGGCTGAGCTGTCCGGCGATTCTGGTCATGATGTCTCCTGTTCAAATGCTCATTGCCGCGACAGCGGATAGATCACGTAACGCCGGAAGCCGGCCTGGCCGTCGGCCTGCAGGGTGCCGAACAGATACAACGGCGCGCTGCCGGCCGGGGCGCCGGACAGCGTGCAGGCCAGCATTTCGCCGGGCTGCGGCAGGTTCAGGTCCCAGCATTGGCGAATGGCCGGCTGGCCGGACAGAACCGGTTTGAGCTTGGCCATCGCCTCGGCGAGATCCGGCGGCAGCGGCTGGTCGCCGCGGTGCTGGACGGCGAAGCGCAGCGCGTTCTCCGCTTCGGTCTTGTCTTGCAGCGCCAGCACCTGGTCCAGGCGCTGGCGGACCGGCTGGCTGGGCGCGCCGGCCGCTTCGAAGGCGGTGGCGAGCTCGCAGTGGGCGTCGTCGCGGCAGCTGAGCCGCAACTGCAGGCGGTTGCCGGGGGCGCCGATGCTGGCGCCGTAGTCGCCGGCCAGGCCGGCGGCGGGCGCGCTGCCGGCCGGCAGGCTGGCCAGCGCGCAGGGCAGGGACAACAGCAGGGTCATCAAGGGCTTGCGCATGTTTTTCCTTGGCTGTGCGTTTTCGGCCGGGCCGGCCTGGGGCGTCGCCGCAAGGGCGGTGGGAAAAGCATACGCGGCGCGCCGCCACGCGCACAAATGACCGATTCGGTTTGGTTGCTCCGTCACGCCGGCGTCGAATCCGCCTCCGCCCGCAGCGCCTGGCGCACCGCGTCGCGGCCGTCCACCCGCGCGTGGAAAGCGCGCAAGTTCGGCCAGCCGGCCAGGTCGATGGCAAAGCGCGGCAGCCAGTCCAGCACTGTGTACAGATAGGCGTCGGCCACGGAGAACGCGTCGCCCAGCAGGTAGTCGCGCAGCCGCAATACGCTGTCCAGCCAGTCCAGGCGCTGGCTCAACTTGGCCTGGAGCATCGCGCGCGCCGCGCGCGGCGGGTCGGACTGGAACAAGGGGGCGCTGCCGGCGTGGAGCTCGGCGCTGATGAAGTTGAGCATTTCCTGCAGGCGTAGCCGCCGCGGCGCGCGGGTCGGCGTCGCCGCAGGAACTGCTGGCCTGGCTTGCGGACCCAGCCGCGTGAGCGCTTACTGCTGGCGGTAGATCAGCCGGCCCTCGAACAACAATTCGCTGGGCGTCAGCGTCAGGTTGTTGCCGGGCGCGGCGCGGTCGAAAACGAAGCGCTGGCCCTGGTACTCGATCCAGGCGCAGATCGGCTCGCCCTGGAAGCGGCCCAGCACCTCTTCGGAGCGCACCACCTCGGCGTCGGCCGGCAGGCTCAGCCCTTTGGGCTCTTCGGCCTCGATTTCCCAGTTGTCCTGGTTTTCCGGCTGCGGATCGTGGCGGGTGGCGGAGTTGAGCCAGATGCGGAACATCCACAAGGGCAGCAGCACGCGGTGCACCCGCTTGTCGTCGGTGATGACGCAGGCTACCGGGAAGCGCTGGCGGCACTGCGGGCAGCAGGCTTCGGCGGACAGAAAGATCTTGCCTTGCTTGAGGCTGGCGATGCCTTCCATGTGCTCGGCGCCCACCATGGCGCGGCACTGCGGACAGTGCTTGCCGAAACGGCGCACGCTGTTGCCGTTGGCGAAGGTGAGCGGGAGGAAGCGGGAGATCTTGTCGGGTCGTGCCATTGCTGCGTTGTCCGGGTATGGGCGCCGCCGGCTTGGGCGCGGCGGCAAGCCCTTGATTATAACGCCTAGTCGGCGCGAGAGAAATGCAGGCGGCAGCCCAGCGTGTGGCTGGCGCCGGGGAGCAGCGAGCGGGCGTCTTCGCCGGCGTTGGCGGTTTCCACGCAGACGAAGCGCCGCCAGTCCTCGTCGGGCAGGTCGGCCAGCTGCCGCGCCTTGGCCGGCGCCGGGTTCCACAGCACCGAGGTGGCCGAGCCCTGGCTGTCGATGCGCAGCCGGCGGCGCCAGCCGCTGTCGTCTAGCGTGACGGCCTGGCCGGAGTAGACCACCAGGTCCACTTCGCCGGCGAAGCGGAACGGCTGTTGCGGCAGCGCGACGCGCTCGCCGCTGACCTTGTCGTGCGCCGGCGCGCCCTCCAGGCCGCGCAGCGCGATATTGTCGATGTCGGACACCGCGAAATAGCTGTGCAGGGCGGCGCTGACGGTTTGCGGCTGCGCGCCGTGGTTGCGGCTGACCAGCTCGATGGCGACGCCGTCGGGTCCGATGCGGCAGGCCAGGCTGGCCGTCAGGTCGCCGTGGCGCGGGCCGTCCAGTTTCACGTGGAACACTTCGCCGTCGCGGCTGGCTTCGCGCAGCGTCCACAGCTGCTGGCGCGCCACGCCGTGCGCGCCCTGGCCGGCATCGGACGGGTGCGGGCCGAACCACGGCCAGCACACCGGCACGCCGCCGCGTATCGCCTTGCCAGGCTGGTAAACGGCTTGCGGCGACAGATAGAACAGCGGCGCCTCGCCGTCGCGGCGGTAGTCCAGCAACTGGCCGCCCAGCAGTGACAGCCGGGCGGAGAAGCCGGCGCCGGCCAGCTCGATCAGGCCGACGCGGGGCGCTAGTTCGGCCAGGGACAGCCCTTGCGGATAGATCATGCTGCGCTCCATCGAATGGGGAAGCGCCGATGATAACGCGGACGGCATGACAGGGCGACGATGCCGCTCAATCGCGCGGCAACAGGCCCAGCCTTAGCCACAGCGCGCGCAGCGTCCACAGCGGGCCGATCAGCAAAAAGCGCAGATCCTGCGCGAACGACGGCTTGCGGCCTTCGCGGGCATGGCCGGCGAACTGGCCGGCCCAGGCCAGCGCGAACACCGGCAGCGACACATAGCCCAGCGGCAGGCCCTGGCTCTGGGCGATGGTCAGCAGCAGCAGCGCCAGGCTGCACAGCACCGCCATCACCAGCGCGACCGGGCGCGACAGCCGCCAGTACCAGGCGACGGCGCCCAGCCATAGCAGCCAGGCCCAGGGCAGCGGGCCGGGCAGCGCGATCAGCATGCCGAGCAGCGACAGCGCGATCAGCGGCACGCACAGCTTGTGCATGGCGATATTGAACGGATGGCGGTGGCTGGCGTCGTATTCGGCCAGCCATTGCGGCAATGTCATCATGGCGACGTCTCCTGCAGGGGTGGGCTGCGGCGTTTTCTGCGCTGGATCAGGCGGCGAGGGCGCGGCTCGCGTTACAATCGGCCATCCCGCTCAATTCTGGAACCACGGTGTCAGACTCCCCGCTACCGCGTTATCAGCGCATCAAAGACTATATCCTGTCCGGCATCCGCGACCGCCATTTCCTGCCCGGCTGCAAGATTCCGCCGGAGCTGGAGCTGGCGCGCCAGTTCGGCGTGTCGCGGATGACGGTCAACAAGGCGGTGCGCGATCTGGCCGAGGCCGGCATCCTGCTGCGCTTCGCCGGCGACGGCACTTACGTCGCCGAGCGCAAGGCCGAATCGCCGCTCTTGGACATCAACAACATCGCCGCCGAGATCGAGGCCCGCGGCCACCGCCACAGCGGCCAGGTGATCGTGCTGGAGGCCTTGCCCGCCAGCGAAGAAGTGGCGCTGCGGCTGGGGGTGAAGGCGGGCGCGCGGGTGTTCCATTCCTTGATAGTGCATTGCGAGGACGATGTGGCGATCCAGCTGGAAGATCGCTACATCAATCCGGCTTTCGCGCCGGACTACCTGGCGCAGGATTTCCGCGCGCGCACGCCCAACGACTACCTGATGCAAAGCTGCCCGCTGACCGATATCGAGCATAGCGTGGAAGCGGTGCTGCCCGGCGTGGCCGAGCAGACGCTGCTGGGCATCGCCGCCGGCGAGCCGTGCCTGCTGGTGCTGCGCCGCACCTGGTCGCACAAGAAGCTGGTGAGCTTTGCCCGGCTGACTCACCCCGGCCTGCGCTACAAGTTGCGCTCGCAGACGCGGGTGAAGAAGTAAACGGTATATACAATTAGCCGCTCTTCCCGGATAACAGGGGCTGCCTGCCAGGCGGCCCCTTTTTATTGCCCTGCAACATCAAAAGCTTGTAAACGGCAGACTGGGCGGCGGTTTACACGGCAGGCTTGACAGCCGGTGCTGTCTGGATAATTGTATATACAAATACCGACGCACAGGTTTGCCATGAGCCCCACACCCGCTTCCCGCCCCAGCCTGTGGCTGAACGCCAGGCTGGCCACCATGGATCCGGCGCGCGCCGCGCCTTACGGCTGCCTGGAGCAGCACGCGCTGCTGTTGCGCGACGGCAACATCGAAGCGCTGCTGCCGCAGGCCGAGGTCGACGCCGCCGCGTTCGATGGCGACGTCCACGATCTGCAGGGCCGCTGGATCACGCCGGGCTTCATCGATTGCCACACCCACCTGGTGTACGGCGGCAGCCGCGCCGCCGAGTGGGAAAAGCGGCTGGCCGGCGTGCCTTACCAGCAGATCGCCGCCGAGGGCGGCGGCATCGTCTCCACCGTGCGCGCCACCCGCTGGCTGGACGAGGAGGAGCTGGCGCTGGCCAGCCTGCCGCGGCTGAAGGCGCTGATGGCCGAGGGCGTCACCACGGTGGAGATCAAGTCCGGCTATGGCCTGACCCAGGCCGACGAACTGAAGCAGCTGGCCGCGGCCAGGCGGCTGCAGGATTCGCTGCCGGTGGAAGTGGCGGCCACGCTGCTGGCCGCGCACGCGCTGCCGCCTGAGTACGCCGGCGACGCCGACGGCTACATCGACCTGGTGGTCGAATCCATTCTGCCGGTGGCGGCGCGGGCCGGCCTGGCCGAGGCGGTGGACGTGTTCTGCGAGAGCGTGGGCTTCACACCGGCGCAGACCCGCCGCGTGTTCGAGGCGGCGCGCGCGCATGGCTTGAAGGTGAAGGGCCATGTCGAGCAGCTGTCCAACCTCCACGGCGCGGAGCTGGTGGCCGAATTCGGCGGCCTGTCGGCCGACCACATCGAATACTTGGACGCCGCCGGCGTGGACGCGCTCAAACGCGCCGGCACCGTGGCGGTGCTGCTGCCCGGCGCCTTCTATTTCCTGCGCGAGACGCAGAAACCGCCGGTGGCGCTGCTGCGCGAGGCCGGCGTGCCGATGGCGGTGTCCACCGACCTCAATCCCGGCACCAGCCCGTTCGCCTCGATACGCCTGGCGATGAACCAGGCCTGCGTGCTGTTCGGCCTGAGTCCGGAAGAGGCGCTGGCCGGCGTCACCCGCCACGCGGCGCAGGCGCTGGGACGCGGCGCCAGCCATGGCCGGCTGGCGGCCGGCTATGTGGCGGACCTGCTGGTGTGGGATATCGATCATCCGGCCGAGCTGGCCTACAGCGTCGGCGCGCCGCAACTGAAGCAGCGGGTGTTCCGCGGCGCGGCGCAAAACCTCGAATGAAGCGGGAGCGAGCATGAGCATAGACATGAGCGGCTGGACCGGCCGCATCGACAAGGGCGAGGGCGACGGCGCGCGGCGCTGGCACCAGCTGGTGCAGCCGCTGGCCGAAGGCGCGGCGCCCGGCGTCGCCATCATCGGCTTCGCCTGCGACGAAGGCGTGCGCCGCAACCAGGGCCGCGTCGGGGCGGCGAACGGGCCGCGCGCGCTGCGCAAGGCGCTGGCCAACCTGGCCTACCATCCGACCCTGCCCTTGTACGACGCCGGCGATGTGGTGTGCGACGCCGGCAATCTGGACGCCGCGCAGCGCAAACTGGCGTTGAAGGTGCAGCAGGCGGCGGAAGCCGGCCATCTGCCGCTGGTGCTGGGCGGCGGCCATGAAACCGCCTACGGCCACTGGCTGGGGCTGGCCGACGCCCATCCCGGCAAGCGCATCGGCATCGTCAATTTCGACGCCCACTTCGACCTGCGCCATGCCGACGAGGCCACCAGCGGCACGCCGTTCGCGCAGATCGCCGCCGACTGCGCGCGCCGCGGCCAGCATTTCCGCTACCTGTGCCTGGGCGTGGCCGAAACCGCCAACACCCAGGCGCTGTTCGACACCGCGCGCGCGCTGGGCGCCGAGTGGCGGCTGGACACCGAGATGACCGGCTGGCAGCTGGCCGACATCCGCGGCCAGTTGGCCGAATTCCTCGACAGCGTCGACGCCGTCTACCTGACCATAGACCTGGACGTGCTGCCGGCGGCGCAGATGCCGGCGGTGTCGGCGCCGGCCGGCTACGGCGTCGACATCGCGGTGGTGGAGACGCTGGTCGGCCGGCTGGCCAAGAGCGGCAAGCTGATCGGCGCCGACCTGGTGGAATTCAATCCCGAATACGACATCGACAGCCATGGCGCGAAAGCGGCGGCGCGGCTGGCATGGAGCTTGACCCGTCATTTACGCCGTTGATTGCGCATCACCTGAGGAGAGACAGAGATGACCGACCCCCGCCACGACCCGTCGCGCGTGATCCGCGCGCCGCGCGGCAACCAGCTGACGTGTAAAAGCTGGCTGACCGAAGCCGCCTACCGGATGATCCAGAACAATCTGGACGCCGAAGTGGCCGAGCACCCGCAATCCCTGGTGGTGTACGGCGGCATCGGCCGCGCCGCCCGCAACTGGGAATGCTACGACAAGATCCTGGAGACGCTGCGGCGGCTGGAAGACGACGAAACGCTGCTGGTGCAGTCCGGCAAGCCGGTGGGGGTGTTCAAGACCCACGAAAACGCGCCGCGCGTGCTGATCGCCAACTCCAACCTGGTGCCGCACTGGGCCAACTGGGAGCACTTCAACGAGCTGGATAAGAAGGGCCTGATGATGTACGGCCAGATGACGGCCGGCTCGTGGATCTACATCGGCTCGCAAGGCATCGTGCAAGGAACCTACGAAACCTTCTTCGCCGTCGCCAACCAGCACTTCGGCGGCAAGCCGCAGGGCCGCTGGATTCTGACCGGCGGCTTGGGCGGCATGGGCGGCGCGCAGCCGCTGGCCGCCACCATGGCAGGTTTCAGCATGATCGCCGTCGAATGCGACGAAACCCGCATCGATTTCCGGCTGAAAACCCGTTACGTGGACCGCAAGGCCACCACCTTGGACGAGGCGCTGGCCATCGTCGAGGACGCCAAGCAAAGCGGCAAAGCCGTATCGGTGGGCTTGCTCGGCAACGCCGCCGACGTGTTCGCCGAACTGGTGGCGCGCGGCATCACCCCGGACGTGGTCACCGACCAGACTTCCGCCCACGACCCGGTGCACGGCTACCTGCCGCAAGGCTGGAGCGTGGCCCAGTGGCGCGACAAGCAGAAGACCGCCGCCGCCGAAATCACCGCCGCCGCCAAGAAATCCATGGCGGTGCAAGTGCGCGCGATGCTGACGCTGCAAGCGCGCGGCGCGGCCACGCTGGACTACGGCAACAACATCCGCCAGATGGCGCTGGAAGAGGGCGTGCACAACGCCTTCGACTTCCCCGGCTTCGTCCCGGCCTATGTGCGCCCGCTGTTCTGCGAGGGCATCGGCCCCTTCCGCTGGGTGGCGCTGTCCGGCGATCCGGAAGACATCTACAAGACCGACCAGAAAGTGAAGGAGCTGATCCCGGACGATCCGCACCTGCACAACTGGCTGGACATGGCCAAGGAGCGCATCGCCTTCCAGGGCCTGCCGGCGCGCATCTGCTGGGTGGGCCTGAAAGACCGCGCCCGCCTGGGCCAGGCTTTCAACGAGATGGTGAAGAACGGCGAATTGAAGGCGCCCATCGTCATCGGCCGCGACCATCTGGATTCCGGCTCGGTCGCCTCGCCTAACCGCGAGACGGAATCCATGAAGGACGGCTCCGACGCCGTGTCCGACTGGCCGCTATTGAACGCGCTGCTCAACACCGCCGGCGGCGCCACCTGGGTGTCGCTGCACCACGGCGGCGGCGTGGGCATGGGTTTCTCGCAGCACTCCGGCGTGGTCATTGTCTGCGACGGCAGCGACGCCGCGGCCGAACGGCTGGGCCGCGTGCTGCGCAATGACCCGGGCACCGGCGTGATGCGCCATGCCGACGCCGGCTACGACATCGCGGTGGACTGCGCCAAGGAACAGGGCCTGGACCTGCCGATGCTGAAGTAAGCGCGATGAGGCGGGGAGCCGACAGGTTCTTCCGCCTGTACGCATTGCCGCAATAACGAGATACGCAAGCAATAGAACAAAGAAGCAAGAGAGATTAGAAGCCATGAGCATCCTCAACATCGTACCGGGCCGGCTGACGCTGGCCGACCTGCGCCGCGTTTCACGTGAAACCGGCTTGCAACTGCGGCTGGATCCGTCCAGCCACGCCGGCATCGACGCCTCCGCCGCCACCGTGGCGCGCGTGCTGTCCGAAGGCCGCACCGTCTACGGCATCAACACCGGCTTCGGCCTGCTGGCCAGCACCAAGATCGCCACCGACGAGCTGGAGCTGCTGCAACGCTCCATCGTGCTGTCGCACGCCGCCGGCATCGGCGCGCCGATGGAGGACAGCAGCGTGCGCCTGGTGATGGCGCTGAAGATCAACTCGCTGGCGCGCGGCTTCTCCGGCATCCGCCGCGAGGTGATCGAGGCGCTGGTGACGCTGTTCAACCGCCAGATCTACCCGGTGATCCCGCAGAAGGGTTCGGTCGGCGCTTCCGGCGACCTGGCGCCGCTGTCGCATATGAGCGCGGTGCTGATCGGCGAGGGCGAGGCCTTCGTCGACGGCGTGCGGGTGCCGGGCTCGGTGGCGATGCGCTCCGCCGGCCTCGCGCCTATCACGCTGGCGCCGAAGGAAGGCCTGGCGCTGCTGAACGGCACCCAGGCATCCACCGCCTTCGCGCTGGAAGGCCTGTTCGCCGCCGAGGACCTGTACGTGTCCGCCACCGTGGCCGGCAGCCTGTCGGTGGAAGCGGCACTGGGCAGCCGCACCCCGTTCGACGCCCGCATCCACGAAGTGCGCGGCCACCAGGGCCAGATCGACGCCGCCCGCCTGTACCGCGAACTGCTGGAACACAGCCAGATCGAGCAATCGCATGAAAACTGCGGCAAGGTGCAGGACCCGTACAGCCTGCGCTGCCAGCCGCAGGTGATGGGCGCCTGCCTGACCCAAATCCGCAACGCCGCCGAAGTGCTGCGCGTGGAAGCCAACTCGGTATCCGACAATCCGCTGGTGTTCGCCGACGACAACGACATCCTGTCCGGCGGCAACTTCCACGCCGAGCCGGTGGCCTTCGCCGCCGACAATCTGGCGCTGGCCATCGCCGAAATCGGCTCGCTGTCGGAACGCCGGATGGCGCTGCTGATCGACAGCAATCTGTCCAAGCTGCCGCCCTTCCTGGTCAACAACGGCGGCGTCAATTCCGGCTTCATGATCGCCCAGGTGACCTCCGCCGCGCTGGCCAGCGAAAACAAATCGCTGGCGCACCCGGCCTCGGTGGACAGCCTGCCCACCAGCGCCAACCAGGAAGACCACGTGTCGATGGCTACCTTCGCCGGGCGCCGCCTGAAGGACATGGCCGGCAACACCGCCGGCATCCTGGGCGTCGAGCTGCTGGCCGCCTGCCAGGGCATAGACTTCCGCGCGCCGAACAAATCCAGCGCCAAGCTGGAGGCGGCCAAGGGCATGCTGCGCGAGCAGGTGCCGTTCTACGACAAGGACCGTTATTTCGCGCCGGACATCGAGAAAGCCGCGGCGCTGGTGGCCAGCGGCCGTTTCAACGGCCTGATCGACGGCGCGGCGTTGCCGTCCTTGTGAGGCGTAGCGCGCGTCACCCGCAAGGGCTGCGCGCCGTCAGATGGCGAATCGCGAGGGCAGGCCGGGAGGCTTGCCCTTTTGCATGGATGGCGCGCGCCGAATCCTCAGCGCGCGACGCGGAAACCTATGTAATTGACGCGGAAATCCGCGTCTATCCAGTTGTAGGTGTCGACGCCCACCGCCTTGGCGTCATATGACCAAGCGCCGCCCCGATACAGGTAGGCCATGCAGGTTTGGTTGTCCTCGCCTCGCCTGGAGCGGATCGGCACGCAGGTGGACACCCATTCGCTGACATTGCCCACCATGTCGTACAGGCCGAAGCGGTTGGGCGCGAACGATGCGACCGGCGCGGTCTTTTTGCCATCCCAGCGGCTGCCGCAGCCATCGCAATTGGCGCGGTTTTTCCCCAGCTTGGCGCCCCAGGCGAAGCGGGCGCGGGAGCCCGCCGCCGCCGCGTATTCCCATTCCTCGGATGTCGGCAGGCGATAGCGCTGCCCGGTTTTCTGGCTGAGCCAGTCGACGTAGCGTTGCGCGTCTTTCCAGCTGACGTGGATGACCGGATGATCGCCGCGTCCCCAGCCCTCGTCGTAGGGGTAGTTGCACGGGCCGCCGGCTTGGCAGGGCGGCTGATTCGGCCGGGTTTGGTATGCCCAGCCGGTATCAGGCTCCTGGCAGCCGCCGTCCTCGACGCAGGCATCCCACTGCGCGAAGGTGACGGCGGTGGCCGCCAGTTGAAACGACGCGATCTGCAGGGTTTGCCGCGCGTATTTTTCCGGGGCGCAGACGCGTCCTTCTTTCCATCCCGGGCAGGCGTCGGTGCGCCATTCTCCCGCGGGGATGTCGATCATTTTGGGCAAAATGTCCGCCATGGCCGGGGCATGGAATCCGCAAAGGGCGAGAAGGCCGGCGAACAGGACAGGGTGGCGTGGTTTCATGGCTGACAGCGGGTATGGAATCGGCGCATTGTAACCGGTGTGGTGATCGAAGAAATCTTGGGCGTGGCCTGGCGGCGGTGTGTCGGCGTCATGGCGAGGCCATGCCGCAGAACTTCCGGCGCGCGCTGGCGGTCTATGCCGCTTGGCCGGGCGCGGCGACGCTCATCGCCGCGCCGCGCTGTCCGTTTAACCGCTTTTTTGGCAGATACCATGTCACATCCGATACCGCGCCGCCTGTTCCTGCTGTCCGCCGCCTTGCTGCCTTTCGCCAGCCTGGCCGCTCCCGCCATCGCCGACCGCCGCGCCAGCGCCGCCGCGCGGCTGGCCGCCCTGGAGGCCGATTTCGGCGGCCGTCTGGGCGTGTGCGCGCTGGATACCGCCAGCGGGGCCGAGCTGGGCCACCGCGCCGGCGAGCGCTTTCCGTTTTGCAGCACTTTCAAGGCGATGCTGGTTGGCGCGGTGCTGGCGCGTTCGGCCAAGCAGCCGGGTTTGCTTGCTGAGCGCATCCACTATGCCCGGCGTGATTTGGTGGAGTACTCGCCGCGCACCGAGCCGCATCTGGCCGACGGCATGACGGTGGCGGAGCTGTGCGCCGCCGCGGTGCAGTACAGCGACAATAGCGCCGCCAACTTCCTGCTGAAGTTGCTGGGCGGCCCGGCCGCGCTGACTGCCTACATGCGCTCGATCGGCGACGAGAGCTTCTTGCTGGAACGCTGGGAGCCGGAGTTGAACCGCGCGGTTCCCGGCGAGGCGCGCGACACCTCCACGCCGCAGGCGATGGCGCAAAGTTTGCGGCGGCTGGCGCTGGGCGACGCGCTGGCGCCGCATGCGCAGCGGCAGTTGGTGGAATGGCTGCGCGGCAACACCACCGGCGCCGAAAAGATCCGCGCCGGCGTGCCGGCCGGCTGGGTGGTGGGCGACAAGACCGGCAACGGCCGCTACGGCAGCAGCAACGATATCGCGGTGCTGTGGCCGCCTGGCCGCGCGCCGGCGGTGCTGACGGTGTTCACCACCCAGGCGCTGGAGGACGCCAAGCAACGCCATCAGGTGGTAGCGGCGGCGGCGCGCATCGCGGCCGACTGGCTGGCCTGAGCGGCAACGGCGCAGGCAGGGGGAATTCCCGCTTTTTCCATCGGCATTGCCGGCTGCTATCGCCGCGATCCTGAAATCCAATTGGCATTTTCTGCATCGAAAAAGCAAAGTGAAGTGCCTGGATGACGGATTGGAGACGCGTGATGATGCAAGAGCTGTTGTCCCCGCTGCTGGCGTATTCCGGCAGCTATCGCGACGGTTTGTCCAACCATTTGCCGATGGAGCTGCAGGCGCTGGCGGAATTGGGCGCGGACGAGGGGCGTCTGCGCCGGCTGGCGGCGCGTCATGGCCATCTCGAACGTCTGCGGGACGACGGCCGAGATATCGCCGACAGCCGCGGCTGGCTGAGCGACCCCGCCAGCGAGGCGGCATGGCGCAGACGCCTGGCCTGGGAGAGGCGGCAGGGCGAGTGGCTGCGGCATTGGGCCGGCCGCCTGCAACTGGCGCTGGCCGCGCCGGCCGGGGCGTCGTTCCATGGCCTGATCCGGCTGGCGTACGCGTGGCGGAGCGGGGTGGAAGAGGAGATCGACGCCGCGCTGGCATACGCGCTGTCGCACTGGCGGCTGCTGGATTTGCCGGGACGGTCGCCGGCGATGCAGACGCTGCCCGACCTGCTGGCCGATTGGACCGCTTCGCCCATCCTGTTGCCGCCGCAGGGCGGCCTGATTTCTGACGACATCGAACGCGCGCTGGCCCTGCCGGCGCTGTCCGCCCGCCTGCCGCCCGGCTTGCTGGGCAGCGCGCGCGAACAGCGCCGCCATTGCCGTCTGCTGTTCCTGGCCACCCGCGATCTGGATGCCCTGCATCTGATCACCGCCTGGGAGGCGGCGCTGAGCCTGGCGCGCGCGCAGGGGCTGGCCGAGGTGGCCGATGGCACGGCGTTGCAGATGCAGGCGGCGCTGATCGGGGTATTCGTCTATTGCGGCTGCCCGGCGCTGGCGGCGCGGCCGCCGCAGCCGCGACGCGACGCGACGCGACGCCGCGGCCATCCGCCGCCTGGCGCTGGACTTGTCGGACCCGCATGGCGTCAAGCTGGCGCTCAGCAGCTTGCGCCTGGCGGGGCTGGAAGGCGACGCGGCCTGGCTTGGGCTGGCGGGCCGCCACGCCGGTGTAGCCTGGGTCGGAAATGCGAAACGGCAGCGCGAGGCTGCCGTTTTTGGCTGGGACGCGGCGGTTTACAGCGCGTCGCTGGAGAAAATGTCGCGCCAGGCCATGTACTGCGACAGGTATATCACCGGGAACAGCACCAGCAGCGCCAGGCCCAGCGTGAAGACGCTGAGCATGGCCAGCAGCAGGATGGCCAGGAAATAGACCAGCAACGGGCACCAGTTCTTTTGCACGGCGCTTACGCTCAGCTTCAGCGCTGGCCATAGCTTGATCTGCTTGAAAGTGATCAGGCTGACGACGAACATGCAGGCGATGCCGAAAAGCACCAACAGCACCTGGCCGAGAATCAGCAGCTGATGCTGTGCGCCGCTGGATTCAATCATGTGATGGGTGATGTATTGGCTTGCGCAGACGATGGGCAGCATGAGCAGGCAGTAGCTGGCCATCTCCCGCAGACGCAGTTTCCAGCCCAGAAACAGGTCCGATGCTTTCACGGTTTCACCGCGGTGCTGCTTGCTGGCGGCCAGCAGATAGCCTGAAGTGAACAGCGGCATGGAGACGGTGAGCAGGGCCTGGCCTATCGTCGCAAACAAGGAGCACAGCACTGAAATGGCGAGGTAGGCGATGCCCATCAGCACCCAGGCCAGCTTCTGCTGGCGAAACAATTGGTAGCCGTCGACGATCCAGCGCCAGCCCTGTCCAGGGGGGACTTCGCGCATTGGTATTGCAGATTCCATACTTTGACTCCTGAAAATTGGGCGGCCGGCCGGGAAGGGAAGCCAGGCGCAGCGGGGTTCGCGGATATTCTATACGAAGAAGGCGCGCGCCATGTCAATGTCTTTGGCATTTCATGGCGGGGGATGGCAGGGGAGGCGGGCCGCCGCCGAAAGCCGCGGCCCGTTGTCGAGGCTTTACTGCACTTTGGCGAAGGATTCGGCCACGTAAGGCGCGTTGGCGGTGTTGAGGCCGGCCACGCACATGCGGCCGCTGCCCACCAGGTAGACGCCGAATTGCTCGCGCAGCTTGTCCACCTGGGCCTGGCTGAAGCCGGTGTAGCTGAACATGCCGCGCTGATCCTTCAGGTACTCGAAGTCGCGCTGCGGCAGCGCTTCCTTCAGCACCTGAACCAATACGCCGCGCATCGCCTGGATGCGTTCGCGCATTTCATTCACTTCCGCCACCCACAGCGCCTTCAGTTCCGGCGAATTCAGCACGGCGGCGATCACCTTGGCGCCGTGCGTCGGCGGGCTGGAGTAGTTGCGGCGCACGGTGGCCTTCAACTGGCCGGCCACCAGCGCCGCCTCGGCGGCGTCGTCGCACACCACCGACAGGCCGCCGCAGCGTTCGCCATACAGCGAGAAGATCTTGGAGAAGGAGTTGCTGACCAGGCAGGCCACGCCGGCGTCCGCCATCGCGCGGATGGCGTAGGCGTCTTGCTCCAGATCGGCGCCGAAGCCCTGGTAGGCGATGTCCAGGAACGGAATCAACTGGCGTTCCTTGGCCACGGCCACCACCTGGTCCCACTGCGCGTCGCTGAGGTCGGCGCCGGTGGGATTGTGGCAACACGGGTGCAGCAGCACGACGCTCTTGGCCGGCAGCGTCTGCAGCTTGGCCAGCATGGCCGGGAAGTCCACGCCGCGGGTGGCCGGGTCGAAGTAGGGATAGCGTTCCACCGTGAAGCCGGCGCCTTCGAAGATGGCGACGTGGTTGTCCCAGGTCGGGTCGCTGACCCAGACATGGGACGCCGGGAAGTAGCGCTTGAGGAAGTCGGCGCCCACTTTCAGCGCGCCGGAGCCGCCCAGCGTCTGCAGCGTGGCGATGCGGCCGCTCTGCACCGCCGGATGCTCGGCGCCGAACAGCAGGGTCTGGATGGCGGCGCGGTAGGGGGCCAGGCCGTCCATCGGCAGATAGGTGCATGGCGGTTGCGGCTGGCTGGCCAACAGCGCCTCGGCTTGTTCCACCGCCTTCAGGCGCGGGATGCGGCCGGCTTCGTCGTAATACAAGCCGATGCTGAGGTTGACCTTCTGTTGGCGCGGGTCTTTGCCGAAGGCTTCCACCAGCGACAGGATGGGGTCGCCGGCGTAGGCGTCTACATGTTGGAACACGAGTCTTCTCCTCTTGGTTGGCGGCGCCCGCGCTATCGTGTGGCGGGTCGCCGCGGATGCGGCGCGGCGCTCAGGCCAGGTCGTCGCGTTTCAGCGCCAGGCCCATCGCGATGATCCATGGCAGAATCAGCCAGCCGCCCAGCACATTGATCAGCGCCACCTTCTTCAGGCGCGGGCTTTTCACCAGCGCGGCGGTGATGGCGGGCAACAGGTAGGCGCCGCTCATCACCAGCGCGTCGCCCAGATACAGGGCGGCGTCGACCAGTTGCGGCTGCTGGCGCCAGCTGCCGTAGCACCACAGCGCGATCGCCAGCAGCAGCAGCGCGAACAGCAGGTTTCTCAGCAGGGTCAGTGGCTTCATGGCGGCGGCGGCGGAATGGCAAACCGATATCCTGCGAGTTTTTACTCTGGCTGGCAACGGCTAGTTGCAAACAATTCGGCAATGAAATGCCATAAAACATTGGCCGTCTGGCAGTTGTGACTTGTTTGCATGCCAAATGCTTGTTTCGGCCCATGCGATTGTTTAGGCTGTGATTTTTCCGACCGGGAGCAACGCGATGGCGTGGGAAGTGGATACCTGTCCGGAGCGGCTGGATCGCGACATGATCCACCGCTATCTGGCGCAGGAGTCGTATTGGGCGCGAAGCCTGCCGCGCGAGGTGCTCGAGCGCTCGCTGGCGCACTCGCTGTGCTTCGGCGTTTACGCCGCCGACGGCGCGCAGATCGGTTTCGCCCGGGTGGTGACCGACCGCGCCACCTTCGCCTATCTGGCCGATGTGTTCGTGCTGGACGCCTGGCGGGGCCGGGGCGTGGGCAAGCAACTGGTGGGCGCGGCGCTGGCGCATCCCGATCTGCAAGGCCTGCGCCGCATGATGCTGGCCACCGCCGACGCGCATGGCCTGTACGCGCAATACGGCTTTGCCGCGTTGTCGCGGCCGGAACGGCTGATGGAGAAGCTGGACCAGGACGTATACCTGAGGAAGGCGGCGGGCGGTGACGCGCAAGCAGTTCTGGAGTGATCCCTACCAGGCCGAACTCGCCACCCGCGTCAGCCGCGTCGACGGCGCGCGGGTCTGGCTGGAAGAAACCATTTTCTACGCTTTCTCCGGTGGCCAGGAGAGCGACAGCGGCAGCATAGGCGGCCATCCGGTGCGGCTGGCGGAAAAGCAGGGCGCGGACATCGCCTACACGCTGGACGCCGGCCACGGTTTGCAAGCCGGCGACGCGGTGGCGGTGGCGATAGACTGGCCGCGCCGCTACCGGCTGATGCGGCTGCATTTCGCCGCCGAGCTGGTATTGGAAGTGATTTGCCGCGCGGTGGCGGGCGTGGCGAAGATAGGTGCGCACATCGCCGCGGACAAGGCGCGGATAGATTTCGCGCTGGATCAGCCCATCACGCCTTGGCTGGCGGGCATCGCTGCCGCCGCGCAAGCGTTGATCGACGACGATTTGCCCATCAACAGCGCTTTTTCCGACGAAGCGGCCGGGCGCCGCTACTGGGAGCTGCCCGGCTTCGCCCGCGTGCCTTGCGGCGGCACCCACCTCAAACGCAGCGGCGAGGTGGGGCGGATCGCGCTCAAGCGCCGCAACGTCGGCAAGGGCAAGGAGCGGGTGGAAATCTATTTACTGGACTAATGATGCTGTATGACCTTGCCGCGGTCGGCGCCGCCGGCTGCTGGGCGCTGGGCGCCATGCTCGGCGCCACGCCGTCCCGCCATTTCGGCCCCTTCGCCTTCACCCGGCTGCGCTTGACGCTGCTGACGGTTTTGCTCGGCGGCTACAGCCTGCTGTCCGGCGGCTGGTACACGCTCAGCGCCGCCAGCCTGTGGCCGGCGCTGTTGTCCGGGTTGACTGGCATCTTTCTGGGCGACACGGTGATGTTCGCCTCGATGAACCGCCTGGGCCCGCGCCGCACCGGCTTGTTGTTCGCCACCCATTCGGTGTTTTCGGTGTTGCTGGGCGTGTTGTTTCTGTCAGAGCGCTTGAGCGCGGGCGCGCTGCTGGGCAGCGTGCTGGTATTTGGCGGGGTGCTGCTGGCGGTGGCCTTCGGCCGCCGCGAGGTGGACGCCCATGCCTGGGAGCGCAACGACAAGCTGGCCGCCGGCGTCGCCTTGGGACTGGCCGCCGCGCTATGCCAGGCGCTGGGCACCTTCTTCGCCAAGCCGGCGATGGCGGCCGGCCTGGAGCCGGTGACCGCGTCGGCGCTGCGGATGGGCGTCAGCTGCGGCGCGCACTATCTGCTGTGGCTCAGCGGCTGGAAACTGGCGAAGAGCCGCGGGCCGTACACGCCGCGCATGCTGGGCCAGACCGCGCTGAACGGCCTGGTGGCGCTGGGCCTGGGCATGACGCTGATCATGCTGGCCTTGCAGCGCGCCGATGTCGCCACCGTGGGGATCTTGTCGGCGCTGAGCCCGGTGTTGATCCTGCCGATGCTGTGGGTGGCGCTGAAACGGCCGCCGCCGCCGCTGGCCTGGCTGGGCGCGGCGGTCAGCTGCGCCGGCACCGCGCTGGTGGTGCTGCGTTGAACGATGAAAAACCGCGCCGGCAGGCGCGGTTTCACGTGGAACATCGCGGATGTCCGCCTCAGCACTTGATGCAGGCGAGTAGGGCGACGTTGCGGGGGCGGGTTTCGCTTGCTGCGTTCAAAGTTATATAAGTTTGAATGGCGTTATTCGGATTGCCATCATGAGAAACAGGCGTGATTTGAGGTAGAGTTTGATTACCAGGAAATGCGCCAACCCCACCCGATGGTGCGGTTGGGCCGTTATTTTTGTAGCCGTAAATATAGTTCCAATTATCTCCGTATGGACTATTGATAAGACCTGCGTGTTTGTGATCTCTAATGCCCTCGGTTTGTGATGTGCCAAAATTTCTATTGGTATCTACCCCACGGCCATTGTCCCAGCCCCGGATGAATTCGCCGCATAGGTTGGGCAATGCGAATGTCGTCGAGCCATCGCCATTTCCATAAAGGCCGCCAATGGCGGCGAACAGCGCCGGGTAGTCCTTGCGCGAAACTGCCCGCCCGTCGGCGATCAGCCAGCCGGCGGGTGCGTCTTTCATCGCGAAATAGGCCACCATGCCGGCTGGCGCGGCGGCGTTGACCTGAGTCGAGGTTGCGCCGTCAGCAATCCCGTAGCCAGCCAGCGTGGTGGCCTTGTCCGCCTTGCCGGCCAGCAGCTTGGCGATGCTGGCGGCGAAGTTCTGATCGTTGCCCAATGCCGCCGCCAGCTCCTGCAGGGTATTGAGCGCGCCGGGCGCGCCGGCCACCACGCCGTCGATGGCGGACTTCAGATCGGTTTTGCTGGCGCCGTCGGCGATGCCGTAGCCGGCCAGCGTGGTGGGCCGTTGCGCGCCGCCCCAGGCGATGCTTTGTACCGCTTGCAGCAGCTGGTCCTGGCGCGCGGGGTCGGTCTTCTGGCCATTGCTCTGGATGACAGTCAGCAATTCCTGCTGGGTGGCCTGCATGGCGGACTGCATGCCATTGAGCCAGTCAGCGGCGACCACAGTGCCGAGTTCTCCGGTGGTCGGGTTGCCGTCGTGGAACAGGCCGTCGGCGCTGTGGATGGGTTTGAATGGATCTTGCATGGAAAGCGCCTTCCGTTTGATGAGAAGAGTCGGCAGCGGGGGCCGATGACTGATGTCGTTGATTGTGCGGGACTCCCCGTCCAGCGGGCAGTGGACGGGTTGTCAGTCAGGAAGGGTGGGATAGGTGCTCAAATTTTTGTTACGACGATGCCGTTCCAATTACTGAAGTTCTGATTGGGATCGTACGCCGTGGCAGTCCCTGTCGTATCTGTATTGTAAGCGGCGATCGTTGATGCCATCTCGGCATGGTAGCCCCCTTTGGTGCAGTTGCGCGCCCAGCCATTGCTGACTGTCATGACCGAATTCCAGGTGGCAAAAAAGCCGTGTTCGCAGTTTTCCGCTACGGCCATGTCCGCATTGATGATGCCGCCAAACTCCGCGTAGTAGCCTTTTCCCGAGTTGGTCACCTTGGAGCGCCTGCCCTGAGGCAGCGATGGCCGGGCTTGCGCGCCGCAGCTCCAGCAAACCCCGCCATATTGCGCATACATGCCGATATTGCTTTGATCGACCGCTGTGCCATCGCACCACAGATAGCTGTTCCGCGTTGTCATGTAGCCGATATCGACATTGGAAATGCTGCTGTCGCTAGCCCAGGCCTTCGAGCCTTCCTGGCATTCCAAGCCCATGGGCCGGAATTTGGGAGTATCGACGTTGACGAAGGCTGGAACGACAGTTTCGGCATATCTGCCCAGGCCGATCAGCGTGCTGGACGGCAGCCAGGCATGGGCGCCGCCGCCGACGAGAACCGCACAATTCTTGCAGTTCAGGACGCGTAGCCGCTCGAAGTTGCCGCGCGCATTTTGATCCAGTTCCAGCCCGTTGCCGGCGCCCTCCAGCACGATGGAGCCGGCGTCGGCGTATACCACCGACGCTTCTTCCACCCGCAGGCAGCGATGACTCCAGTGATTGGCGCCGGCCTCGCCGACGATATGAAAGCCGGAGAAGTTGACGCCTTGTACGCGGGAAAAGATCACGCCATGGCTGAGCTTGTTGGCGTCGGGCACGAGGATGATCTTGCATGCCGACGGGTTGGCGACATTGCCCTGGATGCGGATGCGGCTGGCGAACGGTTGGTGGGTTAGCGTGATGCCGCTCGTGGCGTACTGGCCGTCGGCTATCTGGATCAGCACATCGGCCTGCAAAACCTTGCCGATCAGGCTGTCCCAGGCGTCCTGGATGCCGGCGAAGGCTTTGCCGGGGCCAACCTGCAGCGTGGTGTAGCCCTGCACGCCCCAGTCACTGGCTTTCATCGCGTCGGCGATGCCGTAGCCGGCCAGCGTGGTGGGCCGTTGCGCGCCGCCCCAGGCGAGGTTCTGCATCGCTTGCAGCAGCTGGTCCTGGCGAGATGGGTCGGTTTTCTGGCCATTGCTTTTAATGACGGTCAGCAGCTCTTGTTGGGTAGCCTGAATGGCAGACTGGGCGCCGTTGAGCCAGTCGGACGTGACGACGGTGCCGAGTTCGCCGGAGTAAGGGTTGCCGTCGTGGAACAGGCCGTCGGCGCTGTTGATCAGCTTCATGGGCTCTTGCATGTCAGTGTCTCCGAACAGTCAAAGGAAAATCGGCGCTCGGCCGATGACAGATGTCGCTGTCGATGGGTCGGAGGAGATTGTGCTGCAACCGACCGACGGGGCTTAGCGGACGCCTGTCAGTGCTGACAGGCGGTGGCTAGGTAAAGAAAACCGCGCCAATCGGCGCGGTTGCTTGTGGAGAGGTTTGGACTCAGGCGGGTTGATTGGGCCAGTCGGCATCGGCCAGCCGGGGCCAGCCGGGGTGTTGCGGCAGGCGGGAGAGCGCCACGCAGTAGCGTTTCCAATCCATCAGACGGGCTTGCTCATCCGTTGTGGCCACACCTAGCTCGGAGGCGTCTTCCAGTGGGCGGCGGCTCTGGTAGGCCGCGGCCAGCTTCCGTTGCAATTGCTGTTGCGCAGCGACGGTTTGAGTGGCCAATTGAGTCGCCTCGTCCACGCTCCAGCCATCGCCACGCCAGATAGCGAAGGGCGGCGGCGACAAGGCGGTGGCTTGCAGGCTGTCCGGGGTGTCGCCTATCTGCGCCTGTATCGCTTGAGCGGTTTGCTTGCGCCACAACGGGACGGCGCGCCAGTCGGGCTGCAAGGTCCAGTCGCCGTTCCGGAATACGGGGACCTGATGCTCGTCGGCTGGCGGCGGTTCGGCCTCAGTGGAGCAGGCAGGGAGCAGCCAGACTTCTCCCGGGTCCAGCGGCGACAAATCTGCCTGGCTTGGGCCGAGATATTCGTAGGTCTCTGGATGGTAGCTATAGACGGTTTTTTGTTTATCCATGGCGTGATTCCTCAGTACTTGATGCAGGCGAGCAAAGCGATGTTGCGGGGGCGGGTTTCCGAGCCGATGGTGTCTGGGGGGTTGAGCACGCCGTCAAAGTCGCTGCCGTCATTCGAGTAATACCAGCGGTTGTCGTAGTCATTTGCAACAGAGCCCATTCGGCCGACGTTGTTGGTGCCGCCGAAGGCGGTGGCGTTGACGGCAATGTTCTCTCCCCAGGGAATCACGTGTTTATGAGTCGCGGTTTGTTGTGCTTGTCGATCGCCGACTTTGCGTTTGGGGCTATCAGGATCTGTTTTGCCGATATCGTCCCATCCCCGAATGAATTCGCCGCGCAGATCCGGCAGATTGAAGGTAGTGGAGCCATCGCCGGCGCCGTAAGTGGAGCCGATGGCCGCGAATAGCGCGGCGTATTGGCTGCGGCTGACTGCTGCGCCATTGGCTTTGAGCCAGCCATCTGGCGCGTTGGGCATGGCGAAGTGCAGGACCGCGCCGGCAAACGCCGTTGCCGCCTTCAGTTGTGCCAAGGTCGCGCCATCGACGATGCCGTAATCTGCCATCGTGCTCTGTTGGCCGGATTTCAGCAGCCGGATCCAGGGCTGCCAATTGCCGTTTTCCAGTCTTTGTTCATAGGTGGCGCCGCCCCAGGCCGAGTAAAGCTGGCTGCCCCAGAGCGGAGACAGGAAGTTGGCCAGCAACATGCCGTTGCTTTTCACCGGCGTTCCGTCGACCAGGTTGTTGTCGATGTGATAGAGCCCATTGGGACGCACTGTTTGCAGCGAGCCGGCGGCAAGGGGCTTGGCATAGCCGGACAAGCCGACGGCGTTCAGCGCCTGCCCCACGAGCAGCGGCGTCATCGCCTTGCTGTTATCGCTCCCGGCCTCCGCTTCCGCTTGGCTGGCGATGGCGATGCCATAGCCGGCCAGCGTGGATGGCCGCTGCGCGCCGCCCCAGGCGAGGTTCTGCATCGCTTGCAGCAACTGGTCTTGGCGCGCGGGGTCGGTTTTCTGGCCGCTGTTCTGGATGACGGTCACCAGTTCCTGCTGGGTGGATTGGGTGGCGGATTGCAGGGTGTTGAGCCAGTCGGCCGAGACGATGGTGCCCAGTTCGCCGGTGGCGGGATTGCCATCGTGGAATTTCTGGTCTGGCGAGGGGACAGGCTTGATCGGATCTTGCATGAAGCGCTCCTGGATGAGGGAAGATGGGCTGCCGCCGGAAGCAGCGGCGCGAGGGGGGGGAAACGCGCGCGGGACGAGCGTCGGGAGAGGTTTACGGCTGGTAGGCGAAGTAGACGAAGGTGTGGGCGGGCTTGAGGTCGTTGAACAGCTCTTCCAGCCTGGGGTCGCCGAAAGTGGTGAGGCGCTCGCCGGCCAGCGATTGTCCGGCGCGGAACTGGTAGGGGCGGACCTTGCTGCCGTACACGGTCACCTGCCACACCCAGGGAATGTCGGCGCTCCACAAGGGCTGGCCGGCGCGGTTGACGCCGGCGCGGAACGGCTGCGGCTCGTCGATCCTAATCCGGTAGCCCATGCCGGCGGCCAGCCGGGTGAAGTAAGAGATGGACAGGCCGCCGGTTTCCGCCAGCTTGGCCAGCACCGCCTGCTGGCGCTGCTGGTAGGGCGCGTCGGCGGGCGGCGTCAGCCCGCATACCCGCTCCCAGTCCGGCAGCAGCGTTTCGGCCGCCAGCGGGGTGACGGCGCCGGCCAGCTGGCGGGCGCTGTTCTGCGCCCGGTCCAGCGCCGCGCCCTCGCTGGCCAGTTCGGCCTGCAGCCGCGGACCGTCGGGGCTGTAGCTGGCCGGCGGCAGCAGCCGGGCCAGCAGTTCCTGGTAGGGGGGCTGCGGCATCATGGCATCGCCCTCAGCGTCAATTTGCCCAGCCGCAGCCATTCCACCTTGCCGGCGTCGGAAACCGGCGCGACATTGCCGGCGGGGGCGTTGAGCTGGCGGTCTTGCACGCCGGGCAGATCGGAGATCAGCGCCTCGATCCGGCTTTTGACCAGGCGCTCGCCCGGAGCGAGGCCGGCGAAGTAGGCTTGCAGCGTTTGCTGCAGCTGCGGCGTGAAGACGTCCGGGCTGATGCCGCCCAGATTGAGCGCGAGGTCGATGTCGACCGCGCGCGGGGTCGGCGCCAGCACCAGGCAGCTCTTGGCGGTGACCGGCCGCAGGTCTTCGATATGGGCTTGCACCGCGGCCAGGGTGTCGGCCGACGGCAGGTCGTTGTTGGCGGTGACCACTACGTCGACGGTGCCCAGGCCGCGCCGCAGCGGGTAGACGTAGGCGGCGGTGACGCCCTTCACTTCCAGCGCCCAGCGCCGGTAGTCGTGCTGGTTGCCGCCGGCGGGCGGCCGGCGTATCAATTCCAGCAGCCGCTCCAGCAAGGCCTGGTCGCTTTCCACATCCACCGCGCCGCCCATGCTGAGCAGCAGCGCCTTGCCGGCGACGCCGGGCGGCGCCTGCATCAGGTCCACCTGCAGATTGGCGGGCTGGTTGCCGGCCGGGCCGGGCTGGCTGGCGCGGATGTCGACCGTGGCCTGGCCATTGGCGTCCAGCTGAAAGGCGTAGGGGCCGCCGTCGCCGCCGGTGGCCGGCGTGGCGTACAGCTGGTCGCCCAGCCGCACTTGCAGGCTGCCGTTGACCATGGTGTTGGGGTTGCCGCTCAGCTGCAGCTTGCCGGCGGCCGCGCTGGCTGGTTTGCGCACGATGCCGCGCAGGCGGGCGTGCTGCTCGAGGTATTCGCTGTCGGCGGTGTCGGGGAAGATCTGGCGAGCGATCCAGCTTTGGTGCTGGTACAGGCCTTCGGCCGCGCTGGCCACCGAGCTGGCGCGGACGAAGAAATCGCTGTCCGGCCCGGTGTCGGCGTCGGCGCGCAGGTTTTGCAGGTCGCGCAGCAGCGTGTCGCGGATGCTGGCGAAGTCGGGAGTGGGCAGGGGCATCAGGCTATCCTCACTTGATGTTGGAAATGTCGGGTGCGGCCGCCGGCCTCGGCGACGCGGATCTGGAGTAGAAGCCGGCCCGGGCCTTGCCGGCTGGAGGACACCTCGATCCGGCTGGCGCGGCCGTCCTGGCGCAAGGGTTGCAGCGCCTGTTCGGCGTATTGGCAGGCCAGGAGGTCGACGCGGCCGCTGTCCTTGGCGCGGGACAGCTCATGCAGGCGCGAGCCCAGCGTCGGGTCGGCCCACCAGCCGCCCAGAGGGGTCATCAGGCGCAGGTAGACGGCGTTGGCGAGGGTATCGGTGGAAGTGCCGGCGTAGTCGCCGGTGGCGGGGTCCAGCAGTGGGTCCATGGCTATTTTCCTGGAAACGGGGAGGGGTGGGCAGCGGACGCCGGTCAGTCGCGGCGCCGTTTACTTGGGCGGGCTGGTGGGGCCGTTCGGCGCGTCGTGGATGTGGGAAACCAGGCTCTTGCCGCCGGCGTTCACGTCGCCGCTGGCGTTCATCGCGCCGGACAGTTTGATGTCGCCGCTGAAGCTGGCGCCGCCGCCGCCCTGCACCGCCAGGCCGCCGTTGCCGCTGATCTGGCCCTGGGCGACCAGCTGCTGGCTGGTTTGCAGCGTGGGCGTGGCGAAGGCGGCCTGCTGGTCGGCGTTCACCTGCATGGTTTGGCATTGGAGGGCGATGCTGTCGCTGGCCTTGACCTGCATGGTTTGGCAGTTCAGCACGAAGTGGTCGCAGGTGGCCTCGATGATCTTGCCGCGTTTGAGCACGATCTTGCTGCCTTCGTCGCTATACAGCGCCACTTCTCCCGGCTGCAGCGATTGCAGCCGGTAGCTGCCGTGCTCGGTGGCCAGCACCACGCTGTGGCTGGTGCGGCCACCCAGCGGCAGCACCATCGCCATGCTACCCGGCGGCGGGTTGGAGGTGTAGCCGTAGTGCTGGAACAGCTCGGCGTCCTGCAGCTGTTCGCCGGCCAGGCCTTCGGCCTGGGCGGTCTGCACCGCGCCCGCGCTGTCCACGTGGGTGAGCGCGGCGCGGAAGCCCTGGCGCACATTGCTGAAGGCGCGGCGGATGCGGTGGTCTACTTCATGCCACATGGGGTGTCTCCTGTCATTGTTTGCCGGCGCGCATCACCGGAATCCAGCATTTGTCTTCTTTCAGCGTCAGCCGGGTGACGCTGCCCTGGCCGCGGCCGCCTTCGAAGGTGCGCGCCATCAGGAAATAGACGCCGTTGATGCCGTGCGGCTCGCTTTCCACCTCGATGCGCTGCCCCGGCGTCCACAGCATGCCGCGGCTGTCGCGGTGGCCGGCCACGGTGGCGGACAGGGTGTAGCCGGCCAGGCGGGAGTCGGCCAGCATCTTGTCGGCGCGCGCCGCCAGCTCCGCCGGGCTGGCGGCGTCCGGCTCCACCTGGATGCGCGGCTTGTGGTAGCAGACGTCGGAATCGAAGCTGTGGTGCTTCATCGCGTGGCGGCCCGGCGTCAGCGCCTGGCCGTGGCCCTGGCCCAGCAGCGTCAATTCGGAGTAGCGCTGCGCGTGCGAGCGGGTTTCGGCCAGGCTGAGCAGATTGTTGCCCTGGCCGTCGCGGCGCAGGATCAGCCGCGCGCCGGCCGGCTGGCTGTAGTCCGGGCCGCCCACCACCAGGGTGCCGTCCGGGTCGAACCAGGCGCTCAGGCCGTTGGCCTGGGCGGCGCGGGTGAGCACGTCCCAGGCGCTGTTGCCGGGGTCCACGCTGATTTTTTCCAGCGGCCGGCTGCCTTTGGCGTCCACCCGTATCCGGGCGATGCCCAGCGGCTTCACCACGTTTTCCAGCACGTCGCGCAGCGTCATGTTCTTGGCGGTGAGCAGCGGCGCGCTGCAATCGAGCAGCATGCCGGCGAGGTCGCGGCCGGACAGCGCCAGTTGGTGGCTGCCGGCGGCGACGCTGTGGCTGATGTCGTCCACCCGGCCCATCAGCACGGTTTCCGCGCCCACCTGCACCTGGATCATCGCGCCCGGCTCCACTTCCGGCGGAAAGACGCCGCCGGGCAGGCCCAGCGCCACTTGCCAGCCGTCGGCGGGCACGGCGAGGTCGGAGTCGATCGAATAGTGGGTCCAGTCGCTGTGGCGGCGGCCGGCGATCTGCAGGCTGACGGCGTGGTCCGCCGCGGCGGGTTTAGCGGGCGTAGCCATGGATCACGGTCCCCGGAGTCAGGTGGTTGGGATAGGCCAGCTGCGGGTTGAGCCGCAGCAGCTCGTCGGCGCGGCCGCTGTCGCCGTACCACAGGTGGGCCAGCTGGCGCAGGTTGGCTTCGGCTTCCACCGCGCGTTCGATCAGCGGCGGCTTGGCGGCGATCAGGCCGGCGGCGCCCTGCTGCACCTGCAGGCCCAGCTCGCGCAGGCTGTCCACCACGCGGTAGGCGGCGTCGGCCGGCATATTGGCGCGCCATTGGTCGATGGCGGTTTGCAGCGAGCCGCGCACGTCGCCGGCGATCTGCTCCAGCGCCGGCGGCGTCAGCGTCGGCCGCTCGGCCTCGCTGCCGAAGATGCCGCTGGCGGCGCTGGCCAGCTTGGTGGCGACGTTCAGCTGCAGCAGCGCGTCTATCCGCTGCTGGTCGCTGCTCCACACGGTGAGGGCGGCGCTGGCGGTGAGCGGCGTGGTGTTCTGGCGTATCCGCTCCGGCAGGCCGTCCAGCCGGCGCCGCAGCGCATTCCAGTCGGCCAGGGTGGCGGCGGGCAGGCTGGCGGCGGTTTTCAACGCCGGCAGCGGGCCCAGGTCCAGCGCCTGGTCGAATTTCCAGTCGGCCACCTGGTCCACCAGTCCGTTCACCTCGCTGACGAAGGCTTGCGGATAGGCCAGCAGGTCGTTGACCTGGGCCACCGCCTGGTTGGCCATGTCGGCCAGCGCCTTCACCGTGGCGACCAGCTGCTGGCGCAGCGCGCCCAGCCTGGCCAGCGCGCCCTTGGCGGTGGCGACCAGTTCCTGGGCTTTGGCGTAGGCTTCGCCGGCCATGCCGCGCAGCTCGTCCACCTTGGCGTCGATGGCTTCGCTCTGCTGCAGCGGCTTGTGCTGCGCGAAGAAGGGATTGCCCGGCGTGGCCTCCACCCAGTTGATGTCCACGGCGCAGGAGTCGGGCGCGTCGGCGTCGTGGCTGATCTGGTAGTCCAGCACCTGGGCCTGCGGCATGCTGCCGAACACCGGGTGCACCAGCTCGCCCGGGCCGGCGGCGTCCAGTGCGGCGACGAATTCGCGCAGCCGGTCCTGATAGCCCTCGCCCCAGAACATCGCGTTGAGCGTCACCTTGCGCGCCTTGCGGCCCAGATCCTCGACATCGGCCCCGTCCTTGTACGGGTATTCGTGCATCGCCTGGTCGCGCTGGGCGCTGTCCTGGCTTTTCAGGCAATCGAAGCGCACGCCGCGGAAGCTGGCGTCCACCAGGGAGCCGGCGGCCGTGCCGGCGGACAGATTGAGGCTGAACATCAGCTCCTCCTTTGTTGTTGGCTGTTGGCGGCGTTGACGGCGGCGATGATGTTGCCGTGCTGGACGTCGACGACGACGCGTATGGGTTGAGTGAGTTGTGCAAGCGCTGAGCTGAGCTGGGCGATTAGAGCGGCAAGCTGAGAGTCTGAATTGCCGCCGGTTGATGGCGCCGGGATTTGTGTTTTATCGGTCTGGCCGTGGGGCGATAGCGTGGTGTCTTGCGCCGGTGTTTTCGTCTTATCGGGCATCTCATCGGCAACGGTTGAGAGCTGCCCTGAGGCATGTGTTTTGACTACCTGTTCTTCGGTTGCCGCCGCTACGTTTGGGTTCGGGTCTTTTTCGATGGCATTCGGCTCTGTGGCTGAATTGGTTGCAGGGGAAATCGAGTTGGCAATTCCCTTCTGCACAGGGGATTGCTGCTCGTTCAAGCCTAGAGCTGTATTTTTCTGCGGTGTTCTCTTTTGTATGTTTGGTGCTGAATTTGTTTTTTCTTTTTTATTGTCCGCGCTATTGGGTGTATTTTTGGGCTTTGCGCTGATTTTGTGGGGTTTTGGCGAGGGCGGTGAGTTTTTATCGGAAGGTAATGTGCTGCTTTTGGTTGTTTTCCCTCCTTCGGTGATGGCAGTCTCTGTTCCTAAATGGCGGCCGGTTTCTTTGTCATAATAATCCGCCGAGCTTATCGATTTTCCTTGAGTGTCAACGGTATTTACACCAATCAATTGGTTTTTCTTTTTGTCTTCTACCCATATTTGACTGGCATGGACTCCTTTGCCGTCAGTGGTATATTGCTTGTTGAATTCTTTTCCATCGGGAGCGAGGCCCCTTTTTATATTTTTCCTTCTGTCCTCTTGATTTTTTTTATTCTGTTCTTTTATTCTTCTATTGATATACCCAGTTTTCTCAGCATATTCCTGAGTTAGCTCGTCTGTGAGTTTTTCATCTTTTACCGGCTTGTATTTTTTCTCATTGCTTGATGCTAGCGAACCAACGCTGCGACTTTGCGTAGCCTCTTGAGGGGTGGCGTCATACCATTGATAGTTTTCACCATGCTTGGCAAGGAAGTACTTTCCACCATCTTTTTTTTCTATTGTTGGGGGCACGTCATCATTTGAAACGACATAGTTGAGTTGTTCCCTGGCGATCCGCTCCGCAATATCACCCATTTTTTGAGAGCCATACATGGCCCCATAGGTGCCTCCTGCGATTCCTCCTGCAACCGTTCCCTCCGGACCAATCAAGGATCCGCCTGCTGCTCCTAGTTTTCCACCAATTTCTCCACCTATCTTATCGCCAGCATATTCGCCAATAATTCTGGAGAGTTGGACTATAGCTTCATCATCGTTTCCAGCGATAACATGCTGGAGTACTTTGGTTGCATTATCAATATTCCCAAGTAGTTTCAGTCTGTCTTTTCCTGCTTTTGCCAAGGCGCCTGGTGCGGATAGCTCCCCATGTTCTTTGGTAATTGCATCTAGGAATCCCTCCAGTATCGATTTGGAATCTGATACTTGCTGATTAGAAAAAATACTCTTAGTTTCAGGAGGGGATGGATCGGAATTTTCCTGTGAGAATAACGTCTCCGCTATTTTTTGAGAGGATGTTTTGTCGGTAGATAATCTCTTGTCTTTTCCTCTGGAGTAGGTATTTTTAATGCTTGCCTTTTGTGGTTTTTTTTCAATTGGCATATGTGAAATTCCTTATGATTAAGTTGATAGAAACCACAGCGGGCAATTCCTCTGCAATTAATTAAAAAAAGATAAAAAATAGCTGGCCATCAAACGATGGCCAGCTACGACTTATTCGACCACCTTCCGCAGCGACATCAGCTTGATATCGCGGCGCGCTTCGCTTTCCACGCCGTATTTCTCGCCGACTTCCATCGTGAAGCAGTCGAGGTAGCTGGTGCGTTTGCCGCCGGCCAGCGGGAATTCGGTCAGCTTGGCGCCTTCGATCGCTTCCCAGTCCAGATCGCCGGTCAGCGGGATGGACACGGTGATGGACAGGTCGTACTCGGTGACGCCGCGGGAGAAGCCCTTGGCGCGGCCGCTGGAGTTCATCGTCTTCACCAGCTTGCGGCCGGTCTTGCTGCTGACGTTGAGGTCGATGACGTCGATTTCCTGGCCGTTCACTTCCAGGACGATGGAGCCTGCGTATTCTTTCAAAGCCATGGGATATTCCTTTTCGATGCGGGGAGGGAACCGGCCGGATGGCCCGGCCGGCGGAGGGTGGGAGAGGCTTACAGCAGCAGGTCGATGCGGCCGGCGAACACGTGCAGGCCGTTCACCACGTCAACCGGGATCTTGGCGTCCAGGCGGTTGGCGTCCTGCAGGTCGCGCTCGACGATCAGGCCGTCCTTGTTGGCGTCAACCTGTTCGATGATTTCCAGCTCTTCCAGCTTGTACAGCACGTCCAGCAGTTCGGAGCGCACCTTGGACGGCGTGCGGTCGGACAGCTTTTCACGCGGGAAGCGCAGCGCGATGCGCTCGCGGCAGGCGCGGCGGACGTAGTCCAGCGTGCGGATGGTGGTGATGTCCAGCAGCGACACGTCGTCCACGCCTTGCGCGTCCTTGGTGTAGGTGCTGATGGCGCGGACGATCTGCACGCGGTTGCCGGCGGCCACTTCCAGCGGGGTGACGCCGCTGTACAGCGCGCTTTCCTGCTCGGTGCGGCTGGTGCGGGACGCCAGGTCCACCACGTCCAGGCCTTTCAGCTCCAGCGTGTTGAGCGGACGGGCCGGATCTTCCTCGCTGGCCAGCACCGCGGCGTAAGCGGCGGCGATGTCGCCCGGCAGCTTGGCCGAGCCGCGATACCAGGCGGCGGTGATGCGGCCGCTGTCCAGTTTGGCGGACAGGGCTGCCGCGTCGGCCAGCGCGCCGACGGTGGCGATCACGCCGATGGCGCCGCGCTGTTCCAGCGGGCCGGAAACGAAGTCGAGGTGGGTGCGCAGCGCGGCCAGGGCGGCGTCGGTGTTGAACGGATTGACCACGATCTGGTGGCCGCCGCTGACCACCGCGGCCAGCGCCGGGGCGATGTCCGGGTCGCCGGCGCCGCCCTTCATCGGCGCGATGGCCACGGTCAGGCCGGCGATCTGTTCCTGCGCCTTCAGCGCGATGCCGTTGCCGATGCCGCCCTTGTGGCGGGCGGTGAGGGTCAGCACTTCCTTGGCGGCGGCGGCGCTTACCGGCAGGTCGGTCAGCTTGGCGATGGCGGCCTGGGCGTTGGCGGCGATCTTGGTGGCGTCGTCGCCGGCGGCGACGGCCACGTCGACGCGCACGGCGCCGATATAGAGGCTCATCACGCCGGCGGCGGCGGCCGGGCCGCTGAAGGTGAAGGAGCCGGCTGCCGGCACGCCGGCGGCGGCGTCGTCAACCGCGATCACGGTGAGTTGCAGATAGGGATTGGCGTTGATCGCGGCGCGGGCCATCAGGTGGGCGTAAGAACCGCGGCCGAAGGCCTGGGCGGCTTGTTCGTCGCTGAACACGTCCAGCGCCGACAGCGCCGGCTGGGTGGCGTTCTTGCCCGGATTGGCCGGATCGTCGGCCAGGCGCTGGCCGATCAGCAGCACGCGCTGCGGATTGCCCGGCAGGGTGCGTACCGCCAGCTTGGTGTTGAACTCGAAGTATTTGCCCGGTTTGCGGATGGATGCCGGAATTTGGTCGAAGCTGATGTTGGGGCTGGCCATGAGAGTGGGACTCCTGATGCTGCGGTTGGGTGAGAGTGCCGCGCCGGACGGCGCGGCGACGGGGAAACTGGGTGCTTACGGAGCCGGCTTGGGAGCGGGCTGGATGAGGGTGTCCTGGGCCTTGAGGGTGGGATTGCCGGCCAGGCTGTAGTTGAGCTGGGTGCTTTGCCAATCCTTGGCCGGGTCTTCCAGGCGGCCGCCAAAGGATCGGAACAGCGCGTCCGGGTCGGCGTCGCCTTGCGGCGCCGGCCAGCGGCCGTTGTCCAGCGCTTCGTCCAGCCAGTAGGTGGCGAAGTCGCAGGCCACCAAGCTCCAGGGCTGGCCGTCGCGCGGGGTCTGGCCCAGCGGGCGGACTTTTTCCGGCTGCAGCGGCTGGATGGCCAGGCCGAAATCCTGCGAGGCCAGCAGGCGGCGCACCGCGTATACCAGTTGCCAGACGCCGGCGCCGGCGTAGCCGGCATCGGCTTGCAGGCGGTCGCCGACGATGACGGTGAACTGCGCGTTGGCTTTGTAGCGTTGGCGCTGGCTGGCCTGCGGCGTGCTGGCGGCGATGCCGCCGGCCACGGTCCACAGCGCCGGCAGCCTGGCCAGCGCCTGCGTGTTGATGACGGGGCTGGCCTGGCCGGGGGTGAGGCGGCTGGCGTAGTCGCCGTGGGCCAGCTGCAGGCCGCACAGCGCGGTTTCGTCGAGGTCGGCCGCCACTTCGCGCACCATGCGGCCCAGGCCTTGGCGCAGGCGGTCGGCGATGGCGGTTTGCACGGAGATCAGCATGGACATGGAGCTTCCTTGAAAGGACGGAGAGGATGAGAGGGATTGTGAGGCGGGGCGGCGCCGGGGCTTAGCTGAGCGTTGTCAGTGCAGCGCGCGCTTGAGGAGTTCGCCGGCCAGGGTGACCAGCAGCGCCGACAGGGCGCCGGACAGCGCGCCGCTTTTGGCGGCCTGGACTTCCACGTCGCGCAGACGGCCGTCCAGTTCTTCCAGTTTTTTATCCTGTTTGGCGAGGTGGGCGACGATCATGTCCAGCTTGCCTTCGATGCGGCCCAGGGCCAGCAGATTGTCGTGTTCCACGTGAAACCTCCTCAGCGTTCCGCCAACTGTTGGCAGATCACGCAGCGGGTGCAGCTGGGCAGCGCGACGCGGCGGGCCTGCGGAATGGGATCGCCGCAGTCCTCGCAGTGGCTGTAGCCGCCGTGTTGCAGCTGCTGGAAATGGCGGGCGAGCGCTTGTTCGCGGAATTCGGTTTCCAGCTCGCTGGCGCGGTCGAAGAAGTCGGTCATGGCGTGGGCTCCTGTGGGGCGTAAAGTTGTTTCAGGGCGGCAAGGCGCTGTTCCAGTTGTTGGCACCAGGCGCCGTAATCGGCGGCGTGGGCGAGGAGGTCGGGCGCCGGTAGCCCGCCGCCGGCGCCGGCGGCTTGGCCGGCATTTCCAGCAGGTAGGGGCTGGGCGCCGGGCAGCTCGGCGGGATAGCCGAGGAGCTGGCGGTAGAGGCGCAGGCCGTCAGGGCCAAGGCCGGTAAAAGCGGAACCATCGTGGCGAGTGACATCGTCTATCCTTTGCGCTTGTTGGCGTTGCTGCGCTTGCCGCGCCTGTTGCTGCCGCAGCAGGCTGTCTTCCAGCTGATCGATGCGCTGGCGCCATTGCTGCTGTTGCATCAGCGCCGCTTGCTGCCGCTGTTCGGCGGCGCGGCTGTCGTCGGCTTGCAGTTGGGAAACGCTGGCTTGCAGCCGGGCCTGCCAATATTGGCCGCTGCGCTGGCTGCCCAGCGCGTAGCCGCCGGCGCCGGCGGCCAGCGGCAAGAGCAGACAGGCGCCCAGCCGCAGGGCGGCGGCGGGCATCATGCCGGGCTCCGGCCGCGATAGGCGGAGATCAGCCGCAGCGAGGCGGAGTAGCCGCCCACCACGCCCAGATAGATCAGCCACAGATCGGGCGTGAGGGTGCCGCGCCAGCCGTCGACGACGAACATCGCGGTGGCGGCGGCGCAGGCCACGTTGGCCCAAAGCCGGCTATGGCTGAGACGGCGGCTGTGCGGGCCGCGGACCAGGTCGGAAAGGCGCATGCTCATGTCTCCTGCGTCAGTTGGAAATGGGGATACTCGCGAAACGGCGCGTCGGCGGCGCCGTACCAGCGCAAGCCCAGCGCCAGGCCGATCTGGCCCATGACTTGCCAGTGAGGGTGGTCGGCGTCCCATACCGGCTTGCCGGCCTGCAGCGGCACCACGTCGAAGGCGAGGGCGGCCGGGCTGCCGTGCAGCATGGCGTTGTGGGCGGACTGGCCGGCGCGGGCGCGGGTGACGATGGGGCCGGGCTTGCTGCGGCCTTGCTGGTACAGGGCGTCCTGTTCGGCCGGGGAGCGCCAGGTGCAGGTGAGCAGCGGGTCGACTCCCTGGTCGCGGCAGCGGCGCAGAAAGGCTTCGGCCAGCGGTTGCAGTTGCGGGTGCAGATCGGAAATGGCGCGGCTGGCCATGCGGGGACTCCTTTGCCGGTGGATAATCAGTGCACCTCGTGCGGGGCCGGCGGGGTTTTCAGCACGCGCCAGATCATGCGGTCGCTGAGGCGGTAGCGCATCGCCAGCAGGCCGACGGCTTCGTTGGCGCCCAGGCCGTCGATCAGCAGCGCGTCGAAGTCGCGGATCAGCTGCTGGTTGCGCGCCTGGCGCAGCGCCTGGCTGCAGCGCGGGATGTAGAGGATGTCGCCGCCGAAGTGGCGGGTCAGCAGTTCCGCGGCGTCCTGGCCGATCACGTCCACCAGCGCGGCGAAGCGCAACTGGCCGGCGCGGCTCTGGTTCTTGGAAAACGGCAGGGTGGTGCCGCCCAGCGCCTGCACCAATTGCAGGGTGCGCGGCATGCCTATCAGCTGGGCGACCAGTTGCATGGTGGCGGGAAGAGCGGGAAAGTGCGCAGTAGCGTTCATCGCGGATACTCCTTGGGTCCCAAATGGCCTTGGCAGACATGAAGTTCTAAAAGAGTTATAATTCGAGCAGAGGCCGGCATGCGCTGCGTCCCTCCGGTTGTAGAATCTGTTTTGGAACCGTAGTAATCACCCTGTCCATCATGGTTCTAAACAAAGACTTTATTAAATTTGTGTAACTTGTTATGCAGTATGGTTGCCATTTTAAGCTGTATTTTAGAACTGAGCAAGCGATGGAATGTCACTATCGGTGTCAGTCGCAGTCGACGGGGTGTTCATGAAATAGTACTCTGACGGATGGCTTTGGCCATGATCGAGTTCTGATGGAGTTCTATATGGAAAATTCCTTGCAGCAGCCCGACTTCCGGCAACGGCTGGAACTGCTGATCGGTGCGGAAAAGCCTTATGCCTGGGCGGCCCGCATGGGCATCAACAAGGGTTCGTTCACCAATATGTGGTACAAGGGCGGCGTGCCGCGGCTGGCCACGGCGCAGAAGATCGCCAGCAGCAGCGGCTGCCGGCTGGAGTGGCTGCTCCATGGCGAGGAGCCGGCCCAGGCCGATGCCGCTGCCGGCGCGGCGGCGGAAGAGATCGCGGTCGAGGCCGCGCGTTTGGAACCGATGCGCGGGTCGGAGGACGAGCATTTCGTTCCGGACGGCGTGCGCGAGGAGTTCTGTTTCATCCCGCGTTATAACCTGAGGGCGTCGGCCGGCTTTGGAACCGCCGCCTGCGACGAACAGCCGCTGTTCTATATGGCGTTTCGCCGCTATTGGGTGAAAAACCACCTGAACGCCTCGCCGCGCGACCTGGCGGTGATCAGCGTCAAGGGCGACAGCATGAGCGGCGTGCTGGAAGACCGCGACACCATCCTGATCAACACCGCGGAACGCCATCCCGGCGAAGGTTTGTTCGTGATCCGCATCGGCGAGGACATCTTCGTCAAGCAGCTGCAGCGGCTGCCGGGCGGCGCGGTGCAGGTGAAGAGCGCCAATCCGCTGTATGAAACCTTTACCGTGGACCTGGCGCGCGCCGCCGGGGAATTCGAGGTCATCGGCCGGGTGGTGTGGTTCGGCAGGCAGATCGCCTGAGCGCCGCCTCCCGGCGCGATGAAGTAAACTGACAAGCTGATACTGGAGACCGCAACCGCTATGAAATCACATATCCACGCCAGCCTCAGCGAGGCCAAGTCGGCGCTCGACAACCTGCTGGACAATGCCGAGGCGTTGGCCGGCATCGAGGCCGCGGGCGCGGCCATCATCGCCGCGCTGGAAGCGGGCGGCCGGGTGTTTTCCTGCGGCAACGGCGGCTCGATGTGCGACGCGATGCACTTCGCCGAGGAACTGACCGGCCGCTACCGCAATAACCGCCGCGGCATGGCCGCCATCGCCATCAGCGACCCCAGCCACATCAGCTGCGTGGGCAACGACTACGGTTACGACGAGATCTTCGCCCGCTACCTGGAAAGCCACGCCCGCGCCGGCGACGTGCTGCTGGGGCTGAGCACCAGCGGCAACAGCCGCAACATCGTCCGCGCCGCCGAAACCGCGCGCGAATTGGGGGTCAAGGTGATCATCCTCACCGGCCGCGCCGGCACCAAGCTGGAGCCGCTGGCCGACGTTTACGTCAACACCCCCGGCGGCCAGTACGCCGACCGGGTGCAGGAACTGCACATCAAGGTGCTGCACATCCTGATCGAGCTGACCGAGCGCCACTTCTTCCCGGAAAACTATTGAGGCGATGATGCCCGCCGCCGCGCGGCGCGTCGAAGCTGACCCGCTTCAGCGTCGCCGGGGCGGGTGTGTCATTCGGCGTTGAGAAAGGCACCGATGCGGCGGTAGACCAGCTGGCACACCTCCGGCACCAGCGCCTCCATGTTGAGAAAGGCGTGCATCTGGTCGTCCAGGTGCAGCTGCTCGACCTGGGCGCCGGCGGCTTTCAGCTGGTTGCCGTATTGCAGGCCCTGGTCGCGCAGCGGGTCGCGTCCGGCGGTGATCAGCAGCGTGGCGGGCGGATTCGGCGCGGCTGGCCAATACAGCGGCGAGGCTTGGCGGCGATCCTCGTCATGCTGGAAGTACTGGTCGAAATACCACTCGGTGCGATTGGCGGTGAGAAAATAGCCGTCGCCGTTCTCGGCCACCGATGGCTGGGCCAGCGTGTAATCGACGCAAGGGTAGATCAACACCTGGCGGGCGATGCCCGGCTCGGCGCCGTCAGCCGCAGCCTTGCCGCTCAGGCTGGCGCATAGCGCGCCGCCGGCCGAATCGCCGGCCAGCGCCAGCTGCCTGCGATAGGGCAGCCGGCGTTCATCCAGCACATCCCACACGCCCTTCACCACGCTGGCGGCGTCGTTCAGGCCGGCCGGGTAGGGGTTTTCCGGCGCCAGCCGGTATTCGGCCGCCACCACGATATGGCGGCTGGCGGCCGCCAGCCGGCGGCAGATCGGATCGTAGACGCTGACGCTGCCGGCCATGTGGCCGCCGCCGTGCAGGAAAACCAGCACCGGCAGCGGCCGGCGCGGTTCCGGGTGGTAGATGCGCACCGGCACGCGGTATTCGCCGCCCGGGGCCAGATCGTCGTTGACCCAGGCGATGGCGGGGCCGGCGGCGACTTGCTGGCGGGTCAATTCGGCCAGCGCTTCGCGCGCGCCGATGGCGGTGGCCTTGTAGCCCGCGTCCGCCTTCTGCTTGAGGGCGAGGTTGTATTCGGCCAGCCAGGGCTGCAGATTGGGGTGGAGGGGGTGCATGGTCGGCTCCTGCGCGCGGTCGCGTGGCGCGAGATATCCTCAATCTATACCACTGACATTTAAACGGCAATTTTGATGACCTGTTTCCAGGTCACGGGGTCAACCGAACAACAAGTCCAGCAAGCCGGGCTTGCTGCGGGCGCGCAATGGGCCGCTGCCCTGCAGCAGGCTGTCTATCAGGCCGCTGTCGGCGCGCGGCTGCCGGGCCTTGACCGGGTCGCGGTTGCCCGACGGGGCGAGCGATAGCTGGCCGTTGCCGCGGCGCAGCCGGTAGCCGCCGGCGCAGCTGGGACAGAAGATCTCGTCGCCATCGGCCGCGCTGCCGGGCACCGCGATGATGGGGCCGCAGGCCAGGCAGCTCTGCATCGGAATGCCCGGCTCGCTGTGGCCCAGCACCCCGTCCAGCCGGCCGCTGCGCCCCAGCTGGATGAAGCGGCTGCCCAATTCCTGGTCGAACTGGCGGCCCAGGTTTTCTTCCAGGATGGCCAGCGCTTTTGGCAGCGGCATGCCCTGGCGGTAGGGGCGGGTGCTGGTCATCGCGTCGAAGGCGTCGGTGATGCCTACGATGCGCGCCACCAGCGGGATGGCCTTGCCGGCCAGCCGCTGCGGGTAGCCGTTGCCGTCGGGGGTTTCGTGGTGGCATAGCACCGCGTCCATCACCAGTTCGGCCAACGGGTGGTCGCGCAGCAGATCGGCGCCGACGCGCGGATGGGTCTTGATCACCTCGTATTCCTCGTCGCTGAGCCGGTCCGGCTTGTTCAGCACCGCGTCCGGCACGCCTATCTTGCCCAGGTCGTGCAGGAAACCGCCCAGCGCGATGCGTTCCACTTCCGGCTGCGGCAGATGCAGGTCTTCGGCCAGCAGATGGCTGTAGCGCGACACGCGCCACAGGTGGCCGCCGGTGTAGGCGTCGCGGGCTTCGACCAGCATGGCCATCGTATACAGGGTTTTCAGCAGTTCGCGGCTGGCTTGCATGGCGTCCTCACTAGCGGGTGGCGGGCAGTTTCAATATGGCATACGGGGGTAAAACGCGCGGCGGCGGCATCCGCGTGCTGCGCTGGCGATAAGGCGACAATAAATCGAGCGTTTAATCTAATTTTTACCGCAACGTCATGATTCGCCATATACAAAATTCATATTCTCTTCTTAATGTAGCTGCTGCGTGTCATTAGTCGGACGCGCGGCCGTTCCATTACACCTACACGGAGGAGAACGCATGAAATCGTGGTTGCTGCTGGGTTTGACCCTGTCTTCGCTGGCTGTCGCCGGCAATGAACCTGTTCAGCCGGATGCCCGCTACGGCCGCATCCTGTCGCCGTCCGGCCCGCTCAGCCGCGCCGAGCTGCTCAAGCAAGGCCTGCCCAAGGCCAAGCCGGCGGCCGCTCGCCTCAGCGCCGCCGCGGTGCCCGGTCCGGCCACCTACACCTATCTGCGCTGCTACTACCGCACCGGCGCCGGCAATACCCAGCCGACCACCGACTACGTCTGGGCGCTGGATCCCTCCAGCGGCGATTACTACCGGCTGAACGGCCACTGGTGGTCCAGCAGCATCCTGGACTGGAAGAACATGTTCTACAGCGACGCGACGCAGGACGCGCTGCGTTCGGTCTGCCAGGGCACGCTGGCCAAGAAGGGCATCAACCAGGCGCCGGCGATGGTGTTCGCCGCCGACAACGCCATGTCCTTCAACTACACGGTGTGGAGCAATGACCAGGCCGGGCAGGGCAGCCGCATCAACAAGATCATCGCCTTCGGCGATAGCCTGTCCGACAACCAGAACGTCTATAACGCCTCGCAGTGGACGCTGCCCAACCGCAACAGCTGGTTCATCGGCCACTTCAGCAACGGCCCGGTGTGGGTGGAGTACCTGGCGTCGCGGCTGCAGCTGCCGCTGTACAACTGGGCGATAGGCGGCGCGGGCGTGACCACGCAGAAGCTGGTGATTCCGGGCGTGGTGCAGCAGGTGCAGTCCTGGCAGCAGTACATGCAGCAGGCGCCCAACTACAATCCGGCCACCACGCTGTTCACCATGTGGATAGGCGGCAACGATCTGGTCAACTACGGCAGCACGCCGGACAAGGTGATCGCCGGCCAGCAGCAGGCGCTGACGAATCTGATCGGCTCCGGCGCCCGCAACATCCTGCTGCTGAAGCTGCCCGACGTGTCGCGCGCGCCGGTGTTCCAGCTGAAGAGCGGCGGCGCCACGGTGGCGGCGCAGGTGCTGGACTACAACCAGAAGCTGGACGCGCTGGCCGTTTCGCTGCGCCAGCAGTACGGCGTCAATATCCAGGTGTTCGACAGCTACGCGCTGTTCGGCGATCTGCTGACCAATCCGGCCAAGTACCAGGTGAGCAACACCACCCAGTCCTGCCTCAACATCAACACCGATTCGTCGCTGAACTACATGCAAAGCCAGTCGCCGCGCGCCAACTGCGGCAATGCCGACACCTTCGTGTTTTGGGACACGCTGCATCCGACCACCCATACCCATCTGCTGCTGGGCAATGCGGTGGCCGACTTCCTGAACGCGTCCGGCAGCGCCTTCCCGGCGCTGAAGACGCTGCGCTAAGGGCATGAAGCGGGCGGCGCGCTTGGTGCGCCGCCCGCCAGGGCTTACAATCCGGGTTTTACCGGCCGCGGCGCATGCCGCGGCCCGGCCTGGAACCGAACCGAAAGTCCCCATGTCCACCCTGACCGAACTCCTCAGCCGCGCCGCCGCGGCGCGCGCCGAATTGATAGAGCGCCTGGCCGCCGAAGACACCAACTGCTACCGGCTGTTCCACGGCAGCGTGGAAGGCGCGTCCGGCCTGACCGTAGACCGCTACGGCGAGCAGATCCTGGTGCAGAGCTTCCACCAGCCGCTGAGCGAGGAAGAGCTGGCCGAGATCCGCGCTTACTACCGGCAAACGCTGCCGGAGCTGGCGCTGGTCTACAACGACCGCAGCGAATCCCATTCCCGCATCCGCAACGCGCTGCCGCTGGCCGAACAGGCGGTAGCCGAACAGGACGTCGCCATCCGCGAGAACGGCGTGGCCTTCCATTACCAGGCGCGCCACAAGGGCCAGGACCCCTGGCTATTCCTCGACCTGCGCGCCGCGCGCCGCCGCGTGATGCAGCTGGCTGAAGGCAAGAGCGTGCTCAACCTGTTCTCCTACACCTGCGGCGTCGGCGTGGCGGCGGCCAAGGCCGGCGCCAGCTTCGTGCTGAACGTCGATTTCGCCGAATCCAGCCTCAGCGTCGGCCGCGCCAACGCCAAGCTGAACCTGCTGGCCACCCGGCCGCGCTGCCTGCACAGCGACGTGTTCGCCGCGCTGCGCCAGCTGTCGGGCCTGGGCCAGGCGGAGCGGGTGCGCGGCAAGAAGATGCCGCCCTTCCCCAAGCTGGAGGCGCGCCAGTTCGACCTGGTGTTCCTCGACCCGCCGCGCTACTCCAAGAGCCCGTTCGGCGTGGTGGACCTGGTCAACGACTATCAGGCGCTGTTCAAGCCCGCCTTGCTGGCCACCGCGGCCGGCGGCGCGCTGATTTGTTGCAATAATGTTGCAGAAGTGAATGGCGAAACCTGGCTGGAAGCCTTGAAGCGCAGCGCGGCGAAAGCCGGCCGCGAGGTGCGTGCGGCGGAGTGGATCGCTCCCGACGCCGACTTTCCCAGCGCCGACGGCAAACCCCCGCTGAAGATAGTCCTGCTGCACGTTTGAGACGCATTCTCATTTGTTGCGAGCTGAAAAAGCCGCCCTATGCCAGGGCGGCTTTTTCTCGGTTTGATCCAGGACAATTTGCGATTAAATCAGTTAATTTGTTTAAAATTAACGTTTTATTTTAAATATATTTGCTTGGTATGATGTTTGACACGGGGCCCCGCACCTGCCCGGACGGCATGTCGGCGCAGGCGGCGAGAGAGCTATCCCGTTGATAAAAAAACAAGGTACCGGGTGAATACATGAAAACAAGCATCATTTTGTCCCTGCTGTTGGGCGCGCTGGCTTCCGGCCAGGCGCTGGCGCAGGCGGAGCAGCCGCCCAGCGACGAGCTGGACGGCGTCGTCTCCGCCGGCAAACCGTTGTCGGGCAGCGAGGCGCGCGCCGCGGCCGGCCAGGCCAAGCCGCAGCCGGGCAGCGCCACCTACACGTATCTGCGCTGCTATTACCGCAAGAGTCCGGTGGCCAACCAGCCGCAGACCGACTACGTGTGGGCCACCGATCCGTCCAGCGGCGACTACTACCGCGTCAACGGCTACTGGTGGTCGGGCAGCTTCGTCGCGCTGAAGAACATGTTCTACAGCGATACCAGCCAGGACACGCTGCGTTCGGTGTGCCAGCAGACGCTGGCCAAGCAGGGCGTCAACCGTCCGCTGGCGTTGTTCGCCGCCGCCAACAACGTGATGTCGTACAACCACACCATCTGGACGCTGGACAGCGCGAGCCAAGGCAACGCGATCAACCGCATGGTGGTGTTCGGCGACAGCCTGTCCGACACCCAGAACATGTACGGCGCCTCGCAATGGCGGCTGCCGGTGGCCAGCAGCTGGTACGTCGGCCGCTTCAGCAACGGCCGGGTGTGGGTCGAGCATCTGGCCGACCAGCTGAAGCTGCCGTTTTACAACTGGGCGATAGGCGGTTCCGCCGCCGACAGCCATCTGGTGGTGCCGGGCCTGTTGCAGCAGGTGGACTCCTGGGCCCAGTACATGCAGAAGGCGCCGGGCTACCGTCCGGAAAACACGCTGTTCACCATGCTGATCGGCGGCAACGACCTGCTCAACTACGGCCGCGCCGTCGATCAGGTGATCGCCGACCAGGGCAAGGCGCTGGACAAGATCATCGCCGCCGGCGGCCGCAACATCGTGGTGCTGACGCTGCCCGACCTGTCGCGCACGCCGTCCGGCTCGGCCGGCGGCAAGGCGGCGCAGCTGGCGCAGCAGGTGAAGGACTACAACGCCAAGCTGGCGACGCTGGTGGCCAATCTGAAGCAGAAGCACGGCACGGCGCTCAAGCTCAGCCTGTTCGACGCTTACGGCATGTTCAACGACCTGCTGACGAATCCGGCCAAGTACCAGGTGAGCAACACCACCCAGCCCTGCCTGAACGTGGCGGCCAACGCCAGCCTGCCCTACATTTCGTCGCAGACGCCGCGGCCGGAGTGCGCGAATGCCGACGCCTACGTGTTCTGGGACAATCTGCACCCGACCACGCACACCCATGTGCTGTTGGGCCAGATGGTGGCCGACTTCCTGCGCCAGCAGAATCTGAACCTGTCGGCGCAGGCGCGCAAGCGCTGATCCGCCCAGTTTGGGAAACACCCGCCAACCGCATGCCTTGCCGGCATGCGGTTTTTTGTCGCCGCCGTTTCGCGGATGAGGGCGGGTTCCCTCTGCATTCGAATGCCGCGCGGCCGGGGTCAGAGCCCGAGCTGGAACCGCAGCGCCAGGTAGGCGGCGGAGACGGCCAGGCTGGCCAGGGTGATCGGCACGCCGACGCGGGCGTGGCGTTTCCAGTCGATGGCGATGCCGCGCCTGGCGGCGGCATCGACGACGATGATGTTGGCGATGCTGCCCACAATCAGCAGATTGCCCGACAGCGTGCTGACCAGCGCCAACAGCAGGCCGCTCGTCTCGTGATGGGCGACCGGCAACAGCAGCATCACCGCCGGGACGTTGGAGACGATGTTGGACAGCAGGAAGGTGGCGGCGAACAAGGGGCCGGGCTGCTCCAGCCGCACGCCGAGCGCGGCCAGGCCGGCGACGGCGTCCGCGGGGATCCCGGTGCGCTGCAGCGCATGGTTGACGACGAACAGGCTCATGAACAGAACCAGCAGCTCCCAGTCGACCAGCCCCAGCATCTTGCGGGAATGCAGCTGGCGGCTCATCAGCAGGATGCCCGCGCCGATGAGCGCCATGTGCTCCTTGGGCCACGGCGCCGCCAGGAAGGCCGCCAGCAGCGTCGCGGCGATGGCGAGGCCTTTCGCGGTTTGCCAGCCATCGAAAGGCGTGTCTTCGCGTGGCGGCTCGGCGGCGGCCTCGGCGGGGCCGGCATCCAGCCAGCGGCCGCCGGTCTGTCGGATGATCAGCCCCCAACATGCCAGCAGCCCGAATCCCACCGGAATGGCGGCGGCCAGGACATAGCCGCCGAAGTCCAGGCGCAGCGTCTGGCCGATCAGCATGTTTTGCGGATTGCCGATCAGCGTCGCGGCCGAGCCGATGTTGGATGCGCAGGCCAGCGCCAGCAGAAACGGCACCGGGTCCAGCCGGCGCCGCCGGCAGGCGTCGATCAACACCGGGGCGACGGCCAGGCAGACGATGTCGTTGCTGAACACCGCCGACAGCGCCGCGCTGACGACGGTCAGCGCCGCCAAGAGTCCGGCGGGGCCGAGCGACAGGGTCGCCAATTTGCGGGTCACCCAGTCGTAGAAGCCGCCGAGGCGCATCTGCGCCGATATCACCATGAAGGCGAACAGCAATATCAGCGTGGGCAGATGCATGGCTGCCACCGCTTGCTCGAGGCTCAGCGCGTTGACGCCGATCAGCGCGATCGCGCCGAGCAGCGCGACGCCGGTGCGGTCAAGCTGCAGGAACGGCAGTCCGCCGAGAATCATGCCGAGATAGACGGTGAGAAAGATGGCGAGGATGGTCGTGGTCATGTGGTAAGCGCCGGCGCGCATCGGCCAGTCTGGGAGAGGGCCGAGCTTGGGGACGAGGGAGATGGCTGTTTCATGGCGGCCGGAAGGCGGTTGCGCGGGCACGGCGTTGCCGGCGCGCGCGGCATGCGTTCTTGGCGGAGGCTACTGGTTGGCCCGCACCCAGCGGTGCCACTGGCCGAACAGCTCCGGGGTGATGGCGGCGATCACCGAGCGCTTCCAGATCACGTCGCTCCAGTAGTCGTCGCTGTTCAGGCTGGCGATGCGGCCGCCGGCCTCTTCCAGGATCACCGCGCCGGCGGCGTAGTCCCACAGCCGTTGGCCGCCGTGCAGGTAGAGGTCGTAGCGGCCGGCGGCGAGGAAACACCAGTCCAGCGTGCTGGATCCCATATTGCGCTGGCTGCCGCACGGCGCCAGGCTGCCCAGGCGGGCGGCCAGCTTGCCGGAGCGCAGGTATTTCACCTCGACGCTGGCGATGGCGTCGCCGATGCAGTTGTGGATGGTCTTCAGCGGCAGGCTGCGGCCGTTCATCCAGGCGCCCTGGCCGCGGCGGGCGTAGAACATCTCGTCCGACACCGGGTTGTAGATCACGCCCAGCTCGCTCTTGCCGTTCACCATCAATCCCACCGAGATGGCGAAATAGGGCAGGCCGTTGACGAAGTTGGTGGTGCCGTCTATCGGGTCCACCACCCACAGGCCGTCCTGGTTGCCGTCCCATAGCGCGTCCTGCTCTTCGCGGTCCATTTCCTCGCCCAGCACCGGATGCGGCAAGATTTCCGGCAGGCCGCGCTGCAGGGCGGCCTGGCAGGCGAGGTCGGCTTCGGTGAACAGGGTGCCGTCTTCCTTGCGGCTTTTGCCAACGTGCAAAAAGCGCGGCATCACCTCGCGGGCGGCCACTTCGCGCACCAGTCGCATTACCTGTTCAAGCACCTGCATCCTGTTTCTCCTGCTGGTTTGCGTCGTCGCGGCGCAAAAGCGGTTTGCCGAATGGAGCAAACCTAGCAAAATACCGGTATCAACAGCGACTTTCAATATCCGATGCCAAGGTTTTATCTCGATGCCGATCTTCAGGTCGGCCAGCAGCTGTCCCTGCCCGATGCTGTGGTGCGTCATGTACAAGTATTGCGGCTGAACGCCGGCGACGCCATCACCTTGTTCAACGGCCGCGGCGGCGAGTACCAGGCCTGCCTCAGCGCGGTGCAGAAACGCGACGCCCAGTGCGTGGTGGAGCGCTTCGACGAGGTTTCACGTGAAACGCCGTTGTGGCTGGGCCTGGCCCAGGGCATTTCCAGCGGCGACAAGATGGAGTTCACGCTGCAGAAGGGCGTGGAGATGGGGGTGTCGGTGTTCCAGCCCATCGCCGCCGGCCGCTCGGTGGTGAAGCTGTCCGGCGAGCGCGCCGACAAGCGGGTGGCGCGCTGGCAGGAAATCGTCGTCTCCGCCTGCGAGCAGAGCGGGCGCAACCTGATTCCGCAGGTACTGCCCATCCTGACGCTGAACGAATGGCTGCAGGCCCGCCAGGAGGCCGACATCCGGCTGATCCTGTCGCCGCGCGGCGACAAGAGCTTGGCCGAATTGTCGGCCCGGCCGGCGCGCAGCTGGCTGATGGTCGGGCCGGAGGGCGGGTTTTCCGCGCCGGAGGAGGACGCGGCGCTGGCCGCCGGCTGGACGCCGCTGAAGCTGGGGCCGCGCATCCTGCGCACCGAAACCGCCGCGCTGGCGGCGGTGGCGGCGATGCAGGCGGTGTGGGGGGATTACAGCTAGGGCGCGTCGCCCCGTTGGGGTGACGCACCCTACAGGAAGCGCAGCGGGTCTATCTTCCATTTCTCCGGCGATTCGTGCTTGACGATGCGGTCGCCGCCGCCGTGGCCCATCCGGCGCGACAGGTCCACCACCTCTGGCGGGATGTGGGCATTGCTCTTGATGCTGAAGAACACCTTCACCTTGGGCGAGATCAGGCTGCTGTCGTTCTGCTCCACCACCACGCCCAGCCGGCCGCTTTCCAGCCGCACCAGGGTGCCGACCGGGTAGATGCCTATCACCCGCATGAAGGCCTGCACCAGCTCCGGGTTGAAGTGGAACTTCGACCATTCATAGATCTTGCGCAGCGCGTCGGTGGGCGGCATGCCCTGGTGGTAGCAGCGGTTGGAGGTCAGCGCGTCGTAGACGTCGACGATGGCCGCCATCTGGCCCAGTTGGGAGATTTCATCGCCCTTCAGCCCGGCCGGGTAGCCGCTGCCGTCGTGGCGCTCGTGATGCTGGCCGGCCACCAGCACCGCGGTTTCGGAAATGCCCTGGGTGGCGTGCAGGATTTTCTGGCTTTCCACCACGTGGCACTTCATCACCTGGAATTCCTGCTCGGTCAGTTTGCCTGGCTTGTTGAGGATTTCGTCCGGCACCCGCATCTTGCCGATATCGTGCAGCATGCCGCCGATGCCGGCGTGGTGTATCACGTCCTTGCCCATGTTCAGCGCGTTGCAGAAGCTGACCATCAGCGCGCCGACGCTGACCGAGTGCTGGAAGGTGTAGTTATCCTTGTCCTTGATCCGGCACAGCGACAGCAGCGCGCCGTTGTTGCGCAGGATGGATTCGGTCAGCCTCTCCACCTGCGGCTCCACCTGTTCCAGCTCCACCTGTTTGCCCAGGCGGACGTCTTGCAGGATGTCGCGGACGATCTGGTTGGCTTCGTGGTGGATGACCTGGGCGCGGCCGAACTCCTCGCCGCTTTCCACCTTGCGCACCACCGTGCTCTCGCGCGAGGCGATGGCGCGCAATTCGCTTTCCAGCTGCTTGCGCACTTCGACGGCAGAAGGCGCCGATGGCAGGTCTATGCCTTTGCGGGTGTCGATGTAGACTTCATGGATGCCGGCTTCGGCGATTTTCTGGATCTCGCTCTCGTGGGCGACCTTGAAACGGTTGACCAGAAACGGGTGGGACATCCAGTCGCAGTTGAGGTCGTGGATGTACATGCCGACCCTGAGGTCGTTGACGTCTATGCACTTGATCATCGCGTATTTCGGGAAAGCCGGTTGGGCGGGATGGATCGGGCCCAAGGCCGGAAGCGGTGGAACCACGCCGGTGTTCTTCAAGCATCAGCCGGGATGGCGGGATTTTCAAGGCCCGATCGCAGGCAGGGTCAAATCGGCCGCGCCGCGATCGGAACGGATATTTCGCCGCCGTCCATCGCGGCCGGCTTGCCCACAAGGGGCGGATCGGGATATATTCCCGCAGTTTTGTTCGGAACACGGTAATGAGCCAGGCAGCACGACAGCGCGATCGCAGCAGCGGCACCCGCAGGGGTGGCGTGGCGGCGTTGCCGTTCGGAGCAGCCGTTCCCGACACGCCCGTATTCCCGAAAAAAAGCCCCTGACGCAGGGGCTTTTTTTTCGTCCGTCACCAGCCTGCCAACATGAGGAAAGCGACCATGGCCAATCCACTGTACCGGAAACACATCATCTCCATCCCCGACTTCAGCCGCGAAGAACTGGAGCTGGTGGTGGATACCGCCGCTCGCCTCAAACAGAACCCGCGCGGCGACCTGCTGCAGGACAAGCTGGTGGCGAGCTGCTTCTTCGAGCCGTCCACCCGCACCCGGCTGTCGTTCGAGACCGCGGTGCAGCGGCTGGGCGGCAATATCATCGGCTTCGCCGATGGCGGCAATACCAGCGCCAAGAAGGGAGAGACGCTGGCCGATTCGATCAAGATCATCAGCTCCTACACCGACGCGGTGGTGATGCGCCACCCCAAGGAAGGCGCGGCGCGGCTGGCCAGCGAGTTCTCGGCGGTGCCGGTGATCAACGGCGGCGACGGCTCCAACCAGCACCCGACGCAGACGCTGCTCGACCTGTTCACCATCCGCGAAACCCAGGGCCGGCTGGAGGGCTTGTCGGTGGCTTTCGCCGGCGACCTCAAATACGGCCGCACCGTGCACTCGCTGGCGCAGGCGCTGTCGCTGTTCGGCGCGCGCTTCTATTTCGTGGCGCCGGAAGCGCTGGCGATGCCGGACTACATCTGCGAGGAGCTGGATGAGCGCGGCATCGAATACACGGTGGTGGACAGCCTGGAAGCGGTGATTCCGGAAGTGGACATCCTGTACATGACCCGGGTGCAGCGCGAGCGCTTCGACGAAGCCGAATTCAAGAAGATCAGCGGCAAGTTCGCGCTGCGCGCCGACATGCTGAAAAACGCCCGCCCCGGCATGAAGGTGCTGCACCCGCTGCCGCGGGTGGATGAAATCGCAGTGGATGTGGACGCCACGCCGCACGCCTACTATTTCGAGCAGGCCAAGAACGGCGTGTTCGCGCGCCAGGCCCTGTTGTCGCTGGTACTGAACGAAACCGTGTAATCAGGCAAGGAAGGACAAGATCATGCAATACACCCGCACCGTAGAAGCGTTGAAGCAAGGCACCGTGATCGATCACATTCCGGCCGGCCAGGGCGTGAAGATCCTGCGCCTGTTCAAGCTCACCGAAACCGGCGAGCGCGTCACCGTCGGCCTCAACCTGGTCAGCCGCCACATGGGCAGCAAGGACATCATCAAGGTGGAGAACGTGGCGCTGACCGAGGAACAGGCCAATGAGCTGGCGCTGTTCGCACCAAAGGCGACAGTGAACGTCATCGACAACTTCGAAGTGGTAAAAAAGCATAAATTGACACTGCCTGACGCAGTGGAGGGCATTTTCTCCTGCCCTAATTCCAATTGCATTTCGCATAATGAGCCAGTGACGAGCTTTTTCTACGTAAAAACCCTGGCACATGACACAAAAATGAAGTGCAAGTATTGCGAAAAGGTGTTCAGTAGGGATATTGTTGCAGAGGTGCGCTGAGTCGTACAAAGGGTGAGAATAGAGATAATCAAGAAAAACACTGCGTTCGACAGTGGCAGTAAAACGGAGAGGCGCCGCAGGAGACTGCGGCGCTTTTCATTTTCCGCGAAGCCGGCCTCTGCTAGGCTTGGCTGATATGCACCGCCGCCGCTCCGCGCTAAACCCCCGACCATGCCTTCCTCCTTGCTCAAGCGCCATCCCGCCGTCCTCAATCTGCTGCTGGCCGCCTGTTGCGGCGTGCTGGGCGCGCTGCTGGTGTTGTGTTTCCAGGGCGTTCTGCACGCCATCGAAAATCTGCTGTCCGGCCAGAGCGGCAGCCTGGTCGGCATCGCCCGCCAGTTGCCGCCATGGCAGCGGGCGCTGGCGCCGGTCTTGGGCGGCCTGCTGGCCGGCGTGGTGCTGGAGCAGGGGAGGCATCTGCTGCGCGGCTCCGCCAGCGGCGACTACCTGGAGGCGGTGCGGGTCGGCGATGGCCGGCTGGGCCTGCGCCGCACGCTGGTGAACAGCCTGTCCTCATTGTGCACGGTGGCGTCCGGCGGTTCCATCGGCCGCGAAGGGGCGATGGTGGCGCTGTCGGCCCAGGGCGGTTCGCTGCTGAGCCGGCTGGTGCCGATGACCTTGCCGTCGCGGCGCCTGTTGGCGGCGTGCGGCATCGCCGCCGGTTGGGCGGCCGCCTACCACGCGCCGTTGTCGGCGGTGGTTTTCGTCGCGGAAGTGGTGTGGCGGCGGCTGGATTGGCGCGCGCTGCCGGCGCTGCTGCTGGCGGCATTGACCGCCAGCCTCACGGTAGACCACCTGTTCGGCCTCGCGCCGCTGTACCGCACCGCGCCGCTGCCGGCGCCGGATCACCTGGCCTTGTTCGGTTACTGCCTGCTGGCGCTGCCGCTCGGGGCCGGCTCGCCGCTGTTTCTCAAGTCGATGGAATTGGGCCGGGCGGCCTTCGCCCGGCTGCCCTTGCGCCTGCCGCTGCGGATGGCGCTGGGCGGCGCGGTGGTGGGGGCGCTGGCCTGGTTTTGGCCGCAGATGTGGGGCAACGGCTACAGCACGGTGTCCTGGCTGCTGCAGGCCGAATCGGCTTGGCAGCTGGTTTTGGTGCTGCTGTTGTGCAAGCTGTGCGCCACCGCCGCCACCAGCGGCTCCGGCGCCGTCGGCGGCATTTTCACGCCCATGCTGTTCGCCGGGGCGGCCGGCGGGGCGCTGGCCGGCCAGTTGCTGAATCTGGTGCTGCCGGGCTGGCTGCCGGCGGGAGGGGCGGTGCTGGTGGGCATGGCGGCGTTCCTGGCGGCCACCGCGCAGGCGCCGCTATTGGCCGTGCTGATGATGATGGAGCTGACCGCCGCCTGGCACATGCTGCTGCCGGTGACGCTGGCGGCGCTGGTGGCGGCGCGGCTAGGCCGCCGCCTGGGCGGCCGCGCGCTGTACCAGGACGAGGGCGGGCTCAGGCGCCGCTAGCCGGGCCGCTGCTGGCGTCGTCGTCGATGAAGCGCTGCAGATAGACCAGGTCCAGCCAGCGGCCGAACTTGAAGCCCACTTGCGGCAGGCGTCCCACCTGCACGAAGCCCAGTTTCTCGTGGAAGCGGATCGAGCCTTCATTGTCGGCGTCCACCGCGCCCAGGATGGTGTGCTTGCCTAGCGCCCGGGCGCGCGGCAGCAGCGCCTGCACCAGCGCGGTGCCGATGCCCTTGCCGCGGGCGTCGGCGGTCAGGTGCACGCTGTGCTCGACGGTGAAGCGGTAGCCGGGGCGGGCGCGGAAATCGCCGAAGCTGGAGAAGCCCAGCGCGCGGCCGGCGTCGTCTTCGGCCAGCAGCACCGGATAGCCGGCGGCGGCGCGATCCTGGAACCACACCGCGAATTCGCCCGGCGTCAGCGGGTCGTCGTTGTAGACGGCGGTGGTGGTGGCGATCACTTCGTTGTAAATGTCTAGTATCGCGGCCAGGTCTTCCAGGTTGGCTTCACGAATCTGCATGATCTGTCCTTGCTTGAGGTCGTAGGGGCCTTGATCCAAGGCTTGAGCAATTAACCTACCAGTTTTCAACCGGAGACGGCGGGTTTCTTGCGCGGGCTGCGCTTCTTGCGCGCCGGCGCGGCCGATTCTTCCACGGCGGCCTCGGCGGGCGGCGCTTCCTGCAGCGCGGGCTCGCTGTCGTGGCGCAGGCGGATCTCGCTGTGCAGCTTGGAGCCGTTGCGGTTCTCCTGCACCGACAGGAAGTCCAGCTTCTTCACCATTTGCGACAGCCGGCTGTGGCCCCAGTTGCGCGGGTCGAACGAGGGGTCGTTCTTGGCCAGGTAGGAGCCGACGGCGGACAGTTCGGCCCAGCCGCTGTCGCGCGACACCGCTTCTATCGCCGAGGTGAACATGTCCTGCAGCGGGTGGCGCTCTTTCGCAGGGGCTGGCTTGGCGCGCGAACGCGAGGCGCGGGTCTTGGGCTTGTCGGCCGGGGCTTCCGGCTTGGCCTTGGCCGGCGCGGGCGGCCGCAGGATTTCGGTGAAGACGAATTTGTCGCAGGCGGCGATGAAGGGGCGCGGGGTTTTCGATTGCTCGCCCAGGCCGATCACCATCAGCCCGGCCTCGCGCAGGCGGGTGGCCAGGCGGGTGAAGTCGCTGTCGGAGGATACCAGGCAGAAGCCGTCGAAATTGCCGGTGTAGAGCAGGTCCATCGCGTCGATGATCAGCGCCGAGTCGGTGGAGTTCTTGCCCTTGGTGTAGGCGAACTGCTGGATCGGCGAGATCGCGTATTGGTGCAGCACTTCCTTCCAGCCCTTGAGCTGGGTGGTGGTCCAGTCGCCGTAGGCGCGCTTGACCACCGCGGTGCCGTACTTGGCCACTTCGGCCAGCAGTTCGGCGATCAGCGCCGACTGGGCGTTGTCGGCGTCTATCAGTACCGCCAGTTTGCGGTTTTCCATTGGGTCTTTCGTGATGGGCGACAGCACATGCTAAGCCGGGCTTTCCGGCGCTGTCAAAAGGATGGCGGCGCGCTCTGGGCGCGGGCGGCGTCCAGCGCGCGGCTGATGATGCGGTCGATCTGGCCGCTGCGCTTCATGTCGCTGAGCGCCTGGTTGAGCTGCCGCAGAAACTCCTGCTTGTAGGGGAAGCGGCCCTGGTCGCGGTCGGTGAAGCCGACATAGCCTTGCTCTTCGGACACATTGGCCGTCAGCAGCAAGGCGCCGGGGGCGTAGAGTCCCTGCTGCTGCAGGCGCGCCAGCTCCAGCTGTATCGCCAGCTTGTCGTTCAGATAGCAATCCAGGTGGCCGCGGATGACCTTGAGCAGATTGGTGCGCACGTCGGCCGCCTCCTCCAGCGCGATCTGCCCCTGGCCCACCATGCCCCAGAACGCGTCGCCGCCGGGGCGGAAGCCGGCGTTGTTGCCGAAACGCAGGCCGCGGTAGTCGTCGGGCCAGCGTTTGCGCGGCGGCTGCGCGACCGCCGCCCGGCAATAGGCCACCACCTGCTCGCTCAGCATCGGCACCGAGTATGGCTGCATGTACGGCCGTTCGCGCGGCCGGTAGTAGGGCGGCGACAGCGCCAGCGCCTTGCCGTTTTCCAGTTCGGCCAGTCCGCGTTTCCACGGCACCGGCTTCAGTTCGATCTGGAAGCCGCGCAGCTGGCTGGAGGCGGCGCGCAGAATGTCGTTGTAGATGCCTTGCGCCTGGCCGGCGGCTTCGTAGGAATAGGGCGGGTAGCCGTTGTCGGTCAGGATGGTGACGGTCTGGACATCAGCCGCCGCCCAGGCCGGACACAGCAGGAGCAGGAGGTGGCAAGCGTGGGGCAGCCGCATGGCGTGATGGCGGGCGAGGATGGCGATACACCTGTTATAGCCGCTGGCGCGGCCGGATGGTGGCACGGCTCTTGCGTGTTGGCTGACGGGATGACGGCCGAGGGAAAATCATGCAACCGCAAGCGACGGCGTCGGGAAAAACCGGCGAGATGGTGATGTTCAATTACCGCCGGCCGGTGCGGGCGCGCCAGGTGGAACTGCAGGGCGGCAGCCGGCTGTGGCTGGTGGAGATGCTGGACCGGCAAAGCCAGGTCTGGGTGTGGCAGGACGAGTGGCCGGGCGCCGACGCCGCGCTGGAGCGCGCGCGCCGGCTCAGCCTGATGCTGGATTAGCTTATTTCTTGGTCAGGGTCTTGCCGTAGGCTTCGGCGGCGGCCTGCATTTTGGGCAGCAGCGCCTTTTCCGCGCTCTTCAGCGTGTCGCCGGCGATGCTGTTGATGACCTGCGGCTGCTGCTTCAGCATTTTTTGGCCGGCGGGGGTCTTGTAGAAGGCGTTGATCTGTTTCAGCTCGTCGGCGCTGAACTGGGCGCTGAAGTTCTTCGCCACGGTCTGCTCGAACTGGGCCTTGACCGCGGCGGAGCCGAAGTAATCGGTGGCCAGCTTGTGGATGTTGTCGCCATAGCCCTTCAGGCCGGCCTGCGCCTTTTTCTGCTGGGCTTCGGTCAGCTGGATCTTGTTCTTGACCAGGTATTCCTGCAGCAGCGGCAGCGCGCTGGCGGTGGTGCGCTGCGCCAGGTCGGGCAGCATGTTGTTGATGTTGAGCGTGGCGGCCAGTTCCTTGGCTCCGGCATCCTGGGCGGCGTCGGCATGCGCCAGCAGCGGCAGGGTAAGCAGCAGGGCGGCGAGGCTGGCCTTGAGCGAGCGGGAAGCAAACATGGCAAATCCTTTGATCTGGTGAAAGATGTCGGATCGGCAGTGTGACACCCCGCACCGCTCAGGTCAAAGCGGCCTGGCCGGTTTCTCAGCGCGGCGCCGGCGGCATGCGGCGGCTTTGCCAGCCCTGATAGCCGGCTAGATTGGCGCGGGTGACCAGGCCGACCGGCACTGTCACCAGCCGCTTGCCGGCATCGCCCTGGCGCAGGCGCAGCCCCAGCAGCACGGCTTCGCGGCCGATCAGATACGGCGACTGGCTGGCGGAGGCGACGATCTGGCCGGGCAGGCGGAGCGCGCGCTCGATGTCGGGCGAGCCGTCCACCGAGCCGATCAGCACCTGCTGGCGGCCGGCGGCGCGCAGCGCCTTCTCGGCGCCCAGCGCCTGGCGGTCGTTGATGGTGAACACCGCGTCGATGCGCGGCAGCCGCTGCAGATCGCGCTGCATCGCGCGCTGGCCGCCCAGGCTGGAGCCCATGGCGTTGGCGCGGTCGTTGTCGACGGCGATGCCGGGGTAGGCGGCCAGCGCCGCGTGGCAGCCGGCGATGCGGTCGCTGACCGAAGTGACGGGCGGCCCGCCCTGGATCAACAGCGTGCCCTTGCCCTGCAGCCGCTGCGCCAGATAGCGGCAGGTAATCTCGCCGGCCTGGCGGTTGTCCGACTTCACCGTGCCGTCCACGCCGGGGGCGTCGACGTCCACCGCCACCACCGTGATGCCGGCGGCGCGGGCCTGGCGCACCTGCGGCGCGATCGCCTGGCTGTCCACCGCGCCCAGCAGGATCAGGTCGACTTTCTGTTGTATCAGCAGCCGCATCTGGCGCTGCTGCTGCTCCAGGGTGAAATTCGCAGACATCGAGGTGACGCGCACCGCCGCGTTCAGGCCGTGGGCGGCTTGCACCGCGCCGCGCGCCAAGGCCTGATAGAAGGGGTTGTCCAGCGCGCCGACCGAGATGCCGATCCGGGCGAGCGCGGCGGCCTGGCAAGATGGGCCGCACAGCAGCAGGAGGCCGCAAAGCAGGGTGGAGCGGGCTGCGGGCATGGCTTGGCGAGGGGCGGCGGAAATGCTTCAGTCTAGACCATCGCCGCCTCCGGCGCGGCGGTGTCCGATTCCAGCCGGCTGAGCGCGCGCTCGGCCAATTGCCGCAGCAGCGGCCAGCCTTCTTCCCATTGCTGGTGGCCGGAATCGACATTGATGTGGCCGGCGTGCTGCAGCCAGGTGATGGGCGCCTGCCAGTAGCCGGCCAGCCGGGCGGCGCGCGCGGTCTTGCAGAAGGGGTCGTTGCTGCTGGCGACTATCCTGGCCGGAAAGGGCAGCGGCCGGCGCGGCAGTGGCGCGAAATTCATCAGTTCCGCCGGCACGAAGGGCCGCTCGACGTCGGCCGGCGCCACCAGCAACGCGCCGGCGATGCGGCCGGGGTGGCGCTGCGCGTAGTGCGCCACCGTGACGCAGCCCAGGCTGTGGGCGATCACCAGCGGCGGCCGGCGGCAGCGCGACAGCGCGGCGTCCAGCCCATCCAGCCAGTCTTCCAGCTGCGGCTGGGCCCAGTCGGCGTTGTCCACCCGGCGCGCGCCCAGCCGGCGCTGCCAGTGGCTTTGCCAGTGGCGCGGGCCGGAGTTGTTCCAGCCGGGCTGGATGATGAGGTCGAACGGCTGCAGCGTGGCGAGCATGGCGGGCTTCCGCTAGAGAGGATGGCCTGACTGTAGCGCGGCCGCGGCTGCATTAAAAATAATATGGAATGGTTTTGATATTCTGCTGAATTATAAAAGCGGCCGGCGGCTCATCCCGCTTCGCGCTCGCGCCAGTTCAGCCACAGCCGCAGGTCGAACTCCAGCTGGTGGTAGTCGGGCAGCATGTGGCAGCACAACTGGTAGAAGGCCCGGTCGTGGTCGCGCTCCTTCAGGTGGGCCAGCTCGTGCACCGCTATCATCTGCAGGAAAGGCAGCGGCAGCTCGCGGAACAGCGCGGCGATGCGGATTTCGCTCTTGCTTTTGAGTTTGCCGCCCTGCACCCGCGACACCAGGGTGTTGGTGCCCAGCGTGCCCTTCAGCGGATGCTGGCGGTTGTCGTACAGCACCTTGGCCGGCAGCGGGGCGTTTTTCAGGTAGCGCTGCTTGATGGCCGCGACGAACTGGTACAGCGCCTTGTCGGTCTGCACCTCGTTGGCGTCGGGATATTTGCGTTGCAGCCACGCGCCCAGCTGGCCGGAATCCAGCAGCGCCTGCGCCTGCTGCACCAGGGCGGGCGGGTAGTTCAGCAGGTATTTGAGCGCTGGCATCGGGGCGCGGTTATTTCAGCCGCTGCGGTTCCAGCAGCACGGTGTGCTGCTCGTCGGCCAGCCACATCTGGCCGTCCTGGATGGTGACGTTCAGCTGCATGCTGCGCTGGGCGAGGCCGGCCAGCGTCTGCAGCGCGTCGAAATCGATGCGGAACACTTCCAGCTTGTCCAGCCGCGACAGCTTGTTTTCGATCTGGCTCCACCAGACTTCGCTAGCGCGGCCGCCGTAGGTGTACAGCACCACCTTGTCGGCGCGGCTGCAGGCTTTTTTCAGGCGTTTTTCGTCCGGCTCGCCCAGCTCCACCCACAGTTCGATTTCGTCGGAATAGTTCTTCTGCCACAGTTCCGGCTCATCGTCGGCGCTGAGGCCGCGGGTGAAGCTCAGCGTCTCGCTGGCGTTGAGCGCGAAGGCGGCGACGCGCAGCATCATCCGCTCCAGGGTTTCCGAGGGATGCTGCGCCAGGGTCAGCTGGTGGCTGGCGTAATAGCCGCGGTCCATGTCGGACAGCGTCAGGGAAGCTTTGTAAATGGTGGCGGTCAGGGCCATGGCGGAATCTTCGCGAAGTCGGTAAGCCCGGCGCGGGGTGCGGCGCGGGCGGTCGATTCTAACCGCAGCCGGGGCCGGGCGCCATGTTTCATGGGGTCGGCTGGCTGGTGCACTCCAGCGATTCGCTGCGCCAATTGACGCTGGCATCGCGGCCCTTGATCCAGAACTCCACGCCCTGGCCGACATAGCGCGCGCCGCTGCCGCTCAAGCCCTGGTGCACGATGACCAGGGTGTTGCCGCGCTCCAGCTTGGCGGTGGCCGGATGGGTGCGGTAGAAGGTGGCCAGAATGGTGGACGAAGGCTGGCCGCGGCACAGGTAGCGCAGCGGCGTCAGCGACGGCGCCAGGCCCCAGGCCGCCTGCAACTGCGAGATGCGCAGGATGTAGGTGTCGCCCAGGCACATGTGCGGGTCTTCGTTCTTCAGGCAGTCCTTCAGGCTCTTCACCCAGCGTTTCTGTTCGCCGACCAGCTTGGCCTGCGCGCCGTTGCGGCTTTGCTCCGCCTGGCCCATCGCCTGGGCGTAGACCTTTTCCAGGCGGTTGTCCAGCCGGGTCAGGCCGTCGTCCTGGCACACCATGCTTTCCACCATATTGGCGGGCTTGTCGCAGTGGAAGTCGGTGGCGACCGGCGGCGGCGCGTCGCTGTTTTCTTCGGCCGGCTTGACCGCGTCCGCGGCGGCGTGGCCGGAGCCGGCCGCGTGCGGCCGGTCGTTCTTGCCGGCCAGCGCCAGCGCGGGGAGCAGCAGCAGCAAGCCTATCAGCCTGTGCGAGGCTATGGGCATATTCAATCCTCGAAAACGACTACATGGAGCGAGCCGGCGGCGCGCCGGCTCCTGTGCGCAGGGCCAAGGCCATCAGTTCCCAACCCCGGCGAATGTCTGTACACTGCGACGCTTCGCGCGTGTGCCAGTCCCGCGCGCCTTATCTCATCCGAGTTCAACTTCTTTTCCCGTCAGCCTGGATTGGTCGCAGTTCTGCGATAGGCCGTCGCAGGAGCATATTATGTCCGATCTTACCTTTGCCGACCTAGGCCTGGCAGACCCTTTGCTGCGCGCGGTCGCCGACACCGGTTATACCACGCCCACCCCGATTCAGGCTCAGGCCATTCCGCAAGTGCTGCAAGGCGGCGACCTGCTGGCCGCGGCGCAGACCGGCACCGGCAAGACCGCCGGCTTCACGCTGCCGCTGCTGCAGCTGCTGATGCGTTCGCCCAGCCACCATGCCGGCCGCCCGCGCGCGCTGGTGTTGACGCCCACCCGCGAACTGGCCGCGCAGGTGGAGGAGTCGGTGCGTACTTATAGCAAATACCTGCCGTTGAAGTCGCTGGTGATGTTCGGCGGCGTCAACATCAATCCGCAGATCAAGGCGCTGCGCTCGCCGGTGGATATCCTGGTGGCGACGCCGGGCCGCCTGCTGGACCACGTCGGCCAAAAGACCGTCGACCTGTCCGGCGTCGAGATCCTGGTGCTGGACGAAGCCGACCGCATGCTGGACATGGGCTTCATCCACGACATCAAGAAGGTGCTGGCCAAGCTGCCGGCCAAGCGGCAGAACCTGCTGTTCTCCGCTACCTTCTCCGACGAGATCAAGGCGCTGGCCGACAAGCTGCTGGACAATCCCAAGCTGGTGGAAGTGGCGCGCCGCAACACCACCAACGAACTGGTGACCCAGAAGGTACACCTGGTCGACCGCGACAAGAAGACCGAGCTGTTGATCCATCTCATCCGCGAGCACAATTGGTTCCAGGTGCTGGTGTTCACCCGCACCAAGCACGGCGCCAACCGGCTGGCGGAGAAACTGGACAAGATCGGCATCACGGCCGCCGCCATCCACGGCAACAAGAGCCAGAACGCGCGCACCCGCGCGCTGGCCGACTTCAAGAGCGGCGAATTGCAGGTGCTGGTGGCAACCGATATCGCCGCGCGCGGCCTGGACATCGATCAGTTGCCGCACGTGGTCAACTTCGAGCTGCCCAACGTGCCGGAAGACTACGTGCACCGCATCGGCCGCACCGGCCGCGCCGGCACGCCGGGCGAAGCGCTGTCGCTGGTTTGCGTCGACGAGTTCAGCTTCCTGCGCGATATCGAGAAGCTGATCAAGATGTCGATCGAGCGCTTCACCGTGCCGGGCTTCGAGGCCGACCTCAACGTCAAGCCGGAGCCGATCCCGATGGGCGGCGGCGCGCGCGGCCGCGGCCAGGGTCAAGGCCAGGGCCGAGGCGGCCAGGGACGCAGCCAGCAGCCGCGCAACCCGGCTTCCAAGCCGCGCCATCAAACCGAAAGCAAGCCGGCCGGCCACGGCCATCGCGGCGGCGGTCAGGGCCAAAGCCAGGCGCGCCAGGACGGCGCCCGCTCGCCTAAGTCGTCGGCGCCGCGCGCCGCGCTGTTCAGCCCGCCGAAGAGCCGCTAAGCAAGCTGTTTAGACGATGGGCCCGGTGTGAATTGCACCGGGCCCATTCGCATTGAAGCGCGTCGAATTGCCGGTTATGCTCAGCAAGAGACTGTCTGCAGCATATAAAACAAAGGCAGCTTGCTGACTTTGCAAGAATCGGGAAAACGATGCGATACCACGGCTATCTGCTGGGTATCCTGAGCTGGGCCGTGCTGCTGGCGGCTCCGGTTGAGGCTGCCCCACGCCTCAAGATCACCCTGTCCAATCAGGAATGGCCGCCGTACATGGGCCAGGAATTGCCGTACGACGGCATTCTGTCGCGGCTGGTGAAAGAAGCTTTCGCCCGCGGCGGCGTCGATGTCACCTATCGCTATTATCCCAACAACCGCACGCTGCAGTCGGCGCGCAACGGCCAGGTGGACGGCAGTTTTGGCTGGGCGCCGACGCCGGATCGCAAGCGCGACCTGCTGTACACGCAGCCGGTGCTGTCGGCGCGCATGGTGTTTTTCCAGCGCAAGGAGCGCAGGCTGGAGTGGAACCGCTGGGCCGATTTGCGCGGCGTCCGGGTGGGCGTCACCGTCGGCAATTTCTATTCCGACGATTTCGACGCCCAGGCCAAGAGCGGCCTGCTGACGGTGGACAGCGCGCCGGACGACCTGATCAATCTGCGCAAGCTGCTGGCCGGGCGCATCGACCTGTTCCCCATCGACCTGGAGGTGGGCAAATACCTGATCGCCCACCATTTTCCGCCGCAGCAGGGCGCCCTGCTGGAGGCGCAGGCCAAATCGTTCTGGTCGGCGCCGCTGCATGTGGTGATCTGGCGCAAGCATGCGCGCGGCAAGGAGCTGGTGGAGCGTTTCAACCGCGGCCTGAAGGCGCTGCAGGACAGCGGCGAATTCGAGCGGCTGGTGACGGAAACGCGCGAAGCCTGTCTATTGCCCAGAACCGTCTCGCCCTGAGGCGGCGTCAGCCGCCTGCCAGCGCCGCGCGCGCTTCGTCCAGCATGCGCTGCGACAGCTCGTCGTCGCTGACCGCGCGCGCCAGCAGCAGCGCGCCCACCATCAGCGCCAGGCTGGCCAGCGGCGGCGGGCCGGCGCCGTCGCGGCGGCGGGCTTCTTCCAGGGTTTCCAGCATCGGCAGCAAGCCGTCGGTGAAGCGCCGCCTCACCGCCGGCCCCTGGCGCGCCAGCTCGCCGGCCAGCGCCGCCGCCACGCAGCCGGAGTCGGGAAAATCGCGATGGGCCGGGCTCAGGTATTGTTCCGCCAGCGCCGCCAGGCATGCGCCGTCGGCCGCCTCCGCCAGTTGTTGCCGCCAGTGGCGGTTCATCTGTTCCTGGGCTTCGCAGCAGGCGGCGGCGATCAGCGCGTCCTTGCCGGAAAAGTGGGCGTAGAAGCCGCCATGGGTCAGGCCGAGGTCGGCCATCAGGTTGGCGATGCCGACATGGGCCAGCCCTTCGGCGCGAAAGCGCAGCGACGCGATCGCGATGATGCGGCGGCGGGTCTGGAGCTTGTGGCTGCCGGGATAGCGCATTGGACCTCCTGCTCGGGCGGTTTGGCATGATAACTATAATATAAACATTGCCTAAGGGAATCAGCGGGATAGCGTCGGCCGCCTGGTTCCGCCGTTTTCAGCGGAGGCGGCCCATCCATCCTGCCCCATTCCATTCCGCTCGCGCCTTTACCCGAGCGCCGGCCTGTCCCGGCAAAAAACGTTCACATCATGGCGCGGCTTGCGCATGGATTTGCGCGCGGCGCGCGGCTAATCTGAAATGCATAATAAGCGGACGACATTCAACGATCCGCGCTGGATGGAGCCAAGATGCCGCCAAGCAATGCCTCGATGCGCAATCTGGGGGACGCGGCGCTGCGCCAAGGCGGCGCCGCGCTGGCCTATGCCGTTTTCGCGCTGGCGCTGGCGCGGCTGCTGCCGCCCGGGCCGCCGGCGGCCTGGCTGCAGCCTGGCCTGCCGTTGGCGCTGGCGCTGTTGTCGCGTCTGGGAAACCGGGTTTGGCCGGCGCTGGCGTTGGCCGGTCTGTGGCTGGCGTGGGATGGAGCCGGGCGGATGGCCGATGTCCTGTTGCAGGCTGCCAGCGGCCTGGGAGCCGCCTTGCTGGGCGCCGGCCTGCTGCGGCGCCGGCCGCCGCATCTCCAGCTGGCCGACGTGCCGGCCGGGTTGCCGGCCGCCGCGGCGCTGGCTTGCCTGCTGGCGGCGCTGGGCCAGGTATTCGCGTTGCTGCCGGAATATGGCCGGCGCCTGCCGGAGCTGGCGCTCACGGGCGTGCAGATCTGGCTGGGCGACATGGCGCTGGTGTTGACGCTGACCCCCATCCTGCTGCTGCTGGGCAGGCCGGGACCGGCTTGCGGCGCGGCGCGCTGGCGCGAGAGCGCGGCGGTGGCGCTGGCCACGCTGGCCTTGGCGGCGCTGGTGTGCTGCTTGCTGGATGGCGGCGGCGGCCGCTACGCTATGTTGCCTTACCTGTTCATCATGCCGCTGCTGTGGCTGGCTTTCCGCGGCCGGCCGCTGCTGGCGCACCTGCTGGCGCTGGGCGTGGCGTCGGCCGCGCTGCTTGGCGTGCGTCTGGGGCATGGCGCGCTGGCGTCGGACGGCGGCGGCTACCCGCTGCTGAACGCGGCCTTGCTGGCGCTGGCGCAGTCGGCGACCCTGCTGGTGTTCGGCGCGTTGTTGGAGGAGAGGCGGCAGGTGGAGCGGCGCTTGCTGCTGGCCAACCAGTCGCTGGAGGCCAAAGTGCGGGAGAGGACCAGCCAGCTGGCGGAAAGCGAGGCCAGGCTCAGGCTGATGGCCGACGCCGCGCCGTTTCCGCTGGCGATGAACCGCTTGTCCGGCGGCCAGCTGATCTACGCCAACACCCGCGCCGAGGAGTTGTTCGGCGCGCGGCTGCTGCCCGAGCGCTCGCTGCGGGTGCAGGATTTCTACGCCGACCCGGCGGAGCGGGAGCGGGTATCGCGCGACCTGCGCGCCGCCGGCCAGGTGCTGGACCGCGAGGTGAAGCTGAAGGATGCCGACGGGCGCGAGTTCTGGGCGCTGATTTCCTGTTCGGCGGTGAAGAGTGACAAGATCTGGTACGTGATCAATGGCGTCAACGACATCAGCGAGCGCAAGCGGCTGGAGCAGAGCCTGCACGACGCCAACGCCGCGCTGCGCCGCCATGTCGGTGAAATCGAGGTATTGCAGCAGGGCCTGCGCGAGCAGGCGCTGCGCGATCCGTTGACCGGGCTGTTCAACCGCCGCCATCTGGACGAAATCCTGCCCCGCGTGCTGGCCCACATGCTGGCGCTGCACCGCGATGTGGCGGTGCTGATGGTGGATGCCGATCATTTCAAGCGCATCAACGACAGCTACGGCCATCGCTGCGGCGATATGGTCCTGACGGCGCTGGCGGCGTATCTCAGCGATCATTTCCGCTGCGGCGACATCGTCTGCCGCTACGGTGGCGAGGAATTCTTCGTCTTGCTGCCGGGCGCGTCGCTGGAGGCGGCGCACGCCAAGGCGCAAGGCTTGTGCGACGCGGTCCGCGCGATGCCGATCCGGGCGCAGGAACATGTCTTGTCCATCACCTTGTCCGTCGGCCTGGCGCTCAGCCCGATGCACGGCGAGGATGCGGAAAGCGTGGTCCACGCCGCCGACGCCGCTTTGTACCAGGCCAAGCAAATGGGGCGCGACCGGGTGTGCGTCGCGGCGACGCTTCAGCCCTTGCCGTCCTGAGCGTCGCGCCGGCGCTGGCGCAGAAACCAGGCCAGCGCGGCGAACAGCAGCGCGGCGAGCAGCGTGTCCTCCACCCGTTCCAGCGCGCCGCTGGCCAGCTGTTCCGGCGGCAGCAGCGACAGCACCAGCGCGGTCAGCAGCGCGACGAAGACGCGGAAGCTGTGCCGCATCGCGATCAGCATCGCCATCTGCAGCAGCGCCAGCGCCAGCACGTGCCACAACGGCGCCGCGTCCAGCGCGCGCAGCGACCAGTACAGCAGGCCGCTGAGCAGCGCGCCGGCAAGCGTGCCTATCGCCCGCTCGCGCGCCAGCCACAGCATCTGGTCCGGCGACGGATCGGGGATGGCGACGGCGGCGATCGGCAGCCACCACGCGTGGGCGCTGCGCATCCAGCCGCCGGCCAGCCAGGCGAGAATGCCCCAGGGCAGCAGATGCCAGCCATAGCGGCGACAGTCGGCGGACGAGGCGGCCGGCAGCACGCGGAACCAGTCGCGCAGCCCCAGCCGCGCCAGCGCGCCGCCGTAGCCGGCGCCGGCCAGCATCCAGGCTGCTTCCTGCCATGGCGGAAGCGCCGCCGTCGGCGTCATGTTTCCCAACAGCAGCGCGAACAGCCAGAACTGCACGCCCTTGTGCAGGCCGCGGCGCGCGCTCAGCGCCTGCAGCGCCAGCCCCGCCGCCAGCAGGGCCAGCATGGCCGCCGGCTGGCCGGCGCATAGCCGGCCGGCGAGGTAAAGCCCGGGAATCGCCAGCAGCGACAGCGGCTGCAAGCGGCGCGCCATCATCATGCACAGCGCGCTGTAGTTGGCGGCCAGCGCGAACAGGAACACGCCGCCGCCGTGGCCGGCCAGCGTCAGCCCCGCCGCCGGCGCGAACAGCAGCGCGCTGAACAGCGCCGCGCGCAGGATGCGCCGCCGCTGGTAACGCACCCATCCCAGGCTGTGCAGCGCGTATTTCGGGTAGGACATGCCGGGGGTCTTTCGTTCAATCCGCTCCCGATGACTATGGCGTCGCGCGCCGCCGCAGGCAAGCCGGGCAGGCGCGCGGCGCGCGTGCTACCATCCGGCCATGGAACTCTATCGACTGTTGCAACAACAAGGCTTCGGCGGCCGCAAGGAATGCCGCCAGCTGATCGACTACGGCCTGGTGGAAGTGAACGGCGAGGTGGTGGACAACTACCGCGCCCAGTTCGAGCTGGCCGACATTTCCAGCTTGACGGTGGACGACGAGCCGTGGCCGGTGGTGCGCGGGCCGCTATACCTCTTGCTGCACAAGCCGGCCAATTACGAAACCTCGCACAAGCCCAACTGCCACCCCAGCATCTACCGGCTGCTGCCGGACCAGTTCTCCAATCTGGACATCAGCGCGGTGGGCCGGCTGGACGTGGACACCACCGGCCTGATCCTGCTGTCCAACGACGGCCAGTTCATCCACGCGCTCTCCTCGCCGAAAAAGCTGGTGCCCAAGGTTTACCGCGTCACGCTGAAGCACGAGGCGACGCCGGAGCTGATCGCCCAACTGCAGAGCGGCGTGTACCTGAACGACGAGGCGCGCGAGTTCGCCGCCGACAGCGTAGCCCAGATCGACGCGCACACCATCTTGCTGACCATCACCGAAGGCAAGTACCACCAGGTGAAGCGGATGGTGGCGGCGGCCAGCAACCGCGTCGAGGCGCTGCACCGCGAAAGCCTGGGGGCTATTGTCTTGGGCGATCTGCCGGCGGGCGAATGGCGGCATCTGACGGCCGAAGAATTGGCGGCCTTCGGCTTCTGATTGAATCCGAAAGCCAAAAACGGCGAGGAACGCGTCTCCCCGCCGTTTTTTTATTGCGCCGCGGCTCCGGTCATCGCCGGCCCCGGCGCGGCCACGTGCGCGCAGATGCCCTCCTTGTCCGGCGCGATGTGGTCGGCCAGCTGGTGTCCGTCCGGATAGTCGCCGCCGTTCTGGCGGCGGAACGGGATGGGCGCTTCGTCGAACAAGCCGGCCAAGCGCGTGCGCCACGCGTCTAGTTGCTGGCGCAGGTCTGCTGCGCTCAAATGGTTGACGCCATAGACCGCGTGGGTGGGCAGCACGTCCATGCCGGGGTAGAACAGGCAGCCGTGGGTGACCGGGAACAGCAGCTCCTGCAGCGGGCCGTTGATGCCGCGCGGACCGTAGTCCCGTTCGCCGCCGCCTACCATCGCCGCCAGCAGCGCGCGTTTGCCCTTGAGCGCGCCGTCGCCGTAGCGCAGCCGGTTGGCCTGGTTCTGGTAGCCATAGCCGAAGCCATAGGCGTACACCCTCTCGAACCAGCCTTTCAGAATGGCCGGCACGCCGTACCACCATAGCGGAAATATGAAGATCACCGCGTCGGCGGCCAGCAGTTTGCGCTGCTCTTCGGCGACATCGGGCGTTTGCGCGCCATTGGCGTAGGCGTGGCCGGATTCGTCGATGAAAGACAGGCGGCCGGGATCGGCCCGCGCCGGAAAATCGTCGGCGTCCAGCACCGCTTTCCAGCGCATGGCGTAGAGATCGGACTGCAGCGCTTGATGCCCTTGCGCCGTCAGCGTTTCCACGGCGGCGGCGGCGAAGCCGCGGGTCAGGGAGCGAGGCTCGGGCTGGGCGTAGACCAGCAATATCGTGCGGCGCATGCGTGGACTTTCAATGGGGTTTCGATGGCGTCAGTGTGTGCCGGCATGATAAATAAGTGAAATCGATGCTTTTCTGATGAGCTATCTGTTTCATGGATACCAAGCGCCTGGATTTGAATCTGTTGCATACGCTGGAAGCGCTGCTGGAGGAGCGCAACGTCACCCGCGCGGCCACGCGGCTGCATCTGAGCCAACCAGCCGTCAGCGCGCAGCTGGCCCGCTTGCGCGAACTGTTCGGCGATCCGCTGTTGCTGCCGACGCAGCGCGGCATGCGTCCCACCGCCAAGGCGGAGCAGTTGCTGGCGCCCTTGCAGGCCTCGCTGCAACAGCTGCGCGAAAACCTGCTGGCGCACCAGGCGTTCGATCCAGCCGCCGCCAGCATGACTTTGCAGCTCGCCTGCACCGATTACGCCCAGGCGGTGGCGGCGATTCCGCTGATCCAGCGCTTGCGCCTGCGCGCGCCGGGCATCAGGGTGGCGCTGCGCCATCTGGAAGCGTCCCGCTTGCAGCGCCAGGCCGAGAGCGGCGAGGTGGATCTGGCTTTGATCAGCCCGGATGGCGCGCCGCCAGGCTTGCATGCCAAGCCCTTGTTTGAAGACCGCTATGTCCTGATCGGCCGGCCGGGGCATCCCGCTTGGCGGCAGGGCCTCAGCTTGGAGAGCTATCTGCAGCATCAGCATGTGGTGGTGTCGCTGGGCAGCGGCGATTTCAGCACCGCGGTGGATGCGGCGCTGGCCGAGCAAGCGCTGGCGCGACGGGTGGCTTTGTCGGCGGCGTCTTTTCTGCTGGTGCCGGAAATCGTTTTCCAAACCGATTATCTCGCCTTGCTGCCGGCGCGGCTGGTGGCGGTCAGCCGGGTGCCGCTGCAGACGGAGGCGTGTCCGTTTCCGCTCAGCGGCTTCGGCGTGGCGATGGTCTGGCATCCGCGCAACCACAGCCATCCGGGCCAGCGCTGGATACGGCAGCAGTTTGCCGAGTTGATGGCAGAGTCCGCCGCGGCATAGCGTAGCCGCGCTTATTTGGCGGTTTTGCCCAAGCGGCGGTACAGCGTGGCGCGGCTGATGCCCAGCGCGCGCGCCGCCGCGCTGGCGTTGCCGCCGCAGCGGCGCAGCAAATCGGCGATGGCGCTGTCCGGCACCGCATGGCCCTGGCTTGCCATATCGGCGCGCAGCAAGGCCGGCAGATGGCGGATTTCCAGTTGCGCGCCGTCGTCGGCCAGCGCCAGCAAGGTGGCCAGCAAATTGGCCAATTCGCGCAGATTGCCGGGCCAGCGGTAGCCGCGGAAAGCCCGCGCCAACTCCGGCGCCAGCGCGATGCCGCGCCGCGCCGCGCCCATTTCGTCCAGCATGCGCTGCGCGATGGCGGCCACGTCGCCGCGCTCGCGCAGCGGCGGCAGGCTGAGCGGATAGTGGCAGAGCCGGTAATACAGGTCGGCGCGGAAAGCGCCCTCGTCCACCTTGGCGCGCAGGTCGCGGTGGGTGGCGCAGATCAGCCGGATGTCCAGCTGTTGCGCCGGCCCGCCGCCCAGCGGCGTCACTTCGCGCTCCTGCAGCACCCGCAGCAGCCGCGCCTGCAGGGCCAGCGGCATGTCGCCGATTTCGTCCAGGAACAGCACGCCGCCGTCGGCCTCGCGCAACCTGCCCTTGCTGCCCTGGCGGTTGGCGCCGGTATAGGCGCCGGGCAGATAGCCGAACAGCTCGGCCTCGATCAGGCCTTCGGGAATGGCGGCGCAGTTGACCGCGACGAAGGGTTGGCCGCGGCGGCTGCCGGCGCCATGCAGCGCGCGCGCCAACCGGTCCTTGCCGGTGCCGGTTTCTCCCAGGATCAGCACCGGAATGTCGGCCTCCAGCAGCTTGCGCGCGGCGGCGAACAATTCGGGCGGCGCGCCGTCCAGCGGCGCGATGGCGGCGGCGGGCGCTGCTTTCGCCAGCGGCGCGGACCGAGGCGAACGGCTGGCAGACGCGGCCGATTGGGCGGGAGCCGGCGGCTTCAGCCGGGCGGAGAATCGTTGCGCGCCGATTCGCAGCGCGCCGATGGCCTGGCCATGGCGTTGCAGCCAGTGCTCCAGGCTTTGGCCGAACAGCGCGGCGAAATGGCGCGCCTGCCAGCCGCCGGCTTCCAGACCGCACAGCGCCAAACCCGGGCGGTTGGCGGCCAGCAGGCGGCCATCGCCGTCGAAAACCAGCTTGCAGGCGGAGGGCGCGTCCAGCAGGCGCGGATCGGCGTGCAGGCATAGCAGCCAGCCGTGGCGGGCGGCGTCCTCCAGCAAGCGCGCCTCGATCTGGCCGCGCGCGGCGTGCAGCGCCAGGATTTGCGGCGGCCCCAGCTTGCGGCTGGCGCCGCTGATGTCCAGCGCGCCCAGCAACTGTCCCTGCGGGCCGAGCAAGGGCGCGGCGGCGCAGGCCAGCACCCGGTTGCGCTCCAGGTAATGCTCGCCGCCGCGCACCAGCACGCTGTCCATCGCGGCCAGCGCGGTGCCGATGGCGTTGGTGCCGCGCGCGGCCTCGCTCCAGTCCATGCCCGGCGTCAGCGCCAGCCGCTCGGCCTTGTTCAGAAAATCGATATGCCCGCTCTGGTCCAGGATCAGGCCGTGGCTGTCGGCCACCACCAGCGCCAGCTGCTGGCTGGCCACTTGTTCGTACAAGCCGGCCAGCGCCGGCGCGGCCGGCGCCAGCCAGTCCTGGTTCGCCTGCTGCCTTTCGTTCAGCTCCATCGGGCTCAGCTTGTCGCCGCCGCCGCCGCCGGCCGGCAGACCCAGGCTGCGGCAGCGTTGCCAGGAGTGCAGGATGGGTGGCGGCAGCGCCTGGCCGGGCAAGGGCTGGCCGGTGAAGAAACGGCGGCGGATCTCGTCCAGCGGCAAACTGCGGACAGCGTTCATGCGCGGCTCCTGGCCTGCCTCGCCACGCTGCGACAGGTGTCGCGGCGCGAGACAGTTTGATTGGCGATACGGCCGATTATCGCCGCATCCGCGCGCTTGGCAATTCCTTGATTCCGCGAGAGGTTTGCTGCGTTGCGCAATGGAGAGTCCGGCGGCTTCGCCTTGCAAGGGCCGGTGCGATGGTGCAATGCAGAAATCATAAATCTGGCACGGCGCTTGCGCTGTTGCGCAATCCGCTGAACGGATAGCCACCATCCACCAGACGAGGAGACTGAAGATGGCAAGCCTGCAACCTGGATTTCAATTGAAGACGCGTTACGCCAATTTCATCGGCGGCCAATGGGTGCCGCCGGTGAACGGCCGCTATTTCGAAAACGTCACCCCGATCACCGGCAAGACCTTGTGCGAGATTCCGCGCTCGGACGAGCAAGACGTTGAGCTGGCGTTGGATGCCGCCCACGCCGCCCGTTTCAAGTGGGGCCATACGCCGGTGACCGAGCGCGCCATCGTCCTGAACAAGATCGCCGACCGGATGGAGGCCAATCTGAACCTGCTGGCCGAGGTGGAAACCTGGGACAACGGCAAGCCGATCCGCGAAACCCGCGCCGCCGACATTCCTCTGGCCATCGATCATTTCCGCTACTTCGCCGCCTGCGTGCGCGCGCAGGAAGGCAGCCTGGGCGAAATCGACGCCAACACCGTGTCCTACCACTTCCACGAGCCTCTGGGCGTGGTGGGCCAGATCATCCCGTGGAACTTCCCCATCCTGATGGCGGCGTGGAAGCTGGCGCCGGCGCTGGCGGCCGGCAACTGCGTGGTGCTGAAGCCGGCCGAGCAGACGCCGCTGTCCATCCTGGTGCTGATGGAACTGGTGGGCGACCTGCTGCCGCCGGGCGTGCTCAATGTGGTCAACGGCTTCGGCGTGGAAGCCGGCAAGCCGCTGGCCAGCTCCAAGCGCATCGCCAAGATCGCCTTCACCGGCGAAACCGGCACCGGCCGGCTGATCATGCAGTACGCCAGCCAGAACCTGATTCCGGTGACGCTGGAGCTGGGCGGCAAGTCGCCCAACATTTTCTTCGACGACGTGGCGGCGCAGGACGACGCCTTCTTCGACAAGGCCATCGAAGGCTTCGTGATGTTCGCGCTGAACCAGGGCGAGGTGTGCACCTGCCCCAGCCGCGCGCTGATCCATGAATCCATCTACGACCGCTTCATGGAAAAGGCGCTGAAACGCGTCGCCGCCATCCAGCAGGGCAACCCGCTGGACCCGGCCACCATGATAGGCGCCCAGGCGTCGCAGGAGCAGATGGACAAGATCCAGAGCTACCTCGCCATCGGCCGCGACGAAGGCGCCAAGGTGCTGGCCGGCGGCGCGCGCGCGCAACTGGCCGGCGAGCTGGCCGGCGGCTTCTACATCCAGCCGACGGTGTTCGCCGGCAACAACAAGATGCGCATCTTCCAGGAGGAAATCTTCGGCCCGGTGGTGTCGGTGACCACCTTCAAGGACCGCGACGAGGCGCTGGCCATCGCCAACGACACCCTGTACGGACTGGGCGCCGGCGTTTGGTCGCGCAACATCAATACCGCCTTCTTCATGGGCCGCCACATCGAGGCTGGCCGCGTCTGGACCAACTGTTACCACGCTTACCCGGCGCATGCGGCCTTCGGCGGCTACAAGCAGTCCGGCATCGGCCGCGAAACGCACAAGATGATGCTGGACCACTACCAGCAAACCAAGAATCTGCTGGTCAGCTACGGCGAGGACAAGCTGGGCTTTTTCTGAGCCGGCGCGGTCCTTGGGCCGGCGCCGCGGTTTTGCAAAGCCGCCCATCTCGGGCGGTTTTTTCATGGGCAGCGCGGCGGCGGGGATGAAGGCTGCCGAGAGGAGCATTTTCCATGACGACTTGATTGCGGGATTTATGGATTTCGCCTAGAGCAATAAGCTAAATATTATTTATTTAATGATATACATGTTTTATTTACGTAATTTATAACAAATACAGGGGGTGGACTGGGTGGTATGCTATTCGGGTCGCAAAGGGCTGGGCCCGTGGGAGAGCACGCATGCAGTCGGACCGGGAAATGAGCATCCATGGCGCGGAAGAGGGCGACGCGGCGTACGAACAGCCCGAGCGGGCGCTGGAGCTGGTCTGGCTGCGGCGTTATCTGCCGCAGCAGTTCGCCGGCCGCCAGGTGCTGGAATGGGCGTGCGGCAGCGGTTACTGGACGCAATACCTGGCGCCGCGGGCGCGGCGCTACCTGGCATTGGACGAGGCCGCTGCCGCGCTGGCGCTGGCGCGCCAACGGCCGGGCGTGGAGCGGGTGGAGTTTCGCCTGGCGCAGGACTGCGCGCTGCCGGCCGGCGCCGGCGGTTTCGACGCGGCTTTCGCCGCGCAGTGTTTTTCGCGGCTGCCCAAGCAGCGCCGCGACGATTGGCTGGCTGGCCTGCACGGCGGCTTGCAGGCCGGCGCCGAGGTGCTGTGGTTGGACGACAGCGAGGCGCAGTGCCGCGAATATCCGCTGGTGGAGTATGACGCGGCGGGCAACGGCTACCAGATGCGGCCCGGACCCGACGGCGGCGAGCTGCGGCTATTGAAGAACTTTCCCAGCGAAACCGAATTGCGCATCCTGCTGGGCCGGCATGGCGTCAGCGACATGGCCTTGCTGCGGCGCGAGCATTTCTGGCTGCTGCAATACCGTTTGCCGAAGCGCCATTGAGGCGCCGCGCGCGGACGTGAAAAAGCCGGGCTGGGCCCGGCTTGGCAAGGGGAAGAGGGGACGGACTCAGGCCGCGGACAGCTGGTCCAGGCCCTGCTGCAGCTTCTGGCTGGCCTGCTCCATCGCCTGCATCCGCGCGACGATGCCGGCCTCGTCCAGCTGGCCGCTCTGGCTGGCGGCGGCCAGCGCCGCGCCGACTTGCTGCTGCAGCTGCGCCAGCGGCTGGCGCAGCGCCTGGGTGGCGGAGGCGCCGAACAGGCTGGCGCCGCCGCCGTCTATCCAGTGCTCCAGCTCCACCGCCGGGGCTTGGGCCTCGGCTTCCTCGATCGCGTGGTAAGCGCTTTGCTTGTAGATCACGTGCGCCACTTTCTGCAGCGAGGTCTGCGACTTCTGCTGCACCTCGCTCACCTGCTTCAACACCCGGTCGGATTGCTCGGCCAGGCTGGCAAAGCGCTGGCGGAACGATTCCACCGATGTCTGCACATTGCCGGCCACGCCGCCGGCGTCGCTGGCCTGCGCCTGCATGTCGGCGATGCGGGTGGACAGCGATTCCAGCACATTCTGCACCTGGTTGGCGGTGCTCTTGCTGCGCTCGGCCAGTTTGCGCACTTCGTCGGCCACCACCGCGAAGCCGCGGCCGGTTTCGCCGGCGCGGGCGGCTTCGATGGCGGCGTTCAGCGCCAGCAGATTGGTCTGGTCGGCGATGGCCGAGATGTCGGCCAGCGAGCTTTCTATGCCCTGCCATTCCTGGGCCAGCAGCTGGCTGGCCTGATCCATGCTGTTGACGCTGCCGGCGATGGTATCCAGGTGGCTGGACAATTCCGCCGCGCTGTCCAGGCTTTCGCGCGCGCCGGCGGCGTTGTCGCGGGTGATGCCGGCCACCGCGTCCATCGCCTGGCTGATGGCGGTGAGGTCGTGCTGGCTGCCGGACAGGTCGTGACGAAGGTTGGGGTTGTTCAGCGCCGCCAGTTGCGACGACAGCCGGTTGCGGCGCACGAAGCCGTCGTTGTCGGCCATGGTCTGGATGGTCTTGTTCACGTTCTCCAGCGAGCTGGCCAGGATGCCGGGCAGGCCTTGGTTGAGCGGCCGGCGCGAGAAGTTGCCCTGGCTGATCTCCTGGAAGCAGGTGTTGATTTCCTTGAAGTAGGTTTCCACCAGGTCGAGGAAGTCATTCAGCTGCCAGGCCACCTGGCCGACTTCGCCCATTTCGCGGGTGCCGGTGCTGCGGTGGTGCAATTCGCCGCTGCAGGCCAGGCCCAGCTGGCGGGTGAGGGCGTTGAGCAGGAGGAAGATGCGGCTGCCCTTTTGCCACAGCCAGCAGGACAGCGCGATGGTGGCGATCAGCAGCAGGACGCTGACCGCGGCCTGGGCGCCGGCCGGCAGCAGGTAGTCGTCGACGATGGACAGCACCACCAGGGCGTTGAAGCCCGCCAGCACCCAGGCCAGATGCGAGCGCAGGAAGGGGCTGGCTTTGCGGGGGGAACTCATCCGGTGACTCCTTTGGCTTTCAGTACGTCGGCGTTCAGCCCCAGGATGAAGTCCTGGTAGCTGCAGCCTTTTTCCGCCAGCAGCGCCAGCAGCCAGTCGCGCGAGGCGTCTGGCGCGGCGGCCTTGCCCTGGCTGGCTTCTATCTTGCGCATTTCGGCGTAGATCGGTTCGATGGCGGCGATGGCGGCGCGGCTGGGCGGGCGCCGCACCGAGTAGTAGCCCTGCAGGCGGCCTTGCGGGTCGTAATCGGGCGTGACGTTGGCCAGCACCCAGTAGTAGTTGCCGTCCGCGGTGGCGTTTTTCACCAGCGCGAAGAATTCGTGGCCGGCCTGCAGCGTCTGCCACATCAGCCGGTACGCGCCGCGCGGCATGTCGGGATGGCGGATCAGGTTGTGCGGCTTGCCCAGCAGCTGGTGCTCGGCGTAGCCGGCCACCCGCATGAACACGCGGTTGGCGTAGGTGATGTGGCCGCTGGGGTCGGTCTTGGTGACGATCAGTTCGTGCGGCGCGAGCTGCACTTCCCGGCCGGCGCCTCTGCCGATGGCTGTTTTTTCCATTGTCTGCTTCTCTTTGACCATGCTCTTTGTAGTATTGCCGGCAAATTGGCATTGTCATGTCCTGTGCATGACAGGGCAAGGATTTATTGCGAAATGGTTTAAGTTAAAATCATTTTATTTAAATCGAATGCTTGCTGGCGGCAAAAAAGGGGAGGCCGCGACCATCCCCCTTGGCGCCGACATCGCGCGCCGGGTTTACAGCTTCAGGATCTGCCGCACCTGGGTGGCGCAGGCGCGGGCCTGGCGGCTGAGCGCGGCGAATTCCGGGCTGACGATGTCGTCGTGGCTCAGCCAGCGCACCTTGCTGCTCAGCCGGTATTGGTAGCGGACGCCGCTGGCGTCGGCGGTTTGCTTCAGGTCCAGGTCGAACCAGGGCGAGCGCGCCTGGCAGCTGAACGGCGGCTGGATGGCCTTGGCGCCTTTCAGTTCCAGCGAGCGCTCCATGATTTCCGGGTCGCCCAGGTAGACGTCGGCCTGGTTGCCGTTGGCGCGGTAGTTGTCGAAGTCGTTCCAGCGGCTTTCCAGGCGCGGGTCGTACAGGTAGAGGCCGGAGATCTTCTCCAGCGCGCGGGTGTCGTCGCCGCTTATCTGGATCGGGTAACGCTCCGGAATCAGGAAGCCGGTGGCGGCGCGCGCCACCTTGCAGTTCTGCGTCTGGTTGCCGAGGCCGCGGCAGATGTTCTGGTCGGTGCCGCTGCTGCCCTGGTAGCGGTCCTGCATCGTCATTTCGATCAAGGGCCAGCTGGCCAGCAGGCTTTGGCTGACGATGCGCGCGCTGCTGTCGCGTTTCAGGGTTTCGACGCGCTTGACCGAGCTGCTGAGGGTGGCCGCCTGCAGCGGAATGAAGTCCTGGCGCACCTTGCCGTCGTCGCCCATCAGGTAGGTCGCGCGCTCCTGCAGGTCAGGCATGATGCGGCCGGCGGCGAAGAAGGGGTTGGTGGCGTCCAGCCACTCGGTTTTGCCGTCCACTTGCGCGCGCACGATCATGTGGTTGACGGTGCCGAGGCCAGGCAGCAGCGGCTGCTGGGCGAAGTTGCCGCGGAAGACCAGCGCCGGTTCGGCGGCGATGCCGGCGCGGCGCAGCATCGCGGTCAGCAAGGTGGCCAGGTCCTTGCAATCGCCGTAGCCGTGCTGCTCGATTTCGGCCAGCGTGAACGGCACCAGGCCGCGTTCGGCCAGCCGCTGGTCGTTGAGGTAGCGGTAATGGCTGTTGATGTGCTGCATGAAGGCGGCCACTTGCTGGGCGGCCGGCTTGCCGCGCTGCTGCGACACCACCGCCGCCGCGCCCGGCGGCAACGGCGCCGCCAGGATGGCGTTGTAGCGCTCGGCGTAGACGCCGAAATGCTGCTGCGGCGAGTCGCTGGTGGCGATGCTCAGCCGCGGCCAGCGGCGCAGCGCGCTATTGCTCCATTCATTGGTGAGGTTCAGGTAGCGGCTGCCGCGCTGGTCGACGGTGATCCGCTTGCCGTCGGCGCTGGCCGCGGTCTGAAAGCCTTCCATCGCTTCGGCGCGCCACAGCAGCGGCCGCGGCGAATCCAGCTCGAAATGATAGCTGTCGTAGCGCACCGGCTCGGGATCGAAGTCCAGCCGGTACAGCAGCTCGCGGCTGAGCGGCGGCGCGGCGATATGGTGCCTGACCTGGTAGGACACCACGCTGCCCACCGCCAATTCGGGGAAGGCCAGCCAGGTTTGCTTGTCGCGGCTGACGCCGGCGTAGGGGTTGGGCGCGGCGCGGGTTTCCACCTGCGACTTTTCCAGCTTGACCACCTTGCCGTCCTGCTGGCGCACTTCGCCGCCCAGCACTTCCAGCTTGTCGGTGTCCGGGTAGGTGAAATCTATCCGCGACAAAAACTCCTTGCCGGCGGGTTTGAGGATGGTGAATTGGTTGCGGGTGGTGCAGTCCAGGCTGTTGTCGGCGTTGTGGCGGCAGCTGATGCTGGCCTTCAGCGCCAGCGGCGCCTCTTCCGCCGGCTGGCGCGCCGCCAGCGCGGCGGGGCCGGCCAGGACCAGCGTGGTGCTCAACAGGGAAACGGGAAAACGCATCGGGAAACCATTCTTGGCTGGCGCGCCGCGGCGCGCGGGGTGGGTCGATAGATGAGGCAATAATCTTGCCATGGCCGGCTGGCGCAGGCCAGCGGCGCGGGAATATGGCTTAGTGTGGGCCGGCGGCGCGGGGTTCCGCGGCGGCTGCCCAGCCCCCCGGGGCGGGAAGCGGGCTGGCGCTCAGGGCGCGGCGGTGACGAAGCCTATCTTGCCGACGCCGTTGCTCTGGGCGGCGGCCAGGGTCTTGGCCACGGTTTCGTAGCGCACGGCCTTGTCGGCCGACAGGTGCAGTTCCACCTCGGGATTGGCGGCGGCGGCGGCGGCGAAGCGGGCCGGCAGGTCGGCTTCCGCCACCGCCTTGTCGTTCCAGAACAGCTTGCCGGCGGCGTCCACCGCCAGGCGGATCTGTTCCGGCTTGTCCTGGTGCTGGGCGGCCTGGGCGCGCGGCAGGTCCACCTTGACCGCGTTGGTCAGCAGCGGGGTGGTGATGATGAACACCACCAGCAGCACCAGCATCACGTCCACCAGCGGCGTGGTGTTGGGCTCGGCCATCGGCGCGGCCGGGCCCTGGTTGAAACTACCGAACGCCATCTTGCTCTCCGGATTGGGTCAACAACTGGGCGTGCAGGTCGTGGGCGAAATAGTCCAGTTCCTGCGACATCACGCGCTGGGCGCGGGTGAGGGCGTTGTAGGCCAGCACCGCCGGGATGGCGGCGGCCAGGCCGGCGGCGGTGGCGATCAGCGCTTCGCCTATCGGCCCGGCGACCGCGGCTATGCTCATCTGGCCGGCCTGGCCGATATTGACCAGCGCGTGGTAGATGCCCCAGACGGTGCCGAACAGGCCGATGAAAGGCGCGGTGGAGCCGATGGAGGCCAGCACGGTCAGGCCGGCTTCCTGGCGGGCGTTTTCCTGCGCCAGCGCCTTGCGGATGGCGCGGGTGAGGAATTCGTCGACGCCGCAAGCCTGGCCCAGCGCGCGTCCGGCCTGGCTTTGGTACTGCTTGAGCGCGGCGAGGCCGGCGCGGGTCAGGTTGGCCACCTGTCCGCGGCTGTGCGCCAACTGGTGCTCCGCCTGCGTCCAGCCGGCCGCGCTCCACAGCGCGCTCTCGGCGCTGCGGTTGGCGCGGCGCGCCTGCAGGGTCTGCACGCCGCGCACGATGATCAGGTACCAGGTGAGCGCCGACATCAGGATCAGGATCAGGAACACCGAAATCAGTACGGCGTCGCCTTGGTGGAATACGGTCATTAGATTCATGGTTTGCCAGGCTTCAAAGAAAATTCGATAGGGACGATAACGATGACAGGAATGGCCTGGCCATCGCGTTTGGCTGGGGTGAAGTGCCAGTTTTTGACGGTTTTCAATGCGGCGGCGTCCAATTGCGGGACGCCGCTGCTGCTAATCAGGGCGATCTCCTGCGGCAGGCCTTCGGCGCTGATCAGCACCCGCACTTTCGCGAGACCGGCTTGGCCTGCCGCTATCGCCTCCATCGCTTCCTCGGACAAGGAGGAGGTTTGCTTGCGGCGGGCTTGATCGTGGCCGGCGGGACTAGGTTCTGCCGCGGCGTTCGTCAGCATCAGCATGGCCGCCGCCAGCGCGGCGCCGGCCTGGCGATATGCGGCGGCGCTCATGACCTGCTGGACTTCAAGGAAAACTCGACCGGCACGATGTAGGTGTAGGCGATGGGCTCGGCGCCGCGCTTGGCCGGGATGAAGCGCCAGCGCTTGACCGAGGCCAGCGCGGCGCGGTCCAGGCGCGGGAAGCCGCTGCTGCTTTGCACCGACACTTCTTGCGGCAGGCCCTGCACGCTGACATGGACGCGCAGGCGCACGGTGCCTTCCTCGCCTTCTTCTTTGGAGACGGTGGGGTAGGCGGGCTGCGGATTGTTCAGGTAGCCGCCGGTGGACAGCGGCTCGGTGATTTGCTGCTGGCGGCTGTCGCCGTCCGGCTTGCCGCCGCCGGGCGCTTTGGCCGGCTCCGCCGCCGGGGCAGCAGAGGCTGCGGGAGCGGCGGCGGCCACCTGGATGGCCTTGGCGGGCGCCGGCGGCGGCGTGTCGGTTTTCTGCGGCTTCACTGCCGGCAGCGGCCGCGTCTGCGGGATGGCCTTGCTAGGCGCGGCCTTGGCCTGGACCTGCGGTTTCTGCGGGGCGGCGGGAGACGGCGCGGCGGCCTTGGGCGCGGCCGCCGGCGCCAGCATCGTCATCGATGTCAGCAGCCGCGGCGGCGTCACCGGCAGCTCCCGGCCGGGCTGGCCATTGAGCAAGCACAGCGCCAGCGCATGCAGGCCCAGCACCGCGCCGATGGCAGAAAGTTGCAAGGTTGGCAGGGGTTTCATGAAATCGATGATAATACAAATAATTCTCATTATACAACAGGGCGCGGCCGCGCCGCGAGCAAACGCTGCTTGCAATCGCCGCGATCGCCTGCATATTCAGAGCTGAGCCGGCGCATGCCGGCATCCCTGATATCCATTGGAATACCGAACATGCAGCAATTTGACGGAACCACCATCGTTTCCGTCCGTCGCGGCGAGCGCGTGGCGCTGGGCGGCGACGGGCAAGTGACCCTGGGCAACATCGTGATCAAGGCGACGGCGCGCAAGATACGCAAGCTGCACGGCGGCAAGGTGCTGGCCGGGTTCGCCGGCGGCACCGCCGACGCCTTCACCCTGATCGAGCGCTTCGAAGCCAAATTGCAGAAGCATCAGGGCAACTTGCTGGTGTCGGCGGTGGAACTGGCCAAGGATTGGCGCACCGACCGCATGCTGCGCCGGCTGGAGGCGATGCTGATCGTCGCCGACAAGGACCACACGCTGATCATCACCGGCAACGGCGATGTGCTGGAGCCGGAGCAGGGCATCGCCGCCATCGGTTCCGGCGGCGCCTTCGCGCAGTCGGCCGCGCGCGCGCTGTTCGAGAATACCGATCTCGCGCCGGAGGTGGTGGTGAAGAAGTCGTTGGAGATCGCCGGCGACATCTGCATCTACACCAACCACAACCACCTGATCGAAACCCTGGGCCCGGACGACGAGGCCTGACCCCGAATGCAAGGCCCGGCCCGCGCGGCCGGGCGGAGATCGTCATGACGCAAATGACCCCGCAGGAAATCGTCCACGAGCTGGACCAGCACATCATCGGCCAGCACGCCGCCAAGCGCGCGGTGGCCATCGCCTTGCGCAACCGCTGGCGCCGCCAGCAGGTGGCCGAGCCGCTGCGCAGCGAGATCACCCCGAAGAACATCCTGATGATAGGCCCCACCGGCGTCGGCAAGACCGAGATCGCCCGCCGCCTGGCCAAGCTGTCCGGCGCGCCCTTCATCAAGGTGGAAGCCACCAAGTTCACCGAGGTCGGCTATGTCGGCCGCGATGTCGACACCATCATCCGCGACCTGGCGGAAGTGGCGATCAAGGAAACCCGCGACGCCGCCATCAAGCGCAACCGCGTCCGCGCCGAAGACGCCGCCGAGGAGCGTATCCTCGACGCGCTGCTGCCGCGCGTGCATCAGCCGCAAACCGGCTTCTTCGCCGGCGAACCGGCGGTCGAGGACAAGCATGAGGACGGCGCCACCCGGCAGAAATTCCGCAAGATGCTGCGCGAGGGCAAGTTCGACGACAAAGAGATCGAACTGGAAATCGCCGCCCCCATCGCCCAGATGAACGTGATGGCGCCGCCGGGGATGGAGGATTTCGCCAGCCAGCTGCAGGGCATGTTCCAGGGCCTGGGCGCGGGCAAGAAGCAGGCCGCCAAGATGAAGGTGGCCGACGCCTTCAAGCAATTGGTCGACGAAGAGGCGGCCAAGCTGGTCAACGAGGAAGAGCTGAAGGCGGAAGCGTTGAAGAACGTCGAGCAGAACGGCATCGTGTTCCTCGATGAAATCGACAAGGTCACCAGCCGCGGCGAAGGCCAGGGTGGCGCCGACGTGTCGCGCGCCGGCGTGCAGCGCGACCTGCTGCCGCTGGTGGAGGGCACCACCGTGTCCACCAAGTACGGAATGGTGAAGACCGACCACATCCTGTTCATCGCCTCCGGCGCCTTCCAGTTGTCCAAGCCGTCGGACCTGATTCCGGAGCTGCAGGGCCGGCTGCCGATCCGCGTCGAGCTGTCGTCGCTGTCGGTGGACGATTTCAAGGCGATCCTGACCAGCACCAACGCCTGCCTGACGCGCCAATACCAGGCGCTGCTGGCTACCGAGGGCGTGGAGCTGGCGTTCGAAGAGTCCGGCATCCAGCGTCTGGCCGAGATCGCCTGGCAGGTCAACGAGAAAACCGAGAACATCGGCGCGCGCCGCCTGTACACGGTGATGGAAAAGCTGCTGGAGGAGGTGGCTTTCGACGCCAAGTCCGGCGAGCGCAAGATCGACGGCGCGTATGTGGACTGCAAGCTGGGCGAAGTGGCCGAGCGCGAAGATCTGGCGCGCTACGTGCTGTGACGTGGGTTGGCTTCTTTCCCCGGTGGAGAGAAGCCAATCTATATATAAGGTATAACGGCGGCCCGAAAGGACCGCCGTTTCGCTTTATGCCGATTGTTCCAGCTTGCCGCCCGCCGGCGCCATCGGCTCGAAAGCCTCCGGGTGCTGTTTCAGGTACCAGTCCTTCACCTCGTCATGGCTCAGGTTCAGGAAGCGGTTGACGCCGGGCAGCAGCAGCATCGGCGGCACCGTCAGCAGGTGGAACAGGGCGAAGAACAGATAGACCTCATCCAGCGACCAGCGCGCCAGCAGGATGCCGGCCAGCGCCGGCCCCAGCATGCCGCCCAGCTTGGCCACCAGCACATTGATCGCCGACACCCGCGCGCGATAGGGCTCCGGCACCGCCAGCGTGCGATGGGTCTGGCCGATCAGCATGGTGATCGACAGCAGCGCGCCTTCGATGCCGAACATTGCCAGCATCACCAGCGGATGATCGGTCAACGCCACCACCAGGAATACCGCGCCGAGCGCCCACATCGCGAAAGCGCGGGCGCGCGGCCGGCTACAGTGCAGCAGCAGGCGGTGCGTCAGCCACAGCGAGCCGACCAGCAGGCCGCCGCTGACCGCCGCCTCGCAGGCGCCCAGCCAGAACGCCGGCAGGCCCAATTGATGCAGCTTGATCGGCAGCAGCGTCACCACCATCGGGAAGTAGGCGGTCATCACCAGCAAGCCCCACAGCGCCCAGCGGCGCTCCAGCGGAATGCGCCAGCGCACGCGCAGGCCGCTGCGGATCTGTTCGATGAAGCTTTCCGCCCGGACATCCGCCAAGCTGCGCGCCGGCAACCGGATGCGCAAGGCGCCGACGGCGGCGATGGCCAGCAGCAGCGTATAGCTGCCCAGCGCCATCCAGGCCGGCGCCACCGCCATCAGGCTGCCGCCTATGACCGGGCCGATCAGGTTGCCTACCGATTGCGAGCTTTTCTGCATCGACAGCGCGTCGGACAGCCGGTTTGCCGGCACCAGCTCGGCGGCGATGCTCAACATGGAAGGAATTACGATGGCCCAGGCGAACATGGCCATCGATTCGCTGGCCACCACCCACGCCAATCTATAGAAGTGGAACCAAGCCATCGCCGCCAGCGCCAGGCCGGACAGCATGGCCAGCAGGATGCCGCCGGCGATGACGCGGTTTTTCGGGAAGCGGTCGCCCAGCGGCGCGGTCAGCGGCAGCGCCACCAGCATCACCAGCGCGGTCAGCGTGCTGAACCAGGCCATGTCGCGGGCGCCGCCCATCGATACCACCCACCAGCTGATGCTGACATAGCCGGCGCCCATCGCCAGCCCGCTCAAGACGTCGCTGAGCATCAGCAGATGGAAACCGGGAGGCAGGCCATTCAGTCGTTGTCGTAGGGAAGTCTGCATGGCGCGCTCCGGTGGGGAAGGCATTTGATCCTATCACGAAATGACATTGTCACGCCAATGTAGGAGGCGTTCGCGATTTCTGACGGTAAGAATGAAAATTCGGCCGGTTTTGGAGGATTTTCCAAAGTTATCTATCCAGCCAATCACGGTGGCAGGCGGGTTTTCAGCGGATTTTTCGGAGGCTCAATAAAAATGCAAACTGCCTATTTGAATGAAAATCAATGACTTGC
>NZ_JYKA01000069.1 GCF_001676875.1 Chromobacterium subtsugae | reverse complement strand
TCAGGCCGGTCCGGAGCCACAAGCGCCGAAGGCGGTCTACTACTACCACAACGACCACCTGGGCACCCCGCAAGCGCTGACCGACGAGCAAGGCCTGCTCGCGCTGGAAATGGACTACAAAGCCTGGGCGAAGCGCGCGAAGTCATCGCCGACGCCGCCTCAAAAGCCGGCATCCGCAACCCCTTCCGCTTCCAGGGACAGTATCATGACGATGAGTCCGGGCTGCACTATAACCGTC
>NZ_JYKA01000068.1 GCF_001676875.1 Chromobacterium subtsugae | reverse complement strand
GTCGGCTGGTTGTTGTCGGTGATGCCGTCGCTGTGGCTGCTGCCAGTATCCGACGCCACGCTCAGCCCCAGACCAGTCGGCGCATTGGGCGCGGTAGTGTCGATGGTGATGGTGTAGCCGCTGGACTGCGCGCTGATGTTGCCTGCCGCGTCGGTCGCCGTCGCCCGGATGCTGTGGTTGCCGTCGGCCAGGCTGCTCGCCAGGTTGTAGCTCCACGCCCCGCTGCCGTTCGCCGTCGCCGTGCCC
>NZ_JYKA01000067.1 GCF_001676875.1 Chromobacterium subtsugae | reverse complement strand
GCCAATCCGGTCGGTGGAAGAGATTGGTAGCCTCCGATGGCGGGCAATATCAACTTAGACGCTTTTACAATGGAGGTGGAATTATCTCAGTAACGGGAAACCCCATGAATGGCTGGCAAACATCATGCCCCGCTGGGTATTCAGATACCGCGTACTGGACGGGTCAGAGTTATCAATTTTCAGAATGGGATGCTTTTTACGAGATGCATTTCTGCAACCCATTGGCTTGATAAGGGCGGCCTATTTT
>NZ_JYKA01000066.1 GCF_001676875.1 Chromobacterium subtsugae | reverse complement strand
AAATCTATCGTGCACATGCTATGGAAACAAATGCGCTGGGATCTGAGTTGTACGGGCTGTCTAATTTGTAGCCTGGACCATTTTCATTAATCATTCCAAATCCATATCCAAGCACTGTGGAACAGTACCTAGATCCACAGGTGAGTTGATACTGCAATGCATTGTAATTAGGTGGATTAGGGTCTCCGAAAGAAGTGCATGCTGCATTGACATGTTCTACGTTTGTTTGAATTGATGTGAATGACCGATATCTT
>NZ_JYKA01000065.1 GCF_001676875.1 Chromobacterium subtsugae | reverse complement strand
AAAAGCAGACAAAAAGATTGTCAACAACCATGTACCAAGGTGAAATTGCATGTAATGTCTGGCCGGGTCAGAACTCAATAGCAACATGTCCAGAAACAAAGGTCGCCATCGGGTGTGGTTTTCAATCTAAAACAGCAGGATCTGTCCCTCCTGAAAATGTTTATATGAATGGGCCGAACTCTTGCCTTGTATACACAGGGGGGATGAATTCAAATAAATGCTTTTCTGCTGTTATAACCTGTGCTGATTAGATT
>NZ_JYKA01000064.1 GCF_001676875.1 Chromobacterium subtsugae | reverse complement strand
GCCAATCCGGTATTTGGAAAGGGATATCAAGATTACGCTCTTTCTATAACCGTATCTATGTTCCCTTTTGGGGATGTGGTCAAGGTTTTGGCATGTCCTTGGGCCGCCACAAATATTGCCGCCTTGAAGGATTTTACGCACATTGTGGAACTGCTGGATTTGGCATGGGAGTAACTGCTGACAGCCCTAGCGAACTCCTAAGCACTGGCAATACAACATGGACCGCCAGTTGGCATGACTCACACGGCTATGCTGTTTGTGAAGA
>NZ_JYKA01000063.1 GCF_001676875.1 Chromobacterium subtsugae | reverse complement strand
AAGTTGATTAGTTAAATCAAATTCTACTCTTTGCAAATGGCGTATACATTTATGGAGGCACTTTGATTCTGGGTTGTGTCACATGTGGCTTGCCAGCCATTTCCACTCGGCTGGGAAGAGACTAACCATATAAACCCTGTTGGACTTGAGCATGCAGCTCCTCCGCCTGTCAATTTTTCACTTGAAAAACACTGTGCATAAGCACTTGGAAAACGGTAGGCTGAATTGCTTGCAGCTCTGATGCTAATTTTCTCTCCTAGGCTTTGTTTAC
>NZ_JYKA01000062.1 GCF_001676875.1 Chromobacterium subtsugae | reverse complement strand
CTGCATAACCACTTTGCTACCCCGCCATTTGCAACTCTAACCAATTTGCATAAACTGGTCAACAAAAATTTGGAGCGGGAAACGAGGCTCGAACTCGCGACCTCAACCTTGGCAAGGTTGCGCTCTACCAACTGAGCTATTCCCGCATGGGTAAAACCTGGATTGTAGATGGAGCGGGAAACGAGGCTCGAACTCGCGACCTCAACCTTGGCAAGGTTGCGCTCTACCAACTGAGCTATTCCCGCGTCGCATAAAACAATCTGCAGTGAAAGGGGT
>NZ_JYKA01000061.1 GCF_001676875.1 Chromobacterium subtsugae | reverse complement strand
AAGAGCATTTTCTCTGCTGAACTATCTACATATAATTCTTGCTTTAGCGCAAAAATTAGCACCGCCACCAAGGTTAACCTGCCATTGCGTATCCGAAAGAGGCAAGGAGCTATCAGGAGAGTTTTGACCTTCAGACCACCATGCGGTCATAACGTATCCACCAGAGTATATTAATTTTCCATTAGGGCAAGTTGCGGCACTTACTGCTCCATGACCGCATGCATTATTGCCATCAATGACTACTCCTGGATTATTTTTAGTAGAGGTTGCCCAGCGACCGGATTGGC
>NZ_JYKA01000060.1 GCF_001676875.1 Chromobacterium subtsugae | reverse complement strand
AAAAGCAGACAAAAAGATTGTCAACAACCATGTACCAAGGTGAAATTGCATGTAATGTCTGGCCGGGTCAGAACTCAATAGCAACATGTCCAGAAACAAAGGTCGCCATCGGGTGTGGTTTTCAATCTAAAACAGCAGGATCTGTCCCTCCTGAAAATGTTTATATGAATGGGCCGAACTCTTGCCTTGTATACACAGGGGGGATGAATTCAAATAAATGCTTTTCTGCTGTTATAACCTGTGCTGATTAGATTGCCAATCCGGTCGGTGGGAAAAGGTTGCTAAGTTTGAA
>NZ_JYKA01000006.1 GCF_001676875.1 Chromobacterium subtsugae | reverse complement strand
TGGAGCCTCTTTCTCCGCCAGCCCGAAAGCACAAAAAAAAATCGGCCAGCGCGATCTGCGCTGGCCGGTCTTGGATACCTATTAATATAGATAGCGTCCAATCACTCCTCGTCGCGACGCTTGCCATTCCCCTTGATCGCCACACGACGCTTGCGTACCGCCGGCTGCCTTTCCTCCCCGACAACAGGCGTGGACGTCGCAGCGCTGACTTGAGCTTCAGGCTCTGCTTGAGCAGCAGGCTTCGCTTGAGCAGCAGGCTTCGCTTGAGCAGCAGGCTTCGCTTGAGCAGCAGGCTTCGCTTGAGCAGCAGGCTTCGCTTGAGCAGCAGGCTTCGCTTGAGCAGCAGGCTTCGCTTGAGCAGCAGGCTTCGCTTGAGCAGCAGGCTTCGCTTGAGCAGCAGGCTTCGCTTGAGCAGCAGGCTTCGCTTGAGCAGCAGGCTTCGCTTGAGCAGCAGGCTTCGCTTGAGCAACAGGCTTCGCTTGAGCAACAGGCTTCGCTTGAGCAGCAGGCTTACCCTGCTCGACGGCCTGAGCGGCTGGCGCAGCGACAGCTTCAGCCGCACGGTTCCGCCCCGCAGTTTGGCGGCTACGTCCCTTTGGCGCCGCCGGCAAGCCTGCCGGCTTGCTTTCCCGCGCCTCCGGCGCTTCCGCCGCGGGCGCTGCTCGGTTTCCGCGACTGCGCCGCGACGACCTGGGCGCATCGCCTTCGGTCTTGCCAGAGGCAGCCGACGTCTCTGAAACGACTGGCGTTTCGCGCACCAGCGCGAAATCCACCTGGGCGCTTTCCAGATTGGCGCCCATCACTTTAACGGTCAACGCGTCGCCCAGCCGGTACTGCATGCCGCTCTTCTCGCCGACTATCGCCTGGATGTCCTTCTTGAAGTGGAAGTAGTCCTTGCCCAACTCGGAGATATGCACCAAACCTTCGACATACACGTCGTCCAGCAACACAAATACGCCGAAGCTTGTGACCGCGCTGATCTTGCCCTGGAAAACCTCGCCCACCTTGTCGCGCATATAGTAGGTTTTCAGCCAAGACTCGACGTCGCGGCTGGCATCGTCGGCGCGGCGCTCGGTCATCGAACAATGCACGCCCAAGGCAGCCCACTTGCCCGGCTTGTACTTTTCGTTCTTCAGCACCGCCTTGATCGCGCGGTGCACCAGCAAGTCGGGGTAACGGCGGATAGGCGAGGTGAAATGGGTATATGCCTCGTACGCCAAGCCGAAGTGGCCGTTGTTCTCCTGGGTGTACACCGCCTGCTGCATCGAGCGCAGCAGCATGGTCTGCAGCACCGGCGCGTCGGGGCGGCCGTGGATTTGCTCCGCCAAAACGGCGTAATCCTTGGCGCTGGGCTTGTCCGCGCCGCCCAGCGTCAGGCCGACCAGGCGCAGATAGGCGCGCAGGTTTTCCAGTTTTTCCGGCGTCGGCCCCTCGTGCACCCGGTACAGCGCCTTGTGGCCGCTCTTCAGCAGGAAATCCGCCGAGCAAACGTTGGCCGCCAGCATGCACTCTTCGATCAGGCGATGCGCGTCGTTGCGCACCACCGGCACGATGCGGTCAATCTTGCCGCTATCGTTGAAGATCATCTGGGTTTCGACCGAATCGAACTCGATGGCGCCGCGCTTGGCGCGCGCCGCCAGCAGAATCTTGAACAGCGCGTACAAATCTTTCACGTGCGGCAGCATCGGATGATCGCTGCCGTTCTGCAGCCAATCCCACACCTGGTTGTAGGTCAACCGGGCCTTGGAGCGCATCACCGCCGGATAGAACTGGTACTTCTTCACTTCGCCCTTGGCGTTGATCTGCATGTCGCAGACCATGCACATGCGCTCCACATCCGGATTGAGCGAGCAGATGCCATTGGACAACGCCTCCGGCAGCATCGGGATCACCCGGCGCGGGAAGTAAACCGAGGTGCCGCGATTGAGCGCCTCCTTATCCAATGCGTCTGCCGGCTGCACATAGAAGCTGACGTCGGCGATGGCCACCACCAGGCGGAAGCCCTTGCCTTTCTTTTCCGCGTACACCGCGTCGTCGAAATCGCGCGCGGTTTCGCCATCGATGGTGACCAGCGGCAGCTCGCGCAAATCGACGCGATCCTTGCTCCAATCCTTCTTGCGCACTTTCTTCGGCGTTTCCTTCGCCTGCAGCAGCGCGTCGTCGGGGAAGCGGTGCGGAAGATCGTGCTTGCGCAGCGCGATCTCGATCTCCATGCCCGGATCGGCGTAATTGCCCAGCACCTCCGTCACCTGGCCGACCGGCTGGTGGTGGGCATCCGGCTGCTGCAGGATCTCCACCATCACCACCTGGCCCTCCTTGGCGCCGGCCTCGCCGCCCGGTTCGATCAGAATACTATGGTTGATGCGCTTGTCTTCCGGCAGCACCACCCACACGCCGCGCTCGCGCTGGATGCGGCCGACCAGGCGGGTGACCGCGTGCTCCAGCACCTCCACGATGCGGCCCTCCTGCCGGCCGCGCCTGTCCACGCCCGACGGCCGCACCATCACGCGATCGCCGTGCATCACTTTTTTCATTTCGCGTTCAGGCAGGAAGATATCCGCGCCGGAACCTTCGCCCTCATCCGGCATCGCGAAGCCGAAGCCATCGCGGTGGCCGGACACCTTGCAGCGGACCAGATCCAGTTTCTGGGCGACGCAGACCGCGCCCTTGCGATTGATGATGACCTCGCCGTCACGCTCCATCGCGCGCAGGCGGCGTTCAAAGTAGAGAATCTCGGCCGGAGCGATCGACAGCATCTGCGCCAATTCGTCCGGAAACAGCGGCACCCCCTGCTCGGCGAGAATCTGCATCAAGAACTCGCGGCTGGGCAAGGGATTGGAATATTTGAGTTTTTCCCGCTCCAGGAAAGGATCCTGGTCACGCAGGGAAAGCTTTTTTTGTTTTTTTTGCGATTCAGCCATTGACACCCTCAATATTATGTCTATAATTCGCATCTCGTTGCAGCTATGCAACAGATGATACAGCAAAGCGATGCCCAGGTGGCGGAATTGGTAGACGCACTAGGTTCAGGTCCTAGCGCCCGCAAGGGTGTGGAAGTTCGAGTCTTCTCTTGGGCACCATCTTACTATTGTAAGCTTGTTGTTTTGCTGGCATCATAAAATCTGGTTGGCCCAGGTGGCGGAATTGGTAGACGCACTAGGTTCAGGTCCTAGCGCCCGCAAGGGTGTGGAAGTTCGAGTCTTCTCTTGGGCACCAACATGATTTATAGTATGTAAGGCCTTACAGCCAGCAGTATTTTGTTGCCCAGGTGGCGGAATTGGTAGACGCACTAGGTTCAGGTCCTAGCGCCCGCAAGGGTGTGGAAGTTCGAGTCTTCTCTTGGGCACCAACAAAATTCAGTAAGGTCAGCGCTTAGTCGCTGGCTGGAAGTAGACAATTTGCTTTGCCCAGGTGGCGGAATTGGTAGACGCACTAGGTTCAGGTCCTAGCGCCCGCAAGGGTGTGGAAGTTCGAGTCTTCTCTTGGGCACCAAATGAAAAAAAGCCGCAGATCTCTGATCTGCGGCTTTTTTGCGTTTGTCGTCCCCGCGAGGGAAGCCGGCGTCGCCGGCCCCCTGCTTCTGTTTACTTTTCCTCTCCGCCCTCATGGCCCGCCGATACCTGCTGGCCGGCGTCCCGCTCCAGGCTGAGGAACAGCAGGCTGGACAAGGCGGTCAGGCTGCCCATGAACAGGAAGGCGTGGCCGAAATCGCCGGCCGTCAGCTGCTGATGGCCCTGCAGCCAGGACGCGGCCTGCAAGGCAAACGCCCCCACCGTCACGCCAAAGCCCGCCGCCAGCTGTTGCGCGACGCTGGACAGGCTGGTGGCTTGGCTCAGTCTATCCTTGTCCACATCGGCGAATGTGATGGCGTTGAGGCTGGTGAACTGCAGCGAGCGCAGACAACCGCCCAGCACGAACACCATCAGCAACACCCAATGCGGCGTGTCCGCCTGGAACAGCGCGTACACCGCCACCGAGCAACCAGCCAGAATGCTGTTCAACACCAGCACCCGGCGGAAACCGAAGCGCTGCAGCACCTTGGCCACTATCGTTTTCATTCCTATCGCGCCCATCGCGGTGGAGCAAGTGAGCAGGCCGGATTCAAACGGCGAAAAACCGAAGCCCAACTGCAACATCAGCGGCAACAGGAAGGGAATGGTGCCGATCCCGACGCGGAACATGAAGCCCCCGACCACCCCGGCATTGAAAGTGGGCAGCCTCAGCAGCGACAAGTCCAGCAGCGGATGCTGCTGGCGGCGGTAATGCCACAGGTAGATCAGCAGCAGCGCGCCCCCCAGCAGGCTGAGCCAGATCGACGCCGTCACCGACAACATGTGCTTGCCCTCGGTGGCCAGCCCCAACATCAGCATCGACAGGCCGGCGCCGGTCAGCAGGAAGCCCCACCAATCCAGCCGCGGCACCTCGTCCTCTTTCAGATTGGCGATGAAACGGCCGGCCAGAGCCAGCCCCAGCAGACCAATGGGGATGTTGATCAGAAAAATCCAGCGCCAATGGAAATAGGTGCTGATGAAGCCGCCCAGCGGCGGCCCAATCACCGGCCCCAGCAGCGCCGGCACCGTCAGATAGCTGAGCGCCCGCACTAGGTCCGCCTTGTCTATGGTGCGCAGAATCACCAGCCGTCCGACCGGCACCATCATCGCGCCGCCTATGCCTTGCAGAAAGCGCGCCATCACGAAGCCGTGCAGGCTGCTGGTGACGGCGCACAGCAGCGATCCCAGCATGAACACCAGAATGGCGGAACGGAAAATGCGGCGCGCGCCGAAGCGGTCGGCCATCCAGCCGCTGATCGGGATGAACACCGCCAGGCTGACCAGATAAGACGTCAGCGCCAGTTTCAGCGAGATCGGATCGACGCCGAGCTCCAGCGCGATGACGGGCAAAGAAGTGGAGATCACGGTGGCGTCCATGTTTTCCATGAACAGGGCCGTGGCGACAATCAACGGCGTCAGCATGCCGGGGGCGATTTTCAACTGCATGACGAAGGGATGAGGGTGACTAGTCATCCAGTTTACCATCTGGAACCGCGCAAAGCCGTACGGACAAAAACAAAAGCCACCCGGACACCGGGTGGCTGATCTCGGTCTATGCGCCTTATTTGCGGTCGAAAGCCAACGCGCTGGTGAAGTCGCCCATCGGACGGCCGCCGTTGCGCACCAGGGCGGCATCGCGCCCCGCCACGCCCGGCAACGCCTTCAGCCCGAAACGTCGGGTCAGGAAGCGCAGGATGGAGCCGGTATCGTACTGGGTATGGTCGACATAGCCTTTCTTGGCGAAAGGCGAAATCAGGATGGCCGGAATGCGGGTGCCCGGCCCCCAGCGGTCGCCCTTCGGCACTTGCGCGTGATCGTAGAAACCGCCGTTTTCGTCATAGGTCACCACCACCAGCATATTGCTCCACTGCGGGCTTTGCTGCAGCTTGGCGATCACCGAAGCGATATGGGCGTCGCCGTCGGCCACGCTGGCATAGCCGGAATGCTGGTTCAAGTTGCCCTGCGGCTTGTAGAAGGCCACTTGCGGCAACTTGCCGGCCGCGGCGTCCGCCAGGAAGCTCTGGTCGAAATCCTTTAGATGCGCATTGCGGTAATCCGCCTGCGCGGCGGGATCGAAAGCGGCGAAATAGTTGAATGGCTGGTGGTGCGGCTGGAAGTTGGGTTGGCTGCCGTTATAGATATTGCCGCGATCGGCCAGCGAAGCCGCCCAGCCGCCCGAATACCAGGCCCAGCTGATTTTCTTGGCGTCCAGACGATCGGCGATCGTCGCCTGGCTTTGCGCCGGCAACGTGGTCGACTTGCTTGGATCGGCATACTGGGCCTTGTCCGCCGGCGCATTGCCGCTGGGCTGGAACGGCGGCTGCATGGTGTTCACCGCATAGTATTTGCCGGCGCTGTCCTTCGGCGTCAGGTTGCCGTCATTCAGGTATTTGGCAGTGCCGGACAACACCGAAGCCGGCGCATTGGCGGCCGGCGTCAGACGCAGGAAATTGCCTTTCGCATCGGTGTCTATCGCCGAGATGCTGCCCTTGGCCGGCGAAGTATCCGCATTCGGATATTCCGGCGCACAGGCGCAAACCAGATATTGGTGATTGAGGAAGGAGCCGCCGAAAGCGCCCATGAAGAAATTGTCGGCCAGCGTGTACTGCTGCGCCAGCTTCCACATCGCCATCTGGCTGCCGTCGTAATAGCCCATAGACAAGCCGCCGGCGTCGGAATAGGCGGCGAATTTGTCATTGGCGCCGCCATTGATCTGCATCTGGTTGTTATAGAAGCGGTGCACCAAGTCGCGCGTCACCACCGATTGCGGCACCACCACGCCGGTGCCGTTCAGGCCCTTGGGGTCGTCGATCTGGAACGGCTTGTTGGCGAAATTCATGGTCTGCGCCTGGGTCAGCGTCACCGTCTGGCCGGCGGCGGTCAGGCCTCCCCAGGTGGGCGGCAATACCGGCAGCGCGGAATTGTCGAAATCCTTCTGCGGCGAGTACTGGCCCCTGGATGCCGGATTCACGCCCGGAATGCCGTCGGCGCCGGGGAACAGGCCGTACAGATTGTCGAAGCCGCGGTTTTCGGCGTAGATCACCACCACGTTCTTGATGTCGCTCAGCGCCATGCGCTTGTGCAGGCTGGCCTTGATGTCGCCGCCGTTGCCCGCCTCCTTCACCGCGTCCGCGATCGCGTCGATGTTCTGGTTGATGGCCGCCTTCAGCGTCGCCTTGATGTCGGGATCGCTTTCCTTGTTATGGTCTGCCATCACCTTGTCCGCAGGCACGCCCAGGCGGTCGGCCACCGCATTGCGCGCCGCGTTCAGATCGCCGCCGTTGCTGTCCATCAGATCCGCCACTTCCGTCGTCAGCGAACTGACCACACCGCCGCTGTTCGCCGGCGCGCGGAATACCAGCGGCTGGGTCACCGCCGCCGCTGTGCCGGTATCGGGATCGTAGCGGGTGGCGTCGGTGCCCACCTCCACCACCAGCGCGCCGCCGCCGTTCAAGCTGAACGCGCCGTTGTCGTCGGTATAGGCGCTGGGCTCTCCCGCGTCGCAACGGCCGTTGCCATTGCTATCGAGACACACTTTGGCATGGCGGAAATAGCTGCCGGTGACCACGCCGCTGGTGGCGTTGGCGGAAGGGCTGGAAGAGCTGCCGCAGGCGCTCAGCACGGCGGCGCTGATCAGGGTCAGCGCCAGTCCACAGGTCAGGCGATTCATCGCGCATTTCCTAAATTTAAGAAGGGAAGCGCGGATTATCACCATGGAATGTTACACTCCATTTACATTCTGTTAATTTTCTTCGTAGTGGAACAATCGCCGCAGCCATCGCGCGATTTCATATTTTTGTCATTTTTTTGCCTTACAGTCGCCGCCAACTCATCCTCCGCCCATGCCATGCACGCTTCCACCCCCTGGTTATTGACCCTCAGCTTGATTGTCGGCGGCGCCCTGGCCGTCTCCGCGGCAGCCTCGCACGCCACCCCGGCCGCCAAACCGGCATACGCCGACGCCAGCTACACGCCCGGCGCCCATCCGCCATCCGCCAAACAACTGGAAGCACTGGGCAAGCAATTGTTCTTCGATCGCGGCCTGTCGGCATCGGGCCGGATGTCCTGCGCCAGCTGCCACAGCCCCGACCACGCCTACGGCCCGCCCAACGGCCTCGCCGCGCAGCTTGGCGGCCTGGATGGCAAGCAGCCGGGCACCCGCGCCGTGCCGTCCTTGCGTTATCTGCAGAACGTGCCAGCCTTCAGCGAACACTTTCACGACAACGACGGCAACGACAGCGAAGACGCCGGCCCCACCGGCGGCTTCACCTGGGACGGCCGCGCAGATTCCACCCATAGCCAAGCCGCGCTGCCTCTGCTGGCCGCCAACGAAATGGCCAACGGTACGGCGGAAAACGTCGCCAGGAAACTGCAGGCATCGCCCGTGGCCGCCACTTTCCGCCAACTATTCGGCAAGGATGTCTTCCAGCGCCCGAAGCAAGCCTTCGACAAGGCCGTGCTGGCGCTGGAAGTATTCCAGCAGAATCCCGCCGAGTTTTATCCCTATAGCAGCAAGTACGATGCCTATTTGCGCGGCCAGGCCCAGCTCTCCGCCGCGGAAATGCGCGGCCTGAGGGTTTTCAATGACCCGGCCAAGGGCAATTGCGCGTCCTGCCACCTGAGCCAGCGCAGCGAGAGCGGCGCCTTCCCCTCCTTCAGCGACTTCGGCCACATCGCGGTCGGCGCGCCGCGCAATCCGGACATCGCCGCCAACCGCGACGGCCACTATTACGACCTGGGGCTGTGCGGCCCGGCCCGCACCGACTTCCGCAACCGCGCCGACTACTGCGGCCTGTTCCGCACGCCGGGCCTGCGCAACGTCGCCACCCGCAAAGTGTTTTTCCACAACGGCGTCTTCCACGACTTGCGCCAGGTGCTGCGCTTCTACGCCGAACGCGACGTGAAGCCGGAAAAATGGTACCCGGCCGGCCAGAATGGCAAACTGGCCAAGTTCGACGACCTGCCGGCGCGCTACCAGGGCAACGTCAATATGGAAGCGCCGTTCGGCGGCAAGAAAGGCGGCAAGCCGGCCTATGGCGAACGCGACATCGACGACATGCTGGCTTTCCTGAAAACGCTGAACGACGGCTATCAGCCGGGCAAGCGCGGCTGAGCGCGGAGGCAGCCCCGCACTGCCCATCTCCACCTATGATGAACAGATACACAGGCGCCATAGGAGAATCGCCATGACTGTGCAGCGCATCGTCGCCAACCTCGCCGCCGCCGACCCCGCCCGCGCCGACGCGTTCTACCGCGGCCTGCTGGGCCTGGACCTCATCATGGACCACGGCTGGATCCGCACCTATGGAGCCGACAGCCGAATGCAAACCCAGCTCAGCTTCGCCAGCGAAGGCGGCTCCGGCGCGCCGCTGCCTGCGCTGTCGATCGAAGTCGACAACCTGGACCAGGTTCTAGCGCGCGCGCGTGAAGCCGGTGTCGCCATCGAATACGGCCCGGCCAGCGAGCCGTGGGGCGTGCGGCGCTTCTTCGTCCGCGATCCGTTCGGCACCCTCGTCAACATCCTGCAGCACGAATAGCGCGCCGCCGGCCGCGCCGGGCAAACAAAAAGCCCACCGCGTCGCGGTGGGCTTATTCATGCGGCAACCGTAGGGCTTACAGGCCGTAGGGGTGATCCAGCACGATGGTCTCTTCGCGGTCCGGACCGGTGGAGACGATGGCAACCGGCGCGCCGCATACTTCGGCGATGCGGGTCAGGTAGGCCTGGGCGTTGACCGGCAGGTCTTCCCAGCGCTTGGCGCCGAAAGTGGATTCGGTCCAGCCCGGCATGCTCTCGTAGATCGGTTCGCACTTGGTCACCGCGTCGGAGCCGAACGGCAGGATGTCCACGCGCTGGCCGTCCAGCATGTAGCCGACGCACAGCTTGATCTCTTCCAGGCCATCCATCACGTCCAGCTTGGTCACGCACAGGCCGGTCACGCCGTTGATCTGGATGGAGCGCTTCAGCGCGGCGGCATCGAACCAGCCGCAGCGGCGCGGGCGGCCGGTGACCGAGCCGAACTCGTTGCCGCGCTTGGCCAGGAACATGCCGATCTCGTTGTCCTGCTCAGTCGGGAACGGGCCGGAGCCGACGCGGGTGGTGTAGCCCTTGACGATGCCCAGCACGTAGTTGAGCATCTGCGGCGCCACGCCGGCGCCCGGCGCGGCCGCGCCGGCCACGCAGTTGGACGAGGTGACGAAGGGGTAGGTGCCGTGGTCGATGTCCAGCAGCGTGCCTTGCGCGCCTTCGAACAACAGCGGCACGCCGGCCTGGTTCATGTCGTACAGCGTGCGCGACACATCCGCCACCATCGGCTTGATGCGCTCGGCCAGCAGCATGGTCTGCGCCAGGATGTCGTCGAAGCTTACCGGCTCGGCCTGGAACAGCTGGGTCAGCAGGAAGTTGTAGTAATCGACGTTTTCGCGCAGCTTGACGGCGAAGCCGGCCGAGTCGAACAGGTCGATCACCTTCAGCGCGCGGCGCGCCACCTTGTCTTCGTAGCAGGGGCCGATACCGCGGCCGGTGGTGCCGATCTTGGCTTCGCCCTTGGCGGCTTCGCGCGCCTGGTCCAGCGCTACGTGATACGGCAGGATCAGCGGGCAGCCTTCGGCGATCTTCAGGCGGGCGGTCACGTTGACGCCGGCCTCTTCCAGTTCGCCGATTTCCTTCAGCAGCGCCTCGGGCGACAGCACTACGCCATTGCCGATGTAGCATTCCACGTCGGGACGCAGGATGCCGGACGGGATCAGGCGCAGCACGGTTTTCTTGCCGCCGACCACCAGGGTGTGGCCAGCGTTGTGGCCGCCCTGGAAGCGCACGACCGCGCGCGCGTGGTCGGTCAGCCAGTCAACGATCTTGCCCTTGCCTTCGTCACCCCACTGGGTGCCAATCACGACAACGTTCTTGGACATTGGAAAAAACCTCTTCTTCAGTCAGATTCAAACAAAAATCAGTTAAAAGGAGCCAGTTGCCATCCATCGGCAGCAGGCACCAGCTCGCGGTCGCAATTAAGCGCCACCGCGGACTCTCCCAGGTAGTCGACCACCACCATTTCGCCGGCGGCGCGCAGGCGCGCCACCTCTTCCGCCGCGGCCGGCAGATGGCGGGCCGCCACCCGCACGCCGCGGGACGAGTCCCGCTCCGGCAGGATGCGCACCAGATCGCGCAGATCCAGGCTGAAGCCGGTGGCGGGACGGGCGCGGCCGAAACGGCGGCCCACATTGTCGTAGCGGCCGCCGCGGGCGATGGCGTCGGACCAGCCCGGCGCATAGGCGGCGAACATCAAGCCGGTATGGTAGAAATCGCCGCGCAGCTCCGCCAGATCGAAGCTCAGCTCCACCCGGCCTTGCACCGCGCGGGCGATGGCAGCCAGCTGCATCAGGCCCAGCTCGACCTCCGGCAGCGAAGGCAGGCGGGTGCGCGCCTTGTCCAGCACGCTGGCCGGGCCATACAGCTCCGGCAGCGCGAGGAAGGCGCTCTTGTACGGCTCGGCCACGCCGGCCACCAGCTCGGCGATGCTCGCGACGTCCTTGTTCTGCAGCAGGCTGAACAGCTCGCGCGTCACCCCCGGCGCCAGGCCGGCGGCGGCGGCCAGGCCGCGGAAGATGGCGATATGGCCGACATCCAGCCTTAGCTTCTTCACGCCGGCTTTTTCCAGCGTCGACAGCATCAGGTCGATGATTTCCAGGTCGGCCTCGATGCCGGCGTAGCCATACAGCTCGGCCCCCACCTGCAGCGGCTCGCGCGAGCTGGTCAGGCCGGACGGACGGCTGTGCACCACGCTGCCGGCGTAGCACAGGCGGGTGACGCCGGTGCGGCCGCCCAGCAAGTGGGCGTCGATGCGCGCCACCTGCGGCGTGATGTCGGCGCGCAGGCCGAGCTGGCGTCCGGACAGCTGGTCATCCAGCTTGAAGGTTTTCAGGTCCAGCGTGACGTCGCCTTCGCTGACCAGGGAATCGATGTACTCGATCAGCGGCGGCAGCACCAGCTCGTAGCCGGCCACGCGGAAGCCTTCCAGCATCGCGGCCTTGGCCGACTCAACCTGCCGGGCGGTGGCCGGCAGGATGTCGGCGATATATTCGGGTAACAGCCAGTTGCGCATTTCGTTTCAACAGAATAAAAGGCGGGGTGGTCGCCCGCCTTGTTATCAGCAAACTGGCCAGGTCGCCCCGGCCAGTCTTCTTAAAAACCTCAGATTGTCAGTCCGCTACTTGCCTTTGCTCTGCCCCGCCTGCGGATTCTTCAGGTACTTGAAGAAGTCGCTGCTCGGGTCCAGCACCAGCACATCGCTCTTGTTCTTGAACGATTCCTTGTAGGCGTCCATGCTGCGCCAGAACGCGTAGAACTCCGGGTTCTTGCCGTAAGCCTCGGCGTAAATCGCCGCCGCCTTGGCGTCGCCCTGCCCCTTCAGCGCCTGCGCCTTGCTGTAAGCCTCCGCCAGGATCACCTCGCGCTGCTTGTCGGCTTCGGCCCGCACCCGCTCTGCGTCGGCAGCGCCTTCGCTGCGCAGCTGGCTGGCCACGGTACGACGCTCGGACTGCATGCGGTCGTAGACGGAACTGCTTATTTTATCCGGAAAATCGACGCGTTTTAAGCGCACGTCGAGAATTTCCACACCTATTTTACGCGCATCCGCGTCCGCGCGCTTGCGAACCGTCTCCATCACCTGGTCGCGCTGGCCGGAAATGACGTCGGCAACCGTTTTCTGGCCGAACTCGGCGCGCAGGCCGTCATTGATGGTTTGCTTCAGGCGCGCCACCGCGGCGGCCTCGGAACCAACGCTCTTGTAGAACTGTGACACATCTACCACACGCCACTTCACGAAGCTGTCCACCAGCACGTTCTTCTTCTCGCGGGTGTTGAACAGCTCGGGCGCTTCGGCGTCGATGGTCTGCACGCGGCGATCGAAATAACGGACGTTCTGCAGCAACGGAATCTTGAACTGGATGCCCGGCTGGGAGATCACCTTCACGACCTCGCCGAACTGGAATACCAGCGCGAACTGGCGCTGATCGACGGTAAACAGCGACAGGCTGGCGACAAACAACGCGCCCACGACTGCCACCACGGCGGGAATCATTCTTTCCATCATCGCTCCGCTCCAAAGAAATCGCGACCGCGCGAAATTTCGCGCCCGTTCTTAGCCGCCGGCGGCGTGGCCGTGGCGGGAGCGGAGGCTGCGGGAGCCTGCGGCGCGGCGGGGGATGCGGGAGCCGACATCTGCATCAGCTTGTCCAGCGGCAGGTAGAGCAGGTTATTGCCGCCCTTTTGATCGACCAGCACCTTGCTGCTGCTGTTCATGATTTGCTGCATCATGTCCAGGTACATGCGCTCGCGCATGACCTTGGGCGCCTTGTTGTATTCGGACAACACTTGTTTGAAACGCTCGGCGTCGCCCTGGGCGCGCGCCACCACCTGCTGCTGGTAGCCTTCGGCTTCCTGCTGCAGCCGCGCCGCCATGCCCTTGGCCTTGGGCACCACCTCGTTGGCGTAGGCCATGCCCTCGTTCAGCAGCTTGTCCTTGTCCTGGCCGGCCTTCACCGCGTCGTCGAACGCCGCCAGCACCGCTTGCGGCGGCTGCACGTCGTTGATGTTGACCTTGGCGATGCGGATGCCCACCGCGTAGCGGTCGAGCACGTCCTGGATCACCTTGCGCGCCTCGGCGGCGATCTGGGCGCGGCCCTCGTTCAGCACGAAGTCCACCTTGTTGCGTCCCACCACCTCGCGGATCGCGGTTTCCGCCGCCTGCTTGACGATGTCCTTGGCGTCGCGCTCGCGCGCGGCGTTGTTGAACAGGAAGGCGCGCGCGTCCTTGATGTCGTACTGCACCGACAGCTGCACATCGATGATGTTCTGGTCGGCGGTCAGCATCAGCGACTCTTCCGGCACGCGGTTCTGCGCGCTGCCGCGATAGCCGACTTCCACGCTGCGCAGCTCGGTCAGGTTGACGATTTCCACCTTTTCGAACGGATACGGCGCATGCCATTGCAGACCGGGTTCAGTCAGGCGATTGAAGCTGCCCAGGCGCAGCACCACGCCCTCTTCGCGGGCGTCCACCACGTAAAAGCCGCTGGCCAGCCACAAGGCTGCCAGCACGCCGACCACAGCGAGGGCGCCGCCTTTGTAGGATGGCGGCGCGCCGGCGCCGCCCGGGCGGCCGGCGGTAGGCTTCGCCCCCAATAGGCGGGCCAGTTTCTGGTTCAGGTTACGGAACACTTCATCGAGGTCCGGCGGCCCATTCTGGCCGTTCCGGCCACGGTTCGGGTCATTCTGCGACATGCTCGTATGGTTCTTTATGGTTATTTGCGGAAGGTTGCACCCTTTCGGCAATCGCCTCGCGCAAGAGTTCCAGCCCGATGCCCTTCAGCGCCGACACCCGCACCGCGGCGATTTCGCCGTTTTCGCCGCGTTCGATTTCCGGCGGCAGATCCTTCAAGTCGCACTTGTTCCACACGATCAGCTGCGGGATGCCGTCGGCGTCGATCTCGGCCAGCACCTTGTTCACCTCGTCGATCTGCGCGTCGCGCGTCTCGTTGGCGCAATCGACCACGTGCAGCAGCAGATCGGCCTGCACCGTTTCCTCCAGCGTGGCGCGGAAGGCCGCCACCAAGGTGTGGGGCAGGTCGCGGATGAAGCCGACGGTGTCGGACAGCACCACCGAGCAATCGTGATGGAGGAACAGCTTGCGGCTGGTGGTGTCCAGAGTGGCGAACAGCTGGTCGGCGGCGTAGATGTTGGCCTTGGTCAGCGCGTTGAACAGCGTGGACTTGCCGGCGTTGGTGTAGCCGACGATGGACACCGAGGCGATGCCGGCGCGGGTGCGGCTCTTGCGCTGGGTGCTGCGCTGGCGCTGCACCTGGGCCAGCCGGTCCTTCAGCGATTTCACCCGGATGCCGAGCAGGCGGCGGTCGGTCTCCAGCTGCGTTTCGCCGGGACCGCGCAGGCCGATGCCGCCCTTTTGCCGCTCCAGGTGGGTCCAGCCGCGCACCAGGCGGGTGGACAGGTGCGACAGCTGCGCCAGCTCCACCTGCAGCTTGCCTTCGTGGCTGCGCGCGCGCTGGGCGAAGATGTCGAGAATCAGGCTGTTGCGGTCTATCACCCGGCATTGCAGCGCGCGCTCCAGATTGCGCTCCTGGCCGGGGGACAAGGCGTGATTGAAGATCACCACATTGGCGCCGGTGGCGCGCACCACGGCGGCAATCTCCTCCACCTTGCCCTTGCCGGCGAACAAGGCGGCATCCGGGCGCTGGCGCTTGCCCTCCACCTTGCCCAGAATCTCCACATTGCTGCTGCGCACCAGCTCGGCAAACTCCGCAACGCTTTCCTGGTAATCGGCATCACCAAAATCCAGGCTGACCAGAACGGCCTGGTCGCCTAAGTCGGGACGATCAAACACGGTTTGCTACACCATATTGAGTACGGCGATAAATGACAAAGGCCGAGTGACCGCATCTTGCGATGCGGCCAATCGGCCCGGTCTGTGCGGCGGCGCCTTAAGCGTCCTGCGCCTGTTCCTGCTTTTGCGCCGGATGTTCGTGCGGGATGCTGACCGGGCGGGCCGGCACCACGGTGGAGATGGCGTGCTTATAGACCATCTGGGTCACAGTGTTCTTCAGCAGCACCACGTACTGGTCGAAGGATTCGACCTGACCCTGCAGCTTGATGCCGTTGACCAGATAGATGGAGACCGGCACGTGTTCCTTGCGCAGGATATTCAGGAACGGGTCTTGTAACATTTGCCCTTTAGAGCTCATTCGTTTTTCTCCGAATCGTTGATTGTTGTATTGACTATGCAGCGAACAGCGGCGGCCTGCTTATTTTTAGCAGAAAACATTCCGCCGTACTATTTTTTGCTGCTTTTGCCGTAGCGAACTTCTTTTTCCCTGCCCCGCATCTTGGACATCGGCTTGGGCTTGGCGCGAGACTTTTCCTTGCCTTCCTCGGTGTCGAACGGGTTTTCCGACGACTTGTACTGCACCCTCAGCGGGGTACCCTGCAGTTTGAACACTTTCCGGAAAGTATGTTCCAGATAGCGGGTGTAGCTGGCCGGTATATTGTCCAGCGCGTTGCCGTGCACGACGATGATCGGCGGGTTCTGGCCGCCCTGGTGCGCATAGCGCATCTTGGGACGGATCAGGCCCGAACGCGGCGGCTGCTGGCGCTCCAGCGCCACCTGCAACACCCGCGTCAGCTTCGGCGTCGCCAGCTTCACCATCGCCGCGCGATAGGCTTCGTCGATGGATTTGAACAAGTCTGCCACACCGCGGCCCTCGATGGCCGAGATGTAATGAAACTTCGCAAAATCGAGGAAGTTCAGCTTGCGGGCGATCTCGCGGCGAACATTGTCCTTCTGCTCGCTGTCCAGGTTGTCCCACTTGTTGACCGCCACCACCAGCGCGCGCCCCGCCTCCAGCGCGAAGCCGGCGATGGTGGCGTCCTGCTCGGAGATGTCCAGCTGCGCGTCCAGCACCAGCACCGCGACGTTGGCGTCTTCGATCGCCTTCATGGTCTTGATGACGGAAAACTTCTCCAGCATCTCGTTGACCTTGGCGCGGCGGCGCACGCCTGCGGTGTCGATGATGGTATAGGTATGGCCTTCGCGCTCAAAATCAATATAGATGCTGTCGCGCGTGGTGCCGGCCTGGTCGAATGCGATCACCCGCTCTTCGCCCAGGATGGCGTTCACCAGCGTGGATTTGCCGACATTGGGCCGGCCGATGACGGCAAACTTCGGATGGCGGCTTTCTTCTTCCTCCACTTCGTCGGGGAAGGTTTCCAGCACCAGTTCCATCAGTTCGCGCACGCCGTCGCCGTGGGCGGCGGAAATCACCAGCGGCTCGCCCAGCGCCAGTTCGTGGAACTCGGCGCCGGCGATGGCGTGGCGCATGCCCTCGGCCTTGTTGACCGCCAGGTAGACCGGCCGGTCAAGCTGGCGCAGGCGGTTGGCGATGATCTTGTCTTGCGGCGTCAGGCCGGAGCGGCCGTCCACCAGGAACACCACGGCGTCCGCCTCGTCGACGGCCTGCAACGTCTGCTTGGCCATTTCGAACAGGATGCCTTCGTCGACCACCGGCTCGAAACCGCCGGTGTCGACCACCAGGTACGGCTTCTCGCCCACGCGGCCTTGGCCGTAGTGGCGGTCGCGCGTCAGGCCCGGCTGGTCGGCGACCAAGGCGTCGCGGCTGCGGGTCAGCCGGTTGAAGAGGGTCGACTTGCCCACATTGGGGCGGCCGACCAGAGCTACGGTAGGTTTCATGTAATACTGCTTTTTATCCCAGATTCAGCATCGCCAGGCGGCCGTCCTGCCCCTGGATCAGGGCGGAGGAACCGAGCGATACCGGTTGATTGACCGGCCCGGAGGTGCCGATCTTGCTGCGTCCGACAATGCTGCCGCTCTCGTTGGATAGCAGATGGGCATAGCCTTCGCCATCCACAACCAGCACGAAGCGCCCGATCATGGCCGGGCCGGAAACATTGCGGTACTTGAGTTCATCGTTTTTCCAGAGATTGCGCCCGCTCTGGCGGTCGTAAGCCCAGATCGAGCCGTCCTCGGCCGTCACGTAGACATTGCGCGCGTCCATGGCCAAACCGCGGCTGGACGACACCTCGCGGCCCCACAACAGGCTGCCGTTGCGCGCCTCGAAGCAGGCGACGCGGCCCTGGTAGGCCACCGCGCACACCTGGCCGCCGTCGTAAGCCGGGCGGCTGGTCACGTCGGTGACGCGCTCCAGCTCGGTGGCGCCGCGCGGCGTGGCCACCGCGCCTTGCCACAGCGTGTTGCCGGTCTGCGGATTGACGATGTCCAGGCGGCCGCCGGCCTGCCCCACCATCACCGCCTCCTTGCCCACCGCGCGCATCGAACCGTTGTTGCGCACGGTCAGTTGCGGCAGCACATTGCCCACCGACCACTGCTGCTTGCCGTCCGCCAGGCTGAAGCCGGTCAGGCGGGCGTCGTTGGTGCGCACCACCACGATGTCGCCGGCGATCTGCGGCGCCTCCAGCATCAGGCTGGTCAGCGGCTGCTGCCAGACGATCTTGCCGCTCTTGCGGTCCACCGCCAGCAGCTTGGCGTCGGCGCTGCCGACCAGCACCACGTCGCCGCTGACGGCGACGCCGCTGGCGAGCGCGCGCTTGAGCGCCACATCGGCCTGCACCCGGCCGCTGAGCGCGTCGACGCTGCGGATGCGGCCTTCGGCGTCGGCGCTCACCACATTGCCGCTATCGTAGACCGGCAGGAAGCTGGACGCCGGGCCCGCCTGCTGCAGCGACCATTTCACATCCAGCGCCTGCAGCGGCTTGATGTTGGCCAGCGGCGTCGGCTGGAACTGGGAAGAGCCTTCGAACCAGCTGGCGCAGCCGGCCAGCAGCATCGAGGACAGAACGGTGGTAAGCAACAGTTGGCGGCGCATGCGGTCAGGCTCCCAGCGCGTCGAGTTTGGTCTGGACCAGCTGGCGGACCGGGCTTTCTTCCACCAGCTTGGCCAGGGCGGCCTTGTAAGCGTCGCGGGCGGCGGCGTTGTCGCCCTTGGCGACGAACACATCGCCCTTCAGCTCCAGGTACTGCGCGTCGAAAGCGGCCGGGTGCTCCTGATTCAGCTCGGAGATGGCGGCGTCGTACTGCTTCTGATCCAGGTGCAGCGAGGCCAGGCGCATGCGGGCGATGGCCTGGATCGCCTCATCCTTGCCGTTTTTCGCCGCCCATTCCAGCTGGCTGGTCGCCAGCGCCGGGTCGTTCTTGTCGAACGCGGCCTTGGCCAGCACCAGCGCGCTGCGGCTGGCGTAGATGGTGCCGGCGTATTCGCCCTGCAGCAGCTGGGCCGCGGACTTCAGCTTGGCGATGTCCTTGGCGGCCACCGCGCTGTCCACCGCCTCATAGGCTGCGGCGGCTTTCTCGGACTGCTCCTTCTGGTGCCACTGGTAGCCCTTGAAGCCGAAGGTGCCCAGGCAAACCGCCAGCACCGCGCCGCCGATCAGCTTGCCCCATTGCTGCCAGAATGCCTTCAGCGAATCGATCTGTTCCTGTTCCTGCAAGTCGAACGCCATTGCGTTCCCCTTTCTATCAAGCTTTCAGAGTGGCGAGGGTGGCCAGAACCGCATCGGCCGCCACGGTCTGCTGGGCGATGTCGGCGCGCAGCGCCTTGATCACCACCTGACCGGCCTGGATTTCGTTTTCACCGACGATCAGCGCGAACTCGGCGCCGCTGCCGTCAGCCTTTTTCATTTGCGACTTGAAGCTGGCTTCGCCCAGATGCTGCACCACCGAGTAGCCGGCGGCGCGCAGGGTTTGCGCCAGTTTCATCGAGTACAGGCCTGCGCCCTCGCCCTGGTTGACCAGATAGACATCGACGCTGCGCTGCGCCGGCAACAGGTTCTTGTCCTGCAACAGCAGGAGCACGCGCTCCATGCCCATGCCGAAGCCGATGCCGGGCGCGGCCTTGCCGCCCAGTTGCTCCACCAGTCCGTCGTAGCGGCCGCCGGCGCAGACGGTGCCCTGGGCGCCCAGCTCGCTGGTCACCCACTCGAACACCGAGCGGTTATAGTAATCGAGACCGCGCACCAAGCGCGGATTTTCGACGAATTCTATGCCCAGCGCGGCGATCATCGCCTTCCAGCCGGCATAGTGGGCGCGCGACTCCTCGCCCAGGTAGTCGGATAACTTGGGCGCGTTGTCGGCCATCTCCTGCAGCGCCGGGTTCTTGGTGTCCAGCACGCGCAGCGGGTTGGTGTACAGGCGGCGCTTGCCGTCCTCGTCCAGGATGTCGACGTGGCCCTCCAGATACGCGATCAGCGCCTCGCGGTGGGCGGCGCGCTCTTCGGCGTTGCCCAGCGAGTTGATCTCCAGCCGCACGTACTGGCTGATGCCCAGGCGGCGCCACAGATCGGCGGTCATCGCGATGATTTCGGCGTCGATGTCCGGACCGGCCAGGCCCAGCGCCTCCACGCCCACCTGGTGGAACTGGCGGTAGCGGCCCTTCTGCGGACGCTCATGGCGGTACATCGGGCCCATGTACCACAGCTTGGGCGCGGCGTTGTAGAGCAGATTGTGCTCGACCACCGCGCGCAGGGTGCCGGCGGTGCCTTCCGGGCGCAGCGTCAGGCTGTCGCCGTTCAGGCTGTCTACGAAGGTGTACATTTCCTTCTCGACGATGTCGGTCACCTCGCCGATGGAGCGCACGAACAGCGGCGTGCCCTCGACGATGGGGGTGCGGATGTTCTGGTAGCCGTAATCGGCCAGCAGCTTGCGCAGCACCCCTTCAAAATATTCCCACTGGTACGACTCGGCCGGCAGCACATCGTTCATGCCCTTGACCGCTTGGTATTTCTGACTCATTGCTGTCTTCTTGTATCCGCTTGATCTGAATTATCTGGCGTCCACCGGACGGATGGGAATGGTGCGAGGCGCCGGCGCCTCGCGGCGCTTGGCGCCGCCCTCGCCGTAACGGGTTCGCACATAGTCGTCGACGATGGCTGTGAACTCGGCTGGGATGTTGTCGCCCTTCAGCGTCACATCCTTCTGGCCATCGACATACACCGGCGCCACCGGCACTTCGCCGGTGCCGGGCAAGCTGATGCCGATGTCGGCGAGCTTGGATTCGCCCGGACCGTTCACCACGCAGCCCATCACCGCCACCTTCATGTCCTCGACGCCCGGGTACTGCAAGCGCCATACCGGCATCTGCTCGCGCAGATAGCCCTGGATATGGTCGGCCAGTTCCTGGAAGAAGGTGCTGGTGGTGCGGCCGCAGCCGGGACAGGCGGTGACCAGCGGCGTGAAGCTGCGCAGGCCCATGGTCTGCAGCAGCTCCTGCGCCACCACCACTTCCTTGGTGCGCGCCTCGCCCGGTTGCGGCGTCAGCGAGATGCGGATGGTGTCGCCGATGCCTTCCTGCAGCAATACCGCCAGCGCGGCGCTGGAGGCGACGATGCCCTTGCTGCCCATGCCGGCCTCGGTTAGCCCCAGGTGCAAGGGGTAATCGCAGCGGCCGCCCAACTCGCGGTAGACGCTGATCAGATCCTGCACATTGCTGACCTTGCACGACAGAATGATGTTGTTCGGCGACAGGCCGAGCTCCACCGCTTTCTCGGCCGACTCCAGCGCCGACACGATCAGCGCCTCCTGCATCAGCTTGGGCAGCGGCAGCGGCTGGGCGGCGCGGCTGTTGGCGTCCATCATCCGCGCCAGCAGCGCCTGGTCCAGGCTGCCCCAGTTGACGCCGATGCGCACCGCCTTGTCATGCTCCATCGCGGTGCGGATCATGAAGGCGAACTTGTCGTCGCCCTTGGCGCCCTTGCCGACATTGCCCGGGTTGATCCGGTACTTGGCCAACGCCTTCGCGCAGTCCGGGAATTCCTTCAGCAGGCGGTCGCCGTTGAAGTGGAAATCGCCGACCAGCGGCGCGTCGCAGCCCATATCGTCGAGCCGGCGGCGAATTTCCGCCACCTGGGCCGCGGCCTCCAGCGAGTTGACGGTGATGCGCACGACTTCGGAGCCGGCCTGAGCCAGTTGGTACACCTGTTCCACAGTGGCGGCCGCGTCGGCGGTGTCGGTATTGGTCATCGACTGCACCACCACCGGCGCGTCCGAGCCCACCAAAACATGCCCCACCCGCACCTGGCGGGTCAGGCGGCGCGCGATGTTCACGCTATCCATTCGCTACCCTACGCATTACTTGAGTTGAATCTTGGCGGTGGTGCCGCGGATCTTGCCGCTCAAATCCACCGGCTTGCCGTTGTAGTTCAGTTCCACCTGGCTGGCGTTGCCCACCACCACCTTGAACGGCGCGAGGCCGGTCACTTCGGTGGCGTTGCCCGGCTGCATCACCTGATAGATCAGGCGGCGGCCATTGGCGTCCTGCACCGACACCCAGGCCGCGTCCTTGACATTGACGCTGACGCGGTCGCTTCCTTCTGCCTGCGGCGCGCTGGCGGCTGCAGGCTTGGCGACTTTTACCGCGGCCGCGGCGCTGGCCACGGGCTTCGCCACTGGCTTGGCGGCGGCCTGCGGAGCCGACGCCTGCGGCTTGCCCTGCGCAGCGGGCGCCGGAGCCGCGGCAACCGGCGCGGAAGCGGCCTTGTCCGCTGCGGGCGCAACGGCCTGCGCGGCCGAGGCCTCATGTTGCTGGGTCAGCATCGGCGCCAGCTGGTTGTCGGCGCTGCCGGCCTGCTTGGCGGCGGAGTCGGCGTCGCGGTTGGCGTACCAGGCGCCGCCGCCGGCCAATGCGGCCGCCACCACCAGCAAGGCCAGCCATTTGCCGGCGCCGCCGCCGGCCGGCGCCGGTTCCGGCTCTTCGGCTTCATGAGCGGTTTCGCGCGCCGCGGTACCCTTGACCAGATTGGCCACTTCATTGACCGCGGATGGGAAATGCTGCTCCAGCGCCTGCATCAGCGGCTCGGGATCCACTTCCAGAAAGCGCGCGTAATTGCGGACAAAGCCGCGGACGAAGGTCGCGCCCGGCAGCGCGTCGAAATCGTCGCGTTCTATTGCGTCCAATTGCCTGAGCGACAGTTTCAGCCTGTCAGCCACTTCCCCCAGGCCAAGGCCGGCCGCTTCGCGGGCGGCTTTCAAGCGGGCGCCGATACCGCTGGGCATAGGCGAGTCGTGATGTTCGATTTTTTTTCCATCCTCAGCTTCCACTCAACAGCAGTTGTGTTTCCCTGGAGTCCGGATACCGGTTTTTCAGCGCATTGGCGCATTCGCCTTCCAAAGCGCCGTCACCGGTCTTGCGGGCGATTCTGGCTCCCAGCCACAGGTCGGCCGCGGTCAAACCGTTTTGGCCGCCGTTGCGCAGCCGTCCGAAATAGAAGGCGGCCAGCTTGGCGTTGCCCAGGCCCAGGTGCATTTCGGCCAGTTCGCGCAGCGCCGGCGCATAGTCCGGCGCCAGCCGCAGCGCGCCCAGCAGGTAATCGTTGGCCTGCTCGGTTTGCCCCAGCTTGGCGCTACAGCGCCCCAGATTGAGGTAAGCCGCTTGCGGCGCGTCGTACAGCGGATTGGCCAGCGCCTTCTGGAACAGCGCCAGCGAATCCTGTGCCCGGCCGTGCTCGCACAGGAACAGGCCGTAATTGTTGTTGGCTTCCGAATTGGCCGGATCCAGCCGCAGCGCCTGCCGGAAGTCGTCTTCGGCCAGACCGTTCTGCTGCAATAGGCCCAGCACGTAGGCGCGGGTCACGTAGGCGGTGATGAAGGACGGATCCGCCTTCACCGCCTGGTTGGCGTTGTCCAGCGCCGATTTCAGATTGCCGATGCGGGCATACTCCACCGCCAGCTGGCTGCGGATCTGCGCCAGCTCGCGGACGTTGCCCGCGGCCATGGCGAAAGTGGAAACGCCAAATGCCAACAGCCATCCAGCCCACCACTTTCGCCATGTCATCATAGTTTCTTGTCCTCGACTATCTGCATCCACTTGGCCTGGCGCCGCGTCTTGTCCTGCACCTGGCCGGCCAGCTGGCCGCAGGCGGCGTCGATGTCGTCGCCGCGCGTCTTGCGCACCGTGACCACATATCCTCGTTCTTGCAGAATTTCACGGAAAATGCGAATCGCGTTGTTGCTGGAGCGATCATAACCCGAGTTAGGGAACGGGTTGAACGGGATCAGGTTGAACTTGCACGGCACCTCCCGCACCAATTCCAGCAATTGGCGAGCATGTTCCGGTCTATCGTTGACCCCGTCAAGCATCACATATTCGAAGGTGATGAAATCGCGCGGCGCCTTTTCCAGATAGCGACGGCAGGCCGCCATCAGCTCCGCCAGCGGATATTTCTTGTTGATGGGCACGATTTCGTCGCGGATCACGTCGTTCGGCGCATGCAGCGACACCGCCAGCGCCACCGGGCACTCCTCGCGCAGCCGGTCCATCTGCGGCACCAGGCCGGAGGTGGACAGCGTCACGCGGCGGCGGCTCAATCCGTAGCCATGGTCGTCGAGCATGATCTGCATCGCGCTGACCACGTTGTCGAAGTTGGCCAGCGGCTCGCCCATGCCCATCATCACCACGTTGGACACCACGCGCTCGTTCTTCGGCGTCACGCCCATCGCCTTGTTCGCCCACCACAGCTGGCCGATGATCTCGGCGGTGCTGAGGTTGCGGTTGAATCCCTGGCGGCCGGTGGAGCAGAACGTGCACTCCAGCGCGCAACCCACCTGGGATGACACGCACAAGGTGCCGCGGTCGTCTTCCGGAATGAACACGGTTTCCACACCGTTGCCGGTGCCGACGTCGAGCAGCCACTTGCGGGTGCCATCACTGGACTCCTGCCCGGTCATCAGCGAAGGCACGCCCACCACGGCGCGCTCGTGCAGCTTGGCGCGCAGGCTCTTGGCAAGGTCGGTCATCGCGTCGAAATCGGCTTCGGCCATCTGGTGCATCCAGCGCATCACTTGCTTGGCGCGGAACGGCTTCTCGCCCATTTCTGCGAAATGCTGGGTGAGTTGGTCCAGATTGAAGTCGAGCAGGTTGGTTTTCATGCAATCCTCAAGAGGGAAAAGAGGCCGCCTCAGACGACGGCAGCCTCCGGTCGATCAACTACCTATATCTGAGATTAGCGCGAGCTGATCTCGGAAGCGGCGAAGAAGTAGGCCACTTCGATGGCAGCGTTTTCCACGCTGTCGGAACCGTGAACGGCGTTGGCGTCGATCGATTCGGCGAAATCGGCGCGGATGGTGCCGGCGTCAGCCTTCTTCGGGTCGGTGGCGCCCATCAGTTCGCGGTTCTTCAGCACGGCGTTTTCGCCCTCCAGCGCCTGGATCATCACCGGGCCGGAAACCATGAAGTCAACCAGGTCCTTGAAGAAAGGACGCTCTTTGTGCACGGCGTAGAAGCCCTCGGCTTCGGCGCGCGACAGCTGCTTCATCTTGGCGGCCACGACCTTCAGGCCGGCGGACTCGAAGCGGTCGTAGATTTTGCCGATGACGTTCTTGGCTACGGCGTCCGGCTTAACGATGGACAAGGTACGTTCAATTGCCATATAAATTCTCCCTAACGACAAGACAAGTGGCTAAACTTGAGTATTATTACGCCACTCGGGTTACCCAATTCTGACGAACCCGCTATTTTAGCAGTGTTTTCAAACACGTGCTGCACATTCCATCCAGGCACCATGCGCGAACAAAACCAACAGCAACCGCCGGCCGACGGCGACAATGAATCCGACCTCAACAGCAAGCTGAAAAAACGGCTATGGATCGCCGGCGGACTGGTTGCCGTCGCGCTGGCCGCGATTCCGCTGATGGACGCGCTGACCAAACCCAAGATGGACATGAGCAGCGACGCGCAAAGCCCCAGCTCCGGCAAGATCGTCAAACCGGCGGCATCCAGCCCGTCAGCCGGCGCCATCGCGCTGCCCAAAGCCGCCAGCGCCGCCGCGGAGCAAAGCAGCGCCCCCGCCGCCGAACCCGCCAACCGCGCGCCGGCGACGCCGGCCGAAACCAGCCCGGCCAGCCCGGACCTCAGCAAGACCCCGGCCGTCGCCAACCAGCAGGCCAGCCGCCACGCCGGCGCCCCCCACCCCGCGGCGCAGAACAAGCCGGCCGCGCCGGAAAAAACGCCGCCAGCCGCAACCGCCCGCCAGCCGGCCCCTCCCACCCGCAACGCCGCGGCCGCCCCGCAGCCCGCCGCCCCGCAGCCCGCCGCCCAGCAAGAGGCGCCGCCGGCCAAAATCGCCGCCGAAGCCCCCGCCAAGGCGCAGCCCGCCGGCAGCTCGGTCGGCTACCAGGTGCAACTGGGCCTGTTCGCCAGCATGGGCAACGCGCAAAAGCTGGTCAAAGACCTGCAAAAACACGGCATCGCCGCCCACACCGTCACCCGCGTGCAACTGGGCCCCTTCAAAACCCGCGCCGAAGCCGACGACGCGATGAGCAAGCTGCGCAGCCTGGGCTATTCGCCACTGCTTGCCGCCGAAGGCCAATAAGCCGGACAGCAAAAAGGCCCGCTTAGCGGGCCTTATTTTATTTATGCTGCCGATTTCATTCGGATATTCAAACAAGCGCATTCGCCGGCGCGCCATGCGAAAAGCCCCCAAGCTTTCGCCTGGGGGCTTTTCATGTTTCTGGCAGGCGATACAGGGCTCGAACCTGTGACCCTCGGAATCAAAATCCGATGCTCTACCAACTGAGCTAACCGCCAACACTATCTCGCTTCGTTTCCGTCGCGAGAGAAGACAATATTACCTGCGCTCTTTTATTCATGCAAGCGTTTTTTTGATTCTTTTTGAATTTCAATCAAAATCGCTTGCCGCAGATAAATTCGGAAAACAGAACTGGCTTTTCCGTTTGTCGGAATGGTGCCGGTAAGAGGAGTCGAACCCCCGACCTTCGCATTACGAATGCGCTGCTCTACCAACTGAGCTATACCGGCAAACCAACTTGTTAAAAAAGCCCTGATTCTCGTTTTGGAAAATCAAGGCTTTTTTTGAATCCTGGTCGGAGTGAGAGGATTCGAACCTCCGGCCTCTACGTCCCGAACGTAGCGCTCTACCAGGCTAAGCTACACTCCGATTCACTTCATTTCCGACTTGCGTCGAGAGAAGGTAATTTACAGCAGATTTAACTTTTGCACAAGCTATTTTGTTTAACTGGTCGGAGTGAGAGGATTCGAACCTCCGGCCTCTACGTCCCGAACGTAGCGCTCTACCAGGCTAAGCTACACTCCGACGACCGGCTAAACTGCTTGCCTCCGAAAAACTGCTGCTGCATCGCTTGCTGCGGTACAATCAGCGGCTTCAGAGGACGCGCATTATGGAACAAATATGTGGTTTAGGCAACTATCTTTTTATCGTTTGAACGCAGAAAGCCTGGTCGACGCTGACAAGCTGTTGCAGGCATTGGAAAAACGTCCGTTCCAGCCCTGCATGGGACTGGATTGGTTCAGCGAAGGCTGGGTGGCGCCGGCCGGCCATCTGGACGCTCCGGTCTATGCCGCGCGCGGCAGCTTGATGGTGTCGATGCGGCGCGAAGACAAGGTGCTGCCCGCCTCCGTCATCCGCGACTTCGTCGACATGAAAGTGCAGGAGATAGAAGACAAGGAGCTGCGGAAGGTTGGCCGCAAGGAGAAACTGGCGCTGAAGGAACAGGTCACCGACGACCTGCTGCCGCGCGCCTTCGTGCGCAGCGGCCGCACCAGCGCCTATCTGGACATCCAGCGCGGCTGGCTGATGGTGGACTCCGGCACCGCCAGCAAGGCCGAGGCGCTGGTTTCCAAGCTGCGCGAGGCGCTGCCGCCCTTCCCCGCCGCCCTGCCGCGCACCAAGCTGGCGCCGCACGCGGCGATGACCGACTGGCTGGCGGCCGGCGAAGCGCCGGGCGGCTTCGAGCTGGACGCCGATTGCGAACTGAAGGACAGCAGCGAAAACGGCGCGGTGGTGCGCTGCAGCCGCATCGACCTCACCAGCGACGAAATCCGCCAGCACATCGCCACCGGCAAGCAGGCCACCAAGCTGGGCCTGATCTGGAATGAAAAGATCCGCTTCCAGCTGACCGACACGCTGCAACTGAAGCGCATCCAGTTCTTGGACGTGCTGCAGGAGGAAGCCAGCCAGGCTGGCGACGACCGCGAAAGCCTGTTCGCCGCCACCTTCCTCTTGATGAGCGAAGAGCTGGGCGAACTGGTCAGCGCGCTGGTGGAGGCGCTGGGCGGCCTGGAGGACAGCCAGGCGCTGCCGGCGCTGGACCAGCCGCAGGCCGAAGCCGCGCCCGCCTCCGGCAGCGTCGACGTCCCCTGGGACTGAGCCCGCCGCCATCCTCTCCGAACCCGGCCATGCCGGGTTTTTTTACGTCCGGCGTCGGCGCGAGATTGAACAAAAGCCGGCCATAGCTTAAATCTAACTATCAAACAGAAACAATTAATTTAACAAAGCTATGAAACTTGCGGATACTGCAGCCATCCACTATCGGGAGCGTGTCATGAAGCAAAGTTGGCGCAACGCCTTGCTGGAAATGTGGTCCGGCTTCGCCTGGCTGCAATGAGTTCCCTTCCGTAGATTCGCCCACTCAAGGAGAAAGCAGGATGAGCAAGCACAACCTCACCACCGCCGCCGGCGCGCCGGTCGTCGACAACCAGAACGTGCAGACTGCCGGCCCGCGCGGTCCGATGCTGCTGCAGGATGTCTGGTACCTGGAGAAACTGGCCCACTTCGACCGCGAAGTGATTCCTGAGCGGCGGATGCACGCCAAGGGATCCGGCGCCTTCGGCACTTTCACCGTCACCCATGACATCAGCCGCTACACCCGCGCCGCGCTGTTTTCCGACATCGGCAAGCAGACCGACCTGTTCCTGCGCTTCTCCACCGTGGCAGGCGAGCGCGGCGCGGCCGACGCCGAACGCGACATCCGCGGCTTCGCCGTCAAGTTCTACACCGAGGAAGGCAACTGGGACCTGGTGGGCAACAACACGCCGGTATTCTTCCTGCGCGACCCGCTGAAATTCCCCGACCTCAACCGCGCGGTGAAGCGCAATCCGTACACCAATATGCGCGACGCCAACGCCAACTGGGACTTCTGGACCCTGTTGCCGGAGGCGCTGCACCAGGTCACCATCGTGATGAGCGACCGCGGCATCCCGGCCAGCTACCGCCACATGCACGGCTTCGGCAGCCACACCTTCAGCCTGATCAGCGCCAAGGGCGAGCGCCACTGGGTGAAGTTCCACTTCCACACCCAGCAAGGCATCCAGAACCTCAGCGACGCCGAGGCCGAGGCGCTGGTGGGCCGCGATCGCGAAAGCGCGCAGCGCGATCTGCTGGAAAGCATAGAGCGCGGCGATTTCCCGCGCTGGACCCTGTACATCCAGGTGATGACCGAAGCCCAGGCCGACGCTTGTCCCTTCAACCCCTTCGACCTGACCAAGGTGTGGTCGCACAAGGCCTATCCGCTGATCGAAGTGGGCGTGCTGGAGCTGAACCGCAATCCGCAGAACTACTTCGCCGAGGTGGAGCAAGCGGCGTTCAACCCGGCCAACGTGGTGCCGGGCATCAGCTTCTCGCCCGACCGCATGCTGCAAGGCCGCTTGTTCGCCTACGGCGACGCCGAGCGCTACCGGCTGGGCGTCAATCACCACCTGATCCCGGTCAACGCGCCGCGCTGCCCCTTCCACAACAGCTATCACCGCGACGGCGCGATGCGGGTGGACAGCAATGCCGGCGCCACCATCGGCTACGAACCCAACAGCCAGGGCAAGTGGCAGCAGCAGCCGGCGTTCGACGAGCCGCCGCTGGCGCTGCAAGGCAACGCCTACCACTACGACTTCCGCGCCGACGACGACGATTACTACAGCCAGCCCGGCGCGCTGTTCCGGCTGATGACGCCGGCCCAGCAACAAGTGCTGTTCGACAACACCGCCCGCGCGATGGGCGGCGTCGACGAGGCGATCCAGCGCCGCCACATCGCCAACTGCGCCAAGGCCGATCCCGCCTACGGCGCCGGCGTGGCCAAGGCGCTGGGCCTGAAGATCTGACGCAGAGCTGAATGGCCGGCCGGGCGAAAGCTCCGCCGGCTTTTTCTTCTCTCTTGATTTAAATGATAATCATTATCATTATTATGGAAAGCCATTCACGTGAGAGCCACCATGCAAACCGTCAGCCCCTTCCCTTCCCGCCACAAGGCGGGCAAAACCGCCCCCTCGCCGCGCCGCCGCTGGCGGCGTTGGCTGGGTCTGGCCATCTTCTGCGCCGGCTGCCTGCTGTGGCTGCAACACGGCGTAGCGCCCGCGCCGCGCCCCGTGGCGGCATCGGCCGCGCGTTGAGCCGATATTTATTGAACCAAAGTAAACAATTAAGTGAGAAAACCAGCATTTTTTTAACCGCCATGCCGGCGTAAGCTGTTGCCATACCCTCATTGCAGGCAACAGATCATGACTACCCGACAACCCTCGCTGTTCATTTCCCACGGCGCGCCGACGCTGCCGATAGAAGACAGCCCCACCCGCCACTTCCTGGAGCAACTGGGCCGCGACTGGCCGCGACCGCGCGCCATCGTCATCGTATCCGCCCACTGGGAGGACCGCGCGCTCACCGTCAATCTGCAGCCCAGGCCCGATACGATGTACGACTTCGGCGGCTTCCCGCCGGTGCTGCGCACGCTGCGCTACCCCGCCGCCACCGACGCGGCGCTGGCCGAACGCGTGGTCGGCCTGCTGGACCAAGCCGGCCTGCCGGTGGCCGCCACCGCCGAGCGGCCGCTGGACCACGGCATGTGGACGCCGCTGCTGCTGATGTTCCCCCAGGCCGACATCCCGCTGGTGATGATCTCGCTGCACCACCAGGCCGGCACCGCCGAGCACTACGCGCTGGGCCAGGCCTTGCGCCCGCTGCGCGACGACAACGTGCTGGTGATAGGCAGCGGCAGCTACACCCATAATCTGTGGGAGCTGAGCCCGGAAGGCAGCGAGCGCGCGCCTTGGGCGGCGGGCTTCGCCGACTGGATGGACCAGGCGCTGCAGGACAACCGCCGCGACGACATCATCCACTGGCAACAGCGCGCGCCCTATCCGAACGAAAACCATCCCAGCGACGAACACTTCCAGCCGCTGCTGGTGGCGCTGGGCGCATCGAACGACGAAGCGGCGCCGGTCAAGCTGCACGACGACTGGCGGATGGGTTCGCTGTCGATGGCGTGCTGGCGCTTCGATTGAGCGAACCGCCCCTACAAGGTGCGCAGCCTGCCGCGGAAGTCATCGAGGCGGCGGTAGCCCTTGGCCCGCATCAGCGCCGCCAGCTCGGCGGCGATGCGGGCGAAAGCGCCCGGCCCTTCCTGGTGCAGGCAAGTGCCCACCTGCACCGCGCGCGCGCCGGCCAGGATGTGCATGAAAGCTTCGCGGCCGCTTTTCACCCCGCCGCAGCCGACCACGTCCTTGCCCGGCAGCAGCCGGTAAAACTCGCGCACATTGGCCAGCGCGGTCGGCAGCACGTAATCGCCGCCCAGTCCGCCCAGGCCATCCTTGGGCTTGATCACCACCGCTTCGCTGTCGACATCCACCACCAGGCCGTTGCCGATTGAATTGATGCAGGTGACGAAGGCCAGCCGCCGGTGGCGGTTCAATATCTCCGCCATCGCGGCGAAATGGGCGGGATCGAAGTAAGGCGGCAGCTTGACGCCGTACAGTCCGGGATAAGCGGCGTCGAACGCGTCCAGCGCTTCGGCCGTCGCCCCGAAGTCGTAGCCCAGTTGCGGCTTGCCCGGCACATTGGGGCAGGACAGATTGATCTCCGGCAGCGCCGGCAGGCCTGCCTCCGCCAAACGGCGCAACATCGCGCAGTTGTCGTCCAGCGTCAGACCGGACAAGGACAGGAACAGCGGCTTGCCGCCGCCGTCGCCATAGCGCCGGGCGAAATCCAGGTAATAGTCGAAGCCGCGATTGGGCAAGCCCATCGAATTGATGCTGCCCAGCGGCGTCGGATGGTAGCGCGGCTCGGGGTTGCCGTCGCGCGGCGCCAGCGTCGCGCTCTTGGTGATCAGCGCGGCGGCGGCGGAAGCGCGCAGCGCCGCCAACTCGTCCTCCTCGCGGCACCAGACGCCGGAGGCGTTGTACAGGCAGCCGGGCATGGCGCGGCCCAGCCAGGTGACGGACAGGTCTACCGCATGGTCGTCGGACATCGGGATCTTTCAATTGAGAATGGAATGCCCTGGATTGTGCGGAAAAACGCCGGCCGCGGCGCTGAGCGCGGTCAAGACCTGCGCGCGCGGCAAAGAAAATGCCCGGCTTGGCCGGGCATGTGGTCGATGGCGGCGAACGCTTACATCTGCGCCTGCTGGTAATTCGCCAGGCCGGTCATCTCGATCAGCTTCAGCTGCTGCTCCAGCCAGTGGGCGTGATCGTTCTCGGTTTCCTCCAGCAGCACCATCAGCGCGTCGCGGGTGACGTAGTCGCGCACGCTCTCGCAATGGGCGACCACTTCCTTCAGCAAGGCGCCGACGCGGTATTCCACCTCCAGATCGGCCTTCAGCATCGTCGGCACGTCTTCGCCCACCTGGATCGGCACGCGGCGCGCCACATTGGGCTTGCCTTGCAGGAACAGGGTGCGGGCGATCAGCGCGCGGGCATGCTCCAGTTCGTCCTCGCGCTCATGGTCGATGCGTTCGAACAGCTTGTTCAGCCCCATGTCCTTGTACATCTCGGCATGGATGAAATACTGGTCGGCGGCGGACAGCTCTTCGGCCAGCAGGTCGTTGAGCAGCGCTATGGTCTTGGGATCGCCTTGCATATTGTTACCTTGTTGTTCTGGTGACTCAAGCCGTCATTCTAGGCGCTCAGCGCGCCAGATGCACCCCCTGGTAGAAGGCGAACGACAGCAGCCAGGCCAACAGCACCGACCAGCCGGCCGACATCGCGGCGAAGCCCCAGCTCTTGGATTCGCGCTGCATCGCCGCCACCGTGGACAGGCAGGGCACGTACACCAGCGTGAAGATCAGGAAGCTCATCGCCGACGCCCAGTCCAGATGCTGGACCAGCGCCCCGCCCAGGCCAGCCTCCGACACGCCGTAGATCACCGCCAGGCTGCCCAGCAGGATCTCCTTGGCGATGAAGCCGAACAGCAGCGCCACCGCCAGCTCGGCGCGGATGCCTATCGGGTCCAGCAGCGGCGACATCGCCTCGCCCAGCGCATAGGCCAGCGTCTTGCCGCCGCCGGCCGGAATGTGGGTCAGCAGCCACACCATCACCACGCCGGCCAGGATGAAAGTGGAGGCCAGGCGCAAAAAGGCGCTGACCTCGCCCGTCGCCCGCGCCAGCATGTGGCGCGCGCCGGGCAACCGGTACGGCGGCACCTCCAGCAAGAAAGCCTCGTCGCCGCGATAGCGATGCTTGAACACCCAGGCGGTGACGATGGCGGCGACGAAAGTCATCAGATACAGGCTGGACACCACCCATGGCGCCTGGCTTTTGCTGAACAGGATGCCGGCGAAGAACACCACTACCTGCAGCCGCGCCGAGCACAAGGAAAACGGGATCACCAGCATGGTCAGCAGCCGCTGCTTGCGCTCGCGCATGACCCGGGTGCCCAGGATGGCCGGCACATTACAGCCGAAGCCCATCAGCTGCATCACGAAGCCGCGGCCGTCCAGCCCCAGCCTGGCCATCATCGCGTCGGTCAGGAATGCCGCGCGCGCCAGATAGCCGCTATCCTCCACCATCGCCATCAGCACGAAGAACACGAACAGAATGGGCGCGAAAGTCAGCACCGTGGCCACCCCCTGCCACACGCCGTCCAGCAACAGGCTCTGCAGAATGGCCGGCACGGAAGAAAGCGCCGGCGCCAGCGCGTGGTCCTTGACCCAGTCCAGGCCGCCGCCGACCGCGTCCTGCAGCGGCGTGCCGATCTGGTAAGTGAGATTGAACAGCAGCGCCATGAAGGCGAAAAACAAGGGCAGGCCCAGCCACGGGTGCAGCAGCCAGCGGTCGACCTTTTCCGTCAGCAGCGTCGGCAGCACCGGCGGCAGCCGCCAGCAGCCGTCCAGCTGGCGGCGGGCCAGGTCTATCGCCTGCTGCGATTCCGGCACGCTCTCCAGTTGCGCGTGAACAGCCGGCTCAGCGCGGGAGGCCAGCCGGTTCAGCCCCTCCATCAGCCTGGGCCAGCCTTCCATCCGCTTGGCCGAGATCAGGACAACCGGCGTCCGCAGCCGCTCGGACAGCGCGTCCGCGTCGATGGACACCCCCAGCAGCCTGGCCTCGTCGGCCATGTTCAACGCCAGCAGGCAAGGCAGGCCGCTGGCTATCATTTGCAAGGCCAGCGGCAACTGGCGATCCAGCTGGCTGGCGTTGAGCACCAGCACCGCGCCGTCGAATGGCGCGGCCAGCAGCACGTCGCGCACCACCGCCTCGTCGTCGGAATAGCCGGTCAGGTCGTTGATGCCGGGCAGGTCGACCAGCTCCACCATCTTGCCGCCAAGCAGCAAGCGGGCGCTGATCAGGTCCACGGTGAGGCCGGGCCAGTTGCCCACCCGCTGCGACATGCCAGTCAGACGGTTGAACAGGGTGGACTTGCCGGTATTGGGCAGGCCTATCAGGGCGAAGCGCTTCATGCCGCGGCCCTCACCTGGATGCGGCGCGCCAGGCTGCGGCGCAACAGGAAGCGGGTGGCCCCCACCTCCAGCAATAGCGGGCCGCCCCAGGGCGCGGCCTTGAGCAGATGGAAGCGGCCGCCCGGCACCAGGCCGAAGGCCGCCACGCGGCGGAACACCTCGTCGGCCAGATCCAGGCTGGCCACCACGCCGGCTTGGCCGGCGGGAAAAACATCCAGAGAAGGCATGGGTTGAGAATCCTGACAATAACGCGAATAATTTGCATTAGTATATCCGCCTCGCCGCGCCCGCCCTGCGGCAAATCGTCGCAATCCGCGCCGCGCTTGACCCTGGTCAAGCCCGCCTCGCCGCCGCGCCAAAGGCAATGCCTTGCCATTTCCATAGCCTGGCGATGCGCTAAGCGGTTAAAATCGCAGCCATTGCGAAATCGACACACAGGCCCAAAACCATGAGCATCAAATCGGACAAGTGGATCCGCCGCATGGCGGACGAGCACGGCATGATAGAGCCGTTCGAAGCCAACCAGGTGAAAATGGCCGCCGACGGCCAGAAGCTGATCTCCTACGGCACCTCCAGCTACGGCTACGATATCCGCTGCGCCGACGAATTCAAGGTGTTCACCAATATCAACAGCACCATCGTCGATCCGAAGAGCTTCGACCCGAACTCCTTCGTCGAAGTGTCGGGCAAAGGCTATTGCATCATCCCGCCCAACAGCTTCGCGCTGGCGCGCACGGTGGAATACTTCCGCATTCCGCGCAGCGTGCTGACCGTTTGCCTCGGCAAGTCCACCTACGCGCGCTGCGGCATCATCGTCAATGTCACCCCGTTCGAACCGGAATGGGAAGGCTATGTGACGCTGGAGTTTTCCAACACCACGCCGCTGCCGGCCAAGATCTACGCCAACGAGGGCGTGGCGCAAGTGCTGTTCTTCGAATCGGACGAAGTCTGCGACGTGTCGTACAAGGACCGCGCCGGCAAATACCAGGGCCAGGTGGGCGTCACCCTGCCCCGCCCCTGAACGCGACTCGTCGCACGGGAAAAGGATGGCCTCGGCCATCCTTTTTTGTTTGCGCCGCATGCAAAAGCCGCTCGCATTTTCCGGCATCTGTTCTAGGCTAAACAAAGGGTTAGCCGACATCCCGGTTGTGCCAACCCTTTGCACAGCAAGCTGTTTCTTCTTGGGGCGTCGCGGTTCCCCCTTGCCGCTGCGCCCCCTTTTTATGCCTCGCGCCCCCGTCTTCTCTCGCCAGAGCCGCCGATTTCGCGGCACAATCCGGCCATGAACCTATACGACTTCTCCTTCCGCCGCCTGGACGGCGTCGAACAGCCTCTGGCCGGCTATCGCGGCAAGGTCATGCTGCTGGTCAACACCGCCAGCCAATGCGGCTTCACGCCGCAGTACGCCGGGCTGGAACAACTGCACCAGCGCTTCGCGGACCAGGGGCTGGTGGTGATCGGCTTTCCCTGCAACCAGTTCGGCCGCCAGGAGCCGGGCGACGCCGCCCAAATCGGCGCGTTCTGCCAGAAGAACTACGGCGTGGATTTCACGATGGCGGACAAGGTGGAGGTCAACGGCGACGGCGCCCACCCGCTGTGGGCCTATCTGAAACAGCAGAAGCGCGGCCTGCTGGGCCGGCCGGTGCGCTGGAACTTCAGCAAATTCCTGGTGGACCGCCAGGGCCGGGTGGTGGCGCGCTTCGCGCCGTTCACCCGCCCGGACAAGCTGGCCGCCAACATAGAGGCGCTGCTGAAATGACGGAAACCAGGCGGCTCGCGCCGGCCTGGTTTCGCTATCCCGCCGCGACGGCGGGGATGGGGCGGCGCCGCCCCGTTCAAGAATCTATGCAACGCCTGGCGTGCGCCGCCAGCAGGTCGAGATCGTCATCCAGATGCTCCTGGATGTCCGCCAGCGCCGCGCGCAGCACCGCAGCGGCCAGTTCCGCCTGATCGCCGTTGAACACATGCGCCAGGACTCTCAGCTCGCGGCAAGCGGTGATGTCCAGCGGCACTTCCAAGGTGCGCACCGCCACCAGCTCCAACTCGGCCATCGCGTCAGGATCCCCGGCGCGCTGAGTTTCCAACTCCGCCAGCAAGGTCTTCAAGGCCAATCCCATTCCGCCCTCCCTGTCAGTTCGCCATTCCGCCGGGCACCCGCCCGGCCCCACGGTCAACCGCACCCGCCCATGCGCCCGCGCCGGCCGGCAAACGCGGACTCTTTGAACATAGGCCAAGCCGGCGAGAAAAGCAGCGCCTAGCAGCGGGCCTCGAAGCCGGCCAGAACATTGACCACATTGGTGCCTATCGGCTCCACCGCGTAGCCGCCTTCCAGGCAGAACAAGGTCGGCAGCTTCAGACCGGCCAGCCTGGCGCCCAGAGTGACGAAGTCGGGCGAATCCAGCCGGAAACGCGAGATCGGATCGCCCTGATAGGTGTCGACGCCCAGCGACACCACCAGCGCCTCGGCGCCGAAGCGGGCGATCTGCTCCAGCGCGCAGTCCAGCGCGACAAACCAGGTGCTGACGCAGGCGCCGGCCGGCAGCGGAAAGTTGAAGTTGTAGCCCAGCCCCTCGCCCGCGCCCTTTTCGTCGGCGAAACCGAGAAAAAACGGGTACTCGGTGGCCGGGTCGCCGTGTATCGACAGAAACAGCACATCGGAACGCGCATAAAAGATGTCCTGGGTGCCGTTGCCGTGGTGATAGTCGACATCCAGCACCGCCACCTTGCGCAGGCCGTGCTCGCGCAGCGCCTGCGCGGCGATGGCGGCGTTGTTGAAGAAACAATAGCCGCCGCAATAGTCGCGCGCGGCATGATGGCCGGGCGGCCGGGTCAGCGCGAACGCCGCCCGCTCGCCGCCGATCAGCCGCTCCACCCCGGTGAGCGCGCAATCGGCGGCGGCAGTGATGGCCGGCCAGGTGCCGGCGGTGAGCGGCGTGCCGCAATCCATCGAGTAATAGCAGAGCTGGCCTTCCACCTGCTCCGGCACCCTTTCGCGCAGCCGGCGGATCTGCCACATCTTGGGCAGCGCGTCGTGGTAGCGTCCCAGCGCGCTCCAGCGCTGCCAGGCGCTTTCCAGGAAGCGGACATAGCCGTCGTCATGCACGGCGAGGATCGGCGCCAGGCCATGGCGGCGCGGGTGGATCACGTCGCCCAGCTCGCGCTCGCGCACGGCGGCCAGCACCATGTCGGCGCGGGATGGGGTTTCAAAGCAGGGCTTGAGGGTGCCATCGATCAGCTCGGCGCGGCCGTGCTGCAGGCGATGGGATTCGGAATAGATGGTGAGCATGATTTTTCCAGGCTTGGAAAACTTCATGCTCCCGCCGCGGCCGCGCCGCGGTCAATCGCTGATGCCGTCAAACTTGCGCCAGCGCAAGCGCCGTTCAGGACACCTCGCCCGCCACGTAATACCAGCGGCCGTCCTCGCAGACGAAGCGGCTGACCTCGCGCAGTTTTTCCGCCTTGCCGCCCACCTTGTAGCGGGCGACGAATTCGACGATGCCGGCGGCGTCGCCGGCCAGTCCCGCCTCGCAGCGCAACACCTCCAGCGCGATCCACTTGACCACCCCGGCGTCCTCGGCCAGATCCAGCGCGGCCGGCCGCGTCGACGCGTGCCAGGTCGCCAGCAGGTAATCTTCCCGGCCCAGCGCGTAGGCGCTGAAGCGCGAACGCATCAAGGCCTGGGCGCTGGGCGCCGGCGGCGCGTCGGCCGCCAGATACCGGCCGCAGCAGGCGGACAGCTCGCCGCCGCCGCAGGGACAGGCGGCCTTGGCTTGTTTCTTCGACTTCATCAGTAACCCAGCGGCGGCAAACCGTACAGTTTCAGCAGAAAATTGGTGAAAGCCGGATCGGCAGGCTTGGACGAATACTTCGGCCAGCGCCGCATCCACTCGCGCAGGTGCTGCTCGAGCCGGGAGCGGAAGGCGTCGGAATCGATGCGGCCTGCCTCGCGGTCTACCGTCAACTGGCGGTAGACCGCGAAGTTGTCGTTGTCGACCGGGTTGGCGCCGGCTATCCGCAGCCGGGCGGCGCCCAGCTGGTCGGCGGCGGCGGTGCGGGTGAGCGCGCCGCTCTTCACCTGGTCGGCCAGGCGGTTGGCCTCGGCCAGCAATTGATCGACCTTGTCGGCGGCGCGCGACGGCGCCGGCCGGGACGAAGCCCCCGTGCCGGAATGGACCGGCGCCCCCAGTTGCTGCAGCGCGCTGCACGCGGTCAGCGAACCGAGCAGGGAGAAAGCGATAAGCTGTCTTTTCATGCCGGCCATTGTAGCCCGCCCTGCCCGCGCGCCGTCAACGGCAAAGACATGGCGATGGATGGCGCGGACATGAAAAAGCCCGGCGCGGGCCGGGCTGGATGGCGGCGGATGGCTCAGGCCAGATGTTCGAACAGCGCCGTGGACAGATAGCGCTCGCCGAACGACGGAATCACCACCACGATCAGCTTGCCGGCGTTTTCCGGCCGTTTGGCCAGTTGCAGCGCCGACCACACCGCCGCGCCGGACGAGATGCCGACCAGGATGCCTTCCTTGGTGGCCACTTCGCGCGCGGTCTGCATCGCGTCGTCGTTCTTGACGCGGATGATCTCGTCGTAAATGCCGGTATTCAGGATGGCCGGCACGAAGCCCGCGCCTATGCCCTGGATCGGGTGCGGCCCCTTGGCGCCGCCGGACAGCACCGGCGAGGCGTCCGGCTCCACCGCGACGATCTGCACGCCGGGCTTCCTCGCCTTCAACACCTCGCCGACGCCGGTGATGGTGCCGCCGGTGCCCACGCCGGCCACGAAAATGTCGACCTGGCCGTCGGTGTCGTTCCACACTTCTTCGGCGGTGGTATGGCGGTGGATTTCCGGATTGGCCGGGTTCTCGAACTGCTGTGGCATGAAATAGGTGTCGGGAAACTCGTCGACCAGCGCCTTGGCCTTGGCGATGGCGCCGCCCATGCCGTCCGGCCCCGGGGTCAGGATCAGCTCGGCGCCGTAGGCCTTCAGCAGTTGCCGGCGTTCCTTGCTCATGGTTTCCGGCATGGTGATCGCCAGCTTGTAGCCGCGCGCCGCGCACACCATCGCCAGGCCGATGCCGGTATTGCCGGAGGTGGGCTCGACGATGACGGTGTTCGGGCCGATCTTGCCGGCCTTCTCCGCCGCGTCCAGCATCGCCACCGCGATGCGGTCCTTGACGCTGTGCGCCGGGTTGAAGAACTCCAGCTTGGCCACCACGGTGGCGCCGACGCCGTCGGTGACGCGGTTGAGCCTGACCAGCGGCGTGTTGCCGATCAGGTCGGTAATGGTATGGGCGATGCGCATAGTCTTATTCCTCATTTGCCGACAATATCTGCAATGATATTCCCCAGCATCATAATCAATCGCTAGAATCCCACCTAATATTGTTTGCTTATATCCAGCAAACCAACAAAACACATCCCGCATGGCCGCGCCGCGCGGCTTTGTTATAGTCAATGGAAACACAGGCCAGACACCCATGCCCACCCAGGAAACCCTGATTCCGCTAGCCGGCTGGCGCCGCAAGCTTTACATCGTCATCTACGAGGCCGATACCCGCGCCGGCCGCCTGTTCGACCTGACGCTGACGCTGGCCATCCTGATTTCCGTCGCCTGCGTGATGCTGGAAAGCGTGGCCGGCGTGCGGCAGCGCTACGGCACGCTGCTGAGCGTATTGGACTGGGCTTTCACGATACTGTTCACCGTCGAGTACGCGTTGCGGCTGATCTGCGTGCACAAGCCGCTGCGCTACGTGAAAAGCTTTTTCGGCGTGATCGACCTCTTGTCCATCCTGCCGCTGTACCTGGGCCTGTTCATCCCGGAAAGCCGCTTCCTGGCCGACGTGCGCATCCTGCGCCTGCTCAGGATGTTCCGCATACTCAAACTCAGCCGCCACCTGAGCGAGGCGCTGGAGCTGCGGCGCGCACTGGCCGCCAGCCGGCGCAAGATCACGGTGTTCCTCGCCACCGTCATCTTGCTGGTGATCATCCTGGGCACGCTGATGTACGTGATCGAGGGGCCGGAGCACGGCTTCACCAGCATCCCGATCAGCATCTACTGGGCCATCGTCACCCTGACCACGGTGGGCTTCGGCGACATCACGCCCAAAACGCCGCTGGGCCAGGCGCTGGCCAGCCTGGTGATGATCACCGGCTACGGCATCATCGCGGTGCCCACCGGCATCGTCACCGCCGAAATCGCCCGCAGCAAGCCCGCCGCCAACGCCGACAACCAATCGGCCACCCGGCTGTGCCCGCATTGCTTCAGCGAGGGCCATGACTGGGACGCCCGCTTCTGCAAGCACTGCGGCGGCCAGCTGCCGCGCCCCGCCCGCGACCAGGTCAGCTGAGCGCCCGCCGATAGGCGGCCAGCGCCCGCGCGTCGAACGCCACCAGCCGCACCAGGCGCAGGCTATGCGGCCCGCGCCGCAGCCAGTCGCGCAGCGCCGCAGCCGCCACCCTGCAGGCATGGTCGAGCGGATAGCCGTAAGCGCCGCAGCTGATAGCTGGAAACGCGATGCTGGCTATGCCCTGCTGCTCCGCCAACGCCAGGCAGCTGCGGTAGCAGGCGGCCAGCAGGGCCGCCTCGCCGCAAGCGCCTCCCCGCCAAACCGGACCGACGGTATGGATCACATAACGCGCCGGCAGCAGATAGCCTTGGGTCAAGCGCGCCTCGCCGGTCGGACAACCGCCCAAGCCGCGGCACTCGGCCAGCAAGCCTGGTCCGGCGGCGCGATGGATGGCGCCGTCCACGCCGCCGCCGCCCAGCAGGCTGCTGTTGGCAGCATTGACGATGGCGTCCACCTGCTGCGCGGTGATATCGCCCTGACAGCACTGCAACCAGTCGCTTTGCATGAATCCGTCCTCCCTCACCCATGAACGGGATGATGCGCTGCCAAGCGCCCTGGCTCTTGGTATCATGTCGCACTGGCCCGCCGCCGCCGCGCGACAACCTGTTGCATACCAGTCAGCGCCCGAAAGCCGGTTTGCTGCTGCGCAAATAGCAAGCGTTTACTCGAGCCTGCGGCGGAAAAACATCATGCCATTGGCAATACCGCGCCGCCGCGCCAAGCGGATGCAGGCCCCTCGGGCAACGCCCCTCGTTTCCGCCCCGAGCTGTGGATAACTTTGTTGATAAGCCGGTGCATAGCTGGCGCGGATGCCCGTCGGCACAGGCTTGCGGCGATTTTTCACTCGGGGATTGATTTTTGCAAGCCATTGATTCGATTATGTTTTAACTCCGATATCAAACACTACGCAAGCGTTGCCCCCGAGGTGGACATTGAATAATTACTCCAGCGAGCCATTGTGGATCACTTGACAAGACAGAATTTTTTTGATCGCAGCCAGGATGTGATCAGCGTCTCCTCTCTCAACCGCATGGCGCGCGACTTGCTGGAAGCCGGCATTCCGCCGGTATGGATAGGCGGAGAAATCTCCAATCTGACGCTGGCCGCTTCCGGCCACGCCTACTTCTCGCTGAAGGACGGCGGCGCGCAGGTGCGTTGCGTGATGTTCCGCCACAAGGTGTCGGCGCTGCCTTTCCGTCCCCGCGAAGGCATGCAGGTGGAGCTGCGCGGCCAGGTGACGCTGTACGAGGCGCGCGGCGATTTTCAGATCAATGTCGGCGAGATGCGCTCGGCTGGCCTGGGGCGGCTATTCGAAGCCTTCGAGCGGCTGAAGGCCAAACTGCAAGCGGAAGGGCTGTTCGATAACGGCCGCAAGCGCGAGCTGCCCGCCCACCCCGCCGCCATCGGCATCGTCACTTCGCCGGCAGCCGCCGCGCTGCGCGACGTGGTCAGCACGCTGCGCCGCCGCATGCCCGGCATTCCGCTGATCCTCTACCCGGCCCAGGTGCAGGGCGAAGGATCGGCGCAGCAAATCGCCAAGGCCATCCAGACCGCGGGAGAACGGCGCGAGGTGGAGGTGCTGATCGTCTGCCGCGGCGGCGGCAGCATAGAGGACTTGTGGTCGTTCAACGAGGAAGTCGTCGCCCGCGCCGTGGCCGCTTGCCCGATTCCCACCGTCAGCGGCGTCGGCCATGAAACCGATTTCACCATCTGCGACTTCGTCGCCGACCGCCGCGCGCCGACCCCCACCGCCGCCGCGGAACTAGTGTCGCCCAACCGCGAGCACCTCGCCATGCAGCTGGAACAGACCCGCCGCGGACTGGAGCGCGCGCTGAGCCGGCTGCTGATGGACAAGACCCAGCAACTGGACTTCCTGGGCCGCCGCCTGCTGCATCCGGGCGCCAAGCTGCAGGCGCGGCGCGAACGGCTGGCTGCGCTGTCGCAAGGGCTGCGCCGGCGCGTCGACGCCGCCTTCGAACAAGGCCGCTGGCGGCTGCAGCTGGCTGGCAGCCGCATGGCCCGCCATCAGCCCGATTTCGGCGCCCTGTCGCAATCGCTGCGGCAACGGCAAGACCGGCTGCAGCGCGCGCGCGACAGGCTGCTGGACAACCGCCGCCAGCAGCTGGCGCAGCTGTCCGCCACGCTGACCGCCCTCAACCCGGACGCGGTGCTGGCGCGCGGCTACGCCATCGTGCAAAAGCGCGACGGCAAGGCGGTGAAGCATCCGTCCGAGCTGCTCAACCACGAGAAAGTGACATTGCGGCTGGCCGAGGGCAGCACCGAGGCCCGCATCGAGCATCCGCAGGGGGCGCAGCCGGAACTGCCTTTCTGAGCGCAGCAATCAGCAGCGGGACGCGCTTGCGTCCTTCCCAGCCTCAGGGCTTGCCGAACGAGGTAACCGGGCTGCCGCGATGAATCTGGTCGGCCAAGTCCTGCATCGCCTGGTCCGTCAACACCTCGGTCTTCCCGCCGCGGTGCGGAATATTGCTGCCGGTGAGATACTTCGGCTCTTCGCGCCCGGAGTCATCGCCTGCCACGGCGCTGGCGCCGGGCGTTGTGGCGCAAGCGGCCAGCAACAGGGCGCAGGATAGCAAGGGCATCAGTTTGGCAAGGTTCATCGCGGCTTTATCCATGGTTGAGTCATCGGCGGGAGCCTGCCCTGGCGCGGTGGCCAGGCCGCAGGCTGACGTTTTATGCAAACATGCTATTCAAGCCCGCGCCGGATGTAAATGCCGAGCACCATCCCCGACAAAAAAAGCCTGCGACCATCGCAGGCTTTTTTCTTGTCGGCAGCGCCAAAGCGCCATCAAGCTTGCCGCAGCGCCGGCGGCAGAGCGAACACCGTGCTCTCCTCCACGCCGGGCAATTCGGCAACCTGGCCGATGCCGAAAGTCTTGATGCGGTCTATCACCGCCTGCACCAGCACTTCCGGCGCGCTGGCCCCGGCGGTGAGGCCCACCCGCTGCTTGCCGACAAACCATTGCGGCTCCAGCAGGCTGGCATTGTCCACCATATAGGCGTCCACGCCCTTCAACGCCGCCACTTCGCGCAAGCGGTTGGAGTTGGAGCTGTTGGGCGAGCCCACCACGATCACGATGTCGCAGTCCTCCGCCAGCTGCTTGACCGCATCCTGGCGGTTTTGCGTGGCGTAGCAGATATCGTCCTTCTTCGGACTGTGTATCGCCGGGAAGCGGGCTTTCAGCGCTTCGATGATGTCGCGGGTCTCATCCACCGACAAGGTAGTCTGGCTGACATAGGACAGCGCGTCCGGCCGCGCCACCTGGAGCGTGGCGACATCGGCGACGGTCTGCACCAGGTACATGCCGCCATCCACCTGGCCCATGGTGCCCTCCACCTCCGGATGGCCGGCGTGGCCTATCATGATGATTTCCATGCCGGCCTTGTGCATGCGCTTCACTTCCACGTGCACCTTGGTCACCAGCGGACAGGTGGCGTCGAACACCTGCAGCCCCAGCGCCTCGGCCTCGGCGCGCACCGACAGCGGCACGCCGTGCGCGGAATAGATCAAGGTGCTGCCTGCCGGCACGTCCTTCAACTCCTCGATGAACACCGCGCCCTTGCCGCGCAGGTCATCCACCACGAAACGGTTGTGCACCACTTCGTGGCGCACGTAGATGGGCGCGCCGTACAGCTCGATGGCGCGCTCGACGATGGCGATGGCTCGGTCAACGCCAGCGCAGAAGCCGCGCGGATTGGCGAGCATGATGGTCTTCGTCATCCGTATTTCCTCGATCCGGCCGCGCGAAAGCGTTGCCGGCGTAGCCGCGCATGGCCCGCCCGCGGGCCATCGCGATGTTTCCCGCCATCGCGCTCAGCGCGACGGTTTTTTAAAGCTGTCCAGCACCATCAAGGCGGCGCCGACGCAGATGAAGGAGTCCGCCAGATTGAACGCCGGGTAGTACCACTGGTTGTAGTAGTGGACCATGATGAAATCGATCACATGGCCATAGGCCAGACGGTCGATCACATTGCCCAGCGCCCCGCCGATGATGAAGGCGGCGGCCAGGTTCATCAGGCCGGAGAAGCGGCCCTTGACGATATTCCAGCCCAGCCAGCCCGACACCGCGAACGCGAGCACGGTGAACAGATACTTCTGCCAGCCGCCGGCATCGTGCAGGAAGCTGAAGGCCGCGCCCGGATTGTAAACCAGCGTGAAGCTGAAAAAGCCTTCCACTACCGAGCGGACTTCGCCGTACTGGAAATGGCCGTTGAAATAAAGCTTGCTGAACTGGTCGAGCACGATGACCAGCGCCGCCAGCACGAACCATTTGGACCAGCGGCGGGCCCCAGGCATAGTCATTGCAGAATCCATCAATCAGTTTCCATGGGCTGGCGGGGCCGCCATGGCGGCCCCGCGTCAGACGGTCAGGCGTGGCGGCGATGCTCGCCCTGGCCGTCCAGATTGTCGACGCAGCGGCCGCAGACCGCGCCGTGGCCAGCCTGGCGGCCCACGTCGGCGCGGTAGTGCCAGCAACGCTCGCACTTGTCGTGCGTCGAGGCGTGAACTCGCACCGCGACTTCCGCCGCCTCCTTGACGCTGGCCTTGGAGACGATCAGCACGAACTTCAGCTCGTCGCCCAGGCTCAGCAACTGCTGCGCCAGCGCGACCGGCGCGTCGATCTCGATTTCGGCCTGCAGCGAGGAGCCCAGCTTGTCGGCGCTGCGCAGTTCTTCGATTTGCTTGTTGACCTGCGCGCGCAGCTCGCGGATGGCCTGCCACTTGCCGGCCAGCGCCTGTTCGCGCTCCGGCGCCTGGCTCGGGAACTCATGCCAGATGTGGTACAGCGTCGATTCTTCCTCGCTGTCCACCAGCACGTTCCACGCCTCGTCGGCGGTGAAGCACAGTATGGGTGCCACCATCAGCAACAGGCTGCGGGTGATGTGGTACAAGGCGGTCTGCGCGCTGCGGCGGGCGTGGCTGTCGGCCTGGGTGGTGTACAGGCGGTCCTTGATCACGTCCAGGTAGAATGCGCCCAGGTCTTCCGAACAGTAGCCGACCACGTCCTGCACCACGTGGTGGAAGGCGTAGCGGGAGTACAGCTCGCCCACCACTTTTTCCTGTACCTCGCGGGCGCGCAGCAGCGCGTACTGGTCGAGTTCCACCATGTCCGCCAGCGGCACCGTGTTCTCCAGCGGGCTGAAATCGGACAGGTTGGCCAGCAGGAAGCGGATGGTGTTGCGCAGGCGGCGGTAGCTTTCGGTGGTGCGCTTCAGGATTTCCTGCGACAGCGACATGTCGCCGGAGTAGTCGGCGCTGGCCACCCACAAGCGCAGGATGTCCGCGCCCAGCGTGCCGCATATTTCCTCGGGCGCGATGCCGTTGCCCTTGGACTTCGACATCTTGTAGCCCTTGTCATCGACAGTGAAGCCGTGGGTCAACAGCTGCTTGTACGGCGCGCGGCCGATGGTGGCGCAGCCGGTCTTCAGCGACGACTGGAACCAGCCGCGGTGCTGGTCGGAGCCTTCCAGGTACAGGTCGGCCGGCCAGGCCAGCTCCGGGCGCTGCTTCAGCACCGCGAAGTGGGTAGCGCCGGAGTCGAACCACACGTCCAGCGTGTCGGTCAGCTTGCGGTATTGCTCGGCCTCGTCGCCCAGCAATTCCTTGGCGTCCAGGCTGAACCAGGCTTCGATGCCCTGCTGCTCGATGCGCAGCGCCACTTCTTCCAGCAGCTGGGCGGAGCGCGGATGCAGCTCGCCCGATTCCTTGTGGATGAAGAAGGTCATCGGCACGCCCCAGTTGCGCTGGCGCGATACGCACCAGTCGGGGCTGTTCTTGATCATCGCGTCCAGGCGGGCGCGACCCCAGGACGGGAAGAATTCGGTGGCGTCCACCGCGCGCTGGCTGACTTCGCGCAGCGTCTCGCCGCCATTGGCCTGGCGGTCCATGCTGATGAACCACTGCGGCGTGGCGCGGAAGATGATAGGCGTCTTGTGGCGCCAGCAATGCGGGTAGCTGTGCTCCAGCTTGGCCTTGTGCACCAGCGCGCCGTGCGATTCCAGCGTTTCGATCACGCGCGGATTGGCGTCCCATACCAGCATGCCGGCGAAGATTTCGGTGGTGCTCTTGTAGCGGCCGTCGTCGGCCACCGGATTGGCGATCGGCAGCTTGTACTGCAGACCGGCCTGGAAGTCTTCCAGGCCGTGGGCCGGCGCGGTGTGCACCAGGCCGGTGCCGGCGTCGGTGGTGACGTGATCGCCCAGGATCACCGGCACCTGGCGGGCATAGAACGGGTGCTGCAGCTGGATCAGCTCCAGCGCCTCGCCCTTGGCTTCGCCCAGCACGCGGTACTCGTCCACGCCGTAGCGCTTCATCGCCGACTCGACCAGATCCTTGCCCAGAATCAGCTTGCCCTTGGGCGTGTCCACCAGCTGGTAATCCAGATTGGCGCCGGCGGCGACCGCCTGGTTGGCCGGCAGCGTCCACGGCGTGGTGGTCCAGATCACCGCCATCGCGCCATTGGCGTCGGCGCCGAAAGCGGCGCCGGCCTTGTCGGCGTCGACTACCTTGAAGCCGACGTCGATCGCCGGCGACACCTTGTCTTCGTATTCCACTTCGGCTTCGGCCAGCGACGAGCCGCACTCGATGCACCAGTGCACCGGCTTCTCGCCCTTGGTCAGGTAGCCGTTTTCATGGATCTTGCCGAGGGTGCGGACGATGTCGGCCTCGGTCTTGAAGTCCATGGTCAGATAGGGATTGTCCCAGTCGCCCAGCACGCCCAGGCGGATGAAGCCCTTCTTCTGGCGCGCCACCTGCTCCTTGGCGTATTCGCGGCACAGCTCGCGGAACTTGGCGGCTGGAATGTCCTTGCCGTGCAGCTTTTCCACCATCAGCTCGATCGGCAGGCCGTGGCAGTCCCAGCCCGGCACGTAAGGCGCGTCGAAACCGGCCAGCGTCTTGGAGCGGACGATGATGTCCTTCAGCACCTTGTTGACCGCGTGGCCCAGGTGAATGTCGTTGTTGGCGTACGGCGGGCCGTCATGCAGGATGAACTTGGGACGGCCGGCGGACAGCTTGCGCAGCTTTTCATAGCGCTTCTCTTCCTGCCAGCGCTTGACCCAGGCCGGTTCGCGTTTGGCCAGATCCCCGCGCATGGCGAAGGGTGTATCCAGCAGGTTTACGGTTTTACGATAATCGATGCTCATGCCTGCTCTCGCTGCAAACTTGTCAAATAGGTCTTGGCACTGGCCGCGTCGCGCTCTATCTGCGCCACCAGTGTCGCCAAATCATCATAGCGCGCTTCATCGCGCAGCTTCTTCAGGAATCGTACGGTCAGACGCTTGCCGTAGAGATCGCCGGCAAAATCGAACAGGTGCACTTCCAGCTTGTAGTCAGGCGTGTCGCTGACCGTGGGGTTCAGCCCCAGGCTGGCCACGCCGCCCAGGCGGCCGAACGGCGTATCCGCCTCCACCACGAACACCCCCTGCAATGCCGGCTTCAGGTGCGGCAGATGGATGTTGGCGGTCGGAAAGCCTATGGTACGCCCCAGTTTCTTGCCATGCATCACCTTGCCCGATATCCGGTAGCAGCTGCCCAGCAGCGAAGTCGCGGAATCCAGGTCGCCGGCGGCCAGCCTCTCCCGCACCAGGGTGCTGGAAGCGCGCTCGCCCTGCACCAGCACCGACGGCATCGCTTCGGTGGCGAAATGCGGACAGGACGCCAGCAAGTCGAAATTCCCCTTGCGGGCAAAGCCAAACTGGAAATCATCGCCGATCAGCAGGTAACGGGTTTTCAGCTCCTCAACCAGCACTTTGTCGACAAATTCGCCGGCCGGCATATTCGAGAAGCTGTGGTTGAAGCGGTAGACGAACACATAGTCGACCAGGCCCAACTCCTCCAGCATCACGAACTTGTCGCGCAGCGTCGACAGGCGCGCCGGCGGGTTGCCGCGGCTGAAGAACTCGCGCGGGTGCGGCTCGAAAGTCAGCAAGGCAGTCGGCATGCCGCGCGCGCGCGCCTCAAGGCGCAACCGTTCCAGCATGCGTCGGTGCCCCTGGTGCACGCCATCGAAGTTGCCGATGGTCAAGGCGCAGCCCGGCAGGGCGAAGCGACGCGGATCTCCCAGAAATACCTGCATTGGCGGTCTTTACATACATCCTGAAACCTTCGATTGTATCCGCCAGCGGTCAATAGCGTCCAGCCGTTATCGGCTGCGCAAGAAAACAAAAAACCCCGCGCAAAGCACGGGGTTTTTTTGATTCAAACCGGAACGATTAGTTAGCCGGCTTTTCGACTACGGATTCTTTAACCGCGTCGATCACAACTTCTACGCGACGATCAGACTCGATGCAAGCCTTGATCTCGGCGTTTTGCTTCTTGTTCTTCACGTAGCGCGGGAACTTGGCCTTGCACTCTTCGGTCATCTTGGCTTCAGCCTTGCCCTTGCCTACGGCAGTGATCTTCTCGGCCGGAACGCCAGCGTTCTCGAAGTAAGCCTTGACAGCGTCAGCGCGCTTCTGGGACAGAGCGTTGTTCAGCTTGTCGGAACCCATGAAGTCGGTGTAACCGTCGATTTCAACACCGTTCAGGTGGCCTTGGCCGGCGTGAGCCTTCAGCTTGGCGACCAGCGGGTCCAGTTCGTTCTTGGCGTCCGGACGCAGGGTGTTCTTGTTGAAGTCGAACAGAACCTTAGCGGACAGGGTAACTTTTTCCTTCACGGAAACCATAACCGGCTTCGGCGCTTCTTTTACGACTACCGGCTTGGCCGCTTCGCGATCGCCGCACTCAACCAGGCCGTCCTTGGCCTTGTCGAAGTAGGTGGTCTTCCAGCATTCGCCGTAGCTGTTGCGGGTCACTGCGTCGGTGGATTGGTCTACGGCGTAACCCGGTTTAGCAGCAAAAGCGCTAGCAGAAACCAACAGGGCGGCAACCAGTGCGCTCAGTTTCAGCTGTTTAGTCATGTTATTCCCTCTTTAATCTATAAAATGGGTAGCAATGCGGGCTGACGCAAAGACCACGCGAACAAGTTGACTGCAAACATCAGAGATGGCTACATGCTGTGTTAATGCAGTTAACCCGCACTATAGGAATGCAGCAACACCATGTCAACACGGGGCACGGCGCAAAGTCATTATAGCGTTGCATAAATACATCACATTTCGCTAATGATTTGCGCAACCTGTCTCCCCTATGCGACACATTACTGTTATGTGACGCGTCTGCGAAACAGTGGCAATGGCTGTCGATATGTTACTTGATAGCTATCGCTGAAAGTATTGTAATAATCACCATCCCCCAGCGCTTTGCCATCCTTGATCTGGAAAGCATCGAACCCCACCTGCCACAAGGGTCGGATCAAATCCGCCCACACATCGCCCACCGCTCTCAGCTCGCCGGCATAATCATAGCGTTCGCGCAGCAGCCTGGCGAGGCTGTATCCACGGCCGTCGGTGAATGCCGGAAAGTCAATGGCAATCAGGACAAGGTCGGCCAGGTACGGCTCCAGCAGCGCCGGATCGTCGTCCGGCGCCAGGCACACCCCGACCCGGCCGCCGCGCGCCTGCCATTTGCCGGCATCCGCCAGCCAAGCGACCAGCGGGACGATCACGTCGCTATCGGCGGGAGATGCCGGCAAGGCGCCCTGCTCGTCCGGCAGCAAGCGCGTCCAGCCGTCCGCGCGGATGCGTCCATCCTTAATGTACTGGGGCATACACCCTCTCCTTGAAAGGCTCCACGCCGACGCGGCGCAGCGTATCGATAAAGGGCTCGCCCACCTGGCGGCGCTCCAGGTAGACCTGCATGATTTTCGAGAACGCGCGCGGCACATCGGCCTGGGCGAACGAGGGGCCGATCACCTTGCCTATGGTGGTATCCCGCCCCTGGCTGCCGCCCAGCGTGATCTGGTACCACTCCTCGCCGTTCTTGTCGACGCCGAGAATGCCGATATTGCCGATATGGTGGTGGCCGCAGGCATTCATGCAGCCGGAGAAGTTGCAGGCGATGTCGCCCAGGTCGTACAGGTAGTCCAGGTCGTCGAAGGTCTGCTGGATGGCGTTGGCCACCGGGATGGAACGGGCATTGGCCAGCGAGCAGAAGTCGCCGCCGGGGCAGCTGATGATGTCGGTCAAGAGGCCGATATTGGGCGTGGCCATCCGCGCCTGGCGCGCCTCCAGCCACAAGGCGTGCAGATCCTTCTGCGCCACGTCCGGCAACACCAGGTTCTGCTCGTGCGCCACCCGCAATTCGCCGAAGCCGAAGCGGTCGGCCCAGTCGGCGGCGGCGTCCATCTGCGCGTCGGTGATGTCTCCGGGCGGCGCGCCGGTTTCCTTCAACGACAGGATCACCGAGCGGTAGCCCGTCTGGCGGTGGGGCCGGGTATTGCGCTCATACCAGCGGGCGAAAGCCTTGTCTTCGGCCAGCGCCGATCGCAGCGCTTCCGGCATGTCCGCCAGCGGCTGGTAGTCCGGATCGACGAAGAAGCTGGCGTAATGGGCGACGTCCTCATCGCGCAAGGTGGACGGGCCGTCCTTCAGGTGCAGCCATTCGTCCTCGACCTTGGCGGCGAAGCCTTCGCGCGTCATCGCCTTGACCAGGATCTTGATGCGCGCCTTGTATTTGTTGTCGCGGCGGCCGAAGCGGTTGTACACCCGCAGCACCGCGTCCAGATAGGTCAAGAGATGCTGGCGCGGCAGGAATTCGCGCACCACCTCGCCCACCATGGGCGTGCGGCCCAGGCCGCCGCCCACCATCACGCGGAAGCCCACTTCGCCGGCTTCGTTGCGGCTGACATGCAGGCCGATGTCGTGGACCATGGTGGCGGCGCGGTCTTCCTCGCTGCCCGATACCGCGATCTTGAACTTGCGCGGCAGGAAGCTGAACTCCGGGTGCATGGTGCTCCACTGGCGGATGATCTCGCAGTAGGGGCGCGGGTCGAACAGCTGGTCGGCCGCCACGCCGGCGAAGGCGTCGGTGGTGGTGTTGCGCACGCAGTTGCCGGAAGTCTGGATCGCGTGCATCTCCACTGTCGACAGTTCTTCCAGGATGTCCGGCACGCTGGAGAGCGCCGGCCAGTTGAACTGGATGTTCTGCCGGGTGGTGAGGTGGCCGTAGCCCTTGTCGTAGCGGCGGGCGATGTCGGCCAGCTTGCGCAGCTGCTCGCTGCGCAGATGGCCGTAGGGAATGGCCACCCGCAACATCGGCGCGTGGCGCTGGATATAGAGACCATTCATCAGCCGCAGCGGCCGGAATTCGTCTTCGGACAGCTCGCCTGCCAGGAAACGGCGGGTCTGGTCGCGGAACTGGGCGACGCGTTCCTTCACCAGGCGATGGTCTACTTCGTCATATCGATACATGTTTGGATTCCAGCGGGAATGCCGACGGCTGCGGGCCGGCAGGATCAGACGGGGCGTTGCAGCGGGCTGGCTTTCACATGCAGCCCGCATTCCTTGGTTTCCGGGTTTTCCCACCACCAGCGGCCGGCGCGGATATCCTCGCCGACGCTGATCGCGCGGGTACAGGGCGCGCAGCCTATCGACGGGTAATGGCGGTCGTGCAGCGCGTTGTACGGCACCTGGCGTTCGCGCAGGTACTGCCATACCTCGGCCTCGGTCCAGTCCAGCAGCGGGCTGAACTTCTGCAAGCCGTTGTCGGCGTCGTATTCCTGGCTGGCCAGATCCTGCCGGGTCGGGGACTGTTCGCGCCGCAGGCCGGTGATCCAGGCCGAGCGGCCCGCCAGCGCGCGCCTGAGCGGCTCGATCTTGCGCACCTGGCAACAGGACTTGCGCAGATCGACGCTTTGGTAGAAACCATTGATGCCGTGCAGGTTGACGTATTGCTCGGTGGCGGCGGTGTCGGGGAAATAGACCCTGACCGGGTGCCCGGGGTAGCGTTCAGCCACCTGCTGCATCAACGCGTAGGTTTCCGCCGGCAGCCGGCCGGTATCTAGGCTGAAGCTCTGCAGCGGCAGGCCCAGGCTGGCGATCAGGTCGGTCAGCACCATGTCTTCGGCGCCGTAGCTGTTGGCCAGCGCCGCGTCGGGATGCGCTTGGGCTATGGTTTTCAGCAGGGCCGTGGTGGCGGCGAGTTTGGACTCCAGGCTCATCGAGCGCTCCGGGGTTGGTTCGAGGGTATCCTAACCAAAGCGCTTATAAACCTAAAAGAATATTGTGTTAGTATTTAATTACTACAGGTTTTATAGAGGGCAGGCCGACAAAATGAAGCTACAACAACTTCGCTACCTGGTGGAAGTGGCCAAGCAGGGGCTGAACGTTTCCGAAGCCGCTGAGAAGCTGCACACCTCGCAGCCCGGCATATCCAAGCAGATCCGCCTGCTGGAGGACGAGCTGGGCATCCAGGTGTTCATCCGCAACGGCAAGCGGGTGGTGTCGGTGTCCGAGCCGGGCAAGGAAGTGCTGCGCATTTCCGAGCGCATCCTGCGCGAAGCGCAAAATCTCAAGCGGGTCGGCGACGAATTCTCCCGCGAGTCGGAAGGCGCGCTGACCATCGCCACCACCCACACCCAGGCGCGCTACGCGCTGCCGCAGGCCATCGCCGAATTCGTGCGCCGCTATCCCAAGGTGCGGCTGTCGCTGAAACAGGGCAGCCCGACGCAGATCTGCGAAATGGTGGTGTCCGGCGAAGCCGACCTCGCCATCGCCACCGAGGGCATCTCGCTGTACAAGGAACTGGCGATGCTGCCCTGTTATGAGTGGAACCGCTCGGTGGTAGTGCCGCGCGGCCACCCGCTCAGCCAGCTGGACCGCAAGATGACGCTGGCCGACATCGCCGACTACCCGATCGTCACCTACGATTTCGCCTTCGCCGGCCGCTCCAAGATCAACAAATCGTTCGCCGACCAGGGCCTGACGCCCAATGTGGTGCTGACCGCCATCGACACCGACGTGATCAAGACCTACGTCTCGCTCGGCCTCGGCATCGGCATCATCGCCAGTATGGCCTTCGAGCCGGAACGCGACCAGAACCTGGTGGCGATCGACGCCGGCCACCTGTTCGAGCCGTCGACCACCAAGATCGGCATCCGCAAGGACGCCTATCTGCGCGGTTTCGCCTACACTTTCGTCGAGCTGTTCGCGCCGCACCTGCACCGCCGCGAGGTGGATTCCGCGCTGCTGGCCCACGAGGGCGAGCTGGACGACTAGCCGCATCCGCGCCGCCAACGACAACGCCCCGGCAAGCCGGGGCGTTTTTCATGGACGGACCGGGCGCTTACAGCGTCAGGCCGCCTGTCACCTCGATCGCGGCGCCGTTGATGTAGCTGGCCTCGTCCGACGCCAGGAAGGCGTAAACGTTGGCGATCTCCGCCGGATCGGCCATGCGGCGCATCGGCACCTTGTCTTCCATAGCCTGCAGCACCTTCTCCGGCATCGCCTTCAGAATGGGGGTGGCGACGAAGCCCGGGCACACCGCATTGGCGCGGATGCCCTTCTTGCCCAGCTCCTTGGCCCAGGTCTTGACGAAGCCGATCACGCCAAACTTGGCCGCAGCGTAGTTGGTTTGGCCGAAGTTGCCGTAGACGCCCACCACCGACGAGGCGTTCAGAATCACGCCGCCGCCCTGCTCCACCATGGTGTCCACCACGGCGCGGGCACAGTTGTAGACGCCCTTCAGGTTGATGTCGATCACCTTGTCGAACTGGTCTTCGCTCATCTTGATCAACTGCGCGTCCTGGACGATGCCGGCGTTGTTGACCAATACGTCGATGCGGCCGCAGCGGGTTTTCAAGTCGGCCACCATGTCGGCGATCTGGGCCTTGTCGGTCACATCCACCCGATAGCCGTAGGCCTCGCCGCCCAGCGCCTTCAGTTCATCGACGACGGTCTTGACCGCGTCCGGGTTCAGGTCGCACACCGCGACGATGGCGCCTTCCTTGACGAATTTCTCGGCGGTGGCCTTGCCGATGCCGCTGGCCGAACCGGTGATGATGGACACTTTCCCTTTTAAACGCATGGTATTCCCTTCTTTCACTTTGCAGATCTCACCAGGTCACCAGGACGGATGAGCACGTGATGTCTCCAGCATCGGCCTTCCTGGCCGGGTCCCTGATTATTGTTGTCGCGCCGGGGACGGCGCCCATGAAAAAGCGGGAGTTTGTGCACCGCAATATAGCGCACGCCCTCCCGCCGGTAAAGCTACGGCCTGTGACAGACCGTATCCAAATTTACTCCAGACCCTTGCTGGCCAGGTAATCTTCGTAATTGCCGGTGTAGTAGTCGTAGCCGCCCTTGCCGTCCAGCTCCAGCACATGGGTGGCCAGGCTGCTGACGAACTGGCGGTCGTGCGAAACGAAGATCAGCGTGCCCTTGTACTTTTCCAGCGCCATGTTCAGGGATTCGATCGACTCCATGTCCATGTGGTTGGTCGGCTCGTCCATGATCATCACGTTCGGCTTCTGCAGGATCAGCTTGCCGTACAGCATGCGGCCCTTCTCGCCGCCCGACAGCACGCGCACCGCCTTGCCCACTTCGTCGCCGCCGAACAAGAGCCGGCCCAGCGTGCCGCGGATCACCTGCTCGTCGTCGCCTTCCTGGCCCCACTCGCGCATCCACTCGGTCAGCGTCATGTCGGAGTCGAAATCGGCTTCATGGTCCTGGGCGAAGTAGCCGATCTGCGCCTTTTCCGCCCACTTGATGCTGCCGTAGTCGGCGCTCAGGCCTTCGGCGAACTTGGCTTCGAAGGCGCCGGCCAACAGCTTGACCAGCGAGGTCTTGCCGGCGCCGTTCGGCCCGATGACGGCCAGGCGCGCGCCGGCTTCCAGAATCAGGTTCAAATCCTTGAAGAGCACCTTGTTCTCATAAGCCTTGTTCAGGCTCTCCACCTCCACCGCCTGACGGTGCAGCTTGAACTTGTCGTCCATTTCGAAGCGGATGAACGGGTTCTGGCGGCTGGATGGCTTCACTTCCACCATCTCGGACTTCAGCTTGTCCACCTGCTTCAGACGGCTGGTTGCCTGGCGGGCCTTGGACTTGTTGGCGGAGAAGCGGGCCACAAACTCCTGCAGCTCCTGGATCCGCTCCTTGGCCTTGCTGTTGGACGACAGCTGGCGCTCGCGCGCCTGAGCCGACGCGATCATGTAGTCGTCGTAGTTGCCCGGGTAGATGCGGATGGTGTTGTAGTCCAGGTCCGCCATGTGGGTGCACACCGAGTTCAGGAAGTGGCGGTCGTGCGAAATGATGATCATGGTGGAGTTGCGCTCGTTCAGCACATGCTCCAGCCAGCGGATGGTGTTGATGTCCAGGTTGTTGGTCGGTTCGTCCAGCAACAGGATGTCCGGATTGGAGAACAGCGCCTGCGCCAGCAGCACCCGCAGCTTCCAGCCCGGGGCCACTTCGCTCATCGGGCCGAAATGCTGCTCCACCGGAATGCCGACGCCCATCAGGAGCTCGCCGGCGCGCGCCTCGGCGGTGTAGCCGTCGTACTCGGCGAACTTGGCTTCCAGTTCGGCCGCGTGCATGTAATCGTCTTCGGTGGCTTCCAGATTGGCGTAGATGGCGTCGCGTTCGCTCATCGCCGCCCACATCTCGGTATGGCCCATCATCACCACGTCGATCACGCGCTGATCTTCGTAGCCGAACTGGTCCTGGCGCAGTTTGCCGAGGCGCAGGCCGTTTTCGATGGCCACTTCGCCGGCGGTCTGTTCCAGGTCGCCGCCCAGAATCTTCATGAAAGTGGATTTGCCGGAACCGTTGGCGCCGATCAGGCCGTAACGGTTGCCTTCGCCGAATTTGACGGAAACCTTCTCGAACAAGGGTTTCACGCCAAACTGCATGGTAATGTTGCTTGTGGTAATCACGCTGTGGGATCCTTCAGCCAGCTCGCCGTAAGTATCGGAAAAACGTAGGATTCTAGCACAATCGCCCGGCATTCCCGAAGCCCCCGCCGCCGCTTCGCCACGAACTTTTGCCAGCCAGACGAATTCCGCTACAATCGTAAACCTTGTAAATCCTTATCCCAGATAGGCAGAACTATGCTTACCGGCAGCTTGGTAGCTCTGGTCACACCGATGTCGCAGGATGGCGCGGTGGACTTCGCAGCGTTGCAACGATTGGTTGAGTTCCACATCGAAAACGGCACTGCCGGCATCGTCGCCGTCGGCACCACCGGCGAATCGGCCACGTTGTCTGTGGAAGAACACATCGAAGTGGTCGCCGCCGTAGTCAAATACGCCGCCGGACGCGTCAAGGTCATCGCCGGAGCCGGCGGCAACGCCACCGCCGAAGCCATCGAACTGGGACAGCGCTCGGCCGACGCCGGCGCCGACATGGTGCTGTCGGTGGTGCCCTACTACAACAAGCCCACCCAGGAAGGCATCTACCAGCACTTCAAGGCCATCGCCGACGCGAGCCCGCTGCCGGTCATCCTTTATAATGTCCCCGGCCGCACCGTCGCCGACATGAGCAACGACACCGCGCTGCGCCTGGCCGAGCACCCGAACATCGTCGGCCTGAAGGACGCCACCGGCGACATCGGCCGCGCCTGCGACCTGGCGCTGCGCGCGCCGAAGGATTTCGCGCTGTACTCCGGCGACGACGCCACCGGCATGGCGTTCATGCTGTGCGGCGGCCATGGCGTGATCTCTGTCACCGCCAATATCGCGCCCAAGCAAATGAGCGCGCTGTGCGTGGCCGCCACCTCCGGCGACGCGCGCCAGGCCCGCGCGATCAACGACAAGCTGCAAGGCCTGCACAAGCAGCTGTTCATCGAACCCAACCCTATCCCGGCCAAGTGGGCCCTCGTCCGGATGCAACACATCCGCGAAGGCATCCGCCTGCCGCTCACCCCGCTCAGCCAAGCTGCCGAGGCAGCCGTCGAAGCGGCCCTGAAACAAGCAGAAATCCTTTGATCATCCCCTGCACGATGGGAGTCCGCATGAAACACAGCGCGTCCGTCGCGATTCTGTTGGCAACTGGCATGATGGCCGCTTGCAGCACCCCGCAACCGCTTAGCAAGCCTCTGGATTATCAGTCCGACGCCCCGAAAGCCACGGCTAACAGCCTGGAGGTGCCGCCGGATCTGACCACCCCGCAGATCCAGAACAAGTACAACCTGCCCGGCGGCGTCACGACCGCCAGCGCCGATCCCGCCGTCGCCGCCGCCACGTCCCCGATCGCCATCAATCAACTGGACAAGGTGCGCATGGAGCGCGCCGGCACCCAGCGCTGGCTGCTGGTCGGCGACAAAAAGGCCGCCGAACTGTGGCCGGTGCTGAAGGCCTTCTGGCAAGAAAACGGCTTCGTCATCAAAACCGAAGACCCGAGCGTCGGCATCATGGAAACCGACTGGGCGGAAAACCGCGCCAAACTGCCCAACGACGGCCTGCGCAAACTGCTGGAAACCGTCGGCCTGGGCAGCGTCTACTCCACCGGCGAACGCGACAAGTTCCGCATCCGCCTGGAAAACACGCCGCAAGGCACCGAGGTTTACTTCTCACACCGCGGCATGGAAGAGGTCTACGCCGACAACAGCAAGACCAACACCATCTGGCAGGCTCGCCCGACCGACCCCAATCTGGAAGCCGAGCTGCTGGGCCGCTTCATGATCCGCCTGGGCATGACCGAAGAGAAAGCCAAGGCGCAGGTTCAGCAAACGCTGGCCAAGCCGGCCAAGCCGCAAGACCCTATCGTAGACGGCCAACTGCAGCTGGCCGACGGCTTCGACCGCGCCTGGCGCCGCGTAGGCCTGGCGCTGGACCGCGTCGGCCTGATCGTCACCGACCGCGACCGCTCGCAAGGCCTGTACTACGTGAAGCCGGCCAAGGGCGAGACCGACAGCAAGGAAGACTCCGGCAGCGGCTTCTGGTCCAGCCTGGCTTTCTGGAAGAGCGGCGACGGCAAGGCGGTGAAACCGACCGAGCAGGAATACCGCATCAAGCTGCTGGAACAGACCGGCGGCAGCACCACGCTGCAAATTCAGGACAAGCAGGGCAAGCCGCTGTCCGACGACTTCGTCAAAGCCGCGCTGGGCAAGCTGCAAACCGAGCTGCAATAACGCAACAACCGGCAGGCGAAAAAACAACAGCCCGCGATAGCGGGCTGTTTTTTATGCTGGACACATCTGTTTATCAGGCAGAATGGGGCTGAGGCCCTAATTACAACCACTCCGCGCCATGCGGGCCGCAATATGTAACGTTTTGTATTCGGCGGCAATATCTGTGGCTTTTCCACCAAATTTACAACTATCGCTAACAAGCCGCCGGAAGACAGACGCAAAAAAACCGGCCGAAGCCGGTTTTTTCGATGTTGCTCGCCGCGAATTACTTAGCAGCGGAAGCAGCCGGAGCGGAAGCGTCAGCAGCCGGAGCGGAAGCAGCCGGAGCGGAAGCTTCAGCGGCCGGAGCGGAAGCGGCCGGAGCGGAAGCTTCAACTGCGGGAGCGGAAGCTTCAGCCGGAGCTTCTTTCTTACCGCAAGCGGACAGGGCTACGGCCAGCAGGGCAGCAACGAGGAGCGACTGTTTCATTTTTTCTTTACCTTTGAGGATAAGTTGAACAAGACGTCAGTTATCGCACGGTCTCGACAATAAGCCGGGCGACTGAAAATCCATCAGTGAGCAAATTGTATCACGAAAAAAATAGCTGTATAGAGGGCAAAAATCTAAAAAAACCACATTGCCAATCTAAGCCGGGCAATGGATGGCGCGGACACAAAAACGGGCGTTTACCCCCCAAATGCAGCCGTCCATCGCGTTGCCGATTCGATACAAGCGCAAAAACTGTTGCTATTGTGCTACATCAGTCAGCAAATGCCAATAACCTGACAGATAGCCATCGTACAAAGAAGCCAGCATATCGGCCGAGAATGTCCCCGGCGCCAGCTTGCGCTGGTTGGCGAATTGCCGCCAATGCGCGAAATCGCCGGCGTCCGCCGCCAGTTTCTCGCCGTTGCAGTAGACGCAGTCGTCGCAGAACAGGATCTGGCTCTTGCGATCCAGCGCCAGCCCCTGGCTCGCCAGCGCCTCGGCGAACTCGTCCTCGTCCAGTTCCTCCTCCGGCGCATCGTAGAACACATGCGCCTTGGGTTCGGTCAGATAGTGGCCGAGAAAGTCGCATACCGTGTCCTTGTCCCAGCGGATGCGCGACAGCAGGCCGGACACCTGTTCAATCATTTCCGCGCTGATGCGCGCAGGATCGGCTTGCAGCTTCAGGTTCGGGTCGGCGTACACGCCGTCCAGGCACATCCGGTCCTGCAGATAGACCAGGAACTGGGTCGCCAGCTCCTGCGCGGGCGGCGCGCGGAAACCTATCGAATAGGTCATGCCCGGCTCCAGCGCCACGCCGTGGTGCGCATAGTGCGGCGGCAGGTACAGCATGTCGCCGTGCTCCAGCACGAACTCCTCCTCCACCCGGAAGTCTTTCAATACGCGGATGGGGGCATCCTCGATGAAATCGTCGTCGTGCTGCGCCGAGATCTGCCAGCGCTTGCGCCCGCCCACCTGCAGCAGGAACACGTCATAGGCGTCGAAGTGCGGCCCCACCGTGCCGCCGGGCGGCGCATAGCTGATCATCAGATCGTCCAGCCTGGCATAAGGGATGAAATTGAAGCGCCACAGAATCTCGTCGATATGCGGCAGATGGTGGTTCACCCCCTGCACCAACAGGGTCCAGTCGGTTTCCGCCAGCCGGCGGAAACGGGAAGCGCGGAACGGGCCCCGCTCCAGATGCCAGCGCCCCCGCTTGAATTCGATGAGCCTGGACTCCGCGTCGTCGCGCTGCGCCAGCTCGGACAAAACGGAGAAATCGACGTGCGGGCCGACATCGGTCAAGGCGCCGCGGATCAGCAGCGGCTTCTTGTGCCAGTATTCGGCCAGGAATTGTTCGGGCGACATGCCGCCCAGTAGAGTTGTCGTGTTCATTGCGGTGTCACGGGACCTAAGATGCCCGTCTATGGTTTACAATACGGCCAGGCGCGCGAGCGCGCTATCTTGCGGTGGAAGGAACACCCTCGGGACCGTCCCTGTCAAGTTTTTTTCACCATCCCTCACGGATATCCAACTCATGCAAATCGCCAAAAACACCATCGTCACCCTCCACTACGAGATGTTCGATGTCGACAACAACCTCCTCGACAAGACCGAAGAGCCGATCAGCTACCTGCACGGCGGCTACGACGGCATCTTCCCGCTGGTGGAAGAAGCGCTGGAAGGCAAGAACGTTGGCGAATCCGTCGACGTGAAGCTGACTGCCGACGACGCTTTCGGCGATCCGGAAGAAGAGCTGGTCCGCGTGGAAGACCTGGAAGTGTTCCCGGCCGATGTCGAAATCGGCATGGTGTTCGAAGCTGACGATCCGGAAACCGGCGAACTGCTGCTGTTCCGCGTCACCGACATCGCCGACGGCAAGGCCATCGTCGACGCCAACCACCCGCTGGCCGGCCAGAGCATCCGCTTCGCCGCCAAGGTGGTGGAAGTCCGCGCCGCCTCCGCCGAAGAAATCAGCCATGGCCACGCCCACGGCGAACACGGCCATCATCATTGATGCGCCGCGGGCGGCATGAAACGCCATAGCCGCCCCAGGGCGGGCCCGGAGGCCCGCCCTTGTCTTTTCTAGTGGCCCGAGCGGCCCAGCCTGACAAATCCCCACAGCAGCACGGCGGCCCCGATCGCCACCCGCAGCCAGTACTCGGCGAACACTCCGTGATGTCCCAATTGCCAGGCCAGCGAGCCGGCCAACAGCACCAGCAGGATCATCCAGGCGGTCCGGGTGATGTCGCGCGCCCAGCCGCCGGGCCAAGCGTGGCGCAGCGCCAGCCGCATCGTCGCCCAGCCCAGCAAGGCGCCGGCCAACAGGTCCAGCGGCCAATGCACGCCGATGGCGATGCGCGACAGCAGCACCGCCGCCGCCAATAGACACCAGGCCGCGGCCCAGCCCCACCTCGCGCCATGCCGGGCGAAGGTGGCCAGCGCCGCCGCCGCCATCGCGTGGCCGGATGGGAAAGAGCCGTTGCCCGGCAGACGGTCCAGCAAATCCACCGCCCCCGGCGGCAGCACCAGCGGCGGCCTGGGCACCGCGAAGCCGGCCTTGAGCGCCACCGCCAGCACGATGGCGGCGACGCTGCCCGCCAGCAGCGCCGGCAGCCGTTGCGGCGCGCGCCAGCTCAGCGCGAGCAGCAAGGCCAGCACCGTCGGCCAATCGCCGAACACGCTGGCGAAACGCCAAAACGGCGCGGGCAGCTGCTGCAGCCAGGGATGGAGCGCCAGAAACAATTGCCGGTTGGCCTCCGGCCACAGCGCGAGGCAGGCGATCGGCGGCGTCAGCAGCCACGCGGGCCAGCAGGATTTCCATCGCGGCGACATCGCTCAGCCCGCTTTGCGCCCGATGGTGACGCGGTCCTGGCCGGCCAGGTCGCGGATGGTTTCCACCTGGCTCAAACCAGAGTCGGCAAACAGCGCCCTCACCGCCTCGCCCTGATCGTAGCCGTGCTCGACCATCAGCCAGCCGCCGTCGGCCAGCCGCGCCGGCGCGCCGGCGGCGATCTCGCGCAGGCAGGCCAGGCCGTCGGCCTCGTCGGTCAGCGCGCCGCGCGGTTCGAAGCGCAGGTCGCCTTCGGCCAGATGATGGTCGCCGCGCTCGATATACGGCGGATTGGACACGATCAAATCGAAGCGAGCGTCGGCGTCCAGCGGGGCGAACCAGCTGCCCAGCCGGAAATCGACGCGGGCAGCCAGCGCATCGGCATTGCCGCGCGCGACAGCCAGCGCGTCGGCGGAGACATCGACCGCCCCCACCGACCAGCCCGGCGCTTCCAGCGCCAGCGTGACGGCGATGATGCCGCTGCCGGTGCCCAGATCCACCGCCCGCGCCGGAGCGGCTGGATCGACGCGGGCCAGCGCCAGCTCGATCAAATGTTCGGTTTCCGGCCGCGGGATCAGCACCGCCGGACTCACCTGGAAATCGCGGCCGTAGAATTCGCGCGCGCCAATCAGATAGGCCATAGGCTCGCCGGCCAGCCGGCGCGCGGCCAGCGCGTCGAAAGCCGCGGCGATATCGGCGGCCAGCTCGCGTTCCGGGTGGCCGACGATGGCGGCATGCGTCAGGCCGGGCCAGACGCGCATCAGCAGCATGCGGCTTTCCAGCCGCGGCAGGGAGTGGCGGCGCAGCGCCTGTTCGATAGTCAGCATCATGTATCTACAATAGGAATAGCGTGGCGAGGCCGAGGAAAATCAGGAAGCCGCCGGAATCGGTGCAGGCGGTGATCAGCACGCTGGAACCCAGCGCCGGGTCCTTGCCCAGCTTCTGCATCAGCGTCGGAATCATCACCCCCATGGTGGCGGCCAACATCAGGTTCAACGTCATCGCCGCCAGCATCACCAGTCCCAGCGAGGCGCTGCCGTACAGCAGCCAGGCGATGGCGCCGATCACGCTGCCCCACACCATGCCGTTGATCACGCTGACGCCCAGCTCCTTGCGCCACAGCCGGCCGGTCTGGCCCATCCGCATCTGGCCCATCGCCAGCGCGCGCACGATCATGGTGATGGTCTGGTTGCCGGAGTTGCCGCCGATGCCGGCGACGATGGGCATCAAGGCCGCCAGCGCCACCAACTGCGCGATGGAGTGCTCGAACGCGCCTATCACCCGCGAGGCGAAGAAGGCGGTGCAAAGATTGATCGCCAGCCACGACCAGCGGTTCTTCACCGAATCCATCACCGGCGCGAACAGGTCTTCCTCTTCCTTCAGGCCGGCCAGGTTCCGCACTTCGCTGTCGGACTCCTCGCGGATCACGTCCACCATCGCGTCCACCGTCAGCCGGCCCAGCAGCACGCCGCGCTCGTCCACCACCGGCGCGGTCACCAAGTCGTAGCGCTCGAACGCCAGAGCGGCGTCCAGCGCCGCCTCGTCGGGGTGGAAGCTCACCACCTCGGTGGCCATTGCCTGCGCCACTTCGGCGTCGGGGTCGGACACCAGCAGCTTGCGGATGGACAGCACGCCCTTCAGCCGGCCGGCTTCGTCGGTGACGAAGATCTTGTCGGTCTGGCCCGGCAATTCGTCGAAGCGCCGCAGGTAGCGCAGCACCACTTCGCAGCTGACATCGGCGCGGATGGTCACCAGCTCGAAATCCATCAGCGCGCCGACGCGGTCGTCGTCGTAGGACAGCACCGCCTGCAACTGGCCGCGCTCTTCCTCGTCCAACCGTCCCATCACCTCGTACACCACCTGGCGCGGCAGGTCCGGCGCCAGTTCGGCCAGCTCGTCGGCCTCCAGGCCGCTCACCGCCGCCACCAGCCGTTCCTGGTCCATCACTTCGACCAGCGATTCGCGCACCGCGTCGGACACCTCCAGCAGGATGGCGCCGCCGCGGGCGGCCTCGGCCATGTCCCAGGCCAGCAGGCGGTCCTCCAGCGGCAGCGCCTCCAGGATGTGGGCGATGTCGGCCGGATGCAGCTGCGCCAGCTTCTGGCGCAATTCGGTCAGATTATGTTGCGGCGCCAGGCCGTCGGCGGCCGCGGATTCGGCCGCGTCCTGGCGCGATACAAGATGTTCCAGCTGGCGTTGGCGCTCGATCAGGCTTTGCACCAGGCCCAGGCTTTCTTGCAGACGATCGGCGGATTGTTGCTTGTAGGCAACCGTCATGCACGTCTCCTTCCGCCCACAGGGCGCACAAGGTGCAGACGGTGTGAGGCGGGCTTATTCGCTAAGGGTGTAACGGGATTGGATTACGGGATAACTGGGTAAGTCCATTGCGCTCACCGCGGCTTGCGCGCGGCAACCGGAAAGAAAGTCGCGATTGTAACATATCGTCAAAATCGGCTCCAGCCGGCCCCTGCCGGGGCCGGCCGCGGCGCGGCTCAGGGCAATTCGACGTAAGCCATGCGCCGCTGGATGATGCGGGTCTTCCGCGCCAGGCCCGGCGCGTTGCGGTGGGCGTCGTAATAGCGCGGATTGGGCACCATCGCCGCCAGCTTGGCGGCCTGGGACGAGGACAGCCTGGCCGCGCTGGTATGGTAGTAGTAGCGCGCGGCGGCCTCGGCGCCGAACACGCCGTCGCCCCACTCGATCACGTTGAGGTAGATCTCATAGATGCGGCGCTTGTCCAGCACCGCTTCCAGCATCATGGTGATCAGCGCCTCCTCCAGCTTGCGCCACGGCGTCTTGCCGCTGGACAGGAACAGGTTCTTGGCCAGTTGCTGGCTGATGGTAGAGCCGCCGGCGACGATCTTGCCCTTCTTCAGGTTTTTCTCGAACGCCGCCTCGATGCCGTCCCAGTCGAAGCCTTCGTGGTCGACGAACCTGGCGTCCTCCGACGCGATCAGCGCCCGCTTCAGATTCGGCGAGATTTTCGCGTACGGCACCCAGCGCTGGCTCAATTCGGCGTCCGGATCGTCGGCCTGCATCTTGGCCAGCCGCTCGTTCATGAAGGAGCTGGCGCTGGGATTGTGGTCGCGCCAATAGACGACATGGCCGAACACCCACAGGTTATACAGCACAAAAGCGGCCACCAGGGCCGCCAGGATCTTCAACAGGATGCGCGACATGCTCAGGCTAACACTTCCCTCAGCATATTGGTCACCTTGCGGGTGTCGGGCTGGATCCCGCGCCAGATGGAGAAGGACTCGGCCGCCTGCTCCACCAGCATGCCCAGGCCGTCGGCCAGCATGCCGGCGTTTTCGCCCTGTGCCCGCTGCAGAAAAGGCGTCAGGCCGCTGCTGTACACCATGTCGTATGCCAGGGTGCGGGCGGTGAACACGCCATGCGGCAGCGGCGGCATCTCGTTGCTCAGGCTGGTGGAGGTGGCGTTGATGATGATGTCGAAGCTGCGGCCCGCCAGCGCGTCGTAGCCGACCGCCTCCACCTTGCCGTAGCGGGCGAAATGGTGCGCCAGCGCCTCGGCCTTGATCACGGTGCGGTTGGCGATGGTCAGGCTGGCCGGCTTTTGCTGCAGGATGGGCTCCAGCACGCCGCGCACCGCGCCGCCGGCGCCCAGGATCAGCACGCGCTGGCCGGCGATCGGGTAGTCCAGGTTTTCCACGATGTCGCGCACCAGGCCGACGCCGTCGGTGTTGTCGCCGTAGACCTTGCCATCGCGGAAGGTCAGCGTGTTCACCGCCTCGGCGGCGCGGGCGCGCTCGGTCACTTCCTGCGCGAAGCGGAAGGCGTCGCCCTTGAACGGCAGCGTGATATTGAGACCCTTGCCGCCCGCGGCGACGAAGGCCTCCACCTGCGGGCGGAAGGCGCCCAGTTCGGCGAACAGCTTTTCATAGCTGATGTCCTGGCCCAAGGCCCGGGCGAACTCCTGATGGATGAACGGAGACTGGCTGTGCGAAATCGGGTTGCCGATAACGGCGTAACGGTCGGTCATGGTCGGCTTTCCAAAATGTGCGCCGCGCGCGGCGGCGGGTTCAGGCCACACTTTGCCGCGTTACGCCGCAAACTTCAACCGCCGCCGTCAATCCTGTCAGCCCTGCATCCAGGGCAGGCCGCGCTGGCGCCAGCCGCCGACAGAGTTGCGATGGCCGCTGGCGTCCAGATCGCCCTCGAAGCCTTCCAGCACGTTGTACACCTCGCTGTAGCCGTTGGCCGCCGCCAGCCGCGCCACTTGGTCGGAGCGCGCGCCGGAGCGGCACATCACCAGCAGCACCGCCTCCGGATCCACCTGATGCGTCAGCTGCGCCAGGAAATTGGGGTTGGCCGCCATGCCCGGGTAGCTTTTCCATTCGATGTTCACCGCGCCGGGCACCGTGCCGACGAACTGCCATTCGGCATGGCTGCGCACGTCCAGCAGCACCGTCTTGGGCAAGGACTGCAGCAATTCATAGGCTTCATCCGGCAGCAGCGCGCCGCTGTAGGGCAGACCGGAGCGCTCGGCGCGCTGATGGGCGGTTTGCAGAATCTGCTTCACTTTGCTCATGCTGTTTTCCTCCTGCAATAAGGATGGCGTATGTTGCCGATTATCTGCCCACTCGCCGCGACTGGCAATTCGCACCAAGTTAGTGCATGGCAAAACAGCCAGCACCAGGATGGTTCACAATTCGGCATTCCAGCCGGCTGGCTAAGGCTATCCGCCTATGACACAATGCAACAGCAGCGATTTTGGAGCTGGCACGCTTCCTGCTTAAAGCCGGGCGTACCGATTTTTTCGCACTTGCCCTTGGGTGCACGTTGCCTTTCAGGAGATAAACCATGGCAGTAGCCGACGTAGTCAAGCTGATCCAAGAAAACGACGTCAAATTTGTCGATCTGCGCTTTACCGATACCCGCGGCAAAGAGCAGCACGTCTCCATCCCGGCCCATGTGCTGCTGGAAGACGCCGACGCCTGGTTCGAACGCGGCCACGCCTTCGACGGCTCCTCCATCGCCGGCTGGAAAGGCATCCAGGCATCCGACATGCTGCTGATGGCCGACCCGGCCACCGCCCGCATCGACCCGTTCTTCGACGAGCCGACCGTATTCATGTCCTGCGACGTGATCGACCCGGCCGACGGCAAGGGCTACGACCGCGACCCGCGCTCCATCGCCAAGCGCGCCGAAGCCTATCTGAAGGCCTCCGGCGTCGGCGACACCGCCTACTTCGGCCCGGAGCCGGAATTCTTCATCTTCGACAGCATCACCTGGGGCACCGACATGTCCGGCTGCTTCGTCAAGATCAAGGCCGAAGAAGCGGCCTGGGCCTCGGCTGAAGAATTCGAAGGCGGCAACATGGGCCACCGTCCGGGCGTCAAGGGCGGCTACTTCCCGGTGCCGCCGGTGGATTCGTCGCAAGACATCCGCTCCGCGATGGTGCTGCTGCTGGAAGAGCTGGGCGTGCCGGTGGAAGTGCACCACCACGAAGTGGCCACCGCTGGCCAGAACGAAATCGGCACCAAGTTCAGCACGCTGACCCAGCGCGCCGACTGGACCCAGATCCTGAAATACGTGGTGCACAACGTCGCCCACAGCTACGGCAAGACCGCCACCTTCATGCCCAAGCCCATCGTCGGCGACAATGGCTCCGGCATGCACGTGCACCAATCGATCTGGAAAGACGGCGTCAACCTGTTCGCCGGCGACGGCTACGCCGGCCTGTCCGATACCGCGCTGTACTACATCGGCGGCATCATCAAGCACGCCAAGGCGCTGAACGCCATCACCAACCCGGGCACCAACTCCTACAAACGCCTGGTGCCGCACTACGAAGCGCCGGTGAAGCTGGCCTATTCGGCCAAGAACCGCTCCGCCTCGGTGCGCATCCCGCACGTGGCCAGCCCGAAAGGCCGCCGCATCGAAACCCGCTTCCCGGATCCGCTGGCCAACCCGTACCTGTGCTTCTCCGCGCTGCTGATGGCCGGCCTCGACGGCATCCAGAACAAGATCCACCCGGGCGACGCGGCCGACAAGAACCTGTACGACCTGCCGCCGGAAGAAGACAAGCTGATCCCGACCGTATGCGCCAGCCTGGACGAAGCCCTGGCGGCGCTGGACAAGGACCGCGAGTTCCTGACCCGCGGCGGCGTGTTCTCCAACGATTGGATCGACTCCTACATCGAGCTGAAGATGCAGGAAGTCAACCTGACCCGCATGACCACCCACCCGGTGGAATTCGCGATGTACTACTCGCTGTAAGCGCCAAGCGCCCATGCGGGAAAAACGGCAGCCTCGGCTGCCGTTTTTTTGCGCCCCGGCCTCAAGCATATATGACGCAGACCGCCGATTTGCTTATCATGGAAGCGCACTCTAACCAGCCTCCGACGATGAAAACATTAGCCCTTCTCCTGCTGCTGGCCTGCGGCGGCGTCCAGGCGGCCACCATCTACAAGTACGTGGACGCCAACGGCAACGTCACCTACACCAATGTGCCGATCCGCGGCGCGCAGCCGATCAAGCTGAATCCGCTTTCATCCTACCCCGGCGGCAAGAGCGGCGGCGCCTCCGCCGGCAAGCCGGCCGCGTCCGGCGGCTACCCCAGCGTGGACGCCAATATCCAGAAGCAGCGCGACAATGGCCGCAAGAAAATCCTGGAACAGGAATTGGCCAACGAGGCGAAGGCGCTGGATGCCGCCAAGAAGGCGCTGGCCGACGGCAAGGCCACCCGCCTGGGCGACGAGGCGCGCAACTACCAGAAATACCTGGACCGGGTGCAGAAACTGCAGGACGAGGTCACCGACCGCCAGAAGAATGTCGAGGCGCTGCGCCGCGAGCTGGGCATGTGATGGCTTAACGCACCAGTTTAGTGCAAACTTAAGCCGCCGCGCCGCGTCCGCGCGCCATTCCGTCCCGCTCCGGGGCTGGCCCGCTTATTGCTGGGCAAGATGGCCGCGGCCGCGCCCACCACCCGAAACCGGAACCCCATGCCCCTACCCAGCTTTGCCGGACTGGAACTGCTAGACACCCCGGTGCTCATCTGCGACGCCGCAGCCTCGCTGCGCTTCGTCAACCCCGCCTGCGAAAACCTGCTGGCGCTGGGCAGCCGCGAAATGCTGCGCCACAGCCTGCTGGAGCTGTTCCAGCCCTGCCCCGCGCTGCGCCAGGCGCTCACCACCGCGCTGCTGCAAGGCGCCAGCTACATCGAGCACGACCTGGAACTGAAGCCGCAGCACAACGACGCCGTGCTGCACGTGGCGCTGACCATCACCCCGGTAGACGCCGACGGCAGCCTGGCGCTGATCGAACTGCGGCCGCTGGACCAGCAGCTGAAAATCGCCAATGAGGAGCGCTCTCTGCTGCAGCACCAGGCCAACCGCGAGCTGATCCGCAACCTGGCGCACGAAATCAAAAACCCGCTGGGCGGCATCCGCGGCGCGGCCCAGCTGTTGGAGCACGAGCTGGCCGACCGCCCCGAGCTGAAGGAATACACCGCGGTCATCACCGAAGAGGCGCTGCGCCTGCAGGCGCTGGTGGACCGGCTGCTGGCGCCGCACCGCAGCCACAGCCGCGCGCCGATCAACATCCACGAGGTGCTGGAGCGGGTGCGCAGCATCGCGCTGGCCCAGCATCCGCAAGGCCTGGCGGTGATCCGCGACTACGACACCAGCCTGCCGCTGCTGTCGGCCGACAAGGAACAGCTGATCCAGGTGGTGCTCAACATCGTCAACAACGCGGTGCAGGCGCTGCGCGGCCAGGGCCGCATCGTGCTGCGCACCCGGGTGGCCCGCCAGATCACGCTGGCGCGCAAACGCCACCAGCTGGCACTGAAATTGCAAATCGAGGACAACGGCCCCGGCGTGCCCGACGACATCCGCGACCACATCTTCTACCCGCTGGTCACCGGCCGCGCCGAAGGCACCGGCCTGGGGCTGACGCTGGCGCAGGCCTTCGTCCACCAGCACGGCGGCAGCATAGAGTTCGAATCGCGCCCAGGCCAGACCTGCTTCACCGTGCTGCTGCCCTTCGCCGCCGACGCGGCGAGCTGACACCTAAAAGAACGCTCAGGAGACACGCAATATGACCAAGCCGGTCTGGATCATCGACGACGACAAGGCGATACGCTGGGTGCTGGAAAAGGCGCTGACCCGCGCCGAGATCGGCTTCGACAGTTTCTCCAGCGCCGACGACGCGCTGAACGCGCTGTACGACGCCACCCCGCAGGCCATCATTTCCGACATCCGCATGCCCGGCACCGACGGCCTGAAATTCCTGGCCAAGGTGAAGAACGAGCATCCGCAGCTGCCGGTGATCATCATGACCGCCCACTCCGACCTGGACTCCGCGGTATCGGCGTTCCAGGGCGGCGCCTTCGAATATCTGCCCAAGCCCTTCGACATCGACCAGGCGGTGCTGCTGATCGAGCGCGCGCTGGCGGAAAGCCAGGCGCAGGCCGCCGGCCCGGACAGCCCGGAGGCGATGCCGGTGCTGCTGGGCCAGGCGCCGGCGATGCAGGACGTGTTCCGCGCCATCGGCCGGCTGGCCCAGTCCAGCGTCACGGTGCTGATCACCGGCGAATCCGGCACCGGCAAGGAAAGGGTGGCGGAAGCGCTGCATCGCCATTCGGTGCGCTCAGGCAAGCCCTTCATCGCGCTCAATACCGCGGCGATCCCGAAGGACCTGCTGGAGTCGGAACTGTTCGGCCACGAAAAAGGCGCCTTCACCGGCGCGCTGGCCGCCCGCCGCGGCCGTTTCGAGGAGGCAGAGGGCGGCACGCTGTTCCTCGACGAAATCGGCGACATGCCGACCGAGCTGCAGACGCGGCTGCTGCGCGTGTTGTCCGACGGCCATTTCTACCGCGTCGGCGGCCACACCCCGATCAAGGCCAATGTGCGGGTGATCGCCGCCACCCACCAGAACCTGGAGCAGCGGGTGCGCGACGGCCAGTTCCGCGAAGACCTGTACCACCGCCTCAACGTGATCCGGCTGCGGCTGCCGCCGCTGCGCGAGCGGCGCGAGGACATCCCGCTCCTGACCCGCCACTTCCTGGCCAAGAGCGCGTCCCAGCTGGGCGTGGAGGCCAAGCGCCTGTCCGAGGCGGCGATGGCGCTGATCCAGCGCAGCGCCTTCAGCGGCAATGTGCGCGAACTGGAAAACCTGTGCCAGTGGATCTGCGTGATGGCGCCGGGCCAGACGGTGGAGGTGGCGGACCTGCCGCCGGAATTGCGCGACCCGCAGGGCCAGCCGGCCGCTGCGGCGGCATCCGGCTGGGATCAGCAATTGGCCGAGGAAATCCGCCAGCGCCTGCTAGCCGGCGAAACCGGCATCGTCGACGAGCTCACCCACCGCTTCGAAAGCTGCTGCATCCGCGCCGGCCTCGCCCACACCGGCGGCCGGCGGGTGGAGGCGGCTCACCTGCTGGGCTGGGGCCGCAATACGCTGACGCGGAAAATCCAGGAGCTGGGCCTGGACCATGGCGATCCGAGCTGACAATTATTAATCATACAATTCCAAGCAGCCGGCATCATCTTTAAGCAATACTGATAGAATCGGGCCAAATCCCTCTTGCCCGATTCATCCGATGCCACGCCTTGTCCTCGCTCTGGCCTGCCTGACGCCCCTGGCCGCGCCGGCCGCGCCGCTGCAGATCGCGATCAGCGACGCGCTCACCAGCCCGTACGTGATCGAAGATCCGTCCGCCGCCGCGCCGCCGCGCGGCCGCGCCATCGAGCTGGCCCAGGCCGCGCTGGAGCATTGCCGGCTGGAGGGCGGCTTCAACCGCCAACCCGGCGAGCGCATCGTGCAGAATCTGGCGCTGAACCGCATCGACAGCGCGCTGCTGCTGTCCTACAAGAGCGAGCGCGCCGGCCAGATGGCCTTTCCGATGCGCGCCGGCCAGGCCGACCCGGAACGCCGGATGGCCACCTTCCACTACGCGTTCTATGTCCGCAGCGACAGCCGCCTGCGCTGGAACGGGCGCGCGCTGGTCGGCCTCGCCGGCGCGGTCGGCATCAACCAGGGCTGGTCGATAGGCCGCGACCTGCTGTCGCAAGGCATCCCGGTGGAGGAAAGCCACGGCATCGCCGACAACTTCGCCAAGCTGCAGGCCGGCCGCACCGACGCCTACGCATTGCATCAGCTGGCCGGCGACCTCTACCTGCGCCACCACCCGGAGCTGAAAATCCGCCGCCTGTCGCCACCGCTGCAAAGCAAGACCTATTACTGGGTGTTCAGCCGCGGCTACGCCAGCCGGCATCCACAGCAGGTGGACTGCCTGTGGCGGCAAATGCCGGCCCTGCGCGCGCGCTATCTGCCGGAAAGCGTCGCCGCGCGCTGACTCAGCCGTAGCGCGCCAGCTCGCGGGCCCAATCCAGCCTGCCGTCCTCGGCCGGCGCCGGCGCCGCGTCCAGCAACTGCGGCGGCACGAACCAGCACACCTCGAACAGCAGCCCGTCCGGATCGTGGCCGTAGACGCTTTTGTGCACGCCGTGGTCTTCCTCCATGCCCAGCTTGCCAAGCGCGGCCAGCTCGTCGCGGATGCGCTTCAATTCCGCCAGGGTGTCCACCTCCCAGGCCAGGTGGTACAGGCCGGCCTTGGGCTGATGCGGGTCCGGCGCCTCGCCGCGCGGGCTGAACGGGCCGGAGCGTTGCTGGCCCAGATTGCGGCTGAACAGCGCCAGATCGTGGTCGTTGTCCGAATGCGCGGCCTGGGTGAACACCGCGCGGCTGGAGCCGGCGTCGCCCTTGGGGCGGAAGCCCAGCACATCGCGGTAGAAAGCGGTGCTGCCGGCCACGTCGCTGACGTAAAGCACGGCGTGGTTGAGTCGTTTGATGCCCATATCGATTCCTGTGATGCCCATTGAAATGGCCAGCCCTGATCGGCCGGCCGCAGCCGGCTGTTCAGATATGCCTGGCCCAGGCCGCGCAAGGGCGGCGGCGCGCAGGCCAGCCAGCGGTTGAAATGCGGGCAGGCGCTTGCCGCCGACGCGCGCGGCGATGCCGCCCAGCGCCCCCCCGTCCATTCCCGCCTTCGTTTCCGCGGCCCGCACCGGCATTCTGAATGAATAAACCGCCCGGACTCAAGCCGGCAAAGGCGATAGTCCCGGCAGGCTGGCGAAGCTGCAGTCCCGCACCGTCTGCAGAAAGTCCTGCATGTAGGCCTGGCCGGCGTCGTCGCCGCGCAGCGCCGCGTACAGCTCGCTCTGCAGGCCCGCCTCCCCTACCTGGCGCGCCACCACGTAGCCGCGCTCCAGGTAGGGCTGCACCGTCCAGTACGGCAGCACCGCCACCCCGCGCCGGCTGGCCACCAGCTGGATGATGGCGATGGTCAGCTCGGCGGTGCGCCGCGCCGGGTTGACGCCGGCCGGCAGCAGCACCTTGCGCAGCAGATCCAGCATATCGTCCGGCACCGGGTAGTGGATCAGCGTTTCGCCGACGAAATCCTCGGCCCGCCAGCAGGCCTTGCCGGCCAGCGGGTGTTCGCGCGCGGCGATCGCCACCATTTCGTAGGCAAACAGCGGTTGGTGGACGATGCCGGCCTGCGCCTCGGCCTCGGACACGATGGCGAGATCGGCGCGGCCGCTCAGCAGCAGGCCCACCGGGTCCGCGTGGAAGCCCGACACGATGTCCAGCTCCACCGCCGGCCAGTGCTGGCGGAACTGGTCCATCGCCGGCATCAGCCAGTCGAAGCAAGTGTGGCACTCCACCGCCACCCGGATTTCGCCGGCCTCGCCCTGGCGGATGCGCGCCAGGTCGCGCTCGGCCGCCGCCACCCGCGCCAGCAGATCGCGGGCCAAACCCAGCAGCCGCTCGCCGGCCGGCGTGAAGCGCAAGGGCTGGGTCTTGCGTTCGAACAAGGCCAGGCCGTACGCCGTCTCCAGCTGTTTCAACTGATGCGACAGCGCCGACTGGGTCAGGTACACCCGTTGCGCGGCCTGCGACACGCTGCCGCTTTCCGCCAGCGCCAGCAGGCTTTTCAAATGCCTAAGCTCCAGCACGCTCATCATCGATTCCATTCATGCTGAACAACAAAATAATGAGTTTGAATCATACATCACAATGACAGATGCTTGTTCCATCACGACACAAGGAGCAAGCGATGACCACCACCCACCTGCCGGGCTTCCCCCGCATCGGCGCCAAGCGCGAACTGAAAATCCTGCTGGAAAGCTACTGGAAGCGCGACATCGGCGAAGCCGAGCTGCTCGCCGGCGCGCGCGAACTGCGCCAACGCCACTGGCTGCTGCAAAAAGGCGCCGGCGTCGATCTGCCGCCGGTCGGCGATTTCTCGCTGTACGACCATGTGCTGGACGCGCAGCTGCTGGTGGGCGCCGCGCCGGCGCGCTTCGGTTTCGCCGCCGACGCCATCGACACTGAGCGCTACTTCCAGCTGGCGCGCGGCAATGCCAGCCAGCCGGCGCTGGAAATGACCAAGTGGTTCGACACCAATTATCACTACCTGGTGCCGGAATGGCAGGCAGACACCGCGTTCCGCGCCCAGCCGGAGCGGCTGCTCGGCCAGGTCCGCGAAGCCCTGGCGCTGGGCGTGCGCGCCAAGCCGGTGCTGCTCGGCCCGCTCAGCCTGCTGTGGCTGGGCAAGTGCAAGGGCCGGACGTTCGAACGGCTGCAATTGCTGCCCGGCCTGCTGGCCGCCTATCGGCAAATCCTGGCCGCGCTGCGCGAAGCCGGCGTGGAATGGGTGCAGATCGACGAACCCATTCTGGCGCTGGACCTGCCGCCCGCCTGGCTGGACGCCTTCCCGGCCAGCTACCGGCAGCTGCAAGCCGACGCGCCGGCCATCCTGCTGGCCAGCTACTTCGGCGGCGTGGCCGAGCATGCCGATCTGCTCAAGGCGCTGCCGGTGGCCGGCCTGCACCTGGACCTGGCGCGCGCGCCGCAACAGCTGTCCGCCTTCTTGGCCGGCTTCCCGGCCGACAAGGTGCTGTCGGCCGGCGTCATCGATGGCCGCAACGTCTGGCGCGCCGACCTGTCCGCCATCCTGCGGCAGTTGCAGGCCGCCCACGCCCAGCTGGGCGACCGGCTATGGCTCGCGCCCAGCTGCTCGCTGCTGCACAGCCCCTTCGACCTGGCCGCCGAAATCGCGCTGGCTCCCGATATCAAAGCCTGGCTGGCCTTCGCGGTGCAGAAACTGAACGAACTGAGAACCCTGCAGCGCGGCTTGCGGCTGGGCCGCGACGCCATCGCCGGCGAATTGGCCGGCAGCGACTTCGCCCAACAACAAAAACAGCACAGCCCGCTGATCCACCTTCCCGGGGTGCGCCAGCGCATCGCCGCGCTGCCCACCGGCGCCGACCGCCGCGCCAGCCCCTACCCGGTCCGCGCCCCGCTGCAGCAGGCCTGGCTGCGCTTGCCGCCGCTGCCCACCACCACCATAGGATCCTTCCCGCAGACCGCGGCCATCCGCGCCAGCCGGGCCGCCTACAAACGCGGCGAACTGGCCGCCGCCGACTATCAAAAAGCGATGGAAGGCGAAATCGAGCTGGCGATCCGCCGCCAGGAAGCGCTGGGGCTGGATGTGCTGGTGCATGGCGAGGCCGAGCGCAACGACATGGTGGAATATTTCGGCGAGCAGCTGTCCGGCTTCGCCTTCACCGCCGGCGGCTGGGTGCAAAGCTACGGCAGCCGCTGCGTGAAGCCGCCCATTCTCTACGGCGATGTCAGCCGCCCCGCGGCGATGACCGTGGACTGGGCGCGCTACGCGCAAAGCCTGACCGCCAAGCCGGTGAAGGGCATGCTGACCGGGCCGGTCACCATCCTGCAGTGGAGCTTTGTCCGCGACGACCTGCCGCGCAGCGAAGTCTGCCGCCAGATCGCGCTGGCGCTGAACGACGAGGTGCGGGGTCTTGAGGCCGCCGGCATCCGCGTGATCCAGATCGACGAGCCGGCCATCCGCGAGGGCCTGCCGCTGAAGCGCGCCGACCGCGACGGCTACCTGGCCTGGGCCGGCCAGGCCTTCCGCCTGTCCTGCCACGGCGTCGACGACGCCACCCAGATCCATACCCATATGTGCTATTCGGAATTCGGCGACATCCTGCCGGCCATCGCCGCGCTGGACGCCGACGTGATCACCATCGAAACCTCGCGTTCGGACATGGCGCTGCTGGCGGACTTCGGCCGCTTCCGCTACCCCAACGCCATCGGCCCCGGCGTCTACGACATCCACAGCCCGCGCGTGCCGGCGCCGGCGGAAATCCGCCAGTTGCTGGAAAAAGCCTTGCAAGTGATTCCCGCCGCGCAGCTATGGGTGAACCCGGACTGCGGCCTGAAAACCCGCGACTGGCCGGAGGTGGAGGCGGCGCTGGCCGCCATGGTTCAGGTCGGCCGGGAGTTGCGGGAGGAGATCGCGCCAGCGGTTTGAGCAGCGCAAAAGCAGACGCCCCGGACAAGCCGGGGCGTCTTGGTAGGGGGAGGGGGCTGTTCGTCCATCACGGCTCCAGCATTCCCGGCGTCAGCATCAACTTCAGCCTGATCTGTTCCATGCCGTGGCGCTCGCGGCGGTTCAGCCACCACACCGAGCCCTTCTTCACGCTCCACAGCTGCTGCTGTTCAGCCAGCAGGCGCGCCGCCAGCCAGCCGATATACGGCTGATGGCCGACCAGCACCACCGCGCGCTCCGCATCCGGCCACCCCACCGCCGCCAGCACCTCGTCCACATCGGAACCGGGATTCAGCTCCGGCAGCACGGTATAGCTCTTGGCCAGGTAGTTGGCGGTCTGCTGCGAACGCTTGGCTTCCGAAGCCAGCAGCAGGTAATTGTCGGGCAGGCGCTGGCGCAGCCAGGACGCCATCTGGCTGGCCTGCTGCTGGCCGCGCCGGGTCAGCGCGCGCGACAGATCGTCGGCGCCCTCTTCCGCTTCGGCATGGCGCCACAAGATCAAATCCATATCGTTCTCCTTTTCTCGCCGGCGGCTTGTCTTCACGCCAAGCCAACCGCGCCCTGCATGCTAACCGACCTGCAGCCAGCGCACCAGCCATGGCAACAGCATCGCAGTGAACACGCCGTTCAGGCCCATCGCCAGCCCGGCGAAGGCGCCCGCGGCCTCGGAGAGATGGAATACCCGGGCGGTGCCGATACCATGGGCGGTGACGCCGGTGGCCACGCCCATCAGCATGTCGTCGTCCCAGCCCAGCAGCCGGCACAGCGGCGGCGCCAGCACCGCGCCGACGATGCCGGACACGATCACGAACATTGCCGCCAGCTCCGGCGCGCCGCCCAGCTTGCCGGCCAGGCTCATCGCGATCGGCGTGGTCACCGCCCGGGTGGCCAGCGACACCAGCACCGCGTGGTCCAGGCCCAGCCACCAGCCCAGGCCGGCCGCGCTTGCCATGCCGGCCAGGCCGCCGACGCAGACGCTGAGCAGCAAGGGGACGGCGGCGCGCTTGAGCCGCGGCAGATTGCCGTACAGCGGCACCGCCAGCGCCACGGTGGCCGGCCCCAGCAACAGCTGGATGAAGCGCGCGCCGCCCATGTACTGCTGATAACTGCTGCCGCTCAGCCACAGCCATAGCAGCACCATCAACACGCCCAGCAGCACCGGGTTGGCCAGCGGGTGGCCATGGCTGCGCCGGCTGGCGGCCAGCGCCAGCCGGTAGGCCAGCAGGGTGACGAAAATGCCGGTCAGCGGCGAATCCAGCACGGCGGAGGGCAAAATCGGGATCATCTGCGCCTCCCCCGCAACAACAGCTTGAGCATGCCGGCGCTGACCAGCGCGGTGAGCAGCGTGGACGCCAGCAGAATCAGCAGCAGCTGCCAGCCATGGCTGCGCAGCAAGGGCGCGTAGGCCAGCAAGGCGCCGCCCGCCGGGATGAACAGCAAGGACATGTGGCCAAGAAAACGCGGCGCCTCGCGCTGCAGCGTGGCCGGCACCGCCCGGCGCAGCCACAGGGTGGCGAACAGCAGCAGCATGCCCAGCACCGGGCCGGGCAGCGGCCAGCCGAAATGCCGCGCCAGCGCTTCTCCCAATAGTTGATACGCCAGCAGCCACAGCAACAGGTCCAGCATCTCGCCTCCCTCGGTTCACGCGGCTTTCATGATAACGGCAAGCCGGCCGCGCCGGGTAGCGACAAGCCCGCTCGGCTTTTGGCATAATGCGCGCCATGGTTAACGATGCCCAATGGCGCTGCGCGCCGCCCGTCCTGCCCGCCCCCTTACTGGATTGTCTGACCGAGCCCGCCTCGCTCAGCCTGCGCCTGCAGGCCGGCGGCCGCCGTTTCGCCGTGCGGGTGCTGGACCAGGGCGACAGCCGCGCGCTGCCCGACGAGGCCGAGGCGCTGGATCTGCCGTCCGGCGCGCCGCTGTACGCGCGCCATGTGCTGCTGACGCTGGACGAGACGCCGGTGGTGTACGCCCGCAGCGCCACCCGCCACGACTGCCCCGCCTGGATGCCGGTGCTGATGCGCGGCAGCCGCTCGCTGGGCCTGACCTTGTTCGGCGAATTGCCCGCGCTGCGGCGCGAGCCGCTGCATTACCAATTGCTGGACAGCCGCCATCCGCTGGCGGTAGAAGCCGCCGCCGCCGAAGCCGCCGAGACCTACCCGGCGCGGCGCTGCCGCTTCCTGCTGGACGGCTCGCCGCTGCTGCTGACCGAACTGTTCCTGCCCGCCCTGAAGGATTTACTGTGATCTCGTCCGCCACCCTCCGCGACCGCTACGACAACTACAAGCAGCTGATGCGCTGGGACAAGCCCATTGGCACCCTGCTGTTGCTATGGCCGACGCTGTGGGGCCTGTGGATCGCCGCCGACGGCAAACCCGACGCGCTGATCGCGGCCATCTTCTGCCTGGGCACCTTCCTGATGCGCTCGGCCGGCTGCGTGATCAACGACTACGCCGACCGCGATTTCGACGCCCATGTGGCGCGCACCAGCCAGCGGCCATTCGCCCGCGGCGCGGTCAGCAAGAAAGAGGCGCTGCTGCTGGCCGCCTTCCTCGCCCTGCTGTCCTTCCTGCTGGTGCTGCCGCTCAACCATCTCACCTGGCTGCTCAGCGTGCCGGCGGTGCTGATCGCCGCCAGCTACCCGTTCACCAAGCGCTTTTTCCCGATGCCGCAAGCCTACCTGGGCATCGCCTTTTCCTTCGGCATCCCGATGGCTTTCGCCGCCCAGACCAACCAGGTGCCCGCATTGGCCTGGATCCTGCTGCTGGCTAACGTATTCTGGGTGTTGGCCTACGATACCGCCTACGCCATCGCCGACAAGCCGGACGATCTGAAGATCGGCATCAAAACCTCGGCCATCACGCTCGGCGACTACGACGTCGCCGCGGTGATGGCCTTCCACCTGCTGTTCCTGGCGGTGATGGCCGGCGTGGGGCTGCGCCTCGGCCTGCTGTGGCCCTACTATCTGGGACTGGCGCTTGCCGCCGCGCTGATGGCGCTGCAATACCGCGACATCCGCCACCGCGACCGCGCGCTGTGCTTCAAGGCCTTCCTCGACAACAACCGCGTCGGCGCCGCCATTTTCGCCGGCCTGCTGCTCAGCTACTGGCTGCGCTAAGCCGGCGCCGATATGCCATTTACAATAAATTACATCTAAATGGCGCCGATTTCATGAACTTCCCCGCCTCCCCGCCGATCTGAGCATGGCCGGGTCCTGTCCCGGCACAGGGCATACACGCCGATACCAATAAGTCACACAGGAAGGTGAACATCATGAAAAAACTGCTGACCGCTCTGATCGCTGCTGCTTTCGCTGGTTCCGCTTTCGCCGCCCCGGCCGCATCCGCCCCGGCCGCCGAAAAGAAGATGGAACACAAGGCCGAGCACAAGAAGTCGCACCACAAGAAAGCGCACAAGAAACACGCCTCCGGCGCCGCGCATGAAAAGCACAAAAAGGCTGAGCACAAGGCAGCCTCCGCCACCAAGTAAGCCAGGCGTAAAAAAAGCTCCCGCAAGGGAGCTTTTTTCATGGCCGCACCACCTAGCGCACAGTGAACGGCAGCCGGTAGGCGGCCTTGCCGTCCTTCAGCTCCGCCACCCAGTTGCGGCTGCCGCTGACGCACATCGGCAGCGTCACCGTCGCTTTCCAGCCGGCGCCGTCGCGGACGAAGACGTAGCGGTTGAAACCCATGTCCATGTCCGGCATCGAAAAGTCCACCGCCGGCGGCGTCTCCCCCGCCAATCCGCTCAGCCGCAGCTCGAACGGCCGGCCGTGCTCGGGCGGCGCGGAGAACGCCAGCCGCCCCCCGCCCGGCAAGGCGCAGCCGCCGCGGCCGATGTCGCAGGACAGCGTCAGCGGTTTGGCCGCCGCCGGTTTGTTGTGCAGATACCAGTAGATCAGCCCCGCCTTCAGCGCGCCGAAAACAATCAGCGCCACGCCCAGCCACAGCAGCTTGCGCTGCTTGGCCGTCATCGCCAGGCCCCGCGCATCAGCGCCACGCCGTGCGCGCCATGCTCGCGCGCCGGCGGCAGATCTTCGGCAGTCAGTCCGCCCAGCGCGTACACCGGCACCGGCACGCCGCCGGCCAGGCAGGCGGCAAAGCCGTCCCAACCCAACAACGCCGCGTCGGGATGGCTGGCGGTGGGCGCCACCGGGCTCAACAACGCGTAGTCCAGCCCCAGCTCGCCGGCGCGCGCCAATTCGTCCGCGCCGTGTATCGACGCGCCCACCCAGTCGAACGCAGGCCGCGCGGTCAGCGCGGCCAGCCGCGCGCCTGTCAGATGCACGCCATCCACCGGCCAGCCTTCCAGCCAGGCCGGATCGGCGTTGACCACCAGCTTGCCGCCGCGTGGACGGACGATGGCGGCGGCGCGGGCGACGAAATCGGCCAGCTCCTCATGCCCCATCCCATGCTCGCGCACCTGCACCATGCCCCAGTCGCGCTCGACCAGCCGCGCCAGCTGCGCCTCGACGCCGATCTCGGCGGCGCAGGTGATCGCATAGCAGGCCGGCAGCTCCAGCGATTTCAGTATCGGTCCGTTGGCCGGCAGCATCGGCGCCACCGTGTAGCGGCCCGGCCGCTGCCAGGCGAAAGACTGCGCCTCGCGCGGCTGCGGCTCGCCCTGCCAGTCCCAGATGCGGAAAAAGCGCAGGTGGACCGACGCGTGCTCGTAATGGTGGATCTTGGTCAGCCACGGCGTGGCGGCGGTGACGATGATGCCCATTTCCTCGTGAAACTCGCGCTTCAACGCCTCCAGCGGCGTCTCGCCCGGCTCCACCTTGCCGCCGGGAAACTCCCAGTAACCGGCGTAGGGCTTGCCCTCCGGGCGGCTGCCCAGCATGAAACCGCCATCCGGCCGCATCAGCGCGCCGGCCACCACCTCTATGATCTTGTTGCTCGTCATCTTTTCAATCTGTCGACTATGGGCGCGTGCCGCCCGGATTCATTTCTTGCCGGCCTGCTTGGCCAGCCTCTGGCTGCCGGCCCAATGGCTGGCGAACTGCCAGGCCACCCGGCCGGAGCGGCTGCCGCGCGTCAGGCTCCATTGCAGCGCCGCGCGCTCGGCCTTGTCGCCGTATTTCAGGCCGAAATGGCCCAGCCACTCCTTCACCGCCGCCAGATAGGCGTCCTGGTCGAACGGGTAGAACGACAGCCACAGGCCGAAGCGGTCGGACAGCGACACCTTCTCCTCCACCGCCTCGCCCGGGTGGATCTCGCCGTCCTTCAGCCAACCCTCGCGGTTGTCGGCCATCTGCTCGGCCAGCAGGTGGCGGCGGTTTGACGTCGCGTACACCAGCAGGTTGTCGCAGCGGCGCGAGAGGCCGCCATCCAGCGCGCTCTTCAGCGCCTTGTAGCCGGCGTCGCCGTGTTCGAACGACAGATCGTCGCAATACAGGATGAAGCGCTCCGGCCGGCCGGCCACCAGCTCCACCAGCTGCGGCAGGTCGGCCAAGTGTTCGCGGTCTATCTCGATCAGCCGCAGGCCATCGGCGCCGAACAAGGGCAGCAGCGCCTTCACCAGCGACGACTTGCCGGTGCCGCGCGCGCCGGTCAGCAGCGCGTTGTTGGCCGGCAGGCCGGCGACGAACTGGCGGGTGTTGGCCAGCAGCTGCTCGCGCTGGCTGTCCACCTGGGTCAGCCGCGCCAGCTCCACCGTATGCGGATCGCACACCGCCTCCAGCCAGCCGGCCAGGCCCTGGCGGTGCCAGCGGAAGGCTTGCGCGCTCCAGTCCGGCTCGCGCCGCGGCGGCGGCAGCATCGGTTCCAGCCGGGTCAGCACCGCTTCGGCGCGGCGCAGGAAATCCTGCAAGGCGTCCATCGTTTCCCTTTCTGCACAGCGGATGACAAAACAGCCTGCGACGCGAGCGGCAGGCTGTCAAAACGCAACGCCGGCGGCAAAGCCGGCGCCCGGGGCAAGCGGGCCGCGCCCGGAATTCAATCGCGCAGCGAGATCACCGGCCAGCCGTGCGCTTCGGCATGGGCGCGCAGCTTGTCGTCCGGGTCCACCGCCACCGGCTTGTCCACCAGCTTCATCAGCGGCAGGTCGTTGTGCGAGTCGCTGTAGAAGAAGCTGGTGCCGTAGCTGTCCCAGCTTTCGCCGCGCTCGGCCAGCCATTGCTCGATGCGGGTGATCTTGCCTTCCTTGAAGCTCAACACGCCGGTCGGGCGGCCGGTGAAGTTGCCGTCGGCGTCCTCTTCCAGCTCGATGGCGATCAGGTGCTCGACGCCCAGGTCGCGGGCGATCGGGCCGGTGATGAAGCGGTTGGTGGCGGTGATGATGACGATCTGGTCGCCCTCAGCCGCGTGCGCCGCCAGACGTTGCCGCGCCTTGTTCGGGATCAGCGGCTTGATATGGTTTTCCAGATAGTCGGCGTGCAATTCGTCCAGCTGGGCGCGGCTGAAGCGGGTCAGCGGCGCCAGGATGAAAGCCAGGTACTCCTGCATGTCCAGCGTGCCGTTCTGGTACTGGCGGTAGAAATAGCTGTTGCGCTCGTCGTACTGGGCGGCGTCCAGGATGCCGCGCTTGATCAGGAAGCGCGGCCATTCGAAGTCGGAATCGCCGGCCAGCAGCGTGTGGTCGAGATCGAACAGGGCGAGATTGCGTTGGGTGGGGGTGGCTGTCGTCATGATTCCGGGGTGGCGGTTTGCAAAACGTTTTTCACCAGCGGCACGGTGATCGGCCGCCTCATCGCCAGCGAGTAGCGGTCCAGCATGTCTATCATGCCGATCAGGCTGGACAGGTCGCGCCGCCAGTGGGTGAGCAGGTAGCGGTAGACATCGTCCGGAATCGACAGCTGGCGCGTGGCGGCGTGGCTGCGCAAGGCGGCCAGCTTGTCGTCGTCGGACAGCGCCTTCACTTCCAGCACCAGTCCCCAGCCCAGCCGGGTGCGCAGATCGTCGCGCACCGACAAGGCCATCGGCGGGTTGCGCCCGGCCATCAGCAGCCGCGATTCGCCGCTTTCCTTCAGCGAGTTGTAGAAGGAGAACAGCGTGATCTGGTCGTCCGGCGCCAGGTCGTCGACGTGGTCCACCGCGATGAAGCTGGCCTCGCGCGCGAAGTCCGGCAGATGGTCGCCCTTGCCGTCCAGATAGATGGCGGCGCGCCCCAGCCGCTCGGCGTGGGCGATCCAGGCCTGCAGCAGATGGGTCTTGCCGCAACCGGGCTCGCCCCATAGATAAATGAAGCGTTCGCCTTCGGTGGCGGTCAGGGCCGTGATCACCTCGCGGTTGCGCTCGGCCAGGAAATTGTCGAAGGCCGGCAGCGGCGTGGGCGTGAGATCGAGTACGAGCTGGTCCAAAGTTACTGTGCTGCGCTGTGTTTTGACATCAATTGTTCGATTTTACGCCGATACGGCCCTTCGGTGGAACCGCCTTTTGCCGCGGCGGCGGCGACGGACGCGGCGATGCCGCCGCCCGCGAAAAACCGCCCGCCGCTTTTGCCAGCCTGTTTGCCATTTTTCAGTTAAAATACAGTGCTTTCGCACCGGCGAAAGCTTGATGTAAAAATATTTCAAGTTTGCAGAAAGCGAGTTTATCTTGAATACCACGTCCCTCAGTTACCGTGATGCCGGCGTAGACATCGACGCCGGCGACGCGCTGGTCGAAAACATCAAGCCTTTTGCCAAGCGCACCATGCGCCCGGAAGTGCTCGGCGGCATCGGCGGTTTCGGCGCACTGGTGGAGATTTCCAAGAAGTACAAGGAACCGGTGCTGGTATCCGGCACCGACGGCGTCGGCACCAAGCTGAAACTGGCCTTCGACTGGAACCGCCACGACACCGTCGGCATCGACCTGGTGGCGATGAGCGTCAACGACATCCTGGTGCAAGGCGCCGAGCCGCTGTTCTTCCTCGACTACTTCGCCTGCGGCAAGCTGGACGTGGCGCAGGCCACCGAGGTGATCAAGGGCATCGCCGCCGGCTGCGAGATGGCCGGCTGCGCGCTGACCGGCGGCGAAACCGCCGAGATGCCTGGCATGTACGTGCCCGGCGAATACGACCTGGCTGGCTTCGCCGTCGGCGTGGTGGAAAAGAGCAAGGTGATTTCCGGCCGCGACATCGCCGCCGGCGACGTGGTGCTGGGCCTGGCCTCCAACGGCGTGCACTCCAACGGCTACAGCCTGGTGCGCAAGATCATCGACCGCGCGCAGCCGGAACTGGACGCGCCGTTCGACGGCGGCAAGACGCTGCGCGACGCGGTGATCGCCCCGACCCGCATCTACGTGAAGCCGCTGCTCAAGCTGATGGAAACCCTGCCGGTCAAGGGCATGGCCCACATCACCGGCGGCGGCATCACCGAGAACACCCCGCGCGTGCTGCCGGACAACGCCGTCGCCCAGATCGACGCCAAGAGCTGGGAACTGCCCAAGCTGTTCCAGTGGCTGCAGCGCGAAGGCAAGGTGGACACCCAGGAGATGTACCGCACCTTCAACTGCGGCATCGGCATGGTGGTGGTGGTGGCGGCCGAACACGCCGAGCAGGCGATGGCGCTGCTGCGCGAAGCCGGCGAAACCGTCTATCGCATCGGCACCGTCCGCGAGCGCCAGGGCGACGAGCACCAGACGCAGATCGCTTAAGGCTTAGCACACGCAGCCTTTTGCGCGCCGCTGGCCCCGCCGGCGGCGCTTGTCATTTGGCGGACGCCAATCCGAACACTGATAGACAACGGCACATGAAAAACATCGTCATCCTGATTTCCGGCCGCGGCTCCAATATGCAGGCCATCGTCAACGCCGGCATCGCCGGCGCCCGCGTCGCCGCGGTGATCGCCAACCGCCCGGACGCGGCCGGCCTCGCCTGGGCGGCCGAGCGCGGCATCGCCACCGCGGCGCTGGACCACAAGGCCTACCCCAGTCGGGAAGCCTTCGACGCCGCGCTGGCCGAGGCGATAGACGCCCACGCGCCCGATCTGGTGGTGCTGGCCGGCTTCATGCGCATCCTGACCGCAGGCTTCACCCGCCGCTACGAAGGCCGGATGCTGAACATCCATCCGTCGCTGCTGCCGGCCTTCCCCGGCCTGCACACCCACGAGCGCGCGCTGGAAATGGGCTGCAAACTGGCCGGATGCACGGTACACTTCGTCACCGCCGAGCTGGACCACGGCCCCATCGTCGCCCAGGGCGCGGTGAGCGTGCAGGACGGCGACACGCCGGACAGCCTGGCCGCGCGCGTGCTGAAGCTGGAACACCAGCTGTATCCGGAGGCGGTGCGCCGCTTCGCCGCCGGCGAGCTCTCCATCGTGAACGGCAAGGTGGCCAGCGGTCCGGCCGCCGCCTGCGATCTGATGTCCCCGCCGCCATCCTATAAGGTTTAAATGTCCCGCCGCCGTCTGCTATTGATCGCGCTGTTTCTGTCGCTGGCCCTGCACTTCGCGCTGCTGGGCTCCGGCATGCTGCCCGCCATCAGCCTGCCGCCGGCCGAAGACACCAAGCTGGAAAAGATAGACATCAAGATGCAGGCGATGGGGCTGGAAGAAGCGGCGCGCCCGGCGCCGCCAGCTGGCGCCGGCGTCAACCTGGCCCCGGCCGGCGGCGCGGCCAAACCCGCGCCGAAACCCAAACCAAAGCCGAAACCGCAGCGCAAAGCGGCCGCCTCGCAAGCGGCGGACGAACCGAAAGCCGCGGCGTCGGCGCCCGCGGCCGAAACCGCCGCCGGCCAAGGCGAGCGCGCCGCCAGCGCGCCACACGCCGAGACCGCCCCCGCGCCGTCCGCCAGCGCGCCACACGCGGAAACCCGGCATGCGGCGGCGCAGACCGCGTCCGAAGACGCGGCCAAACCGCAAGACCCGGCCGGCTTCCTGCACCCGCCGCAGCCGCTGCGCAAGTTCCCGGCCGCGGCCAAGCTCAGCTACCAGCTGTACTGGAACGGCGTCTACGCCGGAACCGGTGAGCTAAACTGGCAGCAAGGCCATGGCCGCTACCTGCTGGAAACCGTGGCGACGCCGGCGTTCGCCTACCGCATGTTCACCCGCGGCTATCGCTACCGGGTGGAAGGCGGCATAGACGCCGGCGGGCTGCGCCCGGACAGCATGCTGTCGTTCGAGGGCGACAAGGCCAAGGAAGAGGCCCGCTTCGACTACGCCGCCGGCCAGTTGCGCTACGGCATGGGCGCCGGACAGCAAGTGGCGCTGCGCGCCGGCGCGCAAGACATTTACAGCCTGGCCTTCCAGCTGGGGCTGAAGGGCGGACATCTGGGCGACAAGGCGCTGCAGATCACCACCGCCAAGAAAGTCTACGATTACCCGATGGCGCCGACTGGAGCCTTCGACTACGACACCAACGCCGGCAAGATGCGGGTCGCGGTGTTCCAGGCCAAAGGAGGCGGCGACACCACCGAATTCTGGCTGGCGACGGATTTCGCCAACCTGCCGGTGCGCATCACGCGCATCGACGACAAGAAGCGGATCGAGCTGCGCGCGGTCCGCATAGAAGTGAATGGCGCGCTGCAGTGGGAACTGCCGCCGCAACCGACGAGACTGAACAAGAATGCACATTAGCCATAGCCAACTGAAACACCTGGAAACCGTCATCGGACAGATGACCCGCTTCGACCGCCCGGCCGACGCCGTGCTGTCCGCCTATTTCCGCGAGCACAACAAGCTGGGCGGCGCCGACCGCCACCTGATCGCCGAAACCGCCTTCGGCGCGTTGCGCCGCCTGATCCAGCTGCGCGCGCTGATCGCGCCGGAGAAAGCCACGCCGCGCCGCCTGGCGCTGGTGGCGCTGATGAAATTCAACAAGCTGAACGTCAAGGAATTGACCGAAGCCACCAGCGCCGGCGAGCGCGAGTGGCTCGGCACGGTCAAAGGCAAGACGCTGGAAGACAGCCTGGAAATCCGCGCAGAGCTGCCGCAATGGGTGATCGAGCGCCTGGGCGAGCAGGAGCCGTCCGCGGTGGAGGCGCTGGGCCAGGGCCTGATGTCGATGGCGCCGCTGGACCTGCGCGTCAACACGCTGAAGATGAAGCGCGAAGAGCTGCTGGACCGCCTGAACGCCGAAGGCATCCATTGCGAAGCCACGCCGTACTCGCCGTTGGGCATCCGCCTGAAAGACAAGCCGGCGCTGTCCAAACACGAGCTCTTCAAGGCCGGCGCGTTCGAGGTGCAGGACGAGGGCAGCCAGCTCTTGGGCCTGATCACCGGCGCGCGCCGCGGCGAAATGGTGGTGGACTTCTGCGCCGGCGCCGGCGGCAAAACGCTGCTGTTGGGCGCGCAGATGTCATCCAGCGGCCGCCTGTATGCGTTCGACGTGTCGGAAAAGCGCCTGGCCAACTTCAAACCGCGCCAAGCCCGCTCCGGCCTGTCCAATGTGCACCCGCAACTGCTGGCGCACGAAAACGACGCCAAGGTGAAACGCCTGGCCGGCAAGGCCGACCGCGTGCTGGTGGACGCCCCCTGCTCCGGCCTGGGCACCCTGCGCCGCAATCCGGACCTGAAATTCCGCCAGAGCCCGGACAGCGTCGCCGAACTGAACGCCAAGCAGGCGTCCATCCTCGCCTCCGCCTCGCGGCTGGTGAAGAGCGGCGGCCGCCTGGTCTACGCCACCTGCAGCCTGCTGCCGCAGGAAAACCAGGCCATCGTCGAGGCCTTCCTGGCCGAGCACGCCGACTTCCGCCTGCTGAAGATGGACGAGGTGCTGGCCGAGCAGAAAATCCCGCTGCAATGCGGCGATTACCTGGAGCTGAAACCCCATCTGCATAACACCGACGGCTTCTTCGCCGCGGTACTGGAACGCAGCGCCGGCTAAGCCTCTCAATCCGCTTCAGACACAGCCCGCCAGCGCCCCGCCCGCGGGCTGTTCTCGTATTGGATCGGCATTCGTAGTACATTAGCGCCTGATAATTCTATCTCGCCCGGCCCCCGGCCCTGGAGCACCGACCCGATGCAGGACTACCTCAGCCGCCGCAACAGCCGGCAGAAAATGAACCGCCAGCTGCGTTATCTCTACCTGTCCGCGGCCCAATGGCGGCGGCAACTGCCGGTATGGATCGCGGCCATCCTGATCGGCGTGGTGGCTTACGTGTTCGCGCTGGGCAGCCATCTGTCTCACGACCTGTTCTACCAGGCCTATTCCTATTCGCCATACTGGAGCCTCTTGATCACCCCGGCGGGCCTGGCGCTGGCGATCTGGATCATGCACCGCTTCTTCCCCGGCTCGGCCGGCGGCGGCATCCCGCAATCCATCGCCGCGCTGGAGCCCGGCATGGAAAAGCTGCGCGAGACCTGTTTCACGCTGCGCGCCGCCTTCGGCAAGGTGCTGCTGACGCTGATAGGCATCAGCTCCGGCGCCACCTTCGGCTACGAAGGCCCCATCGTCCAGGTCGGCGCCGCCATCAAGTACTCGCTGAACCGCAAGGCCGCGCTGCGCCACGAGGGCGCCGCGCGCAGCTTCATCCTGGCCGGCGCCGCCGCCGCGGTGGCCGCCGCCTTCAACGCGCCGCTGGCCGGCATCGTGTTCGCCATCGAGGAAATGGGCCGCACCTTCGACATGCGCGCCAGTTCCACCATTCTGCTGTCGGTGATCGTGGCCGGCCTCACCACCTTCGCCATCAACGGCAACTACAACTATTTCGGCGTGGTGCAGGTGGCGATGGACAGCAACCAGACCTGGCTGGCCATCCCGGTATGCGGCGTGATCGGCGGCCTGGTCGGCGGCCTGGCCTGCCGGGTGCTGCTGGCGCTGTCTCAGCGGTTGCCCGGCCCGCTGCACGGCTGGCGCGTCCGCTACCCGATACGCTTCGCCGCCGGCTGCGGCCTGGCGCTGGCGGTGATAGGCATCGCCAGCCACGGCAGCACCTTCGGCACCGGCTACTTCCGCGCCCGCGACATCATCGAAGGCCACGGCGCGGCGCTACAGGATTACGGCGCGCTGAAGCTGATCAGCATGTTCGTCAGCCACATCAGCGCGGTGCCTGGCGGCATGTTCGCGCCGTCGCTGGCGGTGGGCGCCGGCTTCGGCCTCAATATGTCACAGCTTCTGCCGTTCTTGCCGCAGACCATGGTGGTGCTGCTGGGCATGGTCGGCTTTTTCGCCGGCATGACCCGAGCGCCGATGACCGGTTTCGTCATCGTGATGGAAATGACCGACACCTCGGGCATGATCATTCCGCTGATGGCCACCGCGCTGGTCGCGGCGTCGGTTTCGCGGCTGGTCAGCCGCCGCGCGCTGTACGAGGGCCAAGTGCGGCTGTTCCTGCCGCAATGGCACGCCAGGCTTAGGCAAATTGACCAGCCCGGTGGCCGCACGTAGAATAACTTATTGAAAAGATCGGGTATTTGCCGGGCGGCGTCATCCCCCCGGCGCAACGCTAAGGATTGCACACATGTCGATTCAACAAGATATTCAACAAACCGTCGCCGCCAACACCGTGGTGCTGTTCATGAAGGGCTCGGCCCAGTTCCCGCAGTGCGGCTTCTCCTCGCGCGCGGTGCAGATCCTCAAAGCCTGCGGCGTCGAGGACTTTCTCACCGTCGACGTGCTGCGCGACCCGGACATCCGCCAGGGCATCAAGGACTTCTCCAACTGGCCGACCATTCCGCAGCTGTACGTGAAGGGCGAGTTCGTCGGCGGCTCCGACATCATGTACGAGATGTTCCAGAACGGCGAACTGCAGGAAATGCTGAAAGACCTGTAATCGCGGTCTTCGCGCGCTCCCCGACCCGGCCTTGGCCGGGTTTGTCGTTTGCGCCGCGGCAAATTTGTCCGCAAACGGACTTTATCCTGTGGATTTCCCGGCGCGAGAAGCGTTAAAATACGCACCCATACCACCCACGGCAGCCCTGCGGCTGCCGCTGTCATATGTATTCGAAAGCTGTTTGCCGCGCGAAACCTCCGCGGCAAGCAGCTTTTTGCCAAGGTAGGGAGCCAGAATTGAACATCACCATCGTCGATCACCCGCTGGTCCAGCACAAGCTGGGCCTGTTGCGCGAAGCGGACACCAGCACCATGAAATTCCGCCAGCTGACCCAGGAGCTGGCGCGCCTGCTCGCTTACGAAGCCACCCGCGACTTCGAGCTGGAAACCGTCTCCATCGACGGCTGGTGCGGCAAGATAGACGTCAAGCAGATCAAGGGTAAGAAAGTGACCGTGGTGCCTATCCTGCGCGCCGGCATCGGCATGCTGGACGGCGTGCTGGACCTGGTGCCGTCGGCCAAGATCAGCGTGGTGGGCCTGGCCCGCAACGAAGAGACGCTGGAGCCGGTATCCTACTTTGAAAAATTCGTCGGCAATCTGGACGAGCGCATCGCCATCATCATCGACCCGATGCTGGCCACCGGCGGCTCGCTGGTCGCCACCATCGACCTCCTGAAGCGCAACGGCTGCAAAACCATCAAGGCGGTGGTGATGGTGGCGGCGCCGGAAGGCGTGAAGATCGTCAACGACGCCCACCCGGACGTGCAAATCTATGCCGCTTCGCTCGACAGCCATCTGAACGAGCACGGCTACATCATCCCCGGCCTCGGCGATGCCGGCGACAAGATCTTCGGCACCAAGCAGCAGGCCTGATCGGCCATGCTTTTCCATCAGCCGCCCGTTGCCTCCGCAGCCGGCGGCTTTTTTGCAAGCCCGCAACGAGGAACGCCATGGACCGCTACGCCGCGATAGACGCCGACTTTCTCGCCCGCTTCCCCGGCGGCTTCCAGGACCCGGACTGGCAAACGCTCGCCCGCCGGCACAAAAGCTACGCCAAGGCCGAGGCGCTGTGCCAGAGCGAGCTGACCCGCGCCAAGCTGGACGCGGCGCTCGCCAGCGGCAAGCTGGCCGACGCCACCCACGCCTGCCGCCAGATCATCTCGCTGGCCACCACGGTCAGCACTTTCGAGAAGATCGCCTTCCGCAACTACCTGGACAACCGCGACCTGAACCTGCCCTTCGTCCAGGCGCTGCGCGATGTGTTGCATGATTTCAGCCCGGACAGCTTCGCCGCCTATGTGGACACGCTGGCGATGGCGCGGACCGACCCCAAGGCCAACGCCGCCAAATGGCCGATCGTCAGCTGCTTCCTGGCCTGCTTCGATCCGCAGGTCCATGTCTGCGTCAAGCCGACCACGGTGAAGAAAGTGGCGGCGCGCCTGGGCGTGGACATTCGCTACCAAGCCAAGCCGAACTATGAATGCTACGAGGCGGTGCAGCGTATGGTGCAGGATTTCAAGCGCCGCAGCATGGTGGCTGCCGATGTCGACAATGTGCTGGCGCAGGCGGTGATGTATTGCGCCGTCTGAGCCCGACAAGATTACAAAACCAAAACAAGGAAGAATGATGATGCAACAACTGAAGCTGGCGGTGTCCGGCGCCCAGATCCTGTTCGTCGCCTTCGGCGCGCTGGTGCTGGTGCCGCTGCTCACCGGCCTGAATCCGGCGATGGCGCTGCTGGGCGCCGGCCTCGGCACCCTGCTGTTCCAGGCCTGCACTGGCCGCCAGGTGCCGATTTTCCTCGGCTCCTCCTTCGCCTTCATCGGCCCCATCATCTACTCGATCCACACCTGGGGCCAGGGCGCGACCATGTTCGGCCTGTTCGCCGCCGGCTTCATGTACTTCGTGTTCGCCGCCATCGTGCGCTGGCGCGGCATGGCGCTGGTCAACAAGTTGCTGCCGTCGGTGGTGATCGGCCCAGTGATCATGATCATCGGCCTGTCGGTCGCCACCGCCGCTTCCGGCATGGCGATGGGCCAGGCCGGCGGCAAGCAGGTGCTGCCGTATGAAACCTCGCTGCTGCTGGCGGCCATTTCGCTGGCCACCACCATCGTCGTCTCCATCTACGCCCGCGGCATGTTCAAGCTGGTGCCCATCCTGGCCGGCGTCGTCGTCGGCTACATCGCGGCCGCCTTCCTCGGCGCGGTGGACTTCGCCAAACTGGCCGCCGCGCCGTGGTTCGCGGCGCCCGCCTTCCACAGCCCGGAAGTCAACTGGGCGGCAGCTGCCTTCATGCTGCCGGTGGCCATCGCCCCGGCCATCGAGCACATCGGCGGCGTGATGGCGATAGGCGGCGTCACCGGCAAGGATTACACCAAAGCCCCCGGCCTGCACCGCACGCTGGCCGGCGACGGCCTGGGCGTGTGCGTGGCCGGCCTGATCGGCGGCCCGCCGGTGACCACCTACGCCGAAGTGACCGGCGCGGTGATGATCACCCGCAACTTCAACCCGGTGACCATGACCTGGGCGGCCATCTTCGCCATCTGCATGGCCTTCTTCGGCAAGTTCAACGCGCTACTGCAATCGATTCCGATGCCGGTGATGGGCGGCATCATGGTGCTGCTGTTCGGCACCATCGCCTCCATCGGCCTGAAGACGCTGATCGAGGCCAAGGTGGACCTGATGGAGCCGCGCAACCTGGTGATCATCTCGGTGGTGCTGACCGCCGGCATCGGCGGCCTGACGCTGAAGCTGGGCGACTTCGCGCTGGCCGGCGTCGGCCTGTGCTCCTTGCTGGCCATCCTGCTGAACCTGATCTTGCCGCGCCAGGCGGCCAGCCACGACGGCATCGTCGAAGGCCAGGACATCTAGCCTCCGGCGGCGGCTCCGCCATGGAGCCGCCGCGCCTAAGGCGCTGATTCTATAAACATGTTTACAATTGGGCACATGTCAAAGACGCTGACGCTGCCTACACTGCAATCAGCGCCTCGGCACGAGGCCGCGGCGCCGTTGACCGGAGCCAAACTGCTGCCCAACCCAGCTTCACTTGCCCACAGCGGCTTGACACGGCCTGACCTCCTACAGCAAAAAGGATAAAGCCATGTTGAAGACCATACTCGCCAGTTCCCTGTCTCTCCTGCTGCTTTCCGCATCGGCCATGGCCGGCAGCGACGGCCTGTCCGTGATGTGGGCGATGCGCGGCCGGATGGACGCCCAGTTGCACAACCAGCCGGCGCCGATGGTGCCGCAGTTCAATTCCATCCCGTCCGACCGCTAAGCGCAAGCAGCCCCAACCGCCTGCCGCCGGCAGGCGGTTTCACGTCTCAGATCGTCAGCTCGCCGTCCGCCACCGCCCGCTCCAGCCGCTGCACGAACCATTGCAGCGCCCGCCCCGGCTGCTCCAGTTTCCAGGCGAAGCACATCGGCGGGAAGGTGCCGTTCTCCTCTTCCTCTTTCTCCACCAGATGGCCGCTGTCCAGCCAGCGCTGCACATGCGAGCGCGGCAGGTGGCCGCTGCCCAGCCCGGCCAGAATCGCCTTCAATTTGGCCTGGCTGCTGTGCACGGTCAGCACCTGCTGCCCTTCCAGCAAGCCGCCGGTGCGCGCCGGCAGGCGGCGCGAGGTATCGCCGACCGCCACCGCGCGATGGCGGCGCAGCAGATGCGGCGGCAGCGGATTGGGCGCGTCGGCCAGCGGGTGGCCGGCCGCCACAACCAGCGCGAAGTCGTAGTCGCCGATATTGCGGGTGAAATAATCGCCGGGCGGCGGCTGGTTGGGCGCGCCTATCACCAGGTCGGCGCGGTCGTCGTACAAGGCGTCCCAGATGCCGCCGAAGCTTTCGCGGATGAATTGCAGCCGGGTGTCGGACTGCAGTTGGTCGAAATCGGCGATGGATGGCAACAGCTGCTCGAAACCGACCAGGTCTCCCACCACGATGCGCAGCTTGTCCTCCCAGCCCTGAGCCTGCTTGCTGACCCTCAGCTCCAGCTGGCGCGCGGCGTCCAGCAGATGGCGGCCGTCGCGCAGCAGCCGCTCGCCGGCCGGCGTCAGCCGCGCGCGATGGCCGCTGCGGTCGTAGATCGCCACTCCCAGTCCCTGCTCCAGCTTCTGAATGGTGTAGGTCAAGGCCGACGGCACTTTGTACAAAGCCTCCGCCGCCGCGGCGAAACTGCCGTGCTGCTCGATCGCATCCAATACCTGCAGAGCTTCCAAAGTCAGTTTCATCTGCGCCACTCATTCATTTTTTTTGAACACTTTGTTCGGTTCTTTTCGATTTTATCGCGTTCAAAGCCGCAATAGAATGAATTCCGTAACAAGACACCAGCAAAAACCGAACAAGGCATCAATATTTTTGATCCATAACCACTTGCTGGCACCACACACAAATAAAGGAAACCGCCATGCTGAAGCAAACCACTCTTGCCGCCCTGTCCCTGATCCTGCTGTCCGGCGCCGCCATGGCCGGCAGCGACGGCTACGCCAACATGAAGGCGATGCGCGACCGCATGGCCAGCGAGCAAACCCAGCAAGTGCAGCAACAAGCGCCGGCGCAAAAGTAAGCCGCCGCTCCCGCTGGCCAAAAGACAACGCCGCGAACCTTCCGGTTCGCGGCGTTGTTTTGCGTTAAGCGCTCCTCAGTCAGGAGTCGGGACGCAAACGCCCCATCAGCAAGGCATCATGGTAAGCGCCGTTGCGGAACGAATGCGCGCGCATCCGCGCCTCCTCGACAAAGCCAAACTTGCGGTACAAGGCCTGCGCCGCCTGGTTGTCGGGATAAACCGTCAACTCGATCCGTTCGAAGCCTATCCAGCTGTCGGCCAGGTCCAGCATGGCCGCCATCAGCAGCGTGCCGACGCCGCGGCGCTGCCAGTCGCGGTGGACATTGATGCCCAAACCGGCGATATGCTCCAGCCTGGCTTCGTCCAGCCGCCACAAGCCGGCGCTGCCGACCACCTTGCCCGCCGCGTTCTGGGAAACCAGCTGATACCGCCCGGCGCACAGCAACTTGCCCATGCGCGAGGCCATGGTGGCGGAAGACGGGAAAGGCAGCTGCAGAGTATTGCCGTATACCGACGGGTCCGAGGCTAACTCTTGCAAATCGGCCGCGTCGGCCGGCTCCAGATGGCGGATGCGCAATTCGCTCATTTCCACTCCCCCTCGCGCAGCCGCGCCATCGCCAGCACATCGTGGTAAACGCCGTCGCGCAGCGCATAGGCGCGCAGCCGCGCTTCTTCGACGAAACCGAATTTGCGGTATAGGGCTTGCGCGCGCAGATTATCGGCGAACACCGTCAGCTCGATGCGGCGCAGTCCCTGCCAGTTGTCGGCCAAATCCAGCGTCGCCGCCATCAGCAGCGAGCCGACGCCGCGGCCATGCTGCGCGGAAGCGACGCCGATGCCGATTTCGGCGCCGCGCAGCAGGCGCTCGCGGCGGGCCGGGATCAGCGCGGCCCAGCCGATTGCCAGGCCAGCCGCGTCCACCGCCACCAGCACGGTTCGTCCTGGCTCGTGCTTCTGCAGCCATTCGCGGCGCTTGCTCAAGGCGGGGCAAGGCAGGCCCAGCATGGAACCGAATACCGCCGGGTCGCTGAACAGCGCGTTCAAGGCCTCGGCGTCGGATGGCTCGGCATGGCGGATGCGATAATCGTTCATGCTTGCGCCCTCCCCGGCCAGTTCAGCCGGCCCATCACCAGCACGTCTTCAAGCTTGCCTGCGCGCAGCTGCTCCTGCCGCATCCGCCCCTCGTACTCGAAGCCGCACTTTTCATACAACGCGATGGCGCGGGCATTGTCATGCACCACCTTCAGCTCGATGCGGATCAGCCCCAGCCAGTTGTCGGCCAGGTCGACGATGGCGCGCATCAAGGCCCCACCCACCCCTTTGCCCTGCCAGTCGTCGCGCACGATCAGGAACAGGCTGGCGCTGTGGCGCACCCGCATGCCCTCGTTGACGATCAGGCCGACGGTGCCGACCACCTCGCCGTCGCCGCTACAGGCCACCAGTTGGTAAAGGTTGGCGGGCCGCTCGCTCAGCCGCTTTTCGGTGGCGGACAAAGGCTGATACGGCAATTGCAGGGTGTCGGGATACACGCTGGGAGCGGTCGTGATGCGATGGATGGCGGCGGCGTCGGAAGGTTCGACGGAACGAATCGACAAGGACTGGGACATGGCGGTCTCCGAAGTTGGTGGGCGCCGGCGGGATCGCCGCGTGGCCCGGCAGACCATCATGCCAAATATTTATTGTGCATAGCAATATAATTTTCAGCCCGACAAAAACCGGCCCGGCGTCGCGCCGAAACAGCGGCGGAAGGCGGCGATGAAGGCGCTGCTGTCGCAATAGCCCAGCTCCAGCGCGCAGAAACCCACCGCTCTCCCCTCCGCCAGCAGCGCCTGCGCCCGCATCATCCGCAGCCGCTCGCGCCATTCGCCCAGCCCCAGGCCGGTTTCGGCGCGGAAATGGCGGATCAGGCTGCGGCGCGACATGCCGATATGGCCGGCCCAGCGTTGCAGATCCCAATCCAATGCCGGCTCCCGCAGCAGATCTTGCGCCAGCCGGCGCAGCGCCGGATGCTTCGGCCACGGCAGGCAGGACGGGTGCGGCGCGGCCCAGCCCAGTTCATCCACCAGCACCTGCAGCAGGCGCGCCGCGGCCGCCGCGCCGCCCGCTTCCGGCCAGGCGGCCAGGCGCTGGAAGATGCCGTCCAGCAGGGGGCTGCCGCTCCATGCCTGCAGCTGCGCCGGCAGCCGATCCAGCGCCGCCCCGCGCCCCTCCAGGCTCCAGCCCTCCAGGTCGCCGTGATAATGCGCGCCATGCGGCAAGCCGGCCGGCAGCCAGCCCAGGCACCCCGCCGGCAGCAGCATGCGCCGCTCCGCGGCGACCAGCTCCAGCGCGCCGCGGCGGACCAGCGTCAGCTGGCCGCCTTCATGGGCATGCATGGCGGTGTGGTCGCCGGCCCGCCGCTTCAGCGGCGTCAGCCTGACGCCGCCAGCCATTAACGCATCCGCTGCCATATTGGCCCTTTTTCAATATCCATTGGCACTCTATACAAAGCGCGCCGATCGCGCCAGCGCGATACTGGCCTCACCCCAACCCAACAGGAGCCAAACCATGAAACCATCCATCCAGACCGTCGCCCACACCAACGAACTGGCCGCCATCAACAGCAAGGTGATCGCCGACGGCGAAACCCTGCCGGCGGTGAAGCTGCGCGACGGCAGCACGGTGCAGACCGGCACCGTCGCCGCCATGCTGGTCAATATCGCCGCCTATAACCGCGGCGAACGCGGCGAGGTGGAGCGCCAGCTGGAATTGGCCGTGCCGACCCTGTTCAAGGTCGGGCTGTTCGATCTGTTCCCGGTTGAGGAATGGCTGCGCGGCGATAATCCCGGCCGCGCCTTGCTGGGCGCGATGGCCGCCCTCCACCTGGCCGACCAGGCAAACAACACATAGGCATATTCCGGCCATGGCAAGGATGCCGGCGGCCGGCATTGGCGCTAAGCTGGCGGTTCGATTCCACCGGAGCTGAACATGCTGATGCAAAGACAGGACGCCGCGCTGCTGGTCGTCGACATCCAGGACAAGCTGCTGCCGGCGGTGCACGACGCCGACGGCCTGCTCAAACGCAGCCGCTGGCTGGTGGCCGCCGCGCGCGATCACCAGCTGCCCATCGTGTTTTCCGAGCAATACCCGCGCGGGCTGGGCGGCACGGCGGCGGCGCTGCGCGAGGCGGCGCCGGAAGCGCCAACGGTGGACAAGCTGCATTTCTCCTGCGTGGCGGCGGACTGTCTGCCGCCGCTGCTGACCGACAAGCGCCAGATCATCGTCTGCGGCATGGAGGCGCATGTCTGCGTGCTGCAGACCGCGTTGGAACTGCTGCAGGCCGGCAAGCAGGTATTCGTGGTGGCGGACGCGGTGTCCAGCCGCAAGGCCTCCGACGTGGAGCTGGCGCTGGCGCGGATGCGCGCGGCCGGCGCGCAGATCGTCAGCCGCGAGATGGTGCTGTTCGAGCTGCTGCGCCAATCCGGCAGCGATCACTTCAAACAGATGAGCCAACGCTACCTGATGGGCGAGCAGCCCTGAGCAGGCCGCGAAAATGAAGCGGGGTTGTCGAAGCTTACCTCTTCGACAACCCCGTTCCAATGGCGGCTGAGCCGCTCTCGTCCTCCCCTTTGCAGACTGGCGCTGCGGACCTTGCGGCCCCGCTCACTAGCTTGCCCTTTACTAAGCAAGCGCCGTGCCAGCCAACCATGCTCAGGCAAGTCAGGGTTTTGGCGCTGCGCTGATAATCAAACCAGCCAGAAATGCACCAAACTGGTGCAAAAATCAGTTAGCCAGCACCAAACTGAAACACAAATTAACATTACCCGTCACATAAAAGACAGAGACGTACTGGAACTGTCATGTTTTGCCCTTATTCTCATAGGCTGAAGCCGCAAACATAACAAGGAGAACGGATATGACCACCTTCCAGGAACAGCTGTCCACCCTGCCCGCCACCGACGGCGTCGCCGCCATCGTGCTGCTGAACCCGGCCGGCGAAGCCGTGCACCGGCTGGAAAACCAGCCCGGCACCGCCGGCTCGCTGCGCGTCTACCACGCGCTGGTGAAACGCCACGGCCACATCGACCGCAAGGCCGCGCGCGAGGGACTGGAATTGTTCGCCGAGCACACCGCCGCCGCCCGCGCGCAGCCGGGCAGCCATCCCAATATCGACCGCCTGCTGGCCATCGCCGAGCAGGACGCGCCCGGCCTGCGCGCCCGCCTGGTTTTGGCTAGCGAGGACTAAACGCCGCGCAGCGCCATCAGCGCGAAACCGGCGGCGATCGACGCCGCCGTCGTCGCCAGCCCCGGCAGGATGAAGCTGTGGTTGAACACCCAGCGGCCGATGCGGGTGCTGCCGGTGTAATCCATCTCCACCGCCGCGATCAGGCTGGGATAGCTCGGCAACACGTACACCCCCACCACCGCTGGAAAGATGGCTATCAGCGTCGGCGCAGCCAGCCCCAGCGACACCCCCAGCGGCATCATCACCTTGGTGGTGGCGCCCTGGCTGAACAGGATCACCGCCATGGTGAACACCGCGAAGGCGAACAGCCACGGCGCCTGGTGGATGATGCTGACGATATTGTGCTGGAACAACGGCAGATTGGCCTGGATGAAGGTATCGCTCATCCACGCCGCGCCCAGGATGGTGACGGCCGCCACCGCGCCGGAGCGGAACATGCTGCCGGACACCATCGCCTGCAGGTCGGCCTTGCACAACAGCACCGCCAACGCCGAATAGCTGAGCATGCACATCTGGATCACGTCCACCATCGCCACCGGCTCCAGGCCCTTCGCGCCTTGCCATGCGGGACGCAGCTGCGGCATGGCCGCCAGCAGCACGATCAGCGCCACCGTGAACAGAAACCCATACACCGACCAGGCCGCGGTGCGCGGCAGCGCTTGCACGCCGGCAGCCTGCGGCCGCGCGATGCCGCCCGATGCCAGCCGGTGCCGATACACCGGATCATCGGCCAGCTCGCGGCCATAGCGCAACATCACCAGGCTGCCGGCCAGCGCGCCGATCAGAGTGGCCGGAATGCTGATCATGATGATGTCGGTCAGCGCCACGCCGTGCGGCGCCAGCACCGTGGCCAGCGCCACCGTGGCCGCCGAAACCGGGCAGGCGACGATGGCGTTTTGCGATGCCACCGTCAGGCCCGCCAACGGCCGCTCCGGCCGGATGCCGGTTTTCTCCGCCACTTCCACCACGATGGGCATCAGCGCCAGCGCGATGAAGCCGGTGCCGGCGAGAAAAGTGGACAGCCAGCCCACCAGCGGCGCCAGCAGCACGATATGGCGCGGGTTGCGCCGCAAGAAGCGCGCCGCGATGCCCACCATGTAGTCCAGCCCCCGGGCCGACTGCAACGCCGCCGAGGCGGTGATGACCGAGATGATGATCAGGATCACGTCTATCGGCGCGTGGCCGGGCTTGAGGCCGAAGACGAAAGTCAGGATGAACAGACCGGCGCCGCCGGTGACGCCCAGGCCGATGCCGCCCATGCGCACGCCGAGGAAAATGGCGCCCAGCACCACCAGAAGTTGCAGGTAAACCATGATGCGGCTCCCAAGATATCCGAGCCTGATTGTCCCAGCATCCTGGCGCCGCGTACTTGTCGAAAATCAGTACTTGCTTATGCAAAATCCGGCGACGAGCGCAAAGCCGCTCAGCGCTGCAGCGCCAGCGCCATGCGAATTTCGCAGCCGCCATGGCCGGTATCGCCCCAGCGCTCGTCCAGCAGGGCGAAGCCTTCCGCCCGGTACAGCGCCGTCGCCTCGGCCAGCGCAGCGGTGGTTTCCAGATAGCACTGGCGGTAGCCCAGCGCCCTGGCCTTGGCCAGCAGCAGCCGCAGCAGGCGCCGCCCCAGCCCGCGGCCGCGCAAGGCCGGGTCGAAATACATCTTCTGCAATTCGCACACGCCCTGGGCGCCGCCGGCCAGCGGCGCGATGCCGCCGCCGCCCAACAGCCGCCCGTCCGGCGCCACCACCACCAGGTAGCGCGAATCCAGCCGGTTGTACGCCGGGAACAACGCGTCCAACTGCGGATCCAGGAAGCTGCAGCCATCGCCCAGCCCGTACTCGGCCGACACCCGGCGGATCAGCGCCGCCAGCGGGCCGTTGTCGGCCGCCGCCAGCGGCCGGATCGCGAAGCCCTGCTGGCTGTCGGCGTCGCGCAGCGCGCGCCGGTACAACCTCAGGCCATCCTCCAGCCGGGCGCGCTCCGCCTCGTCCAGTTGCGCCAGCACCCGCGCCATGTCGGCGTCCATCGCCGCGTGCAGCCGCGCCAGCCAGTCGCGGCCGGAGCCGGTCAATTCGGCCTGCTTGCTGCGGCCGTCGGCCGGATCGGCGCGCCAGGCGATCAGCCCGCGCTCGGACAAACGCTGCAGCGGCCGGCTGCTATTGGATTTATCCACCCGCAAACGGTCCGCCAGCTGCTGATTGCTGGCCGGACCGCTTTCCAGCTCGATCAGCAGATGCGCCTCCACCGGCGTCAGCGCCACTTCGCCGCAATGGCTGGACAACATGCCCAGCGCGCGCACCACATCGCGCGACAATGCGCGCAGCTCCCTCTCCCGCATGGCGGCCCCCTCACTCAGTTGCGACACGCAACCATATCGTCATTCGTTGCGTATCGCAACCACTGTGGCGATAGGCGTGAAAAAACCCGCTCGAAAGCGGGTTTTTCTTCAAGCCGTCCTGAATCAGGAATTAGGCTTCAGCAACTACGACAACCTTGATCGGGCTCACAACGTCGTGGTGCAGGGCGATTTCGATGTCGTACTCGCCGATGGCCTTGAACGGGCCGTTCGGCAGGCGAACTTCGAAACGCTTCACTTCCACGCCGAACGCGGTCACGGCTTCAGCCACGTCCACATTGGTCACGGAGCCGAACAGACGACCGTCAACACCGGCTTTTTGAGCGATGGTGATAACAGCGTCAACCAGCTTTTCAGCGCGAACCTTGGCGTCGGCCAGGATTTCGGCTTGCTTGGCTTCCAGTTCGGCGCGGCGAGCTTCGAACTCTTTCAGGTTGTTTTCGGTCGCGCGCTTGGCTTTGCCTTGCGGGATCAGGAAGTTGCGGGCGAAGCCGTTCTTCACGTTGACCACGTCACCCAGTTGACCCAGGTTGGCAACTTTTTCGAGCAGAATGATTTGCATCTTTTAAGTTCCTTTCCCGGTCTTAGTGCTGGTCGGTGTACGGCAGGAAAGCCAGGAAGCGAGCACGCTTGATAGCGGTGGTCAGCTGACGCTGGTAGCGAGCCTTGGTACCGGTGATGCGAGCCGGGATGATTTTGCCGTTTTCGGCGATGAAATCCTTCAGGAGATCAACGGATTTGTAGTCGATTTCCTTGATGCCTTCTGCCGTGAAGCGGCAGAACTTCTTGCGCTTGAAGAGTTGACGAGCCATTTTGACTAACCTTTTACAAATTCAACATATTCGATATTGAGTACCAACCGCGGATTGCGCAGACTGCGCTGGCCAAGGAACCCGGTGACGTTGATCACCTGCCCCGCCAGTTTCCCGGAATGCTTCCGGGCGTCGTCGCCTATCCACACGGCCTGTATATCGCAGGCCACATCACGCTCGAATCCGCCAGCTGTCTGTCTAGACTGATGCTTGAGCCACATTTCCACTACCGGCAAGCCGGCGGGCGTGTATCTCAGCGCATCCTCGCGTTCAACCGTGACGGTCAATACCAGACGGTTCTGCAAGTCCGCTACCTCTGCCGATTAGGCAGAAGCTTCGGCCTCGGCTGCCGGCTGCTGGGCGTCCAGCAGGTTTTTAGCCTTTTCGTCCTTCATCATCGGGGACGCGTCGGTGATGGCGCGGTCCAGCTTGATGCTGAGGTGACGCAGAACAGCGTCGTTGAACTTGAAGGCGTGCTCGATCTCGGCCAGGGTTTCCGACTGGCACTCAACGTTCATCAGAACGTAGTGAGCTTTGTGCAGCTTCTGGATCGGGTAAGCCAGTTGGCGACGGCCCCAGTCTTCCAGACGGTGGATCTTGCCTTCGGCGGCCAGAACCATACCCTTGTAGCGTTCGATCATGGCCGGGACCTGTTCGGACTGGTCCGGGTGCACGATGAACACGATTTCGTAATGGCGCATGTGAACTCCTTTTGGCTATTCGTAGCCTTTTGCCATGCGGTTGCAAAAGGCAAGGTAGTAAACCGCAGCATTCTACGCACTTTGCCGCGGCCAGGCAAACTTTAAGCGCGATTTTTCAGCGACTTCGCGGCGCGGCGCCGGCAAAACGCGGCGCTTTTACAACTTCTTGCTGCGCTTGATGTTGACCACCACGCCGTCGCGCAAGGTGACGATGGTGGTGTAGGGAATGTTGCCGTTGGCCAGCCAGGACAGCTGGCGGGTAGTGGAGACGGTGGCGATGCCGCTGGCCAGCCCGCCCTGGTTGCTGTCGCTGCCGTAGTCGGGCTTGCCAGCCACCGACACCAGCTCGGCCTCCAGCATGCCGTTGTGCAGCTTGATGAAGGTTTCGAACGGAATCGGGTCGGCGCTGGCGGCGCCGGTCAACAATAGCGCCGCGATGGCGAGTGTGGTTTTCATTGCATGTCTCCGGTAAGCGTGAACAGCATTAGAGGCGATAGGGATGCAGCAAGCGGAGTTGTTTTTCTGTCATGCGAGGAAAGTGGTAATTCCCACCCGACTCCCAAGACTTGGTCCCGGCAATGATCCCCAACTCCATCATTTGCCTCAACAACTCGTCATGGGGATAAAGGTAAAACTGCTCGCCATCACGAAAAGCGATATGGAAATTCTTGCCGCAGTACTTGCGGTCAAACAACAGTCGACAACCTTTCAGCTGCACCTTGAGAAAAGTCTCGCCGTCGATATGGCAGGCTATGAAATCGGCTCCCTGCCAGTCATCCGTCAAGCGCAGGCAGTTGAAGCCGTAATCCGCCAACACCGCCGCCAGCTTCTGGAAATTGTAGTTTTCCTTCTGCCTGGCATTCAGTTGGTCATACTCGACACGCGCCCAAGCCGCCATCGCCACGCGCCCTAGCGCACCTTCTTCACCACGTCGATCAGCTCGGTCACCATGCCGGTGGCGTCGCCCTGCTGCAAGGCGCGCGCCACGCAGCCTTTCATGTGGTTTTCCAGCAACTGCAGCGCCACCGCGTCCATCGCCGACTTCACCGCCGCCACCTGCGTCAGCACGTCGACGCAGTAGCGGTCGGCCTCTATCATGCCGCCGATACCGCGCACCTGGCCCTCTATCCGCGCCAGCCGCTTCAGCAGCGCGGCCTTGCCCGGCTGCACCACCACCCGCTCGGCGGCGGGGGCGTCGTGGCAGCATTCCTCATGCGGGTGACGGGTATCGGTCATGGCTCATCCTGAATTGTCGATGTCGGCATTATCGCGCATCCGGCGCCGGCGCGCCCGGCCTAGGCGCTGACATCCAGCATGCCCATCATGCCGGCGTCCTCGTGCTCCAGAATGTGGCAGTGGAACATGCGCGGCCCAGGCAGGTCCTGGCGGAAGCGCAGCCTCACCTTCTGCTCCGGCGGCACATTGACCACGTCGCGCCAGGCAAGGTAGGGTTCGCGCCGCCAGCCCTTGCCGTCATGCCGCTCGGTCACCTGGAACTGGGTGCCGTGCAGGTGGAAGGGGTGGTCCATATCGGCCTGATTGTCGATTTCCCACTCCTCCACCACGCCGACCTTGCCGGTGAAGTCCATCCGGTCCATATCGAAGGTCTTGCCGTTGATCAGGAACATCGCCGCCGGATTGGCCATGTCCTCGCTGAACGCCACGCGGCGCCTCACCGCCGGCTTCGGCAGCGGCGCGATCGTCCGCAGCCTGGACGGCAGCGCCGCCGTCGCGACCGCCGGTCCGGCCTCAACATCCAGCAGCGGCAAAACCTTGTCCTGCTCCGGCCCCATCATCTTGCCGCGCGCGTACGGCAAGGCCAACAAGCCGGCCGGCTTGCCGGCGGCGAAGCGGCCGGTGACGGCCAGCTCGGCGCGCGCTCCCGGCGGCAGCAATAGCGAATCGATGCGGAGCGGCTTTTCGATCAGCCCGCCGTCGGTGCCCACCAGCCAGACCTCGTGCGCAGGCAGCGCCAGCTTCAGCACCCGGGCGCTGGTGGCGTTCCAGACGCGCCAGCGCTGGCGCTCGCCGACGCCCAGCGTCAGCTTCGGCTGCCAGGCGCCGTTGACCAGCACGAACTGGCCCTCGCGGCCGTCCATTTGGTCCGCCTCGCTATTGGCGGCGATTTGCCCCTGCTCGTCCAGCTTCAGGTCGGACAGCACCAGCCACCGTTCGGGCAGATGCGCCAGCGGATCGTCGCGGCGCTTCACCACAAACACCCCGGCCAGACCGCGGTATACCTGCTCGGCGGTATGGCCGTGCGGATGCGGGTGGTACCAATAAGTCCCGGCGCAGCCTGGCGGCAGCGCGAAGCGGTAGTCGCGCGTTTGCCCGGGCGCCACTGGATCGTGCGGATTGCCGTCCTGATCGGCCGGAATCGGCAGACCGTGCCAATGCACGGTGGTGGCCTGCGGCAGGCGGTTGTCGAAGCGCAGATGCAGCGCATCGCCTTCGTACAATTCGATGGCGGGCCCCGGCACGCTGTCGTTGTAGGCCCAGAAAGCGGTGGCCGCCTTGCCGGGCAGCAAGGGCAGATTCAACGCGGCGGCGGTCAAGCAGCCGCTGAGCGCGCCCTCCTTGCCCTCCAGCGGCAAGCGCGGCAACGCCGGCAACGGCTGGCCGCGCGCCAACTCCAGGCCGGCCGCTGCCGGCAACGCGGCCGCGATATCCTGGCCGCCGTGTCCGGCATGGCTGGAAGCGGCCAGGGCCGGGCGGCCCAGCCAGGACGAGAGGGCCAGCGCGCCTCCCCACTGCATCACTTGTCGACGTTGCATCTCACACTCCATCAGATACCCCACATGGGTATATTGAAACCTAGAGCGCGCCAACTGGCAACCGTTCCGCGCGGCCATAAAAAAACGGCAAGCCTGAGGCTTGCCGTTTTTGGGGATGAAGACTGGCGCTTACTTGCCGACGTGCGGCGCCAGAGTGTGCAGCAGCTGCGCCAGCACTTTCGGGTTGGCGGCGACGATGTCGCCCGATTCCAGCCAACCCTGCTCGCCGGTGAAGTCGGTGACGATGCCGCCGGCTTCCTGCACGATCAGACTGCCGGCCGCGATGTCCCACGGCTTCAGGTTCAGCTCGAAGAAGCCTTCGACGCGGCCGCAGGCCACATTGCACAGGTCGAGCGAGGCCGCGCCTTCGCGGCGCACGCCGGCGGCCTTGCCGATCACGTCCTTCAGCATGCCCATATACTGGTCCAGATAACTCTGGTCCGACACCGGGAAGCCGGTGGCGATCACGCACTCGTTCATCATGAAGCGCTTGGACACGCGGATGCGGCGGTCGTTGAGGAAGGAACCCACGCCGCGCGAGGCGGTGAACAGGTCGTTGCGGCTGGGGTCGTACACCACCGCCTGCTGGATCTGGCCCTTGTGCGCCAGCGCGATGGAAATCGCGAACTGCTGGTGGCCGCGCAGGAAGTTGGTGGTGCCGTCGATGGGGTCGATGATCCACTCGTATTCGGAGGAGCCGACGCCTTTGGCGCCCGACTCTTCTGCTAGAATCGCGTGTTTCGGGTAGGCCTCGAGGATGGTTTGGATGATAGCCTCTTCGGCTGCGCGGTCCACCTCGGTAACGAAGTCATTGTGTTTCTTCTTCTCTACGCGAATGGTATCGAGGTTAAGCGACGCGCGCTGGATAACACTGCCAGCGCGGCGAGCGGCTTTAACCGCGACATTGAGCATCGGATGCATTGACGGCCTCTACACTTGAACAATGGGCAGGCGCGGCGTTCGATGACGCGACGCCTGCCGGTAACAATCTGGGTTAAGGAACAAAAAAACCCGACGCCTGGGCGCGGGCTTTTGATATATGCCCGCTATTTTAATGTGAAACCGCCAATGAATAAACCCCAAGTACCTGATTTTCTGAAAAACATCCGCATCGTGCTGGCCAGGCCCAACCATCCGGGCAACATCGGCTCGGCCGCTCGCGCGATGAAAACCATGGGGCTGACCCGCCTCTACCTGGTGGAACCCAAGGTGTTTCCCAGCGACGAAGCCAACGCGCTGGCCTCCGGCGCGGTGGACGTGCTGGAGAGCGCCACCGTGGTCGGCTCGCTGCAAGAGGCGCTGGCCGACGTCACCGTCGCCTGCGCGCTGACCAGCCGCCGCCGCGAGCTGACCACCCCGCTGTCCACCCCGCGCGAAACCACGCCCGAGCTGGTGGCGCGCGCGCGCGACGGCGAGCAGGTGGCGCTGGTTTTCGGCAACGAAACCTTCGGCCTGTCGATCGAGGAAGTGGAGCAGTGCAACCGCCTGGTCACCATCCCCGGCAACCCCGACTACTTCTCGCTGAACCTGGCGATGGCGGTGCAGGTGATGACCTACGAGCTGTTCAGCCACACCGGCGTGAACGTGGAATACCTGCGCGCCGACGGCGAAGCCGCCACCCAGGGCGAGGTGGAAGGCATGTGCGGCCACCTGGAGCAGGCGATGGACGACATCGGCTACTTCCGCCGCCGCAACAGCGAGCGGCTGATGCGCCGCATGCGCGCGCTGTTCAACCGTTCCGGCGTGCTGCGCGACGAAATCGACATCCTGCGCGGCTTCTTCAAGCAGGTGCAGCGCGCCGCCGACGGCAGCCTGAAACGGGATGAAGACTGAACAGCCGTTCTCTCTGCCCTACGCACACCCGGCGGTGCGCGATCTCGCCTTCCTGCTGACCTCCCCCTCCCCCTGGCCATCCGGCGCCGACCTGCCGCCCGAGCGGCTGCTGGGCGCCGACGGCGCGGCGCTGCTGGGCCGGCTGGAGCGCGAGCCGGCGCCGCTGCTGGACTGGCTGGCGGCGTCCCATCCCAAGCGGCTGGGAAAATATGCCGAAAGACTGTTTTCTTTCTGGTTCCGCACCGCGCCGCACATTCGCCTGGCGGCGGAAAATCTCACCGTCATCAACGAAACGCGCCGCACCCTGGGCGAATTCGACTTCCTGCTGTGGCTGGACGGCGAACCCTGGCACCTGGAAACCGCCAGCAAATTCTACCTGCAACTGGGCAACGGGCCGGACACGCTGGTCGGCCCCAGCCTGCGCGATGCCTGGCGGCTGAAAGCGACCAAACTCGCAACACAATTGCAACTGAGCCGCCATCCCGCGGCCGCCGCGCAACTGCCCGATGGCTTCGCCGCCTGCCAGACCGGCGCGCGCCTGAGCGGCTGGCTGTTCTACCCCGCCGGCCAGGCCTGGCCGCCACCCTCCGGCGCATTGCGCGGCTGGCACGCGCCGCTGCTGCCGGCCTGGCCGCAAACGCTGCCCGGCTCGCGCTGGGCCTGGCTGCCACGCCTGTCCTGGCTGGCGCCGGCCTTGCTCGACGCATCCCGCGTCCACAGCCAGGCCGCGCTGCGCGAACAACTGCTGGCCTGCGCCGCGCCGCAGCTGGTGGCGGAGCTGCAGCCGGCCGGCGGCGGCCTGTGGCGGGAGACAGCGCGCGGCTTCGTCACCCCGGACGGCTGGCCCGATCCGGCCCGGTTGGCGGAGCTGCAAAGCAAACTGCCGCAGCCATGAAAAAAGGCAGGTCCGAAGACCTGCCTTTTTTGCCCAGCGGCGGGCTCAGTGGCCGTTGGCGTGCACGCAGCCGGCGATCAGGTTTTTCAACTCCTCCACCTTCACCAGCTGGATGTGCTTGTGATCGACAGTGATCCAGCCCTGCTGCTGGAACTTGGACAGCGTGCGGCTGACCGTCTCCAGCTTCAGGCCGAGGAAGCTGCCGATTTCCTCGCGGCTCATCCGCAGGATGAAGTCGTTGGCGGCGAAGCCGCGGGTGGACAGCCGTTGCGACAGGTTCAGCAGGAAGGCGGCGATGCGCTCCTCCGCCTTCATATTGCCGAGCAGCAGCATCACGTTCTGGTCGCGCACGATCTCGCGGCTCATCAGCCGATAAAAGTGATGCTGCAGGCTGGGAATGTCGCGGCTCAGCGACTCCATCCGGTTGAACGGCAGCTCGCACACCTCGCTGTCCTCCAGCGCGATGGCGTCGCAGCTGTGGTTGTTGGTGGAGATGCCGTCCAGGCCCATCAGCTCGCCGGACATCAAGAAGCCGGTCACCTGCTCGCGGCCATCCTGGCTGGCGACGCAGGTCTTGAAGAAGCCGGTGCGCACCGCGTACAGCGACTTGAAGCCCTCGCCGCTGCGGAACAGGTACTCGCCGCGCTTCAGGCGGCGGCTCTGGCGGATCACCGTATCCAGCTGGCTCATCTCCTCGCGGTTGAGGCCGACCGGCAGGCACAGCTCGCGCAGGCTGCAGCTGGAGCAGGAAATTTTCAGTGTGTGTAACGCTGTATGGTTTTGTTCAGACATGCTGTGTTTGCTGCAAGCTGGTGAAGCTTGACCCTTGTCAATGCGGAATTCGCAGGTTTTGCGCAAATTTACCAGTCCACCAGAAGTTTTACCATCCGAATACGACATGAAAACCACCCATCCGTTTTCCCCCGCCCATTTCGAGTTCGACCGAGAGCTGATCGAACGCCTGGATGGATCGGGACCAAGATACACGTCATACCCGACTGCGGATCGCTTTACGCCGGGTTTCTCAGCACATGACTACCAGCACGGCCTGCAGCAGCGCCGCATCGGCGCCAACCGCAAACCTTTATCATTGTACGCTCATATACCATTTTGCAACACAGTTTGTTATTACTGCGCCTGCAACAAGATCATCACCAAAAACAAGAGCAAGGCCGACCAATACCTGGGCTACCTGGAAAAGGAAATCCTGCTGGTGGCCGAACAGCTGGGCTGCCGGGAAAAGGTGATACAGCTGCACTTCGGCGGCGGCACCCCCACCTTCCTCGACGACGGCCAGTTGGCGCGGCTGATGACCATGCTCGGCACGCATTTCGAGTTCCTGAGCGACGGAGAATATTCCATTGAGATCGATCCGCGCAAGGTAAAACGCGAAACCATGTTCCGCCTGGCAGAATATGGCTTCAACCGGATCAGCGTCGGCGTGCAGGATTTCGACCCCGCGGTGCAGCGCGCCGTCAACCGCGTGCAGAGCGAACAGGAAACCCGCCAGGTGATAGCAGCCGGGCGCGAGGCCGGCATGAAGTCGGTCAGCCTGGACCTGATCTACGGCCTGCCGCTGCAAAGCCGCGACTCGATGCTGCGCACGCTGGAAAAGGCCATCGCCCTCGATCCCGACCGGCTGGCGCTGTACAACTACGCCCACCTGCCGACGGTGTTCATGCCGCAGCGCCGCATCAACGAAGCCGACCTGCCCAGCGCAGCCGCCAAGCTGGACATCCTGCAGGACGCGGTCAAGATGCTGAGCGACGCCGGCTACGTGTTCATCGGCATGGACCACTTCGCCAAGCCGGACGACGAGCTGGCGGTGGCGCTGCGCCAGGGCCGGCTGCAACGCAATTTCCAGGGCTACTCCACCCACGCCGACTGCGACATGCTGGCTTTCGGCGTGTCGTCCATCGGCAAGGTGGGCTCCAGCTACAGCCAGAACGACAAGACGCTGGAAGGCTATTACGCCGCGCTGGACGAGGGGCGCCTGCCGGTGGTGCGCGGGCTGACGCTGGACAAGGACGACGTGCTGCGCCGCACCATCATCCAGGGGCTGATGTGCCGCTTCTCGCTGTCGATCGAGGCGATAGAAGACATCTACGCCATCAATTTCGCCCAATATTTTGCGGCGGAAATGCCACAGATACGCGAATTCCAGCAGCAGGGGCTGCTGTCTTTCGATGGCGACTTCCTGATGGTGGAGCCCAAGGGCCGCTTCCTGATCCGCAATATCGCCATGATTTTCGACCGCCACCTGCGCGAACGCCGCACCCACGCCCGCTACTCGAAGACCATCTGAGCGCCCCCGCCGGCCACCGCGCCGGCGGCCCTGGCCGCATCCTCCCTGAATCCCGCCTTGCGCTAAGCGGATTCACTTATACAGTGAAGAGCGAAGCACGCCGTTCGCATGTCCGGTGCGGGAGCGTTGTAATCATGGTCGATATCGAAGGAGCCCCGCCATGTCCACCCCCATCGTCAGGCTGATGCAGCGCCTGAGCTATCCCCAGCGCTTCGCCGTGATCGGCCTGGTCTTCGCCATCGCCCTGCTCTATCTGGTATACGGCTTGTACCGCAGCAATCAGGACAATATCGACTCCACCGCCAAGGAAAGAGTGGGCGTGGTCTACATGCAACCGCTGGCCGCGATGCTGGCGCAAGCCCAGCAGGCCCAGGAGCTGGCAGTGCGCGCGGCCCTGGGCGACGCCCAGGCCGGCAACGAGCTGCCCGCCGCCGCCCAGCAGCTGCAGGCCAGATGGCAGGCGTTGCAGGACAGCAACAGCCGGCTGGGGGCGGAACTGGCCAGCGACGCCGCCTGGAAAGACGCCGCCGCGGCCTGGGACAAGCTGAAAACCGCGCCGTCCGGCTCGGCCGAACAATGGATAGCCGCCTACGGCAATCTCAGCGACAAGCTGAACAATCTGATCGGCGCCATCAGCGACAACTCCAACCTGACGCTGGACCCCGACATCGACACCTATTACCTGATGGACGCCGCCACCGCCAAGCTGACCACGCTGGTCAGCCATCTGGGCGAGGCCAACGCCGTCGCCGCGCTGGCAGCGGCCAACCATCCGCTCGCCCCCGCCCAGCGCGACCGGCTGGTGGAGCTGCGGCCGCTGATCGCCGAGGTCAACGACGGCCTGGCCGGCGACATCGCCAAGGCAGTCGCCTACAACCCCAGCCTGAAGCCGGACATGGCAACCCAGGCGGACAAGCTGGCGGCGGTGCTGAAAAACCAGCTGCCGGCGATAGACGACGCGGTCGGCGGCAAGACCGGCGCCGCCGGCCTCAAAGTGGCCGGCCACAGCGCCGACGCCGCCCAGGCCGTCTCCGCCTACATCGCCGCCGGCTTGCGGCAGCTGGACCAGCTGCTGCAAGCGCGGATAGACCGCACCGCCAATCAGCGCAACACCTATATCGCCATCGGCGTGGCGTCGATGCTGCTGGCCATTTTCCTGTTCCAGCAGCTCTATCTGTCGATCACGCTGCAGCTGGGCGGCGAGCCGCTTTACGTGCAACAGGTGGTAGAGCAGCTGGCGGCGGGCCGGCTGGACACCCGCATCCAATTGCGCGACCGCGATGAAATCAGCCTGCTGGCGGCGATCCGCCAGATGCGCAACCAGCTGCGGGAAACCGTGGCCCAGCTGCTGGACACCGCGCGCGAAACCCACCGCGCGGCCGACGCGATGGCGCTGAGCGCGCAAAGCATCACCGCCGGCAGCGCCCAGCAGAACGAGGCCGCCGCCAGCATGGCCGCGGCGATAGAGCAGCTGAGCACCAGCCTGTCGGTATGCGCCGAGCAGTCGGAACAGGCCGACCGCCTGTCCAGCGACGCCGCCAGCCGCTCATCCGACGGCAACCGGGTGATCGCCGCCACCGCCAGCAGCATGGACGGCATCGTCCGCGACGTGTCGTCGGTGTCCGACACCATCTCCGACCTGGGCCGCCAATCCCAATCCATCGCCGGGATCGTCGACGTGATCCGCGACGTCGCCGATCAGACCAATCTCTTGGCCTTGAACGCGGCGATCGAGGCGGCGCGCGCCGGCGAAATGGGCCGCGGCTTCGCTGTGGTGGCCGACGAAGTGAGAAAGCTGGCCGAGCGCACCGCGCTGTCCACCACCGAGATCAGCACTATCGTCGGCCAGATCCAGAACACCGCGCAAAAGGGCAACGACAGCATGCAGCTGGGCATGAAAGCCATCATGACCGGCCAGGAGCGCGCTCGCGAGGCCGGCTCCAGCATGGACAACATCCGCCACTGCGTCGGCGACGTACTGGACAGCATCCACCAGATCACGTCCTCGCTGCGCGAACAAAGCAGCGCCAGCCAGACGCTGGCGCTGAGCGTGGAGCAGGTGGCGCGGATGTCCGAGCAAAACAGCCTGGCGATGCGCGACAGCGCGCAAACCGCCGGCGAACTGCAGGCGATCTCGCAGCGGCTGATGGGGCTGGCCGAGCGCTTCACCGTCTGAGCCGGCCAGCAAAAAGCCCGCCGGATGCGGCGGGCTGGGTCATCGCAAACAAACCGCCGCGCTTACCAGATGCCCTTCTCCACCTTGGCGGCCAGCTCCGGATACTGGTCCGCCTTGAATTCCGGCGCGGCGACGCCGGCCTTCAGCTGGCGCTGGTAATCGCCCAGCACGATGAAGAAATAGCGCGACAGCAGCGCGATGGCCGCCAGATTGATCAGCGCCATCAGCCCCATCGCCAGGTCGGCCATGTCCCACACCAGCGGCAAGCTGGCCAGCGAGCCGAACAGCACCATCGCCAGCACCACCAGGCGGAAGGCCAGCAATGCTTTCTTGCTGTTGCGGATGAACTCGACGTTGCCCTCGGCGTAAGCGTAATTGCCGAGAATGGACGAGAAGGCGAACAGGAACATCGCCACCGCTAGGAAGGACACGCCTATCGGGCCGAACTGCGACTCGATGGCCTTCTGCGTCAGCGCCACCCCGCTCAGGCCCTGGTCGTGCGCGCCGGACAGCAGGATGATGGCGGCGGTTGCGGTGCAGATCACCATGGTGTCGATGAACACGCCGAACATCTGGATCGCGCCCTGGCTGGCCGGATGTTTGGAAGTGGCCGTCGCCGCGGCATTCGGCGCCGAGCCCATGCCGGCCTCGTTGGAAAACAGGCCGCGCTTGATGCCCAGCATCATCGCCTGGCTCACCGCGTAGCCGGCCACGCCGCCGGCGGCCTGCTCCAGCCCCAGCGCGCTCTTGACGATCAGCAGCACCAGGCCCGGCAGCTCCGCCGCGTGGATGGCCAGCACGTAGAAGGCCATCGCCAGATAGATCAGCGCCATCACCGGCACCAGCCACTCCGCCACCCGCGCCACCGCGCGCACGCCGCCGAAGATCACCGGCGCGGTCAGCGCCACCAGCGCCAGCCCCACCGCCCACGGCTGCCAGCCCCAGGCGCCCTGGGTGGCGGCGACGATGGAGTTGGCCTGCACCGCGTTGAACACCAGGCCGAAAGCCAGGATCAGGCACAGCGCGAACAACACCCCCAGCCAGCGCTGGCCCAGGCCTTTCTGGATGTAGTAGGCCGGGCCGCCGCGGAAGGTGTCGTCGTGGTGGCTGGTCTTGAACAGCTGCGCCAGCGTCGATTCGACAAAGGCGCTGGACATGCCGAGCAAGGCGGTCAGCCACATCCAGAACACCGCGCCGGGGCCGCCAGCGGCGATGGCGATGGCCACCCCGGCGATATTGCCGGTACCGACCCGGCTGGCCAGCCCGGTGGCGAAGGCCTGGAACGGCGAGATGTCGTCCTTGCTGACATGGCCGCCGCGGCCGCCCACCATCTCGCGCCAGCCGCGGGAAAACAGCCGCAGCTGCAGCAGGCCGGAACGCAGGCTGAAATACAGGCCGACCGCCAGCAGCAGGGCGATCAGGATCTTGCCCCACAGCACGTCGTTGATCGCGCCGATCAAAGAATGAAACAACTGCATGATTCTCCTTAGGACATCTGAGCGAAGCCCTCCCCGTTCCGGCGGCGCAGGCCGCGGAAGCGAAGGAGGGAAAGTTTGGAACAGTCCCGGTCTGACGCCGGGATGGGAACGATGCCGTGAGAGCCGGCATGGCATTCGGTGTGAGCCCCTGCCGAATATCGCCCGCGCGCAAGCGCGATCGGGTCGAATCTAGCAAAAGAAAGCGATTGATGGCAATTCAACGTTGGCCATGCCGGATAAACGGCGAAATCATTGCCAGCCACTCAGCGCTATATAAGAAAAAAGAAGTCCGGCCCAGCCCGGCTTAGCAACGGATAGACCCGCGCGCGCATGCGGATGGCAAGGCGAACCTCCGGCGCAACAAATATTCCCGTCCGCCGCGTCGGGCATCGCGATGCTAAGCTGAAGCGAATGGCGGCGCGCGCGGCGGCCATTCCCAGTCCGAAGGCGAAATGATGAAATACGGCAGCGTCCTGTTCCTGCTCTGGAGCCTGTTCTGCATGGCGGCCGCCCCCGCTCCCTGGCGGCTGGTCGCCGACGCCAGCTTCGAACCCTACAGTTATCTGGGGCAGGACGAGCGCACGCCGCAAGGGCTGGATGTGGAACTGGTGCGGGCGGTGATGCTAGAAATCGGCGCGCCGTTTCGCATCAGCCTGCTGCCGTGGGAAAGAGTGAAACTGCAGTTGGCGCAGAAGGAAGCGGATGCAGGCTTCGTCTTCACCGGCACCGCCGAGCGGCGCGCGCAATACGATCTGGTGGGGCCGCTGCGCAAGGGCCAAACCGTGTTCATCACCCTGAGCCAGGGCCCGCTGCAATACTGGCGCGTGCTGGACGACCTCAAGCCCTACCTGATAGGCCAGGTGCACGGCTACGCCTACGACACCGATTTCGACAAGGCGGATCTGGAGCGCGATCTGCACGCCACCTCGCCGCGCCAGCTGGTGGCGATGCTGCTGGCCGGCAGGGTGGATGTCATCGTCGGCGACAAGCTGCAGCTGCTGTATTTCATCCAGCAACTACAGGGGGAAAGCCAGGTGCGGGTGCTGTCCAAGCCGCTGGTGGAAATGCCGCGCTACGTGGCCTTCGCCAAGGGAGATCCGCGCGCGCGGCAGTTCGAGGCGGCGCTGAAGCGGCTGCAGCAGAACGGCGCGCTGCAGCCGATATTCCAGCGCTGGTCGCAGCGCTGATCTAGCCGCGCGCCGGCAGCAGATCCAGCCTGTCGGTGCACAGGCTGTCCACGCCCCAGGCCAGCAGCCGGCGGGCATCGGCCGGGTCGTTGACCGTGTAGCACAGCAATTGGTAGCCGGCGGCCTTGATGCCGCGCGCCAGCGGCTCGGTCAGGGTTTTATGGTCGCAATGCAGCGCCACGCAATCCAGCTCCGCCAGAATGGCGCGCCAGTCGGCCGGGATCTCCTCGCACAGGAAGGCGCGCGGCAGCGCCGGCTCGGCGGCCTGGGCCGCGCGCAGCGCCTCGATCTCGAACGAGGACAGCAAAGGCGGCACCGCCGCGCCGGCCCACAGCCGCGCGGCTTCTTGCGCCACCAGCCGGCCGGTTTCCTCGAAACGGCCCGGGCAAGGCTTGATCTCGATATTCAGCAGCATATCCTGCGCCAGGCAATAGGCCGCCACATTGGCCAGCGTAGGCAACGCCTCGCCGGCGAAAGCGCCGCCCTTCCAGCCGCCGGCGTCCAGCTGCGACAGCTCGGCCATGGTCTTGCCCTGGGCCGCGCCCTTGCCGTTGCTGGTGCGGTCCACCGTGTCGTCGTGCAGCAGGAAGCAGACGTTGTCGGCCGATAGCTTCACATCGCACTCGGCGGCGCGGTAGCCGTAGCGAATGCCTTCGCGGAAGCCGGCGACGGTGTTTTCCGGCGCCAGCGTGCCGCCGCCGCGGTGGGCGACGAATTCAGGATACGGCCAGGCTTGCTTGTTCTGCTGCGGCATGCGCGATTCTCCGTTGATTCTCTGCGTCGAACAGGTGCAGCGCCTCGGCGCGCACCGTCACTTCCAGCCGGCTGCCCGGCTCGGGCCGGTGGCCATGGGCCAGCCGCGCCACCACGTTGTGGCCGGCCATCAGGCCGTAAACGTAATTGTCGGCGCCCAGCATCTCCACGCTGTCCACCCGCAGGCTGAGCGCCTCGCCGCCCTCGTCCGCCGCGCGCAAATGCTCGGGCCGGATGCCGACCTTCAGCTTGCGGCCGGCCAGCGCCGGCGCGGCCGCCGGCAGCGCCAGCGACACGCCGTCGCCCAGCAGCAGCCGCTCGCCGCGCTCGTCCGCCTGCGCGTCGAACAGATTCATTCCCGGCGAGCCCATGAAGCCGGCGACGAAGGCGCTGGCCGGCCGGTCGTAGATTTCGTCCGGCGCGCCGATCTGCTCGATATGGCCCTTGTTCAATACGATCACGCGGTCGGCCAGCGTCATCGCCTCCACCTGGTCGTGGGTGACGTACAGGCTGGTGGTGGCCAGCCGGCGATGCAGGCGCTGGATTTCCAGCCGCATCTGGCCGCGCAGCTTGGCGTCGAGGTTGGACAGCGGCTCGTCGAACAGGAACACCGCCGGCTCGCGCACGATGGCGCGGCCCATCGCCACGCGCTGGCGCTGGCCGCCGGACAGCTCGCGCGGCTTGCGCTGCAACAGCTGCTCCAGCTCCAGCACCGCCGCCACCTTCAGCACTCGCTCCATCACCTCGGCCTTTTTCAGGCCCTTGAGCTTGAGCGCGTAGCCCATGTTCTCCGCCACCGTCATGTGCGGATACAGCGCGTAGTTCTGGAACACCATCGCAATGTCGCGGTCCTTGGGCTCCAGCTGATTCACCAGCCGCTCGCCGATGCGGATCTCGCCGTCCTCGGTGCTCTCCAGCCCGGCCACCATCCGCAGCAGCGTGGACTTGCCGCAGCCGGACGGGCCGACGATGACCACGAACTCGCCGTCGGCGATCTCCACCGAAATCTCTTCCAGCACCCGGCGCTCAGCGCCGGGATAGCGCTTGGCGATGTTCTTCAGACTTAGTTTTGCCATTTGGCGCTCTTTCTCATTTCTCGTTGTCCACCAGGCCCTTGACGAACCAGCGCTGCATGCCGATCACCACCAGCAGCGGCGGCAGCAGGGTCAAGAGCGCGGACGCCATCACCAGGTGCCACTGCACCGCGCCCTCGCCCAGCATGCCCTTGATCGCGATCACCGAAGTGGACATCGCCGGATCGTGGGTGACCAAGAGCGGCCACAGATACTGGTTCCAGCCGTAGATGAAGGTGATCACGAACAAGGCCGCGATATTGGTGCGCGACAAGGGCAGCACCACGTCAATCAGGAAGCGGATCGGCCCCGCGCCGTCCACCCGCGACGCCTCCATCAATTCCTTGGGCAGCGTCATGAAGAACTGCCGCAGCAGGAAGGTGGCGGTGGCGGACGCGATCAAGGGCAGCGTCAGGCCGGTATAGCTGTTGATCAGCCCCATCTTGGTCACCACTTCCACCGTCGGGAAGATGCGCACCTCCACCGGCAGCATCAGCGTGGCGAAGATCAGTGCGAAGCCGGTCTTGCGCAAGGGGAAGCGGAAATAGACGATGGCGTAAGCCGACAGGAAGGAAATCACGATCTTGCCGACGGCGATCAGCATCGCCATCACGAAGCTGTTCCACAGCGTGCGCGCCAACGGCACCGCCAACCCGCCGCTGCCGCTCCACAGCACGGTGGAGAGGTTGGTCCACAGCTGGCTGCCGGGCAGCAGCGACAGCGGCACCCGCGTCACCTGATCGGCGTCCTGGCTGGCGGCGGCGAACATCAGATACAAGGGGAAGGCCACCACCAGCATGCCCGCGATCAGCATCGCGTGGCAGAACAGGTCCAGCCCTTTGCGGTTCTCCACCATCAGTACTGCACCTTTCTTTCCACGTAACGGAACTGGACCAGCGTCAACAGGCCGACCACCGCCATCAGCACCACCGACTGCGCGGCCGAGCTGCCCAGATCCAGGCCCTTGAAGCCTTCCAGGTATACCTTGAGGATCATGGTCTCGGTGGACTTGCCCGGCCCGCCGCCGGTGGCCGCGTCTATCACCGCGAAGGTATCGAAGAAGGCGTACACCAGGTTGACCACCAGCAGGAAGAAACTGGTCGGCGACAACAGCGGAAACACCAGGTCGCGGAAGCGGCGCAGAGGGCCGGCGCCGTCTATCGCGGCGGCTTCAATCAAGGACGCCGGTATCGCCTGCAGGCCGGCGTAGAAGAACAGGAAGTTGTAGCTGATCTGCTTCCAGGCCGAAGCCAGCACCACCAAGAGCAGCGCCTGGCCGCCGTTGAGCGCGTGGTTCCACTCGTAGCCGGCCTCGCGCAGCAGATAGCTGATCCAGCCGAGACTGGGGTTGAACAGGAACAGCCACAGCACCGCCACCACCGACGGCGCGATCGCGTACGGAGCGATCAGCACCGTCTGGTAGATGCGGCGGCCGCGCGTGATCTGGTTGGCCATCACCGCCAGGATCAGCGCGCTGCCGGTGCCCAGCAAGGTCACCAGCGCGCTGAACAGCAGCGTGGTCTGGATGGTGCCCAGATACAGCGGGTCATGGAACAGCAGGCTGAAATTGGCCAGGCCGACGAACTGGCTGTCCAGGCCGAACGGGTCCTGCTGCTGCACCGACTGCCACAAGGCCTCCAGCGCCGGCCACAGGAAGAAGATCAAGGTGATCGCCAGCTGCGGCGCCATCAAGGCGAAGCCCAGCCAGCGATTGGAAAAATGAATGCGATTCTGCATGCGTGGACTCTATCGAGAAAAACGGGCGGCCTCGCGGCGCGCCCGTTTCCGGAGGGATCAGTTGGCGGTTTTCTCGAAACGGCGCAGCAGCTCGTTGCCGCGCAGCACGGCGCTGTCCAGCGCCTGCTTGGCGGTCTTCTTGCCGGTCCACACCTCTTCCAGCTCCTCGTCCATCACGGTGCGGATCTGCGGCATATAGCCCAGGCGCAGGCCGCGGGTGTAGGACTTGGGCGGCTTGTTCTGCATCTGGCGGGTGGCGATGTCGGCGCCCGGGTTCTTGTCGTAGAAGCCCTGCTTGCGCGACAAATCATAGGCGGCGTTCACCACCGGCAGATAGCCGGTGTCCTGGTGCCATTTGGCCATCACTTCCGGCGACACCAGCATCTTGAAGAAGCGGGCCACGCCCTTGTACTCGGCCGGGGACTTGCCGGCCATCACCCACAGGCTGGCGCCGCCGATCAAGGCGTTTTGCGGCGCGCCCTTCACCGCCGGATCGTACGGCATCATGCCCATGCCGAAGTTGAACTTGGCGTTCTTGCGGATATTGGCCAGCGAGCCGGAGCTGCCGGTCATGATGCCGCACTCGCCGCTGTAGAACTTCAGCGTGGCCTCGTCCTTGCGGCCGGCGTAGCTGAAGGCACCGTCCTTGGCCATCTTGGCCAGGAATTCGATGTGCTTGACCTGCACCGGGCCGTTGAACTGCAGCGTCGCGCCGGCGCCGCCGAAGCCGTTGTCCAGGCTGGCGAACGGCAGGCTGTGCCAGGCGCTGAAGTTCTCCAGTTGCACCCAGCCCTGCCAGCCGGTGCTGTAGCCGCAGCGCATGCCGGAAGCCTTCAGCTTGGCGGCGGCGGCGGCCAGTTCCGGCCAGGTCTTGGGCGGCGCCTCCGGCAGGCCGGCTTTCTTGAACGCGTCCTTGTTGTAGTACAGCACCGGGGTGGACGCATTAAACGGCAAGGACAGCAGGTGGCCGGTCTTGGCGTCGCTGTAATAGCTGGCCACCGCCGGAATGAAGGCCTTCTCGTCCAGTTTCTCGCCGGCGTCGGCCATCACCTGGTACACCGGCTTGACCGCCTTCTTGGCCTGGATCATGGTGGCGGTGCCCACTTCGAACACCTGCACGATGGCCGGCGCGTTGCCGCTGCGGTAGGCGGCGATGGCGGCCGCCAGCGATTCGTCGTACTGGCCCTTGTACACCGGCACCACCTTGTAGTCTTTCTGGCTGGCGTTGAACTGCGCGGCGATGGCGTTGACCCGGTCGCCGAGCGAGCCTTCCATCGAATGCCAGAACTGGATTTCGGTGGCGGCGTGAGCCGGCAGCGACAAGGCCAGCGTCAGCGGCGCGAGCGCGGCGGCGCGGCGTAAAGTGCGGGAAAGGGCTAGGGACATCGGCTTCTCCATTTATCATTATGGCGGCTGGCATTCACGCGGCGGATTGTGGCCGGGCAAAATGACAGTATCGTTACAATAATATGACATTAAGTTTACATCAAGGCGCAAAAATGGAATGAAGACGCAAAAAAAGCGCGCCATGCAGGCGCGCTTTTTGGTTTTCCTCCGCTCATTACTGATAGCTGAGCTTGTCGGCCTTGCCCCAGAACACCCGATAGGCGAAGGCTGTGTAGCCGATGATGCAGGGCAGCACCACGATGGCGCCCCACAATATCACCCACAGCGCCTCCGGATCGGCCGCCGCCTGCCAGATGGTCATCTGCCCCAGCACCACTTCCGGGAACACGCTGTAAGCCAGCCCCCAGAACGACAGCAGCACGATGCCGACGCTGGCGGCGAACGGCAGCCAGCAGAAGGCATCGTTGCCCGCCGCCTGGCGCCGCGCCAGCCGCGGCAGGCTGAGCATCAACAGGCCGAACAGCGCCAGCGAGCCCAGCGGCAGCGGCAACAACAGCAGGAACTGCGGCAGCGCGAACCATTTGGCGGCGATGGCCGGATTGGCCAGCGGCGTCACCAGCGACACCGCCGCCACCGCGGCGCCGGCGCCGTATAGGCTCAGTTGCGCCCAACGTATCGCCTTGGCCTGCAGCGTGCCGTGGGTTTTCATCACCAGCCAGCAGGCGCCCAGCAGCGCGTAGGCCAAGGCCAGGCCGACGCCGACCACCAGCGAGAACAGCCAGGACGTGGAGCTATCGGCGAAGCCGGTCAGGTAGCGGCCCAGCATCACCCCCTGCGCCAGCGCCGCCAGCAGCGAGCCGCCGGCGAACGCGGCGTTCCACCACGGCTTGTGCGGGTCCTGCGCCTTGACGCGGAAATCGAAGGCGACGCCGCGCAGGATCAGCCCCACCAGCATCGCCAGCACCGGTAGATAGAGCGCGCCGAACACCACGCCGTGCGCCAGCGGGAAGGCCACCAGCAGCAAGCCCGCGCCCAACACCAGCCAGGTCTCGTTGGCGTCCCAGAACGGCCCGATCGACGCGATCATCAGATCTTTCTCTTCGTCGTCCGCCAGCGGCAGCAGGATGCCGACGCCCAGGTCGAAGCCATCCAGCACCACGTACACCAGCATGGACAGCGCCATCAGTCCGGCGAAAATCGCCGGCAGGAAATATGCCTCGTTCATGCCAGTTGCTCCTTCAGTTGCTTGGCGTCGGCCGTCTCATGCGCGCCGGCCTTGCGCGCCAGGTGGAACAATACCGAGATGTAGGCCAGCAGCAGCAGCGCGTACAGCGCGAGGTAGGTGCCCAGGGAAGTGAACAGCATCGGCGCGGTGGCCTTGCCCGCCGCCTGGGCGGTGGTCAGCACCCCGGTCACCAGCCAGGGCTGGCGGCCGATCTCGGTGACGAACCAGCCGGCCAGCGTGGCGATCCAGCCGGCGAAGGTCATGCCCACCAGCAGGCGCGCCAGCGGCTTGGCCAGCTCGCCGCGCTTCTTCAACTGCCAGGCCGCCAGCCAGGAGGCCAACAGCATCAGGCCGCCCATCGCCACCATCACGCGGAAGCTCCAGAACACCTTGGCCACCGGCGGGTGCTGCTCGAACTCGTTCAGGCCCTTGATCTCGCCGCCCCACTTATGGGTGAGGATCAGGCTGCCCAATTCGGGCACGCCGACCGCATAATCGTTGCTGCGGGTTTCGGCGTTGGGCAGCGCGAACAACAGCAGCGGCACATTCTTCTCGGTATGCCAGATGCCTTCTATCGCCGCCAGCTTGGCCGGCTGGTGCTTCAGCGTATTGAGGCCGTGCATGTCGCCGACGAACATCTGCAGCGGAATCAGCAACGCCGCCAGGAACACCCCGCTCTTCAGCGCCAGCATCACGCCGCGGCCGCGGTCGCCGCGCAGGTAGCGGTAAGCGGACAGGCCTGCGATCAGGAAAGCCACAGTCAGGCCGGAGGCCAGCAGCATATGGGTCAGCCGGTACGGCATCGACGGATTGAAGATGACTTCAATCCAGCTGAGCACATGGGCGCGGCCGTCGCGCATCACGAAGCCGGCCGGGGTCTGCATCCAGGAATTGAGCGCGATGATCCAGAACGCCGACAGCGTGTTGCCGCCCGCCACCAGCAGCGTGGCCAGCGTGTGCACCTTCTCCGGCACCCGGGAGCGGCCGAACAGCATGATGCCGAGGAAACCGGCCTCCAGGAAGAAAGCCGTCAGGATCTCGTAAGCCAATAGCGGGCCGGCGATATTGCCCACCGTCTGCATATAGCCGGGCCAGTTGGTGCCGAACTGGAAGCTCATGGTCACCCCGGACACCACGCCCAGCGCGAACGACAGCGCGAAGATCTTCACCCAGAAGGCGTAGGCGTCCATCCAGCCCTGGTCGCCGGTCTGGCGGAAGCGCACCTTGAAGAACAGCAACACCCAGGCCATCGCGATATTGATGGTGGGAAACAGGATATGAAAGGAGATGTTGGTGGCGAACTGGATGCGCGCCAGCGTGACGGGGTCGAGTTCCATGGTCTACTCCTTTTCTTCTTCGCGATGGCCCAGCCGCGATAGCGACTGAGTGAACTGCAGCACCTTCTGCACCTGCGAGCCCAGCTTCATCAGCCGCTGCAGCGTCTCCACGTCCATGTGCTGGATGTCGGAAAACCAGGTGGTGACCAATTCGATCAGCTGGTACATCTCCTTCATCCTGGCCTGCGCGTGCTGCTCGGCCTCGCTGGCCGGATGCTCCATCATCGCGCCGCGCAGCATGGTCAGCGTCGGCTCCACCTCGCGCTTCTTGCGCTCCTCGGCCAGGGTCTTGAAGATCAGCCACACGTCTTCCGGCGTGGAGAAGTATTCGCGGCGGTCGCCGGGAAAATGCTGCAGCTTGACCAGCCGCCACGACTGCAGCTCCTTCAGCCCCATGCTGACGTTGGAGCGGGAACAGCCTATCGCCTCGCCGATCTCGTCGGCGTTCAGCGGTTTTTCCGATACGTACAGCAAGGCGTAGATCTGGCCGACGGTGCGGTTGATGCCCCAGCGGCTGCCCATCTCGCCGAAGTGCAGCACGAAGGCCTGCACCAGAGGTGGTGTGTTCATGATTTTCTCAATTTTCAGTAATTTCTGAAACTTTGATATGAATCATAATTGCCGGGAATAGTTCGGGTCAAGATGAACAAGGTATGATCTGTAGGCTTGACCCTATTTCCACGTCATGAATCAGGACGCGAAAAAGGCCATGCGCGGCATGGCCCGGATGCGGCACCTCGCCGCCTCACAACAGCAGGATGGCGCGGAAATCGTTGACGTTGGTGTGGGTGGGCCCGGTGACCAGCAGATCGCCCAGCGCCGCGAAGAAACCGTAGCCGTCGTTGTCGGCCAACCGCGCGCCGGCATCCACGCCCAGCGCCGCCGCCCGCGCCAGCGTGTCCGGCGAAATAAAAGCGCCGGCGTTGTCCTCGCTGCCGTCTATGCCGTCGGTGTCCGCCGCCAGCGCGTATACGCCCGGCAAGCCGTTCAGCGCGATGGCCAGCGCCAACAGAAACTCGCTGTTGCGCCCGCCCCTGCCCTTGCCCTTCAAGGTCACCGTGGTCTCGCCGCCGGACAGGATCAGCGCCGGCCTGGCCACCGGCGAGCCGTGCGCGGCGATCTGGCGCGCGATACCGGCGTGGACCTTGGCCGCCTCGCGCGCCTCGCCTTCTATGCTGTCGCCCAGCAACAGCACGTTCAGCCCCAGCCGCTTCGCCTCGGCCGCCGCCGCCCGCAAGGCCAGCTGCGGCGTCGCGATCAGCCGGTATTCGGCATGCGCCAGCCTGGCGTCGCCGGGCGCGGGCGTCTCGTCCGGCTCCGCCGCCAGCAATGCCCTTGCGGCGGGCGGCAAGGTCAAACCATATTTGGCGACCACCGCGCGGGCATCGGCATAGGTGCTTGGGTCCGCCGCCGTCGGGCCGGAGGCGATCACCGCCGGATCGTCGCCCACCACGTCGGAAATCGCCAGCGTCACCAGTTTGGCCGGCGCGCAGGCCAGCGCCAGCCGTCCGCCCTTGATGGCGGAGAGATGCTTGCGCACCGCGTTCATTTCATCGATGCCGGCGCCGCAGGCCAGCAACTGCCGGCTGACCTCCTGCTTGTCCGCCAGGCTGACGCCATCGGCTGGCAGGGTCAGCAAGGCTGATCCGCCGCCGGACAACAGGCAGATCACCAGATCGTCGGCGGTCAATCCGCTCACGGCCTCCAGTATCCGCTGCGCGGCCGCGCAGCCCGCCTTATCCGGCACCGGGTGCGCGGCCTCCAGCACTGCTATCCGCTCGGTCGCCACCGCATGGCCGTAACGCGTCGCCACCACGCCGGACAATTCGCCCGGCCAGGCCCGCTCCAACTCCCGCGCCATCGCCGCGGCGGCCTTGCCGGCGCCGACAACCACGGTGCGGCCTTTAGTCGGCGGCGGCAGATGATCGACCAGCCGTTTCGGCAGCGCGCTGGCGACGGCCGCGTCGAACAGACGGCGCAGCGTGGATTGCGAGTCAAGATCGGACATGACGGGTTCTCCAATGGCGATGACGCCATTTTGCCGCAGCCGGCCGCGGCTGACACCCCCGCCGCCGCGCGTTAGAATGGCGGCGATTCCAACGCCCCGCCTTCATTCGGGGCGTTACGCATTTTCCCAGACCGACACAAGAGCAGAGCCCGACACCCGATGAGCACGCCCCAGCACACCCCGATGATGGCCCAATATTTCTCCCTGAAGCGCGACCACGCAGACAAGCTGCTGTTCTACCGCATGGGCGACTTCTACGAGCTGTTCTACGAGGATGCGGAAAAGGCGGCGCGGCTGTTGGACATCACGCTGACCGCGCGCGGCGCCAGCGCCGGCGTGCCGATCAAGATGGCCGGCATTCCCTACCACGCCGCCGAGGGCTATCTGGCGCGGCTGGTGAAGATGGGCGAATCGGTGGCCATCGCCGAGCAGATCGGCGACCCGGCCCTGGCCAAGGGCCCGGTGGAGCGCAAGGTGGTGCGCATCGTCACGCCGGGCACGCTGACCGACGCCGCGCTCTTGGACGACAAGCGAGACAACCTGGTGCTGGCGGTCAATATGGTCAAGGGCGTGCTGGGCCTGGCCTGGCTGTCTCTCGCCAGCGGCGAGTTCAAGGTGATGCAGGCCGATGTGGAAGACCTCTCCAGCGAGCTGGAGCGGCTGAAGCCGGCCGAGCTGGTGATCCCGGACGACACCGGCCTGGCCGCCTTCGAAGGCATCTCGACGCCGAAGAAAAAGCTGCCGCCGTGGCAGTTCGACATCGAATCGTCGAAGCTGGCGCTGACCCGCCACTTCGGCACCCGCGACCTGGCCGGCTTCGGCGCCGACACGCTGCCAGTGGCCGTCGGCGCTGCAGGCGCCTTGCTGGAATACGTGAAGTCCACCCAGGGCGTGAACCCGGCCCACATCGCCGCGCTGTCGGTGGAGGAAGCCGGCGAGCTGATCCGCATGGACGCCGCCACCCGCCGCAATCTGGAATTGACCGAAACCATACGCGGCGAGGCCTCGCCGACGCTGGCGTCCTTGCTCGACACCTGCGCCACCAGCATGGGCAGCCGCCTGCTCGGCCACTGGCTGCACCATCCGATGCGCAACCACGGCAAGCTGGCCCGCCGCCACGGCGCGGTGCGCGCGCTGCTGGCGCGCTACCAGGACATCCACGCCGAGCTGGACCAGGTATCGGACATCGAACGCATCACCTCGCGGGTGGCGCTCCGCTCCGCCCGCCCGCGCGACCTGTCGGCGCTGCGCGACTCCTTGACCGCGCTCTCCGGCGTCAAGGCGCTGGCGGCCTCGCTGGACTCCGAGCTGCTGAAGGAACTGGCCGGCGTGCTGCCGGTCGATTCGCCGGTGCAAAAGATGCTGGTCGCGTCCATCCTGCCGGAACCTGCCACCTTCCTGCGCGACGGCGGCGTGATCAACAACGGTTTCAGCCCGACGCTGGACGAACTGCGCGCCATCCAGACCGATTGCGGCGACTTCCTCTTGAAACTGGAAGCGCGCGAGAAAGAACGCACCGGCATCACCACGCTGAAAGTGGAGTTCAACCGCGTGCACGGCTTCTACATCGAGGTGTCCAAGGCGCAGTCGGACAAGGTGCCGGACGACTACCGCCGCCGCCAGACGCTGAAGAACGCCGAACGCTACATCACGCCGGAACTGAAGGAATTCGAGGACAAGGCGCTGACCGCGCAGGACCGCGCGCTGGCGCTGGAAAAGCAGCTGTACGAGGCGCTGCTGGACGAGTTGGCCCCGCACATCGCCGAGCTGAAGCTGATCGCCCAGGCGGTGGCGGCGCTCGACGTGCTGTCCGCCTTCGCCCAGCGCGCCGCCATCGGCAATTACGCCGAGCCGCAATTCGTGCCGGAACCCAAGCTCGACATCGTCGCCGGCCGCCACCCGGTGGTGGAGGCGGAAGTGGAGCGCTTCATCGCCAACGACACCAGGCTATCCGCCGAGCGCAAGCTGCTCTTGATCACCGGCCCGAACATGGGCGGTAAATCCACCTATATGCGGCAGAACGCGCTGATCACGCTCTTGGCCCACGTCGGCAGCTTCGTGCCCGCCGATTCCGCGGTGATCGGCCCGATAGACCGCATCTTCACCCGCATCGGCGCCAGCGACGACCTGGCCGGCGGCCGCTCCACCTTCATGGTGGAGATGACCGAAACCGCCAACATCCTCAACAACGCCAGCGAGCACTCGCTGGTGCTGATGGACGAAGTGGGCCGCGGGACGTCCACTTTTGATGGCTTGGCGCTGGCCTGGGCCATCGCCCGCGCATTGATTGAAAAGAACCGCGCCTATACTTTGTTCGCCACCCACTATTTCGAACTGACCACGCTGGCCGGCGAATACCCGGCGGTGGCCAACGTGCACCTGTCGGCGGTGGAGCACAAGGACCGCATCGTATTCCTGCACCACGTGGAGGACGGCCCGGCCAGCCAGAGCTACGGCCTGGCGGTGGCGCAGTTGGCCGGCGTGCCGGGCAAGGTGATCCGCGACGCGCGCCGCCACCTGGCCGACCTGGAAAACCAGTCGGCCGCGCGTGTGCAGCCGGACCTGTTCGCCGCGCCAGCGCCAGCCGCCGAACCGGAGCCGCATCCGGCGCTGGAAAAGCTGCAGGAACTAAACCCGGACAATCTCAGTCCACGACAGGCAATGGAAATATTGTACGAACTCAAGAAACTGACCGATTGAACAGCTATCAGGCTGGACGTTATCTATTATTACTAAATAGTAGTATTGATAAAGGAGCAATATGATGTCGTTTGAAACCGCCTCCGCCGTATCCAGTCTGAGCCAGCTTCTCGGCCAGATCGAGGACGACGGAACCATCGCCCTATCCGATATCCGGGAGAAGGCCAACCAGGAACTCTCCTACTTCGCCAATCTGGCGCAGCAGGAGTTGCACCAGTTCGACATCAGCATGCCGCCGGCGATCAGCCTGGTCAGCAATGATCAATGTCAGCTGGTATTGGAAAATCAGCATCCGCATGAAGCCGAGATCCATGAGTGGCTGGATGGCAACCTGATCCTGGCCCGCAAGTTCAAGGAAATTGAGGTTCTGTTCGAGCTGGTCCGCGCCGCGGAAAGCGCCGGCGAGCTGTTTTCGGAAAACTCGAACTTCCACGTCGGCCTGACCAGCGCGGGCCCGATCGCCTACTTCGAGGATCATCATTCCCACTAGCGGCATCTTCCGTGAACGCCATTACAGCGCGCCGCAAAGCGCGCAAACAAAACGGGGAAGCCACGCTTCCCCGTTTGTCATGATGGCGCGGAAATTCGACGCGCCCACTGGCTATCAGGGCTTCTTGCCGCGGGCGAAACGGAAAGTCGGCGCCTTGCCGCCCCTGTCCGCCGCCTGAGCCTGGCGCGGCGGCGTCCTGTCGCCGGGCTTGCCGCCGCGGCCGGCGGACCCGCTCCGCGGCAACGCCGCCAAATCCACCTCCAGCGCGCGCATCTCGCCCGGCTGCAGGCCGTCCAGTTTCCACGGGCCGATGGCCACCCGCACCAGGCGCAGGGTCGGCAGTCCGGCCTTGGCGGTCATCCGCCGCACCTGGCGGTTCTTGCCTTCGCTGATGATGATTTCCAGCCAGCAATCCGGCACCGTCTTGCGAAAACGCACCGGCGGATTGCGCGGCCACAACTCCGGATTATCGATGCGCCGCACTTCGGCCGGCCGGGTGACGAAGTCGCCCAGGTCCACGCCGCGGCGCAGCAGCTCCAGCTGTTCCTCTTTCGGCTCGCCCTCCACCTGCACCCAATAAGTCTTCGGCAGCTTCCAGCGCGGGTCAGCGATGCGGTGCTGCAGCGCGCCGTCGCCTGTCAGCAGCAACAGGCCTTCGCTGTCGGTATCCAGCCGGCCGGCTGGATAGACGCCGGGCTGCTGCACGCAGGACTTCAGCGTCGGATGCGTGGGGTGGTCGGAAAACTGGCAGATCACGCCATACGGCTTGTTGAGCAGAATCAGCTGGGGCATGCGGCGAAAACGGTGAAATGAAGTAGGCGAATGATAACAGGCCAGGCCGCCGCGCGGCCGGCTATCCCGCGCGGTTCTCCTTCACCGCCGAATCTGACGGCGCTCGAACAGGTGTTTTATTCGCATCCGAACGCCAGCCGGCCAGTTATCAGGCATAAAAGTTTCAGTTGCGCCGCCAACCAAGCCGATGAGAAGGGGTATAATTCGCTTTTGAAAATTGCCCTAGAGCCGCCGAATGCGCGCATCCGGCCGGCCGCGCGCTCCGACACGCCCGGCGCTGTCGTCCGAGCGCTAAACTCTTCGCGCAATCGTTCTGTCATCACAAGATCAACATGGAGATAGAGTCATGCCTGCAGAACAATCGAAAATCATCTATACCCTCACCGACGAAGCGCCGGCGCTGGCGACCAGCTCCTTCCTGCCCATCGTCCAGGCCTTCGCGGGTTCCGCCGGCGTTCAGGTAGACACCGCCGACATCTCCGTGGCCTCCCGCGTGCTGGCCGAATTCCCCGACTATCTGACCGACGCGCAGAAAGTCCCCAATACCCTGGCCGAGCTCGGCAAGCTGACGCTGCAGCCGGAAGCCAACATCATCAAGCTGCCCAACATCAGCGCCTCGGTGGCCCAGTTGGCCGCCTGCGTCAAGGAACTGCAGTCCAAGGGCTACAATGTGCCGGACTACCCGGAAAATCCGGCCAACGACGCCGAAAAGGCGATCAAGGACCGCTACTCCAAGTGTCTGGGCTCGGCGGTGAACCCGGTGCTGCGCGAAGGCAACTCCGACCGCCGCGCGCCGCTGGCGGTGAAGAACTACGCCAAGAAACACCCGCACTCGATGGGCGAATGGAAGCAGTGGTCGCAGACCCATGTCTCCCACATGCACCACGGCGACTTCTACCACGGCGAGAAGTCCATCACGCTGGACAAGGCGCGCGAAGTCAAGATGGAGCTGACGACCAAGAGCGGCCAGACCGTGGTGCTGAAGCCCAAGGTCGCGCTGCAGGCCGGCGAGATCATCGACTCGATGTTCATGAGCAAGAAGGCGCTGTGCGACTTCTACGAACGCGAGATGGAAGACTGCCGCGAATCCGGCATCCTGTTTTCCTTGCACGTGAAGGCCACCATGATGAAGGTGTCCCACCCCATCGTGTTCGGCCACTGCGTCAAGATCTACTACAAGGACGCGTTCGAGAAGCACGGCAAGCTGTTCGACGAGCTGGGCGTCAACGTCAACAACGGCATGGCCACGCTGTACGAAAAAATCGAAACCCTGCCGGCCTCCAAGCGCGAAGAAATCATCCGCGACCTGCACGCCTGCCAGGAACACCGTCCGCGCCTGGCGATGGTGGACTCCGCCAAGGGCATCACCAACTTCCACTCGCCGAACGACATCATCGTCGACGCGTCGATGCCGGCCATGATCCGCGCCGGCGGCAAGATGTGGGGCGCCGACGGCAAGCCTTACGACGCCAAGGCCGTGATGCCGGAATCGACCTTCGCCCGCATTTACCAGGAGATGATCAACTTCTGCAAATGGCACGGCAACTTCGACCCGCGCACCATGGGCACCGTGCCCAACGTCGGCCTGATGGCGCAAAAAGCCGAGGAATACGGCTCCCACGACAAGACCTTTGAAATCCAGCAAGACGGCGTCGCCAACATCGTCGACCTCGCCACCGGCGAAGTGCTGCTCTCCCAGAACGTGGAAGCCGGCGACATCTGGCGCATGTGCCAGGTGAAGGATGCGCCGATCCGCGACTGGGTGAAGCTGGCCGTGACCCGCGCCCGCAACTCCGGCATGCCGGCGGTGTTCTGGCTGGACCCGTACCGCCCGCACGAGAACGAGCTGATCAAGAAGGTGCACGCCTACCTGAAGGATCACGACACCAACGGCCTCGACATTCACATCATGTCGCAGGTGCGCGCGATGCGCTTCACGCTGGAGCGCGTGGCCCGCGGCCTCGACACCATCTCGGTCACCGGCAACATCCTGCGCGACTACCTGACCGACCTGTTCCCTATCATGGAGCTGGGCACCTCGGCCAAGATGCTGTCCATCGTGCCGCTGATGGCCGGCGGCGGCATGTACGAAACCGGCGCCGGCGGTTCGGCGCCGAAGCACGTGCAGCAGCTCTTGGAAGAGAACCACCTGCGCTGGGACAGCCTGGGCGAATTCCTGGCGCTGGCGGTATCGCTGGAAGACCTGGGCATCAAGACCGGCAACGCCAAGGCCAAGATCCTGGCCAAAACGCTGGATCTGGCCACCGGCAAGCTCCTGGACGAGAACAAGTCCCCGTCGCGCCGCACCGGCGAGCTGGACAACCGCGGCAGCCAGTTCTACCTGTCCATGTACTGGGCGCAGGCGCTGGCCGAGCAGGCGGAAGACAAGGATCTGCAAGCCCGCTTCGCACCGGTAGCCAAGCAACTGGCCGACAACGAGCAAACGATCCTGGCCGAACTGAAGGCCGTGCAAGGCAAGAGCGCCGACATCGGCGGCTACTACCTGCCGGACGCCGCCAAGTGCAGCGCGGTGATGCGCCCGAGCGCCACCTTCAACGCCGCCATCGCGGCGGTGCAAGGCTAAGCGTCTCCGCCCGCGTCAACCAGGCCCCCGGATGTCCGGGGGCTTTTTTCATGCCGGCTGCCGGCGCCTGCGCATCGGCAAATGAAAAGCCCGCCAGAGGCGGGCTTTTTTGAATACGACTTACAGCCCACCGCGCGGCGGGGCTGCGGCAGAACCGCCCTTAGGCAGCGTTCTGGATGTTCGACGCTTGCTTGCCCTTCGGGCCGGACACCACTTCAAAGCTTACGCGCTGACCCTCTTTCAGGGTCTTGAAGCCTTGCATGTTGATGGCCGAAAAGTGAGCGAACAGATCTTCGCCGCCTTCGTCCGGGGTAATAAAGCCGAAGCCTTTTGCGTCATTGAACCACTTCACGGTACCAAATGCCATTTCACATCCTTGGGAAAAAAGGCTGGTGAAGCCGACCAACTTAGAGCTTAATAGACTTTGACAAGATGCTGTGACGCAAAATGCCAAACAGTTAAGCCAAGCACCAGCTGCATTTCTACGCAACCCGGGCAGTGCCGTCAAGTGATTGCCGGCTTGAGTCCCCCCTTGAAAAAAAGTCAGAGGGAACCAAAATTGAAGTAAGGCACCGTTTCCATGAAAGTCGACATGTCCACCTCGGTCAAAGACGATGCCCAGCTTGAGGCGTCACGGGTTAGGGAAAACCCGCCCCCGATGTATAAGGTGTTGTTATTGAACGATGATTTTACCCCGATGGACTTCGTGGTGCAGGTTCTCCAGCAGTTCTTCCACATGAACCGCGAGAAAGCCACACACATCATGCTGCAAGTCCACACGCAAGGTCACGGCGTGTGTGGCGTTTATACCAAAGACGTGGCTGCAACGAAGGTCGAGCAGGTGTTGCAATATGCGAAAGCGCATCAGCATCCGCTTCAGTGCGTAATGGAGGAAAACTGATGATTGCCCAGGAGCTTGAAGTAAGCCTGCACATGGCGTTCATGGACGCACGGCGCAAGCGCCACGAGTTCATCAGCGTGGAGCATCTGCTGCTCGCGATGACCGACAACCCGTCGGCCGCAGAAGTTTTGCGAGCTTGCGGCGCCAATATCGACCAACTGAAGAAGCAACTATCCGACTTCATCGACGAGCACACGCCCACCGTGCCCGGCGAAACCGAGGTCGAGACCCAACCGACGCTGGGATTCCAACGCGTGATCCAGCGCGCGATCCTGCACGTGCAATCGTCCGGCAAGAAGGAAGTGTCGGGCGCCAACATCCTGGTCGCCATCTTCGGCGAAAAGGATTCGCACGCGGTCTACTACCTGCACCAGCAAGGCATTTCGCGGCTGGACGTCGTCAACTTCATCTCGCACGGCATCACCAAGCAGCGGTCGCAGCAGCCGCCGCAGGAACCGCGCGACAACAGCGGCAACGATGTCGAGAACGAAGAGCAGAGCACCGGTCCGGGCGGGGCGCTGGAGAATTACACCCAGAACCTCAACCAGATGGCGCGCGACGGCAAGATCGACCCATTGATCGGCCGCGAGCACGAACTGGAGCGCACGGTGCAGATCCTTTGCCGCCGCCGCAAGAACAACCCGCTGCTGGTCGGCGAGGCCGGTGTCGGCAAGACCGCCATCGCCGAAGGGCTGGCGCGGCGCATCGTCGGCGGCGAAGTGCCGGAAATCCTGGCCAAGTCGACCGTCTACGCGCTGGACATGGGCGCGCTCTTGGCCGGCACCAAGTATCGCGGCGATTTCGAGCAGCGGCTGAAGGCGGTGATCAAGCAGCTGACCGACGACAGCAACGCGATCCTGTTCATCGACGAGATCCACACGCTGATCGGCGCCGGCGCGGCTTCCGGCGGCACGCTGGACGCCTCCAACCTGCTCAAGCCCGCCCTGTCCAACGGCAGCCTGCGCTGCATAGGGGCGACCACCTACAACGAGTACCGCGGCATCTTCGAGAAGGACAACGCGCTGTCGCGCCGCTTCCAGAAGATAGACGTCTCCGAGCCCACCGTGCAGCAGACGGTGGAAATCCTCAAGGGACTGAAATCGCGCTTCGAGGCGCACCACGGCGTCAAGTACACGCAGTCGGCGCTGTCCACCGCGGCCGAGCTGGCGGCCCGCTACATCAACGACCGCCATCTGCCGGACAAGGCCATCGACGTGATCGACGAGGCCGGCGCCGCGCAGAAGATCCTCCCCAAATCGCGGCAGAAGAAGGTGATCAACAAGTCGGAGATCGAAGAGATCGTCGCCAAGATCGCCCGCATTCCGCCGAAGACGGTCTCCAGCGACGACAAGAACGTGCTGAAGAACCTGGAGCGCGATCTGAAGAACGTGGTGTTCGGCCAGGAGAAGGCGATCGAAGGCCTGGCCAGCGCGATCAAGATGACGCGCTCCGGCCTCGGCAATCCGCAAAAGCCGATCGGATCGTTCCTGTTCTCCGGCCCCACCGGCGTCGGCAAAACCGAGCTGGCGCGCCAGTTGGCCTACATCCTCGGCGTCGAGCTGATCCGCTTCGACATGTCCGAGTACATGGAGCGCCACGCGGTGTCGCGGCTGATCGGCGCGCCGCCGGGCTATGTCGGCTTCGAACAGGGCGGCCAGTTGACCGAGGCCATCAACAAGCATCCGTACGCGGTGGTGCTGCTGGACGAGATCGAAAAAGCGCATCCGGACATCTACAACGTGTTGCTGCAGGTGATGGACCACGGCACGCTGACCGACAACAACGGCCGCAAGGCGGACTTCCGCAACGTGGTGCTGATCATGACCACCAACGCGGGCGCGGAGTCGCTGTCCAAACCGGCGCTGGGCTTCACCCAGACCAAGGTGGCCGGCGACGAGATGGGCGACATCAAGCGGATGTTCAGTCCGGAATTCCGCAACCGCCTGGACGCCATCATCCCGTTCGGCGTGCTGGACGAGCAGATCATCCTGCAGGTGGTGGACAAGTTCCTGATGCAGCTGGAGCAGCAACTGGCGGAGAAGCACGTCGACATCCACTTCACCGACGAGCTGCGCCGCTTCCTGGCCAAGAACGGCTTCGACCCGCTGATGGGCGCGCGGCCGATGGCGCGCCTGATCCAGGACACGCTGCGCAAGGCGCTGGCAGACGAGCTGCTGTTCGGCCGCCTGGTCGGCGGCGGCGAAGTGACCGTCACCGAAGCGGACGGCAAGGTGGAGCTGCTGTTCGACCAGCCCGCGCTGGCCGCCGAGCCCGCCTGAGTCCGGCAAGCCTGGAAACGATGCCTGAACGCCCGCGCAAGCGGGCGTTTTTCATGGCGCTAGCCGCGCGGATGATGGCGCGCGTGCAACTGCTTTAACCGTTCGCGCGCGACGTGGGTGTAGATCTGGGTAGTCGAAATGTCGGCATGGCCCAATAGCAACTGCACCACCCGCAGGTCGGCGCCATGGTTGACCAGGTGGGTGGCGAAGGCGTGGCGCAGCACGTGCGGACTGACCTTGGCCAGCCCTTGGCGCGCGGCGTATTGCGAAATCAAATGCCAGGCCATCTGCCGCGTCATGCCGGCTTTGCGCTGGGTGACGAACACCGCGTCGCACGGCAGGCCGGCCAGCAGCAGCGGCCGCGCTTCGCGCATATAGCGCAGCAGCCAGTCCTGGGCGATTTCGCCCAGCGGCACCAGCCGCTCCTTGCTGCCCTTGCCCATCGTTTTCACCACGCCGTCCAGCAGGTTCAGCTGGGTCAGCGTCATGCCCACCAACTCCGACACCCGCAGGCCGCTGGCGTATAGCACCTCCAGCATCGCCCGGTCGCGCAGGCCCAGCGGCGTCGCCACGTCCGGCGCCAGCAGCAGCGCCTCCACCGCCTGCTCCGACATCGACTTGGGCAACCGCAGTCCCTGTTTGGGCGTGGCCAGTCCGGCGCTGGGATCGTCGGCCCTTTGCCCGCTTTGCGCCAAGTGCTGGTAATAGCGGCGCAGCGCCGATGTCAGCCGCGCCCGCGTCGCCGGCTTTTCGCTGTCGACGCCGGCCAGCAGCGCTTGCCGCAGCTGCTCGGCATCGGCCTGCGCCAGCGTGGCGCCCGCTGCCTGCAAACGGCCTGACAATTTGGCCAGATCGCGCCGGTACGCCGCCAGCGTGTTCTGCGACAGGCCGTCGCTCAGCCACAGTTGGTCGAGAAAAGCGTCGATGCCGTCCTTATCCGAGTTCATGCCGCAACAGCCATCGCTTGATGTCCAGCGTCTCGTCGCCGCGGGACTGGTTGAAACCGCCCAGCCCCGCGCTCGCCACCACCCGGTGGCAAGGCACGATGATGGGAATGGGATTGCGGCCGCAGGCCCCGCCGACCGCGCGCGGCGACGACGCCAGATCGCGGGACAGGTCCAAATAGCGGCGGGTCTCGCCGCGCGGTATCGCCGCGATCTGCTGCCACACCCGCAGCTGGTACGGCGTGCCAAGCAGCCGCCACGGCACGCTGAACGCATGGTCCGCGTCGGCGTAGTAGGCGTCCAGCTGCCGCTCCACCTCAGCCTCCAGGCTGCCCGGCGCGGGCGGCCGCAAAACCGCGCCGGCCGGCAGAAAGCGCAGCCCGCGCAATTCGCCGTCTTCGCAGCGCACGCCCAAGCGCCCGAACGGCGCGGCGATCACCACCGGATACTCCATCCCCGTCTCCCAATAAAAAAAGCGCAAGGCCGAGCCTTGCGCTTTGATCATAACGGCTGTCGCCGACAGGATTAGCCCTGTTTGCGAGCCGGCAGCTTTTCCTTGATGCGTGCGGACTTGCCGGTACGACCACGCAGGTAGTACAGCTTGGCGCGACGCACGTCGCCGCGGCGCTTCACTTCAACGGAAGCCACCAGCGGGGAGTAGGTCTGGAAGGTACGCTCAACGCCTTCGCCGGCGGACATCTTGCGCACGGTGAACGCGCTGTTCAGGCCGCGGTTACGCTTGGCGATGACAACGCCTTCGTAAGCCTGCAGACGCTCGCGGTTGCCTTCCTTTACCTTGACTTGAACCACTACGGTATCGCCAGGAGCGAATTCCGGCAGGGTTTTGCCCAGGCGTGCGATTTCTTCTTGCTCGAGTTTCTGGATCAGATCCATGTTTTACTCCGGTTTTTTGCGGATATCTTGTTCCTGCTGGTACTCCGCCAGCAGCCGAGATTCCTGTTTTGTCAAAACGCGGTCTTGCAGCAGCTCGGGCCGACGCTTCCACGTCCTGCCCAGCGACTGCTTGAGCCGCCATTTGGCGATCAGGGCATGATTACCGGACAACAGCACGTCCGGCACCCGCATGCCTCGATACTCTTCGGGTCGGGTATAGTGCGGGCAGTCCAAAAGACCGTCCACAAATGAGTCTTCATAGGCCGACTGCGCATCGTTGAGCGCGCCAGGCAACAAGCGCACCACCGCGTCGGTCAGCACCATCGCCGGCAACTCGCCGCCGGACAGCACGTAGTCGCCGATGGAGATTTCCTCGTCGACCGCGGTTTCTATCAGGCGCTCGTCTATGCCTTCGTAGCGTCCGCACAGCAGGATCAATCCCGGCCGCTGCGACAGCTCCACCGCCTTGGCGTGGCTGAGCCTAGCGCCTTGCGGCGACAGGTAGATCACATGGCTGCGTTCGACGCCGGCCGCCTGTTGGCGGTTGCGGGCGGAAGCGATGGCCTGCTCCAGCGGCTCGATCTGCATCACCATGCCCGGACCGCCGCCATATGGCCGGTCATCCACCCGACGATAATTGTCGTGGGTGAAATCCCGCGGATTCCAAGCCTTGAAGCCCCAGAGATTCAAGTCAAGCGCCCGCTGGCTGACGCCAAAGCGGGCGATAGAGTCGAACATCTCCGGAAACAGCGTAACCGCGTCGATCTGCATCAGTAGTCCAGGCCCCAGTCCACCAGGATGCGGCCTTCGGCCGGCATCACTTCCAGCACGTACTGGTCGACGAAGGGGATCAGCCTTTGGCCGTGCTCGCCCTTCACCACCAACACGTCGTTGGCGCCGGTTTCCATCAGACTGTCCACCGCGCCCAGCGTTTCGCCCTGCTGGTTGACCACCGCCAGACCGATCAGATCGCTCCAGTAGTATTCGCCTTCGCCAGCCTCGGGCAGTTCGCTGCGGGGCACGGCGATCTGCATGCCGCGCAGGGCTTCCGCCCCGTCGCGGTCCTCGACGCCTTCCAGCTTGGCGGCAAGCGCCTTGGGCTGGATGGTGCCGTTCTCAAATGCATGCGGCTTCCAGCTGCCGTCCTTGCCCAGCCACCAGACTGGGTAGTCGAACAGGCCGTCAGCGTGTTCGGTATCGGCGTGGATTTTCACCCAGCCCTTGATACCGAAGGCGCCGCGCACAAAGCCCATTACCACCAGATCTTCGTCGCGCATGCGCCCAATTCCGTCTTGATGTCGGATAGCCGGATTAAGCGGCTACGACTTTCTGCTCTTTCAGCAGCTTGGCAACGGAGTCGGACAGCTGAGCGCCGACGCCAACCCAGTAGTTCAGACGGTCCATGGTGAAGCGAACGCGCTCTTGCTTTTCGTTGGCTACCGGATTGTAGAAGCCAACGCGCTCGATGAAGCGACCGTCACGACGGTTGCGGGAGTCGGTCACCACGATGTTGTAGAACGGACGGTTCTTGGCGCCGCCGCGTGCCAGACGAATCACTACCATTGTCGATTGTCCTTGAAAAAAACTGTGTATAGAAAAGCCCACGATTTTAGGGCAGATTTCCCTTATCTTGCAAGCGCTTAATGCAAGTCCCTGTTCCGCCAGCCTATTGCAGCGTCTTCAGCACCAGGCTCAGCGCCCGGTCTTCGGGGTGGGCCTCGATGCTAAATCCCAGTTTATGCATCAGTTTCAGCATGCCCTTGTTGCCCGCCAGCACCTCGCCGCGCATGATCTTCAGCCCCTGCTCGCGCGCCGCGTCGAACAAGGCCTGCATCAACAGATTGCCTATGCCGCGCCCCTGCCAGTCGTCGGCCACTTCCAGCGCGAACTCGCAGGCTTCGTTGTCCGGATCGGTGATGAAGCGCGCCACCGCCAGCATCTGCTCGGCACCCTGGTCGTCGCGCGTCATCGCCAGCGCCATCTCGCGGTCGTAATCCAGCTGGGTGAAGCGGACCAGCATGCTCTGCGACAGCTGCTTGATGCTCGACAGGTAGCGGTTGTAGCGGCTTTCCTCCGACAAATTGCGCACGAAGGCCTGCTGCATGTCGGCGTCCTCCGGCCGGATCGGCCGTATCATCACCGGCGTGCCGTCGGACAGTTTGGCGCAGATCACCATGTGCGAAGGGTAAGGCATGATGGCCATATGGCCGTAGCGCTTGAGGTCGGCGCGCGCCGGCTCGACGAAGATGCGCGCATCCAGCGCGATCACGCCTTTCTCGTCGGCCACCAGCGGGTTGATGTCCATTTCCCGCAGCTGCGGCAGCTCGCACACCATTTCCGACACCTGCAGCAGCACGTGGCGCAATTCGTCCAGGTCCACCGGCGGCAGGTTCTTGAACGGCCCCAGCAGCTCGCCGATGCGAGTCTGCGCCACCATATTGTCGACCAGGTAGTCGTTGAGCGGCGGCAGCGCCAACGCCAGATCGCGCATCACCTCCACCGCGATGCCGCCGGCGCCGAAGGCGATCACCGGGCCGAAGGCGATGTCGTGCGCCACGCCCACCATCACTTCGCGGGCGAAGCGGCGCTTTCGCATCGGCTGCACCGAGATGCCGTCGATGCGCGCGTCCGGCCGCGCCTGGCGGGTCCGCGACAGGATGGCGTCGAACGCCGCCCGCAGCGTGGCCTCGTTGCTGATGTTGAGCTCCACCCCGCCGACGTCGGACTTATAGATGATGTCCGGCGAATCGATCTTCAGCACCACCGGATAGCCTATCTTGTCGGCCTGCTTCACCGCCTCGTCGGCGTTGCGCGCCAGCGTGGTGGGATTGACCGGGATGCGGAAGGCCGCCAGCACCTGCTTGGATTCGCGCTCGGACAGGATGTTGCGGCCTTCGGCCAGCGCTCTGTCTATCACCTTGCGCGCCGCCGCCGCGTCCGGTCCGGAGCGCTTGCCCTCCAGCGGCCCCGGCGTCTGCAGCAGCAACTGCTGGTTGTGCTGGTAGGCCGCCAGGTGGCGGAACACCTCGATGCCGTATTCCGGCGCGCGAAAATGCGCGCACTTGGCCTTGGAGAACAGTTCGCGGCTTTCCGACACCTTGGCGTCGCCCAGCCAGGACAGGAACAGCGGCTTGGTGGTCTCGCGCTGCAGGCCTATCATCAGCTGCGCGGTGGTCAGGTGGTCGGTGCCGGCCTGCGGCGTGAAGATCACCATCACGCCGTCGACGCCGGAGTCGTCGACGCAGGCCTTGACCGCGGTGCGAAAACGCATCGGGCTGGCGTCGCCGATGATGTCCAGCGGATTGCCGCGCGACCAGTTGCGCGGCAGCACGCTGTCCAGCAGCTTGACGGTGCCCTCGCCCAGCTTCGCCAGCTCCACGCCGTAATCGACGGCGCTGTCGGCCGCCAGCATGCCGGGGCCGAAGCCGTTGGTGACGATGGCCAGCCGCTTGCCGCCGACGCGGTAATTGGCGGCCAGCACCTTGGCGGCGGTGAACAGCTGGGCGATCGACGACACCCTGAGCACGCCGGCGCGGGCCAGCGCCGCGTCGAAGACTTCGCCGCTGGCCACCAGATTGCTGGAATGAGTCAGGCCGCGGGCATCGCTCTCGAAGCGGCCCGACTTGATCACCACCACCGGTTTGGTGCGGGCGGCGGCGCGCAGCGCCGACATGAAGCGGCGCGCGTCGTGAATGTGGTGCACATGCAACAAAATCCCCTGGGTGGCGTTGTCGGCCACCAGGTAATCGAGAATTTCGCCGAAACCGACATCCAGCGCGCCGCCCAGCGAAATCACGCTGGAAAAGCCGATTTCCTTGCTATCGGCCCAGTCCAGCATCGCCGCGCACAGCGCCGACGACTCCGACACCAGCGCCAGATTGCCCGGCCGCACCTTGCCGCTGTAATTGCTGGCGTTGAAACCCGCCACCGGCCGCATCAGGCCCAGCACATTCGGCCCCAGGATGCGGATGCCGAAATGGCGGGCGATGGACAGCGCCTCGTTGATCAGCTCCTGCTCCAGCTGCTCGCTGTCGGAAAACTCCTTGGCCAGCAGCACCGCCTTGACGCCCTTCTTGCCGCAGTCCTTGACGATGGCGGGCAAGGAGCGGATGGCGGTCACCACCACCGCCAGCTCCACCGGCTCGTCTATCTGCCGCACCGAAGCCACCGCCGGAATGCCCCCCACCACCTTATGATTGAGGTTGACCGGAAACAGCTTGCCCTGGAAGGAACTGGCCAGCAGATTGGCGAACACCGCCTGGCCGATCGAGCCGGGACGGTCGCTGGCGCCCACCACGGCCACGGTGCGCGGAGAAAACAGCGGGGTCAGATAATGTGGCCTCATGCGCGTTCATCCTCGGAAACAATGTCTATCGGCGCCGGCGCGCTCGGGCAGCCGCTCCGAGCGCCAGCTTACGCGATCCCGGGCCCGCGCGGCGCGGCAGCGCGGCCGGCCTTGATCATGCGGGCTAAATCTTTTCGTCATATTGACTTTGGGCAAGCGGCGGACAAATGCATTTCATGTCACAGGCAGCGACGATTTTCCCCGCCGCCGCGCCCAGCCAGTAGCGCAGACTTTACAATATTGCTAATCTTTACTATTCCGCAACAAACCTTGTTGCGTTGCACCATTCAGCCGCCGCGGCCCGCGCGCCCGGTCAGGCAGGAGCCGACTCAACCATGACGAAACGCGTCGTCACCCTCGCTCATTATTACACCCAGCCCGAAATCCAGCAGATGGCGGACAAGGTGGGAGACAGCCTGGAATTATCGTTGTACGCCAAGGAAGCCCAAGCCGACATCATCGTGTTCGCCGGCGTGCGCTTCATGGCCGAAACCGCCAAGATCCTGAATCCGCAAGCCACGGTGATCCTGCCGGACGCCGGCTCCACCTGCTCGCTGGTCACCCAGACCGACGTGGCGGAGCTGACGCAGTGGCGCAAGCGCTACCCGGACCACGTCCACGTGTCCTACATCAACTCCAGCGCCGAACACAAAGCCGTGTCCGACTGGATCGTCACCAGCCGCAACGTCGACGACATCATCGCCCACCTGTACGCCGAAGGTAAGAAAGTCATCTTCTCGCCCGACCGCAACATGGGCGGCTACCTGAACGACCAGTACGGCTACGACATGCCGCTGTGGTCGGCGGTGTGCGAGGTCCACGACAAGTTCAACGAAGCCGCGCTGAACGAGGCCTTCGAGGCCGTGCCCGGCGAGAAATACCTGATCGCCCACCCGGAAAGCCCGCTGCCGGTGCTGAAGAAAGCCGACTACGTCGGCTCCACCTCCGGCATGCTCAACTGGGTGAAGGCCTACCAGGGCGACGCCAAGGCGGTGATCTTCGTCGCCACCGAAGACGGCATCCTGTACAACATGGGCCTGGCCCGCCCCGACCTCGACCTGCGCCAGGCGCCGATCTACGCCGGCTGCCAGTGCAACTCCTGTCCGTACATGAAGATGAACACCATCGAGGCGGTCAAGCGCGCGCAGCAGGGCCAGGGTCTGGAGATCGACTATCTGACGCCGGCGCAGATGGACGCCGCCCGGGTGCCCATCGAGCGCATGCTGGAATTCAGCCAGCGCTACTACGCCTGACACAGGCCAAGAAGCCCGCGCGCAGCGGGCTTTTTTACGGCCCGACGCCGCGGCGGCCCTATTCGCTGTCATCCCGGCGGCGCTACAATCATGCGATATCAACGGAAAGACAGTATGAAGTTTCTGCTCAGCAACGATGACGGTTATTCCGCTCCCGGCCTGGCCATGCTGGCCGCCACGCTCTCGCGTTACGGCGAAGTGGTGGTGGTGGCCCCCGAGCGCGACCGCAGCGGCGCCAGCAACTCGCTGACGCTGGACCGGCCGCTGACCGTCCGCACCGCCGCCAACGGCTTCCACTACGTCAATGGCACCCCCACCGACTGCGTCCACCTGGCCGTGACCGGCATGCTCGACTTCAAGCCGGACATGGTGTTCAGCGGCATCAACAACGGCCCCAATATGGGCGACGACACGCTGTACTCCGGCACCGTCGCCGCCGCCACCGAAGGCTTCATGCTGGGCATTCCCTCCATCGCCGTCTCGCTGGCCGGCTATAGCGGCCGGCATTTTTCCACCGCCGGCAAAGTGGTGGCGCAACTGGTGGAGCGCTGCCTGGAACAGCCCTTCCAGCAACCGGTGCTGCTCAACGTCAATGTGCCGGATGTGCCGGAGGACGCGTTGGGTCCCTTGTCCGTGACGCGTCTGGGCCGCCGCCATGCCGCGCAGCCGGCAATCAAATCTCAGAATCCGCGCGGAGAGACGATATACTGGGTGGGACCGGTGGGCGCGGTGCAGGATGCCGCCGCGGGCACCGATTTCGGCTGCGTCGCGGCCTCCCAGGCTTCGATCACCCCGCTGATGCTCGATTTGACCGCCTTCGGGCAACTGGACAGGATTTCCACATGGCTTCACCGCTGACACAGAACGGCCAGGCATACGGCATGCTTTCCGAGCGCACCCGCCGGCGCATGACCGACCGCCTGCGCCAGAATGGCATCAGCGACGAAAGAGTACTCAAGGCCATGCACGAGGTGCCGCGCCACCTGTTCGTCGACCAGGCGCTGGCCACCCGCGCCTACGACGACGTGTCGCTGCCCATCGGCCATGGCCAGACCATCTCCCAGCCGCTGACCGTGGCCAGGATGACGGAGTTGCTGCTGCAAGGGCGCCAGCCGGGGAAAATCCTGGAAATCGGCACCGGTTGCGGCTACCAGGCCGCGGTGCTGCTGAAAACCGGCGCCGAGGTGTATTCGATGGAACGACTGGCCGCGATTCTTGACCAAGCCAGACGCAATCTTCGCGCCTCCAAGCTGGTCAACGCCCGCCTGGTGCATGGCGACGGCAACGCCGGCCTGCCCGAAGCCGCGCCGTTCGACGGCATCATCGTCGCGGCCGCGGCGCGGAGCATACCCGGCGCGCTGGTCGACCAACTGGCCGAAGGCGGCCGGATGGTACTGCCGCTGGGCGAAACCGAGCAGCATTTGTGGCTGCTGGAAAAAACCTCGCAGGGCGTGCAGAAAACCAAGCTCGACCCGGTGAAATTCGTTCCGCTGCTGAATGGGCGTAGTTGAAACTGCAAAAACGCAACACTATCGCTGTCAGACAATCAAGCAAAACTCTTATTCAACGTTTCAACAAAAAAACATGCTAAAAATGCATTGCAGGTATGCGTATATATTAGTTGCCGCGCTGGGGGCCGGATTGGCCGGTTGCAGCAGCATGGTGCAACAGGCCGCGCCGGTGGAAAGCGCCGCGCCCGCCCCAGTGGGCCAGAGCAAACCGGCGCAAACCGCGCCGGCGGTTCCGGCCGCGACGACGGGCAATACTGTCGCCACCCCGTACCGGGACCAGGGCAGCCTGGCCGTGCAGCCGGTGGACAGCGGCGCGGCAGCCGCCGGCGAGCAGACTTATGTGGTGAAACCCGGCGACAACCTGTTCCGCATATCGCTGAACCATGGCTTGAAGTACAAGGACGTGGCCGCCTGGAACAATCTGCCGGACACCGGCATCAAGGTCGGCCAGGTGCTGCGGCTGACGCCGCCGGGCGGCTCGATGCCAAGCGCCGCAGCCGGCACGGCGCCGGTCACGGTCGCGACGAGTCCGGCCGCCGGGCAGTCCGCTGCCGGCGCAGGCGCGGTCAAGGCCTATCCCAAAGCCTTGAAGCTGCCATACGGCAGCGACGCGGCGAAAGAACTGGCGGCTCAGAGCGAGGGACGCCAGGTCGGCAAGAACAACGCTCAGGCGTCCGGCTCCGCCGCGGCGCCGGCGCCCGGCAAAAAGCCGGAAGCCAGCGCGGCGGTCATCGCGCCGGCTCCCGCCAAGGATGCCAGCGCGCCGGCCGCCAAGGCCGACGAAGACGCGGTGGCTTGGGGGTGGCCTACCGAGGGCAAGGTGTCGAAAGGCTACTCGGACAGCAATAAAGGCGTGGAAATCGCCGGCCGCATGGGCCAGCCGGTGCTCGCCGCAGGTGATGGCAAGGTGGTGTACAGCGGCGCCGGGCTTCGCGGCTATGGCAAGCTGATCATCATCAAACACAATAAGACCTTCCTGTCAGCGTATGCGCATAACAGCCAGCTGCTGGTAAAGGAAGGACAGTCTGTCAAGAAAGGGCAGAAGATTGCCGAAATGGGCAATTCCGATGCCGACCAAGTCAAGCTGCACTTCGAGATCCGCCGTTTCGGCAAGCCGGTGGACCCGATGCAGTACCTTGAACACAAGTCCTGAACGGGTAGGCTCCGCCCCCGTCGGGACAAGACAGCGACGGGGGTAGAGAGATGAGCAACGAAATGGATATCCTGGACGAGAACGAACTTCTCGACGAGGAAGGCGGCGAGGAAGCCGCCGCCGAAACGGAAGCGGAAGAAGCCGCGGAAAGCACCGCGGTCTTCGAAGACGTGGTCGCCGACGTCACCCAGATTTATCTGAACGACATCGGCAACAACGCGCTGCTGACCCCGCAGGAAGAACTGGCGCTGGCGCGCAGGGTGGTGGCCGGCGAGTTCGAAGCCCGACAGAAGATGATCGAGCACAACCTGCGGCTGGTGGTGAACATCGCCAAGCATTACATCAACCGCGGGCTGGCCCTGCTCGACCTGATCGAGGAAGGCAATATCGGCCTGATGCACGCGCTGGAGAAATTCGACCCCGAGCGCGGCTTCCGCTTCTCCACCTACGCCACCTGGTGGATACGCCAGAGCATCGAACGCGCGATCATGAACCAGTCGCGCACCATCCGCCTGCCGGTGCACGTGATCAAGGAGCTGAACGTCTATCTGCGCGCTTCGCGCCATCTGGAAAGCCAGATCGGCCGCGAGCCCAGCATAGAGGAGATCGCCCACCTGGTCGGCAAGCCGGTGGAGGATGTGCGCAAGGTGATGAACCTCAACGAGCGCATGGCTTCGCTGGACGCGCCGCTGGACATCGATCCGATGCTGTCGATCGGCGAATCCATCCCGGACGAGCAGCACGAAGAGCCGGAGCTGCAGCTGCACAACAACCAGCTGGAAATGTTCGTCCACGACTGGCTGAGCCAGCTCAACGAGAAACAGCGGCTGGTGATAGAGCGGCGCTACGGGCTCAACGGCTACGAGATCTGCACGCTGGAGGAACTGGCCGCCTCGCTCAGCCTGACCCGCGAGCGCGTCCGGCAAATCCAGATCGAAGGCCTGGAGCAACTGCGCCGCATCCTGCGCCGCAAGGGCATCTCGCGCGACTTCCTGCTCTGAGCCGCACCCGCTCCATCCGCTTAAGCCCGGCCCTGCCGGGCTTTGTCATTTCCAGCGCCGCGCCCGCCGCAGCCAGCGCCGCTCCTCCGCCGCATCCGGCTCGCTGCGGCGATAGCGCAGCGCCATGTAGTCGTCGACCAGCCGCTTCAGCCCGCGGTAATCGTCCAGCGGCAGTCCCCGCGCCGCCTTCAGCACCTCCAACGGTCCCTGCGCGGCCGTGGTCGGAATTTGCCGCCGCGCCAACCCAGCCCGTATCAGACGCCAGCCCTCCGCCATCGGCGCCTGCGCCGGACGCCTGCGCCACCACAGCAGCAAGGGCAGCGTCGCCAGCAGCATGCCCGCGGACACCCCCCGCGCCACGCTGCCGGCATCCACCCGCGCGCCCAGGCCCAAGCGCTGGAACAGCCGCTGCTGCCGGCTGGCGTCGTAACCCACCACCCACTGCTGCCAGGCGAAATTGACAGCCGTCCATTGCAGGCGCCAGCTGCGCAGCCAGCCCGGCGGCAAGATGGCCGAAACTCCCGCTCCGCCGCTCAGCCCGGGCAGCGCCTGCTCCGCGGCCTGCTCCACCCGCGCCGGCGACACCGCGGCGGTGGGATCCACCCGCTGCCATTCGCCAGTATCTGACAGCCAGATTTCCACCCAGGCGTGGGCGTCGGACGAACGCACCTGCCAGAAGCGCCCCACCGGGTTGTATTCGCCGCCCTGATAGCCGACCACCACCCGGGCCGGGATGCCGGCCACGCGGGCGAGAAAGGCGAACGCCGAGGCATAGTGCTCGCAAAAACCTTGCCGGGTATCGAACAGGAACTGGTCCACCGCCTGCTCTCCCAACAGCGGCGGCCTCAAGGTGTAACGGAAGCCGCCCAGCCGCAGATATTGCAGCGCCTCGCCGGCGAAAGCCCGCTCGCCGCCGGCCTGGCGCGCCAGCCGCTGCGCCAATGCCCGGCTGCGCGGATTGCCCGGCGGCAAGCGCCGGTAGAACGCCTGGCTGGCGGCCGACAAGGCAGCCGGATAACGCCCTCCCAGGCTGCTGGCCAGCGCGTAGCGGGCCAACTCGTCCCGTTTCTCGTCCTGGCGCAACAGCCCGCCGGCCTCCAGATGACTGTCGCCGCCGGCCTGCTGCGGCAGATCAAGCGCCGGCAGCCGGCCCCGGTCCGGTTTCAGCGTCAGGCTGTACGCCACCCGGCGGCCCAGCGCTGGCGGCAAGGATTCGCCGCGCTCGCCGCCGACATTCAGCCAGCGCCGGCCGTCGAAATCATCCAGCAGCATCACCCGCCAATACAGCTGGTCCTGCGGCGGCGCGGCGCCGGCGAACACCGCCGAAAACGCCGGCTCGCGATTGAGGATGAGCTGGCTGATGCTGCCGGGCGCCATGCTGTCGCCCAAGCCGCTGGCGGCCGCGCCCTCCTGGCCCGGCATGCTCCACAACGGCTCCGGCAGCCTGGGCATCACCACGAACAGCACCAGCATCATCGGCAGCGACAACAGCAGCGCCTGCGCGGCGCTGCGCCAGCTGCCGCGCGGCAATTGGCCGGCCAGCGCCGCGGTGGCCCAGGTCAGCAGCAACAGGCAGGCCACCAGCCAGCCAGCCATCAGCGGCGACTGGTCGAACAACAGCGGCATCGCCGCCAGGAAGAAGCCCAGCGCCAGCAGCACCCGCCAGTCGCGCAGGCTGGCGGTTTCGAAAGCCTTGAACGCGATCAGCAAGGCCAGCAGCGCGACGCCCCCCTCCCGCCCCACCAGCGTGCGCAGGCTGAGCCACAACACCGCGACAGCAGCCAGCAGAACCGGCAGCAACAGCCAGCGCGACGGCAAGCCGCGCCCTCCCGCCTCCAGCCAGGCCCGGCCGGCCAGCGCCAGCCAGAATAGCGCCAGTAGCCACGGCGGCAAGTGCCAGGCCAGCGGCAGCGCGCACCAGGCCAGCGCCAGCAGCGCCGGCCAGCGGCGCTCGCCCGCCGCCTCCGGCGTCATGGCCGCTCTCCATACAGCGCCAGCGCGCTCAGCGCCTGCTCGCGCTGGCGCGGCTGCGGGCCGATCTCGCCGCCCGGCAGGCACAGCCGGTAAGGCTGGCGGCGGCGCTCGCAACGCTCCACCCGCCAGGCCAGCCGCGACAAGCGCCGCTCGGCATCGGGCTCCAGGGCGTAATCGCTCCATCGCAGCAGCATCAATTCGCCCCCGCCCTCGCCGGCGAAGCGCTTGCTGGCCAGCACATCCCGCTGGGCCAGAACTTTCCAGGCGATCCGGCGCGGCGTGTCGCCATGGCGGTATGCGTCCAGATGGGAGAAATCGTCGCCGTCGGGCAGGCTTTCCCTGCCTTCCCCGCCCTCGCCTTCGCTGACGCCGCTCGCCGCGTCCGGCAGCGGCGCCGGATACACCAGCAGCCGCGCCTGCAGCCGCAGCACCGCCCAGGCGCGGATCAGGCCGAAAGGCGCCTCGCTCGCCACCACGCAGGCCGGCAGCGCCAGCCAGCCGCGGCTGTCGGCGCGCAGTTCCAGCTCCACGCAGCCGCTCGCCATCGCATCCAGCGTGCAGGGCAATCTTGGCGCGCCAGGCTGCTGGACATAAGCCTGCAATTGCCGCTGCAGCGGCGACGGGTTGTCCAGCAACAGGCGGAAGCGGGCGGCGTCGCCGGCGAACACCGCGGCGCCCGGCTCCGCCCGCAGCCTCAGGCCGGACAGCTGGCGATAGGCCATCAGCACCGCCACCAACACCAGGCTGACGATCCAGAACGCCAGCGCGTAAGCGAGGCTTACCTGGTAGTTGAGCGCCCCCACCCACACCGCCAGCGCCACCGCCAGCAGCAGCAGGCCGAAGCGGGTGGGCAATAGGTAGATGCGGCGCTGGGACAGCTCGCAGCGCTCCTCCAGCGGCAGCCTGGCCAGCAGCCAGCGCCGCAGGCGCTCACGGAATGGCGACATGGGTCAGCAGCCGCTCCAGTTCCCGCTCCACGCCGCCGGCCGCGGCCTGCAGCCGATGCGCCGCCACCGGCAGGAACACCGCCTTCACGTCTTCCGGCAGCAGATGGTCGCGCCCCGCCAGCAGCGCCCAGCCGCGCGCGGCGGCCGCCAGCGCCTGGCCGGCGCGCGGACTGAGTCCGGTGGCGAACACGCCGGACTGCCGCGTGGCCTCCAACAGCGCCAGCAGATACTCCGCCAGCGCCGGACTCACCACCACCGCCGCGGCCTTGCGCTGCAGCGCCAGCAATTCGTCGGGCTTCATCACCGCCTGGAAGCGTTCCAGCAGGCTGCGCCTGTCCTCGCCCATCAGCAGCGCGCGCTCGGCCTCCCGCGGCGGGTAACCCAGCGAAATGCGCATCAGGAAACGGTCCAGCTGCGATTCGGGCAGCGGAAAGGTACCCATCTGCTCGCCCGGGTTCTGGGTGGCGATGACGAAGAACGGCGACGGCAACGCGTGGGTGTCGCCGTCTATCGACGCCTGGCGCTCCTCCATCGCCTCCAGCAGCGCCGACTGCACCTTGGGCGAAGCGCGGTTGATTTCGTCGGCCAGCAGCACCTGGGTGAACACCGGCCCCTTGTGCAGTTCGAAGCGGCCGCTGTCGCGCTGGTAAATGCTGACGCCCAGGATATCGGCCGGCAGCAGGTCGCTGGTGAACTGCACCCGGCGGTAGTCGAGGCCCAGCACCGTGGCCAGCCCGTGCGCCAGCGTGGTCTTGCCGACGCCTGGCACATCCTCGATCAGCAGGTGGCCGCGGGCGATCAAACAGGCGAAAGCCAGCCTCAGCGCCTGCGGCTTGCCCAGAATCAGTGTGTTCAGTTGCCGATAGGCCTGGGAGAGTGATTGCATTTGCCCCCGCTTGCGCGCAGTATTTATCAAAAATAGATAAACGATATTTCATTGTAAGCACGCAGGGAGCGTTCGTGTTCACTTGGCTGAAAAACCGCTTGCAGCGCAATGGCCTGACCGCCTACGTCACCCATGCCGACTGCCTGCAGCACAATATGGGGGCGGGCCACCCCGAATGTCCGGAAAGGCTGACCGCCATCCGCGACCAGCTGATGGCCTCGCAGATCTACGACAGCCTGCAGGAAGTGGAGGCGCCGGAAGCCACCTACGAGCAACTGGCCCGCGTGCACCCGCCGCGCTATGTCGAATACCTGGAGGCCTGCGCCCCCAGCGTCGGCACCTTCCGCATGGACCCGGACACCGCGATGTCGCCCGGCACGCTGCAAGCGGCCCGCCGCGCCGCCGGCGCCGTGGTCAAGGCGGTGGAGCTGGTGGCCGAGGACAAGGCGGCCAACGCCTTCTGCGCGGTGCGCCCGCCCGGCCACCACGCCGAAAGCGACAAGGCGATGGGTTTCTGCTTCTTCAACAACATCGCCGTCGGCGTCACCCACGCGCTGACGCACTACAAGTTCGAGCGGGTGGCGGTGGTGGATTTCGACGTCCACCACGGCAACGGCACCGAGGAAATCCTGCACGACGATCCGCGCGTGCTGATGGTGTCCATCTTCCAGCACCCGTTCTACCCCTATTGCGGCGACGAGCCCAGCGGGCCGAACATGCACAACGTGCCGCTGAAAGCCGGCAGCGGCGGCCGCGAGTTCCGCGAGGCGGTGGAAAACGTCTGGCTGCCGCTGCTGCACGACTTCCAGCCTCAGATGCTGTTCATTTCCGCCGGTTTCGACGCCCACCGCGAGGACGACATGGGTTCGCTCGGCCTGGTCGAATCCGACTACGAATGGGTGACCCGGCATCTGATGCAGATCGCCGACCAGTACTGCGCCGGCCGCGTGGTGTCGGTGCTGGAGGGCGGCTATGACTTGTCGGCGCTGGGACGCAGCGTCGCCGCCCATATCCGCGCGCTGTCCGACGGCTAACTCCCTTTCCCTACACAAGGACTGTCATGAAGAACTGGCTGCGCAACAATCGTGGTTTCCTGGTGTTCCTGCTGGTATTCGGCCTGTTCCGCACCGCGGTGGCCGACTGGAATCCGATTCCCTCGGCCTCGATGCGCCCCACGCTGCTGGAAGGCGACGTGGTGCTGGTCAACCGCCTGGCCTACGACCTCAAGCTGCCGCTCTCCAACATCGTCATCCACCCGCTGGGCGAGCCGCGGCGCGGCGACATCGTCACCTTCTCGTCTCCCAAGGACGGCACCCGGCTGATCAAGCGGCTGGTCGCGCTGCCCGGCGACGTGGTCGAGATGCGCGACGAGGAACTGTGGATCAACGGCCGCAGCGCCCATTACCAGCCGCTGCAGCGGCTGATGGAAAACGTCGCCGCCGACACCGCGCTGCCGGCGCTGCGCGCCGAAGAAAGCGGCGTGCTGCCGGCGCACCGCGTGCAATGGCTGTCCGGCGTCGACGCCCGCAGCAGCTTCGGCCCCATTACCGTGCCGGCCGGCCAATACCTGATGCTGGGCGACAACCGCGACGACAGCGCCGACTCGCGCTACTTCGGCATGGTGCCGCGCCATCTGCTGATCGGCCGCGCCGTCGGCGTGATCGCCTCCGCCGACATCACCGCCAACTGGATGCCGCGCTGGGAGCGCTTCGCCAGCGGCTTCCGCTGAGCCGCGCCGGACAAACAAAAAGCCGTCCTGGAGGACGGCTTTTTTCATGCACGACGCGCGGCTCAGCCGGCGTCGCCCTTGTTGCCGATCTTGTCTTCCTGACCGGTCATCAGCTTGATCAGGTTGGATTTGTGGCGGTGGACCACCACGATGGCGATGATGATGCAGGTGCCGAAGAACACGCTGTGCGGCCCCAGGATGAAAAAGGCGTACACCGGCACCAGCACGCAGGCGATGATGGCCGACAATGAAGAAATCTTCACCACGAAGGCCATGAACAGCCAGGTGGCCAGCGCCGCCAGCGCCAGCCAGACATTGATGCCCAGCAGGATGCCCACCGCGGTGGCCACGCCCTTGCCGCCCTTGAAGCCGAAGAACACCGGCCACATGTGGCCGAACAGCACCGCCAGCGCGCACAGCGCAATGCCCTGCTCGCCCAGGCCGTAGCGCGGCCCCAGCCAGTTGGCCAGCGCCACCGCCAGCCAGCCCTTGGCGCCGTCGCCCAGCAGCGTCAGCGCGGCCGCCAGTTTTTTGCCGGTGCGCAGCACATTGGTGGCGCCCGGGTTGCCCGAGCCGTAGCTGCGCGGGTCGGCCATGCCCATAGCCTTGCTGACGATCACGGCGAAAGACAGCGAACCGATCAGATAGGCCGCAATGACAAAAGCAAATGCTGTCGTGGTCATGGTGGAGGAGTATCCGTTAGATTAGAATAGGAGGCTTCGGATTTTACGGTATCGGGCGACAAAGCCCAACCACCTGACAGACAGATGGACATCATATTCCTGCGCGAAGTGCGCGCCGACACCGTGATCGGCGTGTACGACTGGGAGCGCAAAGCCGCACAGACCATCGAGATCGACCTGGAAATCGGCATTCCCAGCGACACACCCTGCCATAGCGACAATATCGGCGATACCATCCATTACGGCGTAGTGGTGGAGCGGCTGCGCAAATCGCTGGCAGAACAGCACTTCCTGCTGATCGAGGCGCTGGCGGAGCATATCGCCAAGCTGGTGCGCGAGGAATTCGGCGCGCCCTGGGTCCGGGTTGCCGTCACCAAGCTCGGCATCCTTCCCGGCGTGAAGCGTGTGGGCGTGGAGATCGAACGCGGCCACCGGCCGCATTGAGTCGGCGGCGGCTCAGTCGGTATTGAATTTCAGCCTCAGGCCGACATCCTTGTGGTGCATGCGCACCGACAGATGGGTGTGCTTGCCCAAGTCCATCGCCGGCGTCAGCCGCAGCGTCTGGCTGGCCGGATCGCTCTCGAAGCGGATCGGGCCAAGCTGAAAGCCCTTGGGGTCGAGATCCTGCTTCTGGACGGCGGCGTCGCGCGGCGACGCGCACATCAGCGCCTGCGGCAAACACGCCCCCCAGGCGCTCTGGCATCCCAAGGCAAGCAGCAACAACAGACGGCGCCCCATGTCCAGACTCCGCGTACGGATACTTTAATCATGGACAAGGCCGCGCCGACTTCAAGCCTATCTTGAATCTTACTGATTACGCATGAAATCGGCGGTATTGTAGAACGCCTCCAGCAGCTTTTGCTTCAGCCAATCCTCCGCCACCAGCTCATCCACCGCCCGGCTCATGCACCACATCCATTGGTCGCGCGCCGCCTCATCCACGGCGAACGGCATGTGGCGCATGCGCAAACGCGGATGGCCGAAGGCCTCCATGTAGAGCGCGGGGCCGCCCAGCCAGCCGGACAGGAACATGAACAGCTTCTGGCTGGAGCCGGCCAGATCGGCCGGATGCATGGCGCGCAGCGGCGCCACCGCCGGCTCGCTGTCCATGATCTGGTAGAAACGGTCGCACAGCCAACGCACCACCCCCTCGCCGCCCAGCAACTGGTACGGCGTCATTTCCTGCACTTCGCTCATTCACGCTCCACAGGCCGGCGCATAGACCGGCTCTCATTCATTCAAAGCTTTCCGCCTGCCGCGGATCTTACAGGCCGCAAAAGGCGAAATCCAGCCGCGGCCGCTTGCCGCTGATGATTTCCGCCAGCGCCCGGCCCGAGCCCGCGCCCTCGGTCCAGCCCAGCGTGCCATGGCCGGTGTTCAGATACAGCCCGTCCAGCGCGCTCTTGCCTATCAGCGGCACATTGCCCGGCGTCGCCGGCCTGAGGCCGCTCCAGAAGCGCGCGGCGTCCCAGTCGCAGGCATCGGGAAACAGCGCGCGGCCGCGGCGGATCAGCGCCTGGCAGCGCACCGGATTGAGGCTGCTGGAATAGCCGGCCAGTTCGGCGGTGCCGGCGATGCGCAACTCATTGCCCAGCCGGCTGAACACCAGCTTGCAGGCTTCGTCGGTGATGCTGACCATCGGCGCCGCCACCAGGCTTTTCACCGGCACGGTCGCCGAATAACCCTTGGCCGGGTAGATCGGCAGCCTCAGGCCCGCCGGCGCCGCCAGCAGCGGCGAATGGCTGCCCAGCGCCAGCACATAGGCGTCGGCCTTCACTTGCTGGTAGCTGCCGTCCGGCCCCGTCACCGACACCGCGGCCACCGCGCCGTCGGCGGTCTCCAGCGCGTTGATCCGGGTATTGTAGCGAAACTCCACTCCCAGGCCGGCGGCGGCCTCGGCCAGGCCGCGGGTGAACAGATGCACGTCGCCCGACTCGTCGTCCGGGCACCAGCTGGCGCCGGCCAGCTGCGGCAGCACCGGCTCCAGCGCCGGCTCCAACGCCAGCAACTGGCCTGGGGACAGCACCCGCTTGTCGACGCCCAGCGCCTGCAAATGCGCGGCGCTGCGCTCGGCGCGGCGCAATTGGCTGGCATCGTAGTGCAGGCTGAGAATGCCGCGCGACAGGCGGCGGTAGGAAATATCGGTCTCGTCGCGCAACTGGCGCATGGCGTCGCGGCTGTAGAGGCCCAGCGCCACCATCTGCCGCATATTGGCCAGATGGCGTCCGGGCAGGCATTCGCGCAGGAAGTCGGCGGCCCAGCGCCATTGCGACGGGTCCAGCCGCGGCCGGAACAATAGCGGCGCATCATCGCGCCACAGCCAGCGCAGCACCTGCCAGGGCGCGCGCGGGTTGGCCCACGGCTCCGACTGGCTGACCGACAACTGGCCGCCGTTGGCGAAACTGGTCTCCCGGGCCGCGCCGCAGGCGCGCTCCAGCACCACCACCTCATGCCCCATCCTGGCCAGGAACCAGGCGGTGGACACCCCCACCACGCCGGCCCCGAGTACCGCCACTCGCATTCTGCCTCCATCCGACAAGACAACGGGCAAGACTGGCTTGCCCGTTCAAGACGTGATGTTAATGGCAATCGCCGGCGGCGGCGACTGTTTTGTCGGACAAATGCCTACTTTTTCGCGTGCTCGTAAACCGTCTTGCCGCGCAGATGGAAATAGTCGGAAGCGAAATAAAAGTTTTCCGAGTGGCCGACAAACAGCAGGCCGTCCGGCTTCAACAGCGGCGCGAAGCGCTTGAGCACGCCGAACTGGGTGTCGCGGTCGAAGTAGATCATCACGTTGCGGCAGAAGATGGCGTCGAACTGCTTCTTCACCGACCAGTTGCCCTCCACCAGGTTCAGCCGCTGGAAGGTGATCATATTGCGCAGCGCCGGCTTGGCCTGATAGCTGCCGTCCGGCAGCTTGTCGAAATACTTGACCGCGTGCCCGGCCGGCAGGCGAGCGATCTTGTCGGCCGGATAAATGCCCTTGCGGCCGGTTTCCAGCACGCTGGTATCCAGGTCGGTGGCCAGCACGCTGATATTGGGCTTGGTCATGCCCGGGAAAGCCTCCAGCGCGGTGATGGCCAGCGAGTATGGCTCTTCCCCGGTGGAAGCCGCCGCGCACCAGATCGACAATTCGCCGCTGGCCGCCGCCTTTTTCTTCAGATGCTCGGACAGGATGGGGAAATGGTGCTCCTCGCGGAAGAAGAAGGTCAGGTTGGTGGTCAGCGCGTTGACGAACTGCTCGAACTCGCGCTTGCCGCCGGCCGATTCCAGAAAATCGACGTAGGCGGCGAAACCCGGCAGTTTCAGTTCGCGGATGCGGCGCACCAGCCGGCCGTAGACCATGTCCTTCTTGGACGGATTGAGGGCGATGCCCGCTTCCTTGTAAATCAGCTTGCGTATGCGTTCGAAGTCGGCGTCGCTGAAGGCGAACTCGCGGTTGAATTCGATCTTGGGCAATACCACCGGCGGCAGCTTGTTCATGTACGGGATTCCAGCAAAAAGGCCCGGGCAAGTGCCCGGGCCTGGTTCTTACCATGGGTCCAGTATCACACCGAGAACGAAGAACCACAACCACAAGTGGTGGTGGCGTTCGGGTTGCGGATCACGAATTGAGAGCCTTCCAGGCTTTCCTGGTAGTCGATCTCGGCGCCGACCAGGTACTGGTAGCTCATCGGATCCACCAGGAAGGTCACGCCCTGGCGCTCGATGGCGGTATCGTCCTCGTTGGCGATCTCATCGAATGTGAACCCGTACTGGAAGCCTGAGCAGCCGCCGCCGGTGACGAAAACGCGCAGCTTCAGGTCGGGATTGCCCTCTTCGGCGATCAGGTCCTGCACCTTGGCGCAGGCGCTGTCGGTGAAGTTGATCGGGCACGGCATTTCGGTAGCAGCTTCTGTCATGTGTAACCTCGCAATTCAATCAGGCCGGTCGCGGCCATTCGCCCACTATTTTAGTCGGATATCGGGGCGGATGGCGAGCCTTCAAGCCCTGGGCCGCGATTGTTGTCGGATGGATGCCTCGCGGCGTCCCCCGCTCAACTCCCGCGACTGGCCATCATGAATGGCGAATGCCCCGCTAGCGGAATCTCCGCCTTACGGCATCAAGGGCACCACGTCCAGGCCGTCCTGCTCCGGCAGGCCGAACATCAGGTTCATGTTCTGCACCGCCTGGCCGGCCGCGCCCTTGACCAGATTGTCTATCACCGACAGCACGACTACGGTATCGCCGCCCTGCGGCCTGTGCACGGCGATGCGGCACAGATTGGCGCCGCGCACCGAGCGCGTCTCCGGGTGGCTGCCGGCCGGCAGCACGTCGACGAAGGCTTCGCCGGCGTAGCGGTTTTCGAACAGTTGCTGCAGATCCACATCCTTGCTCAGGCGCGCGTACAGCGTGGCGTGGATGCCGCGTATCATCGGCGTCAGGTGCGGAACGAAGGTCAGTCCGGCCGGCTTGCCCGTCGCCCGGGCCAAGCCCTGGCGGATTTCCGGCAGGTGACGGTGGCCGGCCACGCCATAGGCCTTGAAGGAATCGCCGGCCTCCGCCAGCAAGGCGCCGATCTCGCCCTTGCGCCCGGCGCCGGACACGCCCGACTTGCAATCGGCGATCAGGCTGGACGCGTCCACCGCTCCGGCCTCCAGCAAGGGCAGGAAGCCCAGCTGCACCGCGGTCGGGTAGCAGCCCGGATTGGCCACCAAGCGGGCCGAGCGGATTGCGGCGCGGTTGACTTCCGGCAGGCCGTAAACCGCCTGCTCCACCAGTTGCGGCGCGGCATGCGGCATGCCGTACCATTTTTCCCACTCGGACACGTTCTGGATGCGGAAATCGGCCGCCAGGTCTATCACCCGCACGCCGGCGTCCAGCAGCGCCGCCGCCTCCTGCATCGCGATGCCGTTGGGCGTGGCGAAGAACACCACGTCGCATTCGCTCAGGCGAGCCTCGTCCGGCGTGGAGAAGGCCAGGTCGATTCGGCCGCGCAGGCTGGGGAACATCTCGTCGACGCGGATGCCCGCGTCCTTGCGCGAGGTGACCGCCGTCACCCTGGCCTGCGGATGCTTGGCCAGCAAGCGCAGCAACTCCACCCCGGTGTAACCGGTGCCTCCAACGATACCAACCTTGACCATGGCCAGCCCTTTACATAAAAAAATGTCGCAAAGGCGACAGTTTAGGCAGCGCGGACCGCGGCCGCAAGCATTGCGCGCCGCAAAAACGAAAAAACCGCCGGGCCGAAGCCAGGCGGTTTTTTGCGGAAGCAGTATCCGGCGAATTAACGCTTGGAGAACTGCTTGGCGCGGCGTGCTTTGCGCAGGCCGACCTTCTTACGCTCAACTTCACGAGCGTCGCGGGTCACGTAGCCAGCGGCCGACAGAGCCGGCTTCAGAACTGCGTCGAAGTCGATCAGGGCGCGGGTGATGCCGTGGCGGATCGCGCCGGCTTGGCCGGTTTCACCACCGCCAACCACGTTCACCTTGATGTCGAAGGATTCGAGGTTTTCGGTCAGGACCAGCGGCTGGCGGATAACCATGCGACCGGTTTCGCGGGCAAAATACTCGTCAACCGGCTTGCCGTTAACGATGATCTGGCCGGAACCCTTTTGCATGAACACGCGAGCAACGGAGCTCTTGCGACGGCCGGTGCCGTAGTAGTATTTACCGTTCATTGTTATGCCTTAAAATCAGATTTCCAGCACTTTGGGCTGTTGGGCGGAGTGCGGATGCTCGGAACCAGAGTACACCTTGAGCTTCTTGATCATGGCGTAACCCAGCGGACCCTTCGGCAGCATGCCCTTAACGGCTTTTTCCAGAACGCGCTCCGGGAACTGGTTTTGCAGTTCGGTGAAGGTGCGCTCGTAGATACCGCCCGGGTAACCGGAGTGACGGTAGTACTTTTTGTCCAGAGCTTTGGTACCGGTAACGCGCAGCTTCTCGACGTTCACCACGACGATGAAATCGCCGGTGTCAACGTGAGGAGTGAATTCCGGCTTGTGTTTGCCACGCAGGCGGCGGGCGATTTCGGCAGCAAGGCGACCCAGCACCTTATCGGCGGCGTCGACCACGTACCATTCGCGCTTTACCTCATGCGGCTTGGCAGAAAAGGTCTTCATGGAACTCTTCCATCGTAATTCTTGAAAGTTACGGATTCTAGTGCAGTGGCCGGGTAGCTGTCAAACCCTTGTGACACAACAGATTTCCAGCAGGCGGGAAACGACGGAATCCAGGCGGGAAAAGCGGCAAAAAAAAAGCGCAACGCTGCTGCGTGTTGCGCCAAGTTCCACCTTGGAAGGAGGATGGAGGAGACAACACCAGGAGCGCCACAGTGCGTAACGCCCTGATGCAATACCGATTATCGGTATCCCATCGGGATTAGGCAAGCAGTTTTTGTGCAGTGCACGATAAATCGTGTGCGGTAATGAGACACCCTGTCGCGCCAAGCGCGAACAGGCGCGGGACCGGCAAGCTTACCGCGCCTGTTTCACTGCAAAATCAGCGACTTACAGCTTGATGGCGGCATCCAGCGCCACTTCCATCATGTCGCGGAACGAGGTCTGGCGCTCCTCCGCGCTGGTAGCCTCGCCGGTCGGGATAATGTCGGACACGGTCAGAATGCCGACCGCGCGCGCGCCGTACTGGGCGGCCACGCTGTAGATGCCGGCCAGCTCCATTTCGATCACGTTGACCTGCATCTTGGACAGCACGTCCAGCATGTTGGGCTGCACGCCGTAGAACAGGTCGGCGGAGAACACGTTGCCGACGGTGATCTTCTTGCCCTGCTCGGCGGCGGTGTCCACCACGGTGCGCAGCAGCGTGTAGTCGGCGATGGCGGCGTAGTCATGGTCGTTGAAGCGCATGCGGTTGACCTTGCTGTCGGTGGACGCGCCCATGGCGACGAACAGCTCGCGCAGCTTGATGTCCGGCGTCACCGCGCCGCAGGAGCCGATGCGGATGATGTTCTTGACGCCGTAGTCCTTCACCAGCTCGGTGGTGTAGATGCTGGCGGACGGGATGCCCATGCCGTGCGCCATCACCGACAGGCGCTTGCCCTTGTAGGTGCCGGTGTAGCCGAACACGTTGCGCACGTTGGTGACCAGCTCCGCGCCTTCCAGGAAGGTTTCGGCGATCAGCTGGGCGCGCAGCGGGTCGCCCGGCATCAGTACGGTTTCGGCGAAAGCGCCGTCTTTGGCGTTGATATGCGGGGTTGCCATGGAAGGTCTCCTCTTTTTTCGATGTGTCAGGTCCGCCCGGCATCGCGGGCGGAAAAATGGGACGCCGGGCCGCCTGGGCGGCCCGGATGCAGGCGATCAGTCCAGGAAGGACGCGCCGTAGTCCATCCTGGGCAGGCCCAGGTGGGCGGCGACGCTCTGGCCGATGTCGGCGAAGGTAGCGCGCTCGCCGATGGCGCCCGCCTTCACCTTCTTGCCGTAGCACAGCACCGGGATATGCTCGCGGGTGTGGTCGGTGCCCGGCCAGGTGGGGTCGCAGCCGTGGTCGGCGGACAGGATCAGGATGTCGTCGTCGCCCATCGCGGCCATCACTTCGGGCAGGCGCGCGTCGAACTCCTCCAATGCCGCGGCGTAGCCGGCGGTATTGCGGCGATGGCCGTAGCTGGAGTCGAAATCGACGAAGTTGGCCATGATGATGGCCGGCTTGTCCTGATGCTGGTCCATCGCCGTCAGCGTGGCGTCCCACAATTGGTCAAAGCCGGTGGCCTTGTGCTTGTGGGTGATGCCGACGTGGGCGTAGATGTCGGCGATCTTGCCGATCGACACCACATCGCCGCCGGCGTCGGCCAGCTTCTGCAGCACCGTGGCCGCCGGCGGCTCGACCGCCAGATCCTTGCGGTTGCCGGTGCGGGCGAACTTGCCCTTGCCTTCGCCGACGAAGGGCCGGGCGATCACGCGGCCGATATTGTAAGGCTCCAACAGCTCGCGGGTGATCTTGCACAGCTCGTACAAGCGCTCGAGGCCATAGGTTTCTTCGTGGCAGGCGATCTGGAACACCGAATCGGCCGAGGTATAGAAGATCGGCTTGCCGGTCTTCATGTGCTCCTCGCCCAGGCGGTCCAGGATCTCGGTGCCGGAGGCGTGGCAATTGCCCAGATAGCCCGGCAGGCCGGCCTTCTCGACGATGGCGTCCAGCAGTTGCTGCGGGAAGCTGTCGTCGTGGTCGGAGAAATAGCCCCAGTCGAACAACACCGGCACGCCGGCGATCTCCCAGTGGCCGGACGGGGTGTCCTTGCCGCTGGAGATTTCGCGGGCGTAGCCGTAGGCCGCCAGCGGCGCCGCCGGGTCCATCCCTTCCGGGAAATAGCCGGACGACAGCTGGCAGGCGTGGCCCAGGCCCATCTTGGACAGATTGGGCAGATTCAGCGGACCGCAGCGGCCGATGTCGGCGCGGCCGGCGGCCGCCTCCATCGCGATATGCCCCAGCGTGTTGCTGCCTGCATCGCCGAACTTCGGCGCGTCGGCCGCCGCGCCTATGCCCAGCGAGTCGAGGATTAATATGATTGCGCGTTTCATGATGCCTCCCTGGCCTTATTCGCCACGGATGATCTGGTAAACCTGCGGCAGCGCGGCCGGCGCGATTTCATCGATGCGGATGGCGGCCTTGACTCGGCGCGCCGCGTCTTCGAAGCTCGCCTCGTCGGCGGCGTGGATCATCATCAGCGGGGTGTCTTTGCCGATATTCTGGCCCAGTTCGGCGAACTGCGACAGTCCCACGCGGAAGTCCAGCACATCGCTGGCCAGGCGGCGGCCGCCGCCCAGCGCGCACACCGCCATGCCGATGCCGCGGGTGTCCATCGCGCCGACGTAGCCGGCCTTGTCGGCGTACACCGGGCGCACGATGGGCGCCGGCGCCAGATGGCGGTCGTAGTTTTCCAGGAAATCGGCCGGGCCGCCCAGCGCGGTGACCATGCGGCCGAAGATCTCGGCGGCGCGGCCGGAATCCAGGCCCGCCTGCAGCTTAGCGCGGGCGTCGGCCTCGTCGCTGGCCAGCTTGCCGCCGATCAGCATCTGCGCGCACAGCGCCATCGTCACTTCGTGCAGGCGCGGATTGCGCTCGTCGCCCTTCAGGTAGCGCACCGCTTCGCGGGTTTCGATGCTGTTGCCGGCGGTGGAGGCCAGGGGCTGGCTCATTTCGGTGATCAGCGCGGTGGTGGCCACGCCGGCGCCGTTGCCCACCTTGACGATGCGGCTGGCCAGCTCGATCGATTTCTCCATCGTCGGCATGAAAGCGCCGCTGCCGGCCTTCACGTCCATCACCAGCACATCCAGGCCCGCCGCCAGCTTCTTCGACAGGATGGAGGCGGTGATCAGCGCGATCGACTCCACAGTGGCGGTGACGTCGCGGGTGGCGTAGAAGCGGCGATCGGCCGGCGCCAAGTCGGAAGTCTGGCCGATGATGGCCACGCCGACTCCCTTCACCACCTTGCGGAACAGCTCCGGATCCGGGAACGGGTTATAACCGGGCACCGCCGACAGCTTGTCCAGCGTGCCGCCGGTATGGCCCAGGCCGCGGCCGGAAATCATCGGCACGAAGCCGCCGCAGGCGGCCACCATCGGCCCGAGCATCAGCGACACCACGTCGCCGACGCCGCCGGTGGAGTGCTTGTCGACGATGGGGCCCGGCAGGTTCAGGTCTTTCCAGTGCATGCGGCGGCCGGAATCGCGCATCGCCAGCGCCAGATGCACGTTTTCTTCCAGCTCCATGCCGTTGAAGTAGATCGCCATCGCCAGCGCGGCGATCTGGCTGTCGGCCACGCTGTCATCGGTGATGCCGGCGACGAATTGTTGGATGTCCTGCTGCGACAGCATCAGGCCGTCGCGTTTCTTGCGGATGATTTCCTGCGGCAAAAACATGGCATTCTCCCTGCCTGAAACCCATTGCGCGGCAAAGCGAAAACGGCAATGGGCGGTGCGGCCGGGAAATCGCCCGGCCAGAGTGCGGTAGTCCCGCGAATTCGTGGGTGGATCAGTAGCCGGCAGTCGGCTTGGCCACGCCGCCGGCGATCTCGGCCTGCAGATTGGCCAAGAGGCTGGACGCGCCGAAGCGGAAATGGTCGGCATTGACCCAGGCGTCGCCCAGCAGGCCGCCGGCCAGTTCCAGGTATTGCTTGGCCTCGGCCGCGCTCTTCACGCCGCCGGCGGCCTTGAAGCCGCACTTGCCGCCCTGCTCGCGGATCACGTTCAGCATCACGTCCGCGGCTTCCAGCGTGGCGTTGACCGGCACCTTGCCAGTGGAGGTCTTGATGAAGTCGGCGCCGGCGCGGATGGAGATTTCGCTGGCCGCGCGGATCAGCGCCGCGTCTTTCAGCTCGCCGCTTTCGATGATCACTTTCAACAGCTTGCCGCCGCAGGCTTCCTTGCAGGCCTTCACCAGCTCGAAGCCGATGTCGCGGTCGCCGGCCATCAGCGCGCGGTACGGGAACACCACGTCCACTTCGTCGGCGCCGTAGGCGATGGCGGCGCGGGTTTCGGCCACCGCGATGGCGATGTCGTCATTGCCGTGCGGGAAGTTGGTGACGGTGGCCACCAGCACTTCCGGGCAGCCGGCTTCGCGCAGCGTCTTCTTGGTGATGGGCACGAAGCGCGGGTAGACGCAGACGGCGGCCACGGTGCCGTCCTGGCTCTTGGCCTTCTTGCACAGCGCGATCACCTTGGCGTCGGTATCGTCGTCGTTAAGGGTGGTCAGGTCCATCAGCGACAGCGCGCGGCGCGCGGCTTCAATCAGTGCAGACATGGTCTATCTCTCTCGAAATGCGGCCAATGGATAAAAACCGCGGCCGGCATGACGGCGGTTTGCCAAAGGCAATGACATGGATTATGAAAATTTCTTCACGTGAAAGCAAATCGCAAACAACTGCGGCTTGCTTAAACGCAAACCGCCCGGCATCGCCGCGGCGGCCCCTGGAAAGCCAAACCGGCCGAAACGCCCGACAGACGGACATTTCAGCCGGCTTGGCCGCATCAAGCGTCACACCCGGCGCGCTTCCTGCACGCCGGACAATTCCATCAAGCGCGACAACACCCGGCTGATGTCCTGCACATTGCGCACCTCCACCGTCAGGCGCAGCTTGCTGCGCAAATCGCGCGACAGCGTGTTGACGCCTATCAGGTTGAGCTTTTCGCGCGACAAGGTGTCGGACAGGTCGCGCAGCAGGCCCGGCCGGTCCTGCGAGATCACCTCGATGTCGATCGGGAACACGCTGTTCTTCAGCTTGCCCCATTCCGCGGCGATCAGCCGCTCCGGCACCTCCTGCGACAGCTTCTTCAAGGTGATGCAGCTGCTGCGGTGGATGGAGATGCCGCGGCCCTTGGTGACGAAGCCCATCACCTGGTCGGGCGGCGCCGGCTTGCAGCACTTGGCCAGCACCGTCATCAGGTTGTCGACGCCCTCGATCAGCACGCCGCCGGTTTCCGGCCCGCCCTTGCTGGCCTTGACCAGGCTCTCCGGCAGCACTTCCACCGTCGGCGGCGGCGCGAAGCTGCCGATGGCGTTGGCCACCGCGCGGGTGGTCAATTCGCCGTGGCCCAGCGCGCCGTGCACTTCCTCCAGCTTGTCGTAGCCGAGCTTCTCCGCCAATTGCTGCAGATTGGGCTGGATGTGCGGCCGGCGCGCCAGTTCGCGCTCGAACAGCGCCTTGCCGGTTTCGCGCACGGTGTCGGCGTTTTGTAGCCGGATGTACTGGCGGATGCGGGAGATGGCGCGATGGCTCTTCACCCAGCCGTCGTGCAGCCAGTTGACCGACGGGCCGCCTTCCTTGGCAGTGAGAATCTCCACCCGCTGGCCGTTTTGCAGCGGCGTCGACAAGGGCACGATCTGGCCCTCCACCTTGGCGCCGCGGCAGCGGTTGCCAAGGCCGGAGTGGATCGCGTAGGCGAAATCGATCGGCGTGGCGCCCTGCGGCAGCGCCAGCACCCGGCCTTGCGGCGTCAGCACGTAGATGGTGTCGGCGAACAGCTCGGTCTTGAACGCCTCGGCCAGGCCTTCGCGGTCGGACATCTCCTCGCGCCAATCCAAGAGCTGGCGCAGCCAGGAAATCTTTTCCTCGTAGGCGGCGTCGCCCTTGCCGCCCTCCTTGTAGCGCCAGTGCGCGGCCACGCCGAATTCGGCGTGCTCGTGCATGTCGAAAGTGCGGATCTGCACTTCCAGCGCCTTTTCCTCCGGGCCGATCACCGCGGTGTGCAGGCTGCGGTAGTTGTTGGCCTTGGGGTGGGAGATGTAGTCGTCGAACTCGCCGCGTATCGGCTGCCACATGCCGTGGATGATGCCCAGCGCGGTGTAGCAGTCCGGCAGCTTGTCCACCAGAATGCGCACCGCGCGGATGTCGTAAAGCTCGGTGAAATCGAGCTTTTTCTTCTTCATCTTCTTCCAGATGGAATAGATGTGCTTGGGCCGGCCGGCCACTTCGGCCTTGACGCCGGCCTTGCGCAGTTCCTCGCGCAGGATGTCCAGCACCCTCTCGATGTAGTCGATGCGCTCCAGCCGCCGCTCGTCCAGCAGTTTGGCGATCTTCTTGTAGGTGTCCGGCTCGGTGTGCCTGAGGCCCAGATCCTCCAGCTCCCACTTGATCTGCCACACGCCCAGCCGGTTGGCCAAAGGCGCGAACAGCTCCAGCGTCTCGCCGGCGATGCGGCGGCGCAGCGCCTCGTCCGGCACCTGCGCCAGGTAGTGCATGGTCTGGGTGCGCCAGGCCAGCTTGATCAGCACCACGCGGATGTCGGCCACCATCGCCAGCAGCATCTTGCGCATGGTTTCGGCCTGGCGCGCGCCGTCTTCCGGCGTGGCCATCTTGTCGATGCGCGCCAGCTCGGTGATGCGGCGCACGCCGCCGACGCCGTCCACCAGCATCGCCACCGTGGGGTTGAAGGTTTCGGTCAGCCACGCCTGCCACTCCGGCTTGAAGTCGGGCGCGGCGAACATCAGCGTGGCGACGATGGCGTCGGGCAGCAGGTTGAGGTCGGCGACGACCGCGGCGGCGGCCACCGCGTGGGTGAACAGGTCTTCGCCGGTGGCGGCGACGGTCTTGCCGGCGTACAGCTCGCGCGCGGCGTCGAAGGCGCGCGCCAGCAACGCGCCATCCTCGGCGGGAAAGGCGGCGGACATATGTTCCAGCCAGCGCGCCGGATCGGCGGCGTCGGCCAGGGTATCGGCAACGGTGCGGACTACGGAAACCATATCTGTCTATCTGGACGGACCTGCCGTCTTAGCCACGGCCGGGCGGGCCCGGCCATCGGATTTGCCACATGGGCGGGATGCGCCCCGCCCTCTTCAAACTTGCGCCAGCCTCAACAGCAAGCGGCGAACCGGCGCCGGCACGCCGGCATCGACAGCCTGATCCAACGCCAGCCACTGGCCGTCGGCCTCGGCGGCGCCATGCGCCCGCAGCTGGTCGATGCGCACCGGCTGCGGCGTGATGATCAGGCGAAAATGGGTGAATACATGTTCCAGCTCCGGCCAGGCGGGCAGCATGTCGCCATCGCCGCGCGCGTTCAGCCAGTCTTCTATTTCGAGCGTCGCGCCGAATTCCGGCAGCGACAGCAGGCCGCCCCAGATGCCGGTGGGCGGCCGCCGCTCAAGCCACACCCGGTTGCCGTGGCGCGCCAGCAGCATCACCGTCTGCCGGGTCGGCACCGTTTTTTTCGGCCTGGGCGTCGGCAGCTCGCCGGTGCGCCCTTCCCGCGCCGCCACGCAGCCATCAACCATCGGACAGGCGGCGCAGGCCGGCTTGCCGCGGCAGCAAACGGTGGCGCCCAGGTCCATCAGGCCCTGCACATACGGCTGGATGGCCGCCGCGTCGGCCGGCAGGATGTCCTCCGCCAGCGCCCACATCCGTTTTTCGATCGCCTTGTCGCCGGGAAAGCCATCGATCCCGAAGCAGCGCGCCAGCACCCGTTTGACATTGCCGTCCAGAATGGTTTCCCGGCGGCCGAAGGCGAAGGCGGAAATCGCCGCGGCGGTGGAGCGTCCGACGCCGGGCAGCTGCTCCAGCCGCTCGCGCTCGGGCGGGAAGCTGCCGCCGAACTCGGCCATCACCATCTGCGCGGCCTTGTGCAGATTGCGCGCCCTGCTGTAGTAGCCCAGCCCGCTCCATTGCGCCAGCACGTCGTCTACCGGCGCCGCGGCCAGGCTCGCCACATCGGGAAAACGGGCGAGAAAGCGCGGATAATAATCCAGCACGCTCTTCACCTGCGTCTGCTGCAGCATGATCTCGGACAGCCAGACGCGGTAAGGGTCGCTGACCTGCCAGGGCAAATCGTGGCGGCCATGCCGCCGCTGCCAGTCCACCAGGCGGGTGGCAAAACTGCTGTGCAACATTGCAATCCAGTATCGAATCGAACCGGTCATGTTAGCGGAAAGCCTGAGCATCACCAAGCAGGCGGCGGCCAAATACGTTAAAATTAAAGGATTACTTACAAGTTTGATCATGTCGAGGTCGTTTCAATGTCCAGTTTCCGTTCCCGCCAGCGCAATAACCAGCGCCGCGATCTAACCAGCCGTGAACGCTCGGCCAACTCGCCGGCTGGCGGAAACCAAAGCCCGCCGGCGGCAAGCGGCAAACCGCCGCGCGCCGACAAGCGCCAGGACGCCGGCCAGCCGCGCGCGCCCTACTCCGGCCAGCGCCCAGGCCCGGGCAAGCCGGACTGGAAACAAACGCCGCGCCAGGGCGAGCGCAGCTTCGACAAGCGCGGCCCGGCCGCGCGCGCGCCGCAGGAAGGCGGCTTCCAGGACAAGCGTTACGACCGCGACCGCGGCCCCTCCGGCCGCAAGCCTATGCCCGCCGACGACGCCCGCGCGCCGGCCTTCCGCCGCGAAGACCAGCCGCAGGACAAGCGCTACAGCCGCGACCGCGGCCCGTCCGGCCGCAAGCCGCTGCACACCGAAGACGCCCCGCCGCGCCAGTTCAAGCCGCGCGCCGAAGGAGAACCGCGCCGCGACGACAAGCCGCAATGGCAAAACCGCGAAGACAGCGCGCCGCGCGACGACAACGGCCCGCGCAAGCTGTTCGGCAAGGGCGGCGACAACCGCCCGCCGCGCGACGACAAGCCGTGGCAGCCGCGCGAAGAACGCGCGCCGCGCCAGTTCGATAACCGCGACGGCGAGCGCGACAACCGCTTCCGCCGCGACGACAAGCCGCAATGGCAGAACCGCGAGGAGCGTGCCCCACGTCAGTCCCACGACCGCGATGGCGAGCGCGACAACCGCTTCCGCCGCGACGACAAACCGCAATGGCAGAACCGCGAGGAGCGCGCGCCGCGCGACGACAACGGCCCGCGCAAGCTGTTCGGCAAAGGCGGAGACAACCGCCCGCCGCGCGAGGACAAGCCGTGGCAGCCGCGCGAAGAGCGCGCGCCGCGCCAATTCGATAACCGCGACGGCGAACGCGATAACCGCTTCCGCCGCGACGACAAGCCGCAATGGCAAAACCGCGAGCAGCGAGCCCCGCGCGAAGACCAGCCTGCGCGCAAGCCGCTGTTCGGCAAGCCGTCCGCCGACCGCGACGCCGTGGAGCGCGACAACCGCTTCCGCCGCGAAAACCATCACGACGAGCGCCCGCGCCAGCATCCGTCGCAAGGCCTGCAACCGTTCGGCGACAGCCATCGCGTCGACAGCCCGGAGCGCCGCCAGCAGTTCGAGCAGCGCCGCCATGACAAGCCGCAATGGCAGGCCAGCGGCAGCAAGCCGGAAATCACCCTGACCGGCCGCCTGGACAGCAAGCTGGCGCTGTTCGCCCCCTGCCCGCGCGGCCTGGAGGCGCTGCTGGCCGACGAACTGAAGGCGCTGGGCGCCGACGACATCGCCCCGGCCGACGGCGGCGTGGCCTTCGGCGGCGACGCCCGCCTGATGATGGCGGTCAACCTGCACTCGCGCACCGCCAGCCGCGTGCTGCTGCGCCTGGCTCACGGCCCCTACCACGCCGAGCAGGACATCTACCGGCTGGCGCTGAGCGTGGACTGGCCGCGCTGGTTCGACGTGTCGCGCACCATCAAGCTGAAGGCGGACGGCATCGCCGCCCGCGTCAAGAGCCTGGACTACATCGCGCTGACGGTGAAGGACGCGATCTGCGACCGCTTCCGCCAGGCGCAGCTGGGCCGCCCGAATGTCGACACCCGCGCGCCGGACGTGCGCGTCAACGTGTTCCTCACCGCCGATACCGCCACCATCTACCTGGACACCAGCGGCGAGCCTCTGTTCAAGCGCGGCTGGCGCGAAGAGGCCGGCGAGGCGCCGCTGCGCGAAAACCTGGCCGCCGGCATCCTGATGCTGGCCGGCTACGACGGCAGCCAGCCGCTGATCGACCCGATGTGCGGCAGCGGCACCTTCCTGGTGGAGGCCGCCGACATCGCGCTGAACCGCGCGCCGGGCCGCAACCGCCGCTTCGGCTTCGAAGCGCTGGCCAGCTTCGACCAGGTCGGCTGGGAAACGCTGCGCCTAGCCGCGAGCCAGGCTGAGAAAGCGCCCGCCGCGCTGGACATCCGCGGCTCCGACCGCGACAAGAAGATGATCGCCATCGCCCGCGCCAACCTGCAGCGCGCCGGCCTGGCCGGCCTGGTGGAAGCCATGCCCGCCGACATCCTGGACGTGCGCCCCGGCGCGCAAGCCGGCCTGATCGTCAGCAACCCGCCCTACGGCATCCGCCTGGACGAACTGGATCAGCTGGCCGCCTGGTATCCGCTGCTGGGCGACTGGCTGAAGGCCCACTTCTCCGGCTGGACCGCCTGCCTGTTCAGCGGCGACCTGCGCCTGGGCAAGCTGATCCGCCTGTCTCCCAAGCGCCGCACGCCGCTGTACAACGGTTCGCTGGCCTGCCGCCTGTTCGTCATCAATATGGTGGAAGGCAGCGCGCGCAAGCAAAAGGACGGCGGCGAAGCGGCCGACGACGACGCGGCCGAAGAATAATCGGCCGCCTCAGCCGCCATCCGCTCGCACTGCGGCCGGATGGCGCGAAAAGGGCCGGGAAGGCGTCATGCCCTCCCGGCCCTTTTTATGCCCGCCCGCCGCCAGCGGCGCGCGTCAGTTCTTCGCCAAGGCCTTGCGGAAGTCCTCGTCCGCCAGCAACTGGCTCACCAGCTTGCGATACAGGCCCTCGTACTGGCTGGCCGCCAGCGGAATGGCCACCGCGCCGATGAAGGACGACTCCCACTGCGACTTCGCCTCCACCTTGCGGTCGTAGCGCACGGCGCCGTCGCGCGTCACCACGAAGCGCGCGGCCAAGGCCGCCGTGCCGGTCGACATCGCCGGGTCCAGCGCGTTTTCCAGCAACTCGCCGCTCACTTGCGCGCCCGACTTGTCGTCGAGCAGGCCCGCCGCCTGCAATTCGGCCTTCAGCGTCGCGCCCAGATACTGGGAGAAAGAGCCGTCGGTCGGCGCCGTCAGGCTGTTCGCGCCGCGCACGCTGAGGCTCTTGTCAGCGTCGGCGCTCAGGCTGGCCGCCGGCTTGAACGCGCCTACCGCCACCGGCGTCAGATTGCTCTCGCGGATCTTGGCGATGTTTTCCATCGACGGCTTGGCCGGAGACATCACCATCTGCGCGCAGCCGGTCAGCAGCAGGGAAGACGCGCCGAGCAGCGCCACGATAGCCAGTTTGATGATTTTTTGCATGATGTGCCTTTTGCTTGATTAATTGCCGAATCCGCTGTCCTGCGACAAATCGCGCAGCGCGTTGCTCAAGACTTCATGAGTCATCTGCAGCACCGCCTCGCCGACATTGGCCGACTTTTTCGCCCCCGCCGGCGGCTCGGCGTTGCCTATCGTGGTGTGGATGGCGTGCCGCGCCGTCTTGACTATCGGTTTGCTGCTGCCCGCCGGCAGGTAGCTGACGGTGCAGACATAGCCGTCGGTCACCGCGGTGCCGACCGCGCCGAAGGTCAGTCCGGTGACGAAGCCGCCGGCATTGCCCTGGTTCAGCGGGATGTTGTTCAGGCTGATGTTCAGAATCGGCGCGCCAGCGGTCGGCTGGGTTGCCACCGCGGAGAACAGGCCCGATTCCGCCACCTGGGTCTTGACCGCGGCCTGCAGGAATTCGGTGGCGCGCGGCACCGGCATGCCCTGGTTCTGGAATTCGAACACCAGTTGCACCGGCTGCGGCGACGCCGGTTTTTTCAGCTCCGACACCGGCACATTCTTGGTGGCGGTGTCGACATAGACGCTGGCGCAGCCGGTCAGCAGGGAGCTGCCTGCCAGCAGACATGCTGCGAACCAGCGATTTGCGCCGGAAAAAAGCTTATAATTTTTGAATATCATGTAAATATCTCTGCGAGTCAGCACGCTAAAAGAAAATAAAACACAAAGCGGACAATCCGCCATCGTATCTTCACGGACTGGCAGTCTAACAAAAGCCGCCGCTGAAAATACATTGTCATCGAAATAATTTTTAACACAATCACCATGACGGCCGGGACGCTTGCCCCGGCGTCAACCGAGCCGCCGCCACGACATGCAAACTTCCTTCCTGTCCGCCACCATCCTGCTGATCCTGATTACCGATCCGCTGGGCAATATCCCGCTGTTCATCGCCGCGCTCAAGCAGGTGAAGCCGGAACGCCGCCGCCGCGTGGTCTACCGCGAATGCCTGATCGCCTTCCTGGTGCTGACCATCTTCATGCTGTTCGGCCGCAACTTCCTCGAACTGATGCACCTGACCGACGAGTCGATGCGCATCGCCGGCGGCGTGATCCTGTTCCTGATCGCCATCAAGATGATCTTCCCCGGCGAAGGCAGCGTGTTCGGCGGCGACAAGCTGCACGGCGAGCCCTTCATCGTGCCTATCGCCATTCCGCTGATCGCCGGCCCGTCGGCGATGGCCACCGTGCTGCTGCTGTCCACGCGCGAGCCGGGCCGGATGCTGGAGTGGATGGGCGCGCTGACCATCTGCATGCTGGTCACCACCGTCACCTTCCTGTTCTCCAGCCGGCTGCAAAAACTGCTGGGCGAACAGGCGATCACCGCGCTGGAGCGGCTGATGGGCCTGGTGCTGACAGCCATCTCGGTGGAGATGCTGCTCAGCGGCTTCGCCTCCTATCTGAAGCAGCTGCACTGAGCCTGGCCATTGCGGATAAGTCGTCAGGGTTATCCCCGATAGGGATATCGACAATGCTCCCGACTTGAGTCAGTTGTTAGCATCGGATGCAAATGGGCCAACAAGAGCCCGCATTCCATGCAACGCAACGCCAGTCGGGACAAACATGCAAACCAAGACTCCGTTCTATTCGCGCCTTTACGTACAGGTGTTGATCGCCATCGCCGCCGGCGTGCTGCTGGGCAGCTTCATGCCCGATTTCGCCGCCAAGATGAAACCGCTGGGCGACGCCTTCATCAAGCTGATCAAGATGCTGATCGCCCCCATCATCTTTTCCACCGTGGTGGTCGGCATCGCCAAGATGGGCGATATGAAGGAAGTCGGCCGCGTCGGCGTCAAGTCGCTGCTGTACTTCGAAGCCGTCACCACGCTGGCGCTGGTGATCGGCCTGATCGTGGTCAACCTGCTGCAGCCTGGCGCCGGCCTCAACATCGACCCGCACACGCTGCACGCCAAGGACATCGCCAAGTTCACCGCTGGCGCCAAGGACATGAACACCGTGGACTTCCTGCTGCACATCATTCCGGACAGCGTGGTGGGTGCCTTCGCCAGCGGCGAGATCCTGCAGGTGCTGACCTTCTCGGTGCTGCTGGGCCTGGCGCTGACCAAAATGGGCGACAACGGCAAGAACATCGTCCACATCCTGGACGAGTTCTCGCACGCGCTGTTCGGCGTGATCAACATGCTGATGAAGCTGGCCCCGATCGGCGCCTTCGGCGCGATGGCCTTCACCATCGGCAAGTACGGCATCGGCTCGCTGAAACAGCTGGGCTTCCTGATGGCCTGCGTGTATCTCACCTGCTTCGCCTTCGTCTTCATCGTGCTGGGCGCCATCGCCCGCTTCTCCGGCTTCAGCCTGTGGAAGTTCCTGGTCTACATCAAGGAAGAAATCCTGCTGGTGCTGGGCACCTCGTCGTCGGAATCGGCGCTGCCGGGCATCATGAAAAAGCTGGAAAACCTGGGCTGCGCGAAACCGGTGGTCGGCATGGTGGTGCCCACCGGCTACTCGTTCAATCTGGACGGCACTTCCATCTACCTGACCATGGCGGCCATCTTCATCGCCCAGGCCACCAATGTGAACCTGACGCTGGGCGAGGAGCTGGCCATCATCGGCGTGCTGCTGCTCACCTCCAAGGGCGCGGCGGCGGTGACCGGCGGCGGCTTCATCACGCTGGCCGCCACGCTGGCCACGCTGGGCGGCAAGCTGCCGGTGGAGGGCCTGGCGCTGCTGATCGGCATCGACCGCTTCATGTCCGAAGCGCGCGCCATCACCAATCTGATCGGCAACGGCGTCGCCACCGTGGTGATCGCCAAGTGGGAAAAGGCGCTGGACGTGGAGAAGATGCGCCTGGTGCTGGAAGGCGGCGAGCCGCCGGCCCCGCCCAAGGAGCGGCGGGAAGCCATGCCGGAGCCGGCGCTGCAAACGCGCTGAGCCTCGCTTCAGCTAGCTGTCGAACCCGTTGCGAAGCGGGTTTTTCGTTTCATTTAGGACGAAATCCTTGATTTCGCCGTCTGCTCGTCCACGATGAAAATTCGAGGAGGAGCGCATATGGAAGACTTTTGGATACAGTATGGCGATGACATGCTGCCCGTCATCGGCGATTTCCCGCGCAAGGGAAACTACCTGCCCAGCTTCATGCTGGTGGACGACCAGAAACACGACGCCGCGCTGGAGAGCTTCTCCCACACGCCCAAACTGATCGTCACCCTGCTGTCGGTGGACGAGGACGAACACGCCGGCCTGCTGCTGCTGCGCGAAACCCGGCGCTTCCTCGACAGCTGGCCGCACCTGAAGCTGATCGTGATCACCGTCGACTCGCCGTCGTCGCTGGAACGCGCGCGCCACGAGCACGGCCTGCCCAATATCGCGCTGCTGTCCACGCTGCGCGGCCGCGATTTCCACAAGCGCTACGGCGTGCTGATCACCGAATACCCGCTCAGCGGCTACACCGCGCCGTCCATCATCCTGGCCGACACCGCCAACGTGGTGCACTACTCGGAGCGGCTGGCCAATACCCGCGACTTCTTTGACTTCGACGCCATCGAGAAACTGCTGCAAGAAGGCGAACAGCAGGCGATGGCCGCCGAGCGCGAGGCCGAGGAGGCGCGGCAGCAACAGGATGCGGAGCGGGAGAAAGGCACCGAGCGGCTGTTGGAGAAGGCCAAGCAGATCCAGGACCAGCTGGGCAGGAATATCGACCCCGGCCGCTGACGCGATGCCGGCGCCGGACAAACAAAAACCGCCCGTTGCCGGGCGGTTTGTTTGACTTTACTGATGGATTATCGACAGCCTTAGCTGTTCAGTTCCTTGGCCAGGTAGAGCCAGGTTTCCACCACGGTGTCCGGATTCAGCGACACCGTCTCGATGCCCTCTTCCACCAGCCACTTGGCGAAGTCCGGATGGTCGGACGGGCCCTGGCCGCAGATGCCCACGTACTTGCCCATCTTGCGGCAAGCCTGGATCGACATGTGCAGCATCGCCTTCACCGCCTCGTTGCGCTCGTCGAAGGTGCTGGCGATCGGGCCGCCGGAGTCGCGGTCCACGCCCAGCGTCAGCTGGGTCATGTCGTTGGAGCCGATCGAGAAGCCATCGAAGTGCTGCAGGAACTGCTCGGCCAGCACGGCGTTGGCCGGCAGCTCGCACATCATGATCAGGCGCAGGCCGTTGTCGCCGCGCTTCAGGCCGTTGTCGGCCAGGATCTCGACCACCTTCTCCGCTTCGGCCAGCGTGCGGACGAACGGGATCATCACTTCCACGTTGGTCAGGCCCATCACGTCGCGCACCTTCTTGATCGCGCGGCATTCCAGCTCGAAACAGTCGCGGAACGATTCCGCCACGTAGCGCGCCGCGCCGCGGAAACCGATCATCGGGTTTTCTTCATGCGGCTCGTACAGCTGGCCGCCGATCAGGTTGGCGTACTCGTTGGACTTGAAGTCCGACATCCGCACGATGACCTTTTTCGGATAGAAAGCCGCGGCCAGCGTCGACACGCCTTCGGCGATCTTGTCGACGTAGAAGTCCACCGGGCTGGCGTAGCCGGCGATGCGGTCGGCGATGGTCGCCTTCAGTTCCGGAGTCTGCTTGTCGAATTCCAGCAGCGCCTTCGGGTGGATGCCGATCTGGCGGTTGATGACAAACTCCATCCGCGCCAGGCCTACGCCTTCGTTCGGCAGCTGGGCGAAATCGAACGCCAGTTCCGGATTGCCGACGTTCATCATGATCTTGACCGGCGCCTTCGGCATCTTGTCCAGTTCCAGATCGATGATTTCCACGTCCAGCAGGCCGTCGTAGATATTGCCGGTGTCGCCCTCGGCGCAGGACACGGTCACTTCCATGCCGGCCTTCAGCACGCGGGTGGCGTCGCCGCAGCCCACTACCGCCGGAATGCCCAGCTCGCGCGCGATGATGGCGGCGTGGCAGGTGCGGCCGCCGCGGTTGGTGACGATGGCGGCGGCGCGCTTCATCACTGGTTCCCAATCCGGGTCGGTCATGTCGGTCACCAGCACGTCGCCCGGCTTGACCTGATCCATCTCGGACGCGTCGCGGATGGTGCGCACGGTGCCCTGGCCGATCTTCTGGCCGATGGCGCGGCCTTCGCACAGGATTTCGGACTTGCCGTTCAGGCGGTAGCGGCGCAGGGTGTCCTTGCGGTCTTCCTGCGACTTAACGGTTTCCGGACGCGCCTGCAGGATGTACAGCTTGCCGTCCAGGCCGTCGCGGCCCCACTCGATGTCCATCGGGCGGCCGTAGTGTTTTTCGATGATCAGCGCGTACTGGGCCAGTTCGGCCACTTCGGCGTCGGTGATCGAGAACTGCTTGCGCAGCTCGGGCGCCACATCCACGGTCTTGACCGAGCGACCGGCTTGCGAAGCGTCGGTGAACTCCATCTTGATCAGCTTGGAGCCCATGGTCTTGCGCAGCACCGCCGGGCGGCCGGCGCGCAGCGTCGGCTTGTGCACGTAGAACTCGTCCGGGTTCACGGCACCCTGCACCACGGTTTCACCCAGGCCGTAAGAGGCGGTGATGAACACCACGTCTTCAAAGCCGGATTCGGTGTCGATGGTGAACATCACGCCGGCCGCGCCGGTATCGGAGCGCACCATGCGCTGCACGCCGGCGGACAGGGCCACCACGTCGTGGGCGAAGCCCTTGTGCACGCGGTAGGAGATGGCGCGGTCGTTGTACAGGGAGGCGAATACGTGCTTCATCGCATCCTTGACGTTGTCAAGGCCGCGGATATTCAGGAAGGTTTCTTGCTGGCCTGCGAACGAGGCATCGGGGAGGTCTTCGGCGGTGGCGGAGGAGCGCACGGCTACCGAGATGTCGGCGCCGCCGGCATCGGCGACCATCTGGACCCAGGCTTCCTTGATGTCGGCATCCAGCTTGGCAGGGAACGGGGTGTCGATGATCCACTGGCGGATTTCCTTGCCGACGCGGGCCAGCTCGCTGACGTCGTCGATATCCAGCTTGGCCAGCGCGGCGCTGATCTTGTCCGCCAGGCCGTTGTGCTGAAGAAAATCGCGATAAGCCTGGGCGGTGGTGGCGAAGCCACCTGGTACCCGCACGCCGGAACCGGCCAGCTGACTGATCATTTCACCGAGGGAGGCGTTCTTGCCGCCTACCTCTTCCACATCGGTCATGCGCAGCTTCTCGAACCAGATGACGTAGTTCTCTGCCATCACTTCACTTCCTGTGTTGGATTGGGACGATAGGGCCGCATTCTAGCCGAATTACGCGCCGATTGCGTAGCAACTTTTGCAGCGCACAAGACTTAATTGCGACAAGAGAACGGTTTAAGCCAATACAATCAAACGGTTGATCTCAAAACCGCCGCGCAATCAATGATATTGTCATGTAGTTTGAAGATTACATGTCAAAAACGGGAGGCCAGCGGCAGGTATCGCCATGGCTTGCATCGGTATACACTTTGCCGCAACCGAATACACTTTGCCAAGGTGCATCATGTCCCATCGTCGTTCCGCCTTCTTCATCTCCGACCGCACCGGCATCACCGCCGAATCGCTGGGCCACACGCTGCTGACCCAGTTCGACGCCCTGGACTTCAAGCGCGAAACCGTGCCCTTCGTCGATACCGTCGACAAGGCCAAGACGTTGGCGCAGCGCATCAGCGACATCGCCGAGCGCGACCACCTGCGTCCGCTGGTGTTCACCAGCATCGTCAATCCGGAAGTGCGCGAGGCGCTGCGGCTGGAAAACGTGGTGCTGATCGATTTCTTCGAAACCTTCATCGGCCATCTGGAGGCGGAAATCGGCCAGAAAGCGTCGCTGTCGGTCGGCAAGGCGCACGGCATGGTCAACGAGGAGAAGTACGACCACCGCATGGAGGCGGTCAACTTCTCGCTGAACCACGACGACGGCGTCAAGCTGAAGGACCTGGACGAAGCCGACGTGATCCTGGTCGGCGTGTCGCGCTCCGGCAAAACCCCGACCTGCCTGTACCTGGCGCTGCAGTACGGCATCCGCGCCGCCAACTATCCGCTGACGCCGGAGGACCTGGGCAGCCCGACCCTGCCCAAGCTCTTGCTGCCGTTCAAGGACAAGATCTTCGGCCTGACCATCGACCCGGCGCGGCTGCACAATATCCGCTCGGAACGCCGCCCCGACTCCAAATACGCCAGCATGGACAACTGCCGGCGCGAAGTGAACGAAGCGGAATCGATGTTCCGCCACCACGGCGTCACCTTCATCAGCACCACCCACAAGTCGATCGAGGAGATCGCCTCCACCATCATGCACAAGGCGGCGCTGGGACGTAAGTTTTAAGCGGCTTGCCGCCGACCGCGCGCGCATGCAAGATGTCTTTTTCATAACAAGAAAGAGTCCGCGTGCGCCCTGCTCCCGACATCGTCGCCAGACAAGTGGCCAGCAGCCGTTTCCCCGATGCCGGCTGCGCGTTGATGACCGGCTCCATCGTGCGCGGCCAGGCCACGGCAAGTCCGACATCGACCTGGTGCTCATCCATCGCCAGCTGCCCGCCGCCAGGCGCGAGTCGCTGCGGGAACAGGGTTGGCCGGTCGAGGCCTTCATCCATGACCTGCACACGCTGCAGTATTTCTTCGACCATGTAGACCGGCCCAGCGGCGTGCCTTCGCTGGCGTCCATGGTCAACGACGGCCGGCTGCTCTGCGGCGACGAAGCGCTGGCCGCCCAAGCCAAGGCCATGGCGCAAGCCGCGCTGCGCCGCGGCCCGCCGCCATGGGACGCCGCCGCCCGCGACGCGTCGCGCTACGCCCTCACCGACCTCGTCGACGACATCCGCGCGCCATTCTCCGATTTCGCCTTGCGCGCGGCGCTGGCCCAGCTTCTGCCGCTGCTGGCCAATCACTATCTGCGCGGGCGCGGCCTGTGGTCGGCCAAGGGCAAGGCCATTGCCAGACGCCTGGCCCAGGTCGACCCCGGCTACGCCGCCCGTTTCGACGCCGCCTTCCGGCTTGCGTTTCATAGCGGGGAAACCGCGCCGCTGATACAGCTGGCGGCAGACACCCTGCAAGCGGACGGCGGCTGGCTGTTCCAGTCCTATCAATTCACCGCGCCCGCCGATTGGCGCTGCGAGCCGGTCTACGGCTAGCCGCCCGCCCGCTTGCTCTTGAAGCCCAGCTTTTCCAGTTCGGCGATCACCGTATCCACGTGATCGCCCTGGATTTCCAGCACGCCGTCCTTGACCGTGCCGCCGCTGCCGCAGCGCGTGCGCAGCTGCTTGCCCACCCGGGCCAGCGCATCGGCGGCCAGCGGCAAGCCCTTCACCACCGTCACTTCCTTGCCGCCCCTGCCCTTGGTCTGGCGCGCCACCCGGGCGATGCCGTCGCCCGCCGGCGCCGCCGGCTTGCCGCACTCGCACTGCGCCAGCGGCTGCCGGCATTGCGGACACATCCGGCCATGCTCGGTGGAATACACCAGCCCGCCCGCCTCGTTTTGTTTCGACTTCATCTTGATTGATCTCTTTTCGCCATCGCCGCCATGGTTGCGGGGAATCCGCGCGCCGACAAGCCCCGCGCCTTGATATGCCAATGACAAAATCAGCAATAAAACTCTATCTCTTTGTTTATTTGTAAATTTTTTATTAAGACAGGAACAATAAAAACCACTCGCTTTCAAAAACAACAAGAGCCACGTCTGCGAGAACCACCGATGAACATCCCCGATTTCAATCTGCCCCCCATCGCCGCCGCGCGCCGCTGGCCGCAGCAGCTGGCCGGCGTGCAGGCGGGTCGGCAACTCACATCGGAACAGCAGCACGAATTCGCCGAGATGCTGTTCCGCACCGTGCTGCAAAACCCCCCGCACGGCGCATCGCCGTTCACCCTAGCCGGCGGCCCCGTCGACCATCCCGCGCGGCCGCCCGCGCGCCCGGCGCGGCAACGCTCCGCCGCCCGCGCCTACGGCAAGGATCTGCCGCAAGCCGGCTTCCTGCTGCAAACCCAGGCTTGACGCCCTGCCCTGCCGCATGGTTTGATGAAACCATGAATACCGCACCCGCTTTCGCAATCCGTTTTTGGTGGTGGCGCCTCTCTTAGGCGGCACCGGCGAACGCGCACGCAAAAAACCCGGAGGCTGCCGACAAGGCGCACCGGGTTTGTTTTTAGCCGCACCTCCCCCCCAGTCCGCCCTGCCGGTCTCCTCATTCCAACAGTGGAGATCGAAATGAATCTGGACAACATCAGCTCGCAAGACATCATCCTCACCGGCGACCGCACCACCGGCCAACTGCACCTGGGCCATTACGTCGGCTCGCTGCGCAACCGCGTGATCCTGCAGGAGCGCTGCGCGCAATTCCTGCTGCTGGCCGACGCCCAAGCGCTGACCGACAATATGGGCAATTACTTGAAAGTGCGCGACAACGTGCTGCAGGTGGCGCTGGACTACCTGGCCGTCGGCATCGACCCGGCCAAGAGCACCATCTTCATCCAGAGCCTGGTGCCGGAACTGACCGAGCTGGCCTCCTACTACCTGAACCTAGTGACGGTGGCGCGGCTGGAGCGCAACCCCACCATCAAGGACGAGATCAAGCAGCGCGGCTATGAACGCGACATCCCGGCCGGCTTTCTCACCTACCCCGCCGCCCAGGCCGCCGACATCACCGCGTTCAAGGCCACCATCGTGCCGGTCGGCGACGACCAGATCCCGATGATCGAGCAGACCAACGAAATCGTGCGCCGCTTCAACGCCAGCGTCGATCAGACCGTGCTGGTGGAAGCCAGGGCGGTGGTGCCGGAAGTGGGTTCGCGGCTGCCCGGCATCGACGGCAAGGCCAAAATGTCCAAATCGCTGGGCAACACGCTGACGCTGTCCGCCAGCCCGGATGAAATCCGCCAGGCGGTGAAGATGATGTACACCGATCCCAATCACCTGCGCGTGGCCGACCCCGGCCAGGTGGAAGGCAATGTGGTGTTCACCTATCTGGACGCCTTCCATCCCGACCAGGCGCTGGTGGCGCAACTGAAAGCGCACTACCAACGCGGCGGCCTGGGCGATACCGTGATCAAGAAGCATCTGGAAGACTGCCTGCAGGAGATGCTGGCGCCGATCCGCGAACGCCGCGAGCGCTACGCGCAGGACCCAGCCGCGGTGCTGGAAATGCTGAAGAGCGGCACCCGCCGCGCCCGCGACGTCGCCGCCCGCACGCTGGCTGAAGTGAAGGCCGCGATGGGCCTCAACTACTACTGAGCCGGAGCGGGAATATGGAACATCTCTATCAATGCCAGAGCCTGGACGAAGTACGCGGGCAGATCGACCGCATCGACCGCGAGCTGGTGGCGCTGATCGCCGAGCGCGGCATCTACGTGCGCCAGGCGGCGCGCTTCAAGGAAAGCCGCGCCGAAGTGGAAGGCGGCAAACGGGTGGATCAGGTGATGCGGCGGGTGGAGCGGCTGGCGGGCGAAATGGGCGCCGACGCGGCGCTGACGGCGGCGATCTATCGCGCCATGATCACCCATTTCGTCGCCGACGAGCTGCAAGCCTACCGGCAGCGGTTCGCAAACAGCGATTGAGCGGCGCGGCCGGCTTCCCTACAATTCCGGCATCATGGCCGTCTTGATGGCGGCCTCTTTGCTCCCCCAAGGAAACCGCGATGAAGAAAACCGCGCTGCTGCTGGCCTGCCTGCTGGCCGCCCCGTTCGCCCGCGCCGAGGAAATCGGCGAAGTCTCCACCACCTTCAAGCTGCTCAGCCCCAACGACAAGGTGGTGGTGGAAGCCTTCGACGATCCGGCGGTGCAAGGCGTGGCCTGCTATGTGTCGCGCGCCAAGACCGGCGGCTACAAGGGCGCGATCGGGCTGGCCAAGGATCCGTCGCGCTTTTCCGTCGCCTGCCGCCAGGTGGGACAGATCCGCTTCGGCCGGCCGCTGCCGCCGCAGGAACAGGTGTTCAAGGAGAGCGCGTCCTTCGTGTTCAAGCACGTGCGGGTGGTGCGCATCGTCGACGCCAAACGCAATGTGCTGACCTATCTCACCTATTCCGACAAGCTGGTGGACGGCAGCCCGGACAACGCCATCAGCGCGGTGGCGGTGCTGGATCAGAAAATTCCGCTGAAAAAATAGCTATCGCAAGCTATTGATATTCATCATTATTATTAAGATGACAGGCATCATCCCATAGCCAGCTTCGCCTGCCAGCCATCGAACCCCACCTCGACGCCCGGCGGGCACAGCGCGCCCAGCGCATGGTATTCCAGCCGGTGAGTCATGTGGATCAGCACCGTGCGGCGGGCGCCTATCCTCGCCGCCCAGTCGAATGCCTGCCCCACCCCCAGATGCGACGGGTAGGGGTCGTGGTTCAGGCAATCCAGGAACAGCAGCTCCAGCCCCTGCAACAAGGGCAGGCTGCTCTCCGGGATGTCGGACAGATCGGTCAGCCAAGCCATATTGCCGATGCGCCAGCCCAGGCAAGGCCAGCTGCCGTGCCGCAGCGGGATGGGCGTCAACTTGACGCCCTGGTGCTCGAACGGGCCATGCACCGTTTCCGGCAGCAGCACCGGCTTGTCCCACATCTTCGACGGCGCCTGCAGCGCATAGCCGAAGCGCTCGCGGATGTTGGACATGGTGAAATCGTTGCCGTACAGCGAGATCGGCCCCTGCTTCAAGTAGCAGAAGGCGCGCAGATCGTCGATGCCGTTCAGGTGGTCGGCATGGGGATGGGTGTACAGCACCGCGTCCAGCCGCGACAAACCCTCGCGCAGCGCCTGCTGGCGCAGATCCGGTCCGGTGTCGATCAAGAAACCCAGCTCGCCGACGCGGACATAGGCGCTGGCGCGAGTGCGCTGGTTGCGCGGCTCGTCGGACAGGCAGGTGGCGCAGCGGCAGCCTATCGCCGGCGTGCCGGAACTGGAGCCGCAGCCCAGGATGGTGACTTCTAACGTATTCACGGCGCTCCTTGCACAATCATTGGCACAACAGCGGGCGCACCGCCGGCGCCGCCACCGTGCCGCCGTCGCATTGTATCTGCCCGTCGGCGGCCACCTGGCAGCTGCCGCCTGGGCGCGCGGCGCAACGCGGCGAGCCGTCCGGCCCCAGCAGGCACATGCCCGGGCCGGCGTAGAAAGCGCCGCCGGCGCGGATGGCGCCGCCGCCGGGGTACGGCGAGCAGAACAGGTTGCCGAATTCGTCGGCCACGCAGGCGCCGGCGCCGCAATAGGCGTTGCCCTGGTGCAGCACCGCCTGGCCGCCGGGCGGCGCGCAGAAGCTGCGGCCGCCCAGATTGACGCAATTGGCCGCCGCGGCCAGCGAAGCCAGCCCGATCAGCATGCCCGCGGCGAAATGGCGCAAATGCATTCCGGCTCTCCCTCAGCGTTCCGCCTTGGCGAACAGGCGGAAGAAGTTTTCCGTGGTGGCGGCCGCCACCTGCTCCACCGGCACACCGCGCAGCTCGGCGATGAATTCCGCCACATGGCGGACGTAGGCCGGCTCGTTCTGCTTGCCGCGGTGCGGCACCGGCGCCAGGTACGGCGAATCGGTTTCGATCAGCATCCGCTCCAGCGGCACTTTCTGCGCCACTTCCTGCACCTGCTTGGCGTTCTTGAAGGTCACCACGCCGGAGAAGGAGATGTAGAAGCCCAGCGCCAGCGCCGCCTCGGCCACTTCCCAGGTTTCGGTGAAGCAGTGCATCACGCCGCCGCATTGCTCGGCATGCTCTTCCTGCATGATGCGGATGGTGTCGGCGGCCGACTCGCGGGTATGGATCACCAGCGGCAGATTCACGCGCCGGGCGGCGCGGATATGGGTGCGAAAGCGCTGGTGCTGCCAGGCCAGGTCGCCCTTGCACCAGTGGTAGTCGAGGCCGGTTTCGCCTATGCCGACCACGCGCGGATGGCCGGCCAGCTCGACCAACTCGTCCTCGCTGTACTCCTCCGCCTCGGGGTCGTCAGGGTGCACGCCGACAGTGGCGTAAAGATTGGCGTGCGCCTCGGCCAGCGCCAGCACCTGCGGATACTTGGGCCGGCTGACGCCTATCACCAGCGCGTGCGTGACCCGGTTCTCGCGCATATTGCCCAGCACCTCGGGCAGGCGGGCGGCCAGGTCGGGAAAATTGATGTGGCAGTGGGAATCGATAAGCATGATGGGGCGGCCGCAAAACTCTGACAGTAACCGCGCAAGCATACCACGGCGGCGGCCGGCGCTTCAGCCGCGCGCCGGCTACATGGTGTGGGTGGGGCGGCTGGAGTTGAGCACCCCGCCCAACAGCGCCTCTATCTTGTCCTTGGCCTGCTTGCCCGCCTCGCCGGAAACGAACTCGACGCCGACGCCTTGCACGCGGCTGTTGTTGGCGCCGCCCGGCGTGATCCACACCACCTTGGCCTGCACCGCGATGCGCTGCGGGTCTTCCATCAGCGTCAGCAGCAGGAACACTTCCTCGCCCAGCTGCATTTCCTTGTTGGTGGGAATGAAGATGCCGCCGTTGCGGACGAAGGGCATGTAGGCGGCAAACAGCGCGCTGCGCTCCTTGATGTGCAGCGACAGCACGCCGGGGCGGTTGGGATTGTTCAGGTCCGGCCTGGTGTTGGCGGCATCCATGCAAATGTCCCCTCTGCGCGCTCAAGCGGGCTTGGCGCCGGCGAAAATCTTCAGGTAGTCCATCAAGACCGCCTCCAGCTGCAGGCGGATGTTCAAGGTATGTTGCGAGAACGGCGCCAGCGCCGCCAACGCCTGCTGGCAGGCCATCAGCTGCGCCAGGTCGCAGCGCGGCGCCAGCGCCGACAGCGCGCGTTCCTGATCTGGATAATAGCGGACCCGCCCGGCGAGGCACAGCGCCGCCAGGTCGTGCAGCCACTTCTGCAGCCAGTTCAGCGGCTGCAGCAGCGACAGCTGCTTGTTCTTGTCGGCCAGTTCCGCCAGCTGCAGCATGCCGGCGAAGCTGGGCTGGCCCAGCGCCTTGACGAACTGGCCGCGCAGCGCGGCCAGCTCCGGATCGTGGTCGAACAGCGGCGCGCCGCCATTGTGCGCCAACTCGATCTCGGCGTTGGCCACGCCCTGCTCCCGCAGCCAGGCCAGCGCGGCGGCCGCGCCCGGCCGGGTCAGCGCGAACTGGCGGCAGCGGCTGCGGATGGTCGGCAGCAGGCGCTGCTGCGCGTGCGACACCAGCAGGAACAGCACCGCTTCCGGCGGCTCCTCCAGGATTTTCAGCAAGGCGTTGGCCGCGGCCGGGTTCAGGTTTTCGGCCGGCTCCACCAGGATCACCCGGCGGCCGGCGCGGTGGGCGGACAGGTGGGCGAAGTCGATGACGTCGCGCACCGCCTCGATCTTGATCTGCGGCAGCTTGCGCACCGCCTTGGCTTCCTTGCCCTCTTCCTCTTCGTCGGCGAACGGCGACAGCAGGCGGAAGTCGGGATGGGTGCCGCTGGCGAACCAGCGGCAGCCCTGGCACTGGCCGCAGGGCTGATGCTCCGCTTGCGGCGCCTCGCACAGCAGCGACTGCGCCAGGTGGCGGGCGAAAGCCAGCTTGCCGATGCCGGCGCCGCCGGTGAACAGCCAGGCGCCGGGCATCCGTTGCCGCTCGGCGTTCAGCCGCCGCCAGTCATGGTTCTGCCACGGGTACAACATCAGCCGCGCTCCAGCAGGCGCTGCAGATGCAGCGCGATGTCGGCCTGGATCTCGGCGATGCCGCGGCTGGAGTCCAGCACGGCGAAGCGGCCCGGCTCCGCCGCCGCGCGCGCCAGATAGGCGTCGCGCACGCGCTGGTGGAAGCCGGCGGCCTCCTGCTCGAAACGGTCCAGCTGGCGCGTGCCCGACATCCGCTGCGCCGCCACTTCCAGCGGCAGGTCGAACAACAAGGTCAAGTCCGGCTGCAGGCCCCGCTGCACCCAGTCTTCCAGCACGCGGATGCGCTCGAAGGGAATGCCGCGGCCGCCGCCCTGGAACGCGTAGGTGGAGTCAGTGAAGCGGTCGGACACCAGCCAGCGGCCGGCTGCCAGCGCCGGTTCGATCACCTCAGCGATATGCTGCTGGCGCGCGGCGAAAGCCAGCAGCGCCTCGGCGTCCAGCGACACCACCGTCTCCGGCGCCAGCAGCAGCTCGCGTATCTTCTCGGACAGCGGGGTGCCGCCCGGCTCGCGGCTGAACGCGGCGTCGATGTCGCGCCCGGCCAGCCAGTCGCGGATAAAGCCCAGATGCGTGCTCTTGCCGGCGCCGTCTATCCCCTCCAGGGTGATGAAGCGGCCGCGGCGGGCGGACTGCTCTATAGGCATTACTGGCCTTTCTTCAGGATGTATTTGCGCACCGCCTGGTTGTGTTGCTCCAGGGTGCTGGAAAATTGCGAGCTGCCGTCGCCGCGGGCGACGAAATACAGCGCGTCCGACTCGGCCGGCTGGGCGGCGGCGTACAGCGCCGCCTTGCCCGGCAGCGAAATCGGCGTCGGCGTCAGGCCGGCGCGGGTATAGGTATTGTACGGCGTATCGCGCCGCAAGTCGGCCTTGCCGATATTGCCCTGGTAGCTGGCGCCCATGCCGTAGATCACCGACGGGTCGGTCTGCAGCCGCATGCCCTTCTTCAGCCGGTTGACGAACACCGAGGCCACCATGCCGCGGTCGGCGTCGCTGGAGGTTTCCTTCTCGATCAGGCTGGCCATGGTCAGCAGCTCATACGGCGTGCGGTAGGGCAAGTCGGCCTTGCGCGCCGCCCAGGCCGCGTTCAATTGCTGCTGCATCACATTGAAGGCCTGGCGGTAGATGTCGAGGTCGGACGCGCCCGGCGTGAACAGATAGGTGCTGGGGAAGAACAGCCCCTCGGGACTGGCGCCGGGCATGCCCAGCTGCGCCATCACCTCGGCGTCGCTCAGCGGCTTCGCCTCGTGCTGCACGTCGGGGTTGCGGTCCAGCGCCTGGCGCAGCTGGCGGAAGGTCCAGCCCTCTATCGCGGTGACGCTGGCTTCGTCCGGATGGCCCTGCACCAGCCGCTGCAGCACGTCCAGCATGCTCTGCGGACCCTGGAAGCGGTACAGGCCGGCCTTGACCTTGCGGTCGGCGCCGGACAGCCGCGCCAACGCCGTCATCAGCTGGCGGTTGCGGATGGCGCCGTCCTGTTCCAGCGTGCGGGCGATCTGCTTCATCGTGCGGTTCGGGCCCACCAGCAGCTTGTAGCCGCCTTCGGGCAGCGCGACCGGCAGCAGCGCGGCCCAGGCCAGCCAGCCCGCCGCGCACAGCAGGACAATCAACAGAAAGCCGGATAGTTTTTTCATCTTGAATGCGTCGAGAATTCGGTATCTATAGCCGCTCGGGCGGCAAAGGCGGAATCATACCAGCAAGCCGTCCTGTACGACATGACAGGTCAGACTGTCCTTCAGCCGGAGAGTTTGTCCCACATCAACTGCGGACAGCGCGCTTTTACCTTATGTTTCGGTATGCAATCCGCCCTTGCGGACCCAACTCATCCACGCTACGGACGGCGATGAAACCTTTCTTCAATTTTGGCTGCGCGCTGGTCGCCTGGAGCGAGCTGTGCCGGGTGGCGCGAACCCCAGGCGCCCTGGCCGGCGCCGACCCGCTGCCGCCGCAGGCCTTGTGCCAGGGCAGCCAGAGCCACCAGTTCGTCTACGCCGGCTCGCCGCAGTCGCTCGCCTCCTACCAGGCGGTGCTGCTCGAGCCGCTATGGCTGCTTGACCAGCGCCGCGACGGCCGCTGGCAACTGGTGTCCACCGCGCTGGGCAACAGCATGAATCTGCGGCTGCAGGCGCTGTTGCGCGCCTGGATGCCGGCGCTGCCGCTGGCGGAGGAGGCCGGCCCGCGTGTGGCCAGGCTGCGCCTGGCTTTGCGCAGTTTCCAGGGCGAGATCGGCAGCCTGCCGGCGGCGCGCCAGTCCGATGACCGCGCGCCGCTGACACGCGGCATCGCCCCGTATCTAGAGCAGGTGTCCAGCATCGTGCAGCTGGAGGACGCCGGCGACGGCAGGCTGCTGGGCGGCGGCGTCAATCTGCGCGGCGGCCGCGCCGGCCAGGCCGCGGCCGCCGGCAAAGGCTGGCCGGATCTGCTGGCCTGCAATTGGCAGCAAGTGCTGCAAGTCGAGCAGGCGCCGCTGGCAGCTGGCTAGGATGGCGATTTTGGCTGCATAATGACGGCCACCTCACCCCTCCGGAGCGCCGCCATGCCCCGCCTGCGTCTTGCCCTGCTTTGCCTCTGCCTGTCTCCGCTGGCCCTCGCCGACACCGTCAATGTGGCGGTGGCCAGCAATTTCCAGCAAACGCTGGACAAAATCGCCGCCGCCTTCAAGGCCGCCACCGGGCATGAGATCAAAGCCAGCGCCGGCGCATCCGGCAAGCTGGCCGCGCAGATCCGCCAGGGCGCGCCGTTCGACGTATTCCTGTCCGCCGACGACGAGCGTCCGACCGAACTGGTCCGCGCCGGCGTCGGCCAGCCCGCCAGCCAGTTCACCTACGCCTACGGCCAGTTGGCGCTGTGGAGCAAAAAACGCGACGACGCCGGCGAAGCCGCTCTGCGCCAGGGCAAGTTCAACAAGCTGGCGGTGGCCAATCCCGCCACCGCTCCCTACGGCCGCGCCGCGATGGAAACGCTGGCGGCGCTGAAGCTGGAGGCGGCGGTGAAAGCCAAGCTGCTGACCGGCGACAATATCGGCCAAACCATGCAATTCGCCGAAGTCGGCGGCGCCGACTTCGCCTTCGTCGCCTACTCCCAACTGCTGGAGCAGGGCATACGCAGCCGCTACTGGCTGGTGCCGGAGAAGCTGCACCAGCCTATCCGCCAGGACGCGCTGCTGATCAAGCCCTCGCCCGCCGCGACCGCCCTGATGGCCTTCCTCAAGGGCGAGCAGGCGCGCGCGCTGATGGCCCAGGCTGGCTACCGCTTCAAGCCGTGACTCCGCAAGACTGGGGCGCCATCGGCCTCACCCTGAAGCTGGCCGGCATCAGCACCCTGCTGCTGCTGCTCTTGTGCGTGCCCTGCTCCTGGTGGCTGGCGCGCAGCCGCTCGCCGCTGCGGCCGATGCTGGAAGCGGCGGCGATGCTGCCCTTGGTGCTGCCGCCCACCGTGCTGGGCTTTTACCTGCTGCTGGCTTTCGGCCCGCGCGGGCCGCTGGGCAAGCTGACCTCGGCCCTGGATCTTCCCGGACTCGCCTTCACCTTTCACGGCGTGGTGATCGCCTCGGTGCTGTATTCGCTGCCCTTCGTGCTGCAGCCGCTGCTGGCCAGCTTCCGCGCGGTGCGGCAGGAAGAGCTGGAGAGCGCGCTGCTGCTGGGCGCGGGACGCTGGCAGCGCATGCGCCACGTGATTCTGCCCTCCTGCCGCAACGGCGTGCTGAGCGCGGCCTGCCTGGGCTTCGCCCATACCGTCGGCGAGTTCGGCGTGGTGCTGATGATAGGCGGCAATATCGACGGCGAAACCCGGGTGATTTCGATCGCGCTGTACAATCAGGTGGAGCAGGCCAATTATGGCGCCGCCCACCAGCTGGCGCTGATGCTGCTGCTGTTCGCGCTGGCGGCGCTGACCGCCGTCTACTGGCTGAACGCCAGGCGCGACAAAGACGCATGACCCCTTTTCAACGGCCTGTCCGCAGGCCTTTCCTCAGCCATGGAGACCAACCGTGATGCGCAAAACGCTATTGCTCGCCCTGTTTGCCCTGTTCAGCGCCAATCTGGCGCTGGCCGACGCCGCCTGCGACGCCAAGGCCGCCGACAAGAAACTGGCCGGCGCCGCCAAGCAAAGCTTCCTGAAAAAATGCGAGAAGGACACCGCCGCGGCCCAGGCCAGCTGCGACGCCAAGGCGGCCGACAAGAAGCTGGCCGGCGCCGCCAAGCAGAGTTTCGCCAAGAAGTGCGTGAAGGACGCGCTGGCCAAATAAACCGCGCCAGTCCATCGCGAAACGGCGGGGAGCCCGGCTTCCCGCCGTTTTTTTTGCGCCGCTTGCCGCAGCGCAAAAAAATAAACAATCCAGACGCCGAAAAAACGCCCAATCAACAATGACTTGGACGCAATAGTCTACACTTGAACAAGGTATGGCTTGTGAGTGTTGGCAATGAACTCGCTGTCTGGATACAACTCCTCTCTCTCGTCTTTCGACAGTCTTTTGCCGAACTTGAGCAGTTTGTTGTCCAGCGGTTTGCTGCTGGGCGCCAACAGCAGCACCGGCAGCGCCTCGGCCAGCTCCACCGCCGACCCCATCCAAGTGGAACTGTCCGGCCTCGGCCAGCTGATGTCCATCCTCAATACCTTCCAAAGCAGCTTGCAGCAACTGTACGCTCCGGAGTTGCAATACAACAACAGCAGCGCCAGCAGCAGCAATCCCGGCGTGGCCAGCGTCAGCGCCGCCAGCGGCGCGCAGAACGCCAACTACCTGCTGACCGTGTCGCAGCTGGCGCAGGCGCAAAGCGCCAGCACCAGCTTCACCCTGCCGGATACCAGTTCCACCTCGGTGGGCACCGGCAGCCTGACCATCACCACCGGCAGCTACACCTACACCAGCTCGACCTCGGCCAGCAGCTTCACCGCCAATGACACGCCGGTAACGGTCAGCATCACCAACGGCACGCTGTCCGGCATCGCCAGCGCCATCAACGGCGCCAATGCCGGCGTGGTCGCCAACGTGATCCAGAACGCCTCCGGCGCCTATCAATTGCAGGTCAGCGCGGCCAGCACCGGCAGCAGCAACAATTTCCGCATCGCCGTCAGCGACAACGACGGCACCAACACCGACCAGAGCGGCTTGTCGCGCCTCGCCTTCGATCAGACCCTGGCAGTGGGCAGCGGCCAGAACCTCACTCAGACCCAGAGCGCGCTCAACGCCGCCTATACCGTCAACGGCGCATCGGCTTCCAGCAGCAGCAATTTCGGCATCCAGCTGGGCAGCGGCGTATCGGCCAACCTGCTGGCCACCGGCAGCAGCACCATCTCGGTCAACATCGACTTCGGCCAACTCAATACCAACGCCCAATCGCTGGCCACCGCCTTCAATACCGCGCAGGGCAGCATCAACAGCCTGCTGGGCAACCAGGTCAGCTTCAGCAACGATCCCATCGCCAGCCAGCTGCCCCAGCTGCTGAATCAACAGGCGCAAACCACCTACAGCAACGGCAGCTCGCTGCTGACCTCGCTGAGCCAGATCGGCCTGAGCTATCAAAGCCCGGCGCAATACGGCCTGGGCGGCACGCTGAACCTGAACGTCAGCTCGCTCCAGGCCGCCTACAACAGCGACTCCACCGGCACCGCCAATCTGTTGTACGCGGTGGAGCAGGCGCTGAACTCGCTGGCCAACAGCTATACCACCTACGGCAACGGCTCGCTGGTCAACGAGACCAACGCCTTGCTGAAACAGCAACGCACCAACCAGCTGGCCAGCAACACCCCGCTGACGCCGAACACCTTCCCATTCAACCTGAACGACCTGCTGCAGACCAACAGCAATCTGTCGGCCCAGCAGATCAGCGGCCTGGCCACCTACGCGCTGGTCTACTCGCTGGGCGCGCCCTACGCGCTGGACTCGCTGCTGGTAGGACAGGGCCTGGGCCTGTCTCCCAACGGCACCTTCTCCGCCACCGCCTGATCGCCCGCTTTTGACCCTGCCCGTGTTTTGCGCGTAAAATTCATCGGATGATTGGATGAATTAGAAGACCCAGATGAATCCGAACCCCGCAATCAAACGCTCGCTGGTGGATATCGCGCTCGACAGCCTGGGCCGGCAATTGGCCGACGGCCGGTGGCCGGTGGGCAGCCGCATCCCCACCGAGCCCGAATTGGCCGACGAGCTGGGCATCAGCCGCAACACCGTGCGCGAAGCCGTGCGCGTGCTGCTGTACGCCGGCCTGCTGGAAGTGCGCCAGGGCGATGGCACCTATGTCCGCGCCACCGTCAATCCCGGCGAGGCGATGCGCGCCATCAGCCGCGCCAGCCTGCGCGAGCACCTGGAAGTGCGCTGCCTGCTGGAGGAAAGCGCGGCGCGCCTGGCCGCCCTGCGCGCCGGCGCCGATGACCTGGTCCGCATCGAGGCGACGCTGCATACCCTGGCCCGCCAGGCCGACGATACGCCCGAAAGCTACGCCGAGCGCGACATCGCCTTCCATCTGGCCATCGCCGACGCCAGCGGCAACCAGGCGCTGGCCGGCCTGTACCGCTATTTCTCGCGCGCGGTGCAGCAAAGCGTGCAGGACGCCATCCGCGACGAAGCGCTGCCGGATCCCGGCCTCGCCGAGCACGCCGCCATCTTCGAAGCCATACGGCAAAAGCGGCCGGACGCCGCCGGCGACGCCGCCGCCGCCATCACCCGCCCGTTGCTGGCCACCTTGGACCAGTTGCTGGCCGCGCAAAACCAATAACCAGGAAACGCCATGCCCGACCGCGATATCCAAAATCCGCCCATCGCCGACGAATTGCTGATCGACGACGACGCGCCGCCCGCCACCAGCCTGCCTGCCAGCCGCGGCAGCGCGTTGTTGCTGTTGCTGGGGCTGGTGCTGGTCGGCCTCAACCTGCGTCCGGCGCTATCCAGCCTGGCCCCGGTGCTGGCCATGGTCAGCCGCGACACCGGGCTGACCCCGGCGCTGGCCGGCCTGCTCACCACGCTGCCTGTGGCCTGCTTAGGGCTGTTCGGCCCGCTGGCGCCGCATCTGGCGCGCCGCCTGGGCAGCGAAAAAACCATCGCGCTGGTGCTGGCGCTGCTGGCGGCCGGCATCGCGCTGCGCACTCAACTGGGCGTGTTCGGCCTGTTCGCCGGCTCGGCGCTGGCCGGCGCCGGCATCGGCGTGATCGGCGTGCTGCTGCCCGGCATCGTCAAACGCGACTTCGCCAGCCGCGCCGGCCTGATGACCGGCGTCTACACCATGGCGCTGTGCCTGGGCGCGGCGCTGGCGGCGGGCTTCACCGTGCCGGTCGCCGAGCATTTCGGCCGCGACTGGCGTCCGGCGCTGGCGCTGTGGGCGCTGCCGGCGTTGCTGGCCATCGCCGTGTGGTGGCCGCAGCTGAAAACCCGCCACGCCGCCGCCGCCGGCCAATGGCAGGTGCGCGGGCTGCTGCGCGACCCGCTGGCCTGGCAGGTGACGCTGTTCATGGGCCTGCAATCGTCGCTGGCCTACATCGTGTTCGGCTGGCTGCCGTCCATCCTGATGGACCGCGGCCTCAGCGCGATGGAAGGCGGACTGATGCTGTCGCTGTCCACCATGGTGCAGGTGCCGGCCTCCTTGCTGGTGCCGATGCTGGCGCACCGCTGCCGCAACCAGCGCCCGCCTATCGCCATCACCTTGCTGGCGGTGATCGCCGGCTTGCTGGGCATGCTGTACGCGCCGACCGGCAGTCTGCTGCTGTGGGCGATTTTGCTGGGCTTCGGCCAAGGCGGCCTGTTCAGCACCGCGCTGAGCCTGCTGGCGCACCGCTCGCCGGACCAGCACGTGGCGGCCCACCTGTCGGGCATGGCCCAGGGCATCGGCTATATGCTGGCCTCGCTCGGCCCGTTCGCGGTGGGCGTGATCCGCGGCCACAGCCACGCGGCCTGGCCGCTGGCGATGCTGTTCTGCCTGATCGCCGCCGCCGCGCTCACCGTCGGCATGCTGGCCGGCCGCAAGCAGCTGGTGGGCGTGCGCGCGGTCGCCGTCTGAATCCGCTGCCGAATGCGAAAAGCCCGCCGTGAAGGCGGGCTTTTTCATGCCGAAAGCGGCCGGACTCAGCGCGGCTTGGCGACGATGCCGTAGCGGCGCCACAGCGCCGCCAGCTCTTCGCGCGCCAGCGGCAGCTCCGCCTCGCCAAGACGCAGGCTGGCGGGCAGGCTGTCCGCCGCGCCGTCCCAGTCCGGCAGCGCCTCGTCCAGCAGGGCAGGCAGATCGCGGTCGTCCACCACCGCCAATTCGCCGCCTATCTCCAGCAGCAGCATGCCGTCCGGCGTCAGCCAGGCGGTGCGCGCGGCGACATCGTCGTCGTAAGGCAAGGTGCTCCAGCCCCTGGGCGTGCGCCGGGCCGCCAGCGGCGCCGCGTCCAGCGTCACGTACACCTTCTGCGGCCCGTTCTGCACATAACAGCGCCCCTGGCCGTCGCGGCCGTAGTTGCGGTTGAAGAACTCCACCATCGCCTCGTGCTGCAGCCGTTCGTCCTTGATCCACCACTGCCCGCGCGCGTCCAGCCGCAGCCAGCCGAACACCGCCGGCACATTGGGCCATTTGGCCATCGCGGCCAATACCATTGCGTCCATCCTGCTTCTCCCGCGGGCGCCGCCCGCCTGTTTGTTCTTGCCCGCTCAAGCCGCCGCGCGCAGCGCGGCCAGCGGCGGCGCGCGCGTCACCCTGCCCACCAGCGGCCAGCCCGTCAGCGTCACCACCAGCACGCCGCCGCCCATGCCCAGCGGCAACAGCCACCAATTGATCAGCACCGGCAGCGAAAACAGCTTCACCGCCGCCAGCACGCCTATGCCCATCGCTCCCAATGCCGCCAGCAAGCCGGACACCGCGCCCAGCCACACCAGCTCGGCCAGCACCACGCTGCGCAGCTGGCGGCGCGAGGCCCCCAGCGCGCGCATCAGGCCGATGTCGGCCAGCCGCTCGTCGCGGGTGGCCGTCAGCGACGCCCACAGCACCAGCACGCCGGCGGCCAGCGCCAGCAGGAACATCGCCTCGATGCCGCGCGTCAGCTTGTCCACCATCGCCCTCACCTCCGCCAGTATGCTGCCGACGTCTATCACCGTGATATTGGGGAAACGCTCCACCAGCGCGCTGGCGAAGGATTCGTCCGCCGCCTCCAGCCGGAAGCTGGTGATCCAGCTGGCCGGCTGCTGGCGGAATTGCCCCGGCGTGCCGATCACGAAGAAATTGACGCGGAAGCTGTCCCACGGCACTTCGCGCAGGCTGGTGACCTTGGCCCGGTAGGTGGTGCCGGCCAGGTCGAAGGCCAGCGTGTCGCCCAGGCGGATGCCCAGCTTGTCGGCCAGGCCGCGCTCCACCGAGAACTGCGGCTTCACCCGCTTCTCGTCCGGCCACCATTTGCCGGCCGTCACCTGGTTGCCCGGCGGCAGGTCGCGGCGCCAGGACAGATTGAACTCGCGCTCGGCCAGCCGGCGCGCCTGCTCGCTGTCGTAAGCGGCCGGCCGCACCGGCTGCTCGTTGATGGCGATCAGCCGCGCCCGCGCCATCGGCGACAGCTCCGGCTGCGGCCTGCCGGCGACGGCGAAGGCATCGCGCAGCGCGTCCAGCTGGCCGGGCTGGATATTGATCACGAACTTGTTGGGCGCGTCGGCCGGCACGCTGCGCTGCCAGGCGCCGATCAGGTCGTCGCGCACGACGGTCAGCGTCAGCAGCGCCATCAGCCCGACCGACAGCGAGGCGATCTGCAGCACCGCCAGCCAGCGCCGCCGCGCCAGATTGGCGATGCCGAAGCGCCAGCCCACCTTGCCGCCGCGCGGCAGCCGCCGCAACAGCATCACCATGCCCAGCGCCAGCGCGCCGGCCACGCCGAGAAAGCCCAGCATCGCCGCCAGGAGCCAGCCGGCCAGCGCGAACTCCCCCACCTGCCAGGATGCCAGCCCCAGCAGCGTGGCCAGCGCCAGCACCGGCGCGATCACGCCCTGCCGCGTCGGCGGCAGCTCATTGCGCAGCACCGCCGCCGGCGACACGTCGCGGATGCCCATCAAGGGCGGCAGCGCCAGGCCGGAGAGCAGCAGCAGCGCCGCCAGCGGGCCGATCAGCCACGGCAGCCAGCCGGGATCGGGCAGCATCTCGCCGACGTAGCCGCTGAACAGCTGCATCAGCCCCAGCTGGATCAGGAAGCCGGCCAGCGTGCCCAGCAGGCCGGCCAGCAGGCCCAGCAGCAGGAACAGGCTGACGAACAGCCCCCACACCTCGCCCGAGCCCAAGCCCAGGCAGCGCAGCACCGCCACCTGCTGCCAATGGCGCTGCAGGTAGCGGCGCACCACCAGCGCCACCGCCGACGCCGCCAGCGCCACCGTCAGCATCGCGGTCAGGCCGAGGAAGCGCCGCGCCCGCTCCAGGCCGGTGCGGATTTCCGGCCGCATCTCTTCCACATCCTCCAGCCGGCTGCCCGGCGGCTTGCGCGCGCTCAGCCAGCCGCGGAAAGCGGCCACCTTGCGGTCCTCTCCGGCGAACAGCAGCCGCCAGCGGATGCGGCTGCCTTCCTGCACCAGGCCGGTGGCGGCCAGGTCGGCGCTGTTGAACATCAGCCGCGGAATGAAGTTGTAGACGTCCATGCTGCCGTCCGGCTCACGCACGATCAGGCCGGACAGCTTCAGCTGCAGATTGCCGACGCCGATCTCGTCGCCCAGCTTCAGCTTGAGCCGGCTCATCAGCCGGGCATCCATCCAGGCCTGGCCAGGCTGCAGCTGCAGGCGGCCGCTCTGTTCGCTGCCGTCGGCCAGCCGCACCGTGGTTTCGCCGCGCAGCGGGTAGCCGGCGCTGACCGCCTTGTACTGGGCCAAGGCGGCCTGGCCGCCGGCGAAGGCCATAGACGGGAACACGATGTTGTCGGCCATCGCGAGGCCGCGCCTGCGCGCCTCGGCGCGGATGGCTTCCGGCGCCGGCGCGTTGCCGCTAAGCACCAGATCGGCGGCCAGCAACTGGGTGGCCTGGGTGGTCAGCGCCTTCTCCACCCGGTCGGAAAAGAAGGCGACGCTGCTCATCGCCGCCACCGCCACCAGCAGCGCCAGGCCGAGTATGGTCAACTCGCCCGACACCAGTTCGCGGCGGATGAAGCGCAGCAGCAGGGTCAGCCGTCCTCGCAGCGTCATCCGGCGCGCGCTCCGTTCAGCTTGCCGTCCACCAAGCGGTGGATGGCGTCGCAGCGGCTGGCCAGCTCGTTGTCGTGGGTGACCAGCACCAGCGCGGTGCCTTGCTCGGCGTTCAGCTGGAACAGCAGGTCTATGATCTGGCGGCCGGTGTGCGGATCGAGATTGCCGGTGGGCTCGTCGGCGAACAGCAGGCCGGGATGAATGACGAAGGCGCGCGCCAAGGCCACCCGCTGCTGCTCGCCGCCGGACAGATGGCGCGGATAGTGGCCGAGGCGCGCCGCCAGCCCCACCCGCTCTAGCATCTGCCGCGCCGCCTCGCGCGCGTCGTTGCGTCCGGCCAGCTCCAGTGGCAGCATGACGTTTTCCAGCGCGGTCAGCTGCGGCAGCAGCTGGAAGTTCTGGAACACGAAGCCCACCCGGTCGCGCCGGAGCAGCGCGCGCGCGTCCTCGCTCAGCCTGGAGAGCGGCTTGCCGAACAGCGCCACCTCGCCATCGCTGGGATGGTCCAGCCCCGCCAGCAGCGACAGCAGCGTGGACTTGCCGGAACCCGAGGTGCCGACGATGGCCACGCTCTCGCCGGGATACAGGGTCAGCGAGGCGCTGCGCAGGATGTGCAGCACGTCGCCGCGGAAATGCACCTGTTTGGCCAACTCCCTGGCGGCCAGCACCGCCTTTTTCTCTGGATTGCTCATGCGCTCTATCGTTTGCAAGATACTGTTCCCCTTGTTGCTGCTGTGGCAGCTGCCGGCGCACGCCGCCACCATCCTGGTGTACGGCGACAGCCTGTCGGCCGGCTACGGCCTGGCGCCCGGCCAGGGTTGGGCGGCGCTGCTGGCCCGCGAGCTGGCGCCGCGCCACAAGGTCGTCAACGCCAGCGTGTCCGGCGAAACCAGCGCCGGCGGCCTGTCGCGCCTGCCCGACGCGCTCGCCCGCCACAAACCGGACGTGCTGATCCTGGAGCTGGGCGCCAACGACGGCCTGCGCGGCCTGCCGCTGGCCGACATGCGGCGCAATCTGCAGCAAATGGTGGACCTGGCCAGCCAGCGCGGCGCCCGGGTGCTGCTGGTGGGCATGGCGCTGCCACCGAACTATGGCCCCCGTTACGGCGCCGAGTTCCGCGCCGCCTACGACGAAATCGCCAAACGCAACCATCTGGCCTATGTGCCGTTGCTGGTGGCGGGATTCGCCGGCGACCTGGCCAGCTTCCAGCCCGACGGCCTGCATCCGCGCGCCGAGAAGCAGAGCACCATGATGCGCACGGTGAAGGCGAAACTGCCAGTGAAATAATCCAGCAACAAGATTGACTTGTTCGCATCAGCACGAACAAAATAGGCCAATCGCATAATAACATCCGCCGGCCGCGCCCCGGAGCTTCGCCCCGCGAAATTTCCCGCCCTGCCGGCCCACCCACATGCCCGATCATCCCCCCTCGCTCTGGCGGCGCTGGCTGCGGCCGTACCGCGGCCTGCCGGCCGGCGTCTACATCCAGACGCTGTGCAGCTTCATCAACAACGTCGGCGGCATCTCCAAGCTGTTCCTGCCGCTCTACCTGCGCGAAAGCTACCACCTGCCCTACAGCCAGATCGGCGCGCTGATGGCCTTTTACGGCGCCGGCATGCTGGCCGGCTCGCTGAAGGGCGGCAGCCTGAGCGACCGCTTCGACAGCCGGGCGCTGGCGGTGCTGGCGCTATCGCTGTCCGGCCTGTGCATGCTGTTGCTGGCGCTGCGGATTCCGGTGTGGCTGTTCATGCCGGTGCTGGTGCTGTCCGGCATGGCCGACGGCGGCTTCCGCCCGGTCAACCAGCGGCTGGCGCTGGAGCCGTGCACGCCGCAACAGCGTCCGGTGGCGCAGGGCATGATGCGGGTGGCGTTCAATCTGGGCGTCGCCATCGCCGGCATCAGCAGCGGCTTTCTCGCCGCCTACGGCTACCAGTGGGTCTACGCCGCCAACGCCGGCGGCACGCTGCTGGCCGCCTGCTGGCTGGCCTGGTCGTACAGCCGCCGCCGCGCGCTCACCCTCCCCGTCCGCCGCGATGAGGAAAGCGGCGGCGCGCTGGCGGGCCCTTGGCGCGACGTCAGCTTCCTGCGCAGCATCGCCGCGCTGATCCTGGTGACGCTGGCTTTCGACCAGATGTACGTGACCCTGGCGCTGTTCCTGCGCGAACACTACCAGCTGGGCGCGCAGTGGGTCGGCTACCTGTTCACCGTCAACGGCCTGATGGTGGTGGCGCTGCAGATCCCGATCAGCCGCCGCATCCTGCGCTGGGGGCTGGGGCGCAGCACCCAGCTGGGCATCCTGCTGACCGGCTGTTCCTTCCTGTGGCTGAACGCCGGCCACGGCGCGCCGTGGGCGGTGCTGATGATGGTGACGCTGACTTGCGGCGAGCTGCTGCTGTCGCCGTGCTACGCGCTGCTGGTGATGCACCGCTCCGAAGGCCGGCTGCGCGGCAGCTATCTGGGCCTCTACAACGCCGCCTGGAACGGCCGCACCCTGGTGGCGCCGGCGCTGGGCACCGCGCTGTACGGCCATTTAGGCGGCGCGGCGCTGTGGTGGCTGTGCGCGCTGGCCGCCTGCCTGGGCGTGGCCATCCAGCACGGCGCGCTGAAGAGGATGCTGAGCCCGGCCGCCGCCTGAGCGCGCGCCGGCGGCCAAATAAAACACCCCGCCGGCTTGCGCGGGCGGGGTGCGGGACGGAATCCGGATCAGCCGCGGATTACAGGTCCTTGGCGTTTTCGGCCAGGTAGGAAGCCACGCCTTCGGCGGACGGCTTCATGCCCTTCTTGCCCTTGTTCCAGCCAGCCGGGCACACTTCGCCGTGCTCTTCGGTGAATTGCAGCGCGTCAACCATGCGCAGCATTTCGTCGACGTTGCGGCCCAGCGGCAGGTTGTTCACCACTTGGTGCTGCACCACGCCGGACTTGTCGATCAGGAAGGAGCCGCGGAAAGCGACGCCGCCATCGGCTTCCACGTCGAAGGCCTTGCACAGGTCGTGCTGGATGTCGGCGACCAGGGTGTAGCCGACTTGGCCGATGCCGCCCTTTTCCACCGGGGTGTTGCGCCATGCGGCGTGGGTGAACTGGCTGTCGATGGACACGCCGATCACCTCCACGTTCTTGGCCTTGAAGTCGGCCAGGCGGTGGTCGAAGGCGATCAGTTCGGACGGGCACACGAAGGTGAAGTCCAGCGGGTAGAAGAACACCACGGCGTACTTGCCGGCGGTGGCTTGCTTGAAGGAGTAGTTGTCAACGATCTGACCATCGCCGAGCACGGCGGAGAAGGTTTTTTCACCAGCGAAGAACGGGGCTTGCTTGCCAACGAGTACGGCCATTTGGATCTCCTTAAAGGTCTTGGTATGACAACGCTTCCCTGATCGGGCATCGGAAAACGTCGCGGAATGCGAGGCTTTATAAATCAGCCTGGCCAGGCCCGGCAAATTGTAAATCGATATCGTTGCGATAAAGTTTTGCAATCGGCGCCGGGCGCGCGGCCGGCCGGCGAAACGCCGCTGATCTATCCGACCAAGATGGGGGTGCCGAGTTCAGCTTTCAAGCCCGCTGCCGTCTGCGCGGCCGCCGCCGGACGCAAAAAAAACGGACAGAGAACTGTCCGTTTCATCTTGGCTCCGGCCGGGCTCAGGCGCTCGGCTCGGCCTTCTGGCGCAGGCGCAGGTTCAGTTCGCGCAACTGCTTGTCGTCCACCGCGTTCGGCGCGTTGGTCAGCAGGCACTGGGCGCGCTGGGTCTTGGGGAAGGCGATCACATCGCGGATCGATTCCGCGCCGCACATCAGCGTCACCAGACGATCCAGGCCGAAAGCCAGGCCGCCGTGCGGCGGCGCGCCGAACTTCAGGTTGTCCAGCAGGAAGCCGAACTTGTTCTGCTGTTCTTCCGGGCTGATCTTCAGCGCGCCGAACACCTTCTCCTGGATGTCGGCGCGGTGGATACGGATGGAGCCGCCGCCGATTTCCCAGCCGTTCAGCACCATGTCGTAGGCGCGGGCCAAGCACTTGCCCGGATCGGTAGCCATCAGATCTTCGTGGCCCGGCTTGGGGCTGGTGAACGGATGGTGGCAGGCGGTCCAGCGGTCGGCTTCCTCGTCGTGTTCGAACATCGGGAAGTCCACCACCCACAGCGGACGCCATTCGCGCACGAAGTAGCCGTCCTTCTCGCCGCGCTCGTGGCCGATCTTGATGCGCAGCGCGCCGATCGCCTCGTTCACCACCTTGGCCTTGTCGGCGCCGAAGAAGATGATGTCGCCGTTTTGCGCGCCGGTGCGCTCGATGATGGCCTTGATGCCGTCGGCGGACAGGAACTTCACGATAGGCGACTGCAGGCCCTCTTCGTTCAGCTTGGTGATGTCATTGACCTTGATGTAGGCGAGGCCCTTGGCGCCGTAGATGGCGACGAACTGGGTGTAGTCGTCGATTTCCTTGCGGCTGATGCCGGCGCCGTTCGGCACGCGCAGGGCCACCACGCGGCCATTGGCCATATCGGCGGCGCCGCGGAACACCTTGAATTCTTCCGACTTCATCACGTCGGTCAGTTCGGTGAACTTCAGCGAAACGCGCATGTCCGGCTTGTCGGAGCCGTAGTAGAACATGGCGTCGCCGTAGGTCATGCGCGGGAAGGTCGGCAGCGTCACGCCCAGCACGTCGCTGAAGATCTCCTTCGTCATGGTCTCGGTGATGTCCATGATCTGGTCCTCGTTCAGGAACGAGGTTTCGATATCGATCTGGGTGAATTCAGGCTGGCGGTCGGCGCGCAGGTCTTCGTCGCGGAAGCACTTGGTGATCTGGTAGTAGCGGTCGAAGCCGGCCACCATCAGCAGCTGCTTGAACAGCTGCGGCGATTGCGGCAGCGCGAAGAACTCGCCCGGATGCACGCGGGACGGCACCAGGTAGTCGCGGGCGCCTTCCGGGGTGGAGCGGGTCAGCATCGGCGTTTCGATGTCGATGAAGCCCTGCTTGTCCAGGTGGTTGCGCACGCCCATCGCCACCTTGTAGCGCAGGCGCAGGTTCTTCTGCATCGCAGGGCGGCGCAGGTCGATCACGCGGTTGGTCAGGCGGACGTTTTCCGACAGGTTCTCGTCGTCGATCTGGAACGGCGGCGTGGCCGCGGCGTTGAGGATCTCGATTTCCTTGGCCAGGATTTCGATCTCGCCGGAGATCATCTTGCTGTTGGCGGTGCCGGCCGGGCGCTCGCGCACGATGCCGCTGATCGACAGCACGTACTCGCCGCGGCTGCTGTCAGCCAGCTTGAATGCTTCCGGGGTGTCCGGATCGATCACTACCTGCACCAGGCCTTCGCGGTCGCGCAGATCGATGAAGATCACGCCGCCGTGGTCGCGGCGGCGGTGCGCCCAGCCCTTCACGGTTACGGTCTGGCCGAGGTATTTTTTATCGATAAGTCCACAGTAATCGGTACGCATTGGGTAAACCTTTTTATTGAATCCGGTGAATCTCCCGCGAGGGAGGAAGGCGTTTAGGGGCTAGACAGGGTGACGGCCTAGCCCTGCCGATTATGTTCGTCATTCAGGCGCGGACGCTGGGCGCCCGGCGGCGGATTGGGCACCACCACGCCCATCGAGATGACGTACTTGAGCGCGTCGTCGACGCTCATGTCCAGTTGGCGAGTGTCGCTGCGCGGCACCACGATGAAATAGCCGGAAGTCGGGTTCGGCGTGGTCGGCACGTACACGCTGACCAGTTCCTCGCCGTTCTCCGCGTGGCGGAGGATTTCCTGGGCCGGCGTGCCGGTCTGAAAGGCCACGGTCCAGGCGTTCTGGTGCGGCCAGCGCACCAAGAGCGCGTTCTTGAACGCGTTGCCGGAATCGGAGAACAGCGTGTCGCTGACCTGCTTGACGCTGTTGTAGATCGAGCGCACCACCGGGGTGCGCGACAGCAGGCCGTGCCAGAAGGCCACCAGCTTGCGGCCCAGCACATTGGCGGCCAGCATGCCGGTGCCCATCACCACCAGCACCGCGAACACCACGCCCAGGCCCGGCACATGGCGGCCGAACAGCGCCTCGGGCCGCCACTCCACCGGCAGCAGCGTCAGCGTCTGGTCCAGCGAGCCGATGATCAGGTTCAGCACCCACAGGGTCACCGCCAGCGGCAGCCAGATCAGCAGGCCGGCGATCAGATACCCCCGCAGGGTCATTTTTATCTTTGGCGATACCGACATCAATCGCAACCGCAGCCGGTGCCGCAGCTATGGCCGCCGGAACTGGCGGCGCCGCCCGCGGCGCTGGAGGAGGAGCCGCCCTTGAAGTCGGTGGCGTACCAGCCCGAGCCCTTCAGCTGGAAGCCGGCGGCCGACAGCTGCTTGTGATAGTCGGCGCTGCCGCAATCGGGACAGGCCGCGAGCGGAGCGTCGCTCAGTTTTTGCAGATGCTCTTTGGCGACGCCGCAGGCGCCGCAACGATATTCATAGATCGGCATAGTTTTATTTCCCCGCCAATTGACCACAATGGCATAATACAACCGGATGCTGCACTGCACCACAGCTGGAACTAAACTGCGCGCAAGGCTGACTGTACAGGTGCGGCCACCTGCTTTCAAACTCAAGTGCGCCGCCTCGCAAACCTGCGATTATATCCGACTGAAACGGCAATACAAAAACCACTTTTACATCATCGCATCGCAACACCGTCCTGCAACGCTATCCCGGAGGTCTACATGGTTTACCAAGAGGGTCAGATGGAAAGCATTCGCAACATTCTCGCCGGCAAGAAGGGACTGATCGTCGGCATCGCCAACGAGAACAGCATAGCCTACGGCTGCGCCAGCGTGCTGCGCCAGCTGGGCGCGGAATGCGCGGTCACCTATCTGAACGAGAAGGCCGAGAAACACGTGCGGCCGCTGGCCGAGGCCTTGCAGGCGCCGCTGTTGCTGCCGCTGGACGTGGAGCAGCCGGAGCAGATGCGCGCGGTGTTCGAACGCATCGCCGGCCACTGGGGTGAACTCGACTTCATCATCCACTCCATCGCCTACTGTCCGGCCGACGACCTGCACGGCCGCGTGGCCGATTGCTCGCTGGCCGGCTTCCAGCAGGCGATGCGGGTATCCTGCTACTCGTTCATCGAAATGGCGCGGCTGGCCGAGCCGCTGATGAAAAAGGGCGGCAGCCTGATCACCATGAGCTACTACGGCGCCGACAAGGTGGTGGAGAACTACAACATCATGGGGCCGGTCAAGGCGGCGCTGGAGAGCGTGTCGCGCTACCTGGCCAACGAGCTCGGCCCCAAGCGCATCCGCGTGCACGCGGTATCGCCCGGCCCGCTGAAAACCCGCGCCGCCTCCGGCATCGCCCATTTCGACCAACTGATCGAAGACGCCATCGCCCGCGCGCCGCAAAACCGCCTGGTCGACATCGAAGAAGTCGGCATGACCTGCGCCTTCCTGATTTCCGACGCCGCCAGCGGCCTGACCGGCCAGACCATTTATGTAGACGGCGGCCACCACATCAAGGCTTGAGGAGCTCAGCATGACCCACGACGACCACGCTTTCGACGACATCCTGCAGCAAGCCCGCCAGCTGGGCGCCCTGCCAATGGCGGTGGCCCACCCCTGCAGCCGCGAATCGCTGCTGGGCGCGGTGGAGGCCGCCGAAAACGGCATCGCCACCCCCATCCTGGTGGCGCCGCTCGCCAAGCTGAAAAAACTGGCCGGCGAACTGGAAATCGACCTCAAGCGCTTCGAATGCATCGATGTCGAGCACAGCCACGCCGCCGCCGAACGGGCGGTTCAACTGGTGCGCGACGGCTACGCCGACATCCTGATGAAGGGCAGCCTGCACACCGACGAGTTCATGAGCGCGGCGCTCGCCCGCGATACCGGCATCCGCACCGACCGGCGCATCAGCCATGTCTGGGTGATGAAGGTGGAAAGCTACCCTCGCTACCTGTTCATCACCGACGCCGCGATCAATATCGAACCGGACCTGGTCACCAAGCGCGACATCTGCCAGAACGCCATCGACCTGACCCACGCGCTGGGCATTCCCTGCCCCAAAGTGGCGATACTGGCGGCGGTGGAAACCATCAATCCGGACATGCGCTCGACGCTGGACGCCGCCGCGCTGTGCAAAATGGCCGACCGCGGCCAGATCACCGGCGCGGTGCTGGACGGTCCGCTGGCCTTCGACAACGCCATCTCCAAGGAAGCCGCCCAGAGCAAGGGCATCGTCTCGGCGGTGGCCGGCGATCCGGACATCCTGCTGGTGCCGGACCTGGAGGCCGGCAATATGCTGGGCAAGCAGCTGACCTATCTGGCCAATGCCGCCTCCGCCGGCATCGTGATGGGCGCGCGCGTGCCGATGGTGCTGACCAGCCGCGCCGACGACGCCAGCGGCCGCCTCGCCTCCAGCGCCATCGCCAATCTGCTGGCCCACACTCGCCGGCAGGACGGAGAACGGCCATGAGCGCCTGCCTGCTGGCCATCAACGCCGGCTCGTCCACGCTGAAGTTCCGCGCGTTCAGCGCCGACGGACAAACGCTGCTGGCGCGCGGCATGGTGGACCGCTTCGGCGCCAAGGACGCCAGGCTGAGCCTGGCCGACGCCAAAGGCCAGCAACTGGACGAGCGCGGTCTCGGCGATGCCGCTCACGACACCGCGCTGGCGGCGGTGCTGCACGGCCTGGCCGACCAAGGCCTGGAAGCGCGGGCGCTGGCGCACCGGGTGGTGCACGGCGGCAGCCGCTTCCTGCAAGCGGTGAAGATAGACGCCGACGTCCGCGCCGCGCTGGACGACTACATCGCGCTGGCGCCGCTGCATCAGCCGGTCAGCCTGGAAGTGATCGACGCCTTCGCCGGCCTGGACAGCCGCCTGCCGCAAATCGCCTGCTTCGACACCGCCTTCCACGCCGGCCAGCCCGCCATCGCCACCCGCTTCGGCATCGCCCGCCACTGGCACGACGAAGGCGTGCGCCGCTACGGCTTTCACGGCCTCTCTTACGCCGCCATCGCCCGCCGCCTGCCGGAGGTGGGCCTCGCCCACGCCAAGGTGGTGGTGTGCCACCTGGGCAGCGGCGCCAGCGCCTGCGCGATCGAATCCGGCCAGAGCGTGGCGTCCAGCATGGGGTTTTCCGCGGTGGACGGCCTGATGATGGGCACCCGCCCCGGCTATATCGACCCCGAGGTGATCCTGTACTGGCAGGAGCACGAGGGCATGGGGGTGAAGGACGTGCGACGCGAGCTGTACAAGAACTCCGGCCTCTTGGGGGTATCGGGCATCTCCGCCGACATGCGCGAACTGCTGGCCAGCGAGCAGCCGGCCGCGCGCGAAGCGGTGGAGCTGTTCTGCTACCGCGCCGCGCGCGAGGCGGCCAGCCTGGCGGCGGCGCTGCGCGGGCTGGACGCGCTGGTTTTCACCGCCGGCATCGGCGAGCATTCCGCCGAGGTGCGCGCCAGGATACTGCAGCAGCTGTCCTGGCTGGGCTTCGAGCTGGACCACGCCGCCAACCTGGCGCACGCGCGCCGGCTCACCACTGCCGGCAGCCGCCTGCCGGCCTATGTGCTGCCCACCGACGAAGAAGGCGAAATGGCCCGCCAGGCGGCGCGGCTGCTGTAGGCGACGAAAAGCCCCCGCGGCGCGAAGCCGGCGGGGGCAGTTCCAAACACAAAAGGCCCCGCGTTGCGGAGCCTTTGCGTATTCTTTTCAGCCTGGGCTGAAGATCAGGCCATTGCCTTGACCTGAGCGGACAGACGGCTCTTGTGACGAGCGGCCTTGTTCTTGTGGAACACGCCCTTGTCTGCAATGCGGTCGATCACTTTTTCGGAAGCGTGGAATACTACCTTAGCGGCAGCCTTGTCACCGGCTTCGATTGCCTTGAGCACTTTCTTAACTGCGGTACGGAACGCAGTACGCAGGCTGGCGTTGTGCGCGCGCTGCTTAAGGGCTGTGCGTGCACGCTTGCGAGCTTGTGCGCTGTTAGCCATGAATCTATCTCCTGATGAGCGGAATCTGAAACTCGCGATTCTAAGCCCTAAACTCAGGTTTTGCAACAATAAACGGGCCGGCGTAAACTAGCGCCCTTGCTCAACCCGCCCTGTGTTGCCTAATTCCCAATGAACCTGCTCAAGGCTCTGGCTGCAGTCAGCAGCATGACCATGGTGTCCCGCGTCCTCGGCCTGGTCCGCGATACCCTGGTTGCACGAACTTTCGGCGCCGGCCTGTCCGCCGACGCTTTCAACGCCGCTTTCAAGATTCCCAACATGCTGCGCCGGCTGTTCGCCGAAGGCGCGTTTTCCCAGGCCTTCGTGCCGATACTGGGCGAATACAAGCAGAACAAGACCCACGAGGAAACCCGCGAGTTCGTCGCCAAGGTGACCGGCGTGCTGGGATCGGTGCTGCTGCTGGTGACCGCGATAGGCATGCTGTTCGCGCCGCTGATCATGTGGATCTCGGCGCCGGGCTTCTACCGCGAGCCGGCCAAGGCGGCGCTGTTCGCCGACATCCTCAGGGTGTCCTTTCCTTATATCTTTTTCATTTCGCTGTCGTCGATGACCGGCAGCATCCTCAACAGCTGGGGCAAGTTCTCGATCCCGGCTTTCACCCCCACCTTCCTGAACCTCAGCTTCATCGTGTTCACGCTGGCCTTCACCCACTACTTCCATCCGCCGATCATGGCGCTGGCCTGGGCGGTGTTCCTCGGCGGCTTGGTGCAGCTGGTATGGCAGCTGCCCTTCCTGAAACAGATAGGCATGCTGGCGCGTCCGGTGTTCGCCTTCCGCGATCCCGAAGTCTGGCGGGTGATCCGCCAGATGGGCCCGGCCATCTTCGGCGTGTCGGTAGCGCAGATCTCGCTGCTGATCAACTCCACCTTCGCCTCCTTCCTGCCCACCGGCAGCGTGTCGTGGATGTATTACGCCGACCGGCTGATGGAATTCCCGTCCGGCGTGCTGGGCGTGGCGCTCGGCACCATCCTGCTGCCGTCCCTGTCCAAGCACGCCGCCAGCAAGTCCGACGCCGAGTTCAGCGTGCTGCTGGACTGGGGCATCCGCCTGTCGCTGCTGTTGGCGGTGCCGGCCACCGTCGGCCTGGGCCTCTTGTCCGGCCCGCTGCTCTACACCATGTTCATGTACGGCAAGTTCAGCGCCCATGACGCGCTGATGTCGCAGCAGGCGGTGATCGCCTACTCCTTCGGCCTCCTGGGGCTGATCCTGGTGAAAGTGCTGGCGCCCGGCTTCTACGCGCGCCAGGACATCAAGACGCCGGTGCGCATCGCGGTGACCACGCTGATCGCCACCCAGGCGATGAACCTGGCCTTCGTGTTTCCGCTCAAGCACGCCGGCCTGGCGCTATCCATCGGCCTGGCCTCCTGCCTGAACGCCGGCCTGTTGATGCACACGCTGCAAAAACGCGGCATCTACCGCCCAGAGGCCGGCTGGAAAAGCTTCCTCGCCAAATTGGCCACCGCCATCGCGGCGATGGCCGCCGCGCTGCTGGCGGCGCAATGGCTGCTGCCGATAGACTGGCACGGCCACGCCTGGCTGCGCGCGCTGTGGCTGCTGCTGCTGGTCGTGATCGGCGCGGTGGTCTACTTCGCCGTGCTGTTCGCGCTGGGCTTCCGCCCGCGCCAATTCATGCGCCGCGAGCATTGAGCATGCGCCGGACGCTTGACTTGCTGCCGCGCGCCGAGCGCCAGGCGGCGGCGGTGCTGCTGGTCAGCAGCCTGTGCATGGTCTGGCTGCAGTATCCGGCCAACCGCTACTGGATGCTGGAAACCCTGGCGCTGGCGCAGCCCCGGGCGGCGGACGCCTTCCGCGCCGCCGTGATCGCCAATCCGCATACCGAGCTGTTCCGCGCCGCCTACTGGGCGCTGGCCAGCATCGCCGGCTATGCGCTGCTGCCGCTGCTGCACATCAAGTTGAAAGGCGAGCGGCTGGCCGACTACGGCGTAGCCTGGCCGGACCGCGCCGCGCTGAAAACCGACCTCAAGCTGTTTCCGCTGTTTTACGCGCTGATGCTGCCGCTGGTGTGGTGGGCGTCGGCGCAGCCCGGCTTTCTGGCGATCTACCCGTTCTTCCGCCTGAGCCCGGGCGAGACGCTGTGGCCGCACTGGCTGCTGTGGGAGCTGCTGTATTTCGCCCAATTCGCCGCGCTGGAGTTCTTCTTCCGCGGCTATATGGTGCACGGCCTGAAGCCGCGCCTCGGCTGGCTGGCGATTTTCGTGATGATCATTCCTTATTGCATGATCCATTTCGAAAAGCCGGCGCTGGAAAGCCTGGCCGCCATTCTCGCCGGCGCGGCGCTGGGCTGGCTCAGCTACCGCTATAAATCAATCTGGCTGGGCGTCGCGCTGCATTGCAGCGTGGCGCTGACCATGGACCTGATGGCGCTATGGCGCAAGGGCCTGCTGTAAAGGAAACCGATATGAGCACACACGCCACTCCCGAACATTCGCCGCTGGGCAAAACCGTCAGCTATCAGGATCAGTACGATTCCAGCCTGCTGTTCCCGATCGCGCGCCAGACCAAGCGCGACGAGATCGGCGTGGCGGAAGCCGCGCTGCCGTTTGCCGGCGTCGACATCTGGACCGGTTTCGAGCTGTCCTGGCTGAACGCGCGCGGCAAGCCGCAAGTCGGCATCGCCACCTTCCGCATCCCCGCCGCCAGCCCCCGGCTGATCGAGTCCAAATCGTTCAAGCTGTACCTGAACAGCTACAACCAGACGCGGATGGACAGCGTCAACGCCCTCGCCGCCCAACTGGCGCGCGACCTGACCGACGCCGCCGGCGCGGAAGTCGCCGTCTCCATCGCGCTGCCGCAAGCCTTCGCCGCCGAACAGGTACGCGAACTGGCAGGCGAGTACATCGACGACCTGGACATAGAGGTCGACCACTACGCGCCCTGCCCCGAGATTCTCAAAGCCGACGCCGCCGACATCGTCAGCGAAACCCTGTGCAGCAATCTGTTGAAATCCAACTGCCTGGTCACCGGCCAGCCGGACTGGGGCAGCGTCTCCATCCGCTACACCGGGCCGAAGATAGACCGCGAGGCGCTGCTGCGCTACCTGATCGGCTTCCGCCAGCACAATGAGTTCCACGAGCAATGCGTGGAGCGCATCTTCGTCGACGTGCTGCGCGCCTGCGCGCCGACCGAGCTCACCGTCTACGCCCGCTACACCCGCCGCGGCGGCCTGGACATCAACCCCTGGCGCAGCAACGCCGACGCCGCGCCGACGGACAATATCCGCACCGCGCGGCAGTAAGCGCCCGCGTTGGCCAAAACAAAAGGGATGCCTGCCGGCATCCCTTTTTTATGCGCCTGGCCCGGCGTCAGAACGGCGCCGGCGCCTCGAATTCCATTTCCTCGAAAGTCACCGGGTGGCGCAACACCAGCCGGGACGCGTGCAGCAGCAGGCGGTCGGCCTTGGCCAGCGCCTCCGGCGGCGCGTAGATGTCGTCGCCCAGGATCGGGTGGCCCATGTCCAGGTGCAGCATGTGCATGCGCAGCTGGTGGGCGCGGCCGGTTTGCGGGTCCAGCTCCACCCGGGTGATGTCGCGGCCGGTGTCGCGCGAAATCACGCGGAAATGGGTAATGGCTTCCTTGCCGTGCTCCAGGTCTACTTTCTGCCGCGGCCGGTTCGGCCAATCGATGAGCAGCGGCAGGTCGATGGTGCCGCTATTGTTCTCGACGATGCCGTCCACCACCGCGATGTAGCGCTTCTTGACCTTGCGCTCCATGAAGGCGATCGACAGCGCGCGCTGCATCTCGGGGCCGCGCCCCATCACCACCAGGCCGGAGGTGGCCATGTCCAGCCGGTGCACGGTCAGCGCGTCCGGATACGCCTTCTGCGCGCGGCTGATCAGGCAGTCGGCCTTGTCCTCGCCGCGCCCCGGCACCGATAGCAGGCCGCTCGGCTTATCCAGCACCAGGAGGCAGCTATCGGCGTAGATCACGGAAAGGCCGGTGTCCGGCGGCGGATTGTAGTGTTCCAGATTATGTCTTTGCATGGCTAACGGCTTTGAAAATCGATTGGCGGCGATTATCGGCGCTAAAGCCTTTCGCCACAAGCTGTTACCGTCTTTTCTCCGCGGCGCTGTCACTTGAAATCCCGGCGAGCTGCCGTCACCCTGTCCTGACAAGACGACAAAGGACGCATCATGACGGAACGCTTCTATCAAGACCCCTACCAGACCCGCCTGTCCACCCGCGTGCTGTCCCACGACGACGCGGGCTTGATCCTGGAAGACACGCTGTGCTACCCGCTGGGCGGCGGCCAGCCTGGAGACAGCGCCATGCTGACGCTGGCCGACGGCGCCGCGCTGCGCGTCGCCGACACCCGCCGCGACCGCGACACCCGCGCCATCCGGCACCAGACCGAGGGCGACGTCCGCCTCGCGCCGGGAACCGAGGTGACGCTGGAGCTGGACTGGGACCGCCGCCATCGCCACATGCGCATCCATACCTGTTTGCACCTGTTGTCGGTCGTGATCAAGGCCGGCGTCACCGGCGGCAATCTCACCGCCGAATCCGGCCGGCTCGATTTCGATCTGCCGGAGGGCATGGAGCTGGACAAGGACCAGATAGAGGCCGAGCTGAACCGGCTGGTGGCCGCCGACCTGCCGCTCGCGGTGAAAATGACCAGCGGCGAGGCGCTGAAGGCGCAGCCGGAGCTGATCAAGACCATGTCGGTGACGCCGCCCCTTCACCTGCCGGAAATCCGGCTGATCGAAGTGGAAGGCGTGGACCTGCAGCCCTGCGGCGGCACCCATGTGGCGCGCACCGGCGAAATCGGCCGGGTGCGGGTGAAAAAGATAGAGAGCAAGGGCGCGCGCAACAAGCGGGTGGTGGTGGAACTGGCGGATTAAGCGAAAACGGGAGCCTTGGCTCCCGTTTGCGCATGCGGCCGGCGGCTCAGCGCGCGTCCAGCGCCATTTCGTGTTCCGGCTGCTCCGGCTTCTCGTCCAGCGTCATCCGGTGCAGCCACGGCGCGATGATGATGGTGAGCAGCGCGATCGCCCCGGTCACCACGCCGATCTGGGTGAACACGCGGCTGTAGATCTCCAGCGTGGCCAGCGGGCTGGTGACGTTGTCCGGCGCGGCGGTCAGGCCCGCCACCCAGCCGGCGATCACCGACGACGCTGCCGAGGTCAGGAACCATGCGCCCATGATGAAGCCCATCAGACGCTGCGGCACCAATTGCGCCACCATCGCCAGGCCCAGGCCGGAAATCAGCAATTCGCCCACGCTCTGCAACAGATAGCTCAACACCATCCAGTTGGACGATACCAGGCCTTGCGCGTTGGCGTACTTGGCGCCCAGCGGCAGCACCAGGAAGGCGCCGGCGCACAGCACCATGCCGATCGCGAACTTGTGCGGCATCGGCAGCCGGTTGCCCAGCTTGTTGTAGCAGACGGCGAGCAAAGGGCTGGCCAGCATGATCCAGAACGGATTCAGCGATTGGAACTGCTCCGGCTGCACCGGGATGCCGAACAGCGTGTGCTCGGTATTGTGGATGGCGAAGAAGTTCAGCGACAGCGGCATCTGGTTGTACAGCACGAAGAATACCGTCGCCTGCAGCATCAGGATGGCGGCCACAATCATCTTCTTGCGCTCGGCGCCCTTCAGCAGCAGCGTTTCCTTCACGTACAGACCCACCACGCCGATCGACAGCGCGGCCAGCACCACGTTGGCGATGATCTCGTGCTTCAGCAGCAGCGCGGCGGCGCCACAGGCGACCACCACCCCGGCCAGCACCGCCAGCCAGGTGGACAGCTTGGGTTGGCGGAAGTCGGCGTCGGAACCGTAATGCTTCACCCAGCCCTGCATCAGCAGGAAGTTGGCGACAGTGATCAGCATGCCCACCACCGACAACGCGAAGGCGTGGGCGTAGCCGAACTTGTCGGCCAGCCACGGCGTGGCCAGCATCGACAGCAGCGAGCCGATGTTGATCGCCATGTAGTACATGGTGAAGGCGCCATCCAGCCGCGGATCGTTTTCCTCGTAGCACTTGGACAGCAGCGACGACGGGTTGGCCTTGAACAGGCCGTTGCCCACCGCGATGGTGCCCATGCCCAGGTAGAGCAGGCCGATATGCTCGGCCGACGCGGTCACCATCCCGTAGCCGGCGGCCAGCACCAGCGCGCCCAGCAGTATGGTCCGCTTGGTGCCCAGCACCTTGTCGCCCAGCCAGCCGCCGACGGCGATCAGGCCGTACACCAGCGCGATGAAGGACGAGAACAGCGTGAACGAGTCAGCCTCGCGCAGACCCAGCGCCTTGACGAGGTAGACGGCCAGAATGCCCTGCAGGCCGTAGAAACCGAAACGTTCCCAGAATTCGATCGAGAAGATCAGGTAAAACGGCTTGGGCTGCCGCAGGGGGTTGAGCGCGGTCGACGTCATGAATAAGTTCCTCGCGATGCCACGGCTGCGATGCCCTGAAGGGCCTCCACGGCGGCAACGACGACGACGGACGCTCAGCGCGCCGGCCGTTGCCGGTCGCGCCAAGATGGGACAGACAGTGGTCACTACTGAAAAATTAAGCAAACTTCCGCCATCAATCAGAAAAACACCGAAATTGCAGGCATCAATCGATGAAAGATAGCATTCAGGAACTATTGATGAAGCATATGGACCTTGCTGTCAATGCGGGATGCCGCCAACAGCCCAAAATATCCCAACAGCACTGGCAACATATAGTTAAGCATTAGATAATTTAACGTGGAAATTATTATTTTTCACAGCAAATACGATTTATATTTCTTTTTGTAAGAAATTTAAGCATTTAATTGCAATTTTAAGCGGCGCATTGAAATCACCCCCTTGCCGCCCCTGGCGGGTCCGGCATCGCACAACCTGGCCAAAAGAACAGGACAGCCGGCATCCCCACGGACTATTCCTCCAAGTACATGCCAGAAGAAAGGACGCCCGCCATGCCGCTGCCCCGCCTCAGCCTCGCGCTGCTGTGCCTGCTCGCCTTGCCAGTCCGCGCCGCGCCGAATCCGACTTTCGATCCCACCCCGCTGCCCTGGCAGGAACTGGCGGCCCGCCTGCGCCACACCTATTACACCGGCGGCGTCCACAATGAAAAATGGTGCCTGCCACCGTTCAACTGCACCTATCCGCGCAGCCCCGGCCAGCCCAGCAACCCGCTGTTCCCCAAATGGTGGGTCAGCGACTGGACCATGTACCGGGTGTTCAAGAACTACGAGCAATACCCGCCGCCGTACAGCTCTCCACCGGCCGGCCTGAGCCCCGACGATTATGAAGTGTCCTACGGCGCCAGCTACTACGACGCCAGCTACGTACCGGCCGACGGCGACGGCAAGGGCGCGATGATGGAACACTACGAGAAGCGCTGCTTGCCCATTTTTCCCGGCAGCAACCACTACAGCTGCAGCTTCGTCTCGCTGGGCAACAAGGCCTATTTCCTGACCTACGCCGACCGCCTGCCGGGCATGCCGCAATGCTGCCAGTTCTCGCTGAACAACCATCCGCCGCGGCAGGACTTCATCCGCCACCTGCCGTACAACAAGGCGGAAAGCAGCCACCTTGACAACAGCCTGCAAGCCTATTCGCGGCTGGTCGGTCCGCAGAAGATCCTGTTCGGCTACGCCTTCTACAAGCAGGCCGCCCCCGACGCCGACGGCGGCAAGCCTTATCGCCATCCGCAATCGTTCTACTTCTCCGGCGACCCCAGCCCGGAGCCGGACGCGCCCATCGTCAGCCAGAACTACAGCCACTTCCGCGCCGAAAAGCCCGATCCGGCGCAAACCTGGGACCAGGTGGCGCAAATGTGCCCGGCCAAGCCGCAGTGGTGCTGCCTGTTCGCCAGCGACTGTCCGGACAAGCCGGCTACGCCGGACGAAAACAATCCCAAGTCCTGGGCCACCGCCCGGCCCTAGGCCAGCAAGGCGGCCAGCAGCCGCTCTTGCGCGGCCGCTTGCCGCCGCAGCGAATCGGCGAAGCGTCCCGGCAGCGGCGACGCCGGCCGATATTGCGGCAGGGCCAGTTGCACGCTGAAGGGGATGGATGCGGCCAGCGGCCTAGCCACCAGGCCATCGCCGGCCTCGGCCAACGCGGTCAGCGGGTTGACGATGGCCACGCCCAGCCCCAGCCTCACCATCGCGCACACCGAGGCCGCGCTGTGGCTGGACAGCTGCATGCGCCGCGACACCCTCTCGCGCGCGAACCAGGCATCCACCTGCTGGCGGTAGCTGTCGCTGGCGGCCAGGCTGATGAAGGACAGCCCGGCGAAGTCGGCCGCCTCCAGCCTGCGCTTGGCCGCCAGCGGATGGCCAGCCGGCAGCACGCACACTTCATCGCCCTGCCACAGCGTCTGCGTCTGGCAACCGGCCGGCGCCTGCTGCTGCTCGGTCAGCCCCAGATCGAAGCGCTGCGCCGCCAGCCAATCCTCCAGCCATGGCGACTCCTGCGGGCTGATGTCTATGCCGACATCGGGAAATCCGGCGACAAAGTCGGCGCACGCTGCCGGCAGCAGCGTCTGGGCGAACACCGGCAGGCAGGCGATGGCGAGCTGGCCTCCGGCGAACTGGCGGATCGCCGCCGCGCTGCCGACGATGCGCTCCAGGCCGATGAAGCTGCGCTCCACTTCGGCAAACAGCTGCAAGGCTTGCTGGGTGGGCCGCAGCCGTCCCCGGCTGCGTTCGAACAGCGCCAGCCCCAGCAATTGCTCGCAACGCGCCAGCTCGCGGCTGACCGTGGGTTGCGAGGTATGCAGCAGCCGCGCGGCGCCGCTGACGCTGCCGCTGGTCATCACCGCGCGGAACACTTCGATATGACGCAGATTGACGGACACAGCCGCTCCCCCTGGAAATCAGCCCATATCATAAATGAAAGATATGGCCACAAATTGCTATTTTATTTTTATGGAAAAGCGGCTGATGATGGGAAAAACCCATCCGGAAGCCCCAGCATGCACGCATTCGACACCCGCCAGCTCGCCGCCATCGCCCAGCAATACGGCGCGCCGCTGTGGATCTACCACGCCGACACCATACGCCGGCGCATCGCCGAACTCTCGCACTTCGATACCATACGCTATGCGCAGAAAGCCAACTCCAACACCCACATCCTGCGCCTGATGCGCGAACAGGGCGTGAAAGTGGACGCGGTGTCGCTGGGCGAGATCGAACGCGCGCTGGCCGCCGGCTATCAGGGCGGCGCGCAAGCCGACATCATCTTCACCGCCGATGTGCTGGACCGCGCCACGCTGGCGCGGGTGGCGGAGCTTGGCATTCCGGTCAACGCCGGCTCGATAGACATGCTGAGCCAGCTGGGCGCGGCCTCCCCCGGCCACCCGGTATGGCTGCGCATCAATCCCGGCTTCGGCCACGGCCACAGCCAGAAAACCAATACCGGCGGCGAAAACAGCAAGCACGGCATCTGGCACGCCGATCTGGAGCTGGCGCTGGCGGAGATTCGCCGCCACCGGCTGCAACTGGTCGGCATCCACATGCACATCGGCTCCGGCGTCGACTACGGCCACCTGCAGCGGGTATGCGGCGCGATGGTGGAGCTGGTGCAGCGGCTGGATTGCGACATCGAGGCCATTTCGGCCGGCGGCGGCCTGTCCATCCCCTACCGCGACGGCGACGCCCGCATCGACGCCGATCATTACTTCGAGCTGTGGGACGAGGCGCGCCGCCAGATAGCCGACCGGCTCGGCCATCCGCTGCGGCTGGAAATCGAACCCGGCCGTTTTCTGGTAGCAGAATCCGGGGTGTTGCTCAGCGAGGTACGCGCGGTAAAAAACATGGGCAGCCGCCGCTTCGTGCTGGTGGATGCCGGCTTCAACGACCTGATGCGGCCGTCGCTTTATGGCAGCTACCACCACATCACCGTCCTCGATGCGCAGGGCGCGGCGAAATCCGGCAGCGTCGACACCGTGGTCGCCGGCCCGCTGTGCGAATCGGGCGATGTGTTCACCCAGCGCGAGGGCGGCACCGTGGAAGCCCGGCCGCTGCCGCCGGCCGCGGTCGGCGACCTGCTGCTGTTCCATGACGCCGGCGCCTACGGCGCGACGATGTCCTCCAACTACAACAGTCGGCCGCTGCTGGCCGAAGTGCTGGTGGATGGCGGCGCGGTGCGCCAGATCCGCCGCCGCCAGACCATGGCCGAGCTGCTGGCGCTGGAAGCCTGAGCCGCCGCCGGCAAACGTGAAAAAGCCGGGCAATGCCCGGCTTTTCGCGCATCCCGCCTGGATGGAAGACTCAGTTCTTCAGTTCCATCTTGTTGATCACGAACTTGACGCCCGGAATCTGCTCGGCGATCTGGCCGGCGCGGAACATCTGCTGGTCGTCGCTCATTTGGCCTTCGATCGTCACTTCGCTCTTGTTGCTGCTCACTTTCAGGCCCAGCGCCTTCAGTTCGGCATCGCTATCCAGCGCCTGCTTGACGGAGGCGGCCAGCTCGGCGTCGGTCGGCGCGGCAACCGCAACGGCGCCTTCGGCATAAGCCTGAGTGGCGAAGGCGCCCGAAAAGGCCAGTGCGGCCAACAGCAGGGTTTGGCTTGCAAAACGTTTCATCATTTTCTCCAGATTTCTCGCGACAAATGCCGGCTGGCGCAATTCCCATCCGGCGCACCACACGGAACGGCTCCATGTTAGCGATGAAACTTTTCCGTTTTGTTGCAGCTCAATGACACTGAGCTGACTGCGGCATTCCAGCGACACGCTGCGCGACCCGCAGGTTACAATCCATCCCATTCATCAAGAGAAGGCCGCCCGGCCAGTAGGCATGACCCATATCCTGTCCCCGAAACGCTGGCCGCTATGGCTGGCCTTGCTGCTTCTCGCCGGTTGCGGCACCACTACGCCGACCGGCAGCCTCCCCTCCCTCCCTAGCGCCGGCGGCGGCGACGCCAGCAGCCTGGCCGCCCTGCCCGCCTGGAACACCCAGACGCTGGGCGACACGCTGCAAGGCCTGCGGCAAAGCTGCAAGAGCCTGCAGAAAAAACCGGCTTGGCGCGGCGTGTGCCGCGAAGCCGGCCAGTTGGCCGACAACGATGGCGATGCGGTGCGCCGCTTCTTCGAAAACCGCTTCACCGCCTGGAAGCTGCGCGACGGCAACCGCGACAGCGGCCTGATCACCGGCTATTACGAGCCGCTGCTCAGCGGCAGCCGCACCCGCTCCGAGCGCACGCCGTGGCCGGTATACGGCGTGCCGCGCGACATGGTCAGCGTCGACGTGCCGATAAGCCAGCGCAATCGCGGCGCGCTGCGGGCCAGGCAAATCGGCCCGAACCGCCTGGCGCTGGCCGCCGGCGGCGATATCGAAGTCAACCCGGCTGATTTCCCGGCCGATCCGCGCGGCATCCGCCTGAAGGGCCGCTTGTCCGGCTCGCGCCTGCTGCCCTACTTCACCCGCGGCCAGATCAATCAGGGCAGCATCGCCGGCAGCGCGCCGGTGCTGGCCTGGGTGGAAGACCCGGTGGAGCTGTTCTTCCTGCAAGTGCAAGGCTCCGGCCGCATCCAGCTGGACGACGGCAGCTTCATCCACGTCGGCTTCGCCGACCAAAACGGCTATCCCTACCAGTCGATAGGCAAATGGCTGGTCGACCAGCGCCAGCTGACGCTCTCCGACGCGTCGATGCAAGGCATCAAGGACTGGCTCGCGCGCAATCCGCAACGCCGCGACGAGCTGTTCGCGGTGAATCCCAGCTACATCTTCTTCAAGACCACCCCGGGCGACAACGGCGGGCCGGTCGGCGCGCTGGGCGTGCCGCTGACCGGCGGCTACAGCATCGCGGTCGACCCCCGCTACATCCCGCTGGGCGCGCCGATCTATCTGTCCACCACCTGGCCGCACTCCGCCGAACCGCTGGTGCGGCTGGTCCACGCTCAGGACACCGGCAGCGCCATCAAGGGCGCGTTGCGCGCCGACCTGTTCTGGGGCTACGGCACCGAGGCTGGCATGTACGCCGGGCGGATGAAGCAGCAAGGCAGCTTGTGGCTGCTGCTGCCCAAGGGCCTGTCGCCGTCGGCGACGCTGTAAACGAGCGCGGGGGCCGCCCGCCCCCGCGTTTTCCTTCCGGCCCCAAGCGCAAGCCGCCCAGCCGGATCCGCACGCATTCGATGCTGGGCATCCGCCGCGCTCAGCCCTCCACCTGTTCGCCGATGCGGCCCAGCCGCTGCAGCCTGGCATTGATCGCGCCGCGGCTGCGGCCATGGTCGGCCGCGATCTGCTTCAGCGGCAAGCCGGAATCGAAAGCCTGCAGCAACTGGGTCTCCTCCAGCTCCGACCAGGGATGGCCGGCATGGTCTGGCGGCGCGCGCCGCGCCCGACCATCCATCATTTCCAGCGCCCGCGCCGCCAGAAACAAGGCCCGGATCACTTCGGGCTGATCAAACACCGCCAGCGGCGGCAAGGGTTGGCCCCCATCCGGATCGACTCCATTGGCGAGGGCTTCGATTATGCTGCGGGCTTCGGTTGGCGACATGCGCGGGCTCCCGGAAAACGCGATGGCGAGGCGAATGCTGGCGAAACAACCGCAAAATCATAGCAGCGCGAAGCCACCCGGCCGCCTGTCAGTTCAGCCACTCCTCAGCGCCGGCAAGCGGCCACCACCGCCTGGCTCACCGCGCCGCTGTCCACGTCTTCCAGCCAAGCCGCCACGCCGCTGAACTCCGGCCTCTGGCCCGCGGCGAACGCCAAATGCCTGCTGAGCGCGGCATGGCCGCCGCCATCCAGCGCGAACGGCCCCCACAGGCCGCGCACCACTGCATCATGCCGCAGCAGGCTGCCGCGGTTCTCCCCCGCCTCCACCCAGCTTTGCAGGCCATTCTCAAACAGTGCCAGCATCAGCCTCTGCCCCGTTTTCACCGGCGTTTGCGCGCGCAGCGTCACATCCACCCCATCCGCGAACGTCCGGCTATCCAGCTGCAGCGTCGCGCCAGACGCGCTCTGCGGCAAGGCCTGCGCCAGCTCGCCATCGCCGCCGGGCCGCCAATCGCGGCCGTTGAGCAAGAACTGCGGCGTGTAAACCACCGCGCCGCCCGCCTGGGCGGCATGCCGGCGCTGACGCTCGGAATAAGCGGCGCTGGCGAAGCGGTCGCGCCAGCCCAAGCCGTCCCAGTAATCGACATGAAAGGCCAGCGCCAGCGCCTGCCGCCCATCGACAAAGGCCGGCGGCAGGGCCGACAGCCAGCGCTCGGCCGGCGGGCAGCTGCTGCAGCCTTCCGAGGTATACAGCTCCAACAGGGAAACCTGGCGCGCGGGGCCGGACTCGCCATGCGCCCGGCACGGCGGCGAAGCGGCCGGCGCGGCCCACGCTGCGGCGGACAGGCAGCAGGCGATGAATATGCGGATCATGCGGCGCTCCCGGCGACAATACGCTTGTTAGTCGGGCGGACTTGCGCGGCCTTACAGGCAAAGCGGCATCCGCTCCGCTCGCGGCCGGCCTCCTCGCCGGCGCGCAACGCAGCGCCGGAAGCCCGCCGCATGGAATGCGGGAAACGCAAGCGCGGAGCTTCGCCGAAATCCGCAGGCGGCAGGATGCAATGCCATTCCATCAAGACAGCGGCAGACTAATCTAGATAAGACAAAATCCGCTTCATGCTTTTTGAAAAGCCGCACGCATCCACAGGCCGGGAATGAAAAAACAATCGGAACCGTCGCTTGCCGCGAGAATAGGGAACGGAAAAGAAACTAAAGAAAATCGCAGCGGGAAAACAAATTGGAAAGGAAAAAACGACCCGCGCCATTCAAAAATTGATGTCCACGCCAGCGGCTGGCGGATAAACCCGACATGACGGCTCAATTGATAGCGCCCGCATGCCGCAAACAGCGGCCAGGGTCATTCGGCGGCGGGTTTCGGCCCTCATTAGCTGCGCAAAGCCCGCAAACCAGGAAAATCACCCGCTTTGAAGCCACAGCCGCCGCTATTCGCCGCCTAGGCTTACCGCCGGAAATGCGAAACGGCTTACGGAATAAACCGTAAGCCGCCGTATTATTTGGTGGGCCCCCCGAGAGTCGAACTCGGCACCAACGGATTATGAGTCCGCTGCTCTAACCAGGCATGAGCTAGAGGCCCAGAGCGCGCCATTATAACAGTAAAAAACAAAAATCCCCAAGCGCTTTATTCAAGATGCTTGGGGATTCCTTAGCCGTCAAATGCCGCTTTACTGGCCGCCCGGCTCGTTGTCGAGGAAGCTGCGCAGGCGTTCCGAACGGGTCGGATGACGCAGTTTGCGCAGCGCCTTGGCTTCGATCTGGCGAATCCGCTCGCGCGTCACGTCAAACTGCTTGCCCACCTCTTCCAGCGTGTGGTCGGTGTTCATATCGATGCCGAAACGCATGCGCAGAACCTTGGCCTCGCGCGGGGTCAGGGTGTCCAGCACTTCCTTGGTGGCGTCCTTCAGGCTGGAATACATCGCCGCGTCGGACGGAGCCAGGTTGTTCTGGTCCTCGATGAAGTCGCCAAGATGGGAATCGTCGTCGTCGCCGATCGGGGTTTCCATGGAGATGGGCTCCTTGGAAATCTTCATGATCTTGCGAATCTTCTCTTCCGGCATCTCCATCTTCTCGGCCAGCTCCGCCGGATCCGGCTCGCGGCCGCTTTCCTGCAGGATTTGCCGCGAGATGCGATTCATCTTGTTGATGGTCTCGATCATGTGCACCGGAATGCGGATGGTGCGCGCCTGGTCCGCGATGGAGCGGGTGATCGCCTGGCGAATCCACCAGGTGGCGTAAGTCGAGAACTTGTAGCCGCGGCGGTATTCGAACTTGTCCACAGCCTTCATCAAGCCGATGTTGCCTTCCTGGATCAGGTCGAGGAACTGCAGGCCGCGGTTGGTGTACTTCTTGGCGATGGAAATCACCAGACGCAGGTTGGCCTCGATCATTTCCTTCTTGGCGCGGCGCGCCTTGGACTCGCCGGCCGACATCTGGCGGTTGATTTCCTTCAGCGCCTTGATCGACAGCATCGCGCGGTCCTGCAGGTCCGACAAGCGGGTCTGCTTCTCGATGATCGCGTGCTTGAAGCGGGTCAGCGCCTCGCTCCAGGCCTTGCCGGACGAGATTTCGCTCTCCACCCAGTCAAGATTGATCTCGTTGCCCGGGAACACCTTGATGAAGTGGGCGCGCTCCATGCGCACGCGGCTGACGCAGATGTCCTGGATGTCGCGCTCGTAAGTGCGGATCTCGTTGACGCGGCCGCGCAGCGACTCGCAGAGGCTTTCCACCTGGCGGGTGGCGAAGCGCACCAGCATGAACTCGGTGGTGATCGCGTCCTGCAGCTCCAGGTATTCCTTGCTCTGATGGCCCTTGCTGTTCAGCACCTTGACCATCTTGTCGAACAGCAGGCGCACGCCGGCGAAGTGCTCCAGCGCTTCTTGCTTCAGCTCTTCCAGATTGGCGGCGGCGTCGGCGTCGGCGTCGACTTCCTCGGCGTCCTCCTCCTCGTCCTCGTCCTCTTCCAGCAGCTCGTCTTCGGCTTCCGGCTCGGCGTAGGCGGCTTCGTCGCCGCTGGGCGCGTTGAGGTCGATGAAGCCATCCACCACCTCGTCGACGCGGATTTCATCGCGCGCCACGCGTTCCATCAGCTCCAGCACCTCGGCGATGGTGCCGGGGCAGGCGGAGATGGCCTGGATCATGTACTTGAGGCCGTCTTCGATCCGCTTGGCGATTTCGATTTCGCCTTCGCGGGTCAACAGCTCGACCGAACCCATTTCGCGCATATACATGCGCACCGGGTCGGTGGTGCGGCCGAATTCGGAATCCACCGACGACAGCGCCGCCTCGGCTTCTTCCACCGCGTCCTCGTCGGCGACCGCCGGCGTGGCGTCGGACATCAGCAGGGTTTCGGCGTCAGGCGCTTCTTCGCATACCTGGATGCCCAGACCGGAAATCATCGTCACGATGTTTTCGATCTGCTCCGCGTCGGATACGTCTTCCGGCAGGTGGTCGTTGATTTCGGCGTAGGTCAGATACCCACGCTCCTTGCCCAGGGCGATCAGCTGGCGCAAGCGTTTCCGCTGCTCTTCCAGGCTCATCACCTCCTGTTGGCTGTCCTGCACATCTTTCTGGTTTTCGGGAGAGGCCGCCATTTCGCTTCCTGCTTGAAAAAAAGCCGAAAAAAACAGTTGATTATAACACAACTACCTGGGTTTTTCCGCCGAACCTGTTAGTTCGGCGACGAGAACATTTCCCGCAACAACTGGCCGAGCAGGGCTTTCTCCTCGGAGGTCAGCCCTTCGTGCCGGTCCTTCTGTTTTAGCCGCTCCAGCTGGGCCGCATGCAGCATTTTCAGCAGCCTGGCGTTGCCGTCCTGGAACTGCTGCCGGTCGTCCGCGCCGGGGTCGGCGAACTCGTCCGGGTCCTGCATCGCCTGCTGCAGCACGCTGTCGATCAAGCCCTCGTAGGGCGTGCCGCGCAAGCCTTCCACCAGCTGCGCGGTATTGGGCTCTTCGCCGTGCTCCTGCACGCGCTCGGCCAGCATCGCGAAGCAGGCCAGCTCGTCCGACAGCGCCAGGCTGTCCGGCAGCCGCACGTCCGGCGCCCAGCCGGGGTTCATCAACAGCCACTTGATCAGCTTCCTGACCATTGAGGTATTCATCACCCGCTGCGACTCGGCCGGCAGCTTGTAATCTCGCCTGCCGCTCTTGCCGCTTGCCTGCCGCGGCTTGCCGCCGGTCAGCATGTCGAACTCGTCGACCTCCACGCCGGCCAGTTCGGCCAGGCGCTTCTTGATGATGAAGCCCAGCGCCGGCGCGCTGATCTGCGCCAGCAGCGGCGCCGCCCGCCGTATCAGGTCGGCCTTGCCTTCCGGCGTGCTGAGATTGACCTCCTTGCACAGCTCGCGGGTGAAATACACCGACAAGGGCAGGCTTTGCTGCTCCAACACTTCCTCAAACGCATCGGTGCCGAATTCGCGCACATAGCTGTCTGGATCGTGCTCGGCCGGCAGGAACAGGAAGCTCAGCGCCTTGCCGTCCACCAGCTGCGGCAGGCTGTTCTCCAGCGCGCGCCAGGCCGCCTTCTGCCCGGCCTTGTCGCCATCGAAGCAGAAGTACACCTGGTCGGCGTGCTTGAGCAGCTTGCGCACATGCTCGCCGGTGGTGGCGGTGCCCAGCGTGGCCACCGCGTAGCCGACGCCGTACTGCGCCAGCGCCACCACGTCCATATAGCCTTCGACCACCAAAACCCGGTTCTTATCCCGTATCGCCTGGCGCGCCTCGTACAGGCCGTACAGCTCGCGGCCCTTTTCGAACAGCGGCGTTTCCGGCGAGTTCAGATACTTCGGCTCGCCCTTGCCCAGCACCCGCCCGCCAAAGCCGACGATGGCGCCGCGCTGATTGCGGATCGGGAACATCAGCCGGTCGCGGAAGCGGTCGTAGCGGCGGCCGCTGTCCTCCGCCACGATCACCAAGCCGGCCTCCACCAGTTTTTCGTCCTGGTAGTTGGCGGTGATCGCCTCCAGGTTCTGCCAGCCGTCCGGCGCGTAACCCAGCCCGAAACGGGCGGCGATCTCGCCGGACAGGCCGCGGCCCTTGCAGTAGGCCACCGCGTTGGGCCCGCCTTTCAGCTCGCGGCGGTAGTAGTCGCTGGCCATTTGCATCAGTTGCTCCAGCGACACCTGCTTCTCGCGCGCCTTGCGGCTGGCCTCGGGATTGACCGCCCGCTCGTCGGGCACCTGCATGCCTATGCCTTCGGCCAGCAGCTTGACGGCGTCGACGAAGCCGACGCCCTGGTACTCCATCACGAAGCCGATGGCGGAACCGTGGGCGCCGCAACCGAAGCAGTGATAAAACTGCTTGCTGGGACTTACCGTAAATGAGGGCGATTTTTCCTTGTGGAAGGGGCAGCAGGCCATATAGTTCTGCCCGCCCTTCTTCAAGGGGACGTAGCGGTCCACCACGTCGACGATGTCGACGCGGGACAGCAGTTGATCGATGAAGTCCTGCGGAATCAAGACAGCGCGGCCCGGCTACGCTCAGGCGCTGAGCGCGGCCTTGATCCAACCGGACACCTGCGCCATGTCGGCGCGGCCGGCCAATTGAGGGCGCAGCGCGCCCATCACCTTGCCCATGTCCTGCATGCCGGCGGCGCCGGTGTCGGCCACGGCCTTGGCGATCAGCGCCTCGATCTCGGCCTGGCTCAGCTGCTGAGGCATGTACACCATCAACACATCCATCTCGGCCTGCTCCTTGGCCACCAGGTCCAGGCGCTGCGCGCTCTGGTATTGGGCGATGGAGTCACGACGCTGCTTGAGCATCTTGTCGATGACGGCGGTGATGCCGGCGTCGTCCAGCTCGATGCGCTCGTCCACTTCCTTTTGCTTGACGGCGGCCAGCAGCAGGCGGATCGCGCCCAGCTTGTCGGCTTCCTTCGCCTTCATGGCGGACTTCATGTCGTCGGTGATTCGAACTTTGAGGCTCATGGTCGTGCTCGCTTGGGATTCAGGCGCTGCGGCGGCAGCGAGGAAAAGGCGGGAGTACAAATGGCAAAACCGCAGGCATGGCCTGCGGTCCTGCTTGGTGCCGGGAAAACTCTTAGTAGAGTTTCGGCGGCAGCATTTGGCTGCGGATGCGCTTGTAGTGGCGCTTAACCGCGGCGGCGTGCTTGCGCTTGCGCTCGGTGGTCGGCTTCTCGTAGAACTCGCGGGCGCGCAGTTCGGTCAGCAGACCAGTCTTTTCCACAGCGCGCTTGAAGCGACGCAGAGCAACTTCAAACGGTTCGTTCTCTTTAACGCGAATATTCGGCATTTACTTAAGGGTCCTTAGATTTCTTTAGGGCGCGGCCAGGGCCGCTGCCTGTAAAAACAGCATTTTAGCAATGTTACTGCATTTGTAAAAGTCTGAAACGACAACGTCAGGTCATCTTGTGGTGTTTTGCGCGTTCGGGCGCGGCCAGCCTGGGCCATGAACATCACGACTTGACGGAAGAAATCACCCCCTCACTAGGAGAACTTGGCGTTGCACTATAAAAACGTTTCGGCATCCGGCCGGCCTGATAGGCGGCGCGGCCAGCTTCCACGGCCAGTTTCATTGCGCGCGCCATCAACACCGGATTGCGGGCGCCGGCAATCGCGGTATTCATCAGCACGCCGTCGCAGCCCAGCTCCATCGCGATCGCCGCGTCGGAAGCGGTGCCGACGCCTGCGTCCACGATAACGGGGACCTTGGACTGCTCGATAATCAGTTGCAGGTTCCACGGATTCAGGATGCCCATGCCGGAGCCGATCAGGCTGGCCAGCGGCATGATCGCGCAGCAGCCTATCTGCTCCAGCTCGCGCGCGATGATGGGATCGTCCGAGGTATAAACCAGAACATCGAAGCCCTCCGCCACCAGCACCTCGGCGGCCTTGAGGGTTTCCTTCACATTGGGGTACAGATTGTTGGGATCGCCCAACACTTCCAGCTTGACGAAACGGTGGTCGTCGAGCAATTCCCGCGCCAGCCGCAAGGTGCGGATGGCATCCTCGGCGGAATAGCAGCCCGCCGTGTTGGGTAGCAGGTTATACCGGCTTTTCGGCAAAAAGTCCAACAAATTCGGCTCGTTAGCGTTTTGCCCCAGGTTCACCCGGCGGATCGCCGCGGTGACGATCTCGGTGCCGGACGCGTCCAGCGCCGCCGCGGTCTGCTCGAAATCCTTGTATTTGCCGGTCCCCACCAGCAAGCGAGAACCGAACTCCCTGCCGGCTATCACCAGTTTATCGTCCACCTGCGTTCCTTTTCTTCCGTTGACGTCGACATGGCGCGGGCGGATGGTCTCAGCCGCCGCCGACCGCCACCACGATCTCCAGCACATCCCCGTCCGCCAGCAGCTCCGCCGCATGCTGGCTGCGCGGGACGATCTCGCCGTTGCGCTCGATGGCGATGCGCTTGCCGCCCAGCTGCAGCGCGTCGACCAGCTCGGCGAAGGTGGCGATGCCGGCGAAACTGCGGTCTTCGCCGTTGATGCGCAAATTCAATTGACTCATCTTCTCTCCACGCGTTGCACCACCGCCAGCTGGCGGACGGCGTTCAGCACGCGCTCCAGGTGCTCGACGCCTTCCACCTGCAGGCGGAAGTGGATGTTGAACAGGCCGTCGCCGTCGCGGCTGCTGTCCTGGGTGTCGGCGCTTTCGATATTGGCCGACGCCTGCGAGATGGCGGTGGCGATGTCGGCCAGCGCGCCGCGCTCGTTGCGCGACAGCACGCCGACAGTGACGCCGAACATCCGGTCGCGCTGCGCCTCCCAGTTCACTTCCAGCAATTTGTCGTGGTCGGCGCGGCGGGCGTTCGGGCAATCGACGCGGTGTATCACCAGGCCCTGGCCCTTGGTGATGACGCCCAGTATCTCGTCGCCCGGCAGCGGGTTGCAGCACGGCGACAGCTGCACCATGCCGGCCTCGTTGCCGCGGATGGTGATCGGGCCGACGCGCACGCCCTCGCCCAGGCGCTCGCCGGCCAGCTCCAGCATCCGGCGCGCCACCACGATGGGCAGCAGCTTGCCGGTGCCGATCTCGGCCAGCACGTCGTCGAAACTGCTCATTTTCTCGCCGTAGGCGGCGAAATACTCGACCCGCAGGTCGTCGCTGACCGCCAGCGGCGTGGTGGCCAGCGCGCCCACCGCCTGGCGCAGCAGCTTCTCGCCCAGCGCCACCGCCTCTTCGCGCTGCAGGCTCTTCAGGTAGTTGCGGATGCCGGAGCGGGCGCGGCCGCTTTGCACGAAGGCCAGCCACGACGGATTGGGCTTGGCCTGGGTGGAGGTGATGATCTCGACGGTGTCGCCGTTGCGCAGCACGGTGCGCAGCGGCACCAGCGCGTGGTTGACGCGCGCCGCGATGCAGCGGTGGCCGACATCGGTGTGCACCGCGTAGGCGAAATCCACCGGGGTGGCGCCTTGCGGCATCACCATGATCTTGCCCTTGGGGGTGAACACATAGACCTCGTCCGGGAACAGGTCGATCTTGATGTGCTCGAGGAATTCGACGGCGTCGTCGCTCTCCTCCTGCATGTCCAGCAGCTTCTGCAGCCACTGGTGGGTGCGCTGCTGCGCGGTGTTGACGCCGCCGCCGCTCTTGTACATCCAGTGCGAGGCGACGCCGGCCTCGGCCACGCTGTGCATCTCGCGGGTGCGGATCTGCATCTCCACCGGCGTGCCGTAGGGGCCGAACAGCGTGGTGTGCAGGCTCTGGTAGCCATTGCCCTTGGGGATGGCGATGTAATCCTTGAACTTGCCGGGAATCGGCTTGTACAGGCTGTGCAAGGCGCCCAGCGCCAGGTAGCAGGCCGGGATGTCGTTGACCACCACGCGGAAGCCGTAGATGTCCAGCACCTCGGAGAAGGACAGGTGCTTCTCCTGCATTTTCTTGTAGATGCTGTAGAGGTTCTTCTCGCGGCCCTTGATGGTGGCTTCGATATTGCTTTGCACCAGCCGCTGGCTGACCGCCTGCAGGATCTTGTTCACCACTTCGCGGCGGTTGCCGCGCGCGGCGCGCACCGCCTTCGACAATACGCCGTAGCGGTGCGGGTGCAGATGTTTGAACGCCAGGTCCTGCAGTTCGCGGTAGACCTTGTTCAGGCCGATGCGGTTGGCGATCGGCGCGTAGATTTCCAGCGTTTCCAGCGCGATGCGGCGGCGCTTGTCCTCGCGCATCGAGTCCAGCGTGCGCATATTGTGCAGCCGGTCGGCCAGCTTGACGATGATCACGCGGATATCGCGCGCCATCGCCAGCACCATCTTGCGGAAGCTTTCCGCCTGCGCGGCTTCCTTGGTCTGGTATTCCAGCCGCTCCAGCTTGGAGAGGCCGTCGACCAGATCGGCGACGATCTTGCCGAATTTCTCGATCAACGTCGGCTTGGTGACGCCGGTGTCCTCCAGCACGTCATGCAGCAAGGCGGCCGCCAGGCCCTGCACGTCCAGCCGCCACTCGGCCAGCATCGTGGCCACCGCCAGCGGATGGGTGATGTAGGGCTCGCCGCTCTTGCGGGTCTGGCCTTCGTGCGCCTCGCGGCTGACCGCGAAGGCCAGCTTGAGCAGCTCGATGTCTTCCGGCTTGAGGTAACGCCCGGCATTCTCGAAGAATGCCGCCGCGTCGGAATCGATCAGGGCGTTGTAATCAATGCCTGTCTCTATGCCGGTGCCCATCGTCCGCTCCGTCAGCTATCAGGCCTTGCCGCGGTTGAGGATTTCCTTGCCGACGTGGCCGGCGGCGATCTCGCGCAGGGCGACCACGGTCGGCTTGTGGCGGCCCGGCTCGACAAAGGCGCTGGCGCCGGAAGCCACCTGGCGCGCGCGGTAGGCGGCGGCCAGAGTCAGGTCAAAGCGGTTCTGGATGCGGTCCAGGCAGTCGTCAACAGTAATGCGGGCCATGGTTTCTCTCGGATGGATTAAAGGTTGCAGGGTTCACTATATCGAATTTTCGCCTTTGCAATACAGCGTCGGCGGACTATTTTTACTGCGCGCCGGCGGTGCCCATGCGGCGGAACATCTCGGCCAGGCGACGGCACTGCGGCCCGCTCTTCAGGCGCTGCGCGCGGACGATGCTGATCAGGTCCTGGCGGGCGCGCTCGAAGTCGTCGTTGACCACGATGTAGTCGTACTCGGCGATCTTGTCGATCTCGGCGCGGGCAGAGGCCAGCCGGCGCAGGATCACTTCCTCGGCGTCGGTGTCGCGGCCGCGCAGGCGGCGCTCCAGCTCCTCGATCGAGGGCGGCGCGATGAAGATGCCGATGGCGTCGGGAAACACCGCGCGCACCTGTTCGGCGCCCTGCCAGTCGATTTCCAGCAGGATGTCCTGGCCGGCCTCCAGGCGGCCGCGGATCCACGGCGCGCTGGTGCCGTAGCAGTTGCCGTACACCTCGGCGTGCTCGAGGAAATCGCCGCGCTCCACCATGGCGTCGAACACCGAGCGCTCGACGAAGTGGTAATGCTTGCCGTCGATCTCGCCCTTGCGCGCCGCGCGGGTGCTGTAGGACACCGACAGCTCGACGCTGGGCTCGGCCTGCAGCAAGGCGGCCACCAGCGAAGTCTTGCCGGCGCCGGACGGCGCGACCACGATGTAAATGTTCCCGATAAGCTGGCTCATAAATACAAACGTTTGCCGGAGAGTAATTTTTCAGGATAGCACAGCGGCCCGGCAATTGTTAAGCAAAGACATATTTTCACGTCAAGATTTAGGCGTTTGAACGCTTGCTGGCCGATAATGCCGCCGTTTTCATACCCCTGTAACTCGCCCGGAGTACCGCTTCATGCAACTGCTGGAAAGCTTGTTCAAGCTCAAGGAACACGGCACCACGGTGAAGACCGAAGTCATCGCTGGCTTCACCACCTTCCTGACCATGGCCTACATCATCCTGGTCAACCCGCTGATCCTGTCGAGCACCGGCATGGACCTCAACGCGGTATTCGTCGCCACCTGCCTCGCCGCCGCGCTCGGCACCGCCATCATGGGCCTGGTGGCCAACTACCCGATCGCGCTGGCGCCGGGCATGGGCCTGAACGCCTACTTCACCTTCAGCGTGGTCAAGGGCATGGGCCTGTCGTGGGAAACCGCGCTGGGCGCGGTGTTCATCTCCGGCCTGGTCTTCCTGGCGGTCAGCCTGTTCAAGGTGCGCGAGGCCATCGTCAACGCCATCCCGCAATCGCTGAAGTTCGCCATCTCGGCCGGCGTCGGCATGTTCCTCGCCATCATCGCGCTGAAGAACGCCGGCGTGATCGCCGCCCATCCGGCCACCTATCTGACGCTGGGCAACATCCACAGCCCGACCACGCTGCTGGCCATCCTGGGCTTCTTCCTGATCGTGGCGCTGGAATACCGCAAGGTGCCGGGCTCCATCATCATCGGCATCCTGGTGGTGACCGTGCTGTCGATCGCGCTCGGCCTGTCGCCGTTCAAGGGCATCGTCGCCCCGGTGCCCAGCATGGCGCCCACCTTCATGGCGATGGACATCAAGGGCGCGCTCAACGCCGGCCTGATCGGCGTGATCTTCGTGTTCTTCTTCGTCGACCTGTTCGACACCACCGGCACCCTGGTCGGCGTGTCGCACCGCGCCGGCCTTTTGGACAAGGACGGCAAGCTGCCGCGCCTGAAGCGCGCGCTGATGGCCGACTCCATCGCCATCACCGCCGGCGCCGTGATGGGCACCTCGTCCACCACCGCCTACATCGAATCCGCCGCCGGCACCGCGGTGGGCGGCCGCACCGGCCTCACCGCCATGGTGGTGGCGCTGCTGTTCCTGGCCGCGCTGTGGCTGTCGCCGCTGGCCGCCACCGTGCCCGCCTACGCCACCGCGCCGGCGCTGTGCTACGTCGCCGTGCTGATGGCGCGCGGCCTCGCCGAAATCGAATGGAACGACCTGACCGAATCCGCGCCGGCGGTGATGACCGCGCTGGCGATGCCGTTCACCTTCTCCATCGCCGACGGCATCGCCTTCGGCTTCATCAGCTACGCGGTGATCAAGATCCTGGCCGGCCGCTTCGCCGACCTGAAGCCGGCGGTGCTGGTGATCGCCGCGCTGTGGGTGTTCAAGCTGGCTTTCTTCGCCTAAAAGCACAATAATCGGCTTGCAAATCTGGCCTGCCGCCTTTGCGGCAGGCCTTTTTGCTGAGCGCCGCCCGTCGGCAAACCACGCAGTCTCTTGATTTCGAAGTACAATAGCGCCATGGAAAACCTCAGCAATCTCGACTACTCCAGCTACCTGAAGGGCTGGATCCGCACCGTGCCCAACTGGCCGCAACAAGGCGTGATGTTCCGCGACATCACCCCGCTGCTGCAAAACCCGAAAACCTTCCGCATGCTGATCGACATCTACGTCCATCGCTACATGACCGAGAAGGTGGACCTGGTGGCCGGCCTGGACGCGCGCGGCTTCATCATCGGCTCGGTGCTGGCCTACGAGCTGAACGTCGGCTTCGTGCCGATCCGCAAGAAGGGCAAGCTGCCGTTCACCACGGTGGAAGAGGAATACGAACTGGAATACGGCAACGCCGCGGTGGAAATCCACACCGACGCCTGCAAGCCCGGCGACCGCGTGGTCCTGATCGATGACCTGGTGGCCACCGGCGGCACCATGCTGGCCGGCTACAAGCTGCTCAAGCGCATGGGCGCCGACGTGCTGGAAGCCGCGGCCATCATCGAATTGCCGGAACTGGGCGGCGGCCAGCTGGTGCGCGACGGCGGCCTGGACCTGTTCACCGTCTGCAGCTACAAGGGCCACTGAGCCCGCGCACGCGAACCAGGAGCCTCCGGGCTCCTTTTTTGCGCGCGCAAAAAAGCCCGGCGCAAGGCCGGGCAAGGGACACGGAGTCATACCGTTGCTCAATTCTGTTCCAGCGACACCTTCACCGCCTGGCCCTTGACCCGCAGCTTCAGCGGCGCGCCGGGAGTATTGGCCCAGTCGCCGCTGACCTTGCTGGCCTGCCCGCTGACCTGGTAGTCCAGCTTGGCGGCCTTGCTGCCGGTGAATTCCAGCTTCACCATCTGGCCGTTGACATCCACGCTGGCTGCCGGCTGCGCGCCCTGCAGCGCGATGTCCGCCTTGATCGCCTGGCCATCCAGCGCCACCGCGCGGCTGGCGCCGTCGAAGTCCAGATTCACCGCGTTGCCCTTCAGCCGCAGTTCGCCGACCTGGCCCTTGACGTCGCTCTTGACCGCCTCGCCGGACAACCTCACCGCGCCGTATTCGCCGTTCAAATCGACATGCAGCGCCTGGCCCCGCATCTGCACCTGGTCGAAGCGGCCGGACACGTCGCCGTCCACCGCCTTCAAGTCGACATCCAGCTTCTTGCCCGGCTTGACGTTGCCGCGTATCACCAGCCGGCAGCGCTCCGCCGCCACCGCGCCCAGGTCGATCCGGAAGGTCAGGTCGCCGCCCTGGCGGGTGGCCGCCACCTTGCAGTCGGCGTCGGACCAATTGCGCTTCTCCAGGCTCAATTTATACGGTTTGGCGGCGTCGGCGGTCAGCTCCAGCCGGGCGGCGTCGCCGCGGAAAATCAGCCGGTCGATGTTGCCGGCCTCCTCGGCCCGGGCCGCGCCGCTGCCGATCAGCAGCAGGCAGGCGGCGGTCTTGGCGATATCCATCATGCGTCTCCTCGTCATGGTTCAGTGCAGGTACAGCCAGTAGCTGGCGACATTGACCGCCACCGCGGCGGCGGCGGCCAGCGCGTGGATCGCCAGCTGGCCGCGGCTGTGGCGCAGGATGCGGCGGCGGGCGAAGGCGGCGGCGGCCAGCTGCCGGGTTTCGGTCAGGATCGCCAGCAGGCGGTTTTCGCTGCCGCGGTCGGATACCGCGTCGCGGATGTAGCAACGGTAGTCGTTGAGAATCTTGCGCAGCTCGGCTTCCGGCAACCCGACCAGGGTCAGTTGCAATTGCTGCAGGCAGGCATCGTTTTTCATGATCAACACTCCCAATGGATGGCGAAGCTCTGGTTCAAGCCGCGGCGTTTTCGCGGTCCTTGCCGGAAACCAACTCGATTTGATACTTCACATAGGACACCAGCACGCGCCAAGTCAGCCGGGTCAGCCACACGCAGAACACCAGTCCCAGCGCGCCGGCCAGCAGCAGGCCCAGTCCGACGATGGCCGCGCTCATCCCCACCGACATCCCCGGCAGCGCGTCCAGATGGACAAAGCTGATGCCGTCCTTCACCGTGATCTTCTTCTCGCTGATCTCCAGCACGCTGTTGCCGTCTTTCAGCACCGTCAATCCATGCGGGCCGCTGGCCTCGATCTTCACCTCCTGGCCGCCGGCCGACGCCTGCAGACTGGTCAGCCGGCCGTTGTCGTCGACCCGGAACGCGGCCTGGTCGCCGCCGCTGCCGCTGTAGGCCAGCGCCGCCACCGCATGGCTGTTGATGCTGACTTCGTCGTCGTCCGTCTGCTGCAGCAGCAGGCGCGCCGGCTGGCTGGCGTCCACCTTCAGGCTGTCGCCGTTGCGGCTCACTACGATGGGATCGCCCTGGCGGGTAGTCAGCCGGATCGTGCTGCCGGAGTCCGGCTCCAGCACCAGGCGGCCATGCTCGATGCGGAACTCGCCCGAGGCCGAGCCGTCGTCCGCCTTGACGTCCACCAAGCCCGGCGCGCCGCGATGGCCGATATCCAGGCTGTCGACGCTGAACTCCGGCCAGCCGAACAAGCTATGGCTGCCCCAGCCCAGCACCACCGCCAGGCCGGCCACCAGGAAGCTGACCGACACCACGTAGCCGATGGTCAGGAACATCAGGTAGACCATGAAGGGGATGGCGAGGAAGAAATTCAGCACGCCCAGCCCGGCGATCGACGCCACCACCCGCGACAGATTGCCGAAGGAGCGGTGCTGCTCCCATTGCCGGTAGTGGTTCTGCGCCTTCAGTTCGCGCGCCAGCTTCTGCGGGCTGCCCAGCGCCGCCACCACGTCGGCCTCGTCGCGGCCGTCGGCCAGCGCGTCGTTGAAATACTCTTCGTAATCGGAGAGGATTTCGCGCACCATTTCCGGCCTCTGCCCGGACAGCGCCCTCTCCAGCTGCTGTAAAAAGTCCTTGCGAGTCATTGCGATGTCCCTTCAGTCGAGGCCGCCGGTTCGTCCCGCAGCACGTTTTCCACTTCCGTCACAAACTCCTGCCATTCCTGGCGCATCACCGCCAACTCCCGCCGCCCGATATCCGTCAGCTTGTAATACTTGCGCGACGGGCCCGACGACGACTCCACCAGGTAGGTGCTGACCCAGGACTCGTTCTGCAGCCTGCGCATCAGCGGGTAAATGGTGCCTTCGCTGATCTCCATTCCCTGCGACAGCTTGCTGACCAGTTCGTAGGCGTAGCTGTCCGCCTGCGACAGCACCGCCAGCACGCACATGTCCAGCGTGCCCTTCTTCAATTGCGTTTTCATCTTTAACCTTCCTAGCCGACTGGCAATACACGATACCTTGCATTACAAGGAACCAAGGTGGACTGCTGCATCCGCATCTGTGACTGAACTGTATGACAAGATACCTTGCATCGCAAGGTATCTTTCATTGCAGAATGGCATGCCGATGGCAATGACGTTTTTCCGCCACAACATTGTCATCCCTGCTGCATTGCAAAAACCGGATCAGCAACCATACTTCAGCCATGCTTTTGTCTTCGCCAACGACATGAAACGGGAGAAACGCGTAATGGCTGAATCCGCAAAACCCTCCATCGCCCTGGTGTTGGGCGGCGGCGCCCCCAACGCCACGCTGATGGCCGGCGCGCTGGTGGCGCTCACCGAAGCCGGCGTCAGCTTCGACATCATCTCCGCCTCCGGCGCCGGCGCCATCGTCGGCCTGCTCTACGCCGCGCCGCGGCAGGGCGATGCCATCTCGGCGCTGAGCAAGCTGGCCGATCTGGGCGTGTCCGATCCCATCTACAATCTATTTCCGGTCAACTACAAGGTGTTCAACAAGCCGGGCAGCCTGGCCGACGCCTGGCGCCGGCTGCAATCGAGCAATCCGCTGCTGCAGGCCATCCAGAGCCAGGCCGACCAGGGGCCGGCGCAAAGGCTGCTGGCCGATTGGACCTCGCTGCTGCTGGCCAGCTTCTGCCCCAGCAGCCTGGCCAGCGACAGCCAGGGCCTGTGCGCGCACGTGCCCTTCATCGAGCAGGTGGTGGACTTCGCCAAGCTCAAGGACATCCGTCCCGAGTTCTACCTGAACGCCTACAACATCAGCCACGGCGCCATGCGTTGCTGGGACAAGCGCGAGGTCACCCACGAGCACTTCCTGGCCGCGCTGTCCTTCCCCTTCATCTATCCGCCGTACCCGCTGGAGGACGGCTATTACATCGAAGGCGCCGCCATCGACACCCTCAACTTCAAGCGCCTGTTCGAACTGCATCCACACATCGACTACACCGTGGTGTTCGACGTGCTGGGCAGCGACCGGCTGCTGCACCCGCCGCGCAATCTGTACGACGCCTGGGTTCAGTCCATCATCGCCCCGCTCACCGCCATCGCCCGCGACGACCTCAGGCTGTTCGAGGCGCTGCACAACCGCGACGAGCAGGGCCAGCCGCGCACCGAGGTGCTGAGAATCAATTTCGACGCCCACATCGGCAAGGAAAGCGCGCGCGAAGAGCTGGACTGGTCGTACTCCAACCTGGCCAGGCTGTACCAGGCCGGCTACCAGGCCGGCAAGGACGCCTGCCGGCAGCATGCGCGGCAATTGGGCATCCAGGCCTGAGCTGCGTAGTTGCAACTATTCAATCCGGCGAGGCGGCCGGTTACTCTGAAGCTGGCGCGCGCGACCGCTGCGCGGATTTCCAGGAGGCAGACCATGGCACTACCCACCGCAGTCAACAGCCAGATCACCGACGCCGTCACCCAGGCCAATGTCAAGGTGGTGGGCGATGCCCCCGCCATGGCGATGGGCGACCTCTACCAGTCCCTCGCCCACTCCGCCGGCATCCTGTACGAAAACGCCGCCTCGTCGCAGCAACAGCTCGCCATCGCGGGCCAGGCCGCCAGCAACCAGGGCGTGATCCAGATTTACAGCGTGGACGCCGGCGAGCCGGCGCTCGGGCCGATGGACGCGGCCGAGCTGGAGGCGCTGATCCACCAGCTCAAATCCGAATAGCGCCGGCGCGCCGCATAGAAAAAGGGCTGCCGGATGGCAGCCCTTTTCTCTCGTCAAACCGTTTCGCTTCGAGCCAGCTTAGTACCAGTCTATGCCGGCCTTTGCGGTGGAAATCACCGTGCCGGCCTCGCCCTTGACGATCTTTTCGATGTCTTCCAGCGCGCCGATCACCGCCTTCTTGCCGGTCAGGCGGGCGAACTCGCAGGCGGCCTCCACCTTGGGGCCCATCGAGCCGGCGGCGAAGCCCAGCTTGTCCATCTCGTCCGGATGCGCATGGCGGATGGCCTTGGCTTCCGGCGTGCCCCAGCCGACGAACACGCTTTTCACGTCGGTGGCGATCACGAAATAATCGGCGTCCACTTCGCGCGCCAACAGCGCCGAAGCCAGATCCTTGTCTATCACCGCCTCCACGCCGACCAGCTTGTCGCCCTGGTACATGGTGGGGATGCCGCCGCCGCCGGCCGCGATCACCACCACGCCCTTCTCGATCAGCCACTTGATCGGCCGCATCTCGAAAATGCGCTTCGGTTTCGGGCTGGGCACCACGCGGCGGAAGTACTCTCCATCGGCCTTCACCGCCCAGCCCTTCTCCGCCGCCAGCTTCTCGGCTTCGTCCTTGGAATACACCGGGCCGACGAACTTGGTCGGGTTCTTGAACGCCGGATCTTTGGCGTCCACTTCGGTCTGGGTCAGGATGGTGGCGATCGGCACTTCGAACGGCAGCACATTGCCCAGTTCCTGCTCCACCATGTAGCCGATCATGCCCTCGGTCTGCGCGCCCAGCACGTCCAGCGGATATGGCGTCACCTTGCCGTCCACGTGGCGCGCGTAGGCGTCGTTCTGCAGGCCCAACAGGCCCACTTGCGGCCCGTTGCCGTGGCACATCACCAGGTTGTGGCCCAGCCGGGTGACGGCGGCCAGCTGCTCGGCGGCCACTTTGACGTTGGCGCGCTGGTTATCGGCGGTCATGGCTTCGCCACGACGCTGCAGGGCATTGCCGCCCAAGGCTACGACGACTCGCATATTCTGTTCCTCGGTCTTGCCGGGCCCGCCGCGCGTGGCGGCGAGCCGCGTTCTGAATGTGAAACCGGCCAGGGCTCCCGGTCAGGGAAGCCTTGGCCGGCGAAGTTGCTGCGGATGGCTAGCGCTGGATCATTCGCCCAGCGTGGCCACCAGGATGGCCTTGATGGTATGCATGCGGTTTTCCGCCTGCTCGAAAGCGATGCAGGCCTCGGACTCGAACACGTCCTCGGTCACCTCGATGCCATTGGCCAGCTCCGGATACTGCGCGGCGATTTCCTTGCCCACCTTGGTTTCGCTGTTGTGGTAGGCCGGCAGGCAGTGCATGAATTTCACCTGCGGGTTTTCCGCGGCGGCCATCAGCGCGCTGTTGACCTGGTACGGCTTCAGCAGGCGGATGCGCTCGGCCCACACTTCGGCCGGCTCGCCCATCGACACCCAGACGTCGGTGTGGATGAAATCGGTGCCCTTGACCGCGGCCTTGGCATCTTCGGTCAGCGTGATGCGGGCGCCGGTCTTGGCAGCGATTTCGCGGCATTCCGCCACCAGCTCGTCGGTCGGCCACAGGTGCTTGGGCGCGCCGATGCGCACGTCCATGCCCAGCTTGGCGCCGATCACCAGCAGCGAGTTGCCCATATTGTTGCGGGCGTCGCCAAGATAGGTGTAGCGGATCTGCGAGATCGGCTTGTCGCTGTTTTCCCACATGGTCAGCACGTCGGCCAGCATCTGGGTCGGATGCCATTCGTCGGTCAGGCCGTTGTACACCGGCACGCCGGCGAACTTGGCCAGCTCGTTTTCCACCATGTCCTGGTCGAAACCGCGGTATTCGATGGCGTCGTACATCCGGCCCAATACGCGGGCGGTGTCCTTCATCGACTCCTTGATGCCGATCTGCGAGCCGGACGGCCCGAGGTAGGTGACGTTGGCGCCCTGGTCAAAGCAGGCCACCTCGAAGGCGCAGCGGGTGCGGGTGGAGGTCTTTTCGAAGATCAGGGCGACGTTCTTGCCCTTCAGGTGCTGCTGTTCGGTGCCGGAATACTTGGCGCGCTTCAGATCGCGGGCCAGATCCAGCATGTAGCGGATCTCGCGCGGGGTGAAGTCCAGCATGCGAAGGAAGTTACGGTTGCGCAGATTGAAAGCCATGATGTTGCTCCTGATTAGAGTCTGGGCAAGCCGGCCGTCGCTCCCGGAGGAGCCGGCGGTCAACCTGTCGTATTGCAAACAAACTAGATGCGGATTTCTTTTTCCGGCCGGACGCGCCGGCCGGGACAACAGCCTTACAGCTTCACTTCGTCGCGGATGATCGGGCAGGTCATGCAGTGGCCGCCGCCGCGGCCGCGGCCCAGTTCGGAAGCCGGAATCTCGATCACCTCCACGCCGTGCTCGCGCATCAGGCGGTTGGTGTAGGTGTTGCGGTCGTAGGCCACCACCACGCGGCGGTCCAGCGCCACCACGTTGTTGCCGTCGTCCCATTGCTCGCGTTCGCGCTGGTAGGCGTCGCCGCCGGTCTGGATCACGCGGATCTCCTTCAGCCCCAGCGCCTGGCGCACCACTTCCACCAGTTTCACGCCTTCATGGCGCTCGAAGCGGATCTCGCCCTCGCGGTCGCCGGCGTACATGCTGGTGCAGGTGATTTCATCAACCACGTCCGGGAACACCGACAGCAGGTCGATGTCGAGGAAACTGAACACGGTGTCCAGGTGCATCGCCGCGCGCGATTTCGGCATCTGGCAGGCGATCACGCGCTTGGCACCGCCCTCGCGGTGCAGCACGCGCTTGGCCACTTGCACCACCGCCTGCGGGCTGGTGCGCTCGCCCATGCCGATCAGCACGGTGCCGTTGCCGATCGGCATCACGTCGCCGCCTTCCAGCGTGGCTGGGCCGTGATCGGAATCGCAACCGCCCCACCAGATGTTCACCTTGCCGGCGAAGTACGGATGGAACTGGTAGATCGATTGCAGGATCAGCGTTTCCTGGCGGCGCGCCGGCCAGTACATCGGGTTCAGCGTCACGCCTTCATAGATCCAGCAAGACGGGTCGCGCTGGAACAGGCTGTTGGGGATAGGCGGAATCACGAATTCGGACTGGTCGAGATAGCCGCCGAACAGGCCTTTCGGGTCGAACGGCAGCTCGAACTTGGCGATGCCGCCCACCAGGTGGTCGGCCAGCTGCGACGACGGCATCTCGTTCAGCCAGCTGCGCAGATCCTGCAGCATGCCGATGCCGACGTTGTCAGCCTTGACCTTGCGGTCCAGCACCCAGTTGCGGGCGGCCTTGTCGTCCAGCACCTTGGCCAGCGCGTCGTGCACTTCGATCACTTCGATGCCGCGGGCGCGCATCTGCTCCACCATGTAGGCGTGGTCGCGCTGAGCGCGCTCCACCCAGATCACATCATCGAACAGCAGGTCGTGGCAGTTGTCCGGGGTCAGGCGCTTGTGGGCGAGGCCGGGACGGCACACCATCACGGTTCGCAGCTTGCCGCACTCGGAATGAACACCAAACTTGGTCATAACGATACTCCTTGAGTCTTGTTTGACTTCAGGGGCGGGCGATCCGCCCCCACGACTGGTTTCGAAATCTTTCGCTTACAGGCCGATCTTGCCGACGGCCAGCATGTAGGCCGCGATCACCGCCAGCACCACCACGATGGCGGCCAGCGCGGCTTCGATCAGGTTGAACGGCTTCTGGCCCTGCTCCTTCTTGGCCCACAGGTAGAACAGCAGGCCAGGGGCGTACAGCACCATCGACAGGAACAGGTATTTCGGACCGGCGGCGTAGATCAGCCAGCCGCCGTAGACGGTGGCCAGGATGGCGGTGCCCAGCTCCTTGCCGCGGCCCTCGCCTTGGGCATAGCCTTCGCCGCGTTGCGCCACCAGCCAGGAGTAGCCGGCGCACAGCAGGTAGGGAATCAGAATCATCGAGGTGGCCAGCGACAGCAGTGCCAGGTAGCCGGCCGAACTGAACAGCGTGATGATCAGGAACAGCTGGATTAGGCCGTTGGTCAGCCACAGCGAGGCGGCCGGCGTGTCGTTGCCGTTGACGGTGCCGAACACCTTGGGCATCACGCCGTCCTTGCCGGCGAGGTAGGGCGCTTCGGCGGCCAGCAGCGTCCAGGCCAGCAGCGCGCCGCCGACGGAGATCACCAGGCCCGCGTTCATCAGGTTGGCGCCGAAGGTGCCGAAGGCCTTCTGCAGCACGTAGGCGGTGGACGGGTTCTTCAGCGCGGCCAGCTCAGGCTGGGTCATCACGCCCAGCGACAGCACCGACACGGCGACCAACAGCGCGATGGTCAGCAGGAAGCCGATCACGGTGGCCTTGCCCACATCCTTCATGCTTTCGGCGCGGCCGGAGAACATCGAAGCGCCCTCGATGCCGATGAACACCCACACCGTCACCAGCATGGTGCTCTTCACCTGGTCGACGATGGAGCCGAGCTTGGCGTTGCCCCAGAAGTCCAGGCTGAAGGTATCGACCTTGAAGGCGAACACGATCAACAGAATGAACAGGGCCAAGGGCACCAGCTTGGCGATGGTGGTGATGGTGTTGATGAAGGCTGCGCCATGCACGCCGCGCAGCACCAGGAAGTGCAGGCACCACAGCAGCACCGAAGCGCAGGCGATGGCGGTGGGCGTATTGCCATCGCCGAAAGCCGGAATCCAGAAGGCCAGCGCCGAGAACATCACCACGAAGTAGGACACATTGCCTATCCAGGCGGAAATCCAGTAGCCCCAGGCCGAGTTGAAACCCATGTAGTCGCCGAAGCCGGCCTTGGCGTAACCATATACGCCGCCCGACACCTCAGGCTTGCGCGAGGCCAGCATCTGGAACACGAAGGCCAGCGCCAGCATGCCGACGAAGGTGATGGCCCAGCCTATCAAGATGGCGCCGGCGCCGGCGCCGGCCGCCATGTTCTGCGGCAGGGAGAAGATGCCCCCGCCTATCATCGAGCCAACGACCAGCGCCGTCAGCGCGCCCAGCTTCAGCCTGGGTGCGGCGCCTTCCGCCACACCGGCTTGGCTTGCAGTTTCTGTGGACATTTTCGTTCTCCGATCTGAGATGTGAAACCGAGCATTCCGTACTGTTTTATTATTAAATTCTTATCATCTGAAATAATGGTATACCCGTTAAAATCAGGCTTTCCAGGCATGTCGTGTATTCAGTTGACCTACATCAAGCGGGCTTTCCCGCGCCGCCCTCGACCTCATGCAGATGCGACCAGGCCTTACGACAAGGCGTCACGGCAACTTGCCGAAAGGGGATGCCGGCGCTGGCGCCGCGGCCAGATTCAGCATAGCCGGAGGGGGGTGAAACGGAAGCCGGCATCGCCAACGCCATGACCTTGGACAAAAACTACAGAATTTCAGGCTGTATTGAAGTGAGGAACAGCGGAACAGGCGCGGCCTGTCAGGACAAATGCGATCGGCGCGGCGGCCAAATCATGCGTCCGCCATGCTTAGACAGACTCCCGGGCGGCGCGGAAAGTTCAGCCTGCGGGCGCAGCCTGGCGGCGGATAAAAAAACGGATACGGCCCACCACCGTATCCGCCAACACACACATCAAGAGGAAATGCCAAACTGCAGGGATAAAACCTTACTTGCCGGGCTTGTTGATGTTCTTGAAGATCATCCACAGCGCGCCCAGCACCACCAGCATCGTCACTACGATAGTCAGCAGGCTCAAACGGCCCACGTCGTCAGACATCAACAGGGTCAGCAATTCCATGATTACTCCTCCCGGCCCGCGGCCTCAGCTCCTTGCTGACGACATATTACCCACTCAGCCATGTCGGAAATTGACCCACATCAAATGCCAGAACCCAGCCATTTGATGCAGAGCAAATAAAAAAGCCCTCGGCGGCGGCCGAGGGCTTTCTGTATGTAAATCAGTGTTTTATCTGTCTACTTGCCGCCATTCATGTCCTTGGACAGGAAGAAGGCGTCGGAGAAGAACTCGTCTTCCGGCAAACCGCGCTCGCGGGTGAAGCTGCCATGCGCCGCCTCCACCATCACCGGCGCGCCGCAGGCGTAAACCTGGTGGCCGGACAGGTCGGCGAAGTCTTCCAGCACCGCCTGGTGCACGAAGCCGGTGCGGCCGCTCCAGTTGTCTTCCGGCAGCGCCTCGGACAATACCGGGATGTAGCGGATGTGCGGGTGCGCCGCCTGCCAGCTCTCGGCCAGATCGGCCATGTAGAGGTCGGCCTTGCTGCGCGCGCCCCAGTAGAACAGCATCGGACGCTGGATGCCGTGATGGATCGCATGCTCGATGATGCCCTTCACCGGCGCGAAGCCGGTGCCGCTGGCGATGAAGACGATGGGTTTGTCCGACTCCTCGCGCAGGAAGAACGATCCCAGCGGGCCCTTGAAGCGCATGATCTCGCGCTCCTTCATCTGGCTGAACACGTAGTCGGAGAACGAGCCGCCGGGCTGGTGGCGGATATGCAGCTCAAGGAAGGCGTCGTCGTGCGGCGCGTTGGCGATGGAGAAGCTGCGCTTCTTGCCGTCCTTCATCAGGATGTCGATGTATTGGCCGGCGCGGAACTGCAGGCGCTCCGACACCGGCAGCTTCAGCTTCAGCACCGCCACGTCGTGGATCTTGTCCATCTTCTCCACGCGGCACGGCAGCGTCTTGATCTGGATGTCGCCGGCGCCGGTCACTTCGCGCACCTCGATGCTGACATCGCCCTGCGGCCGCGCGCAACAGAACAAGGCCATGCCCTGGGCGCGTTCGCCGGCCGACAGCGCCTTCTCCTGGAAGCCGTCCTGGCTCACTTCGCCTTCCACCACCTTGCCTTTGCAGGCGCCGCAGGCGCCGTCTCGACAACCGTACGGCAGGCCCACGCCCTGGCGCAGCGCGGCTTCTAGAATGGTTTCGTGCGCTTCCACACCGAATGCATGCCCGCTGGGGAGCACCTTCACCTGGCAAGTCATATCGTATCTCAATCCCGAATTCTGGCTAAAATGCACACCATGCGTACTTTGCTGATTATCGGCGCCGGCGATGTGGCCCGCCGCGCCCTGCCCTCTTTGCTCGCCCATTGGCGGGTGCTGGCGCTATGCCGCCACCCCGCCGCCGCCGAATCCTGGCGGGCGCTCGGTGCCCGGCCCATCCTCGGCGACCTCGACCGCGGCGACAGCCTGGCGCGGCTGGCCGGCATCGCCGACGCCGTGCTGCTGTGCGCGCCGCCGCCGCCATCCGGCGCGGAAGACCCGCGAATGCGCAAGTTATTGTACGCGCTGGCAAAAGGCGACAGCATACCACAGCGATTTGTCTATATCAGCACCAGCGGCGTTTACGGCAACGCCAACGGCATGCTGATAAATGAAACTGCGGCGCTGCTGCCACAAAGCGAGCGCGCCCGGCGCCGCGTCGACGCCGAGCGGCAATTGCGCCGCTTTGTTGGCCGCCACGGCGGCGCGCTGACGATATTGCGCGCGCCCGGCATCTACGCCGACGACAGGCTGCCGCTGGCGCGCTTCGCCAACGCTTCGCCGCTGATCGTCGACGCGGAGGACAGCTACAGCAACCACATCCACGCCGACGACCTGGCCAGCCTGTGCGCCGCCGCACTGCGCCGCCGCCAGGGCATCCGCGTCTACAACGCCTGCGACGACCTGCCGCTGCCGGTCAGCCGCTGGTACCGCCAGTTGGGCGCTACGCTCCAGCTGCCCAGCCTGCCCGAGCTGCCGCGCGCCGAAGTCCAGGCGCGGGTGACGCCGCAGCAATGGTCGTTCCTCGCCGAATCGCGCCGGCTGGACAATCTGCGCATCAAACGGGAATTGGGCGTGCGGCTGCGCTGGCCCAGCGTGCTCGACTATCTGGCGGCGCTGGCCCAGGATGAGCCGCGCAAGGCGGCAATACTCGCAAGCCAGGCCAAGATTCGGTAACATCGCGGTTTTTTTGAGTTTTCAGCAGGCCAGCAAAATGGAAAATCCGGCTTTCAATCGCGCGATCCGCAGCTTTGTGCTGCGCCAGGGCCACCTGTCCGCAGGCCAGCAACGGGCTATGGACGAAGGCATGCCCAAGTGGGGCATAGCCTACCATCCGGAGACGATCGATCTGGAACAGGCCTTCGGCCGCGCCGCGCCCAAAATCCTGGAGATCGGCTTCGGCATGGGCGGCGCCACCGCCGAAATCGCCGCCGCCAACCCGGGCAACGACTATCTGGGCATTGAAGTGCATGGCCCCGGCGTAGGCAATCTGTGCAAATTGATCGCAGAGAAGGAATTGACCAACCTGCGGCTGATGCGCCACGACGCGGTGGAAGTGCTGGACAATATGCTGGCCGACGGCTGCCTGGACGGCGTGCACATCTTCTTTCCCGACCCTTGGCACAAAAAGCGCCACAACAAGCGCCGGCTGATCCAGGCGCCGCTGGTGGAAAAGCTGCTGCGCAAGCTGAAGCCGGGCGGCTATATCCATGCCGCCACCGACTGGGAAGACTACGCGATCCAGATTCTGGAAGTGATGAACAGCGTCGATGGCCTGGAAAACAGCGCCGACGGCTACGCGCCGCGGCCGGACTACCGTCCGCTGACCAAGTTCGAAGCCCGCGGCATCAAGCTTGGCCACGGCGTGTGGGATGTGATCTTCCGCCGCAAATAAGCCTCGCCCATCGCTCGCGGCCCGCCTTGGCGGGCCGTTTTCATATCGATCACCTCGCCAGCAAAGCCTTGATGTCGTCTACCAGCTCATGCGGCTCCACCGCCGGTTCGTAACGCTTCACCACCCGGCCGCGCGCGTCGATCAGGAATTTGGTGAAGTTCCACTTCACCGGATGCGGGTGGTCGGAGTCCGCCTGGGTTAGCCAGCGCCACAGCGGATCGGCGCCGGCGCCGTTGACTTCCAGCTTCGCCATCAGCGGAAAACTGACGCCGAAGCGGCTCTGGCAAAAAGCCAGGATCTCGTCGGCGCCGCCCGGCTCCTGGCCGCCGAATTGGTTGCAGGGAAAGCCGAGCACCGAGAATCCCTGGCCGGCGAAGAAATCCTGCAGCTCCTGCAAGCCGGCGTACTGGCGGGTGTAGCCGCATTCGCTGGCGGTATTGACCACCAGCAGCACTTGGCCGCGATACGCCGACAAGTCGCAGACGGTGCCGTCCGCGGCCCGCGTGGTGAAATCGTAGAACGTGGCCATCGCAACCTCCATCCCGTATAATGCCGCAGCCCGGAACGGCAACCGCCTGCGGCCCGACACCCCAGGCCCGGGCAGGCGGAAGCCCCGCCGCGCCCCAGTCAGTCACCCCCGAGGTTCATATCCATGCTGTTCAATCCCAGCCGCCAGGACGCCCGCCGCTTTTTCTTCGATACCTGGAGCAAGTCCAAATCCGGCCAGGCTTTGTCCGATCTGGAACAAATCGTCCTATCCATTCTTATAGACCACCCTGAGTATCATCCCATCCTGGAAAACCCGGAGGCCTTCCTGGAACAGGAGTGGACGCCGGACATGGGCGAGACCAATCCCTTCCTGCACCTGGGCCTGCACGTCGCCATCGCCGAGCAGCGCTCGATAGACCAGCCCTTCGGCATCCGCGCGCTGTACGCGCAGCTGGCGTTGCGCCACGGCGACGAGCACCGCGCCCAGCACGAAATCATGGAATGCCTGGGCGAGATGATCTGGCACGCCCAACGCTACGGCGGCGGCCCCGACGTCAACCGCTACATTTCCTGCGTGCGCGGCAAACTGGACATGGGCGAAGAAGAACAGCCGCGGGTCAACCCCAACGATGTCCCTGACTAAGCCTGGCGCGGCCGACAAAAAAACACCGTGGAGGAGGACCGGCCACGGTGCAACAAGCGGGGCAACTCAAACAGCCACGGCTGTTCAAGCCTTCCCAACATAGTCAGAAAATCAAGCGATATCAAAATCTTTTTAAATAAAATCAATAAAATAGACACTGTCATCTCGAATAAAAGCCGGCTATCCCATCAGAAATAGCCAGCTTTTATCAATTCTGATTTTTCCTGCTTAAATATTCTCTTACACAATCCGATTGCGCGCCTCGCCGCGGACAAAGGCTTCGATATTCTCCGCCAGCTGCGCCGCCAGCCTGCGCATCGCTTCGGCGCTGGCCCAGCCCACATGCGGGGTGACGATCAGATTGGGCAGCCGCGCTTTCAACAGCGGATTGTCCGGCGCCGGCGGCTCGCTGCTCAGCACGTCGAAACCGGCGCCGCCCAGCTGGCCGTACTTCAGCGCCGCCACCAGATCCGCCTCGTCCACCAGGCCGCCGCGCGCGGTGTTGATCAGGATGGCGCCCGGCTTCATCGCCATCAGTTCCGCCTGCGCGATCATGCCGCGGGTTTCGTCGGTCAGCGGACAGTGCAGCGACACCACGTCCGCGCGCGCCAGCGCCGCGTCGAACGGCACCCGTCCTTCCCTGGCCAGGCCCGCGCCCTTGCGCTCGGCGAACAGCACCTCCATGCCGAAAGCGCGCGCCATCGCGGCCAGTTCGCCGCCTATGCCGCCCGAGCCGATGATGGCCAGCACCGCGCCGCGCATCTCGCGTATCGGCGCGCCGAAATGGCAAAACTGCTTGGCCTGGCTCCATACCCCGGCCGCCACGTCGCGCTGGTAGGCCGGCAGGTTTTTCATCAGCGCCAGCATCAGCGTCAGCGCATGCTCGGCCACGGTGTGGTCGCCGTAGTGGCGGATATTGCACACCGCGATGCCGCGCTCGCGGCAGGCCTCGACATCCACGTGGTTGTAACCGGTGGCGGCGATGGCGACCAGCTTCAGCCCCGGCAGCCGCGCCAGCGCCTCGCGGTCGAGCGGCACTTTGTTGCTGATCAGCACTTCGGCGCCGGCGGCGTGCTCCAGCAGCTGCTCGGCGGCGGTGGCCGGATATTCGCGGTAATGGGCGGGGAAGCTGAAAACGGGAACCGGGACAGGCAGGCTGTCCCGGTCCAGAAATACAATGTTGCGAGAAGTCATTGCGCGGCGGTCATCGCTCGAAAGTGATCAAATCCCGATAAGCATGCCAGCTGGCCAGCGCCAGCACCGGCATGATGATGATCAGGCCCAGGTAATAGGTGGCGAAGCCCACCACCGTCATCGCCACAATGATAACGGCCCATAGCCCCATCGTCAGCACATTGCGGAACACCGCCTGCACGCTGGCTATCATCGCGGTGATGGTGTCCACTTCCTTGTCCAACAGCAGCGGGATCGACACCACGCTGACCGAGAACACGACCTGGGCGAACAGGAAGCCGACGGCGAAATAAGCGATCAGGAATTCCAGATTGTCCGGATTGAACGCGTCGGCGACGATCTCGTTGAGGTTGGGCAGCGCCGCGGTGTCGTAAAACAGCGCGAACATCAGCAGCGACACGCGGAACCAGCCGAACACCAGCACCGCCAACAGCACCGCGTACAAGCTGAAACCCGGCATGTTGACGCGCCAGGCCGCCATGCTGTGCAGCAGCTTCACCCGGCCGTGGCCATCAAAGGCCTCCATCTGCTTGGCGATGTCGTAGATGCCGATGGCGAGGAAGGGGCCGGCCAGCAGGAAGATGGTGGCGAAGGTGATCACCAGCTCCGGCGCCTGCTCGGCGTAAACGCCCAGCAAGTAGCCCATCAGCACGAACACCGCGCCGTAGAACAGGCAGTCGGCCGGCGCTTTCTGGAAGTCGCGGAATCCTTTCTTCAACCACACAAACGGCTGCGAAAACGCTACCCGGCGCGCGACTGGGCGCACAGGAGGGACTTCATGTTGAGTGACATCCATGGCATACCCCTTGCATCGCGTGGAAAGACAGAGACATGGCGCTCTGAATTTCGTTATATGCCACCCCGGGGAAAACACAAAGACGCCGCCGGACTGCTACAATCCGGCGATCAAACCCAATCACGCGCAAGGAAACGCCATGAGCGAACTGATCATCGAAGAACTGGTTGTCGGCGAAGGCGCCGAAGCGGTAGCCGGCCAGGAAGTCACCGTCCACTACACCGGCTGGCTGACCGACGGCACCAAATTCGACTCCAGCAAGGACCGCATGCAGCCGTTCAGCTTCCCGCTGGCCGCCGGCTACGTGATCAAGGGCTGGGACCAGGGCGTGCAAGGGATGAAAGTCGGCGGCAAGCGCAAGCTGACCATCCCGGCCGAACTGGGCTACGGCGCCCGCGGCGCCGGCGGCGTGATTCCGCCCAACGCCACCCTGGTGTTCGAAGTGGAACTGCTGCAGGTGGGCTGATCCAACTGCTCAATGTAAAAATGGCCTTCGCGTGCGAAGGCCATTTTTATTGCATTTGGCTTTATGGGAAAACATACATCTCTCCAAACTGCAAAAGCAGCAGTAAAAAACTATCGTCCTAAAAAACACGATAGCTTAGCTATACTTAACAGTCAGTAGCACAAAGGAGAAGTAGATGTATACGCAACAAGAACTGCACGCTGCCGCCACTCGTATGCCAAATCTTGGAAGCACTACCAAAATGCCAGATGGGGAGCTTGCTTTCCTTCATCAATTCTATAACGACCTCGAATCGATGCTGATTGACTACCCATACTCGATTCAGGTCAAGCGTCCTATATTCAAGGATCGACCACCCGGCCAATGGACATGGCAATCTAACACGGACGATGACCTAACTAAGCCAAGGAACGTATCCAGATTGACAAAGCCTTAACTCCCATCACAGATCGCTTGCCACAATCTGCCGAGTCATCTTTATGATCAGAAGAAATTACTTCTTCGCGCAGGACACCCGGCGGCGCTTCAGCCAGACCCCGCCCACCACCAGCAGCAGCAGCGCCACCGCGCCGAGAATGCCGGCCTGGCCGCGATGGACCATCGTCATCAGCCATTCGCGGTTGGCCGCGCCGTAATAACCGAGGTATACCCACACCGGCACCGAAATCAGCGCGGCGAAGCCGTCCATCAGCAGGAAACGCCAGTAAGGCACGCGCCGGGTCATGCCGGCAGTGATGAAGATGGGGGAGCGCAAGCCCGGCAGGAAGCGGGCGACGAACAGCACCCAGTTGCCGTACTTGGCGAACTTCTCCTGCACCGCCTCGAAACGCTCCTGGGTAAGGATGCGGGCGATCGGGCGGAATTTCAGCACCTTGTTGCCGAAGGTGCGGCCGGCCATGAACATGATGCCGTCGCCCACCAGCACGCCGGCCATGCCCACCAGGAACATGTAATGCACATTGGCATACCCCAGGCCGGAAATCACGCCGCCGGCCACCAAGGTAATGTCCTCTGGAATCGGCACGCCGAAACCGCAAACCAGCAACACCGCAAATACAGCCAGGTAGCCATAACCGGTGAAAAAGTCGAGAAGTATCTGCAGTGTATCCATTATTGTTCCGTCTGCCGGCAATCAAGTCATCACGACCAGGCGGCCGGCAGTTCGGCAAAAGTCCAAGAACGGGGGTGTATAATAGCACACCTCTAGTTCACGATTTCTTGACATGACACGCCCTATCCGGCTGGAGATCGACCTCTCCGCCATCCGCCACAATTTCCTGTTTACCCGCCAGCGCGCTCAAGCCAAGCGCCTGTTCGCCGTGGTCAAGGCCAATGCCTACGGCCACGGGATATTGGACACTGCAAAGGCGTTGGCCGACTTGGCCGACGGTTTTGCCCTGCTCAATATCGAAGACGCCGTCGCGCTGCGCGAAGCCGGCATCGATCGCCCCATCGCGCTGCTGGAAGGCCCGTTCGACGCCGCCGAAGCCGCCGCCATGGGCGAATATCGGCTCTGCGGCGCCGTGCACTCACTAGAACAGATGGCTTGGCTGGCCAAAGGTTCCGCCGCGCGGCCGGCGGAAGTCTGGCTGAAGATCAACAGCGGCATGAACCGGCTGGGCTTCCGCCCCGAGCAAGCCGGCGACGCGCTGGCCCGCTTGCGCGCCGAACCCGCCATCCGCCCCGCCGCCATCATGACCCACTTCGCCACCGCGGACGAAGCCTATGGCGTCGACGAGCAGTGGCGCGACTTCGCAACGCTGGCCCGCGACAGCGCCCTGCCGGTCAGCGCCGCCAACTCCGCCGCCCTGCTGCGCCATCCGCATACCCACGGCGACATCGGCCGCCCCGGCATCGTCCTGTACGGCGCTTCGCCGTTTGAGGACTCCACCGGCGCGGCGCTGGGCCTGCGGCCGGCGATGACGCTGTCGGCCGACATCATCGCCGTGCAGCAGCTGCGCAACGGCGACGCGGTCGGCTATGGCCGCCGTTTCGTCGCAGACCGCGACATGCGCATCGGCATCGTCGCCTGCGGCTATGCCGACGGCTATCCGCGCATCGCCGCCAACGGCACCCCGGTGGCGGTGGACGGCGCGGCCAGCGGCACGGTGGGCCGGGTGTCGATGGACATGCTGGCGGTGGATCTCAGCCATCTGCCGCAGGCCGGCGTCGGCAGCCGCGTCGAGCTGTGGGGGCCGCAAGCGCCGATCGAGCGCGTGGCCGCCGCCGCCGGCACCATCAGCTATGAGCTGATGTGCGCGGTGGCGGCACGGGTGCCGCGCAGCCTGCGCGCTTAAGGCATTCCGCCAGCAGCGGCCCCGCCAGCGCCCCGCAGGCGTGGGCCGACCACAATATCGGCAAGCCGCCGGCCCCCGGCTGCGGCCAGGCCCATTGCCAGGCCAGCCGCAACAGCAGCAGCGCCGCCAGCAAGCGCCCCGTCCAAACGGCCCGCCCTTGCCACGCCAATGCCGCCCACCAGCCGTACAGCACGCCGGACGCGCCCAGAAACGGCCCCGCGCCGGGCAGCAGCAGTTGCGCCCAGGCTATCGGCCACGGCAGCAGCAAGGCCAGCCAGCACAGCATTCGCGCCTGGCCCGCGCCGCCTATCCCGGCCAGCAGCAGCAGGCCAGCGCAGTTGAGCGCGGCATGCCGCCAATCGGCATGCACCCAGCTGCCGCTCCAGGCGCGCCACCACTCTTCGCTCAACGCCGGATCGAAACGCCAGCGCCGCGCCGCCGCGCCCAGCGGCAGGCATAGCGGCAACAAGGCCGGCAGCAGGCTGGACGGCAATCTCACCGCCGCCGTCGGACAGCCAGCAGGCCGCCCAGTCCCAGCAAGGCCAGCAGCAGCGGATCGGCGGCCGCTACGCTGCCGGCGGCCCCCCCCGGACTGGCCGACGATGGCGGCAACGATGGATCCTGCCGCTGCGGCGCGCCCGCGGCAGCCTGCAGGTCGACATACAAGGGATCGTGGTCGGACGAGCGGTAGGCATCGGCGGCGTAATAGTTTTGTTGTTGCGCGGCCGATTTGAACTCGCTGCCGTATTCCAGGACGCCGGGTTCGTCGGCGTTGACATGCCACTCCCCCGCCCGGCTCACCCATTGCCCCAGCGTCGCGTCGGCCAGCACGTGATCGAGATTGCCGGACTCGCCGCCGTAGACATAGGAATAGGCGTCGGGCTGGAAACGCGCCAGCTGGTTGGCTAGCCCGCCCTGCTCCAGAATCCGGATCGGGTCTTCCTTGGCGTAGGCGTTCATGTCTCCCATCACCAGCAAGCCGGACTGCGGCCCCTGCGCGCGCGCCTGCGCCCATTTGAGCAGATCGCGCGCCGCCTGCGAGCGGGTGAGGTTGCAATTGCCCTGGCCGTCGCCCAGATCGATATCGGCCACGCCGTCCACCTGGCTGTCGGCGCAGCTGCTGCCCTTGGATTTCAGATGATTCACCGCCAGCGTCAGCTTTCTGCCGTCGCCCAGAGCGAAAGTCTGCGCCAGCATCGGCCGATTGCGCGCCGGGTCGCCCACCGCCACCACCTCGGCCGCGCCTTGCGGGCTCAGCCGCGCCGGCCGGTACAGCATGCCGGGCGAGATGGCGTCGCTGCCTATCCTCTCCGCGCCGGGAGCGGCGAAGCGGTACTGCTTGTCCGCAGGCTGGCCATCGTTCAGCGCCGCCGCCAGTTCCTGGATCGCCGACTGCAGACCGAAACCGTCATTCTCTATCTCCATCAACCCCACCGCGTCGGCGTCCAGCGCGCGGATGGCGCTGACGATCTTGGCTTTCTGCCGCAGGAAATCGGCGCGGGTCTTCGCGCCGCGCGCGGTGGGAAAGCCGCCGCCCAGTCCGTCGCCGTTGAAGAAGTTGAGCACATTGAAGCTGGCGAGCCGCAATTGGCCCGCCAGCCGGGCCGGCGACGCCGGGCGCGGATTGGCGGCCACTACGCGCGGCAAGTCCAAGGGCTGGATGCGGTAGCCGCCGTTGCTGAAGGACACCACGCCGGTCAAGCCGTCCAGACGGTCGCCCACCCGCAGCGTGTGGGCCGCGGACAGACCGCCCGGGCCGGGCAGCCAGGCGTCGGCGTTCTGCCAGGTTTTGCCATCGTCCAGCAGCAGCCGGTCGCGCAGATTGGCCGCGCGCAGCGCCTGGGCCGCGGCGCTGCCCGGCGGATGCAGCTGGGTCGGCAGCCATTGCCGCGACTGGCTGGACAGCGTCAGTTCGCCGTAACGGCCGTAGTTGTAGCTGTCAGCCACGTACAGCGGCTGCTCTAAAGCCACCGCCATGCCGGCCAGCGCCTCCAGCTGAGCCGGATCCCCGCTCAGCGGCAGGCGCAGCGGCGTCAACGCGAGCGCGCCTTGCGCGCCGCAGGCTTGCACGTCGGCGGCCGCCGCCGGCTGCAGCTGCGTTTCGCTGCCGGCGTCGCCCTTGCGGGCGAACTCCACCACCTTGCCGCGCACGCCGACCACATCGCCGCGCCTCAGCGCAGGCACCGCCAGCTTGCCGGTGTAGACATAGATGCCTTCCGAGGTGGCCGGGTCCTGATCCTGGTTTTGCGGCGCTTCCTGCATGAAGAAGCCCACCGGGCCGTCCTTGCCGTAGAGCAGGCCGCTGACCACGCCCTGCGCGACAACGGTCTGACCCTGCAGCGGACTGGCGGCGCCCGCGCCCTGGATCTGGTGGATGCGTTGCGTCGCGGCCGTCGAACAGGCCGCGCCGGCCGGCAGGCTGGCCGCGGCCAGCAACAAAGCCAACCCGCCGCGCGCGGGTTGGCTGGTGAACAATCGCTTCATTTTTATAGGTCATCCCGAGTGAAGGAGCGGCAATTCTAGCCGCCACGATATGACATTAGGATTTAACCCTGCTAAAAATGAAGGGATTTACAAAAAAAATGCCAACCCGGACAGGTTGGCATTACACGAGAAAACGGCGGCTCGGACCGTCAGGCCACCCGCTCGATCGCCTGCGCGATGGCGCGCGCCCAGTTGTCAGCCAGCGACTTGTCGTCGGCCTCCACCATCACCCGCACCACCGGTTCGGTGCCGGACGGACGCAGCACCACGCGGCCGCGGCCCTGCAGCGCCGCCTCGGCCTCGGCCAGCGGCGCCGCCGCCGCCTGCTTCCAGTCGCAGCCGTTGTGGCGCACATTGATCAGCGTCTGCGGAAACGGCTGCCAGTCGCTGCAGATTTCCGCCAGGCCAAGGCCCAGCTGCTTGACGCTGGCCAGCACCTGCAGGCTGGAGATGATGCCGTCGCCGGTGCTGTGCTTGTCCAGGCACAGGATGTGGCCGGACGCCTCGCCGCCCACCTGCCAGCCATCGCCATGCAGCATTTCCAGCACGTAGCGGTCGCCGACCTTGGCGCGGCCGAAGGGCACGCCCTGCTTTTGCAGCGCCAGCTCCATCGCCAGATTGGTCATCACGGTGCCGACCACGCCGCCTTTCAGTTCGCCCTTCGCCGCGCGCGCCTTGGCGATCACGTAGATCAGCTGGTCGCCGTCGTAGACGCGGCCGGCGGCGTCCACCATGATCAGGCGGTCGCCGTCGCCGTCCAGCGCGATGCCGAAGTCGGCATGGTGTTCCAGCACCGCCAGCTGCAGGGTTTTGGGATAGGTGGCGCCCACCTTGTCGTTGATGTTGTAGCCATTGGGTTCGCAGCCGATTTCCACCAATTCGGCGCCCAGCTCGTGGAACACCTTGGGCGCGATGTGGTAGGTGGCGCCGTTGGCGCAGTCCACCACCAGCTTCAGGCCCTTCAGGCTGAGCTCATTGGGGAAGGTGCTCTTGCAGAACTCGATGTAGCGCTCGGCGGCGCCGTCGATGCGGCGGGCGCGGCCCAGCTCCTGCGACGGATTGGTCGCCATCGGCTGCTCCAGCATCGCTTCGATCTCCAGCTCCAGCGCGTCATCCAGCTTGTTGCCGCCTTCGGCGAAGAACTTGATGCCGTTATCCTGGAACGGATTATGCGAGGCCGAAATCACCACGCCGGCTTCCAGCCGCAACGCGCGGGTCAGATAGGCGATGCCGGGCGTCGGCAGCGGGCCGGTCAGCAGCACATTGACGCCGGCGGCGGTGAAGCCCGCCTGCAGCGCGGCCTCCAACATGTAGCCGGAGATGCGGGTATCTTTGCCGATCAGCACGGTGGGACGGCTGTCCCGGTCGTGGTTGACCAGCACGCGGCCGGCGGCGTAACCGAGCTTCATCACGAATTCCGGGTTGATCGGAAACTTGCCGACCTCGCCACGCACGCCATCGGTGCCAAAGTATTTGCGACTCATCAGTGTTCTCTATCGTCGATTGAATGCCGGGTCGATGTCGGATCCCGGACAAAACCTGCGCCATTTTGCCATCAGCGCGGGGACAAAAACCAGTTTCAGATCAAGATTCCCGCAAGGCTTGCCATAATTGCAGCGCCTGGCGGGTGGCCTTGACGTCGTGCGCGCGGATCACCGCCGCGCCGCGCCGCGCCGATTCCAGCGCCGCCGCCACGCTAGCGCCCAGGCGCTCGGCCGGCGTTTCCTCGCCGGTGATCGCGCCCAGCATGGACTTGCGCGACAGACCCACCAGCTGCGGCACGCCGGCGATGCGCTCGATCTCGTCCAGCCGCTTGAGCAGCGCCAGGTTGTGCGCCAGCGTCTTGCCGAAGCCGAAGCCCGGATCCACCAGCAGCCGTTCGCGGGCGATGCCGGCGTCCAGGCACAGCTGGACGCGGCGCTGCAGATAGCCTGCCACCTCGGCCACCACGTCTTCGTATGCCGGCTTGTCCTGCATGCTGTCCGGATTGCCCTGCTTGTGCATCAGGCAGATGGCCGCCTGGCTGCGCGCCGCCAGCGCCAAGGCGCCTTCGTCCTCCAGCGCCGACACGTCGTTGATCAGGTCCACCGCGTCCAATGCGATCGCCTCGCGCATCACCGCCGCGCGGCGGGTATCCAGCGACAGCGGCGCGCCGATGCCGCGCAGCTGCTCCAGCACCGGCAGCACCCGATCCATCTCTTCTTCCGGGCTGACGAAAGGCGCGCCGGGGCGGGTGGATTCGCCGCCGATGTCCAGAATGTCCGCGCCTTCGGCCAGCATCGCCTCGGCTCTGGCCAGCGCGGCGTCGACGCGGCTGAAGCGGCCGCCGTCGGAAAACGAGTCCGGCGTGACGTTGAGGATGCCCATCAGCAGCGGGCGCGACAGATCGAGCGTGAAACGCCCGCACAGCAAAGTTTTCATGTCACTCTCTAATCAAGGCGCGGCCAGCGTCGTTTGGCGGCTGACGCAAGCGGGGAAAGGCCATTTATGGATGCAAAAAACCGGGCAAGCCCGTAAAGGCTTGCCCGGTTAGGATACGGATCCGGTTATCAGACTTCCTGGGCCGGATCGGACGTCGCCTCGACCGGAGCCGTCGGCTCGGCCGGCTTGTCCTCAGGCTTGGCGGCGAAACTGCTGCCCGGCTTCGGCGGACGCGGCGGCTTGCCGTCCATGATGTCGTTGATCTGCTCGGCGTCGATGGTCTCGAACTCCAGCAGCGCGGCGGTCATCGCCTCCACCTTGTCGCGGTTCTCGTCCAGCAGGCGGCGCGCCAGCGCGTACTGCTCGTCGATGATGCGGCGGATTTCCTGGTCCACCTGCTGCAGCGTCGCTTCCGACAGGTTCTTGTGGGTGGTGATCGAGCGGCCGAGGAACACTTCGCCCTCGTTTTCGCCATACACCATCGGGCCCAGCTTGTCCGACATGCCGTAGCGGGTGACCATGTCGCGCGCCATCTGCGTCGCGCGTTCGAAGTCGTTGCTGGCGCCGGTGGTCATCTGGTTCATGAACAGCTCTTCGGCGATGCGGCCGCCGAACAAAATGGCCAGACGGTCCATCAGGTAGCCGCGGTCGTAGGCGAAGCGGTCCTGCTCCGGCAGCTGCATGGTCACGCCCAGCGCGCGGCCGCGCGGGATGATGGTGACCTTGTGCACCGGGTCGGACTTCGGCAGCAGCTTGGCGACCACCGCATGGCCGGACTCGTGGTAGGCGGTGTTCTTCTTCTCTTCCTCGGTCATCACCATGCTGCGGCGCTCGGCGCCCATCATGATCTTGTCCTTGGCGGATTCCAGGTCTTCCATGTCCACCAGGCGCTTGTTGCGGCGGGCGGCGAACAGGGCGGCCTCGTTGATCAGGTTGGCGAGGTCGGCGCCGGAGAAGCCCGGCGTGCCGCGCGCGATCACCTCGGCGTTGACGTCGGCGGCGATCGGCACCTTGCGCATGTGCACGTTCAGGATCTGCTCGCGGCCGCGGATGTCCGGCAGCGGCACCACCACCTGGCGGTCGAAACGGCCCGGCCGCTGCAGCGCCGGGTCCAGCACGTCCGGACGGTTGGTGGCAGCGATCACGATCACCGTGGAATTGGTGTCGAAGCCGTCCATCTCCACCAAGAGCTGGTTCAGCGTTTGCTCGCGCTCGTCGTTGCCGCCGCCGAGGCCGGCGCCGCGCTGGCGGCCGACCGCGTCGATTTCGTCGATGAAGATGATGCACGGCGAGTTCTTCTTCGCTTGCTCGAACATGTCGCGCACGCGGGCCGCGCCGACGCCGACGAACATTTCCACGAAGTCGGAGCCGGAGATGCTGAAGAACGGCACCTTGGCTTCGCCGGCGATGGCCTTCGCCAGCAGCGTCTTGCCGGTGCCGGGACTGCCTGCCAGCAGGATGCCGCGCGGGATGCGGCCGCCCAGGCTCTGGTAGCGGGAAGGATCGCGCAGGTAGTCGACGATCTCCTTAACCTCTTCCTTGGCCTCGTCGCAGCCGGCCACATCGGCGAACACCACGGTGTTGGCGTCCTGGTCCAGCATGCGCGCCTTGCTCTTGCCGAACGAGAACGCGCCGCCCTTGCCGCCGCCCTGCATCTGGCGCATGAAGAACACCCACACGCCGATCAGCAGCAGCATCGGGAACCAGCTGATGAAGATGCTCATCAGCATCGAAGGCTCTTCTTCCGGCTTGGCGGAGAAGCGCACGTTGTTCTTGATCAGGTCGCCCACCAGCTCCGGATCATACGGCGCATAGGTGGAGAAAGCCGTGCCGTCGGTCAATTTGCCCTTCAGCCATTGGCCGCGCAGCGGATGCCCCTCGATGGTCAGGGATTGCACTTTGCCCGACTCGACATCGCTGACGAACTGCGAGTACTCGAGCTGGTTCTGGGTGTCCTGGCGCTTGTTGAACTGATTGAAGACTGTCATCAGCACCAGGCCGATGATTACCCAGATGGCGATGTTTTTGCCGATATTGTTCACGAGTAGCGGACTCCTCTGTGCCCTGACTTTTTGGTTGCTTGTAGTAAATTGCTACGATTGTACGCCCCGCGGCAACTTGTGTCAGCGGCGACCCTTGCCCAGCAGATAGATTTCACTGGAACGATCGCGCGATGCCTTGGGTTTGCGGGTGACCACCTCGTCGAACAGCTCGCGCATGGCCTTGAGGTAGGACTGAAAATCGCTGCCCTGGAACACTTTGACGAGAAAGTGGCCGCCGGGTTTCAAATGATCGCGCGCAAAATCCAGAGCCAGTTCGCAAAGCAGGAAGCTTCTGGCCTGATCGATGGCGCTCATTCCTGACATATTGGGCGCCATGTCGGAAATTACAAGGTCAAGCGCCCGGCCGTCCAGCAAAGCTTCGAATTGTCTGAGCACGTCCTCTTCGCGGAAGTCGCCCTGGATGAAGCTGACGCCCGGCACCGGGTCCATATCCAGGATGTCGAGCGCGAACACCTTGCCCTGCTCGCCGACAATGCGCGCCGCCACCTGCGACCAGCTGCCCGGCGTGGAGCCGAGGTCGGCCAGCACGGTGCCGGGACGAATCAGCTTGTCCTTGTCGTTGATTTCCAGCAGCTTGTAGGCGGCGCGGGCGCGGTAGCCATCCTTTTGCGCCATCTGCACATATTGATCGTTGACGTGTTCCTGCAACCAGGAGTTGCTGCTCTTGCTTCTTGCCATCGTGGCGGATGCTTTCTGTCGGTTCAATCGTCAGGATAGCCGAATTGGCCGCTTTGCATCGCGCTATCCTGTTGTTTTTCGGTTATTTCAGGCCCGGACTTTGGGTGCGGGGCCAAATTCTAGTAGAATCGGGTTTTGCTTTGAATTCCCTAGTTTCCATGAAAATTGACCTCAAGCCGTTTCAGCGCAAGTACCTGCAAGGCCTGGCGCACGGCATCGACCCGGTGGTGATGGTAGGCAACAACGGCCTGACCGAAGCCGTAGTCCGCGAAATCGCCATCAGCCTGGACGCCCATGAATTGATCAAGGTGCGCGTGCAAGGCGACGACCGCGAAGCCCGCGTCGCCATGTTCGAGCAGATCTGCGAAGAACTGGGCGCCGCCCCGGTTCAGCACATCGGCAAGCTGCTGGTGCTGTGGCGCCCCAGCGACAAGCAGCGCATCGCGCTGCCGAAGAACAAGCAGGCGCTCAAGGGCTGAGCGCCGCGCGCCGGATGTGAGAAAGCGGTGGCCGCGGCCACCGCTTTTTCTTTGCCCCGCCGCCGGCCGCGCTAGCCGCGGTCCTGCCAGACGTAGGCCAGGCCCAGCAGGCTCTGCAGCAGGTAGATCAGGCTGGAGATCGCGTGCCAGGTGGCGAAGCCGCCGCCGAACAGGCCTTCGGCCGCGTGGTTCATCTGCTGCTTCAGCGTGACGATGATGGGGGCCACGCCGAACTGGTTGATCAGCGTGCAGACCAGCATGCCGACGATCAGCCAGAAGCCGCCGTGCTTGAGCCCGGCCACGCCGTTGCGCCACACCTGGTCCACCAGCAGGATCACGCCGCACACCAGGCCCACCCAGGCGATGACGGCGAACAACCTGCCCGCCACCATGCCGGCCGTGGCCGCGTCCAGCGACTTGAACAAGACCGGCGCCACGATGATGCCGATCACCCACAATCCGCCAATCCAGAAGGTTTTGGCGAGAGCACGCAAGCCGTCCATCTTTCCCCCAAACTCGGCAACGGTCGCGGCCGGAAAAAACGCGCGGAACAGCGTGCCGCGCGTCGTTCAGGCCGGACTCAGATGTATTTGACGTCCAGTACTTCGTATTCGCGGATGCCGCCCGGCGCCACCACTTCGGCCACGTCGCCGGCTTCCTTGCCGATCAGCGCGCGCGAGATCGGCGAATTGACCGACACCTTGCTGACCTTGATGTCGGCTTCGTCGTCGCCGACGATCTGGTAGGTGACGCTCTCTTCGGTTTCCAGGTCCATCAGGTCGACCGTGGCGCCGAACACCACGCGGCCATCGGCGTCCAGTTCGGACGGATTGATGATCACGGCGTTGGACAGCTTGGCTTCCAGCTCGGCGATCCGGCCCTCCACGAAAGCCTGGCGCTCCTTGGCGGCGTCGTACTCGGCGTTTTCCGACAGGTCGCCATGCGAACGCGCTTCGGCAATGGCCTCGATCACCGCCGGACGCTCGATGCTCTTCAGGCGTTGCAGTTCTTCCTTCAGAAGCTCGGCGCCGCGTACAGTCAACGGGACTTTGATCATTACAGTATTCTCCACAGGCGGTTGTCCGCCTTCATCAAAAGCACAAGCCGCCGTACGGGACGGCGGCTTGCACAAGCGGGTTTCAGCGGGATTGTAACGGCAAATCGCCTCTACATCAAAGCCTACCCGTCAATACCCCTTCCTCAGCCGCGGATCTGCGCGTGCAGCTCTTGCACGCTGTAGACGTCGAAGGCTTCGGCGTGCTTCATCCCCACGCACACCGCCTTGGCGGCGGACAGCGTGGTGTATTGCGGCACCCGCGCCTGCAGGGCCGAGCGGCGGATGGAGTGGCTGTCCTGGATCGCCAGGCGCTTTTCATCCACGGTGTTGACCACCAGATCCACTTCGCCGTTCTTGATCATGTCGACGATGTGCGGACGGCCTTCGTTCACCTTGTTCACCACCTGCACGATCAGGCCGGCCTCGGTCAGATGCTTGGCGGTGCCGCGCGTCGCGCAGATGCCGAAGCCCAGCCGTTGCAGTTCGCGCGCCACGTCCACCGCGCCGTTCTTGTCGGAGTCGCGCACCGACAGGAACACCTTGCCGGTCTTGGGCAGGCGGTCGCCGGCGCCCAGCTGCGCCTTGACGTAGGCTTCGGCGAAGGTCTTGCCCACGCCCATCACCTCGCCGGTGGACTTCATTTCCGGCCCCAGGATGGTGTCGACGCCCGGGAACTTGATGAAGGGGAACACCGCTTCCTTCACCGCGTAGAACGGCGGAATCACCTCGCTGGTGAAGCCTTGATCGGCCAGCTTGATGCCGGCCATCGCGCGGGCGGCGATCTTGGCCAGCGGCGCCGAGGTCACCTTGGAGACGAAGGGCACGGTGCGCGAGGCGCGCGGGTTCACTTCCAGCACGTAGATGGTTTCGCCCTGAATCGCGAACTGCACGTTCATCAGGCCAACCACATTCAGCGCGCGGGCCATCGCCACGGTCTGGCGGCGGATTTCATCCTGCAGCGCCGGGAACAGGCTGTACGGCGGCAGCGAGCAGGCCGAGTCGCCGGAGTGGACGCCGGCTTGCTCGACGTGCTGCATGATGCCGCCGATCACCACCTGCTCGCCGTCGGACACGCAGTCGACGTCCACTTCGATGGCGTCGTTGAGGAAGCGGTCCAGCAGCACCGGGCTGTCGTTGGACACCTTCACCGCCTCGCGCATGTAGCGCTCCAGATCGGCCGGCTCGTGGACGATTTCCATCGCGCGGCCGCCCAGCACGTAAGACGGACGCACCACCAGCGGGTAGCCGATCTCCTCGGCCAGCGTCATCGCCTCGGCCGGCGCGCGCGCGGTGCGGTTCGGCGGCTGCTTCAGGCCCAGCTCCTGCAACAGCTTCTGGAAGCGCTCGCGGTCTTCGGCGGCGTCGATCATGTCAGGCGTGGTGCCGATGATGGGCACGCCGTTGGCCTCCAGCGCGCGCGCCAGCTTCAGCGGCGTCTGGCCGCCGTACTGGACGATGACGCCGAACGGCTTCTCGATGCGGCAGATCTCCAGCACGTCTTCCAGCGTCAGCGGCTCGAAGTACAGGCGGTCGGAGGTGTCATAGTCGGTGGACACGGTTTCCGGATTGCAGTTGACCATGATGGTCTCGAAGCCGGATTCGCGCAGGCTCAATGCCGCGTGCACGCAGCAGTAGTCGAACTCGATGCCCTGGCCGATGCGGTTCGGCCCGCCGCCCAGCACCATCACCTTCTTGCGGTCGGTGGGCTGGGATTCGCACTCTTCCTCATAGGTGGAGTACATGTAGGCGGTGTTGGTGGCGAACTCCGCCGCGCAGGTGTCGACGCGCTTGTACACCGGATGCAGGCCCAGCGCCCAGCGCTTGGCGCGCACCGCGGCCTGATCAGAGCCCAACAATTCGCCCAGGCGGCGGTCGGAGAAGCCCTTGCGCTTCAGGCGGCGCAGCTCGGCGTAGTCCAGTTCCTCGATCTTGCGGCCGCCCAGCGCTTTTTCCTCGCCGATCAGGTCCTCGATCTGCGCCAGGAACCACGGGTCGATCTTGCTGACGGCGTGGATGTCGTCGCGGCTCATGCCGATGCGGAAGGCGTCGGCGACGTATAGGATGCGCTCCGGCCCTGGGGTGCCCAGCTCGTGGCGGATGGCGGCTTCGTCGGTGGTGACAGGGTCGAAGCCGGACAAGCCGGTCTCCAGGCCGCGCAGCGCTTTCTGCATCGATTCCTGCAGCGTGCGGCCCATCGCCATCACTTCGCCCACCGACTTCATCTGGGTGGTCAGACGGTCGTCGGCCTGTGGGAATTTTTCAAACGCGAAACGCGGGATCTTGGTGACCACGTAGTCGATCGACGGCTCGAACGAAGCCGGGGTGGCGCCGCCGGTGATGTCGTTCTTCAGCTCGTCCAGCGTGAAGCCCACCGCCAGCTTGGCGGCGATCTTGGCGATCGGGAAGCCGGTGGCCTTGGACGCCAGCGCGGAGGAACGGCTGACGCGCGGGTTCATCTCGATGACGATCATCTCGCCGGTGGCCGGATTGGTGGCGAACTGCACATTGGAGCCGCCGGTATCCACGCCGATCTCGCGCAGCACCGCCAGGGAGGCGTTGCGCATGATCTGGTATTCCTTGTCGGTCAGCGTCTGCGCCGGGGCCACGGTGATGGAGTCGCCGGTGTGCACGCCCATCGGGTCGAAGTTTTCGATCGAACAGATGATGATGCAGTTGTCGTTCTTGTCGCGAACGACTTCCATCTCGTATTCCTTCCAGCCCAGCACCGACTGCTCGATCAGCAGCTCATGGGTGGGGGAGGCTTCGAAGCCGCGCTCGCAGATCGCCAGGAATTCTTCCTTGTTGTAGGCGATGCCGCCGCCGGAGCCGCCCATGGTGAAGGACGGGCGGATCAGCGTCGGGAAGCCCACCTTGGTCTGCGCTTCCAGCGACTCTTCCATCGTGTGGCAGACGAAGGACAGCGGGCAGGACAGGCCGATCTTGGCCATCGCCTCCTTGAAGCGGCCGCGGTCTTCAGCCTTGTCGATGGCGTCTTCGGTGGCGCCGATCAGCTCGACTTTGTATTTTTCCAGCACGCCGTGCTTGGCCAGGTCCAGCGCGCAGTTCAGCGCAGTCTGGCCGCCCATGGTCGGCAGGATGGCGTCCGGACGCTCCTTGGCGATGATCTTCTCCACCACTTTCCAGGTGATGGGCTCGATGTAGGTGACGTCGGCCATGTCCGGGTCGGTCATGATGGTGGCCGGGTTGGAGTTCACCAGGACTACCTTGTAGCCCTCCTCGCGCAGGGCCTTGCACGCCTGGGCGCCGGAATAGTCGAATTCGCAGGCCTGGCCGATGACGATGGGGCCGGCGCCAATGATCAGGATGCTTTTAATGTCGGTACGCTTTGGCATGGTCTTAACTCTATTTCAATAATCAATTCGGTCTGGCCGCGCGGCAGCCCGCGCGGCGCCCTCACACTCAACCCAGCCCCGCCGCCGCCAGCTTGGCGCCGAAGCCGACGAACACCGCGCCCACCGAGCCGCCCAGCGCCGCCGACAGCTTGCGGCGGCGGCGGAAGGCCGCGGCCAGGCGGTTGCCGGCCAGGATCAGCAGCGTCATGTAGCTCAGGCTGCACACCTGCACGATCAGGCCCAGGCCGGCGAAAGTCAGCGCCGGGTACGGGTAGCCCGGATCGACGAACTGGACGAAGAAGGACACGAAGAACAGGATGGCCTTCGGATTCATCAGGCTGATCAGCAGCGCCTTGCGGTACGGATGGCCGCTGGCCAGCGCCGACGGCGCCGCCGACGCTTCCTCGCCGCGCCGCATGCGCCGCCAGCCGACGATGGCGCCCTTCACCATATTGAAGCCCAGCCAGGCGAGATAGCCGCCGCCCAGGTACTTGATCACCGCGAACAGCGCCGGATTGGCCTGCAGCAGGCCCGCCGCGCCGATGGCGGCCAGCGTCATCAGGGTGAAGTCGCCGCTCATCACGCCGGCGGCGGCGGAAAAGCCGGCGCGGATGCCGCGCTGCGCCGCCACCGACAGCACGAACATCATGTTCGGCCCCGGCAGCAGGACGATGATCAGCGTGCCGATCAGATAGGTAGTGAGGTCGGTAATGCCTAACATGCTGTGCTCCGGATCACTTGCGCTCGGTCATCGCGCCGATGAAACGGTCGAACAGGTAAGCCACGTCCTCCGGTCCCGGGCTCGCTTCCGGGTGGCCCTGGAACGAGAACGCCGGACGATCGGTCAGCGCGATGCCCTGCACCGTGCCGTCGAACAGCGAACGGTGGGTGACGCGGACATTGGCCGGCAGGCTGGTTTCATCGACCTGGAAGCCGTGGTTCTGGCTGGTGATCATCACGCGGCCGGAGTCCAGGTCCTGCACCGGGTGGTTGGCGCCGTGGTGGCCGAACTTCATCTTGGAGGTCTTGGCGCCGGAAGCCAGGCCCAACAACTGGTGGCCGAGGCAGATGCCGAATACCGGCAGCTTGGTTTCCAGGATTTCGCGGATGGCGTCGATCGCGTAGTCGCACGGTTCCGGATCGCCCGGGCCGTTGGACAGGAACACGCCGTGCGGATTGAGCGCCAGCACGTCCTTGGCCGGGGTCTGGGCCGGCACGATGGTCAGCTGGCAGCCGCGCTCGGCCAGCATGCGCAGGATGTTGTGCTTGACGCCGAAGTCGTAGGCCACCACGTGGAAACGGGTGGACGACTGCACCTGGTAGCCGGCGCCCAGCTGCCATTGTTTCTCGGTCCAGGCGTACGGTTTACGGCAGCTGACAACCTTGGCCAGGTCCTGGCCGGCCATGCTGCCGAAACCGCGGGCCAGTTCCAGCGCCTTGGCCTCGTCGATGTCGCCGGCCATGATGCAGCCGGCTTGCGCGCCCTTCTCGCGCAGGATGCGCGTCAGGCGGCGGGTGTCGATATCGGCGATGGCGACGACGTTATGCTTTTTCAGGTAGTCGGACAGCGAGTCTTCGGCGCGGAAGTTGCTGTGCAGCAGCGGCAGATCGCGGATGATCAGGCCGGATGCAAAAACGGCGCTGGATTCGGTATCTTCCGAATTCGCGCCGACGTTTCCGATATGGGGATAGGTCAGAGTGACGATCTGCCTGGTATAGGAAGGATCCGTGAGGATTTCCTGGTAACCGGTGATGGCGGTATTGAATACCACCTCGCCGACCGTGTGGCCAGCGGCACCGATAGCACTACCTTTGAAAAGCGTGCCGTCAGCCAAGACAAGGATTGCGGGGGTGTTTGACACTGGCTGGCTCCTGTTGCATTTGCCTGGGCGCTTGTACAAAAACCGGCTGCGCCGGTTTCGTTTTCCACCCTGGGATTTTCGAATTTCTTATGTGAATAACGGGACTGAGCGCCTTGCGCCAGTCCCGTTTGGATAAACCTTTCTATAATATCGCGCATATTGCGATCGCACAATACGCCAACCGTCATTTTTTGCAAAAAAACCGTCACATCCCCGGCTTCACCTGCCAGCTGACGCTGGTGGGGCCCGCCGGCTGGCCCAGCATCAGCAACAACGGCTTGAGCGCGTCGTACTGTTCCGGCGGGCTATCGGCGGTGCCCGCCATGCTGAAGGCGCCGCCGGCTGGCCAGCTGCCCTGGCCGTTGATCATCAGCGGCCCTTCCAGCGTGGACAGCGTGAAGTTCAGCCCCTGCGGCGTGCCGGCGGCGTCCAGCTGGTAGCTGCCGAAAGGCAGCACCGTGGTCAGCGGCGACGCCGCGCCGCGCCAAGCCAGCTGCACCGCGCCGCTGACTTCCTTGCCTTGGCGCGCCAATTGGGGAATGTTCAGCTGCAATTCGCCACCCAGCCTGGCCACCTGCCAAGTTTTGGACAGATTGGCCAGCGCCGCCACCGGCATCGACAACGCCAGGCCGCGCACTTCCTGCTTGCCCAAGCCCAGCTGCAGCAAGCCCGGCTGGCCGGCGCTGTCCAGATGCCAGACCAACAGGCCGGACAACAAGGCCTTGGGCTGCCATTGCCAGCCTAGCGGGCTCATGCCCTGCACTTCGCCGGCCGGCCCCAGGTACACCAGCTGGGCGCCGCCGTTCCAGACCGTGCCCCTGGCGTCGCTGACGCCCCAGCGGCCATCGCTCCAGCGCGCCACCGGCACCGCCAGCAGGCTGGCCGGCAGCGCCGACAGCGCGCCGGCCAGCAGCAGGACAGCCAGCCCCAGCCACTTGATCATCCGCCGCCTCATGCCGCCGCTCCCGCGTGCGCCAGCAGCGCCTTGATCTTGACCTGGCCCGGCACCGGCTGCGCCTCCATCTTCACGTTCACCACCCGCACCTGCTGCTGCGCCGCCAACACGCCGGCGAAACGCACCCAGGCGTCGAACCCCACCACGCCTTCCATGTCGACGCCGGACTCGCCGTCCTGGCTGAACTGCAGCGCGGCGACCGCCAGGCCCTGGCTCTTGGCGGTCTGCTGCAATAGCGGAATCAGTTCCTTGGCCGGCAGCGGCGTCTGCGCCGGCTGGCGCTTGAGCTTGTCGGCCTCGGCGGCCAGGCTGCGCACCGCGCCCAGCTCGGCCTGCAGCCGCGCCACCGACGCGCGGTTGCGCTGCAGCGAGGCGCTGGCCGGCTCCCATACCGCCAGGTACAGCAGCGCCGCGCCCAGCACCAGCGCCATCGCCGCCAGCAGGCGCTGCTCGCGCGCGCTGCGTTGCTGCCAGTAGTCGAGAAATTGTTGCTTGTAGGCTGTCATCACGGCTCCCGCGCCACCACCAGTTGTTTGCTGCCAGGCTGGCTGCTCGTCGCATCCAGCATGATCTGGCGCGCCGCCAGCACTTTGCGCCAGCGCGCCAGGCTTTCCGCCGGCACCTCGTTCACCTGCAGCTTCAGCCGGCCGGCCTCGTACTCCAGCGAGCGCGCTTGCAGATCGCGGCCGCTGGCCGCGGCCAGCGCGCCCATCAGCTCCAGCATGTCGTCGCGCGCCGGCAAGCCGTGGCTGAGCCGCAGCTTGTCGACCGCGCGCGTCATCAGCAGCGCGCTGCTGCCCGGCATCGCCTGGCCGCCGGTCCACGGCGCGGCGGCGCTCTTGATCTGCTGCGACAAGCTGTGCTTCTGCCAGGCGTACCAGCCGGACTGGCACAGCGTCAGCAGCAATTGCGCCGCCAGCAGGCCGCCCAGCAGCCAGCCGGCCCGCTTCAGCGACGGCGCCCAGTCGCGCCAGCGGCGGTTGGCCGCCAGCTCGCCCTGGGCGAAGTCGAAGCCGCCCTCGCGTTTCCCTTGTTTCCAGTCGTGGGCTTCGCCGCGCGCGCTGTCGCCCTGCCAGCCCGGCAGGCGGCTCAGCAGCTCCTCGGGACGCTCCACGCCGTGCAGTTGCAGCCGCGCCGGCGGCGACAGCGCCAGCAGCGAGGCGAACAGCGCCTGCTCCACCGCCGCGCCGCCGCGCGGCAGGCAAGCGGCGTACGGCGAGGCCGCGCGCACCAGATAGCGGTCGGCCAGCGCCGTCACGCTCCAGCCGTCGGCCGGCGGCGGCGGCAGCAGGCACTCCTCCGGTACGATGCGGTCGCACAAGCGGCCCAGGCTTTTCAGCATCGCCACCGCTCGGCGCAGCGCCGCCGCCTCGGTCACCGCCACCAGGCGGCGGCCGTCGGCCAGCGTCGGCCCCGGCGCGTACAGATTGGCGCCCGGATCGTTGCCCAGCCCCTCTTCCAGCGCGAAGCCCATCACCGCCGGCGTCGGCTGCTTCACCGCGTCCGGCAGCCTGGCTTCGGCGAACAGGGTGCGGCCGGCCGGCAGCACCAGTTCGCAATGGTCGGCCTTGGGCCAGCCCCCCGGCGCGCTGTCGCCCTGGGCGCTCAGCTCGCCGCGGGCGCCCAGCAGCGCCCAGGGCAAGCCCGGCTCGCTATCGGGCCAGCCCGCCCGCAGATAGAGTCGCAGCGTCGTCATGTTTTTCTCCACCGGGCCGCGCCGACTGGCTGCGGCCGTCATTGCCGTCCTGCCGCCACAACAGCTTGACGGCGTTCGGGCTACTGTAAATCATCGCTCGCATCTGCAGGCGCGCCTTGCCGAAGCTGGAGCGGCTGTCGAGCTGGAAATAACTGGACGCGGCGCCGTAGTCGGTGTCGGCGACGGCCACCGCGCCCGGCAAGCGGGCCTTGAAGTCGGCCGCGTCCTTGAAATAATTGCTCTTGCGCTGGTTCAACAGCACCAGCAGATTGCCGTCGCCTATCCCCGGCAGCAGCGTCTTCATCACCATGTCGGTGGCGGTATTGACGTTGATCTGGCTGACGCCGGGCGGCAGCGCCGCCACATGCGGCGCCAGCTTCTCCATCACTTCCGGCGTGTAGCCGGGCAGCCAGCGCAGCATTTCCACCCGCAGCAGCGGATGGTTGGGCTGCGGCGCGGCCGCGTTGCCGCTGTCTGCCGCCGGCTGGCGGCCATCGTCCTCCCGGCCGCCGCGCAGCGACTTGAGCAGCGGCTCCGACAGCTTGCTAGGCAGCCCCAGCGTCACCAGCAGGCGCTTGTAGAACACCACCTGGCGGGTATTGGTCTGGCCGTTCGCCACCAGCGAATTGAGATTGAAGCGGCCTTGCAGGTCGGACAGCGAGCCGCTCACCTTCACTCCCTGGGCCTCGGTTTGCGGCAAGGGCTGCGCCCACAGCTGCGACAGCGCCACCACGCCGTTGCCGGCCGGCCCGCTGTTGAAGCGCAGAATCTCCATCGCCCAGCCCAGGCCGGCGTCGGCCACCAGCCGCAGCTGCGCGCGGCTCTTGTCGTTTTCCAGCTGGTGCCACCACAGCCCCTGCTGCCACAGCACCAGGCTGGCCGCGGTGGTGGCCAGCGCCACGATCAGCAGCGCCATGATCACCGCCATGCCGGATTGCCGCCGTCTCATGGCAGGCTCCAGATGCGGCGCACCGGCTGCTGGCCCGGCATCAGCACCCGCATTTCCAGCGCCCGCGCCACCCGGCCCTGGGCGGCGTCGCCCATCGGCCAGGCGTCCTGCCAACTGCCGTCGTTCAACATCACCCGCCAGCTCACCTTCATGTCCGGCCCCAGCAGCGCGTAGCGGATCGGCTCGCCGCCGGCGGCGTCGCCGGCCGACCAGCTGAGTACGCCGCCGCCGGCGTGATAGGAAATCCGCTCCATGCCGCTCGGATAACGGGCGGACACCGACTCCAGCACCAGCGACTGGCCCTTGCCGTCCTGCAACAGCGTCAGGCTGCTGGCGCCCAGCGCCAGCCCCTGCTGCTGGTCTCCGGCGCTGGGCTGCGGCTGCTGGCCGCTCAGGTCGCTCTCCAGCCGGCGGAAGGCGCGCGCCGCGTCCACCCATTGCTCGCCGGTCTGCATCAGCCGCTCCCGCGCGATCAGCAGCGAACCGAACGCCTTGTAACCCATCACCGACAAGATGGCCAGCAGGCTCATCGCCACCAGGATTTCCAGCAGCGTCATGCCGCCCTGCCCGCGCGCGCTCAACCGCCGCTCCCGGCCGTCTGGCGCAGGTAGCCGGTGACTTCGGCCAACACGTAATGGCCGCTGCCCGGCGCCAGGATGCGCACCACCACCTTGCGGAAATTGGGATTGGGAGTCGGCGTGATATCGCGCTCCCAGCGCCAGGCGATGCCGTCCTCCTTGCTCTCGCCGGCCTGCTGCCCGGGTTCGGGGAACTGCCGCAGCGCCTGCAGCGCGGCGATCTGGTTCTGCGCCTCCCAATTGGCCTGCATCCGCCGCTCCATGCCTTCGGCGTTGTCGGCGGCGAGGCCGGTGGCGCGCAGCAACGCTCCCAGCGCCACCGCGATGATGGCCAGCGCCACCAGCACTTCGAACAGAGTGAAACCTTGCTGCCGCCTCATGAGCCGTCCGCCACCGTCACCCGGCCCAGCGGCGACTGCAATATCGTCAAGCGCCGGCCCGCGCCGCCCAGCCTGAGCGCCAGCGTCGCCGCCCGGCCGTCCTGCCACAACAGCAGGGGCCTGCCCGCCGGCCAGGGCTTGCCGTCCAACAGCACGCCCTCGCCCTGGATGCCGTCCGGCCAAGGATGCTCAGCCAGCAGGTCGTCGCCGGCCGCCACCCAGTTGCCGTCGTCGTCCTGCCGGCTGAAGGCATAGCCCTTGGCGTTCCAGCTCAAGGCCAGCGTGTCGCCCATTTCGGCGGCGTCGCCGGCTTGCTCCAGCACCCGCGCGAAGCGATAGGCCTCGTCGTTCAGCAGACGATGGGTGTCGGGCCGCAGGCTGAGGGTCACGGTGGTGGCCAGGACGCCGATGATCAGCATCACCACCATCACCTCGATCAGCGTGAAGCCGCGCTGGCGCGGGCGCATCATGCCGGTTCTCGCTCAGGCGCGCTTACTTGCCGCTGTCCCAGTTGCCGATGTCGGCGTCGTTGCCCTCGCCGCCCGGCTCGCCGTCGGCGCCGAAGCTCCAGATGTCGATTTCGCCGTGCGTGCCCGGGTTGGCGTACTGGTAGGCGTTGCCCCACGGGTCTTTCGGCAGGCGCTCCAGGTAGCCGCCCGGCTTCCAGTTCTTCGGCTCCGGCGCCGCGGTCGGTTTCTGCACCAGCGCCGACAAGCCCTGGTCAGAGCTGGGATAGCGGCCATTGTCCAGCCGGTACAGCTTCAGCGCCTGACTGATGGCGCCGATGTCCTGCTTGGCGGCGACGATGCGCGCCTCGTCCGGACGGCTCATCACCTTGGGCACCACCAGCGCGGCCAGCACGCCGAGGATGACGATCACCACCATGATCTCGATCAGGGTGAAACCGCGCTGGGCGGTACGTTTCAACTGTTTCATCGCTTCTCCATCATTTGATCCGGCGGCGCTTGGCCATGCCGGGTTGCTTCCAATTTCCGAATATCCGTCAAACAGCCGGGCAGGATCTCATCCTCCCGGCCTGCAAGTCATTTTTCCTGATCGAGCGCCTGTTGCAGCAGCGTCTGCAGCGCGTCGACGCGCCGGCGCAGGCTGATGCACTCGCGCAAGGCCGACACGGCAAACAGATAGCCCGCGATGGCCGTCAGGGCCAGCAAGGCCATCCACGCTCCCGACTGAAGAAAAACCACGGCGCCGATGCTGGCGGCAACCGCCAGCCATAGCGCCGGATGCCAGGCCTGGATGGGCAAGGGCCGCCGCGCCGCCAGCGCGGCGCGCGCCTTGTCCCTATCCGCCACCGCGTCCAGCAATTTCCGGTATTCGCGGTTGCGGATCGGGTCGGCGTCCAGCATCTTGTCTTTCGCCATGGGCACGGCTCAATGCACCATCTGGTTCATGTCGATGATGGGCATCATGATCGCCAGCACGATCAGCAGCACCATGCCGCCCATCACCAGGATCAGCAAGGGCTCCATCAGCGTGGTGAAGGTGGCCAGCTTGCGCTCCACCTCCTGTTCCTGCTGCTGCGCGGCGCGGTCCAGCATCTGCGACAGCGTGCCGCTGGCCTCGCCGCTGGAAATCAGGTGGATCAGCACCGGCGGGAACTGCTTGCTGGCGTTGAGCGCGCGCGACAGCGACACGCCTTCGCGCACCTTGGCCATCGCGTCGGCCACCGCGTCCTGCATCGGCAGCATGGTCATCAGGCCGCGCGCGGTCTCCAGCGCGGTCAAGAGCGGCACGCCCGAACCCACCAGAATGGACATGGTGCTGGCCATGCGCGCGGTGTTGAGCGCGCGGAACAGGCGGCCGAACACCGGCAGCCTCAGCACCCAGGCATGGAAACGGCGCTTGAGCAGCGGCGCGCGCAAGGCGCGCACCGTCAGCGCCACCGCCGCGACGATGGACGCCAGCAGCAGCAGGCCCCATTGGCGCAGGAAATCGCTGCACGCCACCAGCGCGCGGGTGAGGAAAGGCAGCGATTGCTTGGTCTGCGCGAACACGCTGACCACCTGCGGCACCACATAGGTCATCAGGCCGGACACCACCAGGATGGCGACGAAGGTCACCACCGCCGGGTAGGCGAGCGCCAGCGTCACTTTCTGCTGGGTGTTCTGCCGCTTATCCAGGTATTCCGCCAGCCGCGCCATCACCATGTCGAGGTGGCCGGACTGCTCGCCGGCCTGCACCAGCGAGCGGTACAAGGGCGAGAACACGCCGGGCGCGGCGGACAGCGCCTGGGCGAAGCTCTTGCCTTCCAGGATGTCGCTGCGCAGCGCCGCCAGCACGGTGCGGGCGCGCGGGCTTTCCGCCTGCTCGGTCACCGCGGTCAGCGCCTTCTCCAGGGTCAGGCCGGCGTTGAGCAGCGTCGACAGCTGCTCGGTGAGCATCACCAGCTCGGCGCGCGGCAGGCCGCGGCGCAACACATTGCTGCCGGAGTTGCCGGTCTTGGCGTTGACGCTGTCCACCGCCACCGGCAGCAGGCCGCGCTCGCGCAGCTGCGCGCGGGCGGCGCGGGCGGAGTCGGCCTCCAGCAGGCCATTCTGCTCCTTGCCGGCCGCATCGTAGGCGGTGTATCGGAAGGCGGCCATATCAGCTTCTCGTCACCCGCAGGATTTCTTCCAGGCTGGTTTCGCCGGCCTTGACCCAGCGCAGGCCGTCGTCGCGCAGGCTGCGCATGCCGTGGCGCTGCGCGTGGTCGCGCAGCCGCTGCTCGGAGGCGCGGTCGTGGATCAGCCGCTGCATGGTGTCGTCCACCAGCATCAATTCATACACGCCGTAGCGCCCCTTGTAGCCGGAGTTGCCGCAGGCCGGGCAGCCCACCGGACGGTAATGAATGGCATCCGGCTCGTCTTCCAGCGGCACCGGATGCGGCGCCTTGCACTGCGGGCAGACGCGCCGCACCAGCCGCTGCGCCATCACGCCCAGCAGGCTGGAAGCCAGCAGGAAGGGCTCCACCCCCATGTCGGTGAGGCGGGTCACCGCGCTGGCGGCGTCGTTGGTGTGCAAGGTGGCCAACACCAGGTGGCCGGTCAGCGACGCCTGCACCGCGATCTGCGCGGTTTCCAGATCGCGGATCTCGCCTATCATCACCACGTCCGGGTCTTGGCGCAGGATGGCGCGCAGCGCCTTGGCGAAGCTCATGTCTATCTTGGGGTTGACCTGGGTCTGGCCGACGCCGTCCAGGTGGTACTCCACCGGGTCTTCCACCGTCATGATGTTGGTGTGGCTGGCGTCCAGCCGCGACAAGGCCGCGTACAGCGTGGTGGTCTTGCCGGAGCCGGTGGGGCCGGTGACCAGCAGGATGCCGTGCGGCTGGTTGATCAGCTTGTCCACCGAGGCCAGCGTGTCGGCGGCCATGCCCAGGGTGGCCAGGTCCAGCCGCGCGTTTTCCTTGTCCAGCAAACGCAGCACCACCCGTTCGCCGTGGCTGGTCGGCAGCGTCGACACCCGCACGTCCACGGGCCGGCCGCCCAGCCGCAGCGAGATGCGGCCGTCCTGCGGGATGCGCTTCTCGGCGATGTCCATGCCGGACATGATCTTGATCCGCGACACCATCGCCGCGTGCAGCGCGCGGTGCGGGCTGACCACGTCGCGCAGCGTGCCGTCCAGACGGAAGCGCACCACCGAGCGATCCTCGAAGGCCTCGATGTGGATGTCGGACGCGCCGTCGCGCAGCGCCTGGGTCAGCAGCGCGTTGATCATGCGGATGATGGGCGCGTCGCCCTCGCTTTCCAGCAGGTCCTCCACCGTCGGCAGCGACTCCACCATCTGGTTGAGGTCCATGTCCTGGCCGATGTCGTCCACCATCTCCGCCGCCGCGCCGTCGCGGCTGGCGTAGTGCTCGGACAGCCGCTTCTCGAACTGGGCCTGCGTCAGCGTCTCCACCCCCACCAGCGTGCCGCCGTGCAGGCGCAGCGCCTCCGCCCACGCCGCCGGCCGCGCGTCTTCGCGCAGCAGCAGCTGGCGGCCGCTTTCGCCGTCCAGCAGGATCACACCGTTGGCGCGGGCAAAGGGGAAGGCCAGCAGCGGCATCAGCGTGGGCTTGTTCATTTCGGCACGGCCTTCACGTCCCGCTCCAGGCTGGCCTTGATCCCGCCTTCCGGCAGCGACTGGATCGCCGACTCCAAGTCCAGCGGCAGTTTTTTCCCGTCGCGCTTGAGATCTCCCAGGATGTACTGGTAGCGATCCTGCGCGATGACGCGGCCGTCCTGCTCGCCGCGCAGGATGGTCGGCTTGAGGAATATCATCAGGTTGGTCTTGTTATGGGTCTTGGCGCTGTAGCGGAACAGCGCGCCCAGCCAGGGGATGTCGCCCAAGAGCGGCACCTTCTGTTCGGCGTCGTCCACCTGGTCCTGCAGCAGGCCGCCTATCGCCAGGATGCTGCCGTCGTCGACATTGGCGATGGTTTCCAGCACGCGGCGGTTGGTGGTGGGGCCGGCGTTGCTCCCGGCGTTCAGATTGGGGCTGGACGCCACCAGGCTGGCGGTTTCCTGCAGGATCTTCAGCCGGATGCTGCCGCCCTCGGAAATCTGCGGCGTGATTTCCAGGTTGAAGCCTATGGTCTTGCGGTCGTAGCTGGTGGTTATCACCGGCTGGCCGCTGGTGCTGCTGCTGGGCGTGCTCTGGTTGCCGATCGGGATCGGCACTTCCTGGCCGATCAGGATGCGCGCCTTTTCATTGTCGGTGGCCAGCAAGGAGGGGCTGGCCACCACATTGCTGCCGCTCTCGCTTTCCAGCGCCTTGGCCAGCGCGGCCAGATTGCCGTGCCGGATCCAGCCCAGGTTCACCCCGCCGGAGCCCGCCAGGCTGGTGGCCAGTCCGCCGACGCCGCCGGCGGCCAGCGCCGCGCCGGCGCCGATGATGGAGGTGCCGCTGGTGCCGCTGGTGGTCGCGCCGGAGAAGTTGGTGCCGCCTATCACCGCGCCGCCGGCCGCCTGCCACTGCACGCCTAGTTCCATCGCCCGGGTGGCCGACACCTCGACCACCAGCGCTTCGACCAATACCTGGGCGCGGCGCTTGTCCAGCATGTCGATCACGTTGCGCAGGTTCTGGTACATGCTGTCCGGCACGTTGAGGATCAGCGCGTTGTTGGTGGGGTCGGCCTGGATCATCGAGCCGCCGCCGCCGGCGCCGCTGCTGGCGCTGTCGTTGACCAGCGGGCTGGCCGCCGCCGGCGCGTTGGCGTTGGCCGGCGCGCCGCCTACCGCATTATTGCTGGCGCTGCTGCCCAAGCCGGAGCTGGAAGTGTTGCCGCTCAGCGCGCTGCTGCCGGCCGAGCTGCCGCCGTTGGTGGTGACCGCGGTGCGGCCCTGCAGCGGGCCCGGATCGCCGGTCAGCAGCGCGCGCAGCGTCTGCGCCACCTTGCCGGCCTCGGCGTTCTTCAGGTACACCACCCGGACGTTGGAGCCGGCCTGGCTAGGTTGATCCAGCATTTTCAGCAGGCTCTTGATCTTGCCTATTTTGCCCGGGGTGTCGGCGCGCACCATCAGCACATTGGCGCGCGGGTCGGCCAGGATGGTGGTCTTGCCGCCGTCGGCGCCGCCTTCCTGCATCAGCTTGTTCAGGGTGTTGGACAACTCCACCGCCGAGCCGAACAGCACCGGCAGCACCACGGTGTCGCCGGCGGCGGCGGACTCCACCGATTCGATGATGGATTCGATGCGCTGGATGTTGTCCGCGTAGTCGGTGACGATCAGCGCGTTGGATTGCGGATAGGCCGCCACGGTGTTGTTGGGCGAGACGATGGGGCGGATCACCGGCACCAGCTGGTTGGCGTTGCTGTTCTTCAACGCGAACACCTTGGTGATCAGCCGGTCGCCGTCGCCACGCGGAATGCCGCGGCTCGCCTTGGCATGCAGCTTGGCGTCGGCCTCCGGCACGATCTTGACCACGCCGTTGCCCTCCACAGCGGCGAAGCCCTGCAGCCGCAGCGACGACAGCAGCACCTGGTAGGACATCGCGCGCGGCACCGGCCGGCTGGAGACGATGTTGACCGTGCCCTTGACGCGCGGGTCGATGATGAAATTCTTGCCGCTGATCTCGCCTATCGCCTTGACCACGGTCTCGATGTCGGCGTTGACGAAATTGAGCATGACCGTGTCGTTCTGCGGGGCTGCCAGCAGTTGGCAGCTATATGCCAGGGCCAGGGTGGCGACGAGTTTGGAAATTCGCATTGCACTCTCTTATTGGCGAATCATCGCGGCAGGATCGACCGCGGGTTGGGGCGGAGTATCGGGTACGGAATTCTGGCTGGGGACAGGCACCGGCACGGCGCCGGGACCGGCCTGCGGCGCCTGGCCGGGTTGCGGGGGCGGCAGCGGCTGTCCGGCATCGCCGTCGCCGGCAACCGCGCCGCCGCTGCGCGCCTGCAACGGCACGAATTGCTCATTGCCGCCGGAGCGGATGGTGACGCCATTAGGCGCGACCTTCACCAGCTCCCAGCCGTCGGCGGTCTGCTTGCCCTGCAACAGCGGCTGGCTGTGGCCGTTGCTGTCTATGATGGCGAAGCCCTCCACGCCGGGCCGGGTCGGCGCGTACACGCCCAGCAAGCGTATCGGCGGCGGCGCGGCCACCGGCTGCTGCGGCGCCTCGCCAAACCAGTGCGCCTGCGCGGCGGCGGCCGCCGCGGTTTGCGGCTGGGCCGGGGCGAGGGTGCGGTAGGTCTGCGCCGACGGCGCCAACAGGGCGGTCAGCTGCTGGCCCAGCCAGAACGCGGCCAGCCCCATGGCCAGGACCGGCAGTCCCTTGTGCCATTGCCGGCCAGGCAGCGTCCAGCGGCTGAAATCCGGCTTGCGACCCAATCTTGTCTTATCCCCAGAACCCATCGGCTTCCCGTTATAAAAATTATGCTGAACAGCTGTGGCTGCAGGCTTGCTAGATTAAGCAGCAAGAGGGTGCTTTTGCAATAGCCGGCTCGCAGATTTGATGACAAGTGGAAATTCAGCCATTGTTAATATTTACAGCCAGACAACCCAGTTCTTGGTTTCACGCTCATTGCCAATGGATTTACCGACACGTAAAAGCAAATTTTTGGCATTTTCGCATAAAAAAACGCCACGGCAAGGCCGTGGCGCCGTCTCTGGTTTTTTTCCGCTCAGAACTGGCTGTCATCCAGCGCCAGCGCGCTGTCCGCGCCATGCAGGATGGCGGCGGCCAAACCGGATACCTGCGGCAGCAGATGCTCGGCGAAGAAGCGCGCGGTGACGATCTTGGCATTGAGGAATTCGACGTCGGCGTCGGCCTCCTGCAATTTGTCCTTGGCGATCAATGCGGCGCGGCCCAGCTGCCAGCCGCCCAGAACGATGCCCATCAGCTTCAGGAACGGCACCGAGCCGGCGGCCGCCAGCTGCGGCTGGCTGCCGAAGGTCTCCAGGATGAAGGCCACGCAGCGCTCGGCGTCGGCGCTGGCCGCTTCAAGATTGGCAGCGATGCTGGCGAACCCCGCCGCCTGCAGCTTGGCGACCGTGGCATGCGCCTCGCCCAGCAGCGCGCGCGCGGCGACGCCGTGATCGGCAGCCGTCTTGCGGCCGATCAGGTCCAGCGCCTGGATGCCGGTGGTGCCTTCGTAAATGGCGGTGATGCGGGCGTCGCGATAGTACTGGGCGACGCCGGTTTCCTCGATGAAGCCCATGCCGCCGTGCACCTGGATGGCCAGGCTGGTGATCTCGTTGGCCTGCTCGGTATTCCAGCCCTTGACGATGGGAATCAGGAAATTCAGCAGCGCCTGGTTGCGCGCGGCTTCGCCCGGCGCCGGGTGGCGGCCGGCGCGGTCCAGCGCGGCGGCGGTATAGAAGGTCAGCGCGCGCTGCGCCTCGATCTGGGCGCGCATGGTCATCAGCATGCGGCGCACGTCCGGGTGCTGGATGATGGGCACGCCGGCCGGGTCCGGCGAGCCGACGGCGCGGCTCTGCACCCGATCGCGCGCGTACTCCACCGCTTTCTGATAGGCGCGCTCCGACACCGCCATGCCCTCGATGCCCACGCCCAGCCGGGCGTGGTTCATCATGGTGAACATGTAGTTGAGGCCCTTGTTGGGCTCGCCCACCAGGTAGCCGACCGCGCCGTCGTTGTCGCCGAAGCTCATCACAGCGGTCGGGCTGCCATGGATGCCCAGCTTGTGCTCCAGCGACACGCAGCGCACGTCGTTGCGCGCGCCGAGCGAGCCGTCGGCGTTCACCAGGAACTTGGGCACGATGAACAGCGAGATGCCCTTCACCCCGGCCGGCGCGTCCGGCAGGCGCGCCAGCACCAGATGGACGATGTTCTCGGCCATGTCGTGCTCACCCCAGGTGATGAAGATCTTCTGGCCGCTCACGCGGTAGCTGCCGTCCGCCGCCGGCACGGCGCGCGAACGCACCTGGGCCAGGTCGGAGCCGGCTTGCGGTTCGGTCAGGTTCATGGTGCCGGTCCACTGGCCGCCGGCCATCATCGGCAGGTAGATCTGTTTCAGTTCATCGGAGGCGTGGTGATGGATGGCCTCCACCGCGCCCAGCGTCAACAGCGGCGCCAGCGAAAACGCCAGGTTGGACGCGCACCACATTTCCTCCACCGCGGCCGCCACCAGCGCCGGCATGCCCTGGCCGCCGAACTCCTCCGGCGCGCGCAGGCCCACCCAGCCGGATTCGACATATTGCTGCCAAGCGTCCTTGAAGCCCGGCGCGGCGGTCACGTCGCCATCGTGCCACTTGGCGCCCTGGTCGCCCTGCTTGTTGATCGGCGCCAGCACGCCCTCGGCGAACTTGGCCCCTTCCTCCAGCACGGCGTCCACCAGCTCCACCGAGCATTCGCCGTAGCCCGGCAGGCCGCAGATCGCCGGCAGCTCGGCCAGCTCGTTCAGTACGAAACGCATGTCTTTGACGGGTGCTTGGTAAATCATCGCCCTCTCCTCTGTTTTCTCGCGTTGGCCCGACTAGACCGGGCCGTGAAAAAGCCGGCGCTCCCTGATTGGGCGCCGGCTGCTGTTGTGGGTTCCGGCGGCTATGCTGCCTGCTCGGTCGGGGGCGCTTGCGGCCGCGCCCCCGGCTGCCGATTATTTCGACAGCTCGGCGATCAGCTCCGGCACCACCGTGAACAGGTCGCCGACGATGCCGTAATCGGCCACCTGGAAGATCGGGGCCTCTTCGTCCTTGTTGATCGCGACGATCACCTTGGAGTCCTTCATGCCGGCCAGGTGCTGGATCGCGCCGGAAATGCCGACCGCGAAGTACAGTTGCGGCGCCACCACCTTGCCGGTTTGGCCAACCTGGTAGTCGTTCGGCGCGTAGCCGGCATCGACAGCGGCGCGGGAGGCGCCGACGGCGGCGGACAGCTTGTCGGCCAGCGGCTCGATCACCGCCTTGAACTGCTCCTCCGAGCCCAGCGCGCGGCCGCCGGAGACGATGACCTTGGCCGAGCCCAGCTCCGGGCGGTCGGACTTGGTCAGCTCCTGGCCGACGAAGGCGGACAGCTGGCCGTCGGCCGCGGCGGCGATGCTTTCCACGGCGGCGGAGCCGCCCTGGCCGGCGGCGTCGAAGGCCGTGGTGCGCACGGTGATCACCTTGATGGCGTCAGCCGACTGCACGGTGGCCAGCACGTTGCCGGCGTAGATCGGGCGCACGAAGGTGTCGGCCGATTCGATGGCGACGATTTCGGAAATCTGGGCGACATCCAGCAGCGCGGCGACGCGCGGCAGCAGGTTCTTGCCGAAGGACGAAGCCGGGGCCAGCACGTGGCTGTAGCCCTTGGCCAGGTCCACCGCCAGCGCGGACAGGCTTTCGGCCAGGCCGTGCGCGTAGTGGGCGGCGTCGGCCAGCAGCACCTTGGCCACGCCGGCCACGCTCTTGGCGGCGTCGGCGGCGGCGGCGGCGTTGTGGCCGGCCACCAGCACGTGCACTTCGCCGAGCTTGGCGGCGGCGGTGATGGTGTTCAGGGTGCCTGCTTTCAGGCTCTGGTTGTCGTGTTCAGCGATAACGAGAATAGCCATGTCTTACAGCACCTTTGCTTCGTTCTTGAGTTTGGCGACCAGTTCGGCGGCGTTGGCCACCTTGATGCCGGCGGAACGCTTGGCCGGCTCGGCCACTTTCAGCGTCTTCAGGCGCGGAGCGGCGTCGACGCCCAGATCGGCCGGCGTGGTCTTGTCCAGCGGCTTTTTCTTGGCGGCCATGATGTTGGGCAGCTTGATGAAGCGCGGCTCGTTCAGGCGCAGGTCGGCGGTGACCACCGCCGGCAGGCGCAGCTTGACGGTTTCCAGGCCGCCGTCGATCTCGCGGATCACTTCGACGGTTTCGGCCGCCACGTCCACCTTGGAGGCGAAAGTGCCTTGCGCCCAGCCCAACAGCGCGGCAGTCATCTGGCCGGTCTGGTTGGCGTCGTCGTCGATCGCTTGCTTGCCCAGAATCACCAGTTGCGGCTGTTCTTTGTCGGCCACCGCCTTCAGCAGCTTGGCCACCGCCAGCGGCTGCAGTTCGGTGTCGGTTTCCACCAGAATGGCGCGGTCGGCTCCCATCGCCAGCGCGGTGCGCAGGGTTTCCTCGCACTGCTTGACGCCCATCGAAACGACGACGATCTCGCTGACCTTGCCGGCTTCCTTCAGACGCACAGCCTCTTCCACGGCGATTTCGTCGAACGGGTTCATCGACATCTTGACGTTGGCGATGTCTACGTCACTGCCGTCGGCTTTGACGCGGACTTTCACGTTGTAATCGACAACGCGCTTCACTGCGACTAGAACTTTCATATTCCTCCAGCAAACATCTGTGGGTTAATCGAACGCGGAAGGCAACGACGGCCAGCTGAGCCTGATTATGCCCCAAGCAAAATTCAAACGAGCGTTTGGTTTGTGCGCCAGCGCATGGCGCGTGGTGAAAATGCAACTCGGCGTCGATAGTACGCCATTTGCCGGTGGTTTGCATTTCAGGCGGAAGCTGTCACAATGCACCGCAGCATTTCCCTGTCATAACCAGCGGGAGTCCTCATGACCGTCTATTTCGAAGACATCGCCGTCGGCGACAGCGCCGAAGCCGGCAGAACCCTCACCGAAGCCGACGTGCTGCTGTTCTCCGCCGTCAGCGGCGACAACAACCCGGTGCACCTGAACCAGGTTTACGCCGCCGCCACCAAGTTCGAAACCCGCATCGTCCACGGCATGCTGACCGCCAGCCTGATCTCCGGCGTGATCGGCACCCAGCTGCCCGGCTACGGCACCATCTACCTGTCGCAATCCACCCGCTTCAAATCCGCGGTGCGCATAGGCGAAACCGTCACCACCCGGGTCAGCGTGGTGGAGCTGTTTCCGGAAAAGAAGCGGGTCAAGCTGGCCACCCAGTGCCTGGTGGGCGACAAGGTGGTGTTGGAAGGCGAGTCGCTGGTGATCGCGCCGTCGCGCGGCTGAGTCAACAGGACTCGCCGTGCCGGGCCAGCGCCCAGCGCACCGGTTCGGCCACCAGCTCGTCGGGAAAATCCAGCCGCCGCCGCAAGGCGGCGATCACTTCCGCAGAGCTAGGCGCATTGCCCAGCCCCACCGCCAGATTGGACAGCCATTTGTGATAGCCGATGCGGTAAATGGGACTGCCCGCCATCCGCTCGCGAAAATCGTCCGCGCTCCAGCCGAACAGTTCTACCAGACTCACGTCGTCCAAACCATGACGCACCGCAAAATCGGTTTCCGCCGTCTGCACCGCGAAACGGTTCCATGGACAGAACAGCTGACAGTCGTCGCAGCCGTACACTCGGTTACCAATCAAAGGGCGCAATGCCTGGGGAATCGCGGCCTTCAATTCTATAGTCAGGTAGGAAATGCAGCGGCGGGCATCCACTGAGTACGGCTCGACGATGGCGCCGGTGGGACAGACGTCCAGGCACTTGCGGCAGCGGCCGCAGTGGCCGTCCTCGGTGTCGTCGGCCGGCAGCGGCAGATCGGTGAGGATTTCCCCCAGGAAGAACAGTGAGCCCTGGCGCTTGGTCAGCAGCAAGGTATGCTTGCCGCGCCAGCCAAGGCCGGCCTGCGACGCCAGCGCCACCTCGGCCAGCGGCGCGCTGTCGGTGAACACCCGGTAGCCGAAAGCCCCGGCGGCGGCTTCGATGCGTTCAGCCAGCTTCTGCAGCCGGTTGCGCAGCACCTTGTGGTAGTCGCGGCCCAGCGCGTAGCGCGACAGGTAGGCGCGCGACGGGTCGGCCAGCACTTGCTCGGCGGCCCGCGCCGCCGGCCAATAGTTCATCCGCAGCGAGATCACCGACAGCGTGCCCGGCACCAGCTCGGCGGGCCGCAGGCGCAGCGCGCCATGGCGTTCCATATACTCCATCTCGCCATGGAAGCCCGCCGCCAGCCAAGCCGCCAGCCGCTGCTCGGCCTCGGCCGGCAGGCTGGCGCGAGTGATGCGCGCCTCGGCGAAGCCGGCCTCGACGGCCCAGGCTTTGATTTGGCGCGACAATTCGGGATAATCCGGTTTTTGAGGAGGATTCTCAGTCATGGCGATGGATGATACCAGCGTTCACAGCGGCAGCTTGCCGGACGAGGGCGCGACCCTGGCGCTGGGCGCGGCCTTCGCCGCCGCCGCAGCCCCCGGCCTGACCGTCCAGCTGCACGGCGACCTGGGCGCCGGCAAGACCACCTTCACCCGCGGCCTGCTGCGCGCGCTGGGGCATGCCGGCAAGGTGAAAAGTCCCACCTATACCCTGGTGGAAAGCTACGCCCTTAACGAATATAGTGTCCACCATTTCGATCTGTACCGCTTCGCCGATCCGGAAGAGTGGAACGACGCCGGCTTCAGCGAATACTTCGGCCAGGACAGCCTGTGCCTGGTGGAATGGCCGGACAAGGCCGGCGACCTGCTGCCGCCCGCCGACATCGTGCTGGAACTTGCCGTAGCCGGCGAGGGTCGCACTTATCATTTCAAAGCCCAGACTCAAACCGGACAGTCATGCCTCAATCGACTTTCGACCCCAAGCGCCGCGCGCTGCTAGGCGCAGCCGCCGCCACCTTTTTGCTCGCCGTCAGCCGCAATGGTTTCGCTGCCGGCAGCCAGATCGTCGCCCTGCGCATCTGGCCCTCCTCCACTTACACCCGCATCACGCTGGAGTCCAGCGCCGCCATCCAGTACAAGCAGTTCACGCTGGCCAATCCCAGCCGGCTGGTGATAGATCTGCAAGGCGTGCAGCTGAACGGCGTGCTGAAGGACATCAGCGGCCAGATCGCCGCCGCCGATCCCTATATCGCCACCGCCCGCGCCGGCCAGTTCGACCAGGACACCGTGCGGCTGGTGCTGGAACTGAAAACCGACGTCAAGCCGCAGGCCTTCTCGCTGACGCCGGTCGCCGAATACCAGCACCGGCTGGTGGTGGACCTGTACCCGGCCAGCGGCCAGCAGGACGACCCGCTGCTGGCGCTCTTGCAGGACTACAACAAGGGCAAGCTGGAACAGCCGCCGGCGCAAGTGAAGCCCAAGGCCAAGAACAACGGCCGCCCCATCATCGTGATGCTGGACCCCGGCCATGGCGGCGAGGACCCCGGCGCCATCGGCATGGTCGGCACCCGCGAAAAGGACGTGGTGTTGAAGATAGGTCATCAGCTCAAGCAGCTGATCGACGCCGAGCCGAATATGCGCGCCTACATGACGCGCAGCGACGACGTCTTCATCCCGCTGGGCGTGCGGGTGGCAAAAGCGCGCAAGCTCAACGCCGACCTGTTCGTCTCCATCCACGCCGACGCCGCGCCCAACCGCGCCGCCCGCGGCTCGTCGGTGTTCGCGCTGTCGGAAAAGGGCGCCACCAGCGCCTTCGCCAAGGCGCTGGCGCAGACGCAGAACGACTCCGACCTGATCGGCGGCGTCAAGATAGGCAGCAAGGACAAATACCTGGCCCACACCTTGCTGGACCTGACCCAGACCGCCACCATCAACGACAGCCTGAAACTGGGCAAGACGGTGCTGGGCCAGCTGGGAGGCCTCAACAAGCTGCACAAGAACGCGGTGGAACAAGCCGGCTTCGCGGTGCTGAAAGCGCCGGACATTCCGTCCATCCTGGTGGAAACCGCCTTCATCTCCAATCCGGACGAAGAACAGCGCTTGCTGACCGCCGAATTCCAGCAGCAGATGGCCAACGCCATCTTCAGCGGCGTCAAGCACTACTTCGCCTCCGGCGCCGCGCTGGCCGCCCGCGCCTGAGCGCGCCGCCCCAAATGAAAACCGCCGGTCTCTGCCGGCGGTTTTTTTATCGTCTGACGGGCGCGGCTCAATGCGCCGGCGGCAGGGCGTCGCCTGACGGCGACTCTTCCTCGGCCGGCACCTTGTACGACTCGCTGGCCCATTGCCCCAGGTCGATCAGACGGCAGCGCTCGCTGCAGAACGGACGGTAGCGGCTTTGCGGCTCCCAGCGCACTTCTGCGCGGCAGGTGGGACAGGCGACGATGCGGACGGAATCGGACATGAAACTCAGAATTTGCAATTGGTGAGGTAAAACTCGACATCCTGCTCGATCTGGCGCGGCCGGGCTTCGCCGGTGACCGCGTTGATGAAGCGGATGTTGAGCGCGTATTTGTTGGCCGACAGCTCGGGCAGCAATTCGAGATTGTCATCGTAGGCGACGCGGATCAGCTGCACCACCTTGCCGCCCGACATCTGCTGGAACGCGCCCTTGCGCGCGACGTAATGATGGGTCTTGCCGCTGTCGCGCAACAGCCGCAGCAGGATGTCCGACGCGTCGGCGGTGGGCATCAGCGGCGCCGCCCAGCGCAGCAGGTCCTGGCGGCGCGTCTCCGCCGAGCGCTGCTGCCACAGGTGATAGGACGGCAGGTCGAACTGGCAGGTGCCGCCGGGAATGCCGGCGCGCTGCTTGATGGCCATCAGCCATTCGTTCTCGCGCAGGTTCTGGCCGAATTTCCCTGTCAATGCCAGCAGCTTGCCCGACGCCCGTTCGATTTCCTCCAGCACGCCTTCCAGCGTCTCCTCGGCCACGTTGGGATTCTCGCGCAGCGCCTCCAGCACCTGCTTCTGCCGCTCCAGCTCCTGCAGCAGATCCGCTTTGAGATCGGCGCGCGAGGCGGTCTCCATCAGCTCGAACAACACCAGCAGCGCGGCGTGGTGATCGTAAGGGTCATCCTTGCCGACGAAGTAGGACAGCCGCCCATACAGGTATTCCAGGCGAAGCAGAATACGGGTGCGCTCGGTGACAGGAAATTCAAAACTGATCACGGCAGATCTGCCCTTCTCCAAGGCTTGCAGCAAGCCTATAACAATGCATTGACAAGATTTGCCAGATAATAACTGTGTTTGGCATCAACTTGAAGCCTCAATTCTGCCAAGCCGCCATTGTTGTCGATGATATCGTCGGCCAACTGGCGCCGACGCTCCCGCGGCAGCTGCGCGGCCATGATCGCGCGCACCGCGCTTTCCTCCAGGCCGCTGCGCCGCATCACCCTTTCCAACTGGATCTCCTCGCGACAATCCACCACCAGGCTGCGCGCCAGCAAGGGCGTGTAGCGCTCGCTCTCGAACAGCAGCGGCACCACCAGCAGCGCGTAATCGCCGCGCGCCGCCGCCAGCTGCCGCAGGCTTTCCTCATGGATGGCGGGATGGAGGATCGCCTCCAGCCGGCGCCGGCAAGCCGGATCGGCGAAGGCCAATTCGCGCATCGCCGCCCGGTCCAGCGCGCCGTCCGCCGTCAGCGCCGCGGCGCCGAATTCGCGCGCGATCGCCGCCATCGCCGCGCCTTGCGGGCCGGTCAGCTGATGCGCGATGCGGTCGGTATCCACCACCGGCACGCCCAGCTCGGCAAACCTGTCGGCCGCGGCGCTCTTGCCTGAGCCTATGCCGCCGGTCAAACCGACTACCGGGATAGCCATGTCAAATATCCATTTACGATTTGCGGCCCCCACACCAGCGCGATCCAGCCGGCGGCGGCGAGATAGGGGCCAAACGGGATTTCCTGACCGGGGCCGATCCGCGAGGCGCAGCGCATCGCCAGCCCGCACACCGCGCCCACCAGCGACGACAGCAGCACGATCAGCGGCAGCATGCCCCATCCCAGCCAGGCCCCCAGCGCCGCCAGCAGCTTGAAGTCGCCGTAGCCGAAGCCATTCTTGCCGGTCAGCAGCCGGAAGCCATGGAACACCAGCCACAGCGACAGATAGCCGAATGCCGCGCCCCATATCGCATCGCTCAGCGGCACCAAGCCGGTGTGCAGGTTGAAAAGCAAGCCGCCCCACAGCAGCGGCAGAGTCAGGCTATCCGGCAGCAGCTTGGTGTCCAGATCGATGAAAGCCAAGGCCAGCAGGCAAGCCGTCAGCGCCAAAGCGCCGGCCAGCGGCCAGCCCCAGCCCAGCGTCCAGGCCAGAAAACCGAACATCGCCGCGCACAATGCCTCCACCAGCGGGTAGCGCAGGCTGATCGCGACGCCGCAAGCGCGGCAACGGCCGCGCAGCAAAACAAAGCTCAGCAGCGGCACGTTCTGCCAGGGCCGCACCGGCGCGCCGCAAGCCGGACAATGCGAGCCGGGCCGCCACAGATTGCAGCCCGCCTCGCCCTCCATCGCCGCCGCCGCGCCCTGCGCCGCCAGCCGCAATTCGGGAAAGCGGCGGTTTTCCGCCAGGTATTCGACGCTGTCCGCCAAAAACTCGCCATCCAGCATCTGCGGCAGCCGGTGGATCACCACATTGAGAAAGCTGCCCACCAATAAGCCCAACACCAGCGCCACGCCCGTCAGACAACCCGGATGCGTGGCCAGCAACCACGTAATATCCTCCAGCATCAACCCACCACCTGACCCATTTTGAAGATAGGCATGTACATCGCGATCACCAGACCGCCGATCAATACCCCCAGTATCACCATGATGGCCGGCTCCAGCAGGCTGGACAGCGCGGCCACCGCATTATCCACTTCTTCTTCGTAAAAGTCGGCCACCTTGTCCAGCATCTGGTCCAGAGAGCCGGACTCCTCGCCTATCGAGGTCATCTGCAGCACCATATTGGGGAACAGATCGGTGCGCTGCATCGAATAGTTGAGACTGGATCCGGTGCTGACATCAGCCTGGATCCGGCGCGTGGCCTCGGCGTACACCTGGTTGCCGGCGGCGCCGCCCACCGAATCCAGCGCCTCCACCAGCGGCACGCCGGCGGAAAACAGCGTGGACAGCGTGCGCGCCCAGCGCGCGATGGTGGCCTTGCGGATGATGTCGCCTATCACCGGCAGCCGCAGCAGGATGCGGTCCATCTGCTCCTGCATCTTGGGGGTGCGCTTGAACGCGTAAAAGAAGGCGAACAGGCCGCCGAAAATCGTGCCGAAGATCAGCCACCAGAAATGGACGAACTGATCGGACAGCCAGATCACGAACAGCGTCGGCGCCGGCAGATTGGCGCCGAAGCTGGAGAACAAGTCCTTGAAGGCCGGGATCACGTAGATCATGATCACCGCGGTGATGATGAAAGCGGTGCCGACGATGGCCGACGGGTAGATCATCGCCGACTTGATCTTGGCCTTGATCGCCATCACCTTTTCCTTGTAGGTGGCGAGCTTGTCCAGCAGCGTGTCCAGCACGCCGCCGGTTTCGCCGGCGGCGATGATGTTGCAGAACAGCTTGTCGAAATACAGCGGGCGCTTGCGGAAGGCCTCGGCCAGCGACAGCCCGGTTTCCACGTCGGCGCGCACCTCCAGCAGCATCCGCGTCACCGCCGGATTGCTGTGGCCTTTCGCCGCGATGTCGAAAGCCTGCAGCAGCGGCACCCCCGCCCGCATCATCGTCGACAGTTGGCGCGTGAACAACGCAATGTCCTTTTCGGTGATCCGCTTGCCGAAGCCGGTGCGGCGCTTGCGGATTTTGGATACGTTGATGCCTTGGCGCCGCAATTGAGTCTTGGCCACGGTTTCCGACTCGGCGCGCAATTCTCCGCGTATCGCCTTGCCGGCCCGGTCTTTCCCTTCCCATTCCCAGATGTAGCCGGGATTCGTCTTTTTCGCAGCTGTCGTCGCCATCGATCCAACCTTCCCTGTCTGCATGCCATCCGCGCTTGAAGACCGTACGCGCTCAGTCGTTGGTCACCGCTTCGATTTCCGCCAGCGAGGTCACCCCGCGCTTGACCTTGAGCAAGCCGGCGTGGCGCAAATCAACCATGCCCTCCTGCAGGGCCAGGTCGGAAATATCGACCGCGGTGCCGTTTTTCATGATCAGCCGCGTCATCGCGTCGGTGATCGGCATCACCTCGTAAATGCCGGTGCGCCCGCGATAGCCGGTATTGCGGCACTCCTCGCAGCCGACCGGGCCATAGGGCTGCCAGCTGCCGTCCAGGTCTTCCTTGCGAAAGCCGGCGCGCAGCAGCGCCTCCTCCGGAATGTCGACCGGCTTCTTGCAATGGCTGCACAGGCGGCGCGCCAGCCGCTGCGCCATGATCAGCAGCACCGAGCTGGCGATATTGAACGGCGCCACCCCCATGTTCAGCATCCGGGTCAGCGTCGCCGGCGCATTATTGGTGTGCAGGGTGGAAAATACCATATGGCCGGTCTGCGCCGCCTTGATCGCGATGTCGGCGGTTTCAAAGTCGCGGATCTCGCCCACCATGATCACATCCGGGTCCTGCCGCAGGAAAGCCTTCAGCGCCGAAGCGAAAGTCAGGCCCGCCCGCTCGTTGACGTTGACCTGGTTGATGCCGGGCAGGTTGATCTCCACCGGGTCCTCCGCGGTGGAAATATTGGTGTCCGGCCGGTTCAAAAGGTTAAGGAAAGTATACAGCGACACCGTTTTGCCGCTGCCGGTCGGCCCGGTCACCAGCACCATGCCGTAGGGACGCGCTATCGTCGTCATCAGCAGCTGTTTTTGTTCCGGCTCGAAGCCCAGCTGCTCGATGTCCAGCGTCGCCGCCGACGAATCCAGTATCCGCATCACGATCTTTTCGCCATACAGCGTCGGCAGCGTGCTGACGCGGAAATCGATGGCGCGGCTCTTGGAGATCACCAGCTTGAGGCGGCCATCCTGCGGCAGACGCTTTTCCGAAATGTCGAGCTTGGAAATCACCTTGATGCGCGAGGCGATCTTTTCCTTCAGGATCAGCGGCGGCTGCGCCACCTCCTTCAACTCGCCGTCTATCCGGTAGCGTATGCGGTAATACTTTTCATACGGTTCGAAGTGGATGTCCGACGCGCTGCCGGCAATGGCGTCCAGCAGCATCTTGTGGATGAATTTGACCACCGGCGCGTCGTCCACCTCCACCTGGGGACCGCTGTCTACCTGGGCGTCCGGATCGGCGAACTCCAGGTCGCCGAAATCCTCGTTTTCCAGCTCCTTCAGCGCCGAGGTGGAATTGTCCTGATAGCGTCCCAGCGTCTTGGACAGCTTGTCATCCTCGACCACGACGATTTCCACCGTCAGACCGGTCTTGAAGGTGATCGCGTGATAAGCGGAAGTCTGGGTGGGGTCGGAAGTGCCGATATAGAGCTTGTTGCCGCGCTTGAGCAGCGGCAGCAGGCGCCGGCTGGCGATCAACTCGTCGTCGATCAGCCCCTTGGGCAGCTGTTCGGTATCCAGAGAGCTCATGTCCAGCAAGGGGTAGCCGAAAACCCGCGACGCGAATACCGCGATGTCCCGCGCGCTCATTTTCTTGCTGAGTATCAGTTGCTCGACAAAAGTGATATGCGAAGCGCCCGCCTGGCGCATGATGGCGTCCGCGTCCTGCTGCAGCAGCATATTGTGCTGAACCAGGGCCCTACCCAGGCCGGAAATCCCTGCCGAAGCTTCCATAGGCGAAATCGATCCAGTTTTGACGTTGTGGTCACGATCAGGCGCAGGCTGTGACGATATTATATGCAAAATCCGGCCGCGCCTCCGCCGCGAATCCCGCCAGGCCTGCCGCGGCATCCGAATCGGGTGGGGCAAACGCCATATTGCCATGAAAAAGGGACTGCCGAGGCAGTCCCTTTCCGATAGGCGAAGCGCCGGATCAGAAGTGGTGAATCAGGCCGAGGCCGAAGGAGCTTTCGTTTTGCGCGCCTTGCAGCTTCCAGTTGACGTGGCCGTAGGAGGTGTAGACGTCGGTGCGCTTGGACACCGCGTAATCAAGGCCCAGCACCCATTGGTCGTAGCCGGAGTTGCTCACGTCGCCGAAGTTCGCCAAGTTGACATTGTAACCCTTGGCATAGCTGAGGTACGGAGTGAAAGCGCCGAAGGTGTAGCCGCCGGTCAGCGCGATTTCACGCGTGCGCCCCAGTTGCACCGTCTTGGAATTCACCAGCCCCGGATTCTGCGCAACCAGGCCAGCCAAGTTCGCGCTCGCGGCGTTGCCGTTGTACAGCAGCCCGCCATTGTCGGTAATGCTGGTAGCCACGCCGCCCGCCGAGTTGATGCCTACATAGCCGCGCACTTGCTGGAAGCCCAAGGCTACGTAGATGTTGTTGGCGTTATAGCCGCCCTCGAAGCGGTGCCAGTCCTTCAGCGAGGCCAGCTCGCTCGGGGAACCCCAGCTGCCGAAGTTGTACTTGCCGAAGAAGCCGGAGTTTTCATAGCTCAGGCCGATGTTGGAGAACTGGCCGTTGGTCACGATGCCGGCTACGTTCTTGCGAGCCTCGTCCGCCGCGTACAGCACGGAGATGTTGAAGCCGTAGAACTCGGGGCCGTCGTAGCGGACGGCGTTGTTGTGGCGACCGTCCACGCGGGTGAACATCGCCAGGCCGCCCACGCTGGGCGCGCCGCCGAATGTCGCGCCGCCATTGTTGGAGTAATGGCCCGGGTCAACCTGCTCCATGTCGGAGTTCGCGTAGTCGGACAGTTTGCCGACGCGCACCTTGCCCCAGCTGTCGCCGGCCAGGCCGATGAAGCTGTCGCGGGTGCCGAAGCCGGTGCTGTTGCTGCCGTCCATGTTCAGGCGGCTTTCCACCTGCCAGATCGCCTTCAGGCCGCTGCCCAGGTCCTCATTGCCCTTGAAGCCGATGTAGGAGACCCAGTCATTGATCTCGGTGCGGGATTGCAGGCCGCCGGCCTGCAGCGCGCCGCCGAACGACGTGGTGTTGGCGTTGTAGGTTTTCAGGGATTCGACGCCGGCCGCGATGGTGCCGTAGATGGTGACGTCCGCCATGGCGGCGGCAGGCAGGGCGGCCAGTGCGAGTGCGATGAGCTTCTTGTTCATTGCAGATCCTTTCAAGTCAGTTGATTTTGTCCTGTTGACTTCGCGGCAGCGCCGTCTGTCCGGACATTTATGTGCCGACGGTATATTCCGCCGATCGCTGAAAGCAATATAAGACCGGCGTTGCAAAAAAACAAAGCTCACCCAGGAAAGACCAGTGAAAATTACCAAAAAAACAACAGCATCCCGCTAAACCATTGTTAACAAATAGTTCTAACTCGACCAGAACCTGCCAAACGGCGATGGAAAAACAACAAAACCATCCAATTGTTTCAATTTCACAACAGTTAATTTCCCGCCACGGCCGGTTTTCCCAACCCGCCATAAATCGCGAATGCATGAAAAAACCGCCAGTCGGCGGCTCGCTGACTGGCGGTGATGTCGGCCGCGCCGGAAAGGCCGGCGCGAATGCGGGGAAACTACTTGGCGGCCACCGGCTTGGCGCCCGGTTTGGCGGCCGGCGCCGCGCCGCCCACGGTCAGGTCCTTGCGCAGCTTATCCAGCGTCTTGTCGCCGATGCCGGAAACCTTCTTCAAATCATCCACCGTCTTGAACGGACCGTTTTTGGCGCGGTAGTCGATGATAGCCTTGGCCTTGGCCGGGCCGATTCCCTGCAGCGCCTCCAGTTGCGGCGCGGTGGCGGTGTTCAGGTTGACGGCGGCCCAGGCGAAATTGCACAGCAGCATCAGGCCGGCAAAGGCAGCGAACAGCTTCTTCATGGCAAACTCCTTGATTGAAGGTGCAAGACGGGTTTTGTCATTGAATGGACATCGCAGCGCTCAGCCGCGCTGCAGGATCAATTCTAAAACCACCTTGCTGCCCACGTATGCCAGCATCAATGACAGGAAACCGGCCAGCGTCCAGCGTATCGCCACCCTGCCGCGCCATCCCTGCAGGCGGCGCCCCAGCAGCAAAGCCGCGAACAACAGCCAGGAAATCACGCTGAACACGGTTTTGTGGGTCAGCGCGGCGGCCTTGCCGAACACCTCTTCGGAGAACACCACCCCCGTCACCAGCGCCACGGTCAGCAGCAGGAAGCCGACGGCGATCACCTGGAACATCATTTTTTCCAGCGTCAGCAGCGGCGGCAACTGCCGCGCCAGCAGCGACATCCGCTTATGGTGCAGCGAACGCTCCAGCAACAGCATCAGCACCGCGATCAGCGCGCCGATGGCGAACAGGCTGTAGGCCAGCATCGACACCAGGATGTGCAGCACGAAGGCCGGATTGGACAGGTCGCTCACCATGTGCCGGCCGGGGAAGGCGATGGCGAAGGCCAGCGCGGCCATCGCCAGCGGCATCATGAACAGCTGCAGGCCTTCCACTCGATAAAAGAAGCTGCAGGTCCAGTAAATCAGCAGCATGATCCATACCATCACCCCCAGCGCGTGGCCGACGCCCAGCGACAGACCGCCGCTGACGCTGAGCGGCGCCACCACCACCAGCGCCTGCACCAGCAACAGCACGCCAAGCAGGCTGTGCTCCACCCTCGGATTGCGCGGCCAGCGGGCCGTGCCCCGCCAGTTGGCCAGGTAGTGCCAGGTAAACGCCCCGTAGGACAGGATCAGGAACAGCGACAAAACGAGCAGGATGCTGGTCATATTATTTATGGAGTGTGATCAAATCCGGGCGCTCACCCGGCGGCTCGTGGTAAAATCGACAGTTTGAAAGTCTACACCAACCTGCCGTCCGGTGGCAGAGAGTAAGGACAGCACCATGCTAGACAACCTGACCAACCGCCTGTCCGGCGTGATGAAAACCTTGCGCGGCAACGCGCGGCTGACCGAATCCAACATCCAGGACGCGATGCGCGAAGTGCGCATGGCGCTGTTGGAAGCCGATGTGGCGCTGCCCGTCGTCAAAACCTTTATCGCCCAGGTGAAAGAGCGCGCGCTGGGCCAGGACGTGATGGGCAGCCTGACCCCGGGCCAGGCGCTGGTCGGCGTGGTCAACGAAGAGCTCGTCAAGCTGATGGGCGACAAGAACGACGAGCTTAACCTGGCCGCCGTTCCCCCCGCCATCGTACTGATGGCCGGCCTGCAGGGCGCCGGCAAGACCACCACCGTCGGCAAACTGGCCAAAAGGCTGAAGGAAACCCAGAAAAAGAAGGTGCTGGTGGTTTCGGCCGACGTCTATCGTCCGGCCGCCATCGAGCAGCTGAAACTGCTGGCCGCGCAGGTCGGCGTCGAATGGTTCCCGTCCGACGCGGCGCAAAAGCCGGTCGACATCGCCCGCGCCGCGATAGACCATGCCCGCCGCCACTTCTTCGACGTGCTGCTGGTGGATACCGCCGGCCGCCTCGCCATCGACGAAGCGATGATGGACGAGATCAAGGCGCTGCACGCCGCGGTCAATCCGATCGAAACGCTGTTCGTGGTCGACGCGATGCAGGGCCAGGACGCGGTCAACACCGCCAAGGCCTTCAATGAAGCGCTGCCGCTGACCGGCGTGATCCTCACCAAGATGGACGGCGACTCGCGCGGCGGCGCCGCGCTGTCGGTGCGACACGTCACCGGCAAACCGATCAAGTTCATCGGCGTCGGCGAGAAGGTCGCCGCCATCGAGCCCTTCCACCCCGACCGGATCGCCAGCCGCATCCTGGGCATGGGCGACGTGCTGTCGCTGATCGAGGAAGTGCAGAAGGGCATCGATCAGGACGAAGCCGCGGCGATGGCCAAGAAGCTGAAGTCCGGCAAGGGTTTCGACCTGGAAGACTTCAAGGCCCAGATGCAGCAGATGAAGAAGATGGGCGGCATGTCCAATCTCTTGGAAAAGATGCCTGGGCAGATCGGCCAGATGGCCAAGGGCATCCAGGGCGCCGAGGCGGAAAAATCGATGCGCCGCATCGAAGGCATCATCAACTCGATGACGCCGGACGAGCGCCGCAAGCCGGAACTGATCAAGGCCAGCCGCAAGCGCCGCATCGCCACCGGCTCCGGCGTGACGGTGCAGGAGGTGAACCGTCTGCTGGCCCAGTTCGAGCAGATGCAGAAAATGATGAAGCAGTTCTCCTCCAAGGGCGGGCTGATGAAAATGATGCGCGGCATGAAGGGCATGATGCCCGGCATGTAAGCGAAAACAAACGGGCGCCAGTCGCCCGTTTGTTTTGAGATGAAGACAAGCTGCGAATCGGCGGCAAGCCCGCGCCGACCCGCTACATTGAATAGCACGCAGCGAAGGCATGGCCGACATGCCCGACGCCCGGCTTAGCGCCGTTTGTATTGCAACCTGCCGCTGTTTGGCAAACCACGTTTGGAAATACCCCGCATGAATCTGACTACGTTGACCGCCCTGAGCCCGCTGGATGGCCGCTACGCCAGCCAGGTCGAAGCCCTGCGCAACCTGTTCTCCGAGTTCGGTTTGATGAAATGCCGCGTCAAGGTGGAGCTGGAATGGCTGAAGATGCTGGCCGCCGAGCCGGGCATCGAAGAGGTCAAGCCGTTCTCCGACGCCACCATCCGCGAAATCGACGACGTGATCGCCAACTTCAGCGTCGAGCACGGCGAAGAGGTGAAGGCGATCGAAGTCCGCACCAACCACGACGTCAAGGCGATCGAGTACTGGCTGAAGGAACGCCTGTCGGGCAACCCGGAAGTGATGGCCGCCAGCGAATTCATCCACTTCGCCTGCACCTCCGAAGACATCAACAACCTCAGCCACGCGCTGATGCTGAAAACCGCGCGCAACACCGTGCTGCTGCCGACGCTGGACGAAGTCATCCACAAGCTGCAGAAGCTGGCGCACGAGCTGGCGAATGTGCCGATGATGTGTCGCACCCACGGCCAGCCGGCCACCCCGTCGACCATGGGCAAGGAACTGGCCAACGCCGTTCACCGCCTGAAGCGCCAGCGCGAACAGCTGGTGCACCAGGAAATCCTGGGCAAGATCAACGGCGCGGTGGGCAACTACAACGCCCACCTGGTGGCCTACCCGGACATCGACTGGGAAAGCCTGTGCGGCCGCTTCGTCACCGGCCTCGGCATCACCTTCAATCCGTACACCATCCAGATCGAGCCGCATGACTACATGGCCGAGCTGTACCAGGTGGCGATGCGGGTCAACACCATCCTGATCGACCTCAACCGCGACATCTGGGGCTACATCTCGCTGGGCTACTTCAAGCAAAAGGTGAAGAAAGACGAAGTGGGCAGCTCCACCATGCCGCACAAGGTCAACCCGATCGACTTCGAAAACTCCGAAGGCAATCTGGGCATGGCCAACGCCATCATGGGCCACCTGGCGGAAAAACTGCCGCTTTCCCGCTGGCAGCGCGACCTGACCGACTCCACCGTGCTGCGCAATATGGGCGTCGGCTTCGGCTACACCATGCTGGGCCTGAAGTCCTGCCTGAAGGGCCTGAACAAGCTGGAGATCAACCCGGCGCTGATCGCCGCCGAGCTGGACAATGCCTGGGAGCTGCTGGCCGAGCCGGTGCAAACCGTGATGCGCCGCTACGGCATCGCCAACCCGTACGAGCAGCTGAAAGAGCTGACCCGCGGCAAGGGCGGCATCACCCGCGAGACGCTGCACGCCTTCATCAAGAGCCTGGACCTGCCGGAAAGCGTCAAGGCCTCGCTGCTGGAGCTGACCCCGGCCAACTACCTGGGCAAGGCCGAGGAGCTGGCGCGCCGCATCTGACGCGCCGCCGTCCCGCACCGCCACGCGCCGCCTGCCTGCAGGCGGCGTTTTTCATTGCCGCGCGCCGCGCGCGCATCCCCGCCTCCATCCGCTGCGGCATGTTCGCCGCACGCGCCTGGCCCATCCCGCCGCCTATCACAGAATTTTGTAGTCAAAAAGGTAATTGCACCTGACAATGTAGTGTGAATAACACCAAAAATTATCAAAAAAGCTTCGCTGCAACAGGACGCAAGGCCCCGCGCCGGCGCAACCACCCCTCACCCGGGTAACCTGAATAGAGAATGGATGATCATGCAATCAATGTACGACCAATCCTCGAACACCCCATCCACCGACGACAACGACGCCGCGACCGCCTCCCCGCCGCCGGTGTCCGCCCGTCACCTGCTCAGCCTGAACGAGCGCGGCCATGCCGGGCTGTACCAGTACTTCATCGAGCACGACACCAACCGCATCCTGCAGCATCTGGACACGCTGCGCGGCATGGCCTTCACCCAGGACGCCGAAGACGGCCAGGTCGGCCCGCCGGAGCGGCCGTTCCCGTCGGTCTGCCTGATCGGCCTCGGCCGCTGCGGCTCCAATATCGCGCTGGACGTGGCGACGCTGGTCTACAACGCCCGCAAGTTCTACCTGAACGAGTTCAACCAGGACGACAAGAGCGCGCCGGAACAGGAGCAGCGGCCGCGGCGCTGGATACGCCGCAACCTGCTGTCGCCGCACAAGGCGGCCAAGCCGGCCTTCCTGATCGAGCCGATGGTGATGCTGGGCGACCTGGACAAGGACATCAAGGGCCGCATCCGCTTCTCGCGCCGCGGCGAGCAGGGCGACTTCATCAACAACTACAACAAGCTGAAGATCATGGACCTGGCCGAGGTCCACGCCGGCGGCGCCGGCAACGCGCCGATACTGGGCCAATACCTGGCCAAGATCATCCTCAACAAGGACACGCTGAGCTTCTCCGATCCGGACTGGACGCTGATCCATTCCTATCTGGTGGACTCCTGCGGCATCAAGGCCAACCAGTCGCGGCTGTACTTCTACATCTTCAGCGCCGGCGGCGGCACCGGCTCGGGCATGGCCTCGGAATTCGGCCTGGCCCAGCAGTACGCCTACATGAGCAAGACCTTCGAAACCCGCAGCGAAGGCAAGCCGGAGCAAGCCGACGACTACAGCTTCGTATTCGAGCCCATCTTCACCAGCGGCATCTGCATCCTGCCCAATATCTCCGGCCAGCACGCCGAGGGCTCGGAAGCGCTGCACATCAACGCCGGCCGGCTGCTGTGCAAATACCTGTCGGAAGAGTGGGACTTCTCCTACAACTTCGACAACGAGGAAGCCGGCGCCGAAAGCGTGATGCGTCGGATCCGGCCGTGGAACGCGATGATGCTGATCTCCAACGACATCATGCGCTACGCCGAGGAAAACGACGCCGGCAGCATCGAAAACCTCGACGTCAACGCGATGGAGCGCCACGCCAACCAGTACATCTCGCAGCAGATCTTCAACATCCTCACCGCCCAGGCCGTCACCAGCGACTACGACGAAAACTACTTCCTGCGCGCCGGCATCGACATGGGCGAAACCATACGGCTGGACGCCAACGACCTGTTCATGAGCCTGGCCGGCCCGGTGGCGGTGGCTTACGCCGAATCGGTGGTATCCGACCCGCTGGGATCGGACGGCTTCGTCAACAAGCTGGACATCGACGACCTGTTCTTCCGCTCGATCGACCTGCCGCACTTCAACCAGCAGACCCAGGCGATAGAAGGCATCAGCCTGCTGCCGATAGAATCGGCCAGCTACCGCGCGGCGCTGGCCGACTACAAGCAGTCCGGCTACGCGGCGGAAAAACTGAACCAGCTGTTCTTCTTCCAGAACTGCTCGTCGGTGGTGGCCATCCTGTCGCTGCCCAAGGGCTACAAGCTGTCCTACCTGGACCTGAACCGCCTGAAGCGCCACCTGAACGACCTGTTCCCCAGCACCACGCTGAAGCGCTACGCGCTGGTGATAGGCGCGTCCACCAATCTGTCCCTGACCACGCTGGTGGCGAAGAGCCCCTGCCTGAGCGACGACTTCCTCACGCTGATCGTCGCCTTCATCAAGCGCTGCTTCGCCCACGGCAACCACCGTTTCGACGACAGCCTGGACAAGACGATACTGGACCTGATCACCGCCGAGCATTTCGATGAAACGGTGCTGGAGCGGCTGCTGAACGAGTACGAGAATCCGGCCAAGATCCTCGACACCAACTGGTTCGCCATCAAGCCGATGTACGAGAAGAAATACCGCGAGCTGATCCGCGACTCCAAGAAGTTCGTCTCGATCAACGACATCCGCCTGACCCGCGAGCACGTGCAAAAAGCGGTGTGTTATCTGCGCGAGATCTACCGCCACCGCATCGGCAAGACCCGGGTGGTTTCGCTCAACACCTACGCCCACAGCAAGCACGCCTGAGCCGTCCGGCGCGCCGCTGCCAACCCCGCCGCGCCCGATGCGCCGCGGGGTTTTTACTAGCCGAAATAGTAAAGTAGATTATTTTTTTACTACGATGGGAAAAAGTGTCAACGGCATGGCCGCCTGGCCAGTTAATGCAGCTTGGACCCCTGGCGATGCGCCGCGGCGTCCGCAAGCACAATCCGGCCCCAAACCGCGCCAAAGCTGACATAAGCTGCAACAAGGGCGGCCCGGATTGCCATCGGCACCACCGGCCAGCCCGCGCGGCTCATGCCTGCTTGGGCGGCCGCTCGCCGCCCCCAGCCATGCGCCCGCCGCGCGCGCCGCAATCAAGAGGCAACACGTCCAGATGTGGATTGTAGAAACGGCCCTGAAACGGCCCTATACCTTCATCGTGATGGCCATCATCATCCTGCTGGCCACGCCGCTGGCGATCATGCGCACGCCGGTGGACGTGCTGCCGGAAATCGACATTCCGGTGATCAGCGTGATCTGGGGCTATGGCGGCTTGCCGCCGCAGCAGATGGCCGACCGCATCACCCAGATTCATGAACGGGTGCTGACCACCACCGTCAACGACATCGAGCACATCGAGTCGCAATCGCTGTCCGGCATCGCCATCATCAAGATCTTCTTCCAGCCCGGCGTCAACATCCAGACCGCCATCGCCCAGGTGGTGGCGGTGTCGCAGGCGGTGGTCAAGCAGATGCCGCCCGGAGCCACCGCGCCGCTGATCATCAAGTACACCGCCTCCAGCGTGCCGGTGATCCAGCTGGGGCTGTCCAGCAAGACGCTGTCGGAACAGGACGTGTTCGACACCGCCGTCAACACGCTGCGGCCGCAGCTGGTGACGATACCGGGCGTCGCCATCACCTATCCCTACGGCGGCAAGGTGCGCCTGCTGTCGGTGGACCTGGACACCCGCGCCATCGCCGCCAAGGGGCTGACGCCCGCCGACGTGGTCAACGCGGTCAACGCGCAAAACCTGGCCCTGCCCTCCGGCACCGCCAAGATCGGCGGCACCGAATACGATGTGGCGCTGAACGGCTCGCCCGACAGCATCGCCGGCCTCAACAACATCCCGGTGAAGACGACGAACGGCGCCACGGTATTCCTGCGCGAAGTGGCGCACGTGCGCGACGGCTTCTCGCCACAGACCAATATCGTCAAGCAAAACGGCCAGCGCGGCCTGATGATGTCGATCTACAAAAACGGCGGCGCCTCCACGCTGGACGTGGTCGGCCACCTGAAGGAAAAGCTGCCCGGCCTGTTGCCGCTGCTGCCGAAGGGCATCCAGGTCAGCCTGCTGGCCGACCAGTCGATCTTCGTCAAAACCGCGGTGGAAGGCGTGATCCACGAGGCGCTGGTGGCCGCCGCGCTGACCGCGGTGATGCTGCTGCTGTTCCTCGGCAACTGGCGCACCACCTCCATCATCGCCGTCTCCATCCCGCTGTCCATCTTCTCGTCCATCGTCGCGCTGCACGCGATAGGCGAGACCATCAACGTGATGACGCTGGGCGGCCTGGCGCTGGCGGTGGGCATCCTGGTGGACGACGCCACGGTGACGATAGAAAACATCGAGCGCCACCTGCACATGGGCTCGCCGCTGTACACCGCCATTCTGGACGGCGCCGGCGAAATCGCCATCCCGGCTTTCGTCTCCACGCTGTGCATCTGCATCGTGTTCGTGCCGATGTTCTTCCTGGAAGGGGTGGCGCGCTATCTGTTCGTGCCGATGGCCGAGGCCGTGGTGTTCGCGATGCTGGCTTCCTACGTGCTGTCGCGCACGCTGGTGCCGACGCTGGCGCTGCTGCTGATGGGGCACCAGCACCGCGGCGGCCGCGTCGACGCCTGGATCCACCGCGTGCACGAGCGCTTCAATGCCCGCTTCGAGCGGCTGCGCGAAACCTATGTGCACCTGCTCAGCCACCTCTTGACCCACCGCAAGCGCTTCATCGCCGGCTTCCTCGGCTTCTGCCTGGCCTCCTGCGCGCTATACCTGCTGCTGGGCCGCGACCTGTTCCCGGAAGTGGACACCGGCCAGATCAAGCTGCACGTGCGCGCGCCCACCGGCACCCGCATCGAGAACACCGCCATCCTGGCCGACCAGGTGGACGCCGAAATCCGCAAGGCGATCCCGCCGGAAGACCTGGACTCCATCATCGACAACATCGGCCTGCCCTACAGCGGCATCAACCTGTCCTACAGCAACTCCGGCACCATAGGCACGCTGGACGACGAAGTGCTGATCTCGCTGAAGCCCGGCCACCGCCCCAGCGCAGGCTATGTCGACGCGCTGCCCAAGGCGCTGGAAAAGCGCTTCCCCGGCGTGGAGTTCTTCTTCCAGCCGGCCGACATCATCACCCAGATCCTCAACTTCGGCTCGCCGGCCGCCATCGACGTGCAAATCGTCGGCAAGAGCCAGGCCGACAACGCCGCCTTCGCCGGCCGGCTGCTGACCCGGATCCAGGCGGTGCCGGGCGCCGCCGACGTCCACGTGCACCAGCGGCTGGACGCGCCGTCGATTCGGCTGAACATGGACCGGACCCGGCTGCAGGGCATGGGCATCGCGCCGTTCGACGTGGCGCAGAACCTGCTGCTGCCGCTGTCCGGCAGCCAGCAGACCCAGCCGGCGTTCTGGCTGAATCCGGCCAACAGCATCGTCTACAACATGCAGGCGCAGACGCCGCAGTACCAGATCGGCACCCTGGACCAGTTGATGCAGCTGCCGATCAACCCGCCCGGCGGCCACGCCGCCAGCCAGCAGACGCTGGGCAATCTGGTCACCGCCGCGCCGGGACGCGAAGCCGCCATCGTCACCCGCTACAACATCCTGCCGTCGATCGACATCTACGCCAGCGCGCGCGGCCGTGACCTGGGCTCGGTGGCCGCCGCCATCCAGCGCATCATCGACGAGGAAAAGGCCCACCTGCCCAAGGGCAGCCAGATCCACATGCGCGGCCAGGTGGAAACCATGCAGTCCTCCTACCTGGGCCTGTCGGTCGGCATTCTCGGCGCCATCGTGCTGGTCTACCTGCTGATCGTGGTGAATTTCCAGTCCTGGCTCGACCCCTTCATCATCGTCAGCGCGCTGCCGGCAGCGCTGGCCGGCATCGCCTGGATGCTGATTCTCACCGGCACCGACCTGTCGGTGCCGGCGCTGACCGGCGCCATCATGACCATGGGGGTGGCCACCGCCAACAGCATCCTGGTGGTGTCCTTCGCCCGCCAGCGGCTGGACGAGGGCCTGCCGCCGCTGTCGGCCGCGCTGGAAGCCGGCGCCACCCGGCTGCGCCCGGTGCTGATGACGGCGCTGGCGATGATCATAGGCATGATCCCGATGGCCATCGGCTTCGGCGAAGGCGCCGAGCAGAACGCGCCGCTGGGCCGCGCGGTGATAGGCGGCCTCCTGTTCGCCACCGTCTCCACGCTGCTGTTCGTGCCGGTGGTGTTCGCCAGCTTCCACCGCCATCTGGCCAAACGCAAACAACAGGCGGCCGACGCGCCGGCTGCCGCACAGGACGCATGACATGACCGAATCCCGCCATGCCCACCAGGGCCTGCCCGAACTGCATTTGCACCATGAACGCCGCGGCGCGGTGGCGCGCAAGGCCCGCGTCGCCGCCGCCGTGATCGTGATCCTGCTGCTGGCCGGCCTCGCCCGCACGCTGCTGGTGCGCCACGCCGACGCCGCGGCGCTGGCCCGGGAGGCCGAGCGCCGCGCGGTGCTGACCGTCAGCGTGGTCACGCCGTCGCCCGCCCGCGCCGACGCCCGCCTCACCCTGCCCGCCACGCTGCAAGGCATGGCCGAGGCGCAGATCTACGCCCGCACCAACGGCTACATCAAGCGCTGGTACAAGGACATCGGCCAGCCGGTGAAAAAGGGCGAGCTGCTGGCCGAGCTGGACATTCCCGACATCGACAAGCAGGTGCAGGAAGCCCAGGCCAATTTCGGCCTGGCCAAAACCGCCTACCTGCGCTGGAAGACGCTGCGCGCGCAGGACGCGGTGTCGCAGCAGGAACTGGATGAGAAGGAAAGCGCCTACCGCCAGACCGAGGCCGAGCTGAAGCGCCTGCGCGACCAGCAAGACTTCGCCCGCGTCGTCGCGCCGTTCGACGGCATCGTCACCCGCCGCAACATCGACACCGGCAGCCTGGTCAACGCCGGCAACGGCGGCAGCGCGCAGGCCCTGTTCGCCACCGCCCAGATCGACCGCCTGCATCTGTACGCCTACGTGCCGCAAGCCCAGGCCGGCGCCATCCGCGTCGGCGACAAGGCCGACATCGCGCGCCAGGAAGCGCCCGGCCAGCCTAGCGTCGGCAGGGTGGCGCGCACCGCCGGCGCCATCGACCCCGCCACCCGCACGCTGCAAGTGGAGGTGGAAGTGGCCAACGCCGGCCATGGCCTGCTGCCGGGCCAATACGTCGACGTGTCGTTCAAGCTGCCCAACGGCGGCAAGCTGACCCTGCCCACCAACACCCTGCAATTCGGCGCCAAGGGCAGCCGCGTCGCGCTGGTGGACGCCCACCACCGGGTCAAGCTGCAAACCGTGGCGCTGGGCACCGACTACGGCCACGAGGTGGAAATCAAGGCCGGGCTGCAAGCCGGCGACAAGGTGATCGTCAATCCGCCGGACTCGATCCGCGACGGCCAGGCGGTCGCCATCGCCGCCGCCGGGGAGTGAGGCGATGCGCGCCCTTCCCCTGCTGATCGCGCTGAGCCTTGGCGCCTGCTCCGCCGTCGGACCCGATTACGTCCGCCCGCCCAGCGAACTGCCGGCGCAATGGAAAAGCGGCGACGGCTGGCTGCCGGCCGCCCCCGCCGACGCCGAGCCCAAAACCGAATGGTGGCGCACCTTCGGCGACGACGAGCTGAACCGGCTGGAAGCCGAGGCGCTGGCGCGCAGCCCGACGCTGCAGGCGGCGCTGGCCCGGCTGGACCAGGCCGAAGCGCAAAGCCGCGTCCATGGCGCGGCCGCGCTGCCGGCCGTCAGCCTGGGCGCCGCCGCCGCGCGCAGCCGCGTCTCGGCCGACCGGCCGCTGTCCAGCTACGGCAGCGTCAACAGCAGCGCCGTGCAGAACGACCTGAAGCCGACGCTCAGCGTCAGCTATGAGATCGACTGGCTGGGCCGGGTGCGCCGCGACATCGAAAGCGCGCGCGCCGGCGCCGAACAAGCCGCCGCCGACCGCGCCAACGTCGAGCTGCTGCTCACCGCCCAGCTGGCCAGCGCCTACCTGCAGCTGCGCCAAGAGGACGAGGAAATCCGGCTGTTGGACGGCACCATCGCCGCGCAGCAGCGCGTGCTGGAGCTGACCCGCATCCGCCATCAGGCCGGACTGGCCGCCGCCGGCGACGAAGCGCTGCAAGCGGCGGCGGTGAGCGCCAGCCGCGCCCAGCGAGAATTGCTGCTGAACCAGCGCCGCGTCGGCGAAGACCTGCTGGCCACGCTGAGCGGCGCGCCCGCTCCCGCCTTTCGCCTGGCGCCCGGCGCGCTGCCGGCGGCCATGCCGGCGGCGCCGGCCGGCGCCCCCAGCCAGTTGCTGCAGCGCCGGCCGGACATCGCCTCGGCCGAACGCGCGATGGCGGCGGCCAATGCCCAGATCGGCGTGGCCAAGGCGGCCTATTTCCCGCAATTGACGCTGACGCCGACCTACGCCGGCAGCGAATCGGCGTCGCTGGCCGGCCTGTTCTCCACCCCGGCGCTGATCTGGTCCATCGGCCTGCAAGCCAGCCAGACCGTGTTCGACAACGGCAAGACCCGCGCCAATGTCGGCTACGCCGAAGCCGGCTACCGCGCCGCGCTGGCCAATTACCGCCAGACCGTGCTGCAGGCGGTGCAGGAAGCCCAGGACGCGCTGGGCGCGCTGCGCGGCCTGGACGAGGCGCGCCGGCAGCAGGACATCGCCGTCCGCAATCAGGACCAGGCCTATGCCATCACCCAACTGCGCTACCGCGAGGGGCTGGACAGCGCGCTGACGCTGGCCATCGCCCAGCAAAGCCAGCTGGCGGCCCGGCGGACGCTGGCGCAACTGCGCGGCAGCCAGTTGATCGCCAGCGTCAGCCTGCTGAAGGCCCTGGGCGGCGGCTGGCAAAGCGGCGATTGAATTCGCATATTCTGCAATTGCATTCTGTAAATCGTAATAAAACTGCTACAAAGAATGGAACAGGCCGCTCGGCCCCTTCGGGCTGAGCGGACGGTTTCACAGCGGCAGGCTTTCTTCCCCTCCCCCGCGGCATCCTGCCGCGCGGCGCCGTTCCAGGCGCGATGCCCACCGCAAAACCATGTCAATAAAATGGTCATAAACTCCGTATCGGAGTACGATAAAAAAATACCGACCGCAGCACTTGCATGAAATGGGAATATCCGCATCCTGCCAATCGGCGGATCGCCTGGAGGAGATGGACGATGGAAGTCACCCGACGCCAGCTGTTCAAGCTGACCGCCGCGCAGCTGGGAGCATCCAGCCTGGTCGCCATGGGTTTCGCGCCGCAGCTGGCGCTGGCCGAAGTGAGGCAGTTCAAGCTGATGGGCGCGCGCGAAACCCGCAACACCTGTACCTACTGTTCCGTCGGCTGCGGCCTGATCCTGTACGGCCTGGGCGACGGTGCCAAGAACACGCACGGCGAGATCTACCATATCGAGGGCGATCCGGACCATCCGGTCAGCCGCGGCTCGCTCTGTCCGAAGGGCGCCGGCCTGCTCGACTTCATCCACAGCCCCAAGCGGCTGAAATACCCCGAAGTGCGCGAAGCCGGCAGCGGCGAGTGGAAGCGAATCAGCTGGGACGAGGCGGTTTCCCGCATCGCCCGGCTGATGAAGGACGACCGCGACGCGCATATCGTCGAGAAGAACGCCGCCGGCGTGCCGATCAACCGCTGGCTGTCCACCGCGATGCTGACCGCCTCGGCCGGCTCCAACGAAACCGGCATCATCTCGCAGAAATTCATCCGCAGCCTGGGCATCGTCGCCACCGACGCCCAGGCCCGTGTCTGCCACGGCCCGACGGTGTCGGCGCTGGCCTCCACCTTCGGCCGCGGCGCCATGACCAACAGCTGGGTGGACATCAAGAACGCCGACTTCATCCTGGTGATGGGCGGCAATGCCGCCGAGGCGCACCCGGTGGGCTTCAAGTGGGCGATAGAGGCGAAAAAGACCCGCGGCACGCGGCTGATCGTGGTGGACCCGCGCTACAACCGCACCGCCTCGGTGTCCGACCTCTACCTGCCGATCCGCGTCGGCTCGGACATCGCCTTCCTGGGCGGCGTGATCAACTGGCTGATCCAAAACGACAAGATTCACTGGGACTACGTCAAGGCCTACACCAACGCCGCGCTGATCGTGCGCGAGGATTATCATTTCGACGATGGCCTGTTCTCCGGCTACGACGCCGCCAAAGGCAAGTACGACAAGAGCAGCTGGAACTACGAGCTGGGCGACGACGGCTACGCCAAGACCGACCCCACGCTGCAACACCCGCGCTGCGTCTGGCAGCTGTTGAAGCAGCACTACGCGCGCTACACGCCGGAAGTAGTCAACAATATCTGCGGCACGCCGGTGGACGGCTTTCTGCAGGTGTGCAAGGAACTGGGCGAGACCGCCCGCCCCGACAAGGCCGGCACCATCCTGTACGCGCTGGGCTGGACCCAGCACACCACCGGCACGCAGAACATCCGCACCATGGCGATGATCCAGCTCTTGCTCGGCAACGTCGGCATGCCCGGCGGCGGCGTCAACGCGCTGCGCGGCCACTCCAACATCCAGGGCCTGTCCGACCTGGGCCTGTTGTCCACCAGTCTGCCCGGCTACCTGACGCTGCCGAGCGAAGCCGACCATCCCGACCTGGCCACTTATCTGGCCAAGACCACGCCCAAGAGCCTGCAGGCCAACCAGTTCAACTACTGGAGCAACACGCCGAAGTTCTTCGTCAGCCTGATGAAATGGATGTGGGGCGACAACGCGAGCAAGGAAAACGACTGGGGCTACGATTGGCTGCCCAAGTGGGACAAGATGTACGACGTGCTGCACATGGCGGAGCTGATGTACCAGGGCAAGATGAACGGCTTCATCGTGCAGGGCTTCAACCCGCTGGCCAGCTTCCCTGACGCCGCCAAGGTGACCGAGGCCTTCTCCAAGCTCAAGTACATGGTGATCATCGACCCGATCGCCACCGAGACCTCCACCTTCTGGCAAAACCACGGCGAGGCGCATGACGTCGACCCGGCCAAGATCCAGACCACGGTGTTCCGGCTGCCCTCCACCTGTTTCGCCGAAGAGGACGGCTCCATCGTCAACTCCGCGCGCTGGCTGCAATGGCACTGGAAAGGCGCCGAACCGCCGGGCGAGGCCCGCGGCGACAACGAGATCATCGGCGAATTGTTCGTCGCCATCCGCGACCTCTACCGCAAGGAAGGCGGCAAGCTGGCCGAACCGATCCTGAAAGTGAACTGGAACTACCGCGACCCGAAGGCCCCGACGCCGAGCGAGCTGGCGATGGAAATGAACGGCAAAGCGCTGGCCGACCTGCCGGACCCGGCCGACCCCAGCAAGACCTTGGTGAAGAAGGGCGAGCAGATTCCCGGCTTCGCCGTACTGCAGGACGACGGCCGCACCGCCTGCGCCTGTTGGATCTTCTCCGGCTGCTGGCCGCAGGCCGGCAACCAGATGGCGCGCCGCGACAACACCGACACCGGCCTCGGCAATACGCCGGGCTGGTCGTGGTCGTGGCCGGCCAACCGCCGCATCCTGTACAACCGCGCCTCCTGCGATCCGTCCGGCAAGCCGTGGGACCCGAAGCGCAAGCTGATCAGCTGGAACGGCGACAAATGGGTGGGCGGCGACGTGCCGGACTTCAAGGCCGACGCCGCGCCGGACTCCGGCATGATGCCCTTCATCATGAACCCCGAGGGCGTGGGCCGGCTGTTCTGCGCCGACAAGCTGGTGGACGGCCCCTTCCCCGAACACTACGAGCCGATGGAAAGCCCGATCGGCACCAACCCGCTGCATCCTAAAGTTGTCTCCAGCCCGGCGGTGCGGCTGTTCGACAGCGACAAGAAGCGGCTGGGCACGCACAAAGACTTCCCCTATGTCGGGACCACGTACCGGCTGACCGAGCACTTCCAATTCTGGACCAAGTCGGTGCTCTTGAGCGCCATCGCCCAGCCCGAGCAGTTCGTCGAAATCGGCGAGGCGCTGGCCCGCGAAAAAGGCATCGTCCAGGGCGACATGGTCAAGGTCAGCTCCAACCGCGGCTTCGTCAAGGCCAAGGCGGTGGTCACCAAGCGGCTGATGGCGCTGAAGGTCAACGGCCAGACCGTGCACCAAATCGGCATCCCGCTGCACTGGGGCTGGGAGGGCGTGGCGCGGCCGGGCTATCTGACCAATGCGCTGCCGCCCGCGGTCGGCGACTGCAACACCCAGACGCCCGAGTACAAGGCCTTCCTGGTCAAACTGGAAAAACTGTAAGGAGCCGCCGCCATGCCATTGCAATCCCTGGATATCAAGCGCCGCTCCGCCAGCCCGACCGAAAGCCCCAAGGTCCGCCAGACGCTGGAAGTGGCCAAGCTGATCGACACCTCCACCTGCATAGGCTGCAAGGCGTGCCAGGTGGCCTGTTCCGAATGGAACGACATCCGCGAGGAGGTCGGCCACAACATCGGCGTCTACGACAATCCCACCGACCTGTCCGCCAAGGCCTGGACGGTGATGCGCTTCGCCGAGGAGGAAAGCAACGGCAAGCTGGAATGGCTGATCCGCAAGGACGGCTGCATGCACTGCGCCGACCCGGGCTGTCTGAAAGCCTGTCCGTCGCCGGGCGCCATCGTCCAGTACAGCAACGGCATCGTCGATTTCCACCAGGAAAACTGCATAGGCTGCGGCTACTGCATCGCCGGCTGTCCGTTCGACATCCCGCGCATCAGCAAGGAAGACAACAAAGCCTACAAGTGCACGCTGTGCTCGGATCGCGTCGCCGTCGGCCTGGAGCCGGCCTGCGTCAAGACCTGTCCCACCGGAGCCATCCAGTTCGGCTCCAAGGAGGACATGAAGGAAGTGGCGGCGGAACGGGTGGCCGACCTGCAGCGGCGCGGCTATCAGCATGCCGGCCTGTACGATCCGCAAGGCGTAGGCGGCACCCACGTGATGTACGTGCTGCACCACGCCGACAAGCCGGAGCAGTACTCCGGCCTGCCCAACAACCCGGAGATCAGCCCCACCGTGCAATTGTGGAAGGGCTGGCTCAAGCCGCTGGCGACGATAGGCATCGCCGCCGCCGGCCTGTTCGGCTTCCTGCACTACATCACCGTCGGCCCCAACCGCGCCGACGGCGATGAGGAAAACGAAACCCGCGAGGAGGATAAGCGATGAAGGAAAAACTGCTGCAACGCTACAGCGCCGCCGAGCGGATCAACCATTGGATCGTCGCCATCTGCTTCGTGCTGCTGGCGCTGTCGGGACTGGCGCTGTTCTACCCGGCCTTCTTCTGGCTGACCGGCGTGTTCGGCACGCCGCAGCTGGCGCGCATGGTGCACCCCTTCGTCGGCGTGCTGATGTTCGTCGGCTTCTTCGTCCAGTTTTTCCGCTACTGGCGGCGCAACCTGATCAACGGCCAGGACATCCAGTGGATGCTGGCGGTGAAGGACGTGCTGCGCGGCCATGAGACGGTGGAGGTGGGCAAGTACAACGGCGGCCAGAAGGCGATGTTCTGGACCATGACCCTGTGCGTGGCCACCATGCTGGTCACCGGCGTCATCGCCTGGCGCCAGTACTTTTCCGGCTATTTTCCCATCCCGGTGATCCGGCTGGCGCTGCTGCTGCACGCCTGGGCCGCCACCGCGCTGATCGCCAGCATCATCGTCCACGTCTACGCCGCGCTGTGGGTGAAGGGCACGATACGGGCGATGGTGGAGGGGGTGGTCACCCATGCCTGGGCCAAGAAGCACCATCCCGGCTGGTATAAGGAAATGACGGGGAAGAAATAGCGAGTGTCCGCTGCGCGGACGACATGTTTAGGTGCCGGTTCCGCCCGGCAGACGGGCCAGGGGCTGAGCGGCCAGCCCTATCGCTGAGTGAATCGAAGATTCACACGCAGAGGCAATCCCAGGCCGCCCCAACAGCGCGGCGAAACCCCGGCACCAAACCCATTCCCAAGGAGCCGCCGGAACTAGCGGGGCGCTAACGTCGCCCCGCGTCGAACAACCGGCGTCTTAAAACCTTAGAAATGGCTTTGGAGCCGGCTTGCGCTGATGGGGAATCAGCCACGTCGACTCGATCCTAGCGTCGATAAAGATCGATTTCTTACGATGTAAATGGCAAACAATCTCAAAGCCTCAATATCAACCATGACACCCACCCAACCCATCCTCCCCGCCGAGCAGATCCGCGCCGGCGACGCCCCGCTGATGAGCCTGCCCGTGCTGCGGCCGCCGCCCGACATCTTCGCCCGCCGCGCCGCGCGGCTGCTGCAATTGGCCGACGGCCACGCGATGGCCGATTTTCTGCGGCTGTGCGCCGCCATCTGCCAGCAACAGCAGGCGCTGCACGACGCCTCCCGGCTGGATCCGCGCTCCGCGCTGGAAAAACTGCTCCAGTCGCTGGAGTCGGAACTGCCCGATCCGGTCCGGGGCTCTGCGGGCCTCTTGCTGGCGCAGGACGCCGCCGCGCTCAGCCGGCTGGCGGAACATCTGCTCAACGGCGAGTATCCGACGGACGGCCCGCTGTTCGCCGCCTTGCCGCTGCTGGGCGCCGCGCTGCAGGCGCAGGCCACGCGCAGCATCCGCCAGCGCCCGCTGCCCGAGCCGCAAAGCCAACAGGCGAGGTGCCCGTGCTGCGGCGGCCTGCCCTTGGCCTCGCTGCTGCTGCGCGGCGACAGCGGCCATGCCCAGCGCTACGTGCTGTGCTCGATGTGCAGCCATGCCTGGCCGGTGGGGCGGGTGCGCTGCCTGTCCTGCGGCAACAGCCGGGACCTGCATTACTACTCGCTGGCGGCGCAGGACCATGTCCCCGCCGCGCCCGACCATCAGCAACCGCACCAGGCGCGCGGCGCGCGCGAAGTGGAAGCCTGCGGCGAGTGCCATGGCGCGCTGAAGCAGATCTCGCTGCTGCTGGACACCAGCGCGGAAGCCGGCGCCGACGACCTGGCCAGCCTGGCGCTGGACCTGCTGGCCGGCGAGGCCGGCTTCGCCCGCATCGGCTTCAATCCGCTGTTTCTGCCTGGCCGGGAGCCGGCTTGAGATCCGCCCGCACTTGAGCCGCGGCCCCCGGCGCGAGATACTTGCCGTCAAACCGGCAATCACTCGCATGGACGCACGCATGACCCACCGCATCGTATTTGTAGAAGACGACGCCGATCTGGCGGAACTGATCAGCGACTTCCTGTCGCGCCATGAAATGGAAGTGGTGGTGGAGCCGCGCGGCGACGCCGCGCTGGACACCATCGCGCGCCAAGCGCCGGACATGGTGCTGCTGGACATCATGCTGCCCGGCAAGGACGGCCTGTCGATCTGCCGCGAGCTGCGCCCCAAGTTCGACGGCCCCATCATCATGCTGACCTCGCTGGACAGCGACATGAACCAGATCTTGGGCCTGGAGCTGGGCGCCAACGACTACATCCTGAAAACCACGCCGCCGTCGGTGCTGGTGGCGCGGCTGCGCGCGCAGCTGCGCAATCTGCGCCCGGCGCAAACGGCCGCGGAAGCGCAGCAGCCGGCCAAGGGCTCGCGCAAGGCGGTGTTCGGCCAGCTGTCGATCGACCCGGTCAGCCGCGACGTGGTGCTGGCCGGCGAGAAGATCCCGCTGTCCACCTCGGACTTCGACCTGCTGTGGCTGTTGGCCAGCCACGCCGGCGAAACGCTGAACCGCGACGTGCTGCTGAAGGAAATGCGCGGCGTCAGCTACGACGGCCTCGACCGCAGCATAGACGTGGCCATCTCGCGGCTGCGCAAGAAGCTGGGCGACAACCCCAGCGAACCGTTCCGCATCAAGACGGTGCGCAACCGCGGCTATCTGTTCTCGCTGTCCGGCTGGGAGTAAGCGCGGATGCGCCGTCTTTTCATCCAGTTCTACCTGCTGCTGATGTCCTGTTTCCTGGTGGCGGTGATCATGGTTGGCGTGGTTTACAAGCAGGCGGTGGACGATGTCGGCGAACGCTACCTGGCCGACCTGCTGCGCACCACGCTGTCGCTGATCGAGGCCGACCTGCGCGGCGTGCCGGAGGACCGCTGGAGCGAAACCCTGGCCAACGCCGACTACGGCTTCACCTTCCGCGTCAAAGTGGAAAAGATGAGCAACTACATCCTGGACGACGAGTCCAGGCAGGCGCTGGACCGCGGCGAAATCGTGATGCTGGAGGACAAATACCTGTTCCTGCAAAAGCTGCAGGACAGCAATTACCTGCTGGTGGCCGGCCCGCTGCGCTACCTGTTCTTCCTGCATAGGCTCAAGTGGTTCGACTACGCGCTGCTGGGCCTGTTGGGCCTGTCGCTGGCGATACCGGTGTTCCTGTGGATGCGGCCGCACTGGCGCGACCTGGTGGCGCTGGAGCGCGCCTCCGGCCGGCTGGCCAACGGCGACCTCTCCGCCCGCGTCGACCTGCCGCCGCACTCCGGCGTCCAGCACCTGGCCGTGGCGTTCAACCACATGGCCGACAACATCGGCGCGCTGATCAACAGCAAGAAAACGCTGACCAACGCCGTCGCCCATGAGCTGCGCACGCCGCTGGCGCGGTTGCGCTACCGGCTGGCGCTGCTGGAGGGCGACGAGGAGTCCAAGGAGCGCCAGGCGATAGAACGCGACCTCACCGCCATCGACAAGCTGGTGGAAGAGCTGCTGTTCCACGCCCGGCTGGACCGCCCGGAAGCGCCGCTGAAGCTGACCAGCTTCAACGCCATCCCCTGGGCGCGCGACCGCATCGCCGGCCAGGCGGCGCTGGCGCAGGAAATCCACTGGATAGAACCAGTGGGCGACACGCTGGAAATCATCGCCGACGAGCACCTGATCACCCGCGCGCTGGACAATCTGCTGTCCAACGCCCGCCGCCACGCCGGCTCCATCGTCGCCACCCATATCCTGATCGACAAGCAGCACTACTGCATCATCGTCGACGACGATGGCCCCGGCATTCCGGCCGAAGACCGCGAGCGGGTGTTCGACCCCTTCGTGCGGCTGGACGAGAGCCGCGGCCGCAAGACCGGCGGCCACGGCCTGGGCCTCGCCATCGTCGCCGGCATTGCCCGCGCCCATGGCGGCGACGTCAAAGTGGAAAGCTCGCCGATGGGCGGCGCGCGCTTTTTGCTTCGCTGGCCGACAGCCTGATGTACATTTTGTAACATAGAGATACACGCCTCCCCTAGACGCTCCCCCTTGCCATAGATAGCATCACGGCCTGAATTAGGACTTTTACGGGTCCGTTTCACCCCAATCGAAAGAAACTTAGGAGTTTCGTAAATGAAAAAGCTGGCTCTGCTCGCCCTGACCGCTGCTTTCAGCCTGGTATCCGCTAACGGTTTCGCCGCTGAAAAAGCTGCTGCTTCCGCTCCGGCCATCCACAAGGCCAAAAAAGTTGAAAAGAAAAAAGTAGCTTCCGCTGCTCAAAAAGCTCAAGCCGCCAAGGCTGACGCTTCCGCTCCGGCTAAAAAAGCTGCCAAAAAGCACGCTAAAAAGCACGTAGCCAAGAAAGACGCTTCCGCCGCTCAGAAAGCCCAAGCCGCCAAGGCCGACGCTTCCGCTCCGAAAGCCAAGAAGGCTCACAAGCACGCCGCTAAAAAGCACGCTGTGAAGAAAGAAGCTTCCGCTCAGAAAAGCCCAAGCCGCCAAGGCCGACGCTTCCGCTCCGGTAGCCAAGAAGGCGCACAAGCACC
>NZ_JYKA01000059.1 GCF_001676875.1 Chromobacterium subtsugae | reverse complement strand
GCCAATCCGGTCGCTGGGCCAAGGCTGCGAAACAATCTACATTTGAGTCTGGTTACATTGTTAATGGCCAACAAATTCCATTGCCCGCAGGTTATAAACAAGATCAATGCCGCTGGATTGTGACATCTGGGACCAACTATCACGGTGGTGTTCCAGATTTATTTGCAGGGCAGGTTTCTCTTTCCGATAGCAATAGAGTTGTGACTTGTGGTTATAGAGATATTGGCATGACCATCATTAGTGGGAATTGCCAGTATTTCATTGGGTGCAATTAGATTTTTGATTCTACATCATGCGCAATGAGAATTTTTTCTTAATAATCATTTT
>NZ_JYKA01000058.1 GCF_001676875.1 Chromobacterium subtsugae | reverse complement strand
AAAATTATCCATAGAGTGCAGAGTTCTTTTTTAGGCATACCGCATAGGCCTGTGCTGGGTTTTCTCTGTCTGGGAATCTTAGCCAACTAGAAGGCGAGCGACCATAGCAATTGGCAAACCAACCGTTACCTTGAGGAATGGAAGTATGAAGCCAACCATTGACTCCATCTGCACAATTTCCACCGCCAGCAATAACAACCTCGTCTTGATTGCACTCTGCATAGCCAGCATCAGGCATTCCATTGTCTGGGTTAACTATGTTGCCATATTCACTAGAAACGAATCTCGTCGTAGCACGTTTTATTGGCATGGACCACCGACCGGATTGGC
>NZ_JYKA01000057.1 GCF_001676875.1 Chromobacterium subtsugae | reverse complement strand
GCCAATCCGGTCGGTGGCAGCCAATTACAAAAGGCATAAACGGATATTATCAAAATCTTGGTCCGGCGACTGAAGTTTACAATGGCTTCAATAGTTCAAAACAAGCTATTCAAATTCAAGTGTCTGGCGGGAACAGCATATCTGGAGGCCAATGCGGTAATAGGTTTGACCTTGCTGGCAGTGTGAATGGTGTAGGAAGGGTCGCATCAACAACGACCGCCAATGATGAATGGAGCAAGTCTGGTTATATTTCATTCATTGTTCCAGCACAAACAAATTATTCAATCACTTCGTATCCGTGGGGATGTGCACCAGGAAGTTTTTCTATATTTTCTTTTATATTTAACTAATCACTTT
>NZ_JYKA01000056.1 GCF_001676875.1 Chromobacterium subtsugae | reverse complement strand
CCCTGCGCGGCGGCGCGGGCAACGACGTGCTGATCGGCAGCGGCGACGAAACCACGCTGGAAGGCGGCAAGGGCGACGACACGCTGCATGGCGGCAGCCGCAGCAAGGACACCTATGTGTTCAATCTGGGCGACGGCAACGACCTGGTGATCGACGATCACGTGACGGTGGACAGCAGCCGCCAGAGCGAGATCCGCTTCGGCGCAGGCATCGCGCAAAGCGACATCGTCGCGTCGCAAAGCGGCCAGGACCTGCTGCTGCAGCACGTCAACGGCCACGACTCGATCCGGGTGCAAGGCTGGTTCGACTGGCAGCGCCAGCAGGGCACGGTGAAGACGGTGACCTTCGCCGACGGCGGCAGCTGGAGCGCGGGGCAG
>NZ_JYKA01000055.1 GCF_001676875.1 Chromobacterium subtsugae | reverse complement strand
ACAAGGAAAAATGATTGAGCCATTATATAAATGCCCATTAGATAGAACTACTGGTGATGGCTCGTGGGCTACTCACGGTTGTCTTGGGCAATATTCTTCAGAGCCACAGTGTGCAAATATATGGTGGAATAATGGTGGGAAGTCATACAGTAGATCTTGCATAAGGGTTCAATAGTTTTGCCAATCCGGTCGGTGGAGTAAACAAAGCCTAGGAGAGAAAATTAGCATCAGAGCTGCAAGCAATTCAGCCTACCGTTTTCCAAGTGCTTATGCACAGTGTTTTTCAAGTGAAAAATTGACAGGCGGAGGAGCTGCATGCTCAAGTCCAACAGGGTTTATATGGTTAGTCTCTTCCCAGCCGAGTGGAAATGGCTGGCAAGCCACATGTGACAC
>NZ_JYKA01000054.1 GCF_001676875.1 Chromobacterium subtsugae | reverse complement strand
AAAATGATAATGCAAAAATACAGAAACTGTACGGTAAGATACTAATTAACTGCATAGCCAATAAATATAGTATTACAGTGCAAATGCGATGGGTTTGTTGAAACAAATCCTTCATTGCAAAAAGGGGTGGTTCCAACGTGGAGTCGATTGAACTTGCTATTTTTTTCTTGCTTTTTCCATCTGCCGGATTGGCAAAACTGCTTTATATCAATTTGATTATGGTTCCCAAGATGTTCCGATCCCAACGATATACTCGATCGTTCCTTGAGTCCCGCACCATATGTGAATGTCGTCAGATGCGCCCCATTTATCGCCAAATGTCTGTAACCATGAATTGTAAACTTTTGCTCGGCTAGAATAATCTAGGCAGGGTATCCCTTCAAACTTAGCAACCTTTT
>NZ_JYKA01000053.1 GCF_001676875.1 Chromobacterium subtsugae | reverse complement strand
GGCCGGCCCGGCCACCGCCCACTGGCTGATCATCGCCAATATGGTGATGGGCGGCCTGGGCCTGGGCCTGCTGATGCCCAATCTGACCATCTTCGTCCAGCAGCTGGCGCCGCGCCGGCAGCTGGGGGTGTCGACCGCCATGCTGCAATCGACGCGGATGGTGGGCGGCATGCTGGGCACCGCCGTGATGGGCGCGGTGGTCAGCCACCAGTTCCAGCTGGGCGTGGCGGGCATGCTGGCGGCCGGCCACGCGCAAGCCTGGCTGCACTGGCTGGGCGATCCGCAAACCCTGCTCAACGCCGACAGCCTGGCGCAGTTCCGCCATGCCGCCGCCGCGGCCGATCCGGAGCGGCTACTGGCCGCCACCCGCCAGTTGCTGGTGGACGCCATCCATGTCAGCCAGTGGCTGGT
>NZ_JYKA01000052.1 GCF_001676875.1 Chromobacterium subtsugae | reverse complement strand
TGACCTCCTCCCGCAAAAACGTAGCGGCGAAAAGTAGAGATTTCTGGCAAATTTAAGCCCATCCGGGCAGGAGATTTGTCATGAAAAAATCGAAGTTCACCGAAGAACAGATTGCCTTCGCCTTGCGCCAGGCGGAGTCCGGCACCACCATCGCCGAGGTCTGCCGCAAGATGGGCGTCTCCGAAGCCACCTTCTACAACTGGAAGAAGAAATACGGCGGCCTGGGCGTCAGCGAGCTGCGCCGCCTGAAGCAACTGGAAGAAGAGAACGCCCGTCTCAAGCGCATGGTCGCTGACCTGAGCCTGGACAAGCAGATGCTGCAGGAAGTCATCCAAAAAAAGCTGTGAAGCCGGCTCGCAAACGCGAGCTGGCCAACTTCCTGATCGACGCGTACCGCGTCAGCATTAGGCGTGCGACGGCCGTTATTCAGCTGCGGCAAGCTACCTATTTTTATCGCCCTCACCCTCGAGACGATCGTGCGGAGCGGCAGCGAATCCG
>NZ_JYKA01000051.1 GCF_001676875.1 Chromobacterium subtsugae | reverse complement strand
TTCCTCCTGCAGCACGTCCAGGAACTGGATGCGCTTCAGCTGCAGCGAGTCGGTCAGCTGGAAGCGGATCTTGTCGTTCCAGATCAGGCCCAGCATGGAGGCATGCTTGCCGGTGGCGATGTGCTGCCGGATCTCATCGGCAGTCAGGTCGATACGGCTAACCCGCACCTGCGCGCCGTTCTCGCTGCTATCCCGAAGCACCGCGTCAGCGTCCAGTTCGAAGCCATCGGGCGCTTCGCCGATGGCCAGCCAGTCGGTCATAGCCGCATGCGGGGCGATCTTCGTTCGCGGCAGCGCGGCGGGGAATGGCGGCAGCGCCTCGCGCAGCTTGGAGACCAGTGCCTCTGCCTTGCTGGCGGTGGCCGACTCCACCATCAACCACTGCCGGTTGTTGTCGATGTAGGCCAGAGTGCGGCCGCTGCGGACGAAGGCGCGCGGCAGCAGGTCGTCGGTCAGCTGCTCCTTCAGCGCCAGCTTTTCCTTGCGGCCTACCTTGCGCAGCTCCCGAGCCTCTACTTCTGCCACCTTGGCATCGACATAGTCGCGAATCACGGAGGCCGGCAGCACCTTGTCTTCGCGGCGCAGCGCCAGAAGCAGGTTGCCGCG
>NZ_JYKA01000050.1 GCF_001676875.1 Chromobacterium subtsugae | reverse complement strand
ACGATACGCTGCGGCGTGGTGTCCCAGGCCCGGCAGCTGGGCGCCGACGGCGGCTTCGCCCGCTACGCGCTGACCATCGAGCCGCCGTTCGCGCTGCTGCGCCACCGCCGCACCTCGCGCGTGTTCCAGGACCTGACGGTGCCCGACATCGTCCAGCAGATCCTGCAAGAGCACCAGGCCGCCAACCCGGCCTTCGCCCGCGGCCAGGCGATCGAGATCAAGGTCGGCCCGGCGCAGCCCAGAAGCTACTGCCTGCAATACCGCGAAAGCGACTACGACTTCATCGTCCGCCTGCTGCACGAGGAAGGCTACGCCTGGCGCTTCGAGCATGTCGACGGCGACGCGCCCCAGGTCAAGCTGGTGGTGTTCGACGACGCCTACAGCCTGCCGCCGGCCGAAGTGGAACGGGTGCGCTTCCACCGCAGCGACGCCACCGAAGACGAGGACGGCCTCACCGCCTGGCACGCCAGCCGCCAGATCGTCCCCGGCAGCGTCGCGCTGGCCAGCTTCGACTACCAGCCGGTGTCCACCCAGCACAGCGGCGACAGCAGCCAGATCGACCAGGGCCAGGGCGGCCAGGCGCTGCAATCCAGCCTGCAGGACTACGA
>NZ_JYKA01000005.1 GCF_001676875.1 Chromobacterium subtsugae | reverse complement strand
TTCGCCGCCGGCGGCGTCGGCGATGCCGAGGCGGGCGGATTGGCCGAGCAGGGTCTTGAGTTCGATGGCGCCGTCGGGCGACAGGCAGGTCAGGGTGAAGCGATAGGGCCGGGACACGCCTTCCTCGCCGTCCAGGCTTTGCGGCAGCAGCTGCTCGGCCGCGACATGGCCGTCGCCCAGTTGCAGGGTGAGCTGGCGGCGGTCCTGGGTGAAGGCGGAGGCGAAGCTGGCGAGGAGGGCGCTAAGGTTCATGGCGATGACAAACGCAAAAATACCCTCGGAAGAGGGTATGGATTGGCTATTAAGCGGAAGCCGGCATTTTAAAGGGTGGGGAGCTTGTGTTGCAACCGAGGGTAGGAGAATGGCGGTTTCACCTGAACAAAAGGACAGGTGGTTGCCATTTTTCCTGTGCGGATGGGATTGGCTCAGCCATGAAGGCGCCAGAACAAGGGCCGGGTGAACGGCGACCATAAGGCAGTGCGCACGCCGGCGGCGGCCAGCGCGTTGCGGGTCCACTGGTTGCAGGTGACGAACGGGGTGTAGCGGCCATGGGCCTGATAGAAGGCATCGTTGCCATCATAGCGCTCATTCGTCAGCCAAAGCGGTTTGCCATCGGCGCCGGCCGCGGCGCTTTGCCGGATGAATGCCGCCAGTTTCGCGTACTGGCCGGGCGTGAGCAGGATTTTCCGGGTATCGGCGTCCTCTGCCGGCTTGGGCAGATATTCGACGTGCAGCACGCTGGCGTCCGAGGCCAGCGCGGCGATGGCATTGCCGGCAGTCAGGTCGGCCCAGCTGCGGGTGCGCAGGAAAAAGGTGCGGCTGCCCCAGCCGATGGCGAGGTACGGCTGCGCGGCGGACAGCTCGGGCCGCTGAGTTTGGCGCGGAGAGAATAGCGCGTTCCAGTCTTGTTGCGGCGTCTGTACCGGCAGCGCCAGGCTGGTATGCACGCCATTGCTGTCCTGCAGATACACGGCGATGCCGTCTGCCGGCGCTTGCCAGCCCTTGTTGACTGGCAGCAGGCCGGCCAGCAGGGCTGCCAGAAGGTATGCGGCGGGCAGGGCCAATAGTCCGGCCAGCGCGCGGATGGCGAGGCGGCGGAGGGGCATGGTTGGGCGGAGTGGGGGTGGACGCATGTGGGAGGCGGGGTCTGGGCCGGCGAGTCAGCAAAGGGGCTGATCATGGCATCCCGGCGGGGTGGCTTCAAGCATGAGGCGCGCCGATCAAGCGAAACGCCCCGCGGCAGCGGGGCGTCGGCGGCTTAGTGGTGATCGTGCCGGTAGGCGAATACCGGCAGCTGCCATTCGCGCCACAGCGCGGTCAGGCGCAAGGCCAGGCCGAAGGCGAAGCTGGCGGCGATATTATAGTCGTGCGGCAGGTTCAGCTGGTTGAGGCCCATGTAGAGCATGGCCACCAGCAGCGACACGCTGGCGTACAGCTCGCGGCGAAACACGATGGGCACGCGGTTGCACAGCACGTCGCGCAGGATGCCGCCGGCGATGCCGGTGATCATGCCGGCCATCGCCACTATCACCGGATGGTAGTGCATGCCCAGCGCCACATCGCAGCCGATGATGGTGAAGGCCACCAGGCCCAGCGCGTCCAGCACCAGGAACAGGCGGTTCAGATGGCGCATGAAGCGCGCGGCCAGCACCGCGGCGATGCCGCCGGCCACCACCAGCAACACGTATTCCGGGTGCTGGGTCCAGCCTATCGGGTAGCGGCCCAGCACGATGTCGCGCACGGTGCCGCCGCCCAGGGCGGTGAGGAAGGCGATGACGCTTACGCCAAAAATGTCCATGTGGCGGCGGCCGGCCGCCAGCGCGCCGGTCATCGCCTCGGCGGTGATGGCGATCAGGTAGATCAGGGTCAGCATGATGGTGTCTTGCGAGGTTGCGGCAATAACGCCGGACGAGCCGGCAACGGAGGAATGGGGGATGACGTGCGGGCGGGCCATCGGCAAACGCCGGGGGCGCCGCTGGACTGAGAGCGGGACAAGGCAGACTCCTGGGTGGATTCCGGGCTACGGAACAGCCTCTCCCCTTGTCCTTTTACCTGAGAGTTGCGTGGCTTGCGGCCACTTGCCCCTTCGGTGGGCTGCTCGGGGCAGCCTCTCTCCAATCGGCTTGAATCAATGAAACACTGCGGTACGGCTTGCCTGAGCGATTATGGGAGCTTGCGTCTTCGGCGGGGGCATGGCCCCTCTCTCCCGCAGAGAGACGCAATATTAGCTTTTGCTATTGGAATAGTCAATGTCAGAACCGGGGCGCTTTCGCGCCCCGGTTGCCGGATCAGGCCTTGCCTGGGCGCTTGGCCGGCGTGGCTGTCTTGGCGGTTTTGGCCGGCGCGGCGGCGGGGGCTTGGCCGTTGGCTTTGGCGGGAGATTTGCGCGCGCGCGCGGCGGCGGGTTTTGCCTCGGCCTGGGCGGGTTTGGCGGCCGGGGCGGCTTCCGCGGCGGGTTTTGCCGCGGGTTTGCGCGCGGGCGCCGGTTTGGGCTGCAACGCGGAGGCGCTGGCTTTCTCGGCCTTGATTTCCGCCGGCGCGGCTGCCGTTTCCAGTTGGGGCAGAATGGACGGCGCAGTCGGATGGCCAGGGGCGGCGGGCATGTCCAATTGCAGCGTCCTGGCCACTTCGTCCAGCCGCGCCTGGTGCTCGGCCGGGATCGGGCCGTTGAGTGTCAGCAGGTCGCGCGCCAGCGTCCAGGCTTGGCGGCGGCGATGCGCGTCGGGCAGCAGCGCCGCCAGGCCGTTCAGCGCGCGCGGCGCGTCCAGCCGCACCAGCGCCACCTGGTGGCGGACGATGTCCTTCAACTGCATCAGCGTCAGCGGGTATTCGTGCCTGACGTCGCGCATCACGCGGCGGATGGCGTTGAACGGCCGCTCATCCACCACGCCCATGCCGATGCTGACATAGAGCAACAGCCGCACAAAGCCGTCGGCCAGCGTGCCTTGCTCGAAGCTGGGGGCCAGCGCCTCGCGCTTCAGGCGCGCCAGTTCGCGGCTTTCCCAGGCAAGCGCATGCCGGCGCGGCTCGCTTGCCGGCTGCACGCCGACCAGCGTCGCCAGCTGCGGCGATTCGTAGATGGCGCGGAACAGCTGTTCCTGGGCGGCGTCGCGCAGGTCGCGGTAATGATCCAGCGATTGGCCGATGAAGCCGGACAGCTGTTCCTGCCATTGCCACAGCGGATTGTCCAGGGGCGCCGGGCGGCGCTGTTCGCGCACCTGGGCGGCGAGGCCGGGCAGCCACCACAGCCAGGGGTTTTTCGGCGAGATCAGCGTGCGTTCCAGGCGGGCGGGGTGCAACTCGCGCAGCAGGCGGGCGCCGGCTTCGTTGCCGGCGGCGCGCAGCAGCGGCGAGGCGAAGCGGTCATACAGGCCCTGGTTGATTTCCGATACCCGCTTCACCACTTCGAAGGCGTGCTCGTCGTCGCGGCCGTCGTCCAGCGCCAGGATGTCGGATACGTCGCGCGCTTCGAAGCGGATGATGTAGCGGCCTTCGATGTATTCCTGTCCCGGCGCGTCGGGCGCGATGTCTTCGATGACGGCTTCGTACAGGCCCGGCGCCAGCACGTCTATCAGGTCCAGCGCGCTGGCGAATTCGCTGTGCTCCTTGTTGGCGACGCCGGCGGAGACGAAGATGCCGAGGTGGCCCACCTTGTTGTGCAGGCAGTAGACGATTGTCTGTTCGTTGTTGCGGATGTCTTCCACGTTGTCGTAGAGGTCGGCCACCCAGTTCAGCGCCTGCTGCGGCGGCGTGATGTTGTCGCCCCAGGAGGCGAACACCACGATGGGAGAGCGGATGTTGCGCATGTCCACCCGCAGCTTGCCGTCATGGCTGGCGATTTTGCCGTGCACCAGATCGTTGCCGACGAACAGCTTCTGGGTGATCCATTCCATTTCCGCCTTGTTCAGCAGGTAATGGCCGCCCCACCAGCGCTCGAAATCCAGGTAGCGCTGCGGTTCGGTGTCCACTTTGGAATAGAGGTTGTAGGACTTCTTCCATAAGGTATTGGCTGGGTCCAGCTTCTCGAAGTTGCTGACCAGATGCGCGCCGTCGAAGCGGCCGTTGCCGAGGTCGCCGGCCAGCGATGCGGTCCAGGTGCCGCCGTTCAGCCCGCCGGCGTAGCGCATCGGGTTCTTGCCGCGCACGCCGGCCCAGTAGGATAAGGGCGATCCGGCCAGCAGGATGGGGCCGACCAGGTCCGGCGCCACCGACGCCAGCATGGCCAGCGCCCAGCCGCCCTGGCAGTTGCCGATGACGAAGGGCTTGCCGTCGCTATCGGGGTGCAGCTCGTTGACGCGCTTGAGGAAGACGCCTTCGGCCTTGCTGACGCTTTCTATGGTCTGGCCGGGCACCGGCTGCGGGAAGAACATCACGAAGTAGCAGGGGTGGCCCTGTTGCAGGGCTATGCCGATTTCGCTGTCCATCTTGAAGCCGCCTATGCCCGGGCCATGGCCGGCGCGCGGGTCTATCACGACGAAGGGGCGCTTGGCGGGGTCGGTGGGCGGACAGCTGGGCGGCGGCTCGATGGCGGCCAGCGCGTAATTGGCCGGGTCGGGCAATTCGCGCCCGTCCAGGATGATGCGGTAATCGAACACCAGCACCGGCGGCTTGCCGCTTTCGCAATGCTCCAGATAGGTGGCGCCGCGCCGGTACAGCGTGTCCCAGTACAGGACGCCGCGCTGGCAGGCATCGAGCCAGTAATCAAACAGCGGTTGTGCGAACGGGAGTGTCCCGCCTTGAACTGCAGTAGCTGACCACATTGCAACCCCTTGCTTTGGAAAAGATGGAGACGGACGCGGCGGCCCATGACTGAGCCATGGACGCCACTGTACTCGCTTGTTGCTGCAATGCAATAAAAGCGGATGGCGGGGGCGGACACTTGTGGCGCGCGGCCATCATTCTGTTGCAGTGCAATAGCGGTTAGGAGTGTCCGCGCCGGCCATCGGTTCCAGGCGTTTTTCCATCACCACGCTGCGGTAGGGCTTGTCCGGCCATTGCAACGGCGCTTCCATGCGGTAGCCGCGCCTGAGATAACGGCTGACCAGGTGGTGGGCTTCCACGGCGGTATCCAGCCGGATGGCGCGATAGCCCTGCGCTTGCGCCCAGGCTTCGGCGGCGGCGATCAGCCGCTCGCCCAGGCCCAGTCCTTGGCAGTCCGGCGCCACCGCCAGCTGCACCAGCACCGCGCCATCCGGCTGGCGAAACTGCGGGCAGGACGAAGCCGGCAGCGGATGATGCACCGTGACGGTGCCTATCAGCTCGTCGCGGTGCCAGGCCAGCAGGCAGTGGCCGCCGGCGATGCGGCGGCGGGTCACCTCGGCGCTCTGGCTCACCGCGGTATAGGACAGTCCCATCGCGCCCAACTGCGCGTAGGCGCGGTGCAGCAGGGCGGTGAGGGCGTCGATGGAGTCGGTTTCGGTCAGTGGACGGATGGTGAACATGGCGGAGCGGAATGGAATGAACACCATTCTGCCAAAGCAATAGTCATGCCGGGCGAATGTCGCTGCGCCCCCAGTCGCCCGCCATCTCGTCGCTGATCAGCTCCTGGGCGATGAAGTCGAGAAAGGCGCGCACCGCCGGCGACAGGCCGCGGCGGGTGGGAAAGGCGGCGTGCAGGATGCCCCAGGGAAAGTCGTATTGCGGCAGGATGTGCCTGAGTCTGCCGTCCGCCAGCGCCTGGTGGCAGACGTTGGCCGGCAGCGCGGCGACGCCGACGCCGGCGATGGCGGCCTCCAGCAGGACTATCATGTCGTCGGTCATCAGCCGGGGCGTATCCAGGTGGATGGTGTAGCTCTGGCCGATGTTGTCCAGCAGCGTCCATTGGCCGCGGCCGTCGGGCCGGCTCATGCTCAGCGCCGGCAGCGCCGCCAGCCGCTCCGGGGCCTGCGGCTCGCCATGCTGGCGGATGAAGTCCGGGCTGGCCACCAGGATGAAGCGGCTCTTGCCCAGCCGGCGCACCACTAGGCTGGCGCTGTCGTCTATCACGTTGCGCACCCGCAGCGCGACATCCACGCTTTCTTCTATCAGGTCTACCCGGCGGTTGGTGGAGTCCAGCGCCACCCGCACCTGCGGATGCAGCGCCAGAAAGCGCGGCAGCACCGCGCTGAGCATGGTTTTGGCCAGCAACTCCGGGCAGCTTACCCGTATCAGCCCGCGCGGCTCGGCGCTGCTTTGCAGGATGGCCTCATGGGCGGCTTCGGCCTCGGCCAGCATGGCCTGGCAGTGCTGATAGTACTGGCTGCCGATCTCGGTCAGCGCCAGCCGGCGGGTGGTGCGCTGCAGCAGGCGCGCGCCCAGCCGCTGTTCCAGTTCGGCCACCCGCCGCGACAGCCGCGACTTGGGGATGCCCAGCGCGCGGCCGGCGGCCATGAAGCCGCCATGCTCCACCACCTTGGCGAAGTACATGAGGTCGTTCAGATCATGCATGGGATTGTCTCATTGGTGGAACAATGTTTCCAATTTTAGCAGTCTAGTGCGGATTGTTGCGCATGCCTATCATGCACTCATTCCCACCCGACACGGAAAGACCTCCAAATGAAACTGCTCCATCTCGATTCCAGCATCCTGGCCGACAATTCCGTCACCCGCGAACTGTCCGCCGTGGTGGCCAACACCCTGCGCCAGCGCCATGACAAGGTGGAAACCACCTACCGCGACCTGGCGGCCAACCCGATCGCCCACCTGTCCGGTGAAATCGTCGGCGCCCGCTTCACCGCCGAAGCTGATTGGACCGAGCTGCAGCGCAGCGAAGCGGCGCTGACCGACCAGCTGATTGAAGAATTCTTCGCCGCCGACGTGCTGGTGATCGGCGCGCCGATGTACAACTTCTCTATCCCGACGCAGTTGAAGAGCTGGATCGACCGCGTAGCCGCGGCCGGCCGCACCTTCAAGTACACCGAAAACGGCCCGGTCGGCCTGGTGCCGAACAAGAAAGTGGTAGTGGTTTCCGGCCGCGGCGGCGTGCACAGCGGCGAGCAAGGCAGCCTGATGGATTTCCAGGAAGACTTCCTGGTGAAGGTGCTGGGCTTCCTGGGTGTGACCGACGTGGAAATCGTCCGCGCCGAAGCGATCGGCATGGGCCCGGACAAGCGCGCCACCTCAATCCACCTGGCCAAGGAAGCCATCGCCAAGCTGGCGCTGTGATTCCCGCCCAGCTCGGATGAATGAAAAGCCCGGCGCGCTGCCGGGCTTTTTCGCGGCCATCCGGCGTTGGCTATTCCAGCGGCTGTTTGAACAGTTGCTCGACGGCGGCGGGGCTCAGGTGGCGGCGCATGATCGCGCGCATCGAGCCGTCGCGCAGCATGCGGCGCACTTCCTCGCTCCACAGCTCGGCGGCGCCCTGGCTGAAGCGGGCCTTGCTCAGCGCGATGCCGCCGGCGATGATCTCGCTGTCCGGGAAGAAGTCATGCACCGTCACCTGCTGCTGGGCCTGATGGTTTTGCAGCCACGGGTCGTAGCTGACGGTGTGGCCGAAGGCCGCGGAAACGACGCCGTTGCATACCATTTTGTACAGGTCGTCCTCGTTCTCCGCGACGACCACTTTGTGCTGCAGCGTCAGCTCGTCCAGCATTTTCTGCTGCGCCGGACTGTGCCGGTAGCCGCGCACCATGCCCCAGCGCAGGTCGGGCAGCTTCAGCAGCTCGGCCAGGGAGTTGGCCTGCACGCCGCGGTGCAGCAGCACCATGTTCTTGCTGTGGTGGTAGGGGAGCAGCCATAGATAGCGCTGGCGCTCCGGGGTGATCAGCGTGGACGTGCCGATATCGGCCTGGCCGATTTCCAGCAGCTTGAGCACGCGCAGCCTGGGGTAGTCGGTTTCGCTCTGGATCGGGCAGTTCAGCCGCCTGGCCAGCTCATGGATGATTTCGGGGTCGTAGCCCTTGCCCTGGCGGTAGGCGATGCCGAAGTCGTAATAGGCGATGGCGAGCGCGCCTTGCGGGCAGGCCGGGTTGGGCGCCGCCCGCGCGGCCGCCAGGCAAAGCGCCAATAGGCAGGCTGCCAACCATTTCATCTGCGCACTCCGCAATCGATGGCCGCTGGGGCCGCTGCATTCAGTCTAGCGGCAACTGCATCATTTGCTTGGCGGCGCCGTCGCTGATGTAGCGCCGCAATATGCCGAGCAGGCTGCCGTCCTGGTCCATTTTCAGCAGTTCCTGATGCCAGCGCTCGGCCGCTTGCCGGCTGAAACGCACCTTGCTCAGCGCCATGCCGCTGGCGATGGGCGTGCTGGCCGGGAACAGGTCCAGCACGGCGATGCGCTTGGCGAGCAGCGGGTCGCGCAGCCAGCGGCCATAGCTGCCCGGCAGGGCGAAGGCCGCGGTCACGATTCCGTCGTTCAGCATCCGGTACAGATCGTCTTCGTCGTCGGCCACTACCAGCCGGCGCTGCGCGTCCAGCTGCCCCAGGAATTGGTCCTGCTCCGGACTGTGGCGATAGCCGCGCACCATGCCCCAGCGCAGAGCCGGATCGTTCAGCAGGTCGGGCAGCGTGCGTTCCTTGAGGGAGGGGTGCAGCAGCACCATGTTCTTGGTGTGGTTGTAGGGGTAGATCCAGGCGTAAGCCAGCCGGTCCGGCGTGGCCAGGGTGGAGGTGCCGATGTCTATCTGGCCGCTGGCCAGCATTTTCAGCGCGCGCAGCCGCGGCAGCTCGGTCTCCGAGGCGATCTGGCAATGCAGCCGGCGCGCCAGTTCGCGCACCATGTCCACGTCGTAGCCCTGGCCCATGCGGTAAGCCGCGCCGAATTTGTAAAACCCGACTCGCAGCGGCCCGTTGGGACAGGCTGGATTGGGCGCGGCCTGGCAGACGGTGGCGAAGAGCAGGGCAAGCGCGAGGCAGATGTTTCGCCGCATTTGGTGTATTTCCTCCCTCTCGTGGATTCATCTCATGTTCCGTCGGCGCGGAAGCCGTTTCCACCCCTTGGCGGCGCGCGCGTTTGTTGCGCCGCGCGGCACGCTGCGTCAGGGAACGGGCGAACGCAGCAGGTAGTCCGCGGTTTCCTCGCTGAGGAAGCGGCGGAAGATGTCGCGCAAGGTCCCGTCGCGGGACATCTTTTTCAACTCCGCATGCCATAGTTCGGCCGACGCTTCCGGGAAGCGCTTTTTGCTGAGCGCCACGCCGCCCGCGGTCGCCTCGACATCCGGAAACAGATCCAGCACGACCACCTGGTTGCGGATGCGCGGGTTTCTGAGCCAGTCGTCGTAGCTGGTCGGGTGGGCTAGCGCGCCGGTGATCACGCCGTCGGCCAGCATCTTGTACAAATCGTCCTCATCGACGGCCGGCACGATCTTGTTGCGTTTGGCCAGGTCAGCCAGCAACTGGTCCTGCATCGGGCTGAACTTCCAGCCGCGGATCACGCCCCAGCGCAGCTTGGGGTCGTCCGGCAGGGCCGCCAGGGTGCGGGCTTGAACCTCGGTGCGCAGCAATACCATGCTCTTGCTGTGCTTGTAGGTGTAGATCCACGCGTATTGCAGACGGTCCGGAGTGGGGGTGGCGGAGGTGGCGATGTCCACTTCGCCGATTTCCAGCATCTTGAGGGTGCGGATCCAGGGAAACACGCTCTCGCTGGCGATGGGGCAATGCAGGCGGCGCGCCAATTCGCGTATCAGGTCAACGTCGTAGCCGCGTCCGGCGCGGTAAGCCAAGCCATACTCGTAAAATCCCACTCTGAGCGGCCCGGAAGGGCAGGCGGGGCTGCTGTCAGCTGCCTGGGCAAGGGGGGTGAGCCAAAGCAGGCCGACTACGGCAAGTCGGTAGATTCGCTGCATGCGGGGAAATATCCGGAAGTCTTTGATTTCAATCATAGCCGGGCTGTCGGCGGCTGCTAGCTCCGGCTGGCGCGCGGCGCGCGGCGGCTTTGCGGGCGAAGAGGGCAAAGACAGGCTGGGTGGGTGAGTTCAGAATGCGCGGCGGAGGGGGAGGCGGAGGGGAAACGCGCCGGCCCAGGCGGTGCCAGGCCGGCGCAGAGGGTTTACAGCTTGATCAGCGTGCTTTTCAGCTCGGTGTATTTCTCCAGAGCGTGCAAGGACTTGTCGCGGCCGTTGCCCGATTGCTTGTAGCCGCCGAAGGGGAAGTTCATGTCGCCGCCTTCGTCATAGCAGTTCACCCAGACGGTGCCGGCGCGCAGCCGGCGCGAAACCTGATGGGCGGTGCTGACATTGGCGGTCCACACGGCGGCGGCCAGGCCGTATTCGGTGTCGTTGGCGATGCGGATGGCTTCCTCGACATCGTCGAAGGTGATCACCGACAGCACCGGCCCGAAGATTTCCTCGCGGCAGATGGCGAGATCGGGGCGCGGGCAGTCGAACACGGTCGGCTCGATGAACAGGCCCTTGTCGGCATGCGCGGCCTTGCCGCCCAATAGCAGGCTGGCGCCTTCGCTCACGCCTTTGTCGATATAACCGAGTACTTTCTTGTGCTGGATGCCGTCGACGATGGCTCCCATGCTGGTGGCCGGGTCGAGCGGGTCGCCCGGATAGTAGCGGGCGGCGGCGGCCTGCAGTTCGGCGAGGAAGCGTTCCTTGATGGCGCTGTGGACCAGCACGCGCGAACCGGCGGTGCAGACTTCGCCCATATTGTAGAAGATGGCGCCGGCCGCGCTGCGGGCCGCCTGCGCGAGATCCGGGCAGTCGGACAAGATGATGTTGGGCGACTTGCCGCCCAATTCCAGCCATACGCGCTTCAGGTTGGACTGGGCGGCGTAGCCGGCGATCAGCTTGCCTACCGCGGTGGAGCCGGTGAAGGCGACGCAATCGACGCCCATGTGCAGGGCCAGCGCCTTGCCGACTTCGCCGGGGCCGGGCAATACCTGGAAGATGCCGTCGGGAATGCCGGCCTCCTTGGCCAGCGCCGCCACGCGGATGGCGGTGAGCGGCGACTTTTCCGACGGCTTGACGATGACCGCGTTGCCGGCGGCCAGCGCCGGGCCGAATTTCCAGCTGGCCATCAGAATGGGGAAGTTCCACGGCACCACCGCGGCCACCACGCCTACCGGCTCGCGCGTCACCAGGCCAACGAGCTTGGGATCGACCGGCGCCACTTCGCCGCCTATCTTGTCTATCGATTCGGCATACCATTCCACGCAATGGGCGGCGGCCGGCACGTCGACGCTGGTGGTGTCGCCGATCGGTTTGCCGGCGTCCAGCGTTTCCAGCAGCGCCAGTTCGTCGGCGTGTTCGCGGATCAGCGCGGCGAAGCGCTTGAGAATGCCGCCGCGCTTGATCGGCGGCAGGCCGGACCAGACGCCGGATTCGAACGCCCGGCGCGCGGCCTTGACCGCTTTGTTGACGTCGGCTTCGCCGCAGTGGGCGATGTCGGCCAGCTTGGCGCCGGTGGCCGGGTTGACGCAATCGAAGCGGCGTTCGTCGTCGGCATGCCGGTAGGCGCCGTCGATGAAGGCGCGGCCCTCGATTTTCAGTTCTGCAGCAAGTTGTTTCCAGTCGGCATGCGTACTGCGGGACATGGTTTTCTCCTCTTGTGTGGTGCTGCTTTGCGGTTGCGGTGCGGATTTCAGGCGGAAAGGGGACTGCACAGTTCGATCAGCGCGCCGTCCGGGCTGCGCAAGTAGGACACCGTCTGCCCCCACGGCTTGCGCGCCGGGGCTGCCAATTCCTGCGCGCCGCATTCCAGCGCCCGCCGGTGCGCGGCCTCCACCTGTTCGGTGACCAGGCCGATTTCCATGCCCAGCGGCTGCGTCGAATCGCTGGCGCGCACGTGGCCGGCGGGAAGATTCATCGCCGCCAGTTCGTGGCTGGCGAAGGACAGGACAGTGTCTCCGGTGTCGAGCTCGCCGTAAGCGCCGGATTCGTGCAGGCATTTCTGCTTCAAGCCGAAAGCCTGGGCGAAGAAACGCAGCGAGGCGGCGACATCCGGCACGTAAACGATGGTGTAACCCAGCTTCATGGAGCTCTCCGTTGATTGCTGCGCATCAGAATGTGGGCGGCGAGCTGGCGCTCACCATTTCGCAGATGTCGTCGCCGACGTTGCGGAAGCGGTGCGGCAACTTGCTGTCGAAGTAATAGGCGTCGCCCGGCCCCAGCACGCGGCTTTCATTGCCCACTGTCACCTCTATGCTGCCGCGGATGATGACGCCGCCTTCCTGGCCATCGTGCACCAGCATGTCCGGGCCGGTATCGGCGCCGGGCAGGTAGCGTTCGCGCAGGATGGCGATGTCGCGCTTGTCGTGGCTGGTGCCCACCAGCATCAGGTTGATGTCCTCGTTGCCGAGATTGGGCAGCTCGTCCGCCTGGTAGAACACCCGCGGCTGCGACGGCTCGGCGTCGAAAGTGAAGAATTCTGCCAGCGTGATCGGCAGCCCTTCCAGCACTTTCTTGAGGGAACTGACCGAAGGGCTTACCCGGTTCTGCTCGATCAGCGAGATGGTGCCGTTGGTGACGCCCGCGCGCTTGGCCAGCTCTCTTTGCGACAAGCCGAACCGTGTCCTGACCATTCTCAACCGTGCGCCGACGTCCATTCTTCCTGCTCCATCAATATGTTAATAATTTTAGACATTTGAGGCATTGTACCGCGTGGAAGCGTCATTGTGCTTGCTGCGTCGCAAAATCGATTATCTTTGCAAGGATGAGGGTTTATAGTCAGAATCAGCTGGAAGGAGCAAGCGCAATGTGAATTTTCTTAAACGCATGTTGTTTGCTTGCCCATGAACAGAACCAGATGGAGGCGACTATGCTGATCGGCGTTCCGAAGGAGATCAAAAACCACGAGTACCGGGTGGGCCTGACCCCGTCCGGCGTCCGCGAGCTGGTGGCGAACGGACACAAGGTACTGGTGCAGACCCAGGCCGGCCTGGCCATAGGCTTTACCGACGAGCAGTACATCCAGGCGGGGGCGTCCATCGCCTCCAATGCGGAAGAAGTGTTCGAGCGGGCCGAGATGATAGTCAAGGTGAAGGAGCCGCAGCCGGTGGAGTGCCGGCTGCTGCGCCCCGGCCAGGTGCTGTTCACCTATCTGCACCTGGCGCCGGATCCGGAGCAGACCAAGCTGCTGGCCGAGTCCGACGCCATCGCCGTCGCCTATGAAACCGTCACCGACGAGCGCGGCGGCCTGCCGCTGTTGGCGCCGATGTCGGAAGTGGCCGGCCGCATGGCGATCCAGGCCGGCGCCCACGCGCTGGAGAAGGCGCAGGGCGGCCGCGGCGTGCTGTTGGGCGGCGTGCCGGGCGTGGCCCCGGCCAAGGTGGTGGTGATAGGCGGCGGCGTGGTGGGCCTGAACGCCGCGCGGATGGCGATGGGCGCCGGCGCAGACATCACCATCCTGGATAAGTCGCTGACCCGTCTGAAAGAGATAGACATGGTGTTCGGCGGCCGCATCAAGACGCTGATGTCCAACAGCGCCAATATCGACGAAAGCATACGCGAGGCCGACCTGGTGATAGGCGCGGTGCTGATTCCCGGCGCGGCGGCGCCCAAGCTGGTGACGCGCGCGATGCTGAAAACCATGAAGCCGGGCGCGGTGCTGGTGGATGTGGCGATAGATCAGGGCGGCTGTTTCGAGACCAGCCGGCCGACCACCCACCAGGACCCGATCTACACCGTCGACGGCATCGTCCATTATTGCGTGGCCAATATGCCGGGCGGCGTGGCGCGCACTTCCACCCAGGCGCTGACCAACGCCACGCTGCCGTACATGCTGGAGCTGGCCAACAAGGGCTGGCGCCAGGCCCTGTTGGACAACGCCCACTTGCGCAACGGCCTGAACATCTGCCGCGGCCGCGTCACCCACCAGGCGGTGGCGAAGGATCTGGGCTACGCCTATGTCGACCCCATCGAGGCCATCAAGGCCGCCAGCTGAAAGAGGAGCGCAGCACACCATGCAGCAAGCGATCATCGGCATACCCAGCGACGTGAAAATGATAGGCAAGCTGCCGTTTCACGCGGTGGGCGACAAATACATCGCCGCGGCGGCCGGCGGCGCGGGCGGCCTGCCGCTGCTGATTCCGTCGCTGGGCGACGAGAAGCTGCTGCGCGCCACGGTGGCGCTGCTCGACGGCGTATTGCTGCCGGGTTCGCCGTCCAATGTGGAGCCGCATCATTATGGCGGGCCGGCCAGCCGGCAGGGCACGTTGCACGATCCGCAGCGCGACGCCACCACGCTGCCGCTGATCCGGCTGCTGCTGGAGGAGGGCGTGCCGTTGCTGGGGATCTGCCGCGGCTTCCAGGAGATCAACGTGGCGTTGGGCGGCGAACTGCACCAGCACGTGCAGGAGCAGCCCGGCCTGAACGACCATCGCGAGGCCGACAGCGAGGAGGTCGCCGAGATGTACGCGCCCTCGCACGCCGTCAGCTTCGTCGAAGGCGGCCTGCTGGCGGGCTGGACCGGCCAGCGCGAGGCGCGGGTCAACTCGCTGCACCAGCAGGGCATCAAGCGGCTGGCGCCGGGGCTGGACGCCGAAGCGCATGCCGAAGACGGCCTGGTGGAGGCCTATCGCATCCGCGAGGCGCGGGCTTTCGCCTTCGCGGTGCAATGGCATCCGGAGTGGCGCTATTGGGAAAATCCGTTGTCGCAGGCGATCTTCAGCGCCTTTGGCGACGCCTGCCGCGCGAGGAGGGCTGCCCGGGGATGATGGCAGTGCCGCGCGCCGGCCGGTGAACCCGGCGCGCGTTTTGATGACTCATAAAGAAGCACCTCCCGATCCAGAGCCGTATCCAGCGGCCGGGGAGTCAACTGAGGAAGCGTTATGAATCACCAGATCAATGAATGGCTGCGAGAGCATCGCATCACCGAAGTGGAGTGCATCGTGCCGGACATGACCGGCGTGGCGCGCGGCAAGATCGTGCCGAAGGACAAGTTCGTCTCCGACCCGGAAATGCGGCTGCCCGAGGCGGTGCTGATCCAGACCGTCACCGGCGACTATCCCGACGACAGCCTGCTGGACCTGACCGACCCGGACATGGTGCTGGAGCCCGATCCGAACACGCTGCGCTACGTGCCGTGGGCGGTGGACCCTACGGCGCAGTTGATCTACGACTGCTGCCGCGCCGACGGCACGCCGGTGGACGTGGCGCCGCGCAATGTGCTCAAGCGCGTGCTGCGGCTGTTCGACGACATGGGCCTGGAGCCGGTGCTGGCGCCGGAGATGGAGTTCTACCTGCTGTCGCCCAATCCCGACCCGGACATTCCGCTGGCGGCGCCGGTGGGCCGCACCGGCCGGGCCGAATTCGGCCGCCGCTCCTATTCCATCGACGCGGTCAACGAGTTCGATCCTCTGTTCGAGGACATCTACGACTACTGCCACGCGCAGAACCTGGAAGTGGACACGCTGATCCACGAAATCGGCACCGCGCAGATGGAGATCAACTTCCTGCACGGCAATCCGCTGGAGCTGGCCGACCAGGTGTTCCTGTTCAAGCGCACCGTGCGCGAGGCGGCGTTCCGCCACAATATGTACGCCACCTTCATGGCCAAGCCTATGGAAAACGAACCGGGCAGCGCCATGCACATCCACCAGAGCCTGGTGGACAAGAACACCGGCCGCAACGTGTTCACCAACGAGGACGGCAGTCCGTCTGAGATCTTTTTCGGCTTCATCGCCGGCCTGCAGAAATACATTCCGCAGACCATGCCGCTGTTCGCCCCCTATGTGAACTCATTCCGTCGTTTGTCTCGCTACACCGCGGCGCCGACCAACGTCGAATGGGGTTACGACAACCGAACCGTCGGCCTGCGCGTGCCGCACTCGTCGCCGGCCGCGCGCCGGGTGGAAAACCGGGTGCCGGGCGTGGACGTCAATCCCTACATCGCGATGGCCGCCACGCTGGCCTGCGGCTACCTGGGCATGGTGAACAAGCTGCAGCCCAGCGAACCGCGCCAGACCGACGCCTACGAACTGCCTTACCAGTTTCCCAATAGTTCGGAGGAGTCGCTGCAGCGACTGGCCGGCTGCAAGGAGATCGCCGAAGTGCTGGGGCCGCGCTTCGTCAAGATGTACGTGGCGATGAAGGAAAAAGAGTTTTCCGAGTATTTCCGCGTGATCAGCCCGTGGGAGCGCAAGTTCCTGCTGTTGCACGTCTAGTGCGCGAAGCGCGCGCGCGGGTAGAATCGCCGAGACAGACAGGACATTCGAATAAATCGACGCCGCAGGCGCAGGAGGGGCGGGCAGCGGCCCGCTCCGTCGGAGAAAACTGGAAGGAAGTGTTATGCAGAAGCAACGTACCACCAGCCAATGGCGCGAACTGGATGCCGCCCACCATCTGCATCCGTTTACCGATACCGCATCGCTGAACCAGCAGGGCGCGCGCGTGATGACGCGCGGCGAGGGGGTGTACCTGTGGGATTCGGACGGCAACAAGATCATCGACGGCATGGCCGGCCTGTGGTGTGTCAACGTCGGCTATGGCCGCCATGATTTTGCCGAGGCGGCGCGCCGCCAGATGGAAGAGCTGCCTTTCTACAATACCTTCTTCAAGACCACCCACCCGGCGGTGGTGGAGCTGTCCAGCCTGCTGGCGGAGGTGACTCCTGCCGGCTTCGAGCGCGTGTTCTACACCAACTCAGGCTCCGAATCGGTGGACACCATGATACGCATGGTGCGCCGCTACTGGGACGTGAAGGGCAAACCGCAGAAGAAGACGCTGATCGGCCGCTGGAACGGCTACCATGGCTCCACCATCGGCGGCGCCAGCCTGGGCGGCATGAAATACATGCACGAGCAGGGCGACCTGCCGATTCCCGGCATGGCGCACATCGAGCAGCCGTGGTGGTACAAGCACGGCAAGGACATGACGCCGGACGAATTCGGTCTGGTGGCGGCGCGCTGGCTGGAGGAGAAAATCCTGGAAATCGGCGCCGACAAGGTCGCCGCCTTCGTCGGCGAGCCGATCCAAGGCGCCGGCGGCGTCATCATCCCGCCGGCCACCTACTGGCCGGAGATCGAGCGAATCTGCCGCAAGCACGACGTGCTGCTGGTGGCGGACGAAGTGATCTGCGGCTTCGGCCGCACCGGCGAGTGGTTCGGCCATCAGCAGCTGGGTTTTCAGCCCGACATCTTCACCACCGCCAAGGGCCTGTCTTCCGGCTATCTGCCGATAGGCGCGGTGTTCATCGGCCAGCGCGTGGCGGAGGGGCTGATCGAGGGCGGCGACTTCAACCACGGCTTCACCTATTCAGGCCACCCGGTGTGCGCGGCGGTGGCGCACGCCAACGTCACGGCGCTGCGCGACGAAGGCATCGTCCAGCGCGTCAAGGACGACATCGGTCCTTACATGCAGCAGCGCTGGCGCGAAACCTTCAGCCGCTTCGAGCATGTCGACGACGTGCGCGGCGTCGGCCTGATCCAGGCCTTCACGCTGGTGAAGAACAAGGCCACGCGCGAACTGTTCTCCGATTTCGGCGAGGTCGGCACGCTGTGCCGCGACATCTTCTTCCGCAACAACCTGATCATGCGCGCCTGCGGCGACCATATCGTGTCGGCGCCGCCGCTGGTGATCAGCCGGTCCGAGGTGGACGAGATGCTGGCGGTGGCGTCGCGCTGCCTGGAGGAGTTCGAGCAGACGATCAAGGCGCGCGGCTTGGTGTAAGCGGCTATGCTGGCTGGGGAGGCGGTAATTTTGTCTCCTCAGCAAGTTTTACAGCTGATGAAGCGGGTTGGTACAATTCCACCCGCTTTTTCTATTATTTCTATAATGAATTGCAAAAAGGCATGCTGTAATACAAGTAACGGCATAGGGCAACATCAAAACAGGACTTGACGCATGTTCGTCGGAATCGGGTATCTCATCATCCTAGGCTCGGTGCTAGGGGGCTTCATCGCAGCAGGGGGGCATGTCGCGGCCCTGATGCAACCGTTGGAAGTGGTGATGATCGCGGGCGCCGCCATCGGCGCCTTTGTCGTCGCCAACGGCGGCGCGCCGCTGAAAGCCACCATGAAGACGCTGCCCACGGTATTCAAGGGCAGCCCGTACGGCAAGGCCTTCTACATGGATCTTTTCTCGCTGCTGTTCGAGATCCTGACCAAGGTGCGCAAGGAAGGCCTGATGTCGATCGAGGCCGACGTCGAAAATCCGGAAGCCAGCCCGGTGTTCTCCAAATATCCGTCGGTGATGCACGACCACCATGTGGTCGAATTCATTTGCGACTATCTGCGGCTGATGGTGGGCGGCAACCTCAACGCCTTCGAGATCGAAAACCTGATGGACGTGGAAATCGAGACCCACCACCATGAGGGCGAAGTGCCGGTCAGCGCGGTGAAGGGTCTGGCGGACGGCCTGCCGGCCTTCGGTATCGTGGCCGCGGTGATGGGCGTGGTGCACACCATGGAGTCGGTGGGCGCGCCGCCGTCGGAGCTGGGCATGCTGATCGCCCACGCGCTGGTGGGCACCTTCCTTGGTATTTTGCTGGCCTATGGTTTTGTCGGCCCGCTGGGCACCATTCTGGAGCACAAGCTGGGCGAGGGCACCCGGGTCTACCAGACCATCAAGGTGACGCTGCTGGCCAGCCTGAACGGCTACGCGCCGCAGGTGGCGGTGGAGTTCGGCCGCAAGGCGCTGTCGTCGATGGACCGTCCTTCGTTCAAGGAACTGGAAGACCACGTCAAGCAGGCCAAGAAATAAGGCGGACGGGAGATCACCATGGCTGACGAATCGCAACGCCCCATTATCGTCAAACGCATCAAGAAAGGCGGCCACGGCCATCATGGCGGCGCCTGGAAGATCGCCTATGCCGACTTCGTGACGGCGATGATGGCATTCTTCCTGCTGATGTGGCTGCTGGGCTCTGCCTCGGCAGGCACGCTGAACGGCATCTCCGAATACTTCAAGACCCCGCTGAAGGTGGCGCTGAGCGGCGGCGCCGGCGCCGGCGACGCCACCTCGGTGGTCAAGGGCGGCGGCAACGACCTGACCAAGCAGGCCGGCCAGGTGAACAAGGCCGGCGCGCGCAAGGAAGACGTCATGCAGAAGCAGCAGGAGCAGGCCAAGCTTGACCAGCTGCAGCAGAAGATCCAGCAGAACATCGAGCACAGCGAGCTGCTGAACCAGTACAAGAGCCAGTTGAAGCTGGAAATGACGCCGGAGGGCCTGAAAATCCAGATCGTCGACGAGCAGAACCGGCCGATGTTCGATTCCGGCAGCTCGCGCATGCTGCCGCACACCCGCGTGCTGCTGCAGCAGCTGGCGCCCGACTTGAACCAGTTGCCCAACCGCATCAGCATCTCCGGCCATACCGACGCCAAGCCCTTCGCCGGCGGCCAGGGCGGCTATAGCAATTGGGAACTGTCGGCCGACCGCGCCAACACAGCCCGCCGCGAGCTGATCGCCGGCGGCCTGAGCGAAAGCAAGATTTTGCGGGTGGTGGGGCTGTCGTCGGCCAACCCGCTGATCAAGAGCGATGTGTTCAGTCCGGAAAACCGCCGCATCACCATTCTGGTGCTGAACAAGGATGCCGAGCAGTCCATCCTCAACGACGGCTTCAAGCCGCAGATGAACCAGGAAGTGATCGGCGGCCCAGGCGGCGGCCAGGACGCCGCGCCGGCCGGCAATCCGTGACGCCGGCGCGGACATGAGCCGGCTGCGCCACCTGCTGTTGCAGCTCTTGGCCTGCGTCGGCGCCTGGGTGTTCATCGCGCCGGCGCAGCATCTCGCCGCCTGGGCAGTGCTGCAGGGGCTGCTGGCGGCTTTGCTGGCCATCGTTTTGCGCCAGCCGGGCTGGCAGCGGCTGGCCCACGGCTTGTTCGTCCCCGCGGCGGTGGCGATGCGCCAGGCCGGCATACCGCCCGGCTGGTATCTGCTGGCGCTGCTGCTGACGCTGGCGCTGGGGCGCAACGCGCTGGTCGAGCGGGTGCCGCTTTACCGTTCCGGCCGGCGGGTGGCCGACAGATTGGCCAGCCTGTTGGCTGCGGATGCCGCATTGCTGGAGGCGGGCTGCGGCGACGGCCGGCTGGCGCTGCAGCTGGCGCGGCTGCGGCCCGATCTGCGGCTGCGCGCGCTGGAAAACGCCGTCGGCAGCTGGCTGCTGGCCTGGCTGCGCTGGCTGCGCGCCGGCCGGCCGGCGCGGCTGGCGGTGGGTTGCCGCAGTTTCTGGAAGGAAGACTGGGGGAGCTATGACGCAATCTACGTGTTTCTTTCGCCCGAGCCCATGCCTAAGGTATGGCGCAAGTTCCTGTCCGAAGGGCGGCCGGGCAGCCTGCTCATCAGCAATACTTTCGAAGTGCCGGACATTCAGCCCGACGAGCGCATTCCGCTTGGCGGACCCTTGCAAAAAGAATTATTGATCTGGCGCCATCCAAATGGATCTCAATGACTGGGCCAAGTCCATCGGCGAAAAACGCTGGCCGATATTGCCCGATACCCTGAATCAGCTGACCGACGCCTGCGCGCGCCACAGCGACCTGATCAACTTCACCGATCTGGCCAATCTGTGCCTGTCCGACCCTTTCCTGCTGCTGGACCTGTTCCGGGTGGTGGGCAATTCGCGCGCGCTGCAGCGCAACGAGAGCATCCCGTCGGTGGAGCAGACGCTGATGCTGATGGGGCTGGAGGCGGTGGTCAACCGCTTCGGCAAGATCGTTCCGCTGGAGCCGTCTCCAGGCGTGCTCGACCCTGAGGTCTACGAGGCGGTGGGGGACTGGCTGGGCCGCAGCCGCGTGGCGGCGCTGCTGGTCAAGGAGTGGCTGTCTATCATGGGCGAATTGAAGGTCGAGGACTGTTTCGTCGCCGCGCTGCTGTACAACCTGCCGGCCTGCATCTACATGATCCAGCGCAACCAGCTGCCGGACAAGCCGCTGCTGCAGGAAGTGTCGGAGGCTTTCGACGCCGACTACGGCCAAGTGCTGGAGGCTTTCGTCAAGCACATGCCGCTGCCGGGCGGCTTCAAGGCGCTGATAGGCGCGGGCGCGCCGACCAAGCGCCGCCAGTTGCTGAAGCTGGCCATCGCCACCGCCAACTCGCTGGAGCAGGGCGTGGAGCGCAGCACCTGGCTGGTGGGCGTGGACACTGCGGCCAAGATGATCAATGTGATGCCGGAGCTGGCCTATATGGCGGTGGTTCACGCGGTGTTGAACGTGGCGCGCCACCCGCATGTGATCGGCTACACCTTCCCGGCGCGGGCCTTGCTGCTGCTGCCGCCGGGGCCGCGCAAGGGCGAGATGAAGAAGGCGGCGGCGCTGTCCGGCGAAGACCAGCTGGAGCACGCGATCCGCGAATCCATCCGCTTCCTGGCCAACGACCTGAAGTTCGAGCGGGTGCTGTACTACCATTACGAGCACGACGGCCATAACCTCAAGCTGCGCTATCAGGTGGGCGTGGCCGGCGACAGCCCGCTGCGCAAGCTGCCGCTGGATCTGGAGCCGGGCAGCTTCTTCGGCGTGTTCACCAGCAAGCCGCAAAGCTTTCACGCGCCGGCCGATGTCAGGTCGCAGCTGACCAGGCGTTACGAGGACGAATTTTTCCAGCATGTCGGCGATCACGAATTCGCCTTGATGACGCTGTTCGGCGGCCACAAGCTCAGCGGCGTGTTCTATGTCGACAATGCCCGCAGCGGCCGCGGGATAGACGACGCCACCTACCACCGCTTCAAGGATCTGGTCACCCGGCTGACGCAGATGCAGCATTGATGCAAGAAGGCGGGGGGACGGGTACACTCTGCCCCTTCGCCTTCGCTCCGCCACAAGAATCGACCATGCATTACATCTCCAAGACCATCACCTCACCCCATAACGACGAAGTCAAGGCGCTGGCCAGGCTGGCGCAGCACAGCCGCGACCGCCGCAAGGAGGGCGTGATGGTGCTGGAAGGCATCCACCTGGCTGAATCCTGCCTGCAAGCTGGCGGCGCGCTGACGCGGCTGTATGTCAACGAGGAGGCTCAGGGCCATCCCGAGGTTCAGGCTTTGTTGGCGCGGCTGCCGGCTGGTTGCGCGGTGGCGACGCTGCCGGCGGCGGTGATGGCCAAGGTGACGGCCATGGCCAGCGCCGGCGAGTTGCTGGCGCTGTGCGAACGGCCGCGGCCGCCCGCGCCGCAGGCGTCCGCCGCCAGAGTGCTGCTGGAGGATATTCAGGATCCGGGCAATCTGGGCACCATTCTGCGCACCGCCGCGGCGGCGGGCGTTTACGAGGTGTTTTTGTCCAAGGGCTGCGTGGACGTGTTTTCGCCCAAGGTGCTGCGCGCCGGGATGGGCGCGCACTTCGCGCTCCGCATCCACGAGCACGCCGACCTAGCCGCCGAATTGGCCGGCTTTGGCGGGCGCAAGCTGGTCACGCATCTGGAGGGTTCCAGCTCGCTGTACGGCCATGATCTGAGCGGGGCGGTGGCTTTCGTGTTCGGCAACGAGGGGGCGGGCGTCAGCGACGAGCTGCTGGCCCTGGCGGATGCCCGCATCCGCATCCCGATGCCGGGACACGCGGAGTCCTTGAACGTGGCGATGGCGGCCACCGTTTGCCTGTTCGAGCGAGTGCGGCAGCTGGAGCAATAAGCAGCCGCCCGTTCCGGGCGGCCTTGCCGGCTTCGCGCCGCCGGCCGGCGGCATGGCCTCAGCGGCCGATCTTGGCGTAGCTGCCCTTGATCGCGGCGCCGGCGATCATCGTGCCGGAGTGGCATTCGATGGTTTCTTTATCGCGGCGCTCTTCCTTCTTGTAATAGCTGACGATGTCGACCACCGCGTTGGCGTGGCGCTTCTTGGCGGATTCCTGGAACGAGATCAGCGTGGACAGAATGGCCCAGCGGCAGGCTTGCTCGTCGGACTTGTTCAGCGCGTTGGTCTTCTGGTTGGATACATCGGAGCCCATTTTTGTCTGGATGGCGGGGGTATGCTGGCCGGCGAGGTAGAACTTGACCGAACCATCCAGTTTTTCCTGCGCTTCCGGCATGGACAGCACGTCGGCCAGCGGGATCTGCACGACGGTGTCGCGGGCCATGGCGGGGCCGGCGACCAGGGCCAGCGCCAGCAGCGGGGCGGCGAATTTCATCTTCTAATGCTCCTAGTAGTCAAGGGTGGTGCCGGCCGCGGGGCCGGCGGGAAGGTTCAGTCGCGCCAGCGGCGGAAGATCAACGAGGTGTTGATGCCGCCGAAGGCGAAGTTGTTGCTCATCACCAGCTCGGTTTGCAGCCGGCGTCCGTCGCCTGCGATGTAGTCCAGCTGCGCGCAGTTCGGGTCCACCTCGGTGAGGTTGAGCGTGGGCGCGAACCAGCCCTCGCGCATCATTTCTATCGACATCCATGCTTCCAGCGCGCCGCAAGCGCCCAGCGTGTGGCCCATATAGCTCTTCAGCGAAGAGATGGCGACTTTTTCGCCGAACACGTCGCGGGTGGCGTGCGACTCGGCCACGTCCCCCTGATCGGTGGCGGTGCCGTGCGCGTTGACGTAGGGAATGTCCGACGGCGCGAGCTGGGCGCCGTCCAGCGCCATGCGGATGGCGCCGGCCATGGTGGCGGATTGCGGATGGGTGACGTGCTTGCCGTCGCTATTGGTGCCGAAGGACAGGATTTCGGCCAGGATGTTGGCGCCCCGCGCCTTGGCGTGCTCCAGCTCCTCCAGCACCAGGCTGCAGGCGCCTTCGCCCAGCACCAGGCCGTCGCGGGCGGCGTCGAACGGGCGCGGCGTCAGCGAGGGCTGGTCGTTGTGGGCGACGCTGGTGGCGAACAGGGTGTCGAACACCGCCGCCTGGGTCGGGTCCAGCTCTTCGGCGCCGCCGGCTATCATCGCCACCTGGCGGCCGCTCTGGATTGCCTCGAAGGCGTAGCCTATGCCCTGGCTGCCCGAGGTGCAGGCGCTGGAGGTGGTGATGACGCGGCCGGTGATGCCGAAGAACACGCCGATGTTCACCGGCGCGGTGTGCGCCATCATGCGGATGTAGGTGTTGGCGTTGATGCCTTCGATGTTCTTGCTGACCAGCATGCGGCCGAAATCGCCCATATTGGCCGGGCAGCCGGACGACGATCCGTAGGAAATGCCCATGCGGCCGCTGCCCAGCAGCGGGTCGTTCAGCAGGCCGGCCTGTTCCAGCGCCATTTCGGTGGCGCGGGTGGCCATCAGCGCCACCCGGCCCATGCTGCGGGTGGTTTTGCGATTGTAGTGGGCGGGCAGCTCGAACGGCTGCACCGGCGCGCCGACCTGGGTGCCCAGGCCTTCGTACTCGCCCCAGGGCTCCATCACCTGCACCACGTTGCGGCCGGCTTGCAGCCGGGCGTACACGCTTTGCCAATCATGGCCCAGCGGGCTGAGGGCGCCCACGCCGGTAATCACGACTCGCTTCATCCCATCATCCCCCCGTTTACCGAAATCACCTGACGCGTGATGTAGGCGGCGTCCTCGCTCATCAGGAAGCTCACCGTCGCGGCCACTTCCTCCGGCTTGCCCATGCGGCGCGCCGGGATGATCTTCATCGCTTCATCCAGCACGTGCGCTTCCACCATTTCGGTGTCGATCAGGCCGGGCGCGACGCAGTTGACGGTGATGGCGCGGCTGGCCAGCTCCACCGCCAGCGCCTTGGTGGCGCCGATCACGCCGGCCTTGGCGGCGCTGTAGTTGACTTGGCCGCGGTTGCCCATCAGTGCGGATACCGAAGCCAGCGTGACGATGCGGCCCGGCTTGCGGCGGCGCACCAGCGGCATGGTCAGCGGCTGCAGCACGTTGTAGAAGCTGCCGAGATCGGTGTTGACCACCAGGTCCCAGTCTTCCGGCGGCATGGCGGCGAAGGTGTTGTCGCGGGCCAGGCCGGCGTTGCATACCACGCCGTAGTAGCAGCCGTGGGCTTCGATGTCGGCCAGCAGCGCGGCGGCGGCGGCTTGGCGGTCGGTCACATCGAACTGCAGCACGCGGGCCTGGCGGCCCAGCGCGGCGATTTCGGCGGCGACGGCGTCCGCTTCTTCGCGGCGGCTGCGGCAATGCACCACCACGTCATGGCCGTCGCGGGCCAGACGCAGGGCGATCGCGCGGCCTATGCCCCGGCTGGAGCCGGTGACCAGAATGGCATGGTCTGTCATTGCGAGGATTCCTTGATGAAATGATCGATATCGGCCGGCTCGAACACCTTGAGCTGGGCCGTGGCCAGGCGCCGGCCCTGGCTGTCGATATGACAGTCGAACTGGCACAGGCCGTTGTCGGAAATGAATTGCTGGGTCACGCTCACCTGCAGCGGCACGTCGGGCGCGAAGGACGATACCTCGGCGGTGTAGCGGCGGGTGCCCAGCAGGAAGCCCACCTTGGGCGGCCGGCCTTGGGCTTTGGCGCGCAAACCGGCCCAGACGCCTATGGTCTGCGCCATGTATTCGATGCCCACCCAGCTGCCGATTTCGCCGTCGCGGCAAAACAGCTGGTCCAGCCGCGGCGTGACTTCGGCCACCACGCTGTCGGCGTCGGCGGACAATACGCGGTCCAGCAGCGACATGTCGCCGGCGTGCGGCACCAGGGAGTCGATTTCGTACAGCTCGTCGCTCATTGCGCGGCCTCCAGGATCAGGCAGGCATTGCTGCCGCCAAAGGCGAAAGAATTGCTCAGCGCGCGGCGCGGCGGCGTGGCGGCCGCCTGGCCGGGGCGGACCAGGTTGAGGGGCGGCAGGGCCGCGTCGGGCGCGCCGTCCCAGACATGGACCGGCAGCCGCGCCGCCGGATTGCCGTGCAGGGTCAGCCAGGCGAAGGCGGCTTCCAGCGCGCCGGCGGCGCCCAGCGTATGGCCGGTCAGGCCCTTGGTCGAACTGGCCGGCACGGCGGCGCCGAACAGCTGGCTGACCGCCAGGCTTTCCATCGCGTCGTTCTGCTGGGTGGCGGTGCCGTGCAGATTGATGTAGTCGATGTCGGCCGGCGCGAGGCCGGCGCGTTCCAGCGCCTGGCGCATGGCCGCCGCGGCGCCGCGGCCGCTGGGATCGGGCGCCGAGATATGGTGCGCGTCGGCGCTTTCTCCCCAGCCGGCCAGCCGCACCGGGCCGCGTTCGCGGCTCATCAGGAACAGCGCCGCGGCCTCGCCGATGTGGATGCCGTCGCGGTTGCGGCTGAAGGGGTTGCAGCCGGTGGCGCTGACCGAATCCAGCGCGGCGAAGCCCGCCACGGTGAATTGGCACAACGAATCGGCGCCGCCGGCGATCACTGCGTCGCACTGGCCGGAACGCAACAGGCGCGCCGCGCTGGCCAGGGCCTTGGCGCCGGACGAGCAGGCGGTGGAGATCACCAGCGCCGGGCCGCCTATGCCCAGCGCGTGGCGCAGCAGGGCGGCGGGAGAGCCCAGTTCCTGCTGCAGCGGATGGAAGCCGGCGGGAAAGCGCCCGTCGCGCCGCAGCGCGGCGAAGGCGGCTTCGCTCTCGCCTATGCCGGAGGTGCTGGTGCCCAGCACCACGCCCACCCGGTCGGGGCCGAAGCGGGCGATGGCCGCGTCCACTTCGGCGCGGATATCCTCCAGCGCGGCCAGCAGCAGCGCGTTGTTGCGGCTGCGCAGCGGCAGCGGCAGCCAGTCCACGTCCGGCAGCGCCTGCTGATAGGGCGCGCTAGGCCAGACGCGGCCATCGGGCAGCGCGAGGCCGGGCCGCCGAATAGGCGCCGGCGGCGCGAACAATGCCTCGCGCAGCGCGGCGTGGCCGCGGCCGGCGCTGCACAGGGCTCCCAGGTGGTTGAGATAGACGGCGTTCGTCATGGCGTCATCTTTACTGCAGTGGCGCGGAGTCTATGCTCAGGCGATAGCCTTCGCGCCGATTGATCAATTCGCTGTGGCCGGTCCAGGCCGGGTCGGCCTGGCTGTCTATCCGCACCGCTTCCTCCCCCTGCTGGCTGAGCACGCGCGTCGCGCCGCGCTGCTCCAGCGTCCAGCCTTCCGGCAGCGCCGCGCGCAAGGCCGGCAGCGGCCAGTAGGCCAGCTGGATGTCGCGCACGATGCGCGCTTCGTCGACGCTGGCGGGCAGCAAGGGGCTGCGCTGGCTTTGCAGCGTCTTGCCGTCCCAACTCAGCCGCAGGATGCGCTGTCCCAGCGCCAGGCCGGCCAATTGCAGCCGGTCGCCGTCGATTTCCAGCTGCACGTCCAGCGCCGGCGAGGGCGTGCCGTCGCGCGGGTCCAGCGGCGCCGCGCTCAGGCGCTGGGCCAGGCTCAGGCTGAGGCCCAGGCTGGCCGGCGACAGGGCGATGGCCGGCAGGCGCGGCTGCGGCGCGGGCGCGCTCTGGCAGCCGGCCAGCAGAACCAGGCACAGGCACAGGGGCAGGAGGCGGCGCAGGCGGATCATGCGCGGGCGAACTGCAGCAGAGAGTGGCAATAGCCGATGCCGTCGCGCTCTTGCACCAGTTTCAGGCCGGCGGCTTCGCACAGGCGGATGTAGTCGTCGGCGCGGTATACCTTGCTGTTGCCGCTGGCCATCGCGGTGAAGTAGGGCGAGGTGTTGATCAGGCAGTAGGCGGCGATGTCGTGCTGCTGGCGGTCCCACAACGTGTCCAGGATCATCACCCGGCCGCCGTCGGCCAGCGCGGCGGCGGCGCGGCGCAGGATGCTGGCGATCGCCTCCTCGCTGAAGCAGGACAGGAACTGGCTCATCCAGATCACGTCCATGCCGGCGGGGAAGTCCAGCGCCGGGTTCAGCATGTCTATCGGGTGCAGGTTGGCGCGCGCGCTCAGGCCTTTTTCCGCCAGCGTCTTTTCGATCACTGCCAGCTGCCCCGGCAGGTCGACCAGGTGCATCTCCACCTCGGCGTCGTGCGCCAGCGCGGCCAGCGTGAACTTGCCGGTATTGGCGCCGATGTCCATCAGCTTGCGCGGGCGCGTGGCGAACACGTCGGGCAGGATGGCCGGGAACGAGGTGTCGGAGTAGAAGTGGTCGAAGCGCAGCCAGCTTTCGCGCGCCGGCTCCGGCAGCGTGGCGAGGCCCTGGTAGATGGTGTCCCACTGGCCCAGCGCGGCCAGGCCGTGCGGTTTTTCCTCGTCCAGCGAACGCTCCAGCTCGAACAGGCCCTGGTAGCAGACGTCATGGATGAAGTCGAGGTTGATCTGGGTGATGGGGTCGGACAGCAGGCAGAAGCCGGTCTTGTCCAGCGCGTAGCGGCCCTGGCGCAACTCCACCACGCCGGCGGACAGGCAGGTTTCCAGCACCAGCTTCAGCGTGTAGACGGTGAAGTCGCCGGCGGCGGCCAGCTCGGCGATGGACAGGCCCTTCTCGCCGGCTTCGGCCAGGGCTTTCAGGATGCCGCGCTTCCAGGCGATGCGCACACATTGGAACACGACCGGGCCGAAGGCGATCTTTTGCGCTTCGAAACGCGCGTCCATCACGCTTTGGCGCGCGGGAGAGAAGCTTTTGTCTTGCAGGGTTTGAGAGCCAGTTTCCATGTCTTCGCTTTATTTCTTTTATGTTTTTGGGGTGAATAGGGGGTTGAGCAGCCAGCACAGGCTGATGCCCAGCAGCATGGTCAGGCCGAAGGCGGTGAGCGCCGGGGTGGACGACAGCGCCAGCAGGCCGAATGAGAGCAGGGTGCCGGCCGCGGCCAGCGTCACCGACAGAAAGGCGCGCGGATCGTCGTCGGCCAGCAGGAACACGCCGTAATCAACCCCCATGCCCAGAATCAGCAGCAGGGCCAGGATGGTGAACAGCTGCAGCGGCTGCCCCAGCAGCGCCGACAGCGCCACGGTCAGCAGGCTGGCCAGCAGCGTGGGCAGCAGCGCGCGCCAGGCCTGGCGGCCGAAGCGCCGCCACAGCATGGCCAGCACCAGCAGGTAGCTGGCGGCGATCACCCAGCTCATCAACTGGCGGTAGTGCCGCATCAGGCCGGACACCTCGCCGGCCTTGTCGATGAAGCGGACGCCGGCGGCGGGTTCGGCCTGCCGCGCCAGCAAGGGCAGTATGGACGGGCCGGCCAGGCCGCGCAGCATCACCACGCTGGCGTAGCCCTGGCCGAAGCGGCCCAGCCATTGCGCGCGCAAGGGTTCGGACACCGGCGCGGCCAGCCAGGCCTGCAGCGTCAGCGGCTGGAAGGCGGCGGGCGGCGGCGCGGCGGCGGCAGGCTGGCCCAGGCGGGCGGAGGCCAGCGCCAGCACGCCGCCGGGCGCGAACACCGTTTGTTGCAGCAATCGCCGGTCTGCCAGTTGGCGCGCCTGCGACGGCGCCCAGTCGGAAATCGCCTGCACGCCCTTGAGCTGGCCGGCGGCGATCAGCGGCGCCAGCCGGGTTTTCAGCGCTTCTTCGCGGCGCAGCACCTGCTCCGGGCTGTCGCCGCTCACCAGGTAGAATTGCGCCGGGCCGGCCATTTCCATCAGTTCGCCGATGCGGCGCTGGTCCTGCAGCAGGCTTTGCGGCGCGTTTTGCAGCGCGCGGATGTCGTCATTGGTTTTCAGGACGGCGAAGCCGGCCAGCAGCGCGGCGGCCATCGCCAGGCCCAGCAGCAGGCTGAAGCGGTTGCGTCCCCAGCGCGGCCAGCGCCGGCGCCAGCCGCCCAGCGCGCGGGCGAAGCGGTTGAACGGCATCTCGCCGCGGTCGGCGAAGGGCAGGCAGCACAGCGTGGTGACGAAGGCGCCGAACAGGCCGGTCACGGAAAACACCGCCATCTGCCGTAGCCCGGGGAAGGGAGCCAGCGCCAGCAGCGCGTAGCCGATGGCGGTGGTGGCGAAGGCCAGCCACATGGTGGCGCGCTGGCCGCGCAGCATCGCCCAGCGCTCGCCGGCCGGCTTGCCCAGCCGATAGGCGTAGTAATTGTTGCCGTAGTTTTCCGCCACGCCGATCAGGCTGGCGCCGAACACCAGGGTGATCAGGTGCAGCTTGCCGAATAGCAGCGAGGTGAGCGAAATGGCGCAGCCTAGGCCGGCGGCGATGGACAGCGTCACCAGGATGCGCGGGCGAATGCCGCTGAAGGCCAGCACCGTCAGCAGCAGAATGCCCAGCAAGGAACCCAGTCCTATGGTGTGGACTTCGCGCTCGGCGGCGCTGGCGGCGAAGGCGGCGAACAGCGGCACGCCGCCCTGGATGATCTGGGCATGCGGGACCGCCTGGCGGGCGGCGGCCTCGGCTTGGCGCAGCGCCGGCAGCATCGCCTGCTGCGCCGCCACCGAGAACGCCGGGCCTTGCTGCTCCAGCATGATCAGCGCGTACTGCATGTCGGCGCCGGACAGCGACAAGCGCTCGTCCCGCACCCGCACCCGGCTTTGCGCGGCGCGCTCGCCCAGCCATTGGCCGTAGACATTCAGCGGATCGTCCTGCCAGCGTCCCAGCCTGGGCATGCCCACTGGCTGGAACAAGGCGGCGGCGGCCTGTTCCGCCAGCGCGGCGGGCGCGGTTTGCCGCAGTTGCCGGCGGGTATCGTCGCCGAGCAGCTGGCCGCGGTAGGCGGCGTAGAAGTCCAGCCAGTTGTCGCTTTCCTGCGCGCCCACCCGGTAGCGCGGCGCCAGCGGCTGGCCGGATGCGCGGATGGCGGCGGCGTAGGCGTCGCCGGCGCGGCGGGCGTCGGCCCAGTCACGCGCGCCCACCAGCACCACCACGCGGCGCGCGGCGGCGTCGGCCAGCTGGCGGGTGGCGTCCTGGGCCGCCTGGTCCTGGCGGTTTTGCGGCAGCATCGCCAGGATGTCGGTTTCCAGCCGCGCGTGGCCGCCCAGCCACAGCCAGCCGTTATGGCCGGCCACGGCCAGCAGGATGGCCAGCCAGACGGCGGCCAGCCAGCGTTGCGGACGGCTGGATCCCAGATGCTCAGTCAAAGCGCGCCTCTTCCTCGCCGCTCAGCTTGGCGGGCATGGGGTTCTGGCCGCTGAACACGATGCGGGTGACGTCGCCGTTGGCTTCGTCCATGCGGATGGCGCGCACGTATTGGTCGCCGGACAGCTCCACTTTTTGCATCACGCGGGCGAGCGCGCTCTGGCGCGGCGTCAGCGTCAGCTGCCAGGCGCGGCCGGACAGCTTGCCGTCGATGCGGAAATAGCCGTCCAGCGCTTTCAGGTTGCCGCCCAGCAACGCGAACATCAGCTCGTTGATGGTGCGCACGGTGGGCTCTTTGGCCGCGCTCAGCTGAAATGACACTGAGCCGTTCTGGGTGGCGACGATCTCGCCGCGGGTCAGCCTGAGCTTGCTGGCGAAGGGCTGGCGGGTATCCCACAGCACGCCTTTCTCGCGCGACACCAGGAAAGCGCCGCTGGAGCGCAGCGGCTTGGCGAAGCCGGCGATCTCCTTGCTTTGCTCGAACGCGCCGCGCAGCACGGCCGGCTGCGCCAGCTTGCGGGTGATGTCGGCGATCAGATCGCCGGCGGCGGCGGTCAGCGGCAGCAGCGCGAGGCCGGCCAGCAGGACGAGTTTCTTCACGGCGCGGGCACTCCCAGTTTTTCCCACAGCACCGGCGGGCACAGGTAGAGCATTTCCTGGCTGGCGATGTCCACCGCCACCTGCACGGTGTAGGCCTTGTTGATCTTGTGGCCGGTGGCGGCGTCGCGGATCAGGTATTCGATCTTCAGCCGGCACTCCCATTCGACGATGCGGGCCTCGATGCTGACCTTTTGGCCGAAGCGGATGGATTGCACATATTTGAGCCGCATGTCGACGATGGGCCAGATATAGCCGGAGTCGCGCATCTGCGGGTAGTTGTAGCCGTATTTCTCCAGCAGCGCGCAGCGGGCGATTTCCAGGTATTTGACGTAGTTGCCGTGCCAGACCACGTCCATCGGGTCGAGGTCGTGGAAGGCCGGGTCCAGCGCTATGGCGTGCGACAGATCAGGCATACAGGCTCCAGGCTTGCGCGCGGATGGCGGCGAGCAATTGCTGCAGCTCGCGGTCCAGCGCGCGGTCTTCGGCGATGCGCGGAATGCGCGCGGCCAGGTCCCGCTGCATCCGCTCCAGCGCGGGGCTCAGCGACAGCTCGGCGATTTCGCCGCGCAGCTCCACGCCCTGGCGCGCGGTGATCAGCAAGGCAGCCAGCACCTGTTCGGTCAGCTCCAGCACGCGCAGCGCGTCGCGGGCGGCAATGGTGCCCATGCTGACCTTGTCCTGGTTGTGGCATTCGGTGGAGCGCGAGAACACCGACGCCGGCATGGTCTGCTTCAGCGCTTCGGCGGTCCAGGCCGATACGCTGATCTGCAGCGCCTTCAGGCCGTGGTTGATAGGCGCGCGCTCCGGGCTGGCGCCGCTGAGGTTGCGCGGCAGGCCGTTGTTGTAGCGGGTGTCCACCAGCAGCGCCATCTGGCGGTCCATCAGGTCGGCCAGATTGGCCACCGCGTTTTTCAGGCTGTCCATCGCGAAGGCGATGTGGCCGCCGTAGAAGTGGCCGCCGTGCAGCACGCGCTCTTCGTCGGCGTCGATGATGGGGTTGTCGTTGGCGCTGTTCAGCTCGTTTTCGATCAGGCCGCGCAGGAAGGGCAGCGCGTCTTCCAGCACGCCGATCACATGGGGCGCGCAGCGCAGCGAGTAGCGGTCCTGCAGCCGGCTGTCGTTGCGGCTGGGGCGCGGGGCTTCCAGGTCGGCGCGGATGCGCGCGGCGATGCGTTGCTGGCCGGGGTGGGGTTTGACGGCGAACAGCGCTTCGTCGAAATGGTGGGCGTTGCCGGCGGCGGCGGCCACGTTCATCGCGGTCAGGCGCGAGCACAGGCGCGAGGCGTAGTCGGCGCGCGGCCAGGCGAGGCAGGCCAGCGCGGTCATCACCGCGGTGCCGTTCATGATGGCCAGGCCTTCCTTGGGGCGCAGCCGCAGCGGCGCGAGGCCGGCGGCCTTCAGCGCGTCGGCGGCGGCGCAGCGCTCGCCGCGGTGCGTCACTTCGCGCTCGCCGCACAGCGCGGCGGCGACGTAGGACAGCGGGGTCAGGTCGCCGCTGGCGCCGACCGAGCCTTCGGCTGGAATCAGCGGCAGGATGTCGTGCTTGAGCAGCGCGGCCAGCTGGCGCAGCAGCGCCAGGCTGACGCCGGAGACGCCGCGGCACAGCGAGGCCAGCCGGGTCGCCAGCACCGCGCGGGTTTCGACCGCGTCGAGAAAGCGGCCGGCGCCGCAGCCGTGGTAGGTGTACAGGTGGTGCGGCAGTTCTTGCACCAGGGCGGGCGGAATCTCCACGGTGCAGGAGTCGCCGTAGCCGGTGGTGACGCCGTAGACCACGCCGTCTTCGGCCAGCAGCTGGTCGATGAAGCGGCTGCCTTTTTCGATGCGCTCGCAGAACGCCGGGTCATCGGACAGCCGCGCCTGCTTGGCGCCGATGGCGATGGCGTGGATGTCGTCCAGCGACAGCCAGGAGCCATCGAATATTACAGAATCTTGATGCTTGGGGGTCATGATTTGGATTTCTGATCCCAGAACGGGAAAAAATTGAACCAGTCGTAGGGCGAGGCGGCCAGCAGGCGGGCCAGTTCGCCGGAAAAACGCGCGGCGTATTCGCCGATCGCCGCTTCGCGGTTTTGCCGCGGCAGGCGGATGGACTCGGCCAGCGGCACGAATTGCAAGTGGTAGCCCGCGCCCTGGCGCAGGCAAGCCATCAGGTAGAGCGGGCAGCGCAGCAGGTGGGCCAGCAGATAGGGGCCGCAGGGGAACGGCGCCGGTTCGCCCAGAAACGGCACGCTCACCGTGCGGTCGCCGCTGACCGGCACGCGGTCGCCGGCGATGGCCACCACCTCGCCGGCGGCGATTCTCTGTTCCAGCAGCACGGCGGTGGCGGCGTTGACCTCGGTCACCTCCAGCAGCCGCACCGACTGCTGCGGATTGAGCCGGTCGAGCAGCGCGTTGAAACGCTGGGCGTGGCGGGTGTGCACCAGCACGTTGACCACCACGTCGGGCGAGCGGTCGGCCAGCGCGCGGCACAGTTCCAGGCAGCCGAGATGGGCGGTGACGATCAAGACGCCGCGCCGCTGGCGCAGGCCGTCGATGATGACGTCGGCGCCGCTGATCGCCACCCGGTCGGCCGGGTAGTGGCCGGCGGTGGCAAGCAGCTTGTCCAGCATGGTGTCGGCGAAGCGCAGCAGATGGCGGAAGGTGTCGCGCGCGCCGGGCTGGCGGCCCAGCGTGCCGCAGTGCCGCTCCAGCCGGCGCAGGTATTGCAGCGAGGCCGCGCGCGCCGGCGCGCATGCCAGCCAGTAGCAGGCCACCACCGGCAGCAGGCACAGGCGGAACAGGCGGCGCCCCAGCAGGCGGTGAACCCAGAACAGCAGCACGATGCCGGCGACGAAAGTGTTTTCGCCGATGCCGGCCCAATGGCGGGCCGGCTTCATCGCGCCGCCTTGCGGGCCAGCAGCAGGGGCAGCCGCGGCAGCATGCCGAAGAACAGCTTGGCGTGCATGCGGCTGATGCGCAGATTGTCGCGCCACAGCTGGAAGTGCGACACGCCGTCCAGCGGGTAGCTGACGCGGGTGGGCAGGTTGACGATGCGCATGCCGCGCCAGCTCAGCCGGACCAGCACTTCCACGTCGAAATCCATCCGCAGGCCCAGCCGCGCCTGGTCGAACAGCGGCACCGTCGCCGCCAGCGGGTAGACGCGGAAGCCGCACATCGCGTCGGCGATCTGCAGCGACAGCGTGTTGATCCATACCCAGACATGGGTGGCGTAGCGGCCGTAGCGGCGGCTTTTGGGCGCGTTTTCGTCGTACAGCGGGCAGCCGCAGATCAAGGCTTGCGGCTGGGCGCGGGCCAACTCCAGGAAGCGCGGGATGTCGCGGCTGTCGTGCTGGCCGTCGGCGTCTATCTGCAGCGCGTGGCTGTAGCCCAGCTCGCGCGCGGCGCGCAGCCCGGCGATCATGGCGCCGCCCTTGCCGCGGTTTTCCGGCAGCCGCACCAGCCGCACGTGTTCGTCGGCGGCGGCCAGCGCGTCCAGCACCGCGGCGCAGTCGGCGTCGCTGCCGTCATCCACCAGCACGCAAGGCAGCGCTTGCGCGCGCAAGGAGGCCACCACGCTGCCCACCGCGCCGCCGTGGTTGTATACCGGCACTACCGCGCAGATCAGCATGCCGGGGCTCCGAAGCGCAGCTTGCCGCTGGCGTGGGGCTCGCCGTCGGAATCGTAGGCGAAGCTGACGCTGCGCTTGTCGCTGTCGTAGCGCAGCTCCAGCCGCACCGTGCTGTCCGGCGCGATGATGCGCTGGAATTTCAGATTGTCCATGCCGCTGAAGCCGGTCAGGTCGAACAGCTCGCGGGCGAGGCGCACGCTCCAGTCCAGCTGGGTGACGCCGGGCAGCAGCGGGAAGCCGGGGAAGTGGCCGGCGAAGTCCGGCAGCGCGGCGGCGGCTTCTATCGACAGCAGCGCGTAGCCGGCGTCGCGTCGCAGCAGCGTGATGTGGGGGCGGCGGGCCTCGAACCAAGACAACAGCTGCGCCTGGGTGGTCTTGCCCTGCGCGTTGACCGGCAGGCGGAAGCCGTAGCGCCAGCGCCGCGGCAGGCCTTCCGGGATCACGCTGCGCTTCAGTTCGGTGATCAGGCGGGCGGCGAATTCGCGCCGGCCGAGCGCGGCCAGTCGCTCCCAGCCCGCGGCGTTGGGTACCGCGGCCACGCCCAGCGTGTCGCGGGAGCCGGGCAGCAGCACCAGGCGCACGGCGTCGAACAGGCCGCTGGCCAACAGAGCGGCCTCCACGCTGTCCAGCGACACGCGCTTCTCTTCCAGCTTGATGATGCGGTCGGCGCGGCCGAGCAGGACAAAGCCCTCGCCCTGCGGCGCCGCCTTGTCGCGGGTCTGATGCCAGCCGTCATCGTCCAGATGGGGCGAGCGGATGGCCAGCAGGCCGTCGTCCAGGCGCACTTGCACGCCGGGCAGCGGCTGCCACGGCTGGGCGGCGTCGGTCTGGCGGCGGCGCCAGGCGATGCCGCCGGTCTCGGTGCTGCCGAAGATTTCGCACGGCGCCTGTCCCAGCGTCGCCAGGCTGTTGGCCAGCGCGGCGTCGTCCAGCGGCCCGCCGGAGGAAAACGCGGCGGCCAGCTTGCCGGCTGCGCTTGTCCAGTCGAGGCTGGCCGGCAGGCGTTTCAGGTGGGCCGGGCTGCTGACCAGCAGGCAGGGCTCGTTTGCCAGCGCCTGCAGCAGGTTTTCCGGGAAGGTCTGGCGCCGGCAGGCGAAGGGGCGGCCGACGGCCAGCGGCCACAGCACGCGGAACAGCAGGCCGTAGATGTGCTGATGGGAAACGGTGGCTTCCACCAGGCAGCCGGCGGGCAGCGCGTCGTCCCACAGCCGCGACAAGATGGCGGTTTCCGCCGCCAGCTGGCGCAGGCCTTTGTCTATCGCCTGCGGCTCGCCGGTGGAGCCGGAGGTGAACAGCTGCAGCCGGCAGCCGTCTTCGGACAGCTCGCCGAAATCGGCGTAGTCGTCCGCGTCGGCCGGCTGCGCATCCAGCAGCATGCCGCGTTCGGCCAGCGCGGCGCGGGTGGCCGGCAGGTCGTCGGCGGGCAGGCAGACGGTTTTGCCCGCGTGCCAGGCGCCAAACAGGGCGGCGGCGAACTCGAAGCTGTCGTCCAGATGGATGGCCACTACGTGCTGGCGCGTGCGCAGCAGGCCGGCGCGCCAGCGCGCGGCGCGTTGGCGGAAATCGGCGAAGCTGTAATGCCGCTGGCCGTCGCGGGCGACGGGGTGGCCTGCGCCGCGGCCGACGGCCAGCAGTCGCGAAAGGGGAATGAAATCAGCCATGAGTGGTATTGCGGGATTTGACGCGCTGGCGCACCAGCCATTCGCCGCCGAACAGCGCGCCCATCAGCAGATAGGAAATGCAACCGTTGTAGGCGGTCCAGACGGCGTTGTCGGCCCAGAGCGCGGTAGCCAGCGACAGGCTGCCGTTGACGATGAAAAAGCCGCACCAGACCTGGGTGACGGCGCGGGTGTAGCGTATGGCGCGCGCGTCCAGCTCCGGCTCGGTCAGCCGCGCCAGCCGTTCGATCAGCGGCGGGCCGAAGCGCAGGCTGCCGGCGAACATCGCCAGCAGGACGGCATTGACCAGCAAGGGGTAGAGCTTCAGCGGCAGCAAACCGTTGCCCAGCATGCTGAACGCCGCCAGCAGCAGCGTGGCGGCGGCGGCCCAGTACCAGACCGCCTGGCGCGTGCTGAGCGCGCGCAGCAGGGCGATGCCGACCAGCACGCCCGCCAGCAGGCGCGGCTCCACCCGTCCCTGGCCGAAATAGATCAGGAAGGGGTAGCTCAGGGTCAGCAGGCTGGCCAGCGCGGTGGCGGGCATCGCTCAGTCGTTTTCCTGCATCAGGCCGTGGAGGGCGTCCACTACGTCTTGCAGCGTGCGCACCGACTTGAACACGTCCGGCTGCAGGCGTTTGCCCACCAGCGGACGGAACTGGACGATCAGGTCCACGGCGTCGATGCTGTCGATGTCCAGGTCTTCGCGCAGGCGCGCTTCCGGGTGGATGGCGTCGGCTTCGATTTCAAAAGTGTCCTGCAGCACAGCGCTCAGGCGCGCGAAGAGTTCGTCTTTGGTCATGGCGGTCTCCGGAAGTGGGGTTACAGCTTGCGCGCGCTGGCGACGAAGCCGGCCAGGCTGGCGATGCTGGCGAAATGGCGGCGGGTTTCCTCGCCGTCCGGGGACAGGGTGATGCCGTAGCGCTTCTGCAGCGCGAGGCCCAGCTCCAGCGCGTCGATGGAGTCCAGGCCCAGGCCGTCGCCGAACAGCGGGGCGTCGGCGACGATGTCGTCGGGGGTGATGTCTTCCAGATTCAAGGAGGTGATCAACAGGTTTTTGATCTCAAGTTCCAGGGTTTGCATGAAGGCTCGATGTCGTAAGGTAAAAGTCGTGCAGGAAACGGGTCAGTTTGCGGGCAGCCATGGCTTCGCTCTGCCCCTCGAGAAACGGCGCGACCGGCAGGTCGTCCAGCACCTCGATGGTGAAATGCATCGGCCGCGGCGGAATCCGCCACCAGGGCACGCCCTTGGCCAGGCTGCGCGGTTCGCAGCGGATGGACACGGGGGTGATGGCGCGGCGGCCGCGGACGGCGATATTGGCGGCGCCGCGCTGCAATGTGAAGCGGCCGTCCAGCGGCGTGCGGGTGCCTTCCGGGAAGATCACCAGATTGTTGCCGTCGTGGACGGAGTGAATGCAGTCCTCGATCAGCCCTTCGCTGGAATCGTTGCAAATGTAGCCGGAGGCGCGCACCGGGCCGCGGGTGAACGGATTGCGCGCCAGCGACGACTTGACGATGCAGTCGGCATTTGGTAGCAGCGAAATGAGGAATACCACGTCTATCAGCGTGGGGTGGTTGGCCAGGATCAGCAGGCCGGGGCGCCGCAGTTTTTCGGCGCCGACGATGCGGTAGCGGAGAATGCCCAGCGCGCGCATCAATTGAATGAAGGCCGCGAAGCTTATCTGGACCACGCGCCGCGACAAGGCGATGCGGCGCGCCGGGCGGCGCACCAGCAGCATCAGCAGCGGAAAGACGATCAGCGAGAACAGCACGCCGCCCAGTCCGAACACGGAGAAGGCGATGGCGGTGGCCATCAGGCGCCACAAATAATTGCAGCGTTCAGCCATGTCGGGCCCAATGCCAGTCGCGTTGGCCGCAATGGTGGGTATGCTGCCGGGCAGCGCTGTTCAGGAACGGCCACAGCCCTTGGCTGTCGGCGTCGCCGCTGGCAGGCGCGCTTTCCAGGCTGAAGCGCGGGCCGCTGTCGGCCAGGCGCAGCCGGCATGCCCAGGCGATGAGCGGCGGCTGAGCCGGCGCGGCGTCTTGGTATGGCGCGGGAAGCGGGGCGTCGTAAACCACCAGCCGCACAGCCGGCGCGCCGTCGACCAGCATGGCCAATGCTTCGCAGCAGGCCGCCTCCACGGTTTCTTCGGCGGCGGCGATCGCCGTGTACTGTCCGGCATGGCCGGACAATATGCCGTGCAGCGCGCCGATGGCGTTGTGCACCGACAGGCTGAACTGGGTGGGGGAGAGCGACTCGCCCTGGCTGAGTTGCTGCAACAGTTCGATGGAGCGGGACATGTCGCCGAAGCGCGATGCGAATACCAAGGGAATGTCGTCGCCGCCGTCGCCCAGGCCGAACGCGCCATGCATGGCAGCCTTGCACAGCGGGCTCATGCGCCGCCGCTGCATGGCGGGGACCGGCTCCAGCGGCGGGTGGCTGGTCTGGCCGTCGACATCCGGGGCCGGAGGCCAGCTGATCAGGCTGTCGATTGTGAAATGCAAAGCGGATGACATCGGGCGTTCGGTTTTCCATTCGGACTGCGCGGCAGCCGATTTTGTTGCATAGATGATAGTTAGGGCCGAAATTTTACAATTTTAAATAAAAAAATGAACAGGAACTGCGGGCTTATTTCTTTGTCCCGCCGGGCGGCGGGGGAGGGGGCTTGATTTTCGGGGGCTTTCAGGCAAGAGAGCATCCCGCCTGGCGTGGCGGAAATGGTCAATTCACGTCAATGGCATGGACTCAGGCTGGCGGGATGTAGACCTCGCCGCGCATCAGCGGCCTGGCGGTGCGCGTCATCACCACCTCGCTGACCGACCACCCCAACTCCGCGCGGCCCAGCACCGCTTCCAGCGTCTGCTTGCCGCTGGCGTGGCTGAAAGTGAGCGGCATGCCTCGCACCGCGCCGCCGGCCAGCTCCGCCGGCAGGGTGCCGTCGACCGCGCAGGCGCAGGCCAGCGCGATGGCGCCGGTGCCGGAATAGGCATGATGCACCCTGTCCATCGACAATAGCCGCGCGTTGAGCTGGCATTCGGCATCGGCGGCGGCGGACAGGAAGCTGATTCTGGGAAAGGCCGGCCGCTCGCGTTCGGCGGCGAAGATGTCTTCGGCCAGCCCCATCGCCACTGCGGCGGTGGCGCGGGCCAGCTCCAGCCGGCGCAGCGTGGCCAGCGGCATCGGTCCGGCCGGCTCGCGCCCGCTCAGGCCGAAGTCGCGCGCCCGCACGAACACGGTAGGGTTGCCGGCGTCCACCAGCGTGGCCTCGATGTGGCTGCCGTCGGGCAGTTTGAGCTCGTCCATCAGCCGGCCGGACGGGAACAGCTCGCCCGAGCTGACGCCGCAGGGGTCGAGGAAGCGCAGCCGGATCGGCGCGCCGGGGAAGGACACGCCGTCGATGAAGAAGTCGCCCTGCCACACCGGCTGGCCGTCGAAGACTTCCAGCTCGGCCAGGATGCGCTTGCCGACATTGGCTTGCCAGATGGCGATGGTGGCGACGCCGTCCGCGGGACGCGCCATGTTTTCCAGCATGGCGAACAGCGGCGCGGCGGCGCTGAGGTTGCCGCAGTTGCCGGACCAGTCGATGCGCGCGTCGGCGATGGAGGCGTGGCCGAACAGGCAGTCGATGTCGCAATCGTCGCGGCGCGAGGGGCTGAGTATCATCACCTTGCTGCTGCTGGCCAGCCCGGTGCCCAGCCCATCCATCTGCAGGCCGTAGGGATCGGGGCTGCCGAGGGCGCGCAGCAGCATGGCTTCCCATTGCTCGGTGTCTTCCGGCAGCGAGTCGGCGCGGATGAACAGCCCCTTGCTGGTGCCGCCGCGCATCAGCATGGCCGGCAGGCGGTAAAGCGCATCCATCAGCGGTCCTCCCATTGCTCCTTGCAGTCGGCGATGACGGCGGTGCGGGCCGCATCCAGCGTGGCGGGAATCGCGGCCTTGTCGCTGCAGCCGGCGGCTATGGCGCCGGCATCAATTTGCAGCGTAGCAGCCAGCAGTCTCTCGAGGTAGTCCTTTTGCGGGTAGGCCGCGGTTTCGAAATGCAGCCTGCCGCGCGCGTCGGCGAGGCAGGCGTCCAGCATCTGGCGGAAGCGGTCGGGCCGGCGCAGGGCGTCGCTGTCCTTGAACAGCCGCAGCACGGTGGCGGGCCGCAACTCCTGCGCCTGATGCACCTTGGTGTGGTTGACCATGGTGATGTGGGCGAGGTCGCGGCAGTCGCTGGGCACGCGCAGGCGGCGGCACAGTTCGGCCAGCGGCCGGGTGCCGTTGATCTCGTGGCCGATATGCCGCGGCAGCACCTCGGGCGGCGTCAGCGCCTTGCCCAGGTCGTGGCCGAGCGCGGCGAAGCGCACCGCCAGCGGGTAGCCGGCGGCGGCCGCGTAATCGAGCACCCGCATGGTGTGGTCGCCGCAATCGATTTCCGGGTGGTAGTCGGCGCGCTGCGGCACGCCGAACAGGGCATCCACTTCCGGCAGCACGCGCGCGAGCGCGCCGCATTCTCGCAGCGTCAGCAGCATCCGCGAAGGCTTGTCTTCCATCAAGCCCTTGGCCAGTTCCTGCCATACCCGCTCGGCCACCAGGGCATCGGCTTCGCCGCTGTCCACCATTTGCCGCATCAGCGCCATGGTTTCCGGCGCGACGGCGAAATCGAAGCGGGCGGCGAAGCGCGCCAGCCGCAAAATGCGCACCGGGTCCTCGGCGAAGGCGTCGCTGACGTGGCGCAGAATGCCGGCCTTCAGATCGGCCTGGCCGTCATAGGGATCGATCAGGCTGCCGTCGCCGGCTTCGGCGATGGCGTTGATGGTGAGGTCGCGCCGCGCCAGGTCTTGCTCCAGCGTCACGCCGCTATCGGTGTGAAATACGAAGCCGTGGTAGCCCTTGGCTATCTTGCGCTCGGTGCGGGCCAGCGCGTACTCCTCCTGCGTTTGCGGGTGCAGGAATACCGGAAAGTCCTTGCCGACCGGGCGGAAACCCTGGTCCAGCATCTGCTGCGGCGTGGCGCCCACCACCACCCAGTCGCGGTCCTTGACCGGCAGGCCCAGCAGGCGGTCGCGGACCGCGCCGCCGACGATATAAATGTCCATCTTAACGCGCAGCCTTTTCCCGGTAGCGGGAGACGATATGATTGCCGTCGCGGCCTGATAGCCAGGCGGGCGCCAGCGCCGACAGCGGGGTGGGCGCGAAGCCCAGCGGCCCGGACGGAAAGGGATGCTCGCTGATATTGTCCCAACGCAGCGAACGGACATTGTCGCGGCTCATCAGCGTGGGGCCGGGCAGCCGTTCCATCAGGCCGGCCTGCAGCATGGCCAGGCTGTCAGGCAGCCCGATGACCGGACGGGAATGGCCGCTGCAGCGGCCGGCCAGTCTGGCCAGCTCTGCCAGCGTGTAAATCTCGGGTCCGGCCAGGTCCAGCTTGCGGCGCAGGGTTTGCGGCCGGCCGAGGCTGGCGCACACCGCCCGCGCCACGTCTTCCACCCATACTGGCGCCATCTTGCTGGCGGCGCCGGCCAGCGGCAGCAAGGGCAACCGTTTCTGCAGCGCGGCGAACAGATTGAGGAAGGCGTCGTCGCGGCCGAACACTACCGAGGGGCGCAGAATGGTCCAGTCCAGCCCGCTGCCTTCCACCGCCAGCTCGCCCAATGCCTTGGTCTGCAGGTAATCGCTTGGAGCGTCCTGGGCCGCGCCCAGCGCGCTGACATGCACCAGGCGCGGCACGCGCTGGCGGCGGCAGGCTTCGACTATGGCTTCGGGCAGGCGCGCGTGGTTTTTTTCGAACTGGGCGCGGCTGCCGTGCAGGATGCCGACCATGCTGACTACCGCGTCGTGGCCGGAGATCAGCGCCTCCAGCTGCGCGGGGTCGTGAATGTCGGCGTTCACCAGCCGCGCCGACGGCAGCACCAGGAATTCAGGCAGCGCGGTTTTGCGGCTGGCCACGGTGATGCGGTGGCCGTCCCCGGCCAGCCGCGCCGCCAGATGGCGGCCAATGAATCCGCTGCCGCCTATCAGGCAGATCTTTTGCGGGAGTGGGGCAATTGTCTGGTTCATCACGGTTGGTTCCGGTTCAGCGCGGAGGGATCATGCCCATGCGGTTTTTCAGCGAGATATTGGCGTGGCCGAAGGTGCTGGAGTAGTAGGCGGCGCTGGCCATCACTTTTTGCACGTAATCGCGGGTTTCGCTGAACGGTATGGTTTCGGCATAGATGGTGCCGTCCAGCGCGCGGTTGGTCTGCCAGTTGCGGGCGCGGCTGGGGCCAGCGTTGTAGGCGGCGGTGGCCATCACCTGATTGCCGGACAGGTTGTCCAGCACGTAGCGCAGATACCAGGTGCCCAGCTGGACATTTGTGTCGATGTCGTTGACGGCGAAATGGGTGAGGCCGATTTTCTTGGCCGCCCACTTGGCGGTGGCCGGCATCAGCTGCATCAGGCCGGAGGCGCCGACGCCGGAGCGCGCCATGGTGATGAAGCGGCTTTCCTGGCGGATCAGGCCGTAGACCCAGGCGTCGTCGATGTCGAGCTGGCGCGCGTACTTCTGGGTGATGTCGCGGTAGGGCGTCAGGTAGCGCAGCGAGAAGTCATGCTCTTCCTTGGTGCGCTCGGCGCTGTAGATGGCCATGTCGTAAAAGCCTTCCTTGCGGGCGATTTCCGCCGCGGCCAGCAGTTCCATATCGTTGCGGCCGCGCATTGCCCAGCGCCATTCGCGCTGCGCGTCGGTGCGGAATTCGGGCTTGGTGTAGATTTCGGCCACCGACAGCAAGGCCAGCGAGCGGCGAATGGCGGGGTCCTGCTTCATCCGCGCGACATCGTCGGCGCTGGGCATGGTTTTATTGGTGGAGGCGGACAGCGAATTGCCCAGTTCCTCCAGCGACAGCAGCGCGTAGTAGTTATGGCCGACGCTGGCCTGGCTGAACAGCGGCGCGGCCAGCGCCGGCTTGCCCTGCTGCTGCAGCGAGCGTCCCAGCCAGTAGCGCCATGCCGGGCGCGCCGCGACCGCCGCCGGCATCCGGCGGATGATGCCGTCCAGCTGCGTCCATTGCTCCAGGCGCAGCGCCGAGCGCGCCCACCATTCCCATTGGTCGGCGGTGAGCTGGCGCGGATCGGCCTTGTCGAACCATTGCAGCGCCTGGGCGGACAGCTGCTTGCGCGCCGACAGCAGCGCCAACTGCCCCCAGCCGAAGCCGCTGCGGTCGGCGTCGATATTGCCTTCCAGACGGGACAGGCTGGCGGCGGCGCCGTCCAAGTCGGTTTTCGCTTTGCGCTCGATTTCCAGCAGCGCGGCTTCCTGGCCGCCCGGAGTGGACAAATTGGCGTTGGCCGGCTTGTTGAGCGCGGCGTTGTCCAGCGGCAGCTGGGTGTCGGCGGCCAACTGGCGCGCCTGGCTGACGAAGTTGCCGGCCAGCAGCAGGCGGGCGCGGCGCCACAGCCAGTCCTGGTTGATCAGTCCGCGGGCGTACGCGCCTTCGATCAGGCGGTTGCAGCCGTCCGGGACCGGCTTGCCCTCCAGGAAGCGGTCGAGGTTGTCGGGCTTCTGCCCCTGGTACAGCCCCATCAGTTGGCCATAACAGCTGGACTCCTCGTCGCGGCCTTCCTCCGGCAGCTTTTTCCATTCGGCGGCGAAAGCGGTCCAGTTTTCGCGCATCCCCAGCTTCTTCACCCATTCGTTGCGTATCCGCTCCGGCATCAGGCCTTCCGGCACCTGTTCGAGAAAGCGCGTCACCTGGGCGTCGTCGTTTTTTTCCAGCGCCTTCCAGGCCAGCCAGTAGGAAGGGTAATCCTTCAGCGGATAGCTGTCCGGCAGGCTGCCGCCCAGGCTGGCCAGCCTGCCCAGTTCATTGGCGCGGAAGGCGTCGCGGGCCGCCAGCAGGGTGTCGTCGGCGCCCGCGTGCGCGGAGGCCGCGGTGCCGAGGGCGACCAGCAAGCCTGCCAGGAGGGCAGGCGTGTTAGAGATATTCATAAGCATTCCGTTTTCGGGTGGATTGCCGCCGGCGCGGCGCTGGCGCCGGCGGTTCGATAATTCACTATGACAGCCAATGGCGAAATATGAAGGCGGGCGCGCCCGGCATGTTGGTCATGTCGGGCGGTCGGCATGCGCCGCCTGGTAAAACTCTATCGGCAAGCGGTCCGGGTCGGCGCAAAAGAAGAAACGCGAGCCGGTGTATTCGTCCAGGCGGATCGCTTCCGCCTCTACCCCCTGGGCCAGCAAGTGCGCGCGGGCCGCGTCTATGTCCGGGCAGGCGAAAGCCAGGTGGCGCAGCCCGCAGGCCTCGGGCCGGGTGGGGCGCGCCGGCGTTTGCGGGAAGCTGAACAGTTCGATCTGGCTGCCGTCGGGCAGGGCCAGGTCCAGTTTCCACGACTGCCGGTCGGCGCGCCAGTTCTCCGCCACGATGGGCAGGGCGAGAACGCGGTGGTAGAAGTCGCGCGAGCGCGCATAGTCGGAGGCGATGATGGCGAGATGATGCAGGCCGCTGATATGCATGGTCGTTGAACGAGGCAGTTGCCGGATGCCGGCATTTTAACGTCGCGGGCGGCGGGCTGCCCAGCGCGGGGCGGAGTCATTGAAAAAGACAATCAAAAATCTTGCAACAATCAATTAGACCTTTTTGGTGCTGGCTATCAGAATGCATTCATCGATAGCAAACAACCAACACCCCACAAGGAGCTGACCATGCTGCAAAATCGTGAAGGCCAACGCGTACCGAACGTCACTTTCCGCATCCGCGAAAACAACGAGTGGAAAAACGTGAGCACCGCCGAACTGTTCGACGGCAAGACCATCGCCCTGTTCTCGCTGCCGGGCGCTTTCACCCCGACTTGCTCGTCCACCCACCTGCCGCGCTTCAACGAACTGGCGCCGGCATTCTACGCCAACGGCGTCGACGCCATCCTGTGCGTGTCGGTCAACGACACCTTCGTGATGAACGAGTGGGCCAAGGATCAGGAAGCCGCCAACATCGTGATGATACCCGATGGCAACGGCGATTTCACCGAAGGCATGGGCATGCTGGTGGACAAGGCCGATCTGGGCTTCGGCAAGCGCAGCTGGCGCTACGCGATGCTGGTGAAGGACGGCGTGGTGCAGAAGATGTTCATCGAGCCGCAAGAGCCGGGCGATCCGTTCAAGGTGTCCGACGCCGACACCATGCTGAATTACATCAACCCCAACGCCAAGAAGCCCGACCAGGTCGTGGTGTTCACCAAGGTGGGCTGCCCGCACTGCGCCCGCGCCAAGGCCGTGTTGGCCGAAAACGGCTACGACTTCGTCGAAGTGCCGCTGGACAACAAGATCCGCGGCAAGGCGCTGGGCGCGGTGTCCGGCAAGATGACCGCTCCGCAAGTGTTCATCAACGGCGAACTGATCGGCTCGGCAGACGAAGTGGAAAAGCGCTTCGCCAAGTAAGGTGTTCGTTTCCGGCGGCTCGGGCCCTGACGCCGCCGGTTCTTTTGGGCCGGTACTCCTGCCGGCCGCCTTTTTTGCCGGGATGCGGGACGCCATGCGTGCGTGGCGTGCCGCATCCCTGCCAGATACAAGGATAAAACCATGAAAACCATCCATATCGACGTAGCCGTCATCGGCGCCGGCACCGCCGGCCTCGCCGCCTACCGCGCCGCCAAGGCCGGCGGCGCTTCCGCCATCGTGATCGAGGGCGGGCCTTACGGCACCACCTGCGCCCGCGTCGGCTGCATGCCGTCCAAGCTGCTGATCGCCGCCGCCGAGGCCGCCCACCATGCGAGCCATGCAGATATGTTCGGCGTGCATGTGGATGGCGAGGTGCGCATCGACGGCCGCGAAGTGATGGCTCGCGTCAAGAGCGAGCGCGACCGCTTCGTCGGCTTCGTGGTGCGAAGCGTGGATGGCATTCCGACCGAGGACAAGCTGCGCGGCTATGCCCGCTTCATCGACAACACCACCTTGCAGGTGGACGAGCATACCTTGGTACAGGCCAAGCGCGTGGTGATCGCCACCGGTTCGTCGCCGGTGATCCCGCCGCCGTTTCAGGCCTTCGGCGACCGCCTGATCATCAACGATGACGTGTTCGATTGGGAAGACCTGCCGCAAAGCGTGGCGGTGTTCGGCCCCGGCGTCATCGGCCTGGAGCTTGGACAGGCGCTGTCGCGTTTGGGCGTGAAGGTGAAGGTATTCGGCGCCCGCGGCGGCGTGGGACCCTTGAGCGATCCGGCGGTGCGCGACTATGCGCGCCAGGCGCTGGGCAACGAGTTTTACCTGGACCCGGACGCCAAGGTGCTGGAAATGGCCAATGATGGCGACGCGGCGCGGATCCGCTATGTGAGCCTGGACGGCGCGGAGGTGGAGGAGCGCTTCGATTATGTGTTGGCCGCCACCGGCCGCGCCCCCAATGTGCGCGGCCTCGGTCTGGAGAATACCAGCGTGCTGCTGGATGCCCGCGGCGTGCCGATGTTCGACCCGGAAACGCTGCTGTGCGTCGGCGCGCCGGTCTTCATCGCCGGCGACGCCAACGATATCCTCCCCTTGCTGCATGAGGCGGCCGACGAAGGCGCTACCGCCGGCGGCAATGCCGCGTCTTACCCGCAATTGACGGCCGGATTGCGCCGTTCGCCTATCGCGGTGGTGTTTTCGGATCCGCAGATGATGATGGTGGGCCGCCGTTTCGCCGATCTGGCCGACGAGGGTTTCGTGGCGGGCGAGGTCAGCTTCGAGGACCAGGGGCGCAGCCGGGTGATGGGGATCAACAAAGGCCTGTTGCACGTATACGCGGACAAGGAAACCGGCCGCTTCCTGGGAGCCGAGATGATAGGCCCGCGGGCGGAGAATCTGGCGCATCTATTGGCCTGGAGCCATCAGCAACAGCTGACGGTGGCGCAAATGCTGCAAATGCCTTTCTATCACCCGGTGATAGAAGAAGGCTTGCGCACCGCTCTGCGCGACGCGAAGGCGAAGCTGGATGCGATAGCGCTTGCCTAAGTGAGGCCGCAGCGGCTATGAATATTCCATAAGCATCGCGCTTGGAGTGATTCATGTCCTTCGCCGCCCAGAGCGGGGCTGGAGCCCCGTCCCGAAAACCCCGTGCCGGCTTTGCGTTGGCGCGGGGTTTTCGCTTTAGCGGGAGTTTGAGGTGAGCCAAGGCTGGCCGGCGAAGAGCGCTGCGCTGGCCGGTGTCTTGTGGCGCTGGCCGCGCGCGCGGGCCGGCGCGGCGCGCTGCCGGCGCATGGTGGCCCGGCGCGAGGTGCAGGGACTGATCCTGCTGGCGCCGTTGTTGCTCACCGTCATATTGTCGCGTCATTTCGACAGGGCTGAGCGGGCGGCGACCGAGTCCAATTTCCGCCACGATGCCGGGGCGGCGGCCGAGCAACTGGCGAGCGCGATCCAGCAGGATGTCGACGCGCTGGACTCATTGGCGCTTTTCATGGGCAACGCGCCCAATATCCGCCAGGATGATTTCTACCGTTTCGCCAGGCCGCTGGTGGCGAGCCGGCCGCTGTTTCAAGGGATAGGCTGGGCGCCGCTGGTGCCGCAGGCCGGCCGGCCGGCTTATGAGGCGAAGTACGGCAAGGTCCGCGAGAAGCGGGCCGATGGCCGCATTGTCGCCGCCGGCATCCGGCCCGAATACTATCCGGTGACCTATATCGCGCCCAAGGAAGACAATCCGAAAGTATGGGGTTTCGACCTGTGGTCGGAGCCCAGGCGGCGCGAAGCCATCCGCCGCGCGCTGGCCAGCGGCCAGGCCAGGATCAGCGAGCCGCTGATCCTGGCCCAGTTCAACGACGACTCCGGCAAGGGGGTGTCGATGATCATTCCTGTGCCCGGCGTCCGCGGCGGCGTGGTGGTGGGCGGCATCAACGCCGCCCGGCTGGCGGCGCGGGCCCTCCCGGCGCTGGCTGAAAAAGGGATCAGTCTGCAGCTGGACGATGTCGGCGGCGGCGGCACGGTCAGCCTGGTGGCGCCGACGCAGCGAGCGAGTCCGGGAAGCCCGTGGCTGAGCCGCAAGCTGGCGATAGGCGGGCGGGTCTGGAAGGTGACCTTGCGCGCGCTGCCGCGTTACCTGGAGGCCAGCGGCAGCCATGCGGCGCTGCTGGTGTTGCCGGCCGGCATGGGGTTCACGCTGCTGCTCGGCATTTACTTGAACCTGCTGCACCGGCGCCGCGAGGTGGCGGAAGAGTTGGCCAGCCGAAGCGCCCGCGCGCTAAGGCAGGGCGAGGAGCGTTTCCGCATGTTCGCCAGCATCGCCTCGGACTGGCTGTGGGAGCTGGATGCCGAAGGACGGCTCAGCTACTGTTCCGAGCATTTCAGCGAATTGACCGGCGTGCCGCTGGGCAAGCTGCTAGGCCGCCACTGGCGGGAGTGGCGGCCGGTGCGCGCGAACCGCGACCAGGCTGAGCGGCTGTCGCGGCTGTTCGCCGGGCGCCAAGAGGTGCGGGATTTCGAGCTGAGCTACCGGCGGCGCGCAGAGGAGCGCTGGATAGCCATCAACGCCTGTCCGCTGCTGAGCGCGGACGGCGAGCTGTGCGGCTATCGCGGCGTCGGCCGCGACATCACCGAACGCAAGCGGTCGGAGCAAGAGTTGTACGGCCACCGCAATCATTTGCAGGAGCTGGTCGCGCAACGCACCGCCGACTTGTTGCAGGCGAAGGAGGAGGCGGAGCGGGCGAATCAGGCCAAGTCGGAATTCCTGGCCAATATGTCGCATGAGCTGCGCACGCCGCTGCACGGCATACTCAGCTTCGCCGAGATCGGCGGCGACAAGGTCGGGCAGGCGCCGCCGGAGCGGATCAAGCGCTATTTCGACAATATCCATGCCAGCGGCGCCAGGCTGCTGGTCTTGCTGAACGATTTGCTGGATCTGGCCAAGCTGGAGTCGGGGCGCATGGCGCTGCACCGCGAGGACGTGGATCTATGCGAGCTGGTCCGCCTGATGACGCAGGCGGAAGAGGGGCGCATGGCGGAGGCGGGCATCGGCTTGAAGCTGGAGTTGCCGCCGCTGCCGCTGCTCGCCTGGGTGGATCGCAAGTCCATGCAGCAGATATTGGCCAATCTGCTGTCCAATGCGATCAAGTTCTCGCCGCATGGCGGCCGGATCCGCATCGGTCTGCAGCATTTCGGCTCCATCGTCACCCTGTCGGTGGCCGATCAGGGGCCGGGGGTGCCGGAAGCCGAATTGGAGCGAATTTTCGACAAGTTCGTGCAGAGCAGCGCCACCGCCAACGGTTCCGGCGGCACCGGGCTGGGTTTGGCGATCTGCCGGCAGATCGCCCTGGCGCACGCCGGCAGCATTTACGCGGAAAACCTGCCGGCGGGCGGGATCTGCTTCTTCGTTTCGCTGCCGGACGCGGAGAACAGCAAAACCATGGAGCGCCTGTCGCTGCTGCTGGGGGAGAAGGAGGCTGCCGCGCACGGGGCTGGCGAATGAGCGCGCCGGGCGGGCAATGCGAAACGGGGGCGTTTGCCCCCGTTGTCGTTTTATCGGCTCAGGCCTTGCCGGCGAACAGCGGCGCGATCCAGCTGAAGCGCTGGCGCCAGATGTCCGGCGCGCACCAGGCCAGGTGCGCGGTGGCGAGGATGTTGAGCGCGGCCACCGCCAGCAGCAGCATCGAGATGCTGTCGAACCATTTCAGCATCAGCACGCTGCCGATGGCGGCCGCCACCATGTAAAAGCCGTTGATGATGTTGTTGGCGGCCACCGCCTGCGAGCGGAACTCATCCGGGCTGCCGGTTTGCAGCCAGGTGTACAGCGGCACGGTGAAGAAGCCGCCGAAGAAGCCCAGCAGCGCCACGTCGGCGATGCTGCGCCAGCTGCTGGCGCGGGCCATGAATTCGGCCAGCGTCGCCAGCGGGCCGTGGTAATGAGGCATCGCGCCCAGCGCCAGGTCGCCGCCGAACACAGTCATGCCGGCGCTGCCCAGCAGCACGATGCCCAGCTGCAGCTTGCCGTGAGACAGCTTGGCGCAAATCACCGAGCCGATGCCGATGCCGATGGAGAACAGCGCCAGCAGCAGGGTATAGACGTCGGCGTCGCCGCCCAGGTGCATGCGGGTGAAGGTGGGCAGCTGGGTGGTGTAGACCGCGCCCATCAGCCAAAACCAGGAAATGCCCAGGATGGAGCAGCGCACGTCGTGGATGCGCCAGGCCTTGCCCACCAGTTGCACCGAATCGCCGAGGAAATTCCACGACAGCTTGAGATGCGGCGCGCCGGGCGCCACCGCCGGCATGGCGGTGCTGCTGAAATAGCCCAGCACGGCGGTGACCAGCAGCGCGGCGATGATCAGCAGCGAGCCGTTGTGGGTGAGCACGCTGCCCAGCAGCTGGCCCAGCAGGATGGCGAGGAAGGTGCCCATTTCGATCAGGCCGGTGCCGCCGACCAGTTCGTCTTCGCGCAGGTATTGCGGCAGCACCGAGTATTTCATCGGGCCGAAGAAAGCGGAGTGGGTGCCCATCAGGAACAGCGCTGACAATAGCAGCCCGGCCGATTGCCACAGGAAACCGGCGCCGGCCAGCAGCATGATGGCGATCTCGGCCAGCTTGATCAGCCTGGCGATGCGCGCCTTGTCGTAACGCTCGGATAATTTGCCGGCGCTGGCGGAAAACAGGAAGAAGGGCAGGATGAAGATGCCGGCCGCCAGATTGACCAGCATTTCCGGCGGCAGGCCGGCTAGGGTCAGGCCGTGAAAGCTGATCAGCACCACGATGGCGGTTTTCAGCATATTGTCGTTGAAGGCGCCTAGGAACTGGGTGCCGAACAAGGGCAGGAAGCGCCGGGTGGCGAAAAAGGAGAAATCTGCTTTCACGGATGGCCGTTCTGGTAAAAAGCGGGAATCGCATGCTAGCTGATTCCCGCCGCACTGTCAGGTGCCGATCAGAATAGCGACAGCCACAAACCGGCGCTGGAGGCGGTCATGAAGCCGGTCAGGATGGAGGCCAGCAGCGCGCGCATGCCGATCTGCGCCAGCTCCTGCTGCCGCTCCGGCGCCAGCGCGCCGATGCCCGCCACGCAGATGCCCACCGACGACAGGTTGGAGAAGCTGGCCAGCGCGAAGGTGGAAATCATCACCGTCGGCGCCGACAGCGTGCCGGCGGCCTTCATCTTGGCCAGGTCGAGGTAGGCGATGAATTCGTTGAGAACGATCTTCTGCCCCAGCAAGCTGCCGACGCCCAGCGTCTCATCCCAGCCGATTCCCATCAGGAAGGCGAACACCCGGAAGGCTTGGCCGGCCAAGTATTGCAGCGTCAGGCCGTCGAACATGCCGTGGGTGGAGGCCTGGATCGCGGCGTTGACGCCCAGCATCTGGCCCAGGCCGTCCTTCACCAGGAAGTTGGCCAGCGCGATCAGCGCCACGATGGCCAGCAGGATGGTGGCCACGGCGGCGGCCATTTTCATGCCGTCCAGCGCGCCGGTCACCACCGCGCTGACGAAATTGCCCCCGCTCTTTTCCTTGGACGCCTGCAGCTTGGTGCTGGACAGCTCGCCGGGGGCGGTTTCCGGGAACATGATCTTGCAGAACACCACCGCCCCGGCCGCGTTCATGCAGGAGGCGGTCAGCAAGTAGGTGGCGAAGCGCGCCTGCTCGGCGGCGTCCGGCCCGCCCAGGAAGGCGACGTAGGCGGCCAGCACGCCGCCGGACAGCGTCGACATGCCGGCGATCATGATGCAGGCCAACTCGGAGCGGGTCATGTGGCGGATGTAGGGGCGGACCAGCAGCGGCGCCTCGGTCTGGCCCAGGAAGATATTGGCGGCGGCCACCACGCTTTCCGGGCCGGAAATGCGCATGCTGCGCTTCATTGCCCAGGCCAGCGCGGCGACCACGCGCTGCAGGATGCCGAAATGGTAGAGCAGCGCGCTGAAGGCGGAGAAGAAGATGATCACCGGCAGCACGGTGAAGGCGAACAGGAAGCCCAGCTTGCCGCCAGGTTTGGCCAGGTCGCCGAAGACGAAGCCGGCGCCTTCGCCGGCGAAGCTCAGCACTTTGGCGAAGCCGGCGCCGAAGGCGGCGAAACCGTGGTGAATGGCCGGGATATAGTTGATCAAGAGGAACAAGCCGCTCTGGATGGCGAGGCCGATCAGCACGGTGCGCCAGTTGACGGCGTCGCGGCGGGTGGAAAAAGCATAGGCTACGCCGACCAGCAGCAACATGCCGGCGAGTGCTTGGATGGTATTCACGGATGCCCTTCGGGAGTGAAACAGCGGCAGGGGCGCGATGGCCGCAGCGGGGCGCCTGGCGGCGCGGCGGTTGCCGGGAAGCTGTTCGCAAAAAAGAGGGCGATTATATAAGCGAATCGTGATTTGTCAATTCGCGGCCATCCCGCGCCGGGAGGGACTACTGCTGATCGTCCTCCCGGCGCGGGGTGTCGTCGTCCATCAGGATGCGGTGGGCCGGGCCTTCCATGTCGTCGAACTGGCCGGAGCGGGTGGCCCACCAGAAGATGGCGCCGATGACGAAGGCCAGCACCAGGCTGAGCGGGATGAGCAGGTAGAGGCTTTCCATCAGTTCTTCCGTTTGACTAGGCGCAGGGCATTGCCGGCCACCAGCAGCGAGCTGAGCGCCATGCCCAGGCTGGCGAGCCAGGGCGTGACGTGGCCGGTCACGGCCAGCGGCAAGGCCACCAGATTATACCCCGCCGCCCAGCACAGGTTTTGCCGTATCACCGTCAGCGTGCGCCGGCTGATGTCCAGCGACGCGTCTATCAGGCCCAATTGGTCCGCGATCAGCACCATGTCGCCGCTGGTGCGCGCCACGTCAGTGCCGCCGCCCATGGCGATGGAGACGTCGGCGCGGGCCAGCACCGGCGCGTCGTTGACGCCATCGCCCACCATCAGCACGCGGCGGCCGGCGTCCTGCAACGCGCCGACGTAGGCGAGCTTGTCTTCCGGCGTGGCGCGCGCGCGCGCGCGTTCCAGCCCCAGCTCGCGCGCCAGCGCGCAGACGGCCTGTTCGCCGTCGCCGCTGAGCAGATGCACGGCCAGTCCGCGCCGGCGCAGGCGCGCCACCAGCTCGGCGGCGTCGGCGCGCACGGCGTCGCCGATGGCGAAACGGGCCTGCACGCCGTCGCTATTCGCCAGCAGCACCTGGGTGCTGCCGGCGTGCCAGTCGGCGACGTCTTGCTGCGGCTGCCGCAGCCAGGCGGCGATGAAGGGGGCGGAGCCCAGCCGCCATTCGCGCCCGGCCATCACGCCTGCCACGCCGTGGCCCGGGTGGTTGAGCGGCGATTCGACGCGCGGCGCGGCCAGGCCTTCGGCGGCTTGCCGCAGCGCCTGCGCCAGCGGGTGTTCCGAACCGTGCTCCAGCGCGGCGGCCAACGCCAGCGCTTGTTCCGGCGCGAGGCTGCCCTCGATGGCGACGTCCAGCAGCTTCATGCTGCCGTGGGTAAGGGTGCCGGTCTTGTCGAACACCACGTCGGTCACTTTGGCCAGCGTTTCCAGCGCGTGGCCGCGAGTGGCGAGCACGCCCAGGCTGGCCAGGCTGCCGCCGGCGGCGGTGAGGGCCGCCGGGGTGGCCAGCGACAGCGCGCAGGGGCAGGAGATGACCAGCACCGCCACCATGATCCACAGCGCGCGGCCGGGGTCCAAGAAATGCCAGGCCAGATAACTGGCGGCGGCGGCCAGCAGCAGCAGGGCGACGAACCAGCTGGCGAAGCGGTCGGCCAGCACCGCCAGCCGGGGCTTTTCCGCCAGCGCGCGGTCCAGCAGGCGCACGATGCCGGCCAGCCGGGTCGACTCCCCGCTTTCCTCCACCCGCAGCAGCAGCGGGCTGGAGGTGTTGACGCTGCCGGCTATCACCGCGTCGCCGGCGGTTTTGGGAATGGGCCGGCTTTCGCCGGTGAGCAAGGCCTCGTCGCTGGCGCTTTGGCCATCCAGCACCACGCCGTCGGCGGGGATGGTTTCGCCCGGGCGGACCAGGATCACGTCGCCGCGGCGCAGGCTGGCGACGGTGGCTTCATGGCTGTCGCGGCTGGCGGGCCAATTGTCCAGCCGGTGCGCGAAGGCCGGCACCAGCTTGACCAGGCTTTCGCTGGCGGCCCCGGCCTTGCGGCGGGCGATCGATTCCAGGTAGCGGCCGCCCAGCAGCAGGAACACGAACATCGATACCGAATCGAAATAGATGCCATGCTCGAACTTGTGGATCAGCGCCCAGAAGCTGGCGCAGAAAGCGGTGAGGATGCCTATGGTCACCGGCGTGTCCATGCCGACGCGGCCGCTTTTCAGATCGCGCCAGGTGGCGCGGTAGAACGGCAGCGCGGAATACAGCAGCACCGGCAGCGTGAGGATGAAGCTGGCCCAGTGCAGCAGCCACAGCAGGTCGGGCGCGATGTCGCCGTCCGGCGCCAGGTAGACCGGCACCGCGTACATCATCACCTGCATCATCGACAAGCCGGCCACCCATAGCCGGCTCAGCGCCTGCTTGCGCTCCTTCTGTTGCAGCTTTTCCTGGCGCTCGGCATCGTAGGGGTGGGCGCGGTAGCCTATCGCTGCCACCGCCTCCAGGATGGCGGACAGCTTGACGCGGCTGTTGTCCCAGCGCACGCGGGCGCGCTGGGTGCTGTAATTGATGTCGACGCCGACCACGCCCGGCAGCCGGCGCAGATGCTGTTCGTTCAGCCAGATGCAGGCGGCGCAGGTGATGCCTTCCAGCATCAGCGCAGCCTCGCGCACCTGGTCGCGGTCAATGTGGACGAAGCCGCGCTGGAGTTCGTCGGAATCGTACAGCCGGATCTGTTCCAGCAGATTCTGCGGCAGCGCTTCGGCGCGGGCCGCGCCCTCGGTGCGGTGCTGATAGTAGTCTGACAGGCCGGAATTTATGATGGTGGCGGCCACGGCCTGGCAGCCGGCGCAGCAGGCGGCCTCATCGCGCTGGCGGTAGCGGATGGGGAAATCGGCGCCGGGCGGGACCGGCAAGCCGCAATGGAAACAGTTCTCGCTCATGACGGGGCATTGTAATCAAAGCCGGTCGCCATTGCTTGATCCAGCTCATGGCATATGTCGCCGTATTCGAATATTTCGCGCATTGACTTGAGATAGGCGGCGGCCGGCCTCATGTGCTGTGGACTCAATGCGAAGGAGAGCGCGATGAAAATGCAGGCGGTGGTCCAGCAAGGGCCGGGCGGGGCGGAGACGATGGAGCTGGCGGAATGGGATCGGCCGCAGCTGGCGCCTGGCAAGCTGCTGGTGCGGGTGATGGCGGCCGGAGTGAATCGGGCCGACATGATGCAGCGCGAGGGCCGTTACGCGCCGCCTCCCGGCGCTAGCCCGCTGCTGGGCCTGGAAGTGGCTGGTTGGGTGGAAGAGGCGGCGGAAGGTTCAGCCTTTCAGCCCGGCGACGCGGTGTTCGGCCTGGTTGAGGGCGGCGGCTATGCCGAGTACGCGCTGCTGGACGAAGCCTTGGCCATCGCCAAGCCGGACGCGCTGTCCTGGGTGGAGGCCGCCAGCCTGCCGGAGGCCTGGATGACAGCCTGGTTCAACCTGGCGGAGAAGGCCGGCGTCGCCGCAGGCGACAATGTGCTGGTGCACGCCGGTGCCAGCGGCGTCGGCGTGGCGGCGATCCAGGTGGCCGGCTTGCTGGGCGCGCGGGCTTTCGCCAGCGCCGGCAGCGCGGAAAAGCTGGCATTCTGCCGCGAACTGGGCGCCGCGCAAGTATTCAACTATCGGGAAACGCCGGCTTTCAGCGAGCTGGTCAAAAGCTGGGGCGGCGCGGACGCGGTGCTGGACCCGGTGGGCGCGGCCTATCTGGCGGAAAACCTGCAGGCCTTGAATCCGGACGGCAGGCTGGTGAACATCGGGCTGATGGGCGGTTTGAAGGCCGAGCTGGATTTCGGCCGGCTGCTGATGAAGCGCATCAGCCTGATCGGCTCCACGCTGCGGCCGCAGCCGCCCGCGGCGAAGGCCAGGCTGGCGGCGGCGCTGCGCGAGCGCATCCTGCCCGGCATCCTGGACGGACGCTTGCGCACGGTGGTGGACTGCAGCTTTCCGTGGACCCAGGTGCGGGACGCCCATCGCTACGTCGAGGAAAACCGTAATCTGGGCAAGGTGGTGCTGACGATGTTCTCGACGCAGGCCGCCGGCTAAAAGAAAACCCCGCGGCCTGACGGCTGCGGGGTTTTTCGCGCGGGGGGAGGCCGCGATCAGCCGTGCAGCTGTTTGAGCTGGCTGGCGATGATGTCGTGGTTCAGCCACAGCACCGGGCCGGACGGCTGCGAGGCTTCGCCGAACATCAGCGGGCCGGCGGCTTCGATCACCAGCGCGCTGAGGCGGTCGGTGATCAGCGCCTTGCGGTCCAGGTGCATGTCGGTGAGCTCGTCCGACGTGCCTATCATCACCTCGGCCAGCTCGGGGCTGTTGGGCATCGGCCAGGCGTCGAAGCGGCGGAAGCCCTGCATCACCGCGCCGTCGTTGAGCGCGTCTATCTTTTCCAGCAGCGTTTCCAGCGCGTGGCCGTCCTTCAGCAGGCTGGCGCAGTCCCGCCATTGGCTATCGGTCCAGGCACCTGGCGCTTCCTTCTTCAGCGCGCGCAGCAGCGCGAACAGCGGCAGCTCGACGCCGACGAAGATGTCGGAGGAATTGGTGCGGATTTCCGGGCAGTTGAACACCGTGGCCTTGACGCCTTGCTCCCAGGCGGCTTGCGCCACCTTCTCCAGCCGCATCTTGGCGTAGCCCTGGGTGTAGTTGGTGTAGGTCTGCCACTGATAGCGGCCGTCGATCAGGATTTCCGTGCCGTGGTAACCGTAGGCGGTGTAGCGCACCTGGCCGCCGCTGGCTTCCAGACGGCGACGCAAGGCCGCGCTGCCGGCTATCAGGTGCTGGAAGGTGTTGGCGGTGACTTCGTCGAAGTTTTGCAGGATCAGCTTGCCCAGGTCGCTGTCCAGCAGCGCCTGCGAGGACAGGAAGCGGTCGCCGCGGCCCTTGTAGATGCGGTTGGCGATGGCGAGGAACACCTTGACCTTGGGAATGCCGCCGGCCATGGTGTGGGCGAAGAACACGTTGCGGCCGTCGGCGATCATGCCGTCCAGCTTGGCCATCACTTCGGCGACGCCGTCCTGGAAGCGCTTGACGCCGACCTGGCGGCATTTTTCGATATGCGCCCAGTCCAGCTTGTCGTCCTGCCAGCCTTTCAGCGTCAGGCCGCCCAGCAGCTCGGTCGGGGTGGCTTCGCCGGCGGGGGCGTCCAGCTCGAAGCCGGCCATCAGCGGCACGTTGATGATCTTGCCGCCCAGATTGGCCTCGGCGGCCGCCAGTTCTTCGTCGTTCAGCGGGCGCAGGCGGTTGTCGTCGTCGCGGCGGCCGACGGTGATGCCGATGATCTCCATGCCGGCCTGGCGGGCTTGGTTGACCAGACCATTGGCGTAGCCGCGGCCGAACAGCTCGCCGAACAGCACGAATACGTCGCCGGGGCGGAAGATATTGCTTTGCGGCAGGTTTCTCAGGGCAATCGGCTGAGCCATATTGCATTCTCCATGGTGGGTTTCAGGCGCCGATCGGCTCCTTGTCTGGAGGCGTTCGGGCCAGCGGCGCGCCGCGCGCGATGGCGTCCGCGGCGCGATATAAGGTTTAGTGTGATTGCTCGAAATCCGGCGGCATGATACCAGCGATCGCCGCTTTTGGCCCATGCTCTCAGGATTTCAGCGGCGACAGCGCCTCGATCAGCGCCACTTCCTGCGCGTAGCTCAAGCCTTTCATCTTGGCCAGCAGCGCCTCGCCGTCCAGCTGGAATTGCTGATCCAGCTCGTCTTCGATGATGCGGGCCTCCACGGCCAGCCAGACGCCGCGGCAGGAGGCGGCGCTGTCGAAATGCACGCTGCCGATCACGCCGGCCATCAGCCGCAGCTCGTCGTCGCTGAACAGCCGCGACAGCGCCGCCTGTTCGCGGCGGACGATTTCGGCGTAGCGGTCGCAGATCTGCATCACGCGCTCCTGGTCGCCGTAGTGGGCCGGCTCGTCCTGCGGCGCCGCCAGTTCGTCGTGGCGGAACCAGGCTTCGATCAGCGGACGCAATTGCGGCAGGTCTTCATGCCAGACACGGGCCAGTTCGTCGCGGAAGACGGCCTGGTCGGTAAAGGACAGTTCGTCGAAGGGCATCGCCGGCAGCACGTCTTCGTCCAGCGTGCGCTTGCCTATCCAGACGCGACCTTCTTCATCCAGCTGCGCCTCGCCGCGCCATACCGCCTGCTCCTCGGTGGCGAGGTTGTCGACATGCAGCTCTATATAAGGCACGGCGGCGTCCTGACCCTCGTCTTCGCCGACAAAGCGCAGGGTGATGTCGAACAGGCCGTGCTTGAACACTTCCAGCAGCTGCAGGCCGTCGGCGTGGCCGGCCAGGATGTAGCGGTGGGCGTCTTCGTACACCGCCACCTGGTCCGGCGTTTCGGCGGCGTGGATCAGCTTGGCCTTGAGCGGCTCGGCCAGCATATTGGCGTCGCCGTGGTGGATGTCGTAACCGGTGCGGTAGGCTTCGCGCTCATGCCACAATGCGTTCCAGTCGTACATGTCTTGTGTTCCTTGTTGCCTGATGGCTGGCAGTTTAATGGCAAAACCGCCGCGCGACGAGTTTGCCGCCGCCATCGCTTTAACGTGAAAAATACAAAACGGTAATCTGTTTTTACCGAAATTTTCTTGGTGCTTGGCTATCATGCTATAATCTTTCGATTTTTCTGTTTCCAGATAGCCGCCTGAGACATGACCCGACAAATTCGTAACATCGCCATCATCGCCCACGTTGACCACGGCAAGACCACCCTGGTTGACCAACTGCTGCGCCAGTCCGGCACTTTCCGCGAAAACCAGCAGGTTGACGAGCGCGTAATGGACAGCAACGATCTTGAAAAAGAACGTGGCATCACCATTCTCGCCAAAAACACCGCCATCGAATACGAAGGCGTGCACATCAACATCGTCGACACTCCGGGACACGCCGACTTCGGCGGCGAAGTAGAGCGCGTGCTGGGCATGGTCGATGGCGTGCTGCTGCTGGTGGACGCCGTTGAAGGCCCGATGCCGCAAACCCGCTTCGTGACCAAGAAGGCGCTGGCCCTGGGCCTGCGTCCGATCGTGGTGATCAACAAGGTAGACCGTCCGGGCGCGCGTCCGGACTGGGTGGTGGACCAAACCTTCGACCTGTTCGACAAGCTGGGCGCCACCGACGAGCAGCTGGACTTCCCGATCATCTATGCTTCGGGCCTGAATGGCTTCGCCAAGCTGGAACTGGAAGAAACCTCCGACAATATGCGTCCGCTGTTCGAGACCGTGCTCAAGCACGTTCCGACCCCGCCGGGCGACGCCGACGCGCCGCTGCAGCTGCAGATTTCCGCGCTGGACTACTCCACCTACACCGGCCGCCTGGGCGTGGGCCGCGTGCTGAACGGCCGCATCAAGCCGGGCCAGCAAGTGGTGGTGATGAACCATGAAGAGCAAGTGGCTTCCGGCCGCATCAACCAGGTGCTGGGTTACCAGGGTCTGGACCGCGTGCCGGTGGAAGGCGCCGAAGCCGGCGACATCATCATCATCTCCGGCCTGGACGACATCGGCATCGGCGTCACCATCTGCGACAAAGAGCAGCCGGTAGGCCTGCCGGTGCTGGGCGTGGACGAGCCGACCCTGACCATGGACTTCATGGTCAACACCTCGCCGCTGGCCGGCACCGAAGGCAAGTTCGTCACCAGCCGCCAGATCCGCGATCGCCTGACCAAGGAACTGCTGACCAATGTGGCGCTGCGCGTCGAAGACACCGAAGATTCGGACATCTTCCGCGTTTCGGGCCGCGGCGAGCTGCACCTGACCATCCTGCTGGAAAACATGCGTCGCGAAGGCTTTGAAATGGCCGTCGCCAAACCGCGCGTGGTTTACAAGGAAATCGACGGCCAGAAGTGCGAGCCGTACGAAAACCTGTCCATCGACTTGGAAGACGACCACCAGGGCGGCGTGATGGAAGAAATCGGCCGCCGCCGCGGCGAGCTGACCAATATGGAATCGGACGGCATGGGCCGCACCCGCCTGGAATACCACATTCCGGCCCGCGGCCTGATCGGCTTCCAGTCCGACTTCATGACCATGACCCGCGGCACCGGCCTGATGAGCCACGTGTTCGACGACTACGCGCCGGTGAAGCCGGACATGCCGGGCCGCCACAACGGCGTGCTGATCTCGCAGGAAAACGGCGAAGCCGTCGCTTACGCGCTGTGGAAGCTGGAAGACCGCGGCCGCATGTTCGTGTCCCCGGGCGAAAAACTGTACGAAGGCATGATCATCGGCATTCACAGCCGCGACAACGACCTGGTGGTGAACCCGGTCAAGGGCAAGCAGCTGACCAACGTCCGCGCCTCCGGCACCGACGAAGCGGTTCGTCTGACCACCCCGATCAAGCTGACGCTGGAATCGGCGGTGGAGTTCATCGACGACGACGAGCTGGTGGAAATCACCCCGAAATCCATCCGCATCCGCAAGCGTTACCTGCAGGAAAACGAGCGTCGCCGCATGTCCAAGGCTGAAAGCAACTAAGCCGGCCGACCGCGCTTCGCGCAAGACCCGCACCCCGTCGCCTGTTCGCAGGCAGCGGGGTGTTTTGTTTGGCGGCCTTAGCGTCCTCGCAGCGCGGCGTCGATATGGCCGTATAGCTGGCGGTAGTCGTCCGGATCGCTGTCGAGCTTGGTGTGGGAGTTGCCGTTGCTGTCCCAGACGGTGGTTTCCAGGCGCGCGCGTGCCAGCACCTGCTGCGGCTGGCTGCCGGGGCGCAGCATCAGCAACAGCTCGGTGCTCTGGTGGTCGGGCTTGCCCGGCATCGGCAGCTTGAGCTTCAGGATGCCGCGCAGCACCTGGCGGCCGCGGCTGACCAGCTGCTCGTGCCTGAGCGCGCGAATCACGTGGTAATCCGGTTCCGCTTCGATCTGGCCGTAGCCGTGCTGATGCAGCGCACTCTGCGCCGCCTGCAGCACGGCGGCCAGGCTGGCGCCGTTGAACTGGTGGTCGCGATGGTTGCGGTAGCGGTTTTGCTCCTCGTGGTCCAGGTCGGAGCGGGTCTGGGTGGAGCTGTAATGCAGGATGCGCCCACCCTGGCCCTGGACTTGTTCGGCGGCGTGGGCGTAGCTGGCAAGCGGCAGGGTCAGCAGCAGGGCGGGAAGCGGGGAGTGCATGGCGGGCTCGCTGTCAGGATAAAAGGATGAATATAGCGCTGTATGATGCCAATGGCGTGAAATGGTTCCGCAGGATGTCCGCCCAAGCCGACTTGGCAGGCGAAAGCACCATATATTGATTACGAGCAAATTCCATATCTACATTTTGTAAAAATAGCGCGGCAGCCTGCTGGCAAATCGCATACAGTGGCAACGTTTCCCGGCCGGCGGCAAGCCGGCCGGTTGGATAGCCATGCCAGGAGGTGCGATGTGCAAGTGAGCAAGCGCGACGGCGCAGTGACGCAATTCGATATCGGCAAGATCGCCAATGCATGCCAGCGGGCGGCGGCGGCGGCCGGCCATGCGGCGCCGGCCGCGTTGGCGTTGGCCATCGCCGCCGCGGTGGAGCGCCGCTGCCGCGAGCGCTCGGCGCAGGGGCGGATCAGCATCGCGGCGATCCAGCGTTTGGTTGAGGACGAACTGATGCGCGAGTATCCCGAAGTGGCGCGGGTTTACATTCAGTACCGCCATGACCGCGACAGCGTGCGCGCGCGCGGCTCCGAGCTGCATGCCAAGCTGATGGGGCTGGTGCACAGAACCGACGAAGAGGCCGCCACTGAGAACGCCAACAAGGACGCCAATGTGTTTCCGGTGATGCGCGACCTGATGGCCGGCATCGTCTCCAAGCAGTTTGCCGGCAACTTCCTGCCCAAGGACATCCTGGCTGCTCACAACAGCGGCGACATCCATTTCCATGACCTGGATTACTCGCCGTTCCTGCCGTTCACCAATTGCTGCCTGGTGGATTTGAAAGGCATGCTGGAGCAGGGCTTCCGCCTCGGCAACGCCCAGATCGAAAGCCCCAGGTCGATAGGCGTCGCCTGCGCCGTCACCGCCCAGATCATCGCCCAGGTGGCCAGCCACCAGTACGGCGGCACCACCATTCCCAATATCGATCAGGTTTTGGCGCCCTATGTGCTGAAAAGCTATCGCAAAAATCTGGAGGTGGCCCGGGAGTACGGCATCACCGAGCCAGAACGCTATGCCCGCGAGCGCGCCGAAAAGGAAACGTACGACGGCATCCAGGCTTGCGAGTACGAGATCAACACCCTGTTCAGCTCCAATGGCCAGCAGCCCTTCGTCACCTTCTCCTTCGGCATGGGCCTGGGCTGGGAGGCGCGCATCATACAGCAGTCCATCCTCCGCGTGCGCATCAAGGGGCTGGGCAAAGAGGGCGTCACGCCGGTTTTTCCCAAGCTGGTGATGTTCATCGACCAGGGCGTCAATCTGCGGCCGGCCGATCCGAATTACGACATCAAGCAGCTGGCTTTGGAGTGCGCGTCCAAACGCATGTATCCGGACATCATCTCCGCCGAGCTCAGCCGACGCATCACCGGCTCATCGGTGCCGGTTTCGCCGATGGGCTGCCGCAGCTTCCTGCCGGCCTGGCGCGACGAGGCGGGCCGGGAGGTGCTGGATGGCCGCAACAATCTGGGCGTGGTCAGCTTGAATCTACCGCGCATCGCCATCGAGGCGAGGGGCGACGCGCAGGCGTTCTGGGCGCTGCTGGAGGGGCGCTTGGGCCTATGCTTGCGCGCGCTGATGCTGCGCATCGAGCGGCTGCGCGGCGTCAAGGCCAATGTCGCGCCGATTCTGTATACCGAGGGCGCCTTTGGCGCGCGGCTGAAGCCGGATCAAGACATCATGGCGCTGTTTCAGGGCGGCCGGGCGTCGATCTCGCTCGGCTACATCGGCCTGCACGAAGTCGGCGTGCTGCTGTTCGGCGCGCATCCGGCCGACAGCGAGCCTGCTCAGGTTTTTCTGCGCCGGGTGGTGGCCCGCCTGAGCGAGGCCGCTGCGCAGTGGAAGCGCGAAACCGGTTTCGGCTTCTCGCTCTACTCCACGCCCAGCGAGTCGCTGTGCAACCGTTTCTGCAAATTGGACCGGGAGCGCTTCGGCGACATCGCCGAAGTGACCGACAAGGGCTATTACACCAATTCCTTCCATCTGGATGTGTTCCGCAAGGTCAATCCGTTCGAGAAGATAGACTTTGAAACCGGCTATGCCGAGCTGGCCAGCGGCGGCCATATAAGCTATGTCGAATTGCCGAACATGAAGCACAATCTGCAGGCGTTGGAGCGGATCTGGGATTACGCGCTGGAGAGGGTGCCGTATTTCGGCAGCAATACGCCGGTGGACTCCTGCGGCGCCTGCGGCTTCATGGGAGAGGCGCTGGCCGCGGCGGATGGATTCAGCTGCCCGCAATGCGGCAATCGCGACAGCGCCTCGCTGTCGGTGACGCGCCGCGTGTGCGGCTACCTGGGCAGTCCCAATGCGCGTCCGTTCAATGCCGGCAAGCAGAAGGAAATGATGCGCCGGGTCAAGCACTTCGGCGGCGAGCATTGATCGATCCATGAATTACGATCGCTACTACACCTGCGATTTGGTGAATGGCGAGGGCGTGCGCGTCACGCTCTTCGTCACCGGCTGCGCGCATGCCTGCGAGGGCTGCCACAACCGCTCCACCTGGGATCGCAAAAGCGGGCGGCCGTTCACTGCCCAGGTGCGGGAGGCTCTGCTGGCGCATTGCGCCGGCCATGACGGCCTCAGCCTGTCCGGCGGCGATCCGCTGCTGCCGGCCAATCGCGATGAAATCCTGTCGCTGTGCCGCGCGTTCAAACAACGCTATCCGGGCAAGAGCATCTGGCTGTGGACTGGTTACGACTACGAAGAGGTGCGGGAGTTGGAGATCCTGCGTTTCGTCGATGTGCTGATCGATGGCCGCTACCGCCGGGACTTGCCGACCAGCAAGCCCTGGCGGGGGTCGGACAATCAGCGCCTGTTCAGGCTGGCGCCGGCGCGGGGGCGGCCGTTGCTGCCGGTGACGCAGCTGACGTAGTTGCTCTGGCAGCCGACGTCGCTGCGGTCGCGCCCGTCAATCGCGATTTGTTTGAAATCGCTGGCGGCTGCGGTCGGCCCGCTCAGGCGCCGTCCATGCCGATAGAGGGCGGAGATCGGGGCGTCCCTGTTGTTGAAGCGGCCGATCCCGGCCCGTTGGCGCCGCACGTCGAGTCCCGGATGGCGACCGGCGTTGCTGAGGCTGGCGATGGGCAGGCGGACTGGATGGCGTTGGCCAAGCCGCAGGCCTGCGGCCGATAGGGCGCGGTCAGGCCGCTGATGTCCAGGTGGCCGCAGCAGGCCAGGCAGAGCAAGGCTGTCCGTATTCTCCATCGCCATCTCCCCCGCAAGCTTTTGGGTGAAGGCCGGGTTGGCGTGGTGGCGGGCGGAGGCGGCAGCGGCTAGGCTGGATGCAGTGATGCGCGGGGAGATGAGGATGCGTTGCCTGGCCTGGATCGCGTGCGGTTTGTGCTTGGCCGGGGCGGCGGCGCGGGCATGGGCGCTGGATGAGGTGGTGCTCGCCAATGGCGAATGGGCGCCGTATCAGTCGGCGAAGCTGCCGCATCAGGGCTTCGCCTCTCACGTGGTCAGCGAGGCGTTCCGTTTGGCCGGGATTCAGGTGATTTACCGTTTTTATCCCTGGGCCAGGGCTGAGGCCATGGTGCGAGGCGGCGGCGTGGCCGGCTCGCTGGTATGGTCTGAAACGCCGCAGCGGCGGGCATTCGCCTGGTTCAGCGATCCGGTGATCGTGGACGACGAGGTGGTGTTCCATCTTGCCACCCGCAAGATGAAGACCGAGCGCATCGAGGATTTCTACGGCCTGACGATGGCGACTTTCAACGGCTCGCGGCTGGGGGCGTGGCAGGAGGCGATAGATGCCGGCCGCATCCGCAGTTACGTCGTCAAGGACATCGAGGCCGGGATGCGCCAGTTGCTGATCGGCAGGCTGGATTTCATTCCCTTGATCCGCTCGGTGGGTTTCAGCGTGTTGCGCCAGCATTTCACTCCCAGGGAGCAGGCGGCGATCGTGGCGGAGCCGCATGTGTTCGTGCGCGCTGAATATGGTGTGATGTTCAGCCGCAAACAGCCGGGCGGCGAGGCCTTGCTGCGGCGCTTCAACGCCGGGCTGGCCAAATTGAAGGCGAGCGCCGAGTATCGGCAGATGGCGCGTGATTTCGCCGCGGGCAAATACGATCCGCAGCCCTATTGAACGGCCGCGGGCGAATGTGTTGCAAATTCTGTCTTGCGGCTTCTTCGCCAAAAAACTCACATATCATGAAGCGTGCGCTGTTAGAAGAATGATGTGAGGAGATGGAAATGGCATGGACCAAAGAGCAGAGGCAAACAGTTTTCGCCTGCTATCTAGGCTGGACGCTGGATGCGTTCGATTTTTTCCTGATGGTGTTCGTGCTGAAGGACATCGCCCGCGAGTTCGGCACCGATGTCGAGGCGGTCAGCTGGGCCACCATGCTGACGCTGGCGGCGCGGCCGATAGGCGCGCTGATCTTCGGCCGGCTGGCCGACCGCTATGGCCGCCGTCCGGTGCTGATGGCCAATATCGTGATGTATTCGGTGCTGGGCTTCGCGTCGGCGTTTTCGCCCAATTTGATGGTCTTGCTGATTCTGCGCACGCTGTTCGGCGTGGCGATGGGTGGGGAGTGGGGCGTGGGCTCGTCGCTGACCATGGAGAGCATTCCCCGCGAATCGCGCGGTTTCGTGTCCGGCCTGCTGCAGGCCGGCTATCCCAGCGGCTACCTGCTGGCGACGCTGGCTTTCGGCCAGCTGTTCGAGCACATAGGCTGGCGCGGCATGTTCATGCTCAGCCTGCTGCCGGCGCTGCTGACGCTGTACATCCGCCGCAACGTGCCGGAAAGTCCCAGCTGGGAGGCGGCGAGGGGGCAGGAAAAGCCGGGGCTGCTGCAAGCCATCGCCGCGCAATGGCGCTTGTCGCTGTACGCCATCGTGCTGATGACCTGTTTCAACTTCTTCTCGCACGGCACCCAGGACATGTACCCCACTTTTCTTAGGGTGCAGCACAAGTTCGATCCGCATACCGTGCAGACCATCGCCATTTGCCTGAATGTGGGCGCCATCGTCGGCGGGCTGGCGATCGGGGGCTTGTCGGAGCGGATAGGGCGCCGCAACGCCATCACGCTGGCGGCGCTGTTCGCCTTGCCGGTATTGCCGCTGTGGGCGTTCTCGTCCACGCCGTTGATGCTGGCCGCCGGGGCCTTCCTGATGCAGATCGCGGTGCAGGGCGCCTGGGGGGTGATTCCCGCGCACCTCAATGAAATTTCGCCAACTGCGGTGCGCGCCACGTTTCCAGGCCTGGTCTATCAACTGGGCAATCTATTGGCTTCGGTAAACAGTCCGATGCAGGCGCATATGGCCAAGATGAACGGCGGCGATTACGGCCTGGCGATGGCTACGGTCGCCGGCATTGTGGCGATCGCCATCGCGGTGTTGATACGCTTCAGCCGCGAGCGGCGCGGCGAGGATATGCGCGTGTCAGGCTAGGGCTGGGGGCGGGCAGCCGGCGCGGGGGCGCCGGCTTTCGCCCGCGCTTTCAGTAGCCGGCCAGCCGTTGCCGGCAGGCTTGCGCTTCTTGCATGATGCGCTCGAACAGCTCGGCCACCGTCGGCACATCGTCTATCAGGCCCTGGGCCTGGCCTATCAGCTGCACGCCTTTGTCGTGGTCGCCATCCTGTATCGCCAACCGTATCGACTCGGTCGCCGCGCCGAACAGCGCCAACTGGCGCAGCGCCTGCGGCTGGCTGATCATGCCGCCCAGCGCCACTTTCAACACCGGCATGCCCATGCGCCGCGCCATCCGGCTGGCGCGGAACGCCGCCGGCAGCAGGCCCAGCGGCTTGCGGCAGGCCGCGCGGGCGTTCGGGGTGTCCATCATCCGGCACCACAGGCCGTCGAAATTCTTCGAGTACAGCGTGTCGGCCACGCCGCGTTCGCGGATCATGTCCTTGGTCTTGGCGTGCACCGGGCTTTCCCGCGTCATGGCCAGGCGCGAGCCCATCGCCGCGGCGTCGGCGCCCAGCGCCAACGCGGCGACCAGGCTGCTGCCGTCGGCGAAGCCGCCGGCCGCGATGATGGGCAGTCGGCTGGCCTTGCGGATGGCGGGGATCAGCACCAGCGAGGTGGCGCTGCCGCCGTGGGCGGCGGCCTCGTGGCCGGTGACCAGCAGCGCGTCGGCGCCGCTTTTTTCCGCCGAGACAGCATGTTTTTCGGTGGTGACGGTGGCGACCACCTTGCCGCCATAGCGATGGGCGGCTTCGGCTATCCAGTCGCCCTTGCCCAGCGAATAGTTGATGACGGGGACTTGTTCTTCCAACGCCACCCGGGCGTTGTCGGCAGCGCCGGGCATCATCAGAGTGGCGCCGATGCCGAAGGGGCGGTCGCTCAATTCGCGGATGCGGCGGATCGCGGCGCGGGTGGCGTCGGCCGACAGCGGGCCGCTGGCCAGGATGCCGAGGCCGCCGGCATTGCCGACGGCGGCGACCAATTCCGGCGTGGCGATATAGCTCATGCCGGGGCAAATCAGCGGATGCCGGATATCGAACAGGCGGGTAATGGCGGTTTGCATGGCTGGAACTCGCGGCTGGTTTACAATGCGGGTCTATTGTTGATGTATTCGTCCTAAAATTCAAACGATTGTTTAATTCATGACGCTGATCATTGTGCTGATGGGCTGGCTTTACGTGGTGCTGATGCTGGCGCTGACCCAGGGCAGCGTGGCGGGCGGTCTGGCGGTCGCCTTCTTTCTGGGCGTGCTGCCGACCTGGTTTGTGGCGTGGGCGACGCGCAACAAGCTGCGCCGCCGCCGCGCGGCGGAGAAAGATGCCGGCAAAGCTTGAGCTGGCGGGCCTTTGGGTGCTAGAATCTCGTGTTCTCTGCCATTCTGGCGGGGGATATAAACCAAACTACGCACATCCGCGCAAAAGGGTGCCTGGCTGAACTTGCGTTCAGGCGGGTTGTCTGCGCGGATGGAGGCTTAACCCTTTAGGAGTTTTTGCATGTCCACCAACGTTACCATGCGTCAAATGCTTGAGGCCGGTGTCCACTTCGGCCACCAAACCCGCTTCTGGAACCCGAAGATGGCCAAGTACATCTTTGGCAGCCGCAACAAGATCCACATCATCAACCTGGAAAAGACCCTGCCGCTGTTCGTAGAGTCTCAGGAGTATGTGCGTCGCCTGGCCGCCAACAAGGGTACCGTGATGTTCGTCGGCACCAAGCGTCAAGCGCGTGAGATCGTACGTGAAGAAGCTGCCCGTTGCGGCATGCCGTTTGTTGACCACCGCTGGCTGGGCGGCATGCTGACCAACTACAAGACCGTGAAGCAGTCGATCAAGCGTCTTGAAGAGAAGCGCGCCATCCTGGAAGGTTCCGGCGATACCGGTTACAACAAGAAAGAACTGCTGGATCTGCAGCGCGAAGTCGACAAACTCGAGCGCTCGCTGGGCGGTATCAAGGATATGAAGGGCCTGCCGGACGCCATCTTCGTTATCGACACCGGCTACCAGAAGGGTACCATCGTCGAAGCCAAGAAACTGGGCATCCCGGTTATCGGCGTTGTTGACACCAACAACTCCCCGGACGGCATCGATTACGTAATCCCGGGTAACGACGACTCCAGCCGCGCCATCCGCCTGTACGCTCGCGGCATCGCCGACGCGGTACTGGAAGGCCGCGCGCACTCTCTGCAAGAGATCGTCGCCGCCGCTGAGCCGGCGCAAGCCGAGTAAGCGGACCAGAAAGGGGCGCAAGCCCCTTTTTTTGGACCCGATCGTTTACGTAATCTAAATCATTAGGAGTGAAACATGGCGGAAATCACCGCAAAAATGGTTTCGGATCTGCGCGTGGCCACCGGCCTCGGCATGATGGAGTGCAAGAAGGCTCTGGTTGAAGCGGACGGCGACGCCGCCAAGGCTGAAGAAATCCTGCGCATCAAGTCCGGCACCAAGGCCTCCAAGATGGCCGGTCGTCTGGCTGCCGAAGGCATTATCGGTTCCCATGTTGAAGGCGGCGTAGGCGCGCTGGTTGAAGTGAACTGCGAAACCGACTTCGTTGCCAAGGATCCGACCTTCCTGGCTCTGGCCGCTGCCGCAGCCAAGGCCGCCGTCATCGCCAATCCGGCCGACGTGGAAGCCCTGTCCGCGGTTGAAATCGACGGCGTGTCCGTTGAGGAAATCCGCAAGGCCGCCATCGCCAAACTGGGCGAGAACATGACCATCCGTCGCTTCGTTCGCTACTCGACCGAAGGCGCTATCGCCACCTACTTGCACGGCGCGAAGATCGGCGTGATCGTCGACTACGCCGGCGCCGAGAGCGTGGGCAAAGACGTGGCCATGCATATCGCCGCCTCCAAGCCGATCTGTGTTTCCAAGGATCAGGTTTCGGCCGAGACCCTGGAGCAAGAGCGCAAGATCTACACCGCTCAGGCTGCCGAATCCGGCAAGCCGGCCGACATCGTCGCCAAGATGGTTGAAGGCCGCATCAACAAGTTCCTGGCTGAAGTGACCCTGCTGGGTCAGCCGTTCGTCAAGAACCCGGACCTGACCGTTGAGAAGCTGCTGGCCGAGCAGAAAGCCTCCGTCAAGGCGTTCGCCATGTTCGTAGTAGGCGAAGGCATTGAGAAGAAGGTAGTAGACTACGCAGCGGAAGTTGCCGCCGCGGCCAAGCTGTAAGCCCAGGCTTACCGCTTTATTGACGGCACCCTGCCTGCAGGGTGCCGTTTTGCAAACTGAAAACCACAAATCGCCAATCCGAGGACATCATGAGCCAAGTTCCTGCCTATAAACGCATCCTGCTGAAACTTTCCGGCGAAGCCCTGATGGGTGACGACAGCTATGGCATCAATCGCACCACCATTGAGCAGATCGTGGGCCAGGTGAAGGAAGTGGTCGAGCTGGGCATCGAAGTGGGCATCGTGATCGGCGGCGGCAATATCTTCCGCGGCGTGGCTCCGGCCGCCGCGGGCATGGATCGCGCTACGGCCGACTACATGGGCATGATGGCCACCGTGATGAACGCGCTGGCGCTGAAGGATGCGATGACTAAGGTGGGCCTGATCGCCCGCGTGCAGTCGGCGCTGACCATGCAGCAGATCGCCGAGCCCTATGTGCGCGGCAAGGCGATGCAATATCTGGAGGAAGGCAAAGTGGTGATCTTCGCCGCCGGCACCGGCAACCCCTTCTTCACCACCGACACCGCCGCCGCCTTGCGCGGCATGGAAATGAATGTGGACATCATGCTGAAGGCCACCAAGGTCGACGGCGTGTATACCGATGATCCGAAAAAGAATCCCGATGCGGTCCGCTATCAGAGCGTGACCTTCGACGAGGCCATCTCGCGCAACCTGAAGGTGATGGACGCCACCGCCTTCGCGCTGTGCCGCGATCAGCATCTGAATATCAAGGTCTTCAGCATCTTCAAGAACGGCGCGCTCAAGCGGGTCGTGCTTGGCGAAGACGAAGGCACGCTGGTACACTGCTGAGTTTGAAAATTGCTGAGGGCGAAAACGGCAATGGCTGTTTTCGCCTTGTCATTTGAAGTTTTGATGGGAGTGGACATGATTAACGACGTCAAGAAGTCGGCCGAACAAAAAATGCAAAAAACACTGGAATCGTTCAAAAACGATCTGTCCAAGGTTCGCACCGGCCGCGCCCATACCGGCATTCTGGATCATGTCATGGTTGATTATTACGGCAGCGACGTGCCGGTCAATCAAGTTGCCAACGTCACCCTGATCGACGCCCGCACCATCGGCGTCCAGGCTTGGGAAAAACCCATGGTGGCGAAGATCGAAAAAGCCATCCGCGATTCCGATCTGGGCCTGAATCCGGCTTCCATGGGCGAGATCATCCGCGTGCCGATGCCGATGCTGACCGAAGAGCGCCGCAAGGACCTGATCAAGGTGGTGCGCGCCGAGGCCGAAGGCGCCCGCGTGGCGGTGCGCAATGTCCGCCGCGATTCCAACACCGAATTCAAGAATCTGCTGAAGGACAAGTCCATCACCGAGGACGACGAGCGCCGCGGCCAGGACGAGATCCAGAAGCTGACCGACAAGTACACCGCCGAGATCGACAAGGCGCTGGCCGCAAAAGAAGCCGACCTGCTCGCAGTATAAGGGGCAGGCCTTGTTTTCCGGTTCTTTGAAACCAATGCCGGAGGGGCGCCAGCCGCCCCGGCATGTGGCCATCATCATGGATGGCAACGGCCGCTGGGCCAAGAAGCGGTTCCTGCCCAGGGTGGCCGGGCACAAGCGCGGGCTGGACGCCGTGCGCGAGGTGGTCGGCGCCTGCAAGGAAATGGGCGTCGGCTATCTGACTCTGTTCGCGTTTTCCACTGAGAACTGGCGCAGGCCGCAGGAGGAAGTGACCTTCCTGATGGACTTGTTCCTGCGCGCGCTGGAGCACGAGGTCAGCAAGCTGCACAGCAATAATATCCGCCTGCAGGTGCTGGGCTCGCGCGAGCGCTTCAGCGCGGAGCTGTCTGAGCGCATCGCGCGCGCCGAGGCGAAAACCGCCGACAACGACGGCTTGGTTCTGACCATCGCCGCCGATTACGGCGGTCGCTGGGATATCGTCAACGCGGTGAATCAACTGGTCGCGGAAGGCGTGGCGCCGATTACCGAAGAGGCGCTGACCAAGCGTCTGGCCATGTCCTGGGCGCCGGAGCCTGATCTGTTCATCCGCACCGGCGGCGAGCAGCGCATCAGCAATTTCCTGCTGTGGCAGTTGGCGTATTCGGAATTGTATTTCACCGATCTGCTTTGGCCCGATTTCGACCGCGCGGCGCTGGAGCAGGCGATTTCTTCCTATTGGCAGCGTGAACGGCGCTTTGGTCGCACCAGCGAGCAATTGCCGGAACATTTGCGCCGCGACACACCCTGACCATTCATGCTGAAAACGCGAATTCTGACCGCGCTGGCGCTGCTGCCCTTGATGCTGGCGGCGCTTTTCTTTTTTCCGGCCCCCATCTGGGCCGGCTTTTCCTGGCTGATCGTCGGGCTGGCGTTGTGGGAGTACTCCCGCATGGCCGGCATGGGCCGGCCGCAGCAGGCCTGTTACCTGGTTCTCTCTTCGCTGCTGGCCGCCGTTTGCTGGGCCATGGGCTGGAAGGCGGGGCCGCTGCTGCATGGCGTGGTGCTGGCGTTCTGGCTGGCGTTGATGCCGTGCTGGCTGGCGCGGCGCTGGACCATCCCGGGCGGCGCGCCGGCCTGGCTGTTGGGCTGGGTATTGATGCTGCCGGCCTGGTTTGCCTTCCTGGAGTGGCGCCCGCAGCCTAGCCGGCACGATGCTTTGGCCCTGCTGGCGGTGATGGGCCTGGTATGGGTGGCGGACATCGCCGCCTATTTTTCCGGCAAGGCGTTCGGCAAACGCAAGCTGGCGCCGGCCATCAGCCCCGGCAAGAGCTGGGAGGGCGTATATGGCGCCGTGATCTGCGTGGCGGTTTACGTCGCATTGGTGGATCATTTCGGCTGGCTGGACATCAAGCTGCCGCTGTGGGGGCTGTTGTTGCTGGCCTTGCCGCTGACGGCGGTGAGCGTGTGCGGCGATTTGCTTGAGTCGTGGTTCAAGCGCGCCGCGGGCGTCAAGGACAGCAGCCGTCTGCTGCCAGGCCATGGCGGCGTGTACGACCGCATCGACAGCCTGATCGCCGTGCTGGCGGTCAGCAATGCCCTGCGCGCGCTGGGCGGCATGTAATTCTGGAATCGATTCAAATGACCAAACCTCAGGGTATTGCCGTGCTGGGGGCGACCGGCAGCGTCGGCTGCAGCACGCTGGACGTGATCGCCCGGCATCCGGAGCGCTATCGGGTGGTGGCGCTGAGCGGCCATCGCCAGCTGGACAAGCTTTTCGAGCAGGCCAGCCGCTTCCGGCCGGATTACCTGGTTGTGGCCGATGCTGACGCCGCCGCGCAACTGGCGCTGCGACTGGAGCAGGCTGGCCTGCCGGGCGAGGTGCTGCATGGGCCTCAGGCGTTGGAGGAGATCGTCCGCCTGCCCGAGGTGGATGCCGTGATGGCGGCCATCGTCGGCGCGGCCGGCCTGCCTTCCGCGCTGGCGGCCGCCGGCGCCGGCAAGCGCATTCTGTTGGCCAACAAGGAATCGCTGGTGGTGGCGGGGCGCTTGTTCATGGACGCGGTGCGGCGCAGCGGCGCCGGCCTGTTGCCGGTCGATAGCGAGCACAGCGCGATTTTCCAGTCGCTGCCCGCTGACTATGCCGGCCAGCCTGCGCTGGCGGGCATCCGCAAAATCATTCTCACCGCCTCCGGCGGGCCATTCCGCGGCAAGAGCGCGGCCGAGCTGCTGGACGTGACGCCGGCCGACGCCTGCCGCCACCCCAACTGGAGCATGGGGCGCAAGATATCGGTCGACTCCGCATCCTTGATGAACAAGGGGCTGGAGGTGATAGAGGCGCATTGGCTGTTCGGCGTGCCGCCGGAGCAGATCGAGGTGGTGGTGCATCCGCAGAGCGTGATCCATTCGATGGTGCAGTACCGCGACGGCTCCGTGATCGCGCAGCTGGGCTCCCCCGACATGCGCACGCCGATCGCCTGCGCATTGGCGTGGCCGGAGCGCATCGACGCCGGCGTAGAACCGCTGGACTTCTTCTCGCTGTCCAGCCTGAGTTTCGAAAAGCCCGATCTGGCGAATTTCCCCTGCCTGCGGCTGGCCTTCGACGCGCTGGCGATGGGAGGCGACGCGCCGGCGGTGCTGAACGCTGCCAACGAGGTGGCGGTGGACGCCTTCCTGAACGGGCGGCTGCGCTTCGTCGACATTCCCAAGGTGGTATCCGAGACCTTGTCGGGAGTGGACCTGGCCGCCAGCGCAAGCCTGGACGCGCTGCTGGCGCGGGATGAGGATGCGCGGCGCTTCGCCCGCGGCAGGGTGGCGGCATGCTGACGCTCCTGGCTTTTTTGTTGGCCATCGGCCTGCTGGTGACTTTTCATGAGCTTGGCCATTATTGGGTCGCCAAGCTGTGCGGCGTGAAGGTGCTGCGCTTTTCCCTCGGTTTCGGCTCGCCCTTGCTGCGTTTTCGCCCGCGCGAAACCGAGTGGGTGGTGTGTCCGATCCCGCTGGGCGGCTATGTGAAGATGCTGGACGAGCGCGAGGGTTTCGTCGCGCCGTCCGAACGCGGCCGCGCCTTCAACAATCAGCATGTGCTCAAGCGCATGGCCATTGTGGCGGCGGGGCCGGCGGCCAATCTGCTGCTGGCGGTGCTGCTGTACTGGGGCGTGATCGCCCAGGGCGTGCCGCAGTTGAAGCCGCTGATCGGCACTGTGATCGGGCAGACGCCGGCGGCGGCGGCCGGCTTTCAGGAAGGCGAACGCATTCTGAGCGTAGCCGGGCAGCGGGTGTCCAGCTGGCAGGATGTCCGCCTGGCGCTGGTGGATGCGGCGATGTCGGGCGGCGCGGTGCCGGTGGTGGTGCAAAACGCTTCCGGCGCCAGCCGCGAGCGCCGCATCGACGCCCAACGTTTCGGCGACAAGGCGGCGCAGGCCTTGCAGCAGGGCGATCCGGGCCTGTCTCCGGCGCGCTTCCTGCCGGTGCTGGGCGCGCTGGAGGAAAACAGCGTGGCGGCGCGGGCCGGTCTCAAGACCGGCGACAAGCTGCTGGCAGTCAATGGGGTGATGCTGCGCAGCTGGGAGGAATGGGTGCAGATCGTGCGCAACAGTCCCGGCAAGGATTTGGCGCTGCGCATAGAACGCAAGGGGCAGGACATGGAAGTCAAACTGCGGCCGATGGCGGTGACGCAGGATGACGAGGTGGTGGGGCGGATCGGCGTGGGGCCGATGCCCGACCGCGCCTGGAACGACAAGCTGGGCTTCACTCTGCATTACGATGCGATGGGGGCCTTGCTGGCCGCGGCGACCAAGACCGGCGACACCGCCTGGATGAGCGTCAAGTTCCTTGGCAATATGTTGATCGGCCACGCTTCACTCGACAACCTGTCCGGCCCGCTGACCATCGCCAATGTCGCCGGCCAGACCGCGCGTGAAGGCTTGACGCCGTATCTGGAGTTCCTGGCGCTGATCAGCGTCAGCATCGGCATATTGAATCTGCTGCCTATACCGGTTCTGGATGGTGGGCACTTGATGTATTATGTCGCGGAGCTGGTTAGAGGTAAGCCCGTCAGCGAACGGGTGCAATTGCTCGGACAGAAAATTGGTTTCATATTGCTGGCGTCTTTGATGGCGTTCGCCATCCTGAATGATTTCAGCCGGCTATTTGGGGGTTAAAGCACACCTATGAAATTGAAGCGACTCGCAGCGGCCGTATTGGGCCTGTCCATGGCCTCCGTCGCCATGGCTGCTGACCCGTTTGTAATCAAGGATATCCGCGTTGAAGGCCTGCAGCGTACCGAGCCGGGCACGGTCTTCAACTATTTGCCGGTCAAGGTGGGAGACACCTTCACCGACGCCAAGGCGCAGGAGTCGATCAAGGCCCTGTTCAACACCGGCTTCTTCAACGATGTCCGGGTGGAAAGCCGCGGCGACACGCTGATCGTCACCGTCGCCGAGCGTCCGGTGATCACCCAGCTGAACATCAACGGCGCCAAGGAATTCAGCAAGGACCAGCTGAAGAAAGCGCTGAAGGACAACGGTTTCGCCGAATCGCTGATCTTCGACCAGGCGCTGCTGGACGGCGCGGTGCAGGAACTGAAGCGCCAATACTATAGCCGCGGCAAGTATTCGGTGGAAATCACCCCGTCGGTGACCAAGCTGGAGCGCAACCGCGTTTCGGTGACGCTGGACATCAACGAGGGCGTCACCGCCCGCATCAAGGAAATCCGCATCGTCGGGGCCAACGCCTTCGCCCAGTCGAAGCTGCTGGACGAATTCAGCCTGACCACCGGCGGCTGGCTGTCCTGGATCACCAAGGACGATCAATACTCGAAGCAGAAGCTGACCGGCGATCTGGAGAAGCTGAAAGCCTTCTACCAGAATCAGGGCTATATGGAGTTCGCGATCGATTCCTCGCAGGTGTCGATCAGTCCGGACAAGCAGGAAATGTATCTGGTGATCAACGTGCACGAGGGCAAGAAGTTCACCGTGTCCGACGTGCGCCTGGCCGGCGACCTGAAAGTGCCGGAAGCCGAGCTGCGCAAGCTGGTGCTGATCAAGAGCGGCGACACCTTCGACAACGAGAAAGTGACCGAGTCGGTCAAGGCGATCAGCGACCGCCTGGGCGTCGCCGGCTACGCCTTCGCCAACGTCAACGTGCTGCCGGACATCGATCACGACAAACAAACCGCCGCCTTCACCTTCTTCGTGGACCCGGGCCGCAAGACCTACGTCCGCCGCGTCAACGTGGCCGGCAACAGCAAGACCCGCGATGAAGTGATCCGCCGCGAGCTGCGCCAGCTGGAGGGCGCGCCGTACAACGCCGCCGACGTCAAGCGCAGCAAGGAAAGACTGGAGCTGCTGGGCTACTTCGAAGACGTCAACGTCGAAACGCCGGCGGTGTCCGACGCGCCGGACCAGGTCGACATGAACATCAGCCTGAAAGAGCGCTCCACCGGCAGCATTTCCGGCAGTTTGGGCTATGTGCAGGGCGAAGGCCTGGTGCTGGGCGCCAGCATTTCGCAGAGCAACATCTTCGGCTCCGGCAAGTACATGTCGCTGAGCATGTCCACCGGCCAGGTCAACAAGAATTACTCGCTGTCGTTCACCGACCCTTACTTCACGCCGGACGGCGTGAGCCTGGGTTATGACATTTATGACCGCGTCTACAACCCGGACGCCACGTCGATTTCGGCGTACAAGACCAGCACGGTCGGCGCGGATGTGCGTTTCGGGGTGCCAATCACTGAATATGATCGCATCAACTTCACGCTGGGCGCCGAAAAAACCGATATCACCACGTATGCGAACAGCCCGTCGCAATACATCGATTTCGTCAACAAATACGGCAACAGCAATTACACCGTTCTGGGCACGGTAGGCTGGGCGCGGGACACCCGCGACAGCGCGCTGTGGCCGACTCGCGGCGCCTCCATCAAGGTGAACGCCGACGCCGGCTTGCCTGGCGGCAGCATGCAGTACTACCGGCTGACTCATCAGCAGACCTGGTTCTTCCCGCTGTCCAAAGACTTCACCTTGATGCTGAATGGCGAGTTGGGCTATGCCGACGGTTATGGCAAGACCAAGCAGCTGCCGTTCTTCCAGAACTTCTACATGGGCGGCCTGGGCTCGGTGCGCGGCTATGATACCAGCAGCATCGGCCCGGTAGACGGCAGCGGCAACTTCATCGGCGGCAACCGCAAGGTGGTGGCCAATGCGGAAATCCTGTTCCCCTTCCCGGGGATGAAGGATAATAAATCGTTGCGGACCAGCCTGTTCTTCGATGCCGGCACTTTGTGGAACACCAGCTGGACCCCGGGTCCGAACGATCCGCAAACCGCCAGCAATGCCAGCAACGGCCTGCGCTATTCCGCCGGCTTGGCCTTGACTTGGCTGTCGCCGATGGGACCGATGAAATTCAGTATTGCCAATCCGCTGAAGAAAGAACCGAATGACAAGATCCAGCGCTTCCAATTCCAGTTGGGCGCTTCGTTCTAACCCGATTCTCAGGATGCAATCATGAAAGCATTGAAATGGTGGCTCGCGGTTTTGAGCGTGGCTGCCTTGCCGGTTCACGCTGCCGACTTCAAGCTGGGCTACATCAACGTTGAGCGCATCTACCGGGAGGCGGGCGCGTCCATTGCCATCTACAAGAAGCTGGACAAGGAGTTCGCCGACCGGCGCGAGGCGATGAAGCAGATGGAGGCGCGCGCCAAGGAGCTGGAAACCCTGCTGGGCAAAAACAGCCTGCAGCAGGAAGACCGCAAGCGTTACGAGCGCGAGTACGCGAGCCTGGACCGCGATTACCGCGCCAAGACGCGCGAATTGGCGGAAGATTACAATCAGCGCCGCAATGAGGAGTTCGCCGGGGTCACCGAGCGCGCCAATCGCCTGGTCAAGGAGATCGCCGCGCGCGAGCAATATGATCTGATCCTGCAAGACGCGGTCTACATCAATCCCAAGTTCGATCTGACGCCGCAGGTGTTGAAAGAACTGGACAAGTAGTCGTCTCAACCGTCACCGGAGTAAGCCGACCCCCGGTCGGCTTTGTTTTTGATGTCCTATACACTTGCTTATATTGTTGAACAGCTGGGCGGCGAATTGCGCGGCGACGATCTGGCGGTCGTCAGGCTGGCTCCGCTGGAGCGGGCCGGTTCCGACGAGATCGCCTTCGTCGCGCACGCCAAGCTCCGCCGCCAGATGCTGGCGAGCGGCGCCGGCGCGCTGATCGTGACCGAAGCTCTGGCAGCCGAGCTGCAGGGCCGTTCGCTGATCGTGGCCGCCGATCCCTACCTGTATTTCGCCCGGCTGGCCAGCCTGTTCCACCCGCAAGCGCAGCCGCGCGCCGGCATCCATCCGCGCGCGGTGGTGGGCGAGGGCGCGCGCATCGCCGCCAGCAGCGAGATCGCCGCCAACGTCACCATCGGCGACCGGGTGGTCATCGGCGAGCGCTGCCGCCTGTTGCCGGGCGTGGTGGTGGGCGACGACTGCGTGATCGGCGACGATGTCACGCTGCATCCCAATGTCACGGTTTATCATGGCTGCGTGATCGGCAACCGAGTCGGCGTGCACTCCGGCAGCGTGATAGGCGCCGACGGCTTCGGCCTGGCCTGGGACAAGGACCACTGGTTCAAGATTCCGCAGACCGGCCGCGCGGTGCTGGAAGACGATGTCGAGATTGGCGCCAACACTACGGTGGACCGCGGCGCGATGGCTGACACCGTGATCCGCAAGGGCGCCAAGATAGACAATCTGGTGCAGATTGCCCACAACGTCGAAATCGGCGAGCATACCGCCATCGCGGGCTGCGTCGGCATCGCCGGCAGCGCCAAGATCGGCGCGCGCTGCACCGTCGGCGGCGCGGCGATGTTCGTCGGCCATATCGAAGTGGCCGACCGCACCCATATCGGCGGCGGCACCCTGGTGTCGAAGTCGATCAAGGAAGCGGGCAATTACGCCTCGTCCTACCCTTTGCAAAGCATGAAGGACTGGCTGTCCAACGCCGTCCACGTGCGTCATCTGGATGATTTCGCCAAGCGCGTCAAGCAGCTTGAGCGGGAACTGGAAACACTGAAAAAATCGAAGGAAGAACCTCATGAGTGAACACGCTGTCTCGATCGATGTCCGCGAGATCATGCGCTGCCTGCCGCATCGTTACCCGTTCCTGCTGGTTGACCGCGTCACCGAGCTGGAAGCCAACGTGCGCATCAAGGCGCTGAAGAACGTCACCATCAACGAGCCGTTCTTCGTCGGCCATTTCGAACAATATCCGGTGATGCCGGGCGTGCTGATCATCGAGGCGCTGGCGCAGGCCGCCGGCATCCTGGCGATCAAGAGCCAGGGCGAGCGCTCGGAGAATGAGTTGTACTTCTTCGTCGGCATCGACAATGCCCGCTTCAAGCGCCAGGTGGTGCCGGGCGACCAACTGGTGTTCGAAGTGACGCAGATGACCGTCAAGCGCGGCATCGGCAAGTACGCCGCGCGCGCGCTGGTGGACGGCCAGGTGGCTTGCGAGGCCGAAATCATGTGCGCCCGTCGCGAGGTGTGAGCATGACTATTCATCCGACCGCCATTGTCGATCCCAAGGCGCAGATCGCCGACGATGTCGAAATCGGCGCTTACTCTATCATCGGCCCGAATGTCAGCATCGGCGCCGGCAGCTGGATCGGCCCGCACGTGGTGATCGAGGGCCACACCAGCATCGGCAAGAACAACCGCGTGTTCCAGTTCTGCTCGCTGGGCGCTATCCCGCAGGATTTGAAATACGCGGGCGAGCCGACGCGTCTGGAAATCGGCGACAACAATACCATCCGCGAATTCTGCACCTTCAACACCGGCACGGTGCAGGATGGCGGAATCACCCGCATCGGCAGCGATAATTGGATCATGGCCTACGTGCACATCGCGCACGATTGCCAGGTCGGCAACCACATTATCCTGGCCAATAATGCGACGCTGGCCGGCCATGTGCATCTCGGCGACTGGGTGTTCCTGGGCGGTTTCACCAGCGTGCACCAGTTCGTCATTGTCGGCGAGCATGCGATGACTGCTTTCGCCAGCGCCGTGGCGCAGGATATTCCTGCGTACGTGACGGCGCATGGCAACCGCGCGGTGCCTTCCGGCATCAATGCCGAGGGCATGAAGCGCCGAGGCTTCACGCCGGAGCAGATCCGCCGCGTGCGCAGCGCCTACAAGACGCTGTACCGCCAGGGCTTGAGCTACGATGAAGCCAAGGCAGCGATCCTGGCCGAGGCGGCCGAAGGGCACGTCGAGCTGGAGGCGTTCACCCGCTTCTTCGGACAATCGGCGCGAGGCATCATCCGCTAAGCCCTATGAGCGATCACTTGTTCAAGCGCAAGGGGGCCTTGAAGGTCGCCATGGTGGCCGGCGAGGCCTCTGGCGACCTTCTTGCCGCCCATCTGATGGATGCGTTGCGCGCCCATCGCAGCGATATCGAATTCGCCGGCATCGGCGGCCCCAGAATGGAAGCCCGCGGCTTTCACAGCATGGTGCCGCAGGAAAAGCTGGCGGTGCGGGGCTATTCCGAGGTGATCAAAAGCCTGCCGGAGTTGCTGCGCATCCGCCGCCAGCTGCGCGACCGCCTGTTGGCGGAAAGGCCGGATGTGTTCATCGGCGTGGACGCCCCCGATTTCAACCTGGCGCTGGAAGGCGCGTTGAAGAAGGGCGGCATTCCCACCGTGCATTACGTCAGCCCGTCAGTATGGGCCTGGCGGCCGGAGCGGGTGCAGAAGATAGGCAAGTCGGTGAACCACGTGCTGTGCCTGTTTCCGATGGAGCCGCCGCTGTACCGCCAGGCCGGCGTGCCGGTGACCTATGTCGGCCACCCGCTGGCCAGCGAAATCCCGCTTGATCCCGACAAGGACGCGATGCGTGAGCAGTTGGGCGTGCCGCTGCAGGTGCCGGTGTTCACGCTGATGCCCGGCAGCCGCAAGAGCGAGCTGGAATACATGGTGCCGGTATACTTGGACACCGCCCGCCTGCTGCTGCGCCAGTATCCGGACGCCCAGTTCCTGGTGCCGCTGGCCACCCGCGCCACGCTGGACCTGTTCGAGCAGATGCTGTACCGCTACAAGGCGCGCGATCTGCCGATCCGCAAGCTGTTCGGCCACGCGCAGATGGCCACCATCGCCAGCGACGTGGTGTTGGTGACCAGCGGCACCGCCACGCTGGAGGTGGCGCTGACCAAGCGACCGATGGTGATCAGCTACAAGCTGTCGGCGTTCACTTACCGCCTGGTCAAGCGCAAGATCAAGCTGCCTTATGTCGGCCTGCCCAATATCCTGTGCGGGCGCTTCGTGGTGCCGGAGCTGCTGCAAGGCCAGGCTACCCCGCAGAAGCTGGCCGAAGAGATGCAACGGCTGTACACCGACTCCGCGGCGCGCGCGGATATGGAAAAGGCGTTCACCGAGCTGCATCTGGCCTTGCGTCAGGACACCGCCACCCGCGCCGCGCGCGCGGTGCTGGAGGTGGCGCGATGCCATTGATTTGTGGCGTCGACGAGGCCGGCCGCGGGCCGCTGGCCGGCGCGGTGTTCGCCGCCGCGGTCATCCTGGATCCGGCCAAGCCCATCGCCGGGCTGGCCGACTCCAAGGTGCTGAGCGAGGCGAAGCGCGACGCATTGGCCGCCTGGATCAAGCGCGACGCGCTGGCCTGGTGCATCGCCAGCGCCAGCGTCGAAGAGATCGACAAGCTCAACATCCTGCATGCCACCATGCTGGCGATGACCCGCGCGGTGGAAGGCTTGTCGACGCGCCCGGACCTGGCGCAGATAGACGGCAACCGCGTGCCCAAGCATCTGCCGGTGCCGGGCGAGGCCATCGTCAAGGGCGATGCCAAGGTGGCGGCGATCTCCGCCGCCTCGATTCTGGCCAAAACCGCCCGCGACGCCGAGCTGGTGGCGCTGGACGCGCGGCACCCGCAGTACGGTTTCGCGCGCCACAAGGGGTATCCCACCGCCGAGCATCTGGCCGCCATCGAGCGCCATGGCGTGCTGGCGGAACACCGCAAAACCTTCGGGCCGGTCCGGTCCTGGCTGGCCAGCCACCAGGGCCAGCTATTCTGAGCATGGATACTCCGCTGAGCGCAGTGGAACAGAAACGCTGCTTCCCTCCCGTGGTCGACGCCAATACCCGCGTGTTGATACTGGGCTCGCTGCCGGGCGACGCTTCGCTGGCTGCCAGCCAGTATTACGCGCATCCGCGCAACCAGTTCTGGCGGCTGTTGGGCGCGCTGCTGGGGCGGGAGTTGCACGCGCTGCCTTACCCGGACAAGTTGTCGGCGTTGCAGGGGGCAGGCATAGGCTTGTGGGACGTGGTGGCCGAGGCAAGCCGCAAGGGCAGCCTGGATGCCGATCTGCGCGACGTCCGCCGCAACGATCTGAGCCGCTTGCTGGATAGCCTTCCCGGCCTTCGGGCGGTGGCCTTCAATGGCGCGACCGCCGCCAAAGCCGCGCCGCAACTGGCCGGCCGCAAGGAGGCTTGGCTCGCCTTGCCTTCGTCCAGCCCCGCGCATACCCTGGCCTTCGAGGCAAAACTTGCAGTCTGGCGGCAATTGGACCGATATTTACATTCCTGAGCCTGTGTTTTGCGGCACTTTGCGGGAGGGTAGCCGATGAGCCGATACTGCATCTGGTTTGTCACCGCCGACGACAGCGTGATGCGTCGGGCCGAGGTCGCCATCAATGGCGTCATCCATTGCCACCAGGTATTGGAAGAGATCGAAGCCCAGCTGGCGCTGGACTGCGGCCTCAGCCAGGTGATGATCGTCGACTGGAAACGGTTCGAGGTTCCCGAGGCTGACGGCGGCCGGTTGGCGCGCGTCGCCTGAGGCCTTGTTAGCCGGCGGCGCAGGCGAGATAGCCTTGCCGCACGCAGGCCTCCCGCGTGGCGCGGAATTGCGCCGCCAACTGGCCGATGATCTGCTCTGGCGCGCAGACGTCCTGCTGGGCTTCCTGCTCCAGTTCCTGGCAGCGCCGGGCTAGGCCGGAGAATCCCAGGGTCAGGGCGCCGCCCTTCAGGCTGTGGGCCAGATGGAACAACTGGTCGCGGTCGGGTGCTTGCCGGTTGGCTTCCAGCAGCCGCAGCGTGGATTCGTGGTTGGAGAAAAACTGGGTGGCCAGTTCGCGGTATTTGGCGGGCGACAGCAATTCGATGAAGCCGGCGATGGTTTTTTCGTCGAGCTCGGGCGCATCGTCGAGCGCAGCGACTGGCGCGGCCGGCGGCAAATGCCGCCGCAACGCCGCCAGCAGTTGATCGCCATCGACAGGTTTGGCCAGAAAGCCGTCCAGCCCTTGGCGCAGCGTCGTTTGCCGCGTTTCGGGGAAGGCATCGGCAGTCAGCGCCACGATGGCCATTCGCGGCGTCAGCGCCTCCTCGCGCAGGCGCCGGCTGGTCTCGATGCCGTCCATGCCCGGCATGTGCAAATCCATCAACACCAGGTCGAACGGCTGCTTTCTTGCGATTTCCAGCGCTTCCGGACCCGTGCCCGCCATCGTCGGCTGCTGGTTCATCCGCTCCAGCATCGCCTGGATGTATTTGCGATTGACCTCGTTGTCATCCACCACCAGCACGCGGCGGGGCGAGCCATCATCCAGCCGGAGCGGCGGGCTGGCCGCCTCTTCAGGCAACTGCGGCGCCTGGATGATTTTCAAGGGCAGGCTCAGCTGGAAGCAGCTGCCTTGCCCCAGGACGCTGGTGACCGAAATCTCGCCGCCCATCAGCGCGGCCAGGCTCTGGGAGATCTCCAAGCCCAGGCCGCTGCCGCCATACTGGCGCGCGGTGGAGCTATCCCCTTGTGAAAAACGCCTGAACAGTCGGGACAGCGTTTCCTTGCTCATGCCTACGCCAGTGTCGGTGACGATCAGCTGCAGATTGCACTGGTCCGCGCGCGCGCCAGGTGTGCAGGAGGCGTGGATGGCGACGCCGCCGCGCTCGGTGAACTTGACGGCGTTGCTCAGCAAATTGAGGAGGATCTGCCGCAGCCGGGTGGGATCGACCTCCACCCATTCCGGAATCGCGGTCGCCATGTCCAGGCTCAGCATCAGGCCCTTGGCCTGGGCCTGCGCGCTCATCAGTTTGGCGAGCTGCCGCAGCAGGTAGCTGAGATTGCAGGTGACCGGCGCCAGCTCCAGCTTGCCGGATTCCAGCTTGCTGGCGTCCAGCACATCGTTGAGCAGCAACAGCAGGTGTTTGGCGGACTCTTCCGCGGTGCGGATATAGCCGGCCTGGACCGGGCTGGGGGCTTCGCTGGCCAGCAGCGACAGCATGCCCAGCACGCCGTTGAGCGGGGTGCGGATTTCATGGCTCATATTGGCGAGGAAGACGCTCTTGGCCAAGCTGCCGGCTTCGGCTTGCTTGCGCGCCTCCTCCAGCCGCGCGGTGAGGATTTCCAGCGTCTGGCGGCGCTTCTCCAATTGGCGCAACTGGCGGATGACGGTGAAGCCGAAGCCCAGCGCCAGCGCCCATTCGAAGCCCATCAGCCAGTTGCCGATGGCGATGTGCTGCTCCATCGCCCGGTTGCGCAGGTCGGAGCGTTCGGCCATGGCCTGGTTGGCGCTAAGCGACATGTCATGCAGGCCGTCGGCGAGGCTGGCCAACTGGCTGGCCAGCCTTTCCAGCGCCGCCGGATCCTGGAGCGCGCCGGGGCGGGAGAGCAGGGCGTCGCCCTGGCGGATGAAGCGGTCCAGCCGCGGCTGCATTGTCCGATACTCAGGCTGGTCCTGCAGCAGGCTTTGATACAGGCCGCTGCGGATGATGCCGACGCGGCTGACGAAAATGTCATAGCGCTGCTGCAGCTCCTCGGGATCGACGCGGCGGCGCTGCGCCTTTTGCAGCGCCGCTTGCAGGCGCAGTCCTTCGGTTTCCAGCTGGAAATACGCCCAGGTGACGTTGTCGTTCTGGTCGCGCAGCGCGCCGGCCAGCATCTCAGATTGACGGAACTGGATATAGGCGACGCCGATGAACACGCAGATCAAGGTGGCGCCGATCGCGATCAGCATCCGCCAATCCAGGCGCTGCCGTTTGAGGACGGACATGCCTTACTCCACCTGCAGGGTTTTCAGTTGCCAGGCCGAGCGGCTGTAATAGAGCTCCGAGCGCAGCTCCGGCTGGCTGTCGTAGGGATAGACGATGAATAGCGGGCCTTTGTCGCGCACCGGCATCGGTTTGCCGTTCAACAGCAAGGCCAGCACGATATTGAAGCGGGAGGCGTCTTCCAGTGGAATGTCGGTCTTGTAGTCGTTCAAGGCAATGGCCTTCAGCATCTTGCCCCTGGCGCCGACCAAGGCGAGCACGTCCTCCAGGTAGGGGCCGGTGAAGCGGCTGACGCCGGGCAGCCATGGCGTATGGGTGGCGATGGTGTGTTGCGGCAGCTTGCCGAGCATGGACATGTCGAACACCGCGTCATTGTCGTGGTTTTTGTTGCTGATCTGGCCGCTGATGGTCAGCACCACTTTGCCGGCGGGCTTCTCCAGCATGGCTTCGCCTTGAGCGCGCGGCGCGGCGGAAAACAGGAGCGGGATCGATATCAGGAGAACGCGCAGCGTACGCATGGTAAGGCTCCTTGATGATGGGGATTAAGCGGGGCCGGCATCGGCGGCCGGCGGCAGCGGGAAGCTTCCCTGGTGCTTCAACAGCCAGCGGCGAAAGCTTTCCGCATCGACCGGCGGGGAAATGTACGAGCCCTGCACCATTTCCACGTCCAGGTCTCGGCATAGTTGCCATTCGGCGAAAGAGGCGACGCCCTCGGCCACCACCTTCAGGCCTAGCTGGCGCCCCAGTTCGGCGCTGGCGCGCAGGATGGACATATTGGTGGGGTTCTGCAGCGCGTCGATGACGAAGCCTTTGTCTATTTTCAGCTCGGTGAACGGGATGCGGGACAGACGGTCCATGCTGGCGAATCCGGTGCCGAAATCGTCTATCGACAGTCCGGCGCCCTTCAGCCGCAGGCGCGACAGCACTTCCAGCGCCCGGGTTGGATTGGCCATCAGGCCGCTTTCGGTGACTTCCACCGTCAGCCGCGACATGGGAAAGCCATTGTTGCGCAAGATGGCCTCGAATTCGGCGACCAAGCTGGTTTCGCTCAGCGAGGCCATCGACAGGTTGATCGACATGTGGAGCGGCGGATCTGGCGGCAGCTTGGCCACGATCTGCGCGGCATCGTCCAGCAGGCGCTTGGTGAGATCCGTGATCAGGCCGGAAGTCTCCGCTAGTTCGATGAACTGGAGCGGGCTGGTGAGCCCGAGACGGGGGTGCTGCCAGCGCGCCAGCACTTCGACTGAGCGGACCACTCCCGACGCCATTTCCACTTGCGGCTGGAAAAAGGGGCGGAACTCGCCTTTTTCGATGCCGGTGCGCAAATCGTCTTCCGAGGGGTGGCTGATATTGCCGGGTCGGCGGATGCTAGGCGGCGGCTGGCTCAGTAGCGCCTGCAGGTGCTGGTGGTTGATGGGTTTGGGCAGCAGGCCGGCCAGCCACAGGTCGTACAGGCGCGCGAGTTCGGCTACCGATTCGAGCACGCGCTCGTCGAAGCCGCTGGAAATCAGCAGCTTGCCTTGATAGCCGCGCTCGCCCAGATGGCGGACGAATTCGATGCCGTCCATCCGCGGCATGTCCAGGTCGCAGAAAATCACGTCGAACAACCGGTCGCCGGCGTCCAGCTGGATCAGCGCGTCTATGCCGTCGTTGGCTACCGCGATATTGTCATGGCCGAGCCGGCGCAACACCATCAGCAGGAATTGCTGAGATACGGCATCGTCATCCACGATCAGTATCTGGTGCATTGCCTCTCCTCGGCGGAAGCGTCCGGTTGCAAGCGCGCGCTCTGCATTATAGCGGGCATTGCGCGGGAGTCCGCCGAGGGAGAGAGGTCAGGCTGCCTGGCCTATGTCCAATTGACAGATCTTGCCGTTGGCGTCGAGGCGGAACTTGAAACAGGCGTCGAAGTCGCCCCAGCGGTCGCTGTGGAAGGCGCCGTAGATGTCCAGCCCCTGGTTTTCCACGCGGTCGATGCGGGTGAAGCGCTCGTGGCCCATGGCATGTTCGCTGAATTTGTGGAAGTTGGCGGGCAGGCCGTCGTCGGTTAGGGTCGCGTCGGGGACGAATTGCTCCAGCCAAATGATTTCGTTGCCTTGCTGCAACGCTTCTATCGCCAGCCGCACCACCGGCTGGGTGAGCATGTCCAGATCCATGAGGTTCTCCTTGGTGCAAAACTTCCCGCTCGCCTTGACCTTTCTGGCAAAGGCCGCGCGCATGGCGATGTCGCCTTGTTGCCGCCGCGGCGGGCGCGGCAAAATCGCAGCGGTCCGATCACTTGCAACTTGATGTCCAGCCGGCACTGTCTGGAGCCGTGCGGCTTGGATGGCCACGTCACCGCGCCGGCGGCAAACGGGGATGCCGCAGGCGCAAGGCATGCGGCGCCGCGGCCCACATGGAGCCACAGTACGCTATAGCCAAGGCGCGGGTGAATTGCAATCGCAGGCTGGGCCATGGCCGTGCTCGCTGGGCGGTTTGCCGTTACAATGGCGCCTCGTTGAATAGACACCAACCTGGTACTGGATTTTTTATGTTGCGTATTTCCGAACTGAAACTGCCGCTGGATCACTCCCCGGAGGAGTTGGCGGCTGCCGTTGCCGGCTTTTTGAAGATCGCGGCCGGTGACGTTCGCGGCTTTACCGTGTTCAAGCGCAGCTACGACGCGCGCAAGGGCGTGATGAGCCTGGTTTACATCATCGACGTCGATGCGGTCGATGAAGACAAACTGTTCTCCCGCTTCAAGGGCGACCGCCGGGTGATGCCCACCCCGGACACCGATTACTACTATGCCGGCCAGGCGCCGGCCGAGCTGAAACAGCGCCCGCTGGTGGTCGGCTTCGGTCCCTGCGGCATTTTCGCCGCGCTGATCCTGGCCCAGATGGGCTTCAAGCCCATTGTGCTGGAGCGCGGCAAGGAAGTGCGTCAGCGCACCAAGGACACCTGGGGCCTGTGGCGCAAGAGCGAACTCAATACCGAATCCAACGTGCAATACGGCGAAGGCGGCGCCGGCACCTTCTCCGACGGCAAGCTGTACAGCCAGATCAAAGACCCCCGCCATCTGGGCCGCAAGGTGCTGACCGAATTCGTCAAGGCCGGCGCGCCGGAGGAAATCCTCTACTTGGCCCGCCCGCACATCGGCACCTTCCGTCTGGTTTCCATGGTGGAGAATATGCGTGCCGAAATCATCGCGCTGGGCGGCGAGATCCGCTTTGAGCAGCGGGTGGACGATCTGATCCTGGATGGCGACCGCGTGCGCGGCGTGAAGTTGGCCGACGGCGGCGAGATTTTCAGCGATCACGTGGTGCTGGCGCTGGGCCACAGCGCGCGCGACACTTTCCAGATGCTGGAACAGCGCGGCGTTTATATGGAAGCCAAGCCGTTCTCCATCGGCGTGCGCATCGAGCATCCGCAATCGCTGATCGACGCGGCGCGCTGGGGCAAGTACGCCGGCCACCCGATTCTGGGCGCGGCGGACTACAAGTTGGTGCACCACGCCAGCAATGGACGAGCGGTCTACAGCTTCTGCATGTGCCCGGGCGGCACCGTGGTGGCGGCCACTTCGGAAGAGAAGCGCGTGGTCACCAACGGCATGAGCCAGTACTCGCGCAACGAGCGCAACGCCAACTCCGGCTTCGTGGTCAGCATTTCGCCGGAGGTGGACTACCCGGGCGGCCCGCTGGCGGGCCTGGATTTCCAGCGCGAACTGGAAAGCAAGGCGTATGAGCTGGGCGGCGGCGACTACTTCGCCCCGGCGCAATTGCTGGGCGACTTCATGGCCGGCAAGGCGTCCACCAAGCTGGGCGAGGTGGAGCCGTCGTACAAGCCGGGCGTGACCATGACCGACCTCGCGCGCATCCTGCCGGACTTCTGCGTGGAGGCGATGCGCGAGGCGATTCCGCATTTCGCGCGCCAGATCCGCGGCTACGACCTCAACGACGCGGTGCTGACCGGACTAGAAACCCGCACCAGCTCGCCGCTGCGCATCACCCGCGGCGAAGACCTGCAGAGCCTGAACATCAAAGGCCTGTTCCCGGCGGGCGAGGGCGCCGGTTACGCCGGCGGCATCTTGTCGGCCGGCGTGGACGGCATCAAGATCGCCGAGGCGGTCGCGCAGGCGATCCTGGCAGGCCGCTGAGGCAGTTTGCCGCCGCGAAGCCTCTGAAACCCGCCGGTTTGCCGGCGGGTTTTTCACGGCCGCTCATAAGTACTATTTCTTAGTCCCGCTCATATGCGCTTTCTCCGTGCATCCGGACTCCTAAGGTTATAAGGCAGCACCCCAGCCTTGCGCCTCGCGCGCTTTTTAGGAGGATGAGATGGAAATTCCTGTTCTCGGCGCCAGTTTGAATCGAATCACCGATCGCAGCCTGAACGAGTTGGAAAGCGACAAGTCGGCGGCCCGCGCCATCATTCAGGCTGCGGTCAGCGTGGAGTTGTTCACCATCCCGCTGTACATGACCACCATGTACTCCATTCAGGGCACCCACCAGATCAACAGCAAGAACCTGGATTATTATCGCGGCCGCCAATGGCCGGGCTCCGCGCCCGTCAGCCAGCCGCGCAACAGCAACGAGCGCGCGTTCAATGTCATTTTCAGCGTGTTCATCCAGGAAATGCTGCATCTGCAGATGGCGGCCAACCTGGCCACGGCGATGGGCGTGCAGCCCGACTTCACGCCGCCGGGACTGGTGGACCAGCGGCTGGGCTGGATCTGCTACGGGCCGCAGCAGTCGATGCTGCCGCATATCATCGACCTGCGCGATACCAGCACCTACAACAAGGTGCGGGTCAATCTGGAGGCCTTGAACGAAAACCAGATCGAATTGTTCCGCGCTATCGAGCAGCCGGAAGGCGCGGCGCGGGCCGAGCTGGCCAGGCAGCCGCCGCCGGTGCAGGCCAAGTATTTCCCGAAAGTGCCTTTCGCCGGCTGGAAGCCGGACATGGGGGTGCAGAACCTGCCGCTGTTCGGCACCATAGGCTGGATGTACGAGTGCTTGGCCCAATATGTCAGCATCGAATACGCCAGCGGCAAGTCGCTGTGGGACTACCTGACCAGCGCAGACCAGCCAGGGGTGACGGCAGGGGCGAATTCGGTACAGCAGGATTTGTTCAATGCCCAGGGCGGCGGCCACCCGATGCGGGAATTTCCGCAGCTGTCGACGCTGTTCGTCCCGGAAGACTTCAGCGGCAAAGATCGCTCGTTCAACAAGGCCATCGACATGATGGCGGCCATCACCGATCAGGGCGAGGGCGCGCAGACTAGCCTCAGTCGCTATCGCCGCGGCGGCATGCTGCAAGAAGTGAAGGAGCCCTACCGCGAGGACCGCAAGGCGCTGGAGGTGGACTATCCGTCCTACGACGGCGCCGGCAAGCCGGTGCCGTCGGCCGATGCCGCCGCGCGCTGCGACAGCGCCGCCTGGACCCACTACGAGCGTTTCGCCGAACTGTACGCGTTGCTGCGGCAGGTGGAAACCTGGGAGCAATGGCATGCCAAAGGCAATCGCTGGACGGCGGACATGCTGAAAAATCCGGCGTACGACCCGGCCATCGCGCCGAAGAACATCCCGTCTCCGAGCCAAGTGGCCGACGCGCTGAACACGCTGAAGCAGGACCCGTCGATGTTCCGGGTGCTGAGCTTCGTATCGGCGGGCGCCATCGCCGGCGTCACCACGGTGTTGAACACCTACTGGCAGAAGCAGCAGACCACTTTTCCATATCCTTCCATGGTGGGTTCGGGCGACCGCGTTTCCTTGTGCTGGGCGGCTTTGGGCAAGGCGCCCAATCTGGCGCTGGGCGTCGGGCAGCGCGAAGCCGGCAAGCTGTACCACGCATGCCAGGGCATGAATCTGGACGGCTCAAGCGGGGAAACCTGCGCGGCGATCGAGGTTTACCACACCTGCCGCGGCTCCAACAGCTGCAAGGCGGAAGGCGGCTGCGGCTTTGTGCAGAGCGACAAGGGCGGCGGCTCCTGTTCGGCGATGCGCCGCGCCGCGCCGAATTTGAACGCGGCCGCCGGCGCGCAGTGCTGCATGCCGCCGGAGCCAACCCCGCCCACGGATGCCTTCAGCGCGCCAAGCGACAACAAGTGCGCCAGCTTCGGCGGCTGCGCGGTGCCGATTTCGGCGTCGCAATTGTTCCCTAGCCAGGGCACGATGCTGCTGTACAAATTCGTCGGACCGATGCATGCCAGCGAGCCGTTGCCGAAGACGCTGGATTTCGCCGTCGGCGAATCGGTATACGACAAGGCCTGGCAAGCCTATCGCGAAGTGATGGCCGCCAGCGGCGGCAAACCTGCCGGCGATCCGCCGACGCCTACGCCGCTGCGGGTGGCCCTGCCGCCCTCGACCTGAAAAGGAGCGCGATGTGACCTTGCCCCGTTTGGGTTTGCCGAACCTGGGCTTCGGCGTCGGCTTGCGCAATGTGCATTTCCAGCACCTTGCCGAGCACGGCGCCGGCGTCGACTGGTTCGAGATCATCAGCGAGAACTTCATCGGCCACCGCGGCTACGCCCGGCACATGCTGGACCAGCTGCGGCAGCAGGTTCCCATCGTCATGCATGGGGTGTCGCTGTCGATAGGCGGCAGCGACCCGCTGAACCGGGGCTATCTGGAACAACTGCGCCGGCTGGCCGATGAGTTGCGGCCGGCGTGGTTGTCCGACCACCTGTGCTGGACCGGCGTGGCGTCGGTCAATTCCCACGACCTGCTGCCGATGCCGTTGACCGAGGAAAGCTATCGCCATGTGCGGGACCGCGTGCTGCAGGTCCAGGACTTTTTGGGCCGCCCGCTGGTGCTGGAAAATCCCAGCAGCTATCTGCAGTTTTCCCACTCCACGATGCCGGAATGGGCGTTTTTGTCCCGGCTGGCCGAGGCATGCGGCTGCGGCCTGCTGCTGGACGTCAACAACGTCTACGTTTCCGGCTACAACCACGGCTTCGATCCGGAGCACTATATCCGCCAGCTGCCGGCCGACCATATCGTGCAAATCCACCTGGCAGGGCCGAGCGACTGCGGCGATTGCCTGATCGATACCCACGACCATCCGGTGCCGGAGCGCGTCTGGCAGCTCTACCTCTTGGCGCAGCGGCTTTGCGGCGGCGTCAGCACGCTGCTGGAGTGGGATGCCGACATTCCGCCGTATCCGGAGCTGCTGGCAGAATTGGACAAGGCCAGGCGCTTGCTGGCCGAATACGCGCCGCAGGCGCTGCCGGGAGGAAAGGAAAGCCATGAGCCGGCCTGCCTTGCTTGACAGCCAGACGTGGCTGCTGACGGCGATGACGGCCGGCGGCGCGCTGGAGCAGGGCCTGGCGCTGGCGCGGTCCCGCTGCGGGCTGGGCGAAGACCTGGTGGCCGAGCCGCCGCGCGGCAAGCGGCGCGATCGCATCGGCGTATATCAGCATGGCTATTGGGCGCGGCTGCTGGAGTGCCTGCGCGCCGACTATCCGATGCTGCTCGTCTTGCTGGGCCAGCCCTTGTTCGACCTGCTGGCGCGCGGCTACATCGCGTCGCGGCCATCGCGCTCGCCGTCGCTGCATGACTTGGGCGCGGATTTCGCCGATTTTCTGGCGGCCAGCCAGCCAGACCCGGACGCGGCGGAGTGCCGGCTGCCGGTGGAGCTGGCGCGGCTGGAGCGGGCCCATGCCGAGATAGGCCGGGCGGAAGGCGTGGAGGGCGCGTCGCCGCCGCCATTCGACGACTGGCTGGTCCTGCTGGGCGCGGAGAGTCCGTTGGCCGGCATGGCGCTGCCGGACAGCGTGCGGCTGCTGAAAACCAGTCTGCCGCTCCTGGCCTGCTGGCATGAGCTGCAGCGCGGACAGCGACTGGCGGTGCCGGCATTGGCGGAAGGGCGCTTGGCGCTGGCGCGGCGGCAATGGCGAGTGAGCGCGCACGAGCTGGAGCCGTGGCAATTCGAGTTGTTGCAGGCTATGGCGCGGCTGGGCGGCGGCGAAAAGGCTTTGTCCGAGGCGGCCGAGCAAGCCGGCGTAGAGGCGGCCTGGCTGCGCGCCCGGGCCGCCGCTTGGCTGCCGACGGCGCAGGACTTGGGGCTGGTGCGCCGCCGCGAGGCGGTTTGAGCCGGCGCGGACAAAAAGAAAGCGGAAGCGCTAGGCTTCCGCTGGCGTGGCGGGCAAGGACGGGGCGGCGCTTCAGCCGGCGGCGTCCTGCAGATTTTTAGGGCCAAAGGCTCCGGGCAGCAGCGCGTCCAGCGTGGCGTCTATCACGTCGCCGCCGTCGCAGATCGCGCGTACCCGCATCGTCGGCCCGAACTCATTCAGCACCTGGCGGCAGGCGCCGCAGGGCGGGGTGGGCGTCGCGGTGGGAGTGTAGATGCAGACCGCCACCACCTCGCGCATGCCGTGGTTGACGCGGGCCGAGTACACCGCGGTGCGTTCCGCGCAGTTGCCCAGGCTGTATGAGGCGTTTTCCACATTGCAGCCGATGTGGATCTTGCCGGCGCCGTCGAGAATGGCGGCGCCGACGGAAAACTTGCTGTATGGCGCGTAGGCTTGGCTGGCCGCCTGCCGGGCGGCGGTTTCCAGTTCGGCCCATTGTGCCTTGCTGGGTGCTTGTTGATTGCTGGTCATGCTGCCTCCATAAAACCAGGTCGGCGACGGATGATGCGCCAGGACCCTTGCCTTGTCAATCCGGCGCCTGTCGAGCGTTGTCAGCGGCATTCTCCGCCGGCGGCGGGGGCGGCGTCCTTGTCCTGGCGCAAGTGGCGGCCGCAATAGGCCAGCATCGCTTCGGTCAACGCCTGCGACAGCCGCGACTCCACCCGCCAGTGGTGCCAGTAAAGCGGGATGTCCAGCCATTGGCCGGGAAACAGGTCCACCAGCCGTCCGCTGGCCAGGTCGTCGTCCAGCATCAGCTCCGGCAGCAGGCAATACGCCAGCCCCTGGCGGGTCAGCTCGACGAAGCCTTGGGCGGTGGGCACCGTCATGCAGGGGAAATGGCCCTGGTAGCCGGCGGCCTGCAGCAGGAATTGCCCGTGCACGGCGTCCTTGCGGCTGAAGATGATGCTGGGCGCGCGCGCCAGCGCGGCATGGCTGACGCCGTCCGGAAAGTGGCGTTCGGCGAAGGCCGGCGTGGCCAGGCAGCGGTAGCGCATGGCGCCCAGATAGTGCTGGATGCCGCTCTGGATCGGCACCGGCCGGGTGCTGACGCAGCCTATCACATGGCCGGTGCGCATCAGTTCGTGAGTGTGGTCCTGGTCGTCCACCACGATGTCCAGCAGCAGGTCGTTTTCTTCCAGCGCAGGCGCCACCGCCTGCAGATACCAGGTGGCCAGGCTGTCGGCGTTGACGCCCACCGCCAGCGTGGTGAATTCGCGCTGCCGCGGCGCCGGGCTCAGCTGCCTCAACAGCTGGTTTTCCATCAACATCAGCTGCTGATGGTGCTGCAACAGCTGTCGCCCGGCCTCGGTGGGCTCGGCCGGCGAGGTGCGGGTCAGCACCGGTTGGCCAAGCTGTTCTTCCAGCTGGCGTATGCGCTGGGATACGGCCGACTGGGTCAGAAACAGCTTTTTCGCCGCCTTGTCGAAGCCGCCGGTTTCCGCCACCGCGGCCAGAGTCTGCAATTGTCGGGGATCAAGCACGAAACGCTTTCCAATGCCGCTAAAAAATAATTATCTGGTTAATAATGCCCGTGGACTTGCTTAAAAGCCAGCGCCGTGGCATTTTGGCAGGCTTCGGCGCAAGGCGCTTGCGCCGACAATAATCGCCTGCTTTCGGGCAGGCGGGCAAGACAGCAAGGAGGGCGCGTGCCGGCAGGAGCGCGCCCTGGCCACGACAGGCGCAGAAAACAAGATGCAGACGGATAATATGGCGCTCCTGGCAGGCATGTGCCGCTTTATCGGGATCCGGACCGAACACCTGGCCGCGTTGTCGCTTCAGGCCGACGCCTGTCTGGCGAGGAGCGAACTGCTGGCCAAGGAGCTGTACTGGCATTTGCTGAAGAGTCCGCAGGAGGCTGAGCCGTTGCAGCGGCACTACGGCGAGGCGATGGAAGCCCTGGCGGCGCGCCTGCTGCGGGAGTGGGAGGCTTTGCTGCGCGACCCGCTGGACGAAGGCGGCGCGCGCAAGCTGGCCGAGCAGGGCGAGCTGTATTGCCAGTTGGGCGTGAGCCTGGGCTGGCTGTTTGGCCTGTACGAGCGTTGCCAGACGCACCTGCTGGCGAGCCTGGCGGCCTTGCCCGGCGCCGCCGGCCAAGAGGCGCTCTCCCGCCTGCTGCGCAAGCGCATCCTACTGGACCAGATGCTGAAAATCCACGGCTACCAGCGCTTCCTGCATGGCGAGGCCGCGCGGCGGCGCGGGCACTTCCAGACAATGTCCAGCCTGTACGCCACCCTCAGCGGCGTCAGTCTCGCGCTGGCGGAAAGCCCGGACCGGCGCGCCTTGCTGCAGGCCGTATGCGACGTCTGCGTGCGCGAAGCCAAGTTCGGCATGGCCTGGATCGGCATGCTGGATCCGACCCGCCGCCATGTCCAGGTGGCGGCGCTGTCCAATTGCGGCATGACGCCGCTGACCAATGCCCCGAATGTCTCGGGCGACCCCGACAATCCATATGGACTCGGCCCCAGTGGCCGCGCCATCCGCAGCCGGGTGGTCCAGGTGGTGAACCACGCCAGGCGCGACGCCTCGCTGCAGCCCTGGCAGTCGGAATTGCGCCGCCACGGCATCAACAGCTTGCTGGTGGCGCCTTTGCTGGTCCGCGGCGAAGTGGTGGGCACCTTGTCGCTGTATTCGCGCGAGACCGCTTATTTCGACCAAGCGAAACTGGCGCTGTTCGATGTGATGGCGCGCGAGATAGGCCGCGCGCTGGAGCGGCTGGACGCGCTGGAGCGCAGCCACCGCGCCGAAACCGAACTGGCTTTCCTGGCCCGCCACGACGCGCTGACCGGCCTGCCCAACCGCAGCCAGATGCAGGAGTTGATCGCCAGGCTGCTGCAAGCCCGCTTCAACGACGGGCAAGTGGCGGTGATGGCCATCGCGGTGGAGGGTTTCCACGACATCAACGCCAGGCTGGGCTATGACGGCGGCGACGCGGTGCTGTGCGAGATGGCGCGGCGGCTGCGCCAGGCCATCTATCCGTTCGGCTACGTCGGCAGGGTGGGCGCGTCGCGCTTCATCGCGTGCTCGGAGCGGATCGATCAGCTGCAATCGCTGGCGGATGCCGTGCTGCAGAGCCTGCCGCGGCCGGTGGACGCGATGGGGGTGGCAGTGGAAATGCGCTGCAGCGTCGGCGCAGCGGTGAGCAGCCCAGGCCCTTGCGACGCCGCCGCGTTGTTGCGGCGCGCCGACTTGGCGCTGACCCGGGCCAAGGCCCAGGGCGGCGGCCATTTCCGCCATTACGACGCGGCGATGGATGAGGAAATCCACAAGCTGCACGCGCTGCGCAGCGCTTTCGCGCTGGCGATAGCGCGCGGCGAGCTGATGCTTTACTACCAGCCCAAGATCAATCTGCAAAACCACCGGATAGAAGGCGCCGAGGCGTTGGTGCGCTGGACGCGCGACGGCCAGCTGATCGCGCCGGGGGAGTTCTTCCCAGCGATAGAAAACACCGATCAGATGCGCGAGCTGGACTGGTGGGTGCTGCGCGAAGCGGTGCGCCAGGCTTGCGAGTGGCGCCAGCAGGGGCTGCCGATGCCGGTGAGCGTCAACCTGTCCGCCGCCACCATCAAGCACGACGATTTCCTGCGCACGCTGGAAGCGCTGTTGGAGGCCAATCCGCTGCCGGCCGGCTTCCTGGAGTTGGAGGTGCTGGAAAGCGTCACCCAGCAGGAGGCGGAGCAGATCACTTCCAAGCTGGAGCGCTGCCGCGACCTGGGCCTGTCGATCGCGCTGGACGATTTCGGCACCGGCGCCTCGTCGCTGGTGCATCTGCAGCAGTTGCCATTCGACACCATCAAGATCGATCAGCGTTTCGTGCGCTTGTTGCTGGAAATGCCGGGCAACGAAGCCATCATCCGCAGCATGGTGTCCTTCGCCCACTATACCGGGCGCAAGCTGGTGGTGGAGGGGGTGGAAAGCCGCGCCATCTGGAGCCGCTTGCTGGAGATAGGCTGCCATGACGGCCAGGGTTACGGCATTTCGCCGCCGCTGGCCGCCGCCGAGTTGCCGGCGTGGACCCGAAATTGGCTGCGCAAGGGTGCGACGGCAGATATTAATAATTCTTATGTATCATGATTTTTATTAGTTTTACTGAATGAAAATGCGCAGGTAGTCTGTAATAGAATAATTTTGGAGCAGACTGTGTTCAACTTCAGCGTATTTCTTTCCGCACTGGGCATTTCCTTCAGCCAGATCGTGGGCATCGGCCCGCAGAACGCTTACGTGCTGCGCCAGGGCATCGGTCGCAGCCATGTGGTGCCCATCATCCTGATTTGCATCGTGGCCGACATTCTGCTGATCGCCAGCGGCGTGCTGGGCATGGGCAAGGTGGTGGCCGGCATTCCCGGTTTTGTCGGCGTGGTCGCCTGGGGCGGCGCGGCTTTCATCCTGTGGCTGGGCTTCAAATCCTTCCGCTCCGCCTTTTCCGCCGGCGCGATGTCGCTGGAGGGCAGCGTGGAGCGCGACCGCAAGCGCGCCATCCGCACCATTTTGGCGGTTACGTTGCTCAATCCCTATGTCTGGCTGGATACCGTGGTGCTGATAGGCGGCGTGTCCTCGGTGTACGGCGAGCACGGCGCGCTGTCCTTCCTGCTGGGCAGCCTGTGCGCGTCGGTGCTGTGGTTCGGCGCCATCGGGCTGTTCGCCGGCAAGCTGGCGCCGCTGTTCCAGAAACCATCCAGCTGGAAGGTGCTGGATTGCGTGATCGGTCTGGTGATGCTGTTCACCGCGGCGATGCTGATCGGCAACTACGGCTTGTCCGCGCCGCTGCCGCTGTGATCCTGGGCCGGCAGGCAAGCCAGCAGCGCCTGTAGCGCGGGAAGCTCCTGCGCCTGCGCCGCGTGGCACAGGCCGACGCGGCGCGTCAACGTGGCGCCGGCCAGCGGAATGGGCGCAAGCCCGTCCGCGCCCGCCAGCAGTGAGGCCGGCAGCAATGCCAAGCCCAGTCCCGCCGCCGCCATGCGCGCGGCCAGCCGCAGGCTGCCGGCCTGTGCCGCCAGCGCCAGTTCCGGCGCCACCGCGCCATGCAGATCCAGCAGGCGCTGATGCGACGCGTGCGCCGGGCAGGTGACCCAGTCGGCGCCGGCCAGTTCGCTCATCTCCACCTGCCGCCGTTCCGCCAGCGCATGTCTGGCCGTAACCGCCAGCACAAAACTTTCCTCCCATAGCGGGACAAACAGCTCGTCCTCGCAGCGGCTGTCCTCCGCCGCCAGCCTGGCGTCGCCGACGCAGCCTTCCTCCACGCTGAGCAGAATGGCCGGCGAGGCCCGCGCGGCCATGGCGAGAAATGCTTCCAGCTGCCCGGGGCCGACATCTGCGTCCACGCCCAGGGTCAGCGGCAGGCAATCGTGCGGCTGGCGGAACATCCGCGCCAGCGCCTCGGCCTGGGCCACCAGCCGCCTGGCCTGCGGATACAGCAGCCGGGCTTCCTCGCTGACCTCCACGCCGCGCGGCAGCCGTTCGAACAGCTGCGCGCCCAGCGCCTCTTCCAATTGGCGGATGGTGACCGACAGCGTTGGCTGGGTGACGAACAGCCGCTGGGCGGCCAGCGTGATGCTGCGTTCCTCGAAAACCGCGATGAAGGCCTTTAGTTGACGGATATCCATAGAAAATTTCGATGCCAGGTAGAGATTTTTATCATTTTTCAGAGCCGCACTGCGATGAATATACTCCAGCCATCAAAAACACATCGTATTTTTCTATGGAGAGCCCAATTATGACTAAAGCCCTGATCGTGATCACCGGCGCCAGTTCCGGCATCGGCGCCGCCGCCGCCAAACTGTTTTCCCAGCAAGGCCACCCGCTGCTGTTGCTGGCGCGCCGCATCGACCGCCTGCAGGCCCTGGATTTGCCGGACACCCTGTGCCGGCAGGTGGACGTGACCGATCGCGCCGCGATGCTGGCGGCGGTGGCCGAGGCGGAGGCCCGCTTCGGTCCGGCCGACGCCATCGTCAACAACGCCGGCGTGATGCTGCTGGGCGCGCTGGCGCGGCAGGACCCGGACGAATGGCAGGCGATGCTGGACGTCAACGTCAAGGGCCTGCTCAACGGCATCCACGCGGTGCTGGCCGGCATGCAGGCGCGCGGCCGCGGCAGCATCATCAACATCAGCTCGATCGCCGGGCGGAAAACCTTTCCCAGCCACGCGGCCTATTGCGGCACCAAGTTCGCCGTGCACGCCATTTCGGAGAATTTGCGCGAGGAGGTGGCGGGCAGCGGCGTGCGGGTGATCACCATTGCCCCGGGCGCGGTGGAGACCGAGCTTTTGGGCCACACCACCGACGAGGCGATCAAGGCAGGCTACCAGGAGTGGAAGCAGGGCATTGGCGGCGTGCTGGAGGCGCAGGACGTGGCCGAGGCCATCGCCTACGCCTATGGCCAGCCGCAGCGGGTATGCATCCGCGAGATCGTGCTGGCGGCGACCGGGCAGGCGGCCTGAGTCCGGATCGGCTTGACGGAAAAGGGGCGGCAATGGGCCGCCCTTTTTTTATTCAGTATCTGCAGAGATTGTCTGATCTTGATGTAAATAATACATTGACATATAACGAGCATATTGAATTGAATTTTTAGGCAAAATAATTCTTTCAAAATGATTTATTTATATCGCATAAACAAATCTCCCTGATGTAACAACCCAAGGAGAAAGAGATCATGACAAGGAAAATCTTCAACGCGGCAGCCCTGGCAGTGGCGATCGCGGGACAGGCGGCCGGCGCGCTGGCCATGCCGGTCAGCAACGCCTACATCCAGTCCAGCGCCAATGAGATCCGCGGCCAGCTCGGCTCGTACTCCCGCCCGACGGTGTATGTCGACCAGTCGGCCTGCGGCGAAGGCCAGGCCAGCGCGATGGCTTGCGGTCCGTACACCATCAGCGTCGGCGTCGGCTTCCTGCAGCAGCAGGAAAGCAGCTACGGCAACTACGTGGCCAAGTTCATCCTGGCGCACGAATGGGGCCACACCATCCAGTTCACCCGCGGCATCAACCGCCAGCCGCCGATGCAAGAGCTGCAGGCGGACTGCGTGGGCGGCACCTTCGCCAAGTACGCCGAGACCAATCTGCGCTACCCAAGCTTCATCGAAAACGCGGTGGCCTCCGCCCGCGACGCGGCCGACTACGCCGAGCACGGCACGCCGTCGCAACGCGACTACTACTCGCGCTACGGCTACGCCAACGGCCTCAACACTTGCCTGAACCGGATCTGACATGAGGGGCGCACCCTTGTTGCTCGTCGCCGCCGTTGGGACGGCGGTGGCGGCGGGCTGGCTATGGGGGCCCCGCGCGCAGGGGCCGGCGGCCGGGGCGACGCATGCGTCGCAACCGACTTCCGGCCCGGCGGCGGGACGGGCGGTGGCGGCCGCGGCGCCGGCTGACGGCTTCAGCTTCGCGGTGGGCGGCAATCCCGCTGTCCAAGGCCAGGCGGCGCCGCCGCCGGAAACGCCGGCCGAGCGCCAGCGCAAGCAGCAGTTGCGCAAGCTTGGCTACCAGATCGAGGCGCGCTATTACCAGATGTCGCTGGCGCAACTGCGCGAGCTGGCGAAGCAAGGCAACGTGCAGGCCTTGACGCATCTGGCCGAGCGCTACCTGTTCCAGCTGGACGGCCATCCGGGCGAGCCCGGCTACGAGGCTGGCTTCCGCTACCGCGACGAAGCGCGCGAGGCGCTGCAGCAGGCCTACGCGCTGGGCAATATGCATGCGGCGGCGATGATTTCGGAGAGCTATCTGCTGGAAAAACAGCCGCTGGAGGCCGCGGCCTGGAACCAGGTGGCGCGCCGTTCAGGCGATGCGCTCAGCGCCGACTGGTTCCTGAAGACCAAGGACTACCAGGCGCTGACCGATCAGCAGAAGGCCGGCGCGGCGCAACGGGCGGATCAGCTGATGCAATCGCTCGCGCGGCGCAAACCGGCATAGGGCGGCATGCGCGGCTCTTCAGCGCGGCTTAGGCTTCGCCGCGGCGCCGCGCACCTCGAACTTCACCTTCTCCACGCTCTTGCCGTCGCCGGCGCGCAACTCCAGCCGATGCCGGCCCGGCCAGGGAAACCAGGCCAGCTCCGCGCCATTGCCCAGCTTCTTGCCATCCAGCCACCACTGCGGCTTGGCGACGCCGCGCGCGCGCAGCACCATGCGCTGGTTGGCCGGCGGAATGTCCGGGTCGAGCGCGAAGATGCTGCCGTCCACCGGCGCGGCGATGCCCGGCGTCAGGTCGGCGGCGGAGCCCTTTTGCGGCACGATCAGCGCGCGCTGGGTGCCGGCCAGGAACCACTCGGTGCGCGGCGCGGCCACATCGCCCTGGTAACGCACGCGCTGGCGTGCCAGACCGGGCGGCGGCGCCGGAGGCTGCGATGGCGGCGCCGATTGCTGGGCGCGATCCAGCACCGTCTGCCACATCGGCGCCGCGCCATGCATGCCGGACACGTCCCACATCGGCTCGCCGCCGGCGTTGCCCACCCAGGCCGCCACCGTGTAGCGGCGCGAGAAGCCCACCGCCCAGTTGTCGCGCATATCCTTGCTGGTGCCGGTCTTCACCGCGCTCCAGTAACGGGTGGACAGCGCGCTTTCCAGCCCGAAGGTGAGCGCGCGCGCGGTGCGGTCGGACAGGATGTCGGCGATGATGAAGCTGCTGGCCGCATCCAGCAGCCGAGTCGGCTTCGCTTTGGCGTCGGCCAGCGTCCAGCGCGGCGGGCTGGCCAGGCCCTGGTTGGCCAGCGTGCGATAGGCGTTGGCCAGATCCAGCAGGCGGATGTCGGCCGCGCCCAGCGCCAGGCTGTAGCCGTAATAGTCGCCGTCTTCGGTCAGGCTGGCGAAGCCCAGCTGGACCAGCCGGTCGCGGAAGGCGTTGGGGGTGACCATTTCTATCGTCCGCACCGCCGGGATGTTCAATGACGACGCCAGCGCGGTGCGTACCGGCACCAGGCCCTTGAAATCTTTCGAGTAGTTTTGCGGCGCATAGAGTCCGGCGCCGGTTTGCAGGTCCAGCGGGCTGTCGTCCAGCAGCGAGGCGGCGGTCAGGTAGCGCTGTTGCAGCGCCATCTGGTAAAGAAAGGGTTTGAGCGAGGAGCCGGCCTGGCGCAGCGAGGTGACGCCGTCCACCTGGGCGGCATTGGACAGGCCGCGGCCGCTGGAACCCACCCAGGCCAGGATGTCGCCGCTCTGGTTGTCCAGCACCACCAGCGCGCCGTCCTGGACATTGCGTTGCGACAGCGCGGCCAGATGGCGGCGCAGCGCGGCGCTGGCATAGCGCTGCAACGGCAGGTCCAGCGTGGTGGCCACCCGGCTGCCGGCCGCCAGCTTTTGCCTTTGCAGCAGCTTTTGCGCGAAGTGCGGCGCGTCCTGTTCGGCCAGCGGGTTGGCGGCGCGGCTTTTGGCCAGCGCCTGCGCGGTGTGGACGGCGACGACGCCGCAGTCGGGCTTGCGGCCCATGTCCTGCAAAATGCGGCAGGCGCGGCCCGCCACCTTGTCCGGCGCGGCATTGGGCGCGCGGATCAAAGCCACCGCGATCGCCGACTCTTCCAGATTCAGCCCCGCCGGCAATTTGCCGAATAATGTGGACGACAACGAGGACAGCCCCACCAATTCGCCGCGGAACCCCACCAGATTGAGATAGGCCTCCAGAATCTCCGCCTTGCTCCAGTGCCGCTCCAGCCAGGCGGCGGACCAGGTCTGCCCCATCTTCTGCCATAGACTGCGCCCGCCCTTGCCGGCTTTCAGATCATCGTCCAGCAGGCCGGCCAGCTGCATGGTCAGCGTGGACGCGCCGCGGGTGCGGGTGTTCCACAAGTTGGCCCAGGCCGCCGCGGCCGCGCCGGACCAGTCCACTCCGCTGTGCTGGTAGAAGCGTTTGTCCTCGGACAGCACCAGCGCCTGGCGGAAGGCGGGCGAGGTGTCGGCCAGGCCAACCCAATCCTGCCGCCGCGCCTGTTTGTCCACCCTCAGCCGCTGCAGCACCTGGCCGTGGCGGTCCAGCAGCGTCACGTCGGACGGCTGCCAGGCGGCTTTCACTTCCTTGAAGGTGGGCTGCGCGCAGACGGGGGCGGAGAGGAGGGCGAGCAGGACGAGCGACAGCTTTGGCCGGCGGCGAGCCGAGGGGGCCGGCGCGAGCTTCCTGGCCGGTGCAATGTGATGGGATGAGTCGTTCAGCGGCATGGTGTGGTTTCGCGGGGCGGAGCGTCAGGCGCGTGCCTCAATAAAAATCGTAGTAGAGAGCCCATTGGCCAGTGGTTTTGTGCTTCCAGAACATCAGGCAGCCGTTGTCGATGATGTTGAGATGGATTTTGGAGTCGGACGCAATCTGGAAAACAAATTCAAAACCTTCGCCAAGACCCACGCCCGACTGGTAATAAGAAGGATAACCGCCAATTTTGTGTGTATAGGTGTGGCAGGTCAAATCGTAATAGCCAGCGATCTTGCCGGCTCTTTCCTGGCGGAGGATCTCACTCTCCAGCTCCAGGGGAATGTCGCCGCTGTCCCATAGCGGATAGTCCTCGTCGATGCGCTCCGCTTGCAGCGGAAAGGCTTTCAGGCTGGGGCCCTGAGGCAGGAAATCCTGGCGGATCAGCAAATCGCCATGCCCATATTCCCTGACGAGCCAGTTGGCCCCCATCGCTTCGAATGGTTCTGGCAGCGTGGCGGAAATGAATACCGTCAAAAGCCTGGTATCGGCAAGCCGCGGCGAGATGACAGGCAGAGCCGGAATGCAAAGCTGGGCTAGCGGCAGCATCGGCTTGCCCGCATCGTCGAGCGGAATGGCTTCGCCAGGCGCAAATAGTGACACCTTGCCCAGCCAACTTTCCGTTTCCTGATAAGTGGGGCGAAAGCCGCCGGCGGTCAGTTTGGCGATGGGTTTGGCCAGCAGGGTTTTGATCTGTTCGATGTCCATGGCCATGTCGGATGCGGTAGTGGTTTGCAGAGTGGAGGGCTTGGGCCTCGCCTCTGATTTTCTACCACGCGAACCGCGCGGCATAGCGACCGGATCGGCGTCATAATGAAACAGGCCCCTCTTCGATTGCGAAGAGGGACCGTTCGCGTCATTGTCCGTCCATCACCCGGAACACCCCGTTCGGCGCCATGCCGAACACCTCCGGCGCGTACATCGCCTCCACCCGGGTGGGTGGCAGCTTGAAGGCGCCGGGATTGTTCAAACGCATCGTGTATTCCACCTTGAACTCGCCGCGTGGCACGTAGCTGTAGTAGGCGCGGTAGCCGGCGAAGCGGCGCTCGATGTAGTCGGCGTAGTCGCCGCCGTTGCCGGACTTGGCGTCGATGGCGGAGTCGCGGCCCAGGCCGCTGCCCTGAATCGCCGCGCCGGCCGGGATCGGGTCGTCCACCACCACCCAGCTCATGTCGTTCTGCGCGCGGATTTCCAGCGTCACCTTGACCACGTCGCCGGGCTGGTACTGGCCGCCCACCTTCTGGCTGACCGGCGTCAGCGTCTTCTTGATGCTGTAGCCGGCGTAGCGCGCGGTTTTCAGCGGGATGGCGGCTTCCGCCTGGATGGTGGCCCACGGCGCGCCGGAGCCGGCGTGCTTGAGCTGCAGGCTGGCCCCGCCAGCCGGCCACGGCAGCAGGCCCAGCTGTTTGACGCCTTCCTGCGGCCAGGCGAGGCTGAGGCTGGATTTGCCGAGCAGCGCGCGGGTCTGGCCGCTCACCGGCGCGTTCTCAAACTGCCGGGAGAACTGCGCCACCGCCAGCGAGCCCCACATATTGGCGGTGGTGGTGTCCCAGTGGCCGCGTTGCTGGCGGGCGAGCAGGCCGGTCAGCAGGCGCGGCATGTCGGCCTGCCAGTCGGGCAGCTTGCGGACGGCCAGCAGCAGCTTGGCGGCGTTGACGTCGCCGTTGCCCATCAGCCACCAGGCGTTGTCGCCGGACTCGGTGCTGAAACCCATCCGGGTGCCCTGGTAGGTCAGGCGGGCGCGCAGCAGGTTGGACGCTTCGCTGATGCGGGCGGCGCGTTGCGGGATGTCGGCCGCGCGGTTCAGCAGCGACAGCCAGTCCGCCAGCATCGAAGTGCTCATCTTCTGCGGATTGAGGTCCAGCACGTCCAGCATGGCCGGGCGGAAGCGGCCGTAGCGCGACAGCGCGTCCATCGCGGCCAGGCGGCGCGCGTCGGCGTCCTGGCGGTTGATAGGCAGATCGCGTTTGAGGCGGCCCTCGACGAAGGCGGACAGGCCGTCCAGCATCTTGCCGCGCGGACTTTCCGGGATTTCCATGCCGGCTTCGCCGGCGACGGCCAGCAGATAGCTGGTCAGCACGTCGCTGCCGCGGTCCGGCGCGCCTTCGCCCAGCGGGAAGTAGGCGGCGAGGCCGTTGCCGTCCAGATACAGCGGCAGCTCGCTCATCAGCTGATCCCAGCGCTTGCGGTCGGACAGGCCGAGCGCGATCGAGCTGCGCTGCTCCAGGCAGGCGTAGGGGTAGTCCTCGAACCAGCGGCGCACGCCGGGCAGGCTGTTGCCGAGCTTGGCCTGCAGGCTGACGCGGATGCCGCCGCGGCCAGGCAGCGCGCCCGGCGGCAGCGCCACCGGGATGGACAGCTCAGGCGATACCCGTTGCAGCGTGGCCTGTTCCACCGTCACCGGCACCGCCGGGTCGATCCGCTGGCTGATCGCCAGCTTGTCGGCGGCCTTGCCGTCCACTTGCTGGGCGCTGAACGTCCACTTCAGCTCCTTGATGTCGCTGGGCACGGTCACCGGCCAGCTCACCAGCCGCGATTCGCCCACCGGCAGCGCGAGCTGGCGCGCGGGCAGCGCCGGCAGGCCCGGCGCGCCGGCTTGCACCTTGATGTTCAGCGTCTTGTCGCCGCCGTTGCGCACGGTGACGCCGGCCTGGAACTGGTCGCCTTCGCGCGCCAGCGGCGGGATGCCGGACGTCAGCTGCAGGTCTTGCGTCACATTGAAGCCGGCTTCGCCGGTGCCGAACTGGTCATTGCCGAGATCGGCCACCGCCACCAAGCGGAAGCGGGTGAGGGCGTCGTTGATCGGCACCTTGACGCGGGCGCTGCCGTTGGCGTCCAGCGTCACCCGGGGCTGCCAGGTAAGCAGGGTATCCAGCAGCTCGCGGGTCGGCGCCTTGCCGCCGCCGCCGCCCGGCGGCAGCGATTTGCGGCCGTAGTGGCGCTTGCCCACGACTTCCAGCTGGGCGGTGGCGGTTTCCACGCCGTAGCTGTGCCGCTGGTACATCGCCTGCATCAGCTCCCAGCTGTGATTGGGCTGCAGCTCCAGCAGCGCCTCGTCCACCGCGGCGAAAGCCACTTCGGTGCCGGCCGGCGCCGGCTTGCCGTTGGGCAGCTTCACCTTGATGGCGACGTCGGCGGTTTCGCGGATGCCATAAGTTTTTTTGGCCGGCGTCACTTCCACGCTCAGGCGCTTGGCGGCGTCGCCGACCTGGATTTCGGCGATGCCGTATTTGAACGCCGGGCGCGACAGGTCCACCATCGCGGTCGGCGGCGCGTAGTCGCCGCCTTCGTTCCAGTAGGCGTCCCACCATTCCGACGGGCTCTTCCAGCCCCAGGTGAAGAAGGAATACCAGGGCACGTCGCGGATGCGGCCGCGCACGGCCAGCACCGAAACATAGACATTCGGCGTCCAGTCCGGCGCGATCTTCAGTTCGATCGACGGGTTCTTGCCTTCCAGTTCCACCACGCGGGTTTCCAGGATGCCTTCGCGTTCTATCGCCACCCAGGCGGTGGCTTTGCGGAAGGGCATGCGCACCTGGAAGCGGGCGGTTTCCCCAGGCGCGTAGCTGGTTTTTTCCGGCAGCACGTCGATGCGGTCGTTGTTGTCGACATCGAACCACAGCTCGTCGTGCTGGCTGACCCATACCGATTGCGAGCTGCGGGCGACGTTGCCTTGCTCATCTTTGGCTTCGGCGATCAGCTCCATGTCGCCGGCGTCTTTCAGACTCAGCTCGCAGTAGATCAGGCCGCGGCCGTCGGTGGTGCCGCTGCACACCTTGCCCTTGTCGTCGGTTTCCTCGTTGTGGTCCCAGGCGTAAAAGCCGCCCACCAGCCGTTTGCGGCTGGACAGGTAGCGATGCTCGCGCAGGGTGACCTTGATGTCCTTGCCCGCCAGCGGCTTGCCGGCGGTGTCCAGCGCCACGGCTTTCATCTGCAAGGCGCGGCCGGCGGTGATCCAGCTGTCCACGCTGATGCCCACCTGCACGGCGGACGGCCACAGCGCGATGCGGCGGGTGAGGGTCTGGGTTTCGCCGTTGGGATCGCGGTAGGCGGCTTCGGTCACCAGGTCGTAGCGGCGGTCCAGCTTGGGCAGCTTGTCGACGATGGCCTTGCCGTTGCCGTTGCCGTCCAGCTGGATGGCGGCTTTGTCCAGCACCACCTTGCCGTCCAGCGAGGCCTCGCTGTTTTCGCGGCTGCGCTGCGGCGGCGAGAAGCTGAAGTCGTCGTAGGCTTTCAGCCGCTGGTAGCCGTCGGCCAGCATGGCGCTGACTTCCACCGGCCAGCCTTTGGCCGGTCCGCCGTTGCCCCAGGACAGCGAAACATTGAGCGGCACCTGCGCCGGGGCGATGCCGGCGTTCTTGGCGGTGGCGATGCGGCCGGTCATCGCCGGCAGGCGGAATTCCTCCACCCGGAAGCTGCCGCTTTGCAGCGAGTAGCCGTCCAGCTCCGGGCTGGACGGCTTGCCTTGGTCGGCCGGGCCGCGAGTGCCCTTGCGTTCCAGATACAGCGTGTATTCGCCCAGCTTGGCCTCCTTGGGCAGCGCGTAGCTGCTTTCGGCGTAGCGGCCCTTGCGCCAGGTCAGCGGCAGGCTGACTTCGTCGCCGCTGCCGTCGTGGACGATGCGCAGCTGCTGCGGCAGCTGGCCGGGTTTCAGCTGCGCCAGGCCCTTGCCGGCCTGCACCCGCAGCAGGTGCTTCATCGACACCGTTTCGCCGGCGCGGAACAGCGCGCGGTCCAGGATGCTGTGGGCGATGATGGCCGGGCCGTCGCCGCCCTGGGTCGGGAAGGGGAAGCGCCAGGACTCTATGCCGCGGTTCCAGCTGGAGCGGACGAAGGACACGTCTTCGTTGCCCTGCGCGTCCTTGGCGCGGGCGGTGACGAACAGGCCGGACAGTTCTTCGTCGGAGCAATCGCCGGCCGGCAGCGCGCTCTTGGCCAGCGCGCTGCCCTGGGCGTTTGTTGTGCCGCTCCATAGCGCGTTGCCCTTGCAGTCGTAGATGTTGATGCGGGCATTGGGCACCGGCTTGCCCTTGTCCAGCGTGGTGACCCAGACCGCGGCGTTTTCGCCGGATTTTTTCAGATGCACCGCCAGGTTGGTGACCAGCGCGGCGGTGCGCACGTACATCGGCTTGTTGGCGGCCAGCAGCGATTTGCCCAGCAGCCGGGACGACACCTCCACCACGTAGAGGCCCGGCTTGGGCAGCGGGATGCCCACCACCTCGAACGGCCACTTGCCGTTGCCGTCGGGCTTGGCCGGCAGCTTGAGCGGCACGGCGTCGCGGTTCTTGTTCAGCAGCGACACGCGCCGGCTTTCCACCGTCTTGTCCTTGCCGGCCGGCAGATTGCTCTCATGGTAGCGTTCCACCTTGGCCAGCCAGGCCATCATGTCGGCGTCGCGGCTGAGGCGCAGCGCCTGCCCGCCCAGTTGCACCGACTTGATGTTGAGGTCGCCCTCCACGCTGCGCAGCGTGATGGGCAGGGCGGCGTCGGCGCCGGATTCGATGATGCCGAACGGCGCGGCCGCGAACTTGGCCAGCGGCGGGTAGTCGGCCAGTTTGATCGACAGCGGGAAGCGGCCGGCGTTGACCGGCTGCCGGCCCACTTCGTCGCGGAAGTCCTTGGGCAGCGCGAGGGTCAGGGTTGCCAGCGGCGGGAAGGGCGGTGCGAAGCTGACGTTGTCCACCGGCTCGCCCTTGTTGCGCTGCTCCGCTTGCGGCGCGCGCTCGGCGCCGCCGCCGGACAGCCGGATCGCCTGGGCCAGCTTGGCCGGCACCGGCGAGCTGAAATTCAGCGTGATCGGCTTGAACGGAATGCAGGCGCCTTTGGCGTTTTCGCGCTGGCAGCTCATGCTGGCGGCAAAGGCCGGCCGCACCTGGTATTGCTGCTTGTCCGGCGCGCTGGCGCCGCGCAGGTGCACCAGCGTCAGCTTGCTGTCCGGCGCCAGGCGCTGGTCGCAGCGCACGGTCAGCACGTTGGCGGCCTGTTTTTCCAGTTTCAGGTGTTTGAGCAGCGCGGCGCGGTCGGCCGCGGCCAGCGTTCGCACCGGAATGCGCTCGGGCAGGCTGGACGACTGGCAATACAGCGCCGCGGGCTTGACGCCGCTGGCGTTGAAGCGCAGCACGAAGGCCTGGTCTTCTTCGATGCGGCCATCCGAAGGCCAGCTTGCGGCGATGATGGGCTGGCCGGTGTAGAAGCGGTAGCTTTGGCCCGATGCTACGGCGTTGCCCTGCAGGTCCTTCAGGCCAGGCTTGGGGGTGAAGCGGCAATCAGTATTGGCCGGCGGCGTTTCGCGCACGTCCAGCGTCCAGGTCTTGTCGTCCACCCAGTGGCCCTTGCCCTTCAAGCCGCAGCTCCAGGCGAACGGCGCCGGCGCAGCGCTGTTGCCCAGCGCGATCATGCTGCTGTTGAAGGTGGCGCGTACCTGGGTGACTTCCTTCACTTCGCCTTGCGGGCTGAAGGTGGTGACTCCGGCGGCGGCGCAAAGGCCGGGCAGGAGCAGCCAGGCGGCGATCAGGCCTGGGCGCAGCGGTGTTTTCATGGCGTCACCATGGTGCGGATCGGGTTTCGGGCGGGAGTCGGCTGTCGGGCGTGTCATTCTGAACGGATATTTTTCTTGTCTTGGCTGGCAATTCGCATGATGCGGAATCATAGCAGATGGCTGGCCGGGCCGGGAGCGGCGCGGCGAAATTGTCCAGCAATATCAAACGGCAAGCGAAAGGCCGGCGCGGCGCCTGGGCGCCAAGGCCGGTCCGGGCGGGCTGGCGGCGCCCGCCGCTGGCGGGTCGGGCGGCCCGCGCGGGGGCAGACAAGCGCGAGGTGCGTGATATACTGTGCGTTTCGTTGGGTGCGCGGTGTAACTCCGCGCAGCGCCTGAGCGGCAGCTTTCCCGCCCGCGGGAGCGCGCCGTCCGGCGTCGTACCGTCCCAGATGACTACAACCTGTCACACTTCGAAGGATTTAACATGCAAGTACAGCTGGAAACACTGAGCAATCTTGAACGCCGCATGGACATCGCCCTGCCGATGGCCGCCATTGATTCGCAAATCACCGAGCGCCTGAAGCGCGTGGCCCGCAGCGCCAAGATTCAAGGTTTCCGCCCGGGCAAGGCGCCGCTGAAGATCGTGGAGATGAACTACGGCGCCCAGGTGCGTGAAGAAGTTATGGGTGAACAGGTTCAGCAAGGCTTCTACAAGGCCGTGACCGAGCAGAAGCTGCGCGTTGCCGGCTACCCGCGCTTCGAGCCGGTTGCCGCTGGCGACGACAAGGAAAACTTCAAGTTCGCCGCCACTTTCGAAGTGTACCCGGAAGTGAAGGTTGGCGAGCTGGCGGGCAAGGAAATCGAGAAGCCGGCCGTCACCGTGGGCGACGCCGAAATCGAGAAGACCATCGACATCCTGCGCAAGCAGCGCACCCGCTACAACCGCGTTGAGCGCGAAGCCGCCGTCGGCGACCGCGTGATCATCGACTTCAAGGGCGCCATCGACGGCGTGGCCTTCGAAGGCGGCTCCTCCGAGAACTTCCCCTTCGTGCTGGGCCAAGGCCAGATGCTGGCCGAATTCGAAGCCGGCATCGTCGGCGCCAAAGAAGGCGACATCAAGAGCGTGGAAGTGAGCTTCCCGGCTGATTACCACGGCAAGGACGTGGCCGGCAAAACCGCCGTGTTCGAAATCCTGGTGAAGAACGTGGCCGAAGCCATCCTGCCGGAAGTGAACGAAGAGTTCGCCAAGATGCTGGGCATCGCCGAAGGCGACGTGGAAAAAATGCGCGGCGAAATCCGCAAGAACGTCGAGCGCGAAGTGAAGCGCCGCCTGCAGGCCCGCACCAAGGAAAACGTGATGCAGGCGCTGATCGACGTGACCGAAATCGAACTGCCGAAGGCGCTGGTCGGCCTGGAAATCGGCCGTCTGGTCGAGCAGGCCCGTCGCGACATGCAGCAACGCGGCATGAACGTCAAAGACATGCCGTTCCCGCCGGAGCTGTTCACCGCCCAAGCGGAACGCCGCGTCAAGCTGGGCCTGATCCTGTCCGAAGTGGTGGAAGCCAACAAGCTGGAAGCCAAGCCGGAACAGGTTCGCTCGATGATCGTCGAATTCGCCGACAGCTACGAAGAGCCGGAAGACGTGCTGGCCTGGTACTACGAGAGCGCCGACCGCCTGGAAGGCCCGACCTCGATGGTGCTGGAAGACAACGTGGTTGAATTTGTGCTGTCTCAGGCCAATGTAGTAGAGAAGGCGCTGTCCTTCGACGAACTGATGGGCAGCCAAGCCTGATAACAACCTCTAGGAGTGGCCGATGAAATCGATGATGGAACCGCAAGGGTTGGGCCTGGTGCCCATGGTGGTGGAGCAGAGCGGTCGCGGCGAGCGCGCCTATGACATCTATTCGCGTCTGCTGAAGGAGCGCATCGTCTTCCTGGTCGGCCCCGTCTCGGACGAATCGGCCAACCTGGTTGTCGCGCAGATGCTGTTCCTGGAGTCGGAAAATCCGGACAAGGACATCCATTTCTACATCAACTCGCCGGGCGGCTCCATCACCGCCGGCATGTCGATCTACGATACGATGAACTTCATCAAGCCGGACGTTTCCACCCTGTGCATTGGCCAAGCGGCCAGCATGGGCGCCTTCCTGCTGTCGGCAGGCGCCGAGGGCAAGCGTTTCGCGCTGGAGAACAGCCGGGTGATGATTCACCAGCCGCTGCTGTACGGCGGCGGCCTGTCCGGCCAGGTGACCGACATCGAAATCCACGCCCGCGAACTCGTCAAGGTGAAAGCCAAGATGAACGAGCTGATGGCCAAGCACTCCGGCAAGACCATGGAGCAGCTGGAGGCGGATACCGAGCGTGATAACTTCATGTCGGCGGAAGAGGCCCGTGTCTACGGCCTGATCGATAAAGTGCTGTCTTCCCGCAAGGATGTCACGGCGTAAGTAGTGGAATTGGCTAATGGCTGACAAAAACAGCAACGAGAAACTTCTCTATTGCTCTTTCTGCGGAAAGAGCCAGCACGAAGTGCAGCGGCTGATCGCCGGCCCGCAGGTATTCATTTGCAATGAATGCGTCGAGCTGTGCAACGACATCATCCGCGAAGAGCTGGAGAAGGGTAGCAGCAGCGAAGTGGTGGGCGGCGCGTCCGCCGACCGCCCGCTGCCGACGCCGCAGGAAATTCGCGCGGATCTGGACCAGTACATCATCGGCCAGGATTTCGCCAAGAAAACCCTGTCGGTTGCGGTGTACAACCACTACAAGCGTCTGTACCAGAAGAGCGGCAAGGACGACGTGGAGCTGGCCAAGAGCAATATTCTCCTGATCGGCCCCACCGGCTCCGGCAAGACCCTGCTGGCGCAGTCGCTGGCGCGCCTCTTGGACGTGCCCTTCGTCATCGCCGACGCCACCACGCTGACTGAGGCGGGGTATGTCGGCGAGGATGTCGAGCACATCATCCAGAAGCTGCTGCAGAAGTGCGACTACGATGTGGAAAAGGCCCAGCGCGGCATTGTCTACATCGATGAGATCGACAAGATCTCGCGCAAGTCGGAAAACCCGTCCATCACCCGCGACGTATCGGGCGAGGGCGTGCAGCAGGCGCTGCTGAAGCTGATCGAGGGCACGGTGGCATCGGTGCCGCCGCAGGGCGGCCGCAAGCATCCGAACCAGGAATTCATCCAGGTGGATACCACCAATATCCTGTTTGTGTGCGGCGGCGCTTTCGACGGCCTGGAGAAGATCATTCGCCAACGCTCCGAGAAGGGCGGCATCGGCTTCGGCGCCGAAGTGTCCTCCAAGGACGACGGCAAGAGCCTGAGTACGCTGTTCAAGGATGTCGAACCGCAGGACATCATCCGCTTCGGCCTGATTCCCGAGCTGATCGGCCGCCTGCCGGTGGTCGCCACGCTGGAGGAACTGGACGAAGAGGCGCTGGTCACCATCCTCACCCAGCCGAAGAACGCGCTGATCAAGCAGTACCAGCGCCTGTTCTCGATGGAGTCGGTGGAACTGGAGGTGCGTCCGTCGGCGCTGCGCGTCATCGCCAAGCAGGCGCTGATCCGCAAGACCGGCGCCCGCGGCCTGCGCTCCATCCTGGAGCGCGCGCTGCTCGACACCATGTACGATCTGCCGTCCATGCAGGACGTGGAAAAAGTCGTGGTGGACGAGAAGGTGATCGAGAAGGGCGACAAGCCGCTTTTCATCTATCGCGAAGAGGGCGGTGTGGCACAATCCGCCTGATAGCCTGGCCTGAATGACTGAACCGCCCGGCAGGGCGGTTTTTTATTTGTCGTCCATGTAATCTGTTTTAGTATGGGGTGTTGATATTCTGGCCTTGCACCCCATTTTCCATGCATTGTTTCCCCAAAGCTAAGGTTAGGTGATATGTCCCAACCCGCAGAAATCAGAGAAGAGACCACGCTGCCGCTGTTGCCGCTGCGCGACGTGGTGGTCTTCCCGCACATGGTCATCCCGCTGTTCGTCGGACGGGCCAAGTCGATCCGTGCGCTGGAGCTGGCGATGGACGAAGGCAAGCAGATCCTGCTGGTAGCCCAGCGCTCGGCTTCCAAGGACGAACCCTCCGCCGAAGATCTGTACGGCGTGGGCACCATCGCCGCTGTGCTGCAGATGCTCAAGCTGCCGGACGGCACCGTCAAGGTGCTGGTGGAAGGGCGCCAGCGCGCCACCATCAAGGAAGTGGGCGAGGAGGACGGCTGCTTCGTCGCCGAATTCAGCCCGCTGTCCAGCGAGCTGGAAGAGTCCAACGAGACCGAGGCGATGCGCCGCGCGCTGCTCGCCCAGTTCGAGCAGTACGTCAAGCTGAACAAAAAGATCCCGCCGGAAGTGCTGAACTCGCTGGCCGGCATCGACCGCGCCGGCCGCATGGCCGACAGTATCATCGCCCACCTGCCGCTGAAGCTGGAGCAAAAGCAGGAAGTGCTGGAGATGTTCGATGTCCAGACACGTCTGGAGCATCTGATGTCGCAGCTGGAAGGCGAGATCGACATCCTGCAGGTGGAAAAGCGCATCCGCGGCCGCGTCAAGCGCCAGATGGAAAAGAGCCAGCGCGAGTACTACCTGAACGAGCAGGTCAAGGCCATCCAGAAAGAGCTGGGCGAGATGGACGAGGTCAGCGACCTCGACGAGCTGGAGCGCCGCATCAAGGCTGCCGGCATGAGCAAGGAAGGCCGCGACAAGACCCTGGCCGAGCTGAAGAAGCTGAAGATGATGTCGCCGATGTCGGCGGAAGCCACCGTGGTGCGCAACTACATCGACACCCTGCTTGACCTGCCGTGGAAGAAGAAGACCAAGATCAGCAAGGACGTGGCCGCGGCCGAGGCTGTGCTAGACGAGGACCACTTCGGCCTGGAGAAGGTCAAGGAACGGATTCTGGAGTACCTGGCGGTGCAGCAGCGCGTCGATCGCCTGAAGGCGCCCATCCTGTGCCTGGTAGGCCCTCCGGGCGTCGGCAAGACCTCGCTGGGCCAGTCGCTGGCCCGCGCCACCAACCGCAAGTTCGTGCGCATGGCGCTGGGCGGCGTGCGCGACGAGTCGGAAATCCGCGGCCATCGCCGCACCTATATCGGCTCGATGCCGGGCAAGGTGCTGCAGAACATGTCCAAGGTCGGCGTCAAGAACCCGCTGTTCCTGCTGGACGAGGTGGACAAGATGGGCGCGGACTTCCGCGGCGATCCGTCGTCCGCCCTGCTGGAGGTGTTGGATCCCGAGCAGAACCACGCCTTCATCGACCATTACGCCGAGGTTGAGTACGACCTGTCCGACGTGATGTTCGTCGCCACCGCCAATTCGCTGAATATTCCGCCGGCCTTGCTTGATCGGATGGAAATCATCCGTCTTTCCGGCTACACAGAAGACGAGAAGGTCAACATCGCGCTGAAGTATTTGCTGCCGAAGCAGATGGAGGCCAACGGTGTGCGCGAGGGCGAGCTGGCGGTGCAGGAGTCCGCCATCCGCGACATCGTCCGCTACTACACCCGCGAGGCCGGCGTGCGCAGCCTGGACCGCGAAGTGGCCAAGATCTGCCGCAAAGTGGTGACCGGCGCCTTGCTCAAGCCGGGCAAGACGGGCAAAGTGACGGTGTCGGCCAAGAATCTGGACAAGTATCTGGGCGTGCGGCGCTTCGACTACGGCCTGGCCGAAGAGGAAAACCGCGTCGGCCAGGTGACGGGCCTGGCCTGGACCGAAGTGGGCGGCGAGCTGCTGACCATTGAGGCGGTCACGCTGCCGGGCAAGGGCAATATCGTCCGCACCGGCCAGTTGGGCGAAGTGATGCAGGAATCCATCACCGCGGCGATGAGCGTGGTGCGCAGCAGGGCCAGAAGCCTGGGCATCAAGCCGGACTTCTACGAGAAGAGCGACATGCACATCCACGTGCCGGAAGGCGCGACGCCCAAGGATGGCCCGAGCGCGGGCATCGCGATGACCACGGCCATCGTGTCGGTGCTGACCGGCATTCCGGTGCGCGCCGATGTGGCGATGACCGGCGAGATCACGCTGCGCGGCGAAGTGCTGCCGATCGGCGGTTTGAAGGAAAAGTTGTTGGCGGCGCATCGCGGCGGCATTCGCCACGTGCTGATTCCCAGGGGCAATGAGAAAGACCTGGCGGAGATCCCGTCCAACATCAAGCAGAAGCTTGAAATCCATCCAGTGAAATGGATCGATGAGGTGCTGGCGCTGGCGCTGGAGCGTCAGCCGGAAGAATTGTCGCAAGAAGAACAGTCCGCGGACATTCCTCCTGCGCAAGATGCTTCCGGCGGAGTGTCGGTTTTGAAGCATTAAGAATCATGGCCTTACCGAAGCTGTGAATATCTTGTGGTTTCGCGGCTTCCAAATGTGCTTGCGAATTAGCAAAACACCCGTGGAAGCCGCTTGACACAAGGATTTCCGCCTTGCTATAAAGCAAGCGTTTTTATCCGAATTACGTAGACCGAAGAACGACGAAAGGGGACTTACGTGAACAAGTCTGAACTGATTGACGCCATCGCGGCAGAAGCCGACATTTCCAAAGCCGCTGCCGCGAAAGCTCTGGACGGCATGGTTGCTGCCGTTACCGACGCCCTGAAAAAAGGCGATACCGTGACTCTGGTGGGTTTCGGCACCTTCTATGTGGGCGAGCGCGCAGAGCGTAGCGGCCGCAATCCGAAGACCGGCGAAACCATCAAGATCCCGGCTGCACGTTCTCCGAAGTTCCGTGCTGGCAAGGCACTGAAAGACGCGCTATAATCGGCGCCCCTGCCGCAGGGCCGGTCTGACCGGTTCCGCGGCGGGGCAGACGGGCGTTTAGCTCAGTTGGTAGAGCGTCTGCCTTACAAGCAGAATGTCGGCGGTTCGACTCCGTCAACGCCCACCAAGGTCCGGAGCGGTAGTTCAGTTGGTCAGAATACCGGCCTGTCACGCCGGGGGTCGCGGGTTCGAGCCCCGTCCGCTCCGCCAAATACACGAGAGAAGGTGAACCGGTTCAACGCGTTCACCTTTTTTTTACAGGGGTGGCCTTAGCCAATCGTCATGTTCGAGTTTGTCCAGAACAACAAAACCGTCATTCAAGTCATCCTGGGGGCTGTCGCGCTGACTTTCGTCGGCTTCGGCGTCAGCAGCTACAGCGACGTCACCGCAGACCCCTATCTGGTCAAGGTGGGCAGCGTCAAGATATCCAAGCGCGATCTTGATCGCGCGCTGGAGGGCAAGCCCAGCGATCCGGCCACCCGTCAGGCCGCTTTGGAGGAAATGATCCGCAACAAGCTGGTCCTGGCCGACGCCCGCGATCATGGCGCCGCCATCAGCCCGGACCAGCTGCGCAAAGTCATCGCCTCCATTCCGCTGTTTCAGGACAACGGCCAGTTCAGCCCGCAGCGCTATGAGGAGTTTCTGAAAAACCGCTATCGCTCCGCCGCCGATTTCGAAGCCGAAATCAGCGAGGACATGCTGATCAGGAACCAGCTGACAGCCGTCGCCGGCACCCAGTTCGTGTCCAACACCGTGGTGACCCGCATGGCGGCATTGCTGGGCGAAGGCCGCGTGCTGCAGCCGCTGACGCTGAAGCCGTCCGATTTCGCCGCCGAAGTGAAAACCGACGACGCGGCGGTCAAGGCCTACTACGACGCCAACGCCAAGCGCTTCCGCACGCCGGAAAGCGTCAAGCTGGATTACGTGGTGCTGTCGCAAGACGCGCTGGCGCAAAGCGTCAAGGTGTCCGACGCCGACGTGCAGAAGTATTTCGATCAGCACAAGTCGGACCTCGCCAGCGAGCAGCGCCGCGCCTCGCACATCCTGCTGACGGTGCCGAAGGGCGCAAAACCTGAGCAGAAGGCCAAGATCAAGGCGGAGGCCGAGGCCATTCTGAAGGAAGTGCGCGCCAATCCGGGCAAGTTCGCCGAAATCGCCAAGGCCAAGTCGCAGGATCCGGGCTCGGCGGAGAAGGGCGGCGATTTGGGTCTCAACGCGCGCGGCATGATGGTCAAGCCGTTCGACGACGCCGTGTTCTCGATGAAGCCTGGCCAGATCAGCGACCTGGTGGAAACCGACTACGGCTTCCACATCATTCGCCTGGATGCGATCAAGACCCAGGGGCTGGAAGAGGCCAGGGCCGCCATCGTCGACAAACTGCAGAAGCAGAAAGCTTCGGCCCTGTTCCGCGAACAAGCGGACAAGCTGAACGAAGTCGCTTACCAGCAGGCCGACTCGCTGAAGGGCGTGGTCGATGCGCTGAAGCTGGAAGTCAAACACTCCGACTGGCTGCAGCGCAATCAGCCGGGCAAGGATGAGCTGCTGGGCAACGACAAGTTGCTGGCGGCGGTGTTCAGCGACGATGTGCTGAAGAAAAAGCACAACAGCGAAGTCGTGGATGTCGGCGGCGGCCGTCTGGTGGTGGCGCGCGTGGCCGAGCATCAGCCAGAGCGCCAGCGCCCGGTCGCGGATGTGCGCGAAGACATCAGGCGCGAACTGGTTGAGCGCGAAGGCGCCAAGCTGGCCGACAAGAAAGGCCAGGCATTGCTGGCCGAGCTGAAGGCTGGGAAGGGCGTGGACGCGCAGAAGTGGGGCGCCGAGCAGACGGTATCGCGCCGCGCGTCTGGCGGCCTGCCGATGGCCGATGCGCGCGTGGTGTTCAGCGTGGCCGCAGCCAAGCTGCCGGGGTTCGCCGGCGTGCGCCACGATACCGGCGAGTATGTGATTTACCGCGTGAACAAGGTGATTGCGGCTCCCGCTGTCAGCGAAGCCGATCGCGCCCAGCTGGGCGGGGTGCTGGGAGAGATCTCCGCCAATAACCAATTGGGCAGCTATCTGCAGGCGCTGCGGCAGAAGTACCCGGTGACGGCCGGCAAGCAGTCGCTGAACGACAATAGCCAGTAAGCTCGGACGCATTCGCTCCGCCAACCCCGCCTCTCGGCGGGGTTTTCGCTTTCATGGCGCGGGTATCGCCGCGGCGCGCCCCTCTTGGCGCAGCGCATCCAGCAGCACCCGAGCCTTGCGCGGAATGTTGCGGCTGGGGAACACCGCGTGCATTTGCGGATCGTCGCCATGGCTGGAGACGATGCGAAACTCAGGACATAGCCGGACCAGTTCGCCGTTTGCCGCCAATGGCTCGGCCAACCAGTCTCCCAGCCTCCCGATGCCCATGCCGGCGCGAATCGCCTCCAGCACGCCGTTGCCGGAGTTGCTGCGGTGCCAGGCGCTGAGGTTGAGGCTGATCTGGCTGCCCGCGCTGACGAAGTTCCAGGCTTTCAGCACGCGCGGCGCGGTGTGGATGATCACCCGGTGCTCAGGCAGCTCGCGCGGGCTGGCCGGCGCGCCGTGGCGCGCCAAGTAGGCGGGGCTGGCATATAGATGGCGCCGGTAGTCCCATAGCGGATAGCCTATCAGTTCGCTGGAGGCGGGAAACGCGCCGCGGATGGCGAAATCCAGCTTTTCCCGAATCGGCTCCAGCGTGGCGTCGCTGTACAGCACGTCGAAGCGCAGGTCCGGGTTTTCCTCGGCGAGGCGGGCCAGCACCCGCGGCAGGATGCCGCGCCCCAGCGTTTCCGGCGCGGAGAAGCGCAGCAGGCCGCGCGGCGCGGCGACTTGCTGATTGAGTTCCTCTTCCGCCTGCTGCTGCAGGTCCAGCATCTGCCGGGCGATAGGATAATAAGCCTCGCCGGCCATGGTCAGCTCCACCTGCTTGCTGGATCGGGCCAGCAGCGCCGCGCCCATTTCCTCTTCCAGCGCCTGCAGCGCGCGGGTGGCGCTGCTGGGCGAGGTGCCCAGCTGGCGCGCGGCGGCGACGAAGCTTCGGCGCTCCACCACCGCGCAAAATATCCTGACTCCCCATAGCGGCTTCATCGCGCCTCCAGTATTGCGTTTATTGCAATATTACATTGCAAGCATGAATCTGGCCCAGGCCTTAGAATGCGTGCAAGGAGGAGAATGCCAATGTTGTTGAGCTTGAGTTTTTTGTGCGTGATCGCTTTTTTTGCCGGACTGGTCGACGCCGCTGTCGGCGGCGGGGGCTTGATCCAGATTCCGGGCCTGTTCAGCGCCTTGCCGAATGTGGCGCCGGCCACCTTGTTCGGCACCAATAAGCTGGCGTCGGCGGTGGGAACCTTGTCGGCGGCGCGCTCCTATCTGCGTCGGGTGCGGTTGCCTTGGCGACTGGTGCTGCCTTGCGCGGCGATGGCCTTCGTGTTTTCGTTCGCCGGCGCCCAGGTGGTGGCGCTGATACCCAAGGACGTGATCCGGCCCTTGGTGCTGACCCTGCTGCTGATCATGGCAGCGTACACGCTGTGGAAGAAAGATTTCGGCAAGCTGCACAAGCCGGTGGCGATAGGCCGGCGCGAGTTGCTGATGGGCATGGCGATAGGCGGCGCCATCGGTTTTTACGACGGCCTGTTCGGCCCCGGCACCGGCAGTTTCCTGATGTTCCTGTTCATCCGCTTTTTCGCCTTCGACTTCCTGCACGCCTCGGCGGCGGCCAAGGTCGTCAATCTCACCACCAATGTGGCGGCGCTGCTGTCCTTCGCCATCGGCGGCCATATCCTGCTGGCCTACGCGCTGCCGATGGCGGCGGCCAATATGGCCGGCGCGATGGTGGGCACGCGCTTGGCGATGAAAAAGGGCGCCGGTTTCGTCCGCATCTTGTTCTTGATGCTGACCAGCGTGCTGATCTGCAAGCTGGGTTGGGACATTCTGCGCGGCTGATCGCGCGCCGGCCTGGCCGCCGGGAGCGGGACGCGCTTTGAACTGCGCGTCCCGCTCCTTTATCATGTAGGCAGAATGACTACTTGGCGGTTCCTTTCCATGCATCCATCTCGTTGCCCCGCGCCAGACGCGGCGTTTAGCCTGCTGCAATTGCCCAATGTCGGGCCGCGCGCGGCTGCCGATCTGGAACGCCTGGGCATCCAAGAGCCAGGGCAGCTGCGCGGCCGCGATCCTCATCAGCTTTATCTGGAGTTGTGCGATAGAACCGGCCAGCGGCATGATCCCTGCGTGCTGGACGTGATGCTGTCCATCTGCCATTACATGGACACCGGCGAAGCTCGCAGCTGGTGGAGCTTCACCGCGGAGCGCAAGCGCCGATGGCCGCAGTGACGCCGCCGCGCGGGCCGCTGGCCGCCTGCCATGATTGCGATTTGCTGCTGCGGCTGCCGGCCGCCGCCGCCGACCGCGCCTGCATCCATTGCCCGCGCTGCGGCGCCTTGCTGCACGAGCAGGCCGACGGCGCGCTGCATGCCGGCGCGGCGCTGGCGGTGGCCGGCGCGGTGGCCTTCGTCATCGCCAACAGCTACCCGGTGCTGGTCTTGGAAATCGCCGGCAACCGCAACGCCGCCACGCTGTGGCAGACCGCGTTGGCGCTGCAAGGGCAGGGGATGGCGGAAGTGGCGCTGCTGGTGCTGTTCACCGGCATCGTGATGCCGGCGCTGGAGCTGGCCAGCATGCTGTACCTGCTGCTGCCCCTGCAGTACGGACGCGCGCCGCCGGGCTTTGCGGCGGTGATGCGGCTGCGGCAGCTGGCGCGGCCCTGGTGCATGGTGGAGGTTTTCCTGCTGGGGGTGCTGGTTTCGCTGGTCAAGCTGGTGCATCTGGCGGCAGTGCATCCCGGCATCGGGCTATGGGCTTTTTTCGGTTTGATCGTGCTGATGGCGGCTTGCGCCAGCCGCTTCAAGCCGGTGCAACTGTGGGAGCGCTACCAGGCATGCCAGGCTACGGAATGAAAAGCGCGGCGGCGCGCAACCTGGCGCTGTGCCACGGCTGCGGCCTGCTATGCCGGCTGGAGGCCGGCGCCGCCGGCGTTTGCCCGCGTTGCAGGGCGCCGCTGCACCTGCGCCGGCCGGCGGCGCTGCAGCGCTGCTGGGCGCTGCTGCTGGCGGCCATCATCAGCTATTTGCCGGCCAACCTGCTGCCCATCATGGAAACCACCGCGCTGACCGGCGTGCAGCGCGACACCATACTCAGCGGCGTGGTCTATTTGTGGAACAACGACTCCTGGCCGCTGGCGCTGGTGGTGTTCACCGCTAGCGTGCTGGTGCCGTTGCTGAAGATACTGGCCTTGCTGTTGCTGCTGTGCAGCGTGCAATGGCGCTGGTCATGGGCGCCGCGGCAGCGCACCGGGCTGTACCGGCTGATAGAGCTGATCGGGCCGTGGTCGATGCTGGATATTTTCGTGGTGGCGCTGATGGTGGCCCTGGTGCAATGGCAGTCGCTGGCTAGCATCAAGGCCGGCGCCGGCGCGGTGGCTTTCGGCGCGGTGGTGGTGCTGACCATGCTGGCCGCAATGAGTTTCGATCCCAGAATGATCTGGGATCCCGTAGAGGAAGAAGATGAGCAGTGAAGAACCGGTAGAACCGCAAGGCCAGGAGCCGCAACTGCCGCAGGCCGTGGTGTTGAAGCGCCGCCGCTGGGCGCCGTCACTGGTGTGGCTGATCCCCGTGGTGGCCGCGCTGATAGGCGGCTGGCTGGCCGCGCACGCCATCATGTCGCGCGGGCCGACCATCACCATATCCTTTCAGAACGCCGAAGGGATAGAGGCCGGCAAAACCAGAATCAAATACAAGGATGTGGAAATCGGCGAGGTGACGGCAGTGGCGCTGAGCGCCGACCGCCAGTCCATCCTGGCCACCGCCGAACTGAGCAAACAGGCCAACGACTACCTCGCGGCGGACAGCCGCTTCTGGGTGGTGCGGCCGCGCGTCTCCGGCGGCGGCGTGTCGGGGCTGGGCACCGTGCTGTCGGGCTCCTATATCGGCATGGACGTAGGCAAAAGCTTGGCGCGCAAGACCGAATTCGTCGGCCTGGAAACGCCGCCCATCATCAACGCCGACCTGCCGGGGCAGACTTTCTTCCTGCGCGCCGACAACCTGGGCTCGCTCAACACCGGCTCGCCGGTGTATTTCCGCCGGGTGCCGGTGGGCCAAGTAGTGGGGTACGAACTGGACCAGAAGGGCAGTTTCGTGCGCGTCAGCGTGTTCATCAACGCGCCTTACGACCGTTTCGTCAACGCCAACAGCCGCTTCTGGCACGCCAGCGGCGTCGACGTGTCGCTGAGCGCCAACGGGCTGAACGTCAACACGCAGTCGCTGGCGGCGATCGCGTTGGGCGGCATCGCCTTTGAAACGCCGCTGTCGGACAATGCCGCCATCCCTTTGTCCGACCGCAATTTCATCCTGCACGACACCCGCGATAAAGCGTTGCAGAACCCCGACCGCGAAATGCAGGCCTTCCGCCTGCGCTTCCGCCAGTCGCTGCGCGGCTTGGCTATCGGCGCGCCGGTGGACTTCCGCGGCATCATCATCGGCGAGGTGACGGCGATAGGCGTGGAATACGTGCCGGAACGCAAGGACTTCGACATGACGGTGGACATCCGCACCTACCCCAGCCGGTTGGACAGCCTGTCGCACGGCTCGCGCATCTCGCGCAAGCTGTCGTCGCAACAGCTGGTGGCCAACGGCATGCGCGCGCAGTTGCGCTCCGGCAGCCTGATCACCGGTCAGCTGTACGTGGCGCTGGACTTCTTCCGCGACGCGCCGCCGGCCAAGCTGGTGGTGCGCGGCGGCATCGCCGAGCTGCCCACCATCCCGGGCGATCTGGAAGAGCTGCAGCGCGTGTTGCAGCGCATCGCCAAAAAGCTGGACGCGGTGCCGTTCGACAGCATAGGCCAGGAGATGGACGCCTCGCTGAAGTCGCTGCACCAGACGCTGGACAGCATGCGCAAGCTGTCCGACGGCATCAACGGCGAAATGCTGCCGCAGACGCTGAAGACGCTGGAGCAGCTGCAGCAGACGCTGGACGCTACCCGGCAGACCATGAAGGCAGACTCGCCGCTGCAGCAAGACGTGCGCTCGGCGGCGCAGGAAGTGAAGGAAACCGCGCGCAGCTTCCGCGCGCTGGCAGACTATCTGGACCGCCACCCGGAAGCGCTGGTGCGGGGCAAGGAGGCGCAGCCATGAGTCTGCGACGATGGAGCGGCGCCGGCATGCTGTTGCTGGCGCTGGCAGGCTGCGCGTCGCCGCAAGCCCGCTTTTACAGCCTGGAATCCGCGTCCGCCGCATCCGGCGAGCCGGCGCAATTCGGCAAACGCGTGATGTTGGGGCCGGTAAGCCTGCCGGCGGCGCTGGACAGGCCGCAATTGGTGCTGGACGACGGCGGCGGCCGGTTGCGGCTGCAAGAGTTCGACCGCTGGAGCGCGCCGCTGGACCGGCTGCTGGCGCAGAGCCTGACGCTGGCGGTGTCGCGCCGCAGCGGCGTCGCCAGCGTCTACGCCTATCCGCAGCCGACAATGGACGGCGGCGACCTGCGCTACGCGCTGGACGTGCGGCGGCTCAGCCTGCAGCCGGGACGCCAGGCTGCGCTGGAGGTGGTGTGGCAGTTGCAAGGCGTGTCCGACGGCAAGCTGCTGGCCGCCGGCAGCTTCAGCCGCAGCATCCCGCTGGCCGCCCCCGGCGTCGACGCGGCGCTGGCCGGCCTGCAAAGCCTGCTGGACGCCTTGTCCGGCGAAATGGCGCAGCCGCTGCGCCAGCATCCTGAATGGTGGCAGCCGCCGGCCGGCCGCTCCTGAGCCGGCGCCGTTCCGTCCTGGCTGTGCTACACCTGAACCAGGGCGGACTTGGCGGGAGCGATGGCGATGACACCGGTGCACACTTGGCTTGGCGCGCTTCTGGCGTGTCTGTTCGTCTTGCCGGCTCGGGCCTGCGACGGCGCGCCGGCACCCGACAGCGCGGCCGCAGTCGACGCGCCCGACTTGCAAGGCATCGCGGTGTATCTGCCCAAAGTGCTGGAGAGCAGCGATTCCGGGCCTTTCGCCGACCTGCTGAAAGTCGTCGGCCGCCATTATCCGGCCGGGCGGATACGCTTCAGCATCGAGCCAGTCAAGCGGGTGTACTTGGACACCTCCGACAAAAGCGTGGATTTCCGTTTTCCCATCATGAAAATCCGCGAAGGCGCCGATCGGGGCACGCCGTTCCAGTTTTCCCATGAAATGTTGGGCAAGGTCAGCTTCGTCATCTATTCCAACAAGGAAAAACCGTTCGGCAAGGCCGACCTGCTGCGGATGGCCACGCTGCCCAAGTACGAGGTGGCGATACACGCGCCGCCGGCCAGCTGGGACTTTCCCGCCAGTCGGGTGATCAATCTGGAGCTGTCGCTGAAACAGCTGAACCTGGGGCGGATAGACGCGGTGATATGGGCGCAGGAGGATGCGGACTACCTGGTGCGCAAGGACGGACTCGGCCATATCCATCGCGAGCATCTGGACGACTATCCGGATGTGCTGTTCTTCTCCTGCAACAAGCGCGGCGACTTCGTCAACCAAGCGATGAGCGCGGCGATACGCGCCGCCCGGGATAGCGGCGAACTGCAGAAGGCTTACGCCAAGGTGCATCAGCCTTATCAGGACTGGCAGCCGTGACGCTGGCTGCCTTGCTTAGGTTGTATAAGTCGTGATTTGCGAATTTACTGGAAAATTAATCCATTTATTTACTTTAAAATGGTTGTTTATTTTAATAAATAAACAACATTGAGCATAATAAATCATTGACATGTTTTAAAATGGCGCACTTTCATTCAAAAGCTTGCCATGTCTGCCCGCTCCACCTCCCGCAACGCCTATCTCCTGCTGGTGCTGACCATGTTGATGTGGTCCACCAATTTCGTCATCGCCCGCGCGCTGCATAGCCAGGTCGGCCCGTTCACGCTGGCCTTCTCGCGTTGGGGCATCGCGCTGTGCTGCCTGCTGCCGTTCGCGCTGCCGCGTTTGCGCGGCAATTTGGCGAAGCTGCGCGCGCAGTGGCCTTTGCTGTTGCTGCTGGGCGTTTTCGGCATAGGCCTGACCAATACCTTCGTCTATTGGGCGGTGCAGACCACATCAGCCACCAACGCCGTGATCCTCAACAGCGCGACGCCGGTGATGGTGCTGCTGCTGGGTTCGCTGTATTTTCGCCAGCGGCTGAGCCGCCGCCAGTGGGGCGGCATGGCGGTGGCGCTGTCCGGCGCCTTGCTGATCGTGCTGAGGGGCGATCCGGCAGCCTTGTCCAGCTTCCATTTCGGCGGCGGCGACCTGCTGGTGCTGGCCGGCGGCCTGAGCTGGGCGATTTACACGCTGGGCCTGCGCAAACTCAAGCCGGGCATAGACTCGCTGGTGCTGATGAGCGTGCTGCTGGCGGTGGGCGAGATGCTGTTGCTGCCCTTGTTCGCCGCGGAGGCCGCCGGGCGGGGGCTGCCGGCGCTGGACGGCCCCGCGCTGGCCAGCCTGATTTATCTGGGCGTGCTGCCGTCGGTCGCCGCCTATCTGATGTACAACCGCGCCATCGGCATGGTGGGCACGGCGAAGGCGGCCAGTTTCCTGTATCTGATGCCGGCCTTCGGCGCGCTGCAATCGATCTGGTTTTTGGGCGAGGAGCTGCACAGGTACCACGCTGCCGGCCTGGCTGCGATCTTCAGCGGCATCGCGCTCAGTTCGCTCACCCGCAGCCGGGCGGCCACGGACACGCAAGCTACGGTGCGACGGCAAGAGCCGCAAACCTGAACGCGCGGCGCCGGAAACGGAGTCCAAACGCAAGCGGCCCCGAAAATCGGCGCCGCTTTCTCATGCCCAGGGGCATGGGGCAGATCAGGTCAGATCCAGGATGGCGGGAGTCAGCCATTGCGCCAGCCACATCAGGATCAACGGCAACAACAGGCACATGGCGCCCCAGGATACCCAAGACGCGCCGCAATCCTCCCGCCGGCGCATGGCCAACAGCTGCGCGCGATAGGCGAAGTAGCTGACGAAGGCCAGAAGCGGCGGCGCCATCGCGTAAGCGGCCAGCGGCCGCCAATCCAGCCACGGCGACAGGCCAAACACGCCGACATGCAAAGCCAGCTGGCTGGAGAACAGCGCGGCCAGCCGTTTGTCTTGCCCCGGAAACAGCAGCGCCTTGCGCGTCACCCGCATCATCACCGCCGCCCACAGCGCCGCGGCGATGCCCAGCCAAGCATAGGCGTAGATGAAGGGCAGCAGCAGCGGGGTCAACGAGATAGGCTCGGGGTGGCAGTTCAGCAGGGCCGCCAGCATCACGTAAGCGGCCAGAAAGCAGGCGATGGCGCTGCCGCTGCGGCTGGCGATCAGCCGCCATGAGGCATGCAGGAAGAACAGCAGCACGACCAGCAGCAGCGATACTCCGACCGGCGTTGCCGTCATTTAGCCTCCAGCGCGCCCAGCAGGGCGGCGGACAGGACTTCGCCGATCTGGCTTAGGTACTGGGTATGCATGTCGAAGGTGAAGCGCTGCGCATCGTCGCTGGCGAGCACCAGCAGGCCGAAAGCCTGGCCGTCCGATCCGCGCAGCGCCACCTGGGCGAATGACTGCAGCACGGGGGTGGCGGGGAACCAGCTCATCACCTCGTCGTTGACATAGGGGCCGCAGTAGGGCGTGGTGAGATTGCGCGCCAGCCCTTGCACGTCGTTCTGCGCGTTGTAATGCCCGGCCTCGCTTTCCGCCGCCGGGTGCCACAGCCTCAGCGCGACGCGGTCCAGCTGAAACTCCTGGTGCAGGCTGCGCTTGAGCGCCTCGATTTGCGGCTTCAGCTCGCGGCTGGCCAGCAGGCCCAGCGTCAGGCGGTGCAGCCGTGCGACAGTGCGCTCGTTGGTCTGCGCGCGCTCGACCAGCTGCTGCAGCTGCGCTTCCAGTTGGCGATTCTGGTCCTTGAGCTCCAGCAACTGGCGCTCGACAAAGGACACCACCCGTTCGCCGTTCTGCGGCGCGGCCTGCAGGTTGAGGCGAGCGGCATGCTGCTGCAGGAAGTCGGGGTGTTCATCGAGAAAAGCCAGAACCTGTTCGCTGTGCATCTGCCTTGTCCTTTCGAAATGATGCGGCTAGTGGGGTTGGTGTCTCTAAGGGCGTTAAAGTTCTATCTCGCCCTGAAAAACCGTGACGGCGGGGCCGGTCATGATCACCGGGCAGCCAGCGCCGGCCCATTCGATCACCATGTCGCCGCCGCGGGCGTGGACCAGCACGCGCGCGTCCAGCAGGCCCAGGCGGATGCCGCTCACCACCGCGGCGCAGGCGCCGGTGCCGCAGGCCAGGGTTTCGCCGGCGCCGCGCTCGTAGACGCGCAGGCGGACCTCGCCGCGCGAGACGATCTGCATGAAGCCGGCATTGACGCGCTCGGGGAAGCGCGGGTGGCTTTCCACTTGCGGGCCGATGGCCGCCACCGGGGCGGTGTCCACGTCATCCACCAGCTGCACGGCGTGGGGGTTGCCCATCGAGGCGACGCTGACGACGCATGGGCCGTCTTCCAGCTCAAGCGGATAGCTCAGCGCTTCCTGTTCGGCGATGAAGGGGATGTCTACGGGCGCGAAGCGGGGCACGCCCATGTCCACCCGGGCCATGCCGTCGCCCAGATATTCGGGGCGGATCACGCCGCGCGCGGTTTCCACCGCGATCCCGGACTTGTCGCTCAACCCCTCGTCGCAGACGAATTTGACGAAGCAGCGCGAGCCGTTGCCGCATTGCTCGACCTCGCCGCCGTCGTTGTTGAAGATGCGGTAACGGAAATCATGGCCGACCTCGCGCGGGGCCTCCACCAGCAGCAGCTGATCAAAGCCTATGCCCATCTGACGATCGCCTAGTTGGCGGATGCGCTCCGGCGTGAGCGCCACGGCCTGCCTGACGCCATCGATGACCATGAAGTCGTTGCCCAGGCCGTGCATCTTGCTGAATTTCAGTTTCATTGCGGGTCGCGGAATGCATTGTGGATGCGGCAGCTTATCACAGCCATTCCGGGCTTACATCTGCGGGCACCGGATCGCTCTGGGGCAGCGCCCACGGCTGGCGTAGCGCGTCGTCCTGGCGCTCCGGGAGAGAGAAGCCAGGACTGGCGCTGCCCATGCATGAGGCATGACAGGGCGGGCGGAGGAGCGGTAATGATGTCTCGCTCCCAGCAGGATATACGCGGCAGGGAGGGCGATTGTTCCCGACAGCGCCACGTTTTGCATCCCGGGCCGAATGGCGGCCAGATTCAGGTGCGCAATACGGTGCGGGCGCCTTCGTAGCGGGGCGCGAAGTAGACATTGTCCAGACGGGCCACGCGTATGGTGCTGTTGGTGCGCGGCGCATGGACGAACTTGCCGTCGCCGATGAAGATGCCCATATGCGAAAACGGGCGGCTCATGGTGTTGAAGAACACTAGGTCGCCGACCTGCATCTGGCTGTCCGGGATGGGCCGGGCGAGGCCGGCGATCTTGGCGGCGTTATGCGGCAGCTTGATGCCGACGGCGTTTTGATAGATGTAGCTGACCATGCCGCTGCAGTCGAGGCCGGCTTCCGGGTTATTGCCGCCGAACTGGTAACCGCCATCCAGCAAGCCTATGGTGTACAGCAGGATTTCACGGCCGTTGCCATCCGCCTGCAGATTGGAGAGCGAGACATCGCCTCCGGGTTTGCCGGGGCGGTAGGGCGGGCGCTGGCTGGTTTTCTGCGGCGGGGTGGTGCCGCAGGCGGCGAGCAGGGCAGCGAGGCCGGCCAATGCCGCGCTCTGCAGCAAACGGCGGCGGCTTGGGCCGGTTTCGATCGGTAAATCTTCTTTCATCGAGGCTTGGACTCCTGTCAGGTTCATGCGGCGCTTGGCGATTTCTGCGCGATCTGGCGGCGCGGCCGCATGAACGGGCATGGCTGGCGTGTCTTGACTGTTCCGCGGGGGAGCCAGGACCAACGCTTTGCCGAAAGTATAGCGCGAGTCCGCCGGCCCGCCGTTAAGCCTATGTAAATCCTGGCGGCAAATTGCGATGACCTGTGACTGGGCGATGCCCATGGCCTGAAGCGCCGCATCAACGCTGCCGAGCGCGCCGGGCAAACTAGAATGGAGATATGGCAGGGTTCGGGGAGAATCGAGATGAGTGGCAAAGCAGCAAGATGCGCGCGTGGCTCCGCCTGGCTGGCCAAGCTGGCGGCCCTGGCCTTGTCCATTGGCCTGGCGGCGGCGCCGGCGATGGCGGCGGAAATCGTCTACATCGCCGCCAAGGCCGATCTGCCGTTCTGGGACACGGTCGGCAAGGGCGTCAGGGCCGCGGCCGAATCCGGCGGATACACGTTTTCGATGCTGGACAGCAAGCTCAGCGCGGATGCGCAGCTGGCGAATGTGCGCCAGGCGATAGAGCGGCGGGCGGCGGGCATCGTGATTTCGCCGACCAACAGCAAATCGGCGGAAGACGCGCTGAGGCTGGCGAAAAAGGCCAACACTCCCATCGCCATCGCCGATATCGGCAGCAATGGCGGCGACTACGTCAGCTTCGTCAAGTCGGACAATTACCGCGGCGCTTACGATGTCGGCTCAGAGTTGGCGGCGGCGCTGAAATCGCGCGGCTGGACTGGCGCCAGCTACGGCATGATCACGATAGAGCTGACGCGCAAAAACGGCCAGGACCGCACCGACGGCTTCCGCGACGCGATGAAGGATGCCGGCTTCGCGTCCGAAGCCGCGTTGCGGCAGATGAAGGACTACTCGGCCGAGGAAAGTTACCGCTATGTCAGGGAGATTCTCGCGGCGAGGCCGAAGATGCGCGGATTTTTCATCGAAACCGATCAGCCGGTGGAGGGGGCGATGCGGGCGATACGCGAGGCCGGCAAGAGCGGGCAGGTGCTGCTGGTTTCGTTCGACGCGATGCCAGAGGTCGCGCGTCTGCTGAAAAGCGGCGACTTGATCGCGGTCGGCATGCAGCAGCCTTATCTGATGGGCAGCACCGCCGCCGGGGCGCTGCTGTCCTCGCTACGCGGCCACCAGCCGGCGAAGGAAATTCTGGTGCCCATCCTGGTGGCCACCGGCCGCAACGTAGACCAGTTGATGCCGATCGCGGCGCGGACGGTGTTCGGCAGGGCGGGCAAGTGAGCGGCTAGGGCGTCATCCGCGTCATTTCGCCGTTGCGGATCAGGTCCTGGATGGTGGCGTCGAACGAGCGCTGCAGCGCCGGGGCGTCCTTCAGCGCGCGGCTGAATTCGAAATGCAGGCCGGTGGGCGTGTTGCCGGGCAAGGCGGCGCGGCGGATGGCGGAAGCGTTGAACAAGTCGCGCAGCTCCGCGTCGTGCGCGGACAGGCTGTCTATCACTTCGCTGACTTCGATGAACAGGTCGCAGCGGCCTTCGATGACTTTGACGATGGCGCTGCGCTCGTTTTTCGAGCCGGTGTCCTGATGCTCGGGCGCGATGCCGAAAGCGTCGAGGCGGCTGCCCAGCAGCCCGCAGACGGTGTAGCGCCGGAGGTCGGCCAGCGTGCGCAGCGGTGGGGCTTCGGGATGGCGTTTGGCCGAATAGAAATAGAGCAGGTGGACGGAAGCGAAAGCCTGGGTGGCGCGGAAGCGCCGCGGGTCCAGCTCCCGGGTCGGCACGCCGATGGCGATGTCGCGCTGGCCGTAGGCCACCGTCTCCCGGCAGCGGCGCCAGGGCAGCCGCTCCACCACCGCCGGTTCGCGGCCGGCGCGCCGCAGCGCCCGCTGCAGCACATTGATGGCGAGGCCGGTGCTTTGCGCGCCTTCGGCGAAGCCGGAGGTCAGCACGAAGGGCGGGAAGTCGATATCGGAGGCGCAAGCGCGCAGCGGCGCGCCGTGCGCGGCGGCGGCGGCAAGCGCCAGCCACGCGGCCAGGCGCCAAGCCCGGACGCGCCTGCCTTGCCAGCCCGCGAGTGTGAACCCCATCCGCCTTGCCCCCGATGATAGAGCCGCTTCGCCGCGGCGCAGCGCGCGCCAGCGCGGCAGGGAAAAGCGCTGTCCGCTCCCGTGCCGGCCGGCGTCCGGTATTGCAGTCTTCTACTTGTGTAGTTCATGCACCGGCGCGCGGCAAAGGCGGCGGACTCAGCGCGTGCGTTGCTGCGCGGCTTCCAGCTCTTCCCAGCGCGCCAGCTTCTCCAGCAGCAGCTCGTCGATTTCCTCGATGCGCTGCTGCCAGGCCACGGCTTCGCGCGGGGTGTCGCGGTAGCAGTTCGGGTCGAGCAGGCGCTGGTTCAGCTCGGCCTGTTCCGCCTCCAGCGCGCTGATCTGGTCAGGCAAGGCCGCCAGTTCGCGTCCCTCGTTGTAGGACAGCTTGCCGCGCGCGGCCTTGGGCTTGTCCTGGCGCGCCGGCGCGGCGGCAGCGGCCGGCGCGGCTTCCTTGGGCTTGTCCGCCGCGCCCAGCGCCGCCATGCGCTGGCGGGTGTCCTGCCAGTCCTGGTAGCCGCCCGGGTATTCTTCCAGCCGGCCCGCGCCTTCGAAGGCGATCACCTGGGTGACGACGTTGTCGAGGAAGGCGCGGTCGTGGCTGACCAGGAACACGGTGCCGGAGTACTGGGCGATCACGTCTTCCAGCAACTCCAGGGTGTCGATGTCCAGGTCGTTGGTCGGCTCGTCCAGCACCAGCACATTGGCGGGGCGGGTGAACAGGCGCGCCAACAGCAGGCGGTTGCGCTCGCCGCCGGACAGCGACTTCACCGGGCTTCTGGCGCGCTGCGGCGAGAACAGGAAGTCTTCCAGATAGCTCATCACGTGCTTTTTGGCGCCGCCGATCTCGACGAAGTCGTTGCCCTGGCTGATGACATCGGCCACGCTCATGTCTTCGTCCAGCTGCTCGCGGAACTGGTCGAAATAGGCGATCTCCAGTTTGGAGCCCTGTTTCACCACGCCGGCGTCGGGCTGCAGCTCGCCCAGGATCAGCTTCAGCAGCGTGGTCTTGCCGGCGCCGTTCGGCCCGATCAGGCCGATCTTGTCGCCGCGCAGGATGCGGCTGGTGAAATCGCGGATCAGCTGTTTATCGCCGAAGCCCTTGCTGACGTGCTCCAGCTCGGCCACCAGCTTGCCGGAGCGCTCGCCGGCGTCCAGCTGGAAATTCACCTGGCCCACGCGCTCGCGGCGCGAGGAGCGTTCGCGGCGAATGGCCTCCAGCCGGCGCACGCGGCCTTCGTTGCGAGTGCGGCGCGCCTCGATGCCCTTGCGTATCCACACTTCTTCCTGGGCGTGGAATTTGTCGAAGATGCGGTTCTGCTCTTCTTCTACCGCCATCTCTTCGGCCTTGCGCGTCTGGTAGGCGCTGAAACTGCCCGGATAGCTGCGCAGCAGGCCGCGGTCCAGCTCGACGATGCGGCTGGCGACGTTGTCGAGGAAGCGGCGGTCGTGGGTGATCAAGAGCACGCTGCCGGCAAAATTCTTGATCAGGCCTTCCAGCCATTCGATGGCGGCCACATCCAGGTGGTTGGTCGGCTCGTCCAGCAACAGCACGTCGGGCTTGGACGCCAGCGCGCGCGCCAGCGCCACCCGCTTTTTCCAGCCACCGGACAGCGCGCCGATGCGCACGTCGGGATTCAACTCCAGGTGGCTGAGCACCGAGCTGATCAGCGCGTCGAACTGCCAGCCGTCTCGCGCTTCCAGTTGCTGCTGGATGCTTTCCATCCGCGCCAGCGCCTGTTCGTGGTCGGCGTCCGCCTGCGTCAGCTGGTGGGTGATGTGGTGGTAGTCGGTGAGCAGCGCCTTCAGGTCGCCCAGGCCTTCGGCCACCGCCTCGAACACGGTATGCTCAAGGTTGAATTCCGGCTCCTGCGGCACATAGGCCACCTTGACGTCGCCTTTGATGTTGATGCGGCCGTCGTCCAGCTGCACTGCGCCGGCGATGCTCTTGAGCAAGGAGGATTTGCCGGCGCCGTTGCGGCCGATCAGGCCGATGACTTCGCCGGGCTCCAGCGAAAAGTCGACATTGTCCAGCAGCGCGTGGTGTCCGAAAGCCAGGCAAGCTTTCTCGACGGTGATGAGGGCCATGTTTATGTGTCTAGCGATAAGGAAAAACGGCGCATAGTGTAACACGGGCATGCGGCGGCAAACCCTGCAGGCAAACGGGTCGCCTAGCCGCGGGCGGACTGATACAATGCGCGCCAAATCGTTTTGCCCAGAAAGGCCGCACCATGTACTTCGTCGATCGCGCCGTCGCCGTCATCAAACCCAAGCAACCGTTCCTGGACTGGCTGAACCAGCTGCCGGACACCGACATGATCGATCTGACGCTGGACAGCCTGCGCAGCGACTGCACCGCCATCCTGCTGCCGGAATTCGTCGAGCCGGAAGAGGGCGTCGCCCATATCGACGAAATCAGCGAGCAGCTGTTCAAGATGGAGCTCGCCTCCTGGGACGAGGACGAGGCGAAATGGCCGAAAGACCTGTCGCTGAAGGCTTTCTGGGAATGGTTCGACGTGGAGATCCATTCGATGGTGATGGACAGCGTCGACGCCGACATCACCAACCACCCGGCCAATGACCTGTAACACCCGGCATGCGAGACCGGCCGCTGCTGCAACCGTTCGCCGTCGCCATGCGGCCGTCGCGGCTGTGGCTGGCGCTGGTGCTGGCGAGCTGGCTGGCCTACGCGCTGCTGCTGTCGCGCTATCTGCCGCCGGCTTATCTGCTCAGCCTGCCGGCGGCGGGCTATTTCGCCTGGCGCGCCCTGCGCGCCGGAGGCTGGCGGCGGAACGGCGCCTGGCAGCGGCTGGAGGTTGACCCCCAGGGCCGCCTCAGCCTATGCGCGGCCGCCGAGAGCCGGGAGGCGCAGGTGCTGGACGATTGCTTCGTCACGCCGCTGCTGACGGTGCTCAACCTGCGGCTGGAGGGCCGCCGCGTCAGCCTGATGCTGTGGCCGGACTCGGCCGATGCCGAATCGCGCCGCCAGCTCAGGGTATACCTGCTGTGGTTCCATCCGCCGCAGCCATCAGATACAACGGAAACCACACCATGACCGCAAGAAAGACACTGGACGACTGGCTGCGCTGGCAGGAAGGGCTGCACCTCAGCGCCGTCGACATGGGGCTCGCCCGGGTGGAAAAGGTGCGCCAGGCCATGGATCTTGCGCCGAATTGCCCGGTGATCATGGTGGCCGGCACCAACGGCAAGGGTTCTACCTGCGCGATGCTGTCCAGCATATTCCGCGCCGCGGGATTCAAGGTGGGCACTTACACTTCGCCGCACATCTTGCGCTACAACGAGCGCATCGCCATCAATCTGCAGCCGGCCAGCGACGAGCGCATCGTCGCCAGCTTCGCGGCGATAGACGCCGCCCGCGGCGAGACTTCGCTGACGTATTTCGAATTCGGCACGCTGGCGGCGGTGCATAGCTTCATCGCCGAGAAGGTGGATGTGATCATCCTGGAAGTGGGGCTGGGCGGCCGCCTGGATGCGGTCAATATCTTCGAGCCTGCCGTATCCGTGGTGGTCAGCGTCGACCTGGACCACCAGGCGATACTGGGAAACAACCGCGAGGACATCGGCTTCGAGAAGGCTGGCATCTACCGGGCGGGCAAGCCCGCCATCTGCGCCGACCCCAATCCGCCGCAGCGGCTGCTGGACCATGCCGCCGCCATCGGCGCCGATCTCAAGCTGTACGACCGCGATTTCGGCTTTACCCGCATGGACAATCAATGGTCGTTCCGCTGCGGCGGCCATCAGCGCCACGCGCTGCCCATCCCCGCCTTGCGCGGGGCTTACCAGATGGTCAACGCCTGCGCGGCGCTGGCGGCGCTGGATGCGCTGAAGGAGACGCTGCCGGTGGGCATCGGCGCCATCAAGCAGGGCCTGGTGGAGGTGGAGTGGCCCGGGCGTTTCCAGGTGCTGCCGGGGCGGCCGGCGGTGGTGCTGGATGTCGGCCACAATCCGCACGCGGTCAAGGCGATGCTGGCGGCGCTGCGGCAGCTGCCTTACGCGGAAACCCGCTACGCGGTGTTCTCCATGCTGGCGGACAAGGATCTGGCCGCGGTGGCGGAATTGGCGCGCGGCGAATTCGACCACTGGCTGACGGCGGGGCTGGACATGCCGCGCGGCCAAAGCGGCGAAACCATCGCCGCGGCGTTGCGCCAGGCGGGTCTCGCCAATGTCGAAAGCTTCGGCTCTGTGGCGGATGCGTGGTCTGCCGCCTTATCTCGGGCCGGCGACAATGATAGAATCGTCGTTTTCGGATCTTTCCACACCGTCGCCGAGGTGATGGAAGCCCGGCGTCACCCGGTTTGAGGAATGCATGGCACTGTCCAGCCACGATGAACTGATACTGCTGCGCAAGCGCGCCCGCCGCCGTCTGGTCGGCGCGCTGGTGCTGGTTTCGATTGCCACCGTCGTACTGTGGAATGTAGTGGGCCATCTGCCGGAACAGCAGATGAAGCCCGAATCGATTGAAATCATGGGCGCGGCCTCCGCCCCGGTGCCTGCCTCGGCGCCGCTGGGGAGCAAGCATACCGCGTCGGGCTCGGCGGCCGAAGCGGCGGCTGCGCCGGCCACCGAGCTGCCGGCCAATCTGTCCACCATCACCGCGCCGCTGCCGGCGGAAAAAGAAACAGTGAAGCCCCAAGCGGCGCCGGCGAAGCCGGCCGTCGCCCAGGCGGCGGAGCCCAAGCCTAGGGAAGCGAAGGCCGAAGCCAAGCCCAAGACCGAGCCCAAAGCGGAGAGCAAGCCGCGCAAGGCCGACCCGGCCGCCATTCTGGAAGGCCGCTTCGATCCCGAGCCGCGCCCGGCCAAGGCCGAAACTCACGGCAAATCCATCATCCAGCTGGCGGCGCTGTCCGACCCGGCCAAAGTGGACGCGCTGCGCGCCAAATTGTCCGGCATAGGCGTCAGCGCCCACTTCTCCAAGGTGGAAACCAGCAAGGGCGAAGTGACCCGCGTGCGCGTCGGCCCGTTCGCGAGCCAGGCGGAAGCGCAGAGCACGCTGCAGAAGCTGGCGAAGTCCGGCATCAACGGCATCATCATTAACAAGTAGCCGCCATGACTGTGTTCGACTATATCGCTATTGCCGTCATCGGCGGCTCGGTGCTGGTGGCGCTGATGCGCGGGCTGATCGCCGAAGTGCTGTCGCTGGGCTCCTGGCTGATCGCCTTCTGGTGCGCCAAGCAGTTTTCGCCGCTGGCGGCGGGCTTTCTGCCGGAAAGCCTGCCCGGCGAGGGCATTCGGCTGGTGGCCGGCTTCGTGCTGGTGTTTTTCCTGGTGTGGCTGGCCAGCGCGCTGCTGCGCGTCACCCTCACCGGTTTGCTGGACAGCGTGGGCCTGGGCCTGATCAACCGCCTGCTGGGCGGCGTGTTCGGCTTCGCCCGCGGCGTGGTGCTGGTGACGGCGCTGGTATTGATAGGCGGCTTGAGCAGTTTGCCGCAGAAACCGATGTGGAGGAATGCGGTGCTCTCGGTGCCATTCGAATCATTGGCCTTGTCATTAAGGCCATGGTTGCCGCCGATACTGGCGGACAACCTCCACTACACCACCGGCCAGGCGCCGGATAGTTAAGGTGAATAAGGCGGAATCTCTTGATATCTTCACTTCAAGATTCCGCCTTTTTCTTTGTCTTGTCTGTTTTCAGGTAGTTGGGAAGAGAGCTTAAAGATGTGTGGAATTCTAGGCGTGGTCGGTCAATCCCCGGTCAATCAGCTGCTGTACGATGGCCTGCAGGTGCTGCAGCATCGCGGGCAGGACGCTGCCGGCATCGTGACCGCCAATGGCAAGACCTTTCACATGCACAAGGGCAGCGGCATGGTGCGGGACGTGTTCCGCACCCGCAATATGCGCTCGCTGCTGGGCGCGGCAGGCATCGCCCACGTGCGCTATCCGACTGCGGGTTCGGCCTCCTGCCTGGCCGAGGCGCAGCCGTTCTACGTCAATTCGCCGTTCGGCATCGTGCTGGCGCATAACGGCAACCTGACCAATACCGAAGAGCTGAAAGCGGACATGTTCCGCCACGACCTGCGCCACATCAACACCAACTCCGATTCGGAAGTGCTGCTGAACGTGTTCGCGCATGAGCTGGCGCAGCGGGTCAAGGGCCACGACCTGAGCGTGGACGCGGTGTTCGGCGCCATCGAGGCGGTGCACCGCCGGGTGCGAGGCGCCTACGCGGTGGTGGCGATGATCGCCGGCTACGGCCTGGTGGCCTTCCGCGACCCCAACGGCATCCGCCCGCTGGTGATAGGCGTCAACGACAGCCTGCCCAAGACCGAATACATGCTGGCGTCCGAGTCGGTGGCGCTGGACTGCTCCGGCTTCACGCTGCTGCGCGACGTGCAGCCGGGCGAGGGCGTGTTCATCAGCTTCGACGGCGAATTCCACTCCCGCCCCTGCGCCAAGCACACCCGCCACGCGCCCTGCCTGTTCGAGTACGTGTATTTCGCCCGCCCGGACTCGGTGATAGACGGCGTGTCGGTGTACCAGTCGCGGCTGAACATGGGCGAGACGCTGGCGGAGAAGATCCGCCGCGACCTGCCGGAGCTGGACATCGACGTGGTGATCCCGATTCCCGACTCCAGCCGCCAGAGCGCGTTGCAGCTGGCCAACGCGTTGGGCCTGCCGTATCGCGAGGGCTTCATCAAGAACCGCTACATCGGCCGCACCTTCATCATGCCCGGCCAGGCGGTGCGCAAGAAGTCGGTGCGCCAGAAGCTGAACCCGGTGCCGCTGGAATTCGCCGGCCGCAACGTGCTGCTGGTGGATGACTCCATCGTGCGCGGCACCACCTCCAAGGAAATCGTGCAGATGGCGCGCGATTCCGGTGCTCGGAAGGTGTACTTCGCCTCGGCCGCGCCGGCGGTGCGCTTCCCCAACGTCTACGGCATCGACATGCCCACCCGCGCCGAGCTGCTGGCCACCGGCCGCGACGAGGCGGAGATCGCCCGCGAAATCGGCGCCGACGCGGTGATCTACCAGGACCTAGAAGCCTTGAAGGACGCGGTGCGCAGCGCCAATCGCGAGCTGCACGACTTCGAAAGCTCCTGCTTCGACGGCGAATACATCACCGGCGACATCACCGCCGCCTATCTGGACGCCATCGAATGCGCGCGGCTGGACCTGAAGCAGCAGGACCAGGCGGGCAGCGAGCAAATGATAGACCTGAACCTGAACGTGGCGGAGCAGAACCTGATCTGACCCTCGCCATTGGGCTATACCTCGGTGGGGGATCCCCGCCATGGGCGGCCGAAGCGCTCTCCCGGCCGGGAGCGGGCTTCGGCCGCTGTCTTATGGGAAAGGGCCAATGTCGAGAATCGCGCTGGCGGGCTTGCTGTTCGCATTGTGCTGCGGGACGCCGGCGCGCGCCGCCCCGGCGCTGGAGCTGGTCACGCTGCAGTACCCGCCGTACCAGTATCAGGAAAACGGCGAGGTGAAGGGGTTCGCGGCCGATCTGGTGCGCGAGGCTTTCCGCAGACTGAATCTGGCGGTCCATATCAGCGTCTACCCCTGGGGGCGCTCCATCGCCATGGTGACGGACGGACGCGCCGACGCCATCTTCACGCTGTACCGCACGCCGGAACGGGAAGCGCTGCTCGATTATTCCAATGAGACGCTGGCGCAGCAGGAGGTGTCGCTGTTCGTGCGCAAGGATTCGCCCATTTCGTCCGGCGGTCGCCTGGATGCGTTGTCCGCTTACCGTTTCGGCGTGGTGCGCGCCGTCAGCTATGGCGTGGTTTTCGACCAGGCGGTGAAGAGCGGCCAGATCAAAGTGGGCGAAGTCGCCGCCAGCGGCGAGCAGAACATGGACATGCTGCTGGCGCAGCGCTTCGACATCCTGGTCAGCAACCGGCTGGGCGCGCGCGATATCTTGCGCCGTCGCCACGAGGAGGCCCTGGTGCGCGAACTGTCGCCGCCGCTGGAGGCCATTCCCAGCTATATGGCTTTCGCGCGCAAGCGCAGCCTCGCCGGGCTGCGCCAGCGTTTCGACGCCGCGCTGGCGGCGATGAAGCGGGACGGCAGCTACGCGCGCCTGAGCGCCGCGCCTTGACACCGTCAACGCCGACATCTTAAGTGAAACGATCTAGCGCGTCAGCCGATGGCGAATTTCCGCCAGAAGCGGCGGCACACGATCGGCCGAGGGCTGTCGCGCGCGATTCACAATACAGTCGGGAGCATGGCCAGCATGCCAAACCGCAATCGTTTTCTGATCGCCTACCTCATACTTTGCGCGCTGGCGGCGCTGGCGCTGGTTTGGCTGTCGCCCTGGCTGGGCTGGCTGATGGCCGGCAGCGGCGGCGCGGCGGCTTGCTTGCTGGCGGGCAAGCAGGAGTCTCCCATTTCGCCGCGAGAGGAGCCTGCCTCTGCCAGCCATGCCGGCCAGGGGCCTGCCGATGAGAATCTCGCCTTGCTGGAGGCGGTGATACAACGCTGGATGGGCAATCTGCAACTGGTGCTGGAGCAGTCCACCTCCGGCAGCAACCAAGTGGCCGCCACCTTGAGCGCCATCGCAGGCAGCCTGCATGCCACCATCGAGGCTTCGCGCTCGGCCGCCACCGATATCGGCGCCGACAGCCTGGATAAGATGGTGAGCGACGCCGGCATGCTCAGCCGGGAAATTTCCCACGTGCTGTCGGAAATCGTCAGCCATCGCCAGTTGCTGATAGACGAAGTGTCCAAGCTCACCACTTTTTCCGTGGAGCTGCGCGCCATGGCCGAAGAAGTGGGCAATATCTCCAATCAGACCAATCTGCTGGCGCTGAACGCCAGCATCGAAGCCGCGCGCGTCGGCGAATTCGGCCGCGGCTTCGCGGTGGTGGCCGACGAGGTGCGCAAGCTGTCGCAGCAATCGGCGCAAACCGGCATCAAAATGTCGGAAAAGGTGGAAACCATCAACGCCGCGCTGGAGCAGACCCGGCAATCCACCACCAGCCTGGGCGCCCAGGATGCTGACAAGGGCAATGGCGCGCTGGGCTTGCTGGACGCCTCGGTGCAGGACTTCAGCGCCGCCGCCGGCCGGCTGGCCGAAATCAACCAGAAAATGCAGAGCGACGGCTCGCAGGTGGAGCGCGAACTGAACGCCTCGCTGGTCGCGCTGCAATACCAGGACCGGGTCAGCCAGATCATCCAGCATGTCGCCAGCGACCTGGAGCGCATGCTTGAGCACCTGCGCCAGACGCGCGAGGCGCGCAAAACCGGCTGCGAGCCGCCCGCCATCAGCAGCCAGGAATGGATGAAGCGGCTGGAGTCGACCTATACCACGCTGGAGCAGGCGGCGCTGCATCAGGGCGCCGGCGCCAAGGCGCAGGCCTCGCAAGGCGACGTGGACTTTTTCTGATCCGACCAGGACAGCGGGGCTGTCCGCCACCCGGAGGTGTCAATGGGCAAATCCATCCTGATAGTCGACGACGCGGCCAGCATCCGCGCCACGGTGAGCATCGCGCTGAAGGGGGCCGGCTACGAGGTGATAGAGGCTTGCGACGGCAACGACGCGCTGGCCAAGCTGAACGGCGCTCGCGTCAATCTGATCATCTCCGACGTCAATATGCCCGGCATGGACGGCATCACCTTGCTCAAGCGGCTGAAGGAAGGCGCCGCCACCCGTTTCCTGCCGGTGATCATGCTGACCACCGAAGGCAGCGACGACAAGAAGATGCAGGGCAAGGAGGCCGGGGCCAAAGCCTGGATCGTCAAGCCTTTCGACCCGCTCAAGCTGCTGGACGCGGTGTCCAAGCTGATCCAGCCATAAGCCGAAACCATCATGCCGATTCAAGTGACGCAGGATGGCGAGGCGATGCGGGCCGCAATCGACGGCGAATTGACCATCTTCACCATTGAGATGCTGCAGGATGAGCTGCTTGGCCTGCTCAATCACCCAAGCGTGCGGCTTGACCTATCCGCAGTAACGGAGCTGGATGGCTGCGGCGCCCAATTGCTGTGCGTGCTGTTGGCCGAGGCGCGGCGGATGGAGCGCGATGTCTCCATTGCCGGCAGCAACGCGCTGGTGGACGAGGTGGGCAATTGGCTGGGTTTCGCCGCAGAAACAGGCGCCGCGCGGATGGAGAGCGCGGGGGAGGGGGAGCATGGATCTTAGCAAGGCCAAGGCGGTATTCTTCGAGGAATCGCGCGAGCTGTGCGACGGGCTGGAAACGGCGCTGCTCGACCCGGTGGCCTATCCGCCCAATGCCGAAACCTACAACCTGCTGTTCCGCACCGCGCATACCATCAAGGGGTCGGCCGGCATTTTCGGCCTGGACGCCTTGGTCCGCTTCGCCCACGTGGTGGAAAACGTGCTGGAAAGGCTGCGTTCGGGACAGGTGGCGCTGAGCGACGACCTGATCGGCCTGCTGCTGTCCTGCAATGACCATTTGCGCCGGCTGCTGGACAGCGCCTCGATCAGCGACGATATGGCGCGCCAGGATCTGCCCGAAGGCGAGCCGCTGCTGCTCAGCCTGCGGCGCTATCAGGACGGCGAGGCGGTCGAAACCGACGCGCAGACGGAGGGCGCTGCGCCGCCCGCAGCGGCCGCCAGCGAGTCCGTCGCGACGCAGACGCCTTATTGGCAGCTGTCGCTGCGCTTCCACGCCGACACCTTCCGCCACGGCTTCGATCCGCTGTCCTTTCTGCGCTATCTGGCCGGATGCGGCACCGTGCTGCAGGCGGAGCCGGTGTGGCGCAATTGGCCGCCGCTGCCGCTGTTCGACGCCACCGAGTGCTTCATGGGCCTGGATCTCAGCCTGGAGTCGGCGGAGAGCCCGGAGCGCATCGCGGGCACCTTCGAATTCATCGCCGAGGACAGCCTGATCGGCATCCTGCCGCCGCACGCCTCGCTGGCGGATTTCCTGGCCTTGGCGGAACGCCTGGGCGAGCCGCTGGACGAGCAGTTGGCGCGCTGGCTCAGGCGGGGAGCGCTGACCGAGGCCGAAGCCGCCCGCATTGAGCGCGGCGACCTGGGGCAGCCCGAGCCCGAATCCGAAACCGCCGCAGTTCTGGAAGGCCCCGCGCCGGCGTCAACGGCCGCGCAGCCGGCCGGCGGCGCGCCAAGCAAGCCCGGCCGCGGCGACGGCCAATACATCCGCATCGAGGCTGGCAAGCTGGACCGGTTGATCAACCGGGTGGGCGAGCTGGTGATCGCCTCGTCCGGCACCAAGCTGATCGCCCAGGCGCGCGGCGATGCCGAGCTGCTGGAATCGGTGGCGGTGATCAACACCCTGGTGGAAAGCATACGCGACGACGCGCTGACCCTGCGCATGGTGCCGGTGGACGAAATCTTCAGCCGCTTCCCGCGCATGGTGCGCGAAGTGTCCAAGCAGCTGGGCAAGACCATCCACCTGGAAATCAAGGGCGGCGACACCGAAATCGACAAATCGATGGTGGAAAAGCTGACCGACCCGCTGATGCACATCGTCCGCAACGCGGTGGACCACGGCCTGGAGTCGGCGGACAAGCGCCTGGCCGCCGGCAAGCCGCCAGAGGGCACGGTCACGCTGAATGCCTACCACGACGCCGGCTCGGTGGTGGTGGAGGTGAAGGACGACGGCGGCGGCATCAACCGCGAAAAGGTGCTGGCCAAGGCAGTGGAGCGCGGCCTGGTCGCCGAGGGCCGGGTTCTGAGCGACCAGGAAACCCTGCAGCTGATCTTCCTGCCCGGCTTTTCCACCGCCGAAGCGGTGAGCGACCTGTCCGGCCGAGGCGTCGGCATGGACGTGGTGAAGCGCAATATCGAATCGCTGCGCGGCGAGATAGAGATTCAGTCGCAGCCGGGGCTGGGCTCCACCTTCCGGCTGCGGCTGCCGCTGACGCTGGCCATCATCGACGGCTTCCGGGTGGAAGTGAACGAATCGGCGCTGGTGATGCCGCTGGACATGATGATCGAATGCGTGGACATGCCGCCCGGCGCGATGAGCCAGCGCGCGCGCCAGGTTAACCTGCGCGGCGACTGGCTGCCCTTCGTCTCCCTGCGCGAGCTGTTCGGCCTGCCGCCATCGGGCCAGCCGGAATACATCGTGATCGTCCATTACGGCGAGCACCGCGCCGGCATCGTGGTGGACCGGCTGATGGGTGAAGTGCAGGCGGTGATCAAGCCCTTGGGCGAGATCTTCAAATCGCTGCGCGGCATCAGCGGCTCCACCATCCTGGGCAACGGCAAGCCGGCGCTGGTGCTGGACATTCCGCAGTTGATCCATCACGCCTGCCGGCGCGAACGCCGGTTGATAAAACAGGGCACGGAAGCGGCGACGCACTGGGATTAGAGCTTGAATGTTCTAATTTTGACAATTTCAGGAGAGAGGTCTGTCATGAACTGGTTTCACAACCTGCAAGTCAGGACCAAGCTGCTGCTTAGTTTCGGCGTGCTTCTGGCGTTGTTGTTGACGATGGGTATCGTCGGTTACCAAGCCAGCGCAAGAGTGAATGCGGGTCTCGAGGATTTATTCACCAATCAGTTCAGCCCACTGATCGGCATCAGCAACGCCAGAGTCGCGGCGATGACGCACAACCGAGCGCTTTATCGATATCTGGCAGAAACCGACAAGGCCAAAATGGATGATGCCGCGGCGCACATGGATCAATATGACAAGGAGTTGTTCCAGCAGATGAAGTTGGAACTAGGCTCGACCATGGAGCCAGAAGAAGCTGATGCCAATAGGCGCTGGCAGACGCAATGGCCTATTTATTTGAGCGCAAGCAAGGAAGCCATGAAGCTGGCTTATGAAGACCCAGGCACGGGGGAAGGGCGCAAACGGGCAATGGAGATTGTGAGAAGCAAGGCGCGACCCGCTTTTGATATTGTCGAGCAATCACTGACGCTCGTGAAAGAAGTGAATGAGAGAGTCGCTGAAAAGACGCATACATTGGGTCAGGAGACATATGCCTCCACAACGCGAGTGGTGATCACCCTTTCGATCATTTCATTGCTCATTTGCGGCGCGCTGTCCCTGCTGGTGACGCGCAGCATCCTGCGCCAGCTGGGCGGCGATCCATCCTACGCGATGCAGGTGGTGGCGCGGGTGGCCGACGGCGACCTGTCGGTGCCGATCAAGCTGAACGGCAACGACAGCAGCAGCCTGCTGTACTCGATCAAGGGCATGGCGCACCGGCTGTCCGATACGCTGGCCGAGGTCAGCTCGATGTCCGAATCGATAGGCGCGGCGTCGGAACAGGTGTCGTCCACCGCCAGCTCGCTGGCGCAGACGGCGTCGGAACTGGCCTCCAGCGTGGAGGAAACCAGCGCGTCGGTGGAGGAGATGGCGTCCACCGTCACCCAGAACGCCGATAACGCCCGCGTCACCGAGGGCATCGCGTCGAAGTCGGCCGACAGCGCCACCGAAAGCGGCAAGGCGGTGGGCGACATGGTGCACGCAATGAAGGAAATCGCCTCGCGCATCACCGTGATCAACGACATCGCCAACAAAACCGACCTGCTGGCGATCAACGCGGCGATCGAAGCGGCCCGCGCCGGCGAACACGGCAAGGGCTTCGCCACCGTGGCGGTGGAAGTGCGCAAGCTGGCCGAACGCTCGCAGGTGGCGGCCAAGGAAATCGGCGATCTGGCCGGGCGCTCGGTCAGCGTGGCGGAGCGCGCCGGGGTGCTGCTGCAGGAAATGCTGCCGGGGATAGACCAGACCGCCACCTTGGTGCAGGAAATATCGGCCGCTTCGCGCGAGCAGCGCACCGGCATCGACCAGATCAACACCGCGGTTTCGCAGATCAGCACCGGCATGCAGTCGTCGGCGTCGTCGGCGGAGGAACTGAGCTCCACCTCGGAAGAGCTCAGTTCGGCGGCGATGCAGCTGCAGGACCTGATGCAGCAGTTCAAGCTGCGCAGCAGCCGCCACGCGCGCAAGGGCATATCGCTGCACATGAGCGGCCATGGCGCCGGCGGCGCGCGCAAAACGGCCTCGGCGCCGCCGCACTCGATGCAGGCGGACGACGATGATTTCGACGAAGGCGTGGACGACGACAAGTTTTCCAAATACTGAGGAGAACCAACATGACCGAGCGCGCTAATCCGGGCGCCGCGCATGGCAGCGGCAAGTTCCATTGCGTCACCTTCATCCTGGGCGAGGATTTGTTCGGCATCCAGATCAACTTCATCCGCGAGATCATCGAGCTGGACGGCATCACCCATGTGCCGATGATGCCGAGCTTCGTGCGCGGCATCATCAATCTGCGCGGCTCGGTGGTGCCGGTGATAGACCTGTCGATCCGCTTCGGCCGCGGCCTGACCGAGCTGAAACCGTCCACCTGCGTCGCCATTCTGTCGCTGCCGGGGCTGGACAACGGCTACAACGAGGTGGGCATCCTGCTGGACGCGGTGTGCGAAGTGCTGGAGATACCGGAGACCGACATCGACCCATCGCCGACCTTCGGCGTCAGCATACGCGGCGATTTCATCCAGGGCATCGCCACCATCAACGAGCGCTTCGCCATTCTGCTGAATGTGCAGCAGGCGCTGTCGGTGACGGAGTTGAGCGCGATGGCGGAGTCGGTCGCCCAGCAGCACTTCAACGACGATGCCGAGGTGGCCTGAGGGCGGGAGCGGCGCGTGCTGAATCGTGACCCGGTGCTAAGCGATGAGGAATTCGCCTTTTTCCGCCAGTTCATTTTCCGCGAGGCGGGGATAGACCTGCCGCCGGGCAAGCGCTCGCTGGTGCAGTCGCGGCTGTCCAAACGCATCCGCCACTTGGGGCTGGCCAGCTACTCGGCCTACTGGCAGCTGCTGCGCAGCCCAAGCGCGCATGCCGAGCGCCAGCGGGCGATCAACCTGCTGTCCACCAACGAAACCTATTTTTTCCGCGAGCCCCAGCATTTCCACTGGCTGGAACGGGAAGCGCAGCATCTGCGCGATATCCGGCCGGGCATGCTCAGAGTGTGGTCGGCGGCCTGTTCCACCGGCGAAGAGCCCTACACCATCGCCATGGTGCTGGCCGAGGCGCTGGGTTTGAGCGGCAACTGGAAGATCTACGCCACCGACATCAACACCAAGGTGCTGGCCGCCGCCAAGCGCGCGGTGTATCCGATAGAGCGCGCCCGCCGCACGCCGCCGCATTTCTGGCAGAAATATTTTCTGCGCGGCCACGATGAATACGAAGGCATGGTCAAGGTGGCGCCGGAACTGGCGCGGCGGGTGGATTTCGCCAATCTCAACCTGCTGCATTGCGACAAGTTCCACCATGGCGAATTCGATATTGTCTTTTTGCGCAATGTTCTGATTTACTTCAATGAGACGACCAAGCTGAGCGTGCTGTCCAATCTGTGCACCCGGATGAAGCAGGGCGGCCATCTGCTGATCGGGCATTCCGAATCGCTGCATAAGCTGGCGCTGCCGCTGGTCCAGGAGGAACCGTCCCGCTACCGGCTGGATGCCTCGCGGATGAGAGGAGGAGGGAAATGAGCATCGCCGTCCTGATCGTGGATGATTCCGCCGTAGTGCGCGAAGTGCTGGGGCAGATGCTGGCCACCGCGCCGGACATCGAGGTGATAGGCGCGTCGCCCGACCCCATCTTCGCGATGAACCGGATGAAGCTGCGCTGGCCGGACGTGATCCTGCTGGACATCGAGATGCCGCGGATGGACGGCCTGACTTTCCTGCGCAAAATCATGGAGGAGCGGCCGACGCCGGTCATCATCTGCTCGTCGTTGACCGAAAAAGGCGCCCGCATCACGCTGGACGCGATGTCGGCCGGCGCGGTGGCCATCATCACCAAGCCCACCATCAATTTGAAATCCTTTCTGCAGGAGGCGGCCAAGGAACTGATCCAGGAAGTGCGCGACGCCGCCGGCGCGCGGATGGGCGTGTTCAAGCGCATCGCCAGCAGCGCGGCCAATCCCAGGGGCGGCGAGCAAGGCCCGGCGCCCAAGCTTACCGCCGATGTGGTGCTGGACGCGCCATCGGGCCTGGAGAAATACCACGCCACCGAGAAGATCATCGCCATCGGCACCTCCACCGGCGGCACCCAGGCGCTGGAATATCTGCTGCCCAGGCTGCCCGCCACCTGCCCCGGCGTGGCGGTGGTGCAGCACATGCCTGAGAAGTTCACCGCGTCTTTCGCCGATCGCCTCAACCGGCTATGCAAGGTGGAGGTGAGGGAGGCGAGAAGCGGCGACCGGCTGATTTCCGGCGTGGCGCTGATCGCCCCCGGCGGCAAGCATCTGCTGATCAAGCGCAGCGGCGCGCAATACATGGCGGAGGTCAAGGACGGCCCGCTGGTGTCGCGCCACCGGCCGTCGGTGGATGTGTTGTTCCGCTCGGTGGCGGTGAATGCCGGCAAAAATGCGGTGGGAGTGATCATGACCGGCATGGGCGACGACGGCGCCCGCGGCATGCGGGAGATGCACGACGCGGGCGCGCGGACGCTGGCGCAGGACGAGGAGTCCTGCGTGGTGTTCGGCATGCCTAACGAGGCCATCAGCCATGGCGGGGTGGACGAGGTGATGTCGCTGGAGCGCATTACCCACACCTTGGCCGGAATCAGGGGTTGAACCATGACGCATCTGGAAAAATGGCTGGGCCGCAGCGCGATGGTGGTGGACGACTCCCCCAGCCAGCGCATGGTGGCAGCCGGACTGTTGCGCGAGTTTGGTTTTGCCGTGGTGCACGAGGCGGAGAACGGACTGGACGCGCTGGGACAATTGGCTGTGCTGGCGTCGGTGGACCTGGTGGTGACTGACCTCAACATGCCCGGCATGGACGGCGTCAAGCTGCTGGAGAGCATCGCCAAGACCTGCAAGGGCAAGGTGAAGTTCGTCGCGGTGATGAGCGGCGTGCCGCGCGACGTGCTGGATACGGTGCAGGGGGTGGTGGACGCGTCCGAGCTGGACCTGCTGGCGGTGTTTCCCAAGCCGCTGAGCCTGGCGGAAGTGCGGCGGGTGCTGGACGGCTGCGACCCGGACTGGCACCTGTCCGGCGCCGTCATCAGCAATCTCAAGCTCAGCCAGGAAGAGGTGGCGCTGGCGCTGGGCCTGGGGCAACTGGTGCCGTACTTCCAGCCCAAGATCTCGATAGGCGACGGACGTCTGTTCGGGATGGAGGCGCTAGTGCGCTGGGAGCACCCGCAGTTCGGCGTGCTGCAGCCGGCGGTGTTCGTCCATCACCTGGAACAGGGGCCGCTGGCGCTGCGCTTCTTTTACCAGTTCTTGCGCCAGGTTTGCCTGGAGTTGAACCGTTTTCTCGCCGTGCAGCCGGATCTGCACGCGTCGATCAATCTGCCGGTTCCGCTGCTCAACGACGCCAATCTGGTGGATGAAATGACCTGCATCGTGCAGTCATGCGGACTGACCTGCCATGCCATCGTGGTGGAGGTGACGGAAACCTCGCTGATGTCCAACCTGGCGGCCTCGCTGGGCACGCTGGCGCGCTTGCGGCTGAATGGCTTCGGCCTGGCGATGGACGACTACGGCACCGGGTACTCATCGATGAAGCAGCTGTCGCGCAGCCCGTTCACCGAACTGAAAATCGACCGCGAATTCGTCCACGACGCATCCAGCAGTCCGAAGAAGCTGGCCATTCTCACCGCGGCCATCGCCATGTGCCAGCGTCTGCGGCTGTCGTCGGTGGCGGAAGGGGTGGAGAACGAAGAAGACTGGCGGCAGCTGTCGGCGCTGGGTTGCGATGTGGCGCAGGGGTATTACAGCAGCCGTCCGCTGTCGGCGGAAATGTTCCTGCAGTGGATGGCCGAGCGCTGAACCGCCCGCTTGGCCGCCGACAATAAAAAAGGGGCCGAAGCCCCTTTGGTCTTGCGCGCCGGAATCAGGCGGCGAAGTTCTTGGACGCGAAGTCCCAGTTCACCAGCTTCCAGAAGCTGTCCAGATAGTTCGGGCGGCTGTTGCGGTAATCGATATAATACGCGTGTTCCCACACGTCACAGGTCAAGAGCGGCTTCTTGTCGGTAGTCAGCGGAGTGGCGGCGTTGCTGGTGGATACCAGGTCCAGGCTGCCGTCGCTGTTCTTCACCAGCCAGGCCCAGCCGGAACCGAAGGTGCCGACGGCGGTCTGGGTGAAGGCCTTCTTGAATTCCTCGAACGAACCCCACTTGGCCTTGATGGCGTCGGCCAGCGCGCCGGTCGGTTCGCCGCCCGCGTTCGGCGCCAGACCGAACCAGTAGAAGGTGTGGTTCCAAACCTGAGCGGCGTTGTTGAAGATGCCGCCGGAGGATTTCTTCACGATCTCTTCCAGGGAGGCGTTCTCGAACTCGGTGCCCTTGATCAGGTTGTTCAGGTTGGTGATGTAGGTCTGGTGATGCTTGCCGTAGTGGAATTCCAGGGTTTCCTTGGAAATGTGCGGCGCCAGGGCGTCCAGCGCGTACGGCAGTTCAGGCAGTTTGTGTTCCATTATGCTCTCCTGGTTGAGAAAGTAAGCCGCATAAGCGGATGCTTTACGCGCAGTTTACTGGAAGATGCGCGGACAGGCCAATAGTTGACCGAAATGGTAAGGATAGAAATTTGCAATTTGATGTGATTGTCATCGGCGCCGGCGCGGCCGGTTTGATGTGCGCCGCCACCGCCGGCCAGCGCGGCCGCAAGGTGCTGTTGCTGGACCATGCCGCCAAACTGGCGGAAAAAATCCGCATCTCCGGCGGCGGGCGGTGCAACTTCACCAACCTTTACGCCAAGTTCGACTGCTACTTGTCGGACAACCCGCATTTCTGCCGCTCGGCGCTAGCGCAATACACGCCGCAGGATTTCATCGCCATGGTGGAGCGCCATGGCATCGCGTATCACGAAAAGAAGCTGGGCCAGTTGTTTTGCGACGACGGCAGCGAGCGGATTATAGCCATGCTGGACGAGGAATGCCGGCAGGCCGGCGTGGAGCGGCGGATGGAGACCACTATCTCGCAGGTGGCGCGCGTCGAGTCGGGCTACGCGCTGCAAACCTCGATGGGCGAGTTGCGCGCCGAATCTCTGGTGGTGGCCACCGGCGGGCTGTCCATCCCGCAGATAGGCGCGACGCCTTTCGGCTATCAGCTGGCCGAGCAGTTCGGCTTGCCGTTGACGCCGCTGACGCCGGCGCTGGTGCCGCTGACCTTCCACGTGGAGGACGCCGACACGTTTTCGCCGCTGGCGGGGGTGTCGCTGGACGTCGAGGCGCGCGCCGGCAAGGGCAAGTTCCGCGAGAACGTGCTGTTCACCCACAAGGGCGTGTCCGGCCCGGCCATCCTGCAGATATCGTCTTACTGGCAGCCCGGCATGGAGCTGACGCTCAATCTGCTGCCGGACGCCGATGCAGAAGCCTGGCTGGAGGAAAGGGCGGGCAGCGAGCAGCTGATCTCCAACGCGCTGGGCGAATTCCATTGGCCCAAGCGCTTCGCCGAGGCCTGGCTGGACCGCGAGGGCTTCAACAAGCGGCTGAAGGACCTGGGGCTTAAGCAGCGCAAACAGCTGGCGGAGAGCTTGCACCGCTGGCGGGTGAAGCCCAACGGCACCCAGGGCTACAAGAAGGCCGAAGTCACGCTGGGCGGCGTTTCCACCAAGGCCCTGTCGTCCAAGACCATGATGGCGGCCGATGTGCCCGGCCTGTTTTTCATCGGCGAGGTGGTGGACGTCACCGGCTGGCTGGGCGGCTACAATTTCCAGTGGGCCTGGTCGTCCGGCTACGTGGCCGGAATGAACTGCTGACAGGCCGCAGCCCGGCCAAAGCGCGTGAGCCGGGCCGGGTTTCGGGTTAGAATCGTCTTTTGCCTTTTGGGCGCCATCCGGCGCTGAGCACCCCGGATATACATGACAGAACAGTACGAGAATTTTGATGGCGAGATGGCCGCCATCCGCACGCCGCCGCATTCGATCGAGGCCGAACAGTCGGTCATCGGCGGCTTGCTGCTGGACAACAGCGCCTGGGACAAGATCGCCGACGTGGTGTCCGAGGCCGACTTCTACCGCCACGACCACCGGCTGATCTACAAGCATGTCGCCAAACTGGTGGAGCTGGGGCGCCCGGCCGACGTGGTGACGGTGGCGGAATCGCTGGACAAGAACGACCAGCTCGGCAATATCGGCGGCTTGGCCTATCTCGCCACGCTGGCGCAAAACACGCCGTCGGCCGCCAATATCCGCCGTTATGCGGAAATCGTCCGTGAACGCTCGGTGATGCGCCAGCTGGCGCTGGTGGGCACCGAAATCGCCGAGGCCGCATATTCGCCCATGGGCCGCGACGCCTCGCAGTTGCTGGACGAAGCCGAAGGCAAAGTGTTCCAGATCGCCGAATCCACCGCCAAGTCCAAACAGGGCTTCCTGGAAATGCCGGGCCTGCTGAAGGAAGTGGTGGAGCGGATCGACATGCTGTACAGCCGCGACAACCCGGACGAAGTGACCGGCATCCCCACCGGCTTTGTCGACCTGGACGCCAAAACCTCCGGCCTGCAGCCGGGCGACCTGATCATCGTCGCCGGCCGGCCGTCCATGGGTAAAACCGCCTTCTCGATGAACATCGCCGAGCACGTGGCCGTGGAAACCCACTTGCCGGTGGCGGTGTTCTCGATGGAAATGGGCGGCGCGCAGCTGGTGATGCGGATGCTGGGGTCGGTGGGCCGGCTGGACCAGCACACGCTGCGCACCGGCAAGCTAGGCGACGACGACTGGCAGAAGCTCACTTACGCGATAGGCAAGCTGTCGGAAGCGCCGATGTACATCGACGAAACCCCGGCGCTGACCGCGCTGGAAGTGCGCGCCCGCGCGCGGCGCCTGGCGCGCCAGCACGGCGGCAAGCTCGGCCTGATCGTGATCGACTACCTGCAACTGATGTCCGGCTCCGGCCGCGGCGACAACCGTACCGCAGAACTGGGCGAAATCTCGCGCGGCCTGAAGGGTCTGGCCAAAGAGCTGCAGGTACCGGTGATCGCGCTGTCGCAGCTGTCGCGGGCGGTGGAGCAGCGTCCCAACAAGCGGCCGATGATGTCGGACTTGCGAGAATCCGGCGCCATCGAGCAGGACGCCGACTTGATCGTGTTCATGTACCGCGAAGAGTATTACAGTCCGGACAACCAGGAAGTGAAGGGCTTGGCCGAAGCCATCATCGGCAAACACCGTAACGGCCCGACCGGGGCGGTGCGACTGGCCTTCGTCGGCAAATACGCCAAGTTCGACAACGCCGCCACCGTCGGCGTCAGCGGCTGGGCCGACAGCGACTCCTGACCCTCACAACCAAGAGATTCCGATGAGCTATTTCGACAAGCACGTATTCGTCTGCTGCAACCAGCGCGCCAACGGCGAGGGCTGCTGCAACAACCTGGGCGCCAGCGAACTGCACGCGTACATGAAGGAACAGATCAAGGCCAAGGGCCTGTCCGGCAAGGGCAAGATCCGCGTCAACAAGGCCGGCTGCCTGGACCGCTGCAACGAGGGCCCGGTGCTGGTGGTCTACCCGGAGGAAACCTGGTACACCTTCGTCGACAAGGACGACATCGACGAGATCATCAACGAGCACATGGTCAACGGCCGCGTGGTGGAAAGGCTGAAGATCTGATGCTGAAGGCGATGAACAAGGTCGGCATCGCCGGCCCGGCCGGCATGCTGGACACCATCGTGGTGGATGCCCAGGGCGAAGCGACCGGCGTCGCGGTGATCTGCCACCCCAATCCGCTGCAAGGCGGCACGCACACCAACAAGGTGGTGCAGACTGCGGCCAAGGCCCTGTCGCAACTGGGCTATGTCTGCTATTGCCCCAATCTGCGCGGCGTCGGCGACAGCGAAGGCGAACACGATTACGGCAACGGCGAGGTGGACGACGCCATCGCGGTGGTCGACCATGCCAAATCGCAATATCCGGGCTTGCCGCTGGCATTGGCCGGTTTTTCTTTCGGCGGCTTCGTCGCCGCCCGTACCCGCGCCCGCATCGACGCCGACAAGCTGCTGCTGATGGGCGTGGCGGTGGGCAAATACCCGATTCCGACGCCGGAGGTGCCTGCCGACACGCTGGTGATCCACGGCGAAGAAGACGAAGTGATTCCGCTGGCGGCGGTGATGGAATGGGCGCGGCCGCAAAGCCTGCCGGTGCTGGTGTTCCCCGGCGCGGGCCATTTTTTCCACGGCCGCTTGGTGCAGTTGGCCCAGATGATTCAACGGTGCTGGTGAGCGCCGGCGCAAGCAGACCGCGGTCTGCTTTTTTTGTATCGACAGAAAGAAAACCAATGCAAGACATCGTGGATTTCGTGCTGGAAATCGACAAGCTGAAGCAAGTGACGCGCAAGACCCGGGTGCTGAACAGCGACCGTTATGAAAACTCGGCCGAGCATAGCTGGCAGATCGCCCTGCTGGCGGCATCCTTGCAGCCTTACGCCGCCGAGCCGGTGGACATCGCCAAGGTGGTGGCGATGCTGCTGGTGCACGATATCGGCGAGATCGAAACCGGCGACACCATCGTCTACGCCGAAGGCGGCTGGGAGGAGCGCAAGGCGCAGGAACTGGCCTGCGTCACCCGCATTTTCGGCATGCTGCCGCCCGAGCAGGGCGGGCGCTTCCTCGCCTTGTGGCAGGAGTTCGAAGCCGGGGAGAGCGCCGAAGCGCGTTTCGCCCACGCCGCCGACCGCGCGATGCCGGTATTGCTGAACCTGGCCAACAAAGGCCAGAGCTGGCGGGAAAACGGCATCCGCCACGAGCAGGTGGTCAGCCGGATCGGCCCGCCGGTGCGCCAGGGCTGTCCGGCGATGTGGGAATACCTGGAAGGCCGGCTGGAGAAGGCCAGGGATAGCGGCTGGCTGAAATAGGCGCTCAACGCGGCAAGCATCCAAAGGCGGGCGCGAATGGCGCCCGCCTTTTCATCCCGTCAGCAAGTCGGGAAAGATGCGGCAATCCGGTTTTCCACCTATGCTGGATATCATACGACAATGACACGGCCGACCCTGATCGTTCTCTACGCTGGGTAATGGTGCGACATGCTTCCGCGGAGAGTGATGCTTATGCAGCAATCAGACTCGGCGAACCTCCAGAGTCCGGAATTTCTCTCAACCCTGCCGCCTACGCGCGGCCAGAGCGCTTTGGCCTACAGCGCCATGCTGATCTCCGCGCTGGTGTTCGTCATTACGGTGCCGTTCGCCAAAATTCCGCTGGCCAAGGTGTGGGCCTTCATTCCGGTATACCAGTCGGCGCTGGCCATCAACGATCTGGTCACCGCGGTGCTACTGTTCGGCCAGTTTGCCATCTTGAGGCTGCGCTCGCTGCAACTGTTGGCGATAGGTTATCTGTATACCGCGCTGATGGCGATGGCGCACTCGCTGACCTTTCCCGGCTTGTTCGCCGAACACGGGCTGCTGGGCTCGGGCGCGCAGACCACGGCCTGGATGTATATGTTCTGGCATGGCGGCTTCCCCGCGGTAGTGGTGGTTTATGCCTGGATGGCGGACAGGCCGCTGCTGGAACCGTCGCCAGCCAGAGTGGGGCGCTCCATCCTGGCATCGGTTCTGCTGACATTGGTGCTGGTCCTCACCTTCCTGGCGTTAGCCACATCCGGCCACGGCTTTCTGCCGGTGATCATGCAAGGCAACCGTTATAGCCCGCTGCTGTGGGTAGTGGTGTCCAGCGTCTGGGGGATGAGCCTGCTGGCGCTGGTGGCGGTCGGCCTCAGGCGTCCGCGCAGTTTGCTAGACCTGTGGCTGATGGTGGTGCTGTTCGCCTGGCTGTGCGATGTCGCCTTGTCGGCCATGCTCAATGCCGGCCGTTTCGATCTGGGCTTCTATGTCGGCCGCGTCTATGGCCTCATGGCCGCCAGCTTCGTGCTGATCGTCTTGTTGCTGGAAAACGGCAAGCTTTACGCCAAGCTGGCCGCTTCGTCGGCGGAATTGCGCGACGCCAAACAGGCGGCCGAAGCCGCAACCCAAGCCAAATCGATGTTCCTGGCCAATATGAGCCATGAAATCCGCACGCCGATGAACGCCATCATCGGCATGTCCTATCTGGCGCTGAAAACCGAGCTGACCGAACAGCAGCGCAATTATGTCGGCAAAATCCACAACGCCGGCACCTCGCTGCTGGGCATCATCAACGACATCCTGGACTTTTCCAAGGTGGAGGCCGGCAAGCTAGACCTGGAGTCTGAGCCGTTCTGGCTGGACGACGTGCTGGAGAGCATCTCCTCGCTGGTTGCTCAAAAAGCCGCCGACAAAAACCTGGAGCTGCTTTTCGAGATGGGAAAGGAAGTGCCGCAAGGGTTGGTGGGCGACGCGTTGCGGCTGGGGCAGATTCTGACCAATCTGGTCAACAACGCGATCAAGTTCACCGAGAAAGGCCAGGTGGCCATCATCATCACCCTGGCCGACCGCATCGGCGACAAGGTTCAATTGCGCTTCTGCGTGCACGATACCGGCATCGGCATGACAGAAGAGCAGGTAGCCAAGCTGTTCCAGGCCTTCAGCCAGGCGGATGGCTCCACCACCCGCCGCTTCGGCGGCACCGGATTGGGCCTAGCCATCTCCAGGCGGCTGGTGGAGCTGATGGGCGGCACGATACAGGTGGAGTCTGCGCCCGACTGGGGTAGCTCCTTCATCTTCAGCTCCTGGCTCGGCTTGTCGCGCGCTGTCGACGCTCGCCTCGATTCCTTGCCCCACAATATCAAGGGCATGCGCATCCTGGTGGTGGACGACAACGCCACCGCGCGCGACATCCTGTCTGAACAGCTGCGCGCGCTGGATTTCGTGGTAAGCACCTGCACGCTGGGCAGCGAGGCCATTCCGCTGGTGCGCCAGGCGGCGCTCAACCAACCCTACGACGCCGTTTTCATCGACTGGATGATGCCGGAGATGGATGGCATCGAAACGATCAGACGCATCCGCGAAATCACCCGCACCGCGCACATCATCCTGGTGACCGCCTTCGGCCGCGATGATGTGCGCGCCGATGCCAAAGCGGCGGGCAGCGATGCCTTCCTGGTGAAGCCGGTCAGCCAGTCGTCGTTGTTCGACGTGCTGGTGGAGGTGTTCGGCGGCGGCGCGCGGACGGAGTCGCCGCGGAAAAACGATGATTTCACCAGTCTGAACGGCCTGCACCTGCTGCTGGCGGAAGATAACGCCATCAACCAGCAAATCGCGGTGGAGCTGCTGGAGGGCGCGGGCGCCACTGTTACGGTCGCCGGTAACGGCCAGCTGGCGCTGGACAAGCTGGAGACCTATGGCCCGGAAGGATTCGACGCGGTATTGATGGACGTGCAGATGCCGGTGATGGACGGGATCGAGGCGACGCGGCGGATACGCGCGGACGCCCGCTTCGCCGCGCTGCCCATCATCGCGATGACCGCCGACGCGCTGGTGGAAGAGCGGGAAGGGTGCCTGAGCGCTGGCATGGTCGACCATATCGCCAAACCTATCGATCCCCATCTGATGTTATCCACGCTGAAGCGCTGGACCCGGCCGGTAGAGAGTCCTCCCGCGCGAAAGCAGGAACCAAACCAAGAGGAACGGGTCATTCCGCTTATCGAAGGCCTCGACAGCGCCGCAGGACTGCGGCGCGTCGCGGGCAATCGGGAGCTGTACCTGCACCTGCTGCGGCAGTTCGTCGCTGAAGAGGCGGGCGCCGCCGCGCGGCTTGACGAGGCATTGGAGGACGGCGACTATCCGTTGGCCGAGCGCATCGCCCACACGCTGAAAGGCACCACCGGCAGCATAGGGCTGGCCGGCTTGCCCGAAACCGCGGCGAAGCTGGAGCAGGCGATCCGTTCCCGAACCGAATGCAAAGAAGGCGTGGCGACGCTGATGCGGCAGATGGAGCGCGCGGTGGCTGCGCTTAAGGGCGGGCTCGACGCGCTGGCGCCGGCTCCCGATCAGGGTGTGGCGCAGGGAGGTAAATTGCTGCTTGAGCTGTCCCGTCTGTTGGCTGCCAGCGACGGGGAAGCCTTGGGGTATTTCCTGTCGCACGCCGCCGAAGTGAGGGAAACCTTCCCCGGCGGAGACTACGCCGCATTCGAAAAGGCATTGACGAATTTCGACTTCGCCACCGCCTTGACATCATTGCGCACGGCGGCAACACAGCACGGCATCGCCCTTCCTGAGGATGCATCATGAACACGTCAGAACTGAGGCGCCAGACTGTCCTGATCGTGGACGACACGCCGGAGAACCTCACCCAGCTTTATGGCTTGCTGAAGGATCATTACCGTACCCAGATCGCCAACAGCGGCGAGCGGGCGCTGCAGATCGTCGCCGGCGATGTCCTGCCCGATCTGGTGCTGCTGGATGTGATGATGCCGGGCATCGGCGGGCTGGAAGTGTGCCGCCGGCTGAAAAGCGATCCGCGCACCATGGGAATCCCGGTGATTTTCCTGACGGCGATGAGCGAGAACGAAGACGAGCAAGCGGGGTTCGATGCCGGCGCGGTCGACTACATCATCAAGCCCATTTCGCCGCCTATCGTCATGGCGCGCGTCACCACTCATCTCCGTCTCAAGGCCGCTTCGGATTTTCTCGAAGACAAGGCGGCCTTTCTGCAAAGCGAGGTGGAGCGGCGCACCCGCGAAGTGCAGGTGATCCAGGACGTCACCATCATGGCGCTGGCCTCGCTGGCGGAGACAAGGGATCACGAAACCGGCAACCACCTGCGCCGAACCCAGAACTACGTCCGCGCGCTGGCGATGGAGCTGCGCAACCACCCCAAATACCGCAAGGGACTGGACGACGAAACCATCATGATGTTGTACAAGTCGGCGCCATTGCATGACATTGGCAAGGTTGGTATCCCGGACCACATCCTGCTCAAGCCCGGCCCGCTAACGCCGCAGGAGTTCGAAATCATGAAAACCCACACCACGCTGGGCCGGGATACCATCGCGGCCGCGGAAAAAATGCTGGATACGCCCAGCAATTTCCTGCGGCTGGCCAGGGAGATCGCCCACAGCCATCAGGAAAAGTGGGACGGCAGCGGGTATCCGGAAGGGCTGGCCGGCGACGCGATACCGGTTTCCGCGCGATTGATGGCGCTGGCGGATGTCTACGACGCGTTGATATCGCGCAGAACCTACAAGCCGCCGTTTCCTCACAGCCAGGCGGTGGACATGATACGCGAGGGCAGCGGCCGGCATTTCGACCCGGAGATGGTGAAGGCCTTCTTGCAGATCGCCGACGAGTTCCACGCCATCGCGCTGCGCTACGCCGACAATTCCTAGCAGGACGATCCCGGCCGCGGCTAACGCTTAGCGGTGGTATTCGCCGGCAGCTTCCGGCTGGTAAACGATTTCCAGAACAGTCAGCCGGGTAGTGCCGGAGGGAGTCGGCCATTGCATGTCCTGGCCGATGGACAGGCCAAGCAGCGCCGCCCCGATCGGCGCGAGCACCGAAATCCGGCCTTGTTCGCTATCCGCCTCGCGCGGATACACCAGGGTGAGCAGCTTTTCCTGGCCGTCGCCCAGGCGGATGCGGGCGCGGCTGTTCATGGTAATGACGTTTGCGGGCATGGCTTCAGGCTCCACCACCTCGGCACGCTCCAGTTCCGCTTCCAGGCGTCCGGCAACGGGGTGCCCCTGTTCGCAGGTTTCCAGCAAGGCGGCCAGGCGCTCGTAATCGAGAGAGGAAACCGTGATGGCTGGGGTGATCGACATATGAGACTCCTTCAGATGGACAAAGGGCACCGCGACGGGTGCCCGATGGACAAATCCTGGATGGATTCATATCTTGATCATAAAGGATTCAAAGCTGCGCCAACAAGGCCGATCCCGCAATTATTTACCCCTCATCCCGTGGAACTTTTCCGAATATTGCCTCACCCTAGCAGTGACAAGGCGGCTTGCGGCGCGATGTTGGCCTGCCGCTGCGCCAGGGCCGCCGACTGGCCTAGTATCTGCTGCGAAGCCAGCTGCGCGCTGGCGGCGGCGTAATCCGCATCGCTGATCCGGCTGTTGGCGGCCTGCGTGCTGATGTTGGAAGTCTGCAGATTGTCCACCACCGAATTGAAACTATTGTTGACCGCTCCCAGCGTGGTCCGCTGCGCGCCGATGGCATTCAGGTCGTTCTGGGCGGATTGCTGGGCTGTCAGCGCGTTGGCCTGGGTGGTGATGTCTATGGTGTTGGTCGCCGCCAGGTTGGCGTTGTAGCTGTTGAGGCCGCCGGACGCCGGCGCCGCCGACAGATTGATGCCGGGCACGGTGAGCTGGTTGGAACTGGTGCCGTTCGGCCCCACCTGGAAAGTGGTGGCGTTGCCGCCGGTCAGCAGCGGGGTGCCGTTATACTGGGCGCTCTGCACGATCTGCGAGTTGGCCTGGGTCAATTGGTCTACCTGCTGCTGCAGCGCTTGGCGGTTGCTGCCGCTGAGGGCGCCGTCGCCGGCCTGGATCGCCAGGGTCTGGATCTGCTGGGTGTTGCTTTGCAATTGCCCAAGGGCCGAATCCGCGGTTTGCACCAGGGAAACGCCGTCGTTGGTATTGTTCAACGCTTGATTGTTGCCGTTGATCTGAGCCTGCAGTTGCTGCGAGATCGCCTGATTGGCCGCATTGACCGAGGCCTGGCCAGATCCCAGTTCCGCCAGTGATTGCTGGATGGACTTCTGGGTCTTGCTCAGTTGGGTCTGTCCGGCCAGCGAGGCCAGATTGCTATTGATGGTCAGTGACATGGTGCTTCTCCCGCAGGCGGACTGCTCAAGACAATACTATTGGTTCAGTTTAGAAACAATGGCTTGCCGACACAATGGCAATTTAAAAATCGCAACAATTCTGTCGCCGTCGCGGTTATCGCGCCAATAAAAAACCCGCGCGGCGCGCGGGTCGGACGGCAGGCATTTGACAACGCCGGGCTTATTTGAACGAAGGCTTTTCCGGCGTGCCCGCGGACTGGGTCAGGATTTCATAGCCGGTTTCGGTAACCAGCACCGTGTGTTCCCACTGCGCGGACAGGCTGCGGTCCTTGGTGACCACGGTCCAGCCGTCGGCCAGCATGCGCAGGTGGCGTTTGCCCTGGTTGATCATCGGCTCGATGGTGAAGATCATGCCGGCCTGGATTTCCAGCCCGGTGCCCGGGCGGCCGTAGTGCAGGATCTGCGGCTCCTCGTGGAATTTCTTGCCGATGCCGTGGCCGCAGAATTCCTGCACCACGCTGTAGCCGGCGGCTTCGGCGTGCTGCTGGATCGCGTAGCCGATGTCGCCCAGCTTGACGCCCGGCTTGACCTTTTCGATGCCTTTCCACATGCATTCGTAAGTGATCTTGCACAGACGGCGTGCGTGCGGGCTGACTTCGCCGACGTAGAACATCCGGCTGGTATCGCCGTGGTAGCCATCTTTGATGACGGTGATGTCCAGGTTGACGATGTCGCCGTTCTTCAGCGGCTTGTCGTTGGGGATGCCGTGGCAGATGACGTGGTTGACCGAGGTGCAGATGGACTTGGGGTAGGGGATGTGGCCATCCGGCGCGTAATTCAGCGGCGCCGGGATAGTGCCTTGCTCGCGCACCATGTAGTCATGGCACAGCTTGTCTATCGCTTCGGTGGTGATGCCGGGCTGGATGTGCGGAGTGATGAAGTCCAGAACCTCGGAGGCCAGGCGGCCGGCGATCCGCATTTTTTCGATGTCCTGGGCGTCTTTCAGTTGAATAGCCATTTTTTGATAATGCCTGTTGTTTTCAGTGGGTGGCAGGGTTTGGCAGGGGGGCTGGCCGGGCAAATTCGAGAATTGCCCAACCAAACCATCAAGCCTCGTCCGGCTGCTAATGATTGGTATTCCCCCATTCTACACCAGTTGGCCAGCGCTCTCATTGCCAAGCGCCTGGCCGAGCGGTTGGCCGGATGCCCGGCGGTGGCTCTTGTCCGAATGCGCAGCCATGTAAGGATGTTGGCATAATGAGGGGTCTAGCCCAATTGGAGCCCGCCATGATTTCTCCGCATGCCGTCCCAGTCGATCTGCTGCTGGCCTATTCGTCTTATCTGCTGGGCACGGCCAGCCCCGGGCCCAGCAATCTGGCCATCATGTCCGCCGCCATGCACGCGGGGCCGCGCCCGGCGCTGATGCTTGCGCTTGGCGTCGTTTGCGGCTCGCTGTTCTGGGGCTGCCTTGCCGCTCTGGGCTTGTCGGCGGTGCTGGCCGACAGCGCGATGGCCCTGTTGGCGATCAAAATGGCCGGCGGGCTTTACCTGTTCTGGCTGGCGTATCGCTCCGGCCGCACCGCCATCGCCGGTCTGCGCGTGCCGGCGGGTATGCCGGGCGGGGAAGCTGGACGGAAGATGTTTCTGCGCGGCGCCGCCATGCACCTGACCAATCCCAAGGCGATTTTCGTCTGGTTATCCATTGTCGCGCTGGCTATGCCGGCCGGCGGCTCGCTGCGGGATGGGCTGTGGATGGTGGCCGGGTACTGGGCGATAGGGCTGCTGGTATTCGGCGGCTACGCGGCGGTGTTTTCGTTGCCGCGGGTGCGGGAGGGCTTTTTGCGGGTGAGCCGCTTGTTCGATGGCGCGTTGTCCGTGTCGTTCGCTTATGCCGGCTGGCGCATGCTGGCATCGGCGCTCAAGCCCGCGCAGGCGTGATTGCGGCATGATAAAAACAAAGCCCGCCGGATGGCGGGCTTTGGCTTGGAGCGGGCACTCCGGATTTACTTTTGCTCCAGATGGTAGCGGCTCACCAGTTCCACTTCTTCCTTGGAGCCCAGGAACACCGCCACGCGCTCGTGCAGTTTCTGCGGCTGGATGTCCATGATGCGCTGCAGGCCATTGGTGGCCGCGCCGCCGGCCTGTTCGATGACGAAGGCCATCGGGTTGCCTTCGTACATCAGACGCAGTTTGCCGGCCTTGCCCGGGTCGCGCGCATCCTTCGGATACATGAAGATGCCGCCGCGGGTGATGATGCGGTGCACTTCCGCCACCATCGACGCTACCCAGCGCATATTGAAATCGCGGCCGCGCGGGCCGGTGCTGCCAGCCAGCAGTTCGTCCACATAACGGCGCACCGGCGCTTCCCAGTGACGCATATTGGACATGTTGATGGCGAATTCGCCGGTGCGCTCCGGCACCTGCATGTCCGGGTGGGTCAGCACGAAGGAGCCGTGCTCGCGGTCCAGCGTGAAACCGTGGACGCCGCTGCCGAAAGTCAGCACCAGCATGGTTTGCGGGCCGTACACGGTGTAGCCGGCGGCCACCTGGCGGGTGCCGGGCTGCAGAAAATCGGCCTCGCTAGGTTGCGTCACGCCTTCCGGGCAGCGCAGGATGGAGAAGATGGTGCCTACCGAGATGTTGACGTCGATATTGGACGAGCCGTCCAGCGGATCGAACATCAGCAGGTATTCGCCTTTCGGGTATTCGCCGGGGATGTGGTAGGGCAGTTCCATCTCTTCGGAAGCCATCGCCGCCAGGCTGCCGCCCCATTCATTGGCGTCCAGCAGAAAGTCGTTGGCGATCACGTCCAGCTTCTTCTGCGCCTCGCCCTGCACATTGCCGGTGCCGGCTTCGCCCAGCACCCCGGCCAGCGCGCCCTTGTTGACCGAATAGCTGATCGCCTTGCAGGCGCGGCCAACGGTTTCGATCAGCAGGCGCAATTCCGGCGGCAGCGTGCCGGCCTTGCGTTGCTGTTCGATCAGAAAGCGGGAGAGGGTGATGCGGCTCATGTCGTTCCTTCGGGAATGGGTGGGTGCGCAAATGGTAATGCCGGCGCGCTGCCGGGCACAACGCGGCATTATAGCGAATAAGTCGGCGGCCGGGCTTGGGAAGGGCTATCAAGAAGCTAGTAGTTTTACGTAGGAGCCGCCATGCTCTCCCGCACTATCGCGCTGCTGCTGTTCAGCTTGGCCGCCTGGTCCGCCCCCGCTCCCGCGCTTACCATTTATACCGAAGACTGGCCGCCCATCACCTTCCAGCGCAATGGCGTGGCTGACGGCATGGCGGTGGAGGTGGTGCGGGAAATCCAATCCCGCATTCATGACAACAGCCAGATCGAAGTGGTGCCCTGGGCGCGCGGCTACAAGGAACTGCTGACTAATCCTGGCGTGATGCTGTTCACCGTCGGCCGCAACGAAGCGCGGGAGAGGCAGATGTCGCTGCTGGGGCCGATAGCGGTGTCGCAAACGGTTTTGCTGGCGCGCAAGGGCGAAGCGGCGAAACTGCTGGCGCTGGGAGCCGGCATTTACCAGCGCCCGGTCGGCGCCTATCGCGGCAGCATCTTCGCCGATGCCGCATCCGCGGCTGGCTTTGTGGAAGTTGACTTGGCGCCGACGCCGCAGGTGACGGCGCAGAAGTTGCTGCTGGGCCGCTACGATATGTGGGTGGAGGGCGGCTTCGTGGTGTCTTCGGTATTGAAGGACATCCATCAGCCGTCGGACTCGGTGGAGTTGGTGCGCGTGCTGGAATCGCTTGAGCTCTACCTGGCGTTTTCCCGCGGCACTCCGGCCGACGAAGTCAAACGCTGGCAGGACGGCTTTACCGCCATCAAGAAGGACGGCGCCTACAAGCGCATCTACAACAAGTGGCTGCCGCGCGATGCCGCGCCCATGGACGTCAGGCTGATAGGCGTGCCGCCCGGGCCGGTCCGCTAGGCGCCGGCCTCGCTTTCCAGCCAGCGGCAAAACGCCGACACGGTGGGGTCTTCCGCCGCCATGCGCGGCACCACCCAGCAATAATCGCGTACGGTCACCACCGGCTCTGGCAAAGGCGATACCAGAAAGCCGGCGTCTATCTGCGCCTGCCCCATCGGCATCGGCCCCAGCACCACGCCCAGCCCATCGGTAGCCGCCTGCAAAGCCAATGAGAACTTGTCGAAATGCATGCTGCTGGCCGGCTTCAACTCCGGCACGCCGGCCAGCGTCAACCAGCGCGGCCAGGCGGTGGGCCGGGTATCGGCATGCAGCAGGGTGTGGGCGGTAAGGTCGGCCGGGCTGTGCAGCGGTATGCGCGCCAACAGCGCCGGGCTGCACAGCGGCAGTTCCCACTCTTTCAAAAAGGGTTTGGCGATATGGCCCGGCCAGTCTCCCGGGCCGCGGCGGATGGCCAGATCGAACGGCGCGTCCAGTCGGCTGATGTCGCGGTCCGATGTGGCCAGGTGCAGCTCCAGGTCGGGAAAGCGGGCGCGAAATCCGCCCAGCCTGGGCAGCAGCCAGTAGCTGGCGAAAGTGGGGGTGGAGTTGATGCTCAGCCGGCGCTGATTATTGGGCTGCAGCAGCTGCGAAGTGGCGTTGGCGATCAGGTCCAGGCCATCTTGCACCTGCACCAGGTAGCGCCAGCCGGCGTCGGTCAGCTTGACGCGGCCGCCGCTGCGCTCGAACAGCAAAATCCCCAGCCAGTCCTCCAGCTGCTTTATCTGTTTGCTCACAGCGCCATGGGTGACGAACAGCTCTCCGGCAGCGGCGGAAAAGCTCTCCAGTCGGGCTGCGGCTTCAAAAATCCGCAGGGAGTTCAATGGGGGGTATGTGCTCATGCTGTGATTTTAACTCACAATCCATGTTGCCATTACTCGTTTGTATGCAATCGTCTAAACGCGTAATCTTCAGTCACTACAAAGAGCATCATTCACTACGCCATCCGCGAGGAATGGTGCAAAATCGCCGGGTGAAGCTTGCCAGCCGCATGGCTTGCGGCGGCGAGCTTGCCAACAACCAAGCCAAGAAGGTCCCAAGTCATGCTACAAGCTTATCGTCAGCACGTTGCCGAGCGCGCAGCGCTGGGCATTCCGCCCCTGCCGCTGTCCGCGAAGCAGGTTGAAGAACTGGTCGAACTGCTGAAAAATCCGCCCAAAGGCGAAGAAAGCACCCTGGTCGACCTGATTACCCACCGCGTGCCGCCGGGCGTGGACGACGCTGCCAAGGTCAAGGCATCCTTCCTGGCTGCCGTCGCCGAAGGCAGCGTGCAGTCGCCGCTGGTTTCGCGCGAACTGGCCACCGAACTGCTCGGCACCATGCTGGGCGGCTACAACATCAAGCCGCTGATCGACCTGCTGGACGACGCCGCCGTCGCCAAGATCGCCGCCGCCGGCCTGAAGAAAACCCTGCTGATGTTCGACTCCTTCCACGACGTGAAGGAAAAAATGGACAAGGGCAATGCCGTGGCCAAGGAAGTGGTTGAGTCCTGGGCCAACGCCGAATGGTTCACCAGCCGTCCGGAAGTGGCCGAGAAGATCACAGTCACCGTATTCAAGGTGCCGGGCGAAACCAATACCGACGACCTGTCGCCGGCGCCGGACGCCTGGAGTCGTCCGGACATCCCGCTGCACTACCTGGCCATGCTGAAAAACCCGCGCCCGGACGCCAAGTTCGTGCCGGAAGAAGAGGGCAAGCGCGGCCCGATGCAGTTCATCGACGACCTGAAAGCCAAGGGCAACTTGGTGGCTTACGTCGGCGACGTGGTCGGCACCGGCTCCTCGCGCAAATCCGCCACCAACTCGGTGGTGTGGGCCACCGGCCAGGACATCCCTTACGTGCCGAACAAGCGCTTCGGCGGCGTCACCCTGGGCGGCAAGATCGCGCCGATCTTCTTCAACACCCAGGAAGACTCCGGCTCGCTGCCCATTGAAGTGGATGTGTCCAAGCTGGAAATGGGCGATGTGATCGACATCTACCCGTACAGCGGCAAGATCGAGAAGAACGGCGCGACCGTCGCCGAGTTCAAGCTGAAATCCGAAGTGATCCTGGATGAAGTGCGCGCCGGCGGCCGCATCAACCTGATCATCGGTCGCGGCCTGACCTCCAAGGCGCGCGAAGCGCTGGACCTGCCGGCTTCCACCGCCTTCCGCCTGCCCAAGTCGCCGGTTGATTCCGGCAAGGGCTTCACGCTGGGCCAGAAAATGGTCGGCCGCGCCTGTGGCCTGCCGGAAGGCAAGGGCGTGCGTCCGGGCACCTACTGCGAACCGAAGATGACCACCGTCGGCTCGCAGGACACCACCGGCCCGATGACCCGCGACGAGCTGAAGGACCTGGCCTGCCTGGGCTTCTCCGCCGACCTGGTGATGCAGTCGTTCTGCCACACCGCCGCTTACCCCAAGCCGGTGGACGTCAAGATGCACAAGGAGCTGCCGTCCTTCATCTCCACCCGCGGCGGCGTATCGCTGCGCCCGGGCGACGGCGTGATCCACAGCTGGCTGAACCGCCTGCTGCTGCCGGACACCGTCGGCACCGGCGGCGACAGCCACACCCGCTTCCCGATCGGCATTTCCTTCCCGGCCGGCTCCGGCCTGGTGGCCTTCGCCGCCGCCACCGGCGTGATGCCGCTGGACATGCCGGAATCGGTGCTGGTGCGCTTCAAGGGCAAGCTGCAGCCGGGCGTCACCCTGCGCGACCTGGTCAACGCCATTCCGCTGTACGCGATCAAGCAGGGCCTGCTGACCGTGGCCAAGGCCGGCAAGAAGAACATCTTCTCCGGCCGCATCCTGGAAATCGAAGGCCTGCCGGATCTGAAGGTCGAGCAAGCGTTCGAGCTGACCGACGCTTCCGCCGAGCGCTCCGCCGCCGGCTGCGCCGTGCACCTGAACAAAGAGCCTATCGTCGAGTACATGCGCTCCAACATCACCTTGATGAAAGCGATGATCGCCGATGGCTACCAGGACGCGCGCACGCTGGAGCGCCGCATCAAGGCGATGGAAGAGTGGATCGCCAAGGGCCAGCTGCTGAAGGCTGACGCCGACGCCGAATACGCGGCCGTGATCGAGATCGACCTGGCCGACGTGAAAGAGCCCATCGTCGCCTGCCCGAACGACCCGGACGACGTGAAGTTCATGTCCGAAGTGGCCGGCACCAAGATCGACGAAGTGTTCATCGGCTCGTGCATGACCAATATCGGCCACTTCCGCGCCGCCTCCAAGCTGCTGGAAGGCAAGGCCGACATCCCGGTGAAGCTGTGGGTGGCTCCGCCGACCAAGATGGACGCCAAGCAACTGACCGAAGAAGGCCACTACGGCGTGCTGGGCCGCGCCGGCGCCCGGATGGAAATGCCAGGCTGCTCGCTGTGCATGGGCAACCAGGCGCAGGTGCGCGAAGGCGCCACCGTGATGTCCACTTCCACCCGCAACTTCCCGAACCGTCTGGGCAAGAACTCCAACGTGTTCCTGGGCTCGGCCGAACTGGCGGCGATCTGCTCCAAGCTGGGCAAGATCCCGACGGTGGAGGAATATCAGGCCAATATCGGCATCATCAACGAGAAGGGCGCTGAAGTGTACCAGTACCTGAACTTCGACCAGATCGAAGAATATCAGGAACTGGCCGCCAGCAAAGCCTGATAGCCGAACCGATTGCCTTGGTGATCGCGCCGTCCGCCCGCAAGGGTGGGCGGCGTTTTTCATGGGCGCGCGCCTTGCCGAAAGCCTCTTGTCCCGGCAGGCATCCTTACGGCCAAGGCGCTGCGCAGGCGAGGGCGAAGAACTCCGTCCATCAGCCATAGTCCAAGCGAATCCCATCCGCATCGTCGCTGTTCCCCATTTCCACAGGAGCCGGTCATGCCCCTTAGCGCTGAAGACAGTTTACGCAAGTTCCCGCTGGCCTCCGGCCGGCAGGCCTGTTTCCACTCCTTGCCGGCATTGGCCGAACTGGGCGTCGGCGATGTCAGCCGCCTGCCGGTGTCGCTGCGCATCGTGCTCGAGTCGCTGCTGCGCAATCTGGATGGGCGGCGCATCACCGAGGAGCATGTGCGGCAACTGGCCAGCTGGCAGCCGCGGGCGGCGCGCAGCGAGGAGATCCCCTTCGTGGTGGCGCGCATTGTGCTGCAGGACTTCACCGGCGTGCCGCTGCTGTGCGATCTGGCGGCGATGCGCGGCGTGGCGGAACGCTTCGGCAAGCCGGCCAAGCTGATCGAACCCCTGGTGCCGGTGGACCTGGTGGTGGACCATTCGGTGCAGGTCGATCACTATCGCGAAGGCAATGCGCTGGATCTGAACATGCAGCTGGAGTTCCGCCGCAATGCCGAACGCTACCGCTTCATCAAATGGGGGATGCAGGCGTTCGAGACTTTCCGGGTGGTGCCGCCGGGCATCGGCATCGTGCATCAGGTGAATCTGGAATATCTGGCGCGCGGCGTGCTGCGCAAGGATGAGGTTTATTACCCGGATACGCTGGTGGGCACCGATTCGCATACCACCATGATCAACGCGCTGGGCGTGGTCGGCTGGGGCGTGGGCGGCATCGAGGCCGAGGCTGGCATGCTGGGGCAGCCGGTCTATCTGCTGACGCCGGACGTGGTGGGAGTGCATCTGACCGGCAGGCTGCGCGAGGGCGTTACCGCCACCGATCTGGTGCTGGCTGTGACGGAGAGGCTGCGCCAGGCGCAGGTGGTGGGCAAGTTCGTCGAATTCTTCGGCGCGGGCGCCGCCAGCCTGACGCTGCCGGACCGCGCCACGCTGGCCAATATGGCGCCGGAATACGGCGCCACCATGGGTTTCTTTCCGCCGGACGAACAAGCGGCGGCCTATCTCGCCGCCACCGGCCGCAGCGAGGAGGAGGTCGATGCCTTCCGCCGCTATTTTCAGGCGCAGGGCCTGTTCGGCATGCCGCAGGCCGGCGCGATCGACTACAGCCAGACGCTGGAATTGGATCTGGCCGGCATTGTGCCCAGCGTGGCAGGCCCGAAACGGCCGCAAGACCGCATCGCGCTGCCGGCGCTGAAGTCCCGCTTCCATGAGCTGCTGGCGCAGCCGGCGTCCAGCGGCGGTTACGGCAAGGCCGGCGCCGCGCCGGCGTCGGATGGCGCGCTGGGACATGGCGCGGTGCTGATCGCCGCCATCACCTCCTGCACCAACACCTCCAATCCCGGCGTGATGCTGGCGGCCGGCCTACTGGCGCAAAAGGCCGCCGCGCGCGGCCTGAAGGTGGCGCCGCGCATCAAGACCTCGCTGGCGCCGGGCTCGCGGGTGGTCACCGACTATCTGGACAAGGCCGGCCTGCTGCCGTCCTTGCAGCAGCTGGGTTTCCGGGTGGTGGCTTACGGCTGCACCACCTGCATCGGCAACTCCGGGCCGCTGGAGCCGGCGCTGGAGGCGGAAATCGCCGCCAAGGACCTGATCTGCGCCGCCGTGCTGTCCGGCAACCGCAATTTCGAGGCGCGCATCCATCCGGCTATCAAGGCCAATTTCCTGATGAGCCCGCCGCTGGTGGTGGCGTTCGCGCTGGCCGGCCGGGTGGACATCGACCTGGACAGCGAGCCCCTGGGCGTGGACAGCGCCGGCCGGCCGGTGTGGCTGCGCGAAATCTGGCCCAGCGGCCAGGAAGTGGCCGCCGCGCTGGCGCAGGCGACCGATCCGGCCACCTATCGCCGCCTGTACCAGGATTTTGTCGACAGCAATCCGCTGTGGAGCGGCATCGCCGCGCCGACCGGGCAGGTGTATGGCTGGGAGGATTCCAGCTATATCGCCGAGCCGCCGTTCTTCCAGGATTTTGCCCTGCAGCCGGCGGCGGTGCCCCAGGTGCAGGGCGCGCGGGCGCTGGCCATCTTCGGCGATTCGGTCACCACCGACCATATCAGTCCGGCCGGTTCGATCAAGGCAAGCTCCCCGGCCGGGCAATACCTGCAACAACGGGGCATCGCGCCCTTGGAATTCAACAGCTACGGCTCGCGCCGCGGCCACCACGAAGTGATGATGCGCGGCACCTTCGCCAATGTGCGCATCCGCAATCTGATGCTGCCGCTGGACGCCGACGGCAAGCCGGTGGAGGGCGGGTTGACGCTGAGCCAGCCGGATGGCGCGCAGCGCTTCCTCTACGATGCGGCGATGGAATACCAGCGGACCGGCACGCCAACACTGATCTTCGCCGGCGAGGAGTACGGCACCGGCTCCAGCCGCGACTGGGCAGCCAAGGGCACTCGATTACTGGGAGTGAAAGCGGTCATCGCCCGCAGCTTCGAGCGCATCCACCGCTCCAACCTGGTGGGCATGGGCGTGTTGCCGCTGCAATTCACCGGTTCCGACAGCGCGGCCGGCTTGAAAGGCGATGAAGTGTTCGACTTGAGCGGGCTGGAACAGGGCATCCAGCCGCGGCAAGCGGTGACGCTGACGGCGCGGAGTCCGGATGGGCAGACCCGGCAACTGTCGTTGCTGCTGCGCATCGACACCCCGGTGGAGGTGGAGTACTACCGCCATGGCGGCATTCTGCCCTATGTGTTGCGGCAGTTGCTGGGGGCGCGGTGAGCGTGTCCGCCTTGTCGCGGCGGCGCGATGCCGCGCACTCAACGCCGCGCCAGCGGCACGGTCAACAAGCGTTGATACTCTTTTCGCACGACGTCGTAGCATTCGCAGGTGCGTCGCTCCAGTCCGTCTCTATCCACAATGGTGATATGGCCGCGCGCATAGTGGATCAAGCCGGCTTTCTGCAGCTTGAGCGCGGCCTCGGTGACGCCCTCGCGGCGAACGCCCAGCATATTGGCGATCAGCTCCTGCGTCATGACCAGCTCATTGCCGGGCAGCCGATCCAGGCTCAGCAACAGCCAGCGGCATAACTGCTGATCCAGCGAATGGTGGCGATTGCATACGGCGGTTTGCCCCATCTGGGTGATCAGCGCCTGGGTATAGCGCAGCAGCAGGTGCATCATCGCCCCCGCTCGATTGAATTCGTCCTTCAAGATCTGGGCCTTCAACCGGTAGCCCGTGCCGGCGCTTTGCACCACCGCGCGGCTCGGCGTCGTCTCTCCGCCCATGAACAAGGCGATGCCGACAATGCCTTCATGGCCGACCACGGCGATTTCCGCAGAGGCGCCATCCTCCATCACGTAGAGCAGCGAGACAATGGCAGTGGTCGGGAAGTAAATGTGGCTTAGCGTGCAGCCGGGCTCATACAGCACCTTGCCCAATGGCATTTCCACCGGCTCCAGCTGCGGGGCCAGCCTTTGCCACTCGAGCTCTGGCAGGTCGGCGAGCACGCCATTGCGCCTGGGATCATCATTGCCGCTCATGTCTTCTCCAGTCTTCAAGCCATTTGAAAGCAAACCGCATTGCCGAAAGCGAGTCACAAGCGCGCGGGTTGGGGCAGGCCGTCATCGCCCTATCCATTGCGTTCTGCACCCAGGAGCAGCGATGTGCTTGAAATGACACAAGGCCTCAATATTCATCCCTATGTATGACAGCGTACAGATGGCGCGCGGCAAACGCGCCGATGCTAAAGCATAGCCAGCCCGGCGCTCAAATCCTCGGCAAGGAGTCCCGCCATGAATCCCATCACCTCGTTCATTGTCGCTGTTTTCTTTTTATCTGGCCTGCTGGCTTATGCGTCCAGCTATCTGCCGCTGGCCATTTTGCTTTGGGTATGCGCCGCGATCGTGGCGCAAGCCTTGCGCATGGCCAACACCTGGCAGAAATGCGTCGTGCTGCGCGCCGGCAAGCTGCGCGGCGTCAACGGACCCGGGCTGTTTCTGATCATCCCGGTCGTGGACCGCGTGGTGGCCACCATAGACGAAAGAATCCAGACCACCGCCTTCAATGCCGAGCAGGCGCTGACCCGCGACACGGTGCCGGTGAATGTGGATGCGATCATCTTCTGGCATGTGCATGATGCGCAGAAGGCGGCGCTGGCCATCACCGATTACACGCAGGCGATTGATAGAATCGCACAGACTTCCTTGCGTGAAATGATAGGCAGCTCGATGCTGGCCGTGCTGCTCAGCGACCGGCAAGGCACGGTCCAAGCGCTTTGCGCCAAGATCGCCGACAAAACGGCGGAGTGGGGCATCACCGTGCGCTCGGTGGAAATCCGTGACGTCGCCATCCCGGTGGCGCTGCAGGACGCCATGTCGCGCCAGGCGCAGGCCGAGCGGGAAAAACAGGCCCGGATCATCCTGGGCTCCGCCGAGGCTGAAATCGCCGGCAAGTTTGTCGAGGCGGCGAATATCTACGCGGAACATCCCGCCGCGCTGCAATTGCGGGCGATGAACATTATCTATGAAACCACCAAGGAGCGCGGCACCACGATTCTGATACCCAGCGCCATGGTGGATAGCCTGAATCCGCTGGCCGCCATCGGCAAAAAGGCTTCGCCCCGCCATGCCGCGGCAGCCGCCGTGGCCAATCACGCCAGTCCGCTGAAGATCGATTTGGCCAAAACAGGCGGCACCCGTTAAGAGACAAGCGGTTTAGCGCCGCTTGCCGAAGGAGGCGCCATGCAACTGAATTTACTTGATCTGCATTGGTGGGGAGCCGGCCTGGCGATGTTGGGGCTCACCCATGCCACCATCGCTTCGGTCACTATCTTTCTGCACCGCCACCAGGCGCACCAGTCCTTGCGGCTGCATCCGCTGGCCAGCCATTTTTTCCGTTTCTGGCTATGGCTGACCACAGGCATGATCACCCGGGAGTGGGTCGCCATTCATCGCAAGCACCATGCCGCCACCGATACCCTCGACGACCCTCACAGTCCGCAATGTCTCGGCATCTGGAGGGTGCTGCTGGAGGGCAGCGAGCTGTACCGCCGCGCGGCCGGCGACCAGGCGATGCTGGATCAGTATGGTGGCGGCACCCCGGATGACTGGCTGGAGCGCCGGCTGTACGCCCGCCATTCCCGCTTAGGCGTCAGCCTGATGCTGGTGATCGACCTGCTGTTGTTCGGCCCCGTCGGTCTCAGCGTTTGGGCGGCGCAGATGCTGTGGATTCCCATTTTCGCGGCCGGCGTCATCAACGGAGTCGGCCACTATTGGGGCTATCGCTCATTTGCCACCAACGATTCCTCTCGCAACATCTTGCCATTGGGGCTGCTGATAGGGGGCGAAGAGCTGCATAACAATCATCACGCCTATGCCACGTCCGCCAAGTTGTCCATCCGCTGGTGGGAATTTGATGTCGGCTGGCTGTACATCCGCTTGCTCGCCTGCCTGGGCTTGGCCATGGTGCGCCAGCCGCTGGCGCCTCTGCGCCTGAATCCGCGCAAACTCCATTGCGACGAAGGAACGTTGAGCGCGGTGATCGCCCATCGTTATCTGGTATTGTCCCGATTCGACCACGCCTTGCGGCGGGTAGCGGCGGCGGAATTGCGCCGGCTTCGCTTTCGCCTGGAGGCGCTGCAACCTGCCGCAGGCGTCGAGGCCATCCGCCGATGGCTGCGCCACGCCGCGCGCGAGCCGCTGCCGGATTGCGAACTTTTGGAGCGGACACTGCCGCTCAGCATGGCGCTGAATACCATCTATACCATGAGAGCCGAGCTGGCATCATTGTGGGAGCGATCCGCCAATTCGACAGAGCAGTTGTCCGGTCAATTGGAAGACTGGTGCAAGCGCGCGGAAAACAGCGGGATTGATGGATTGTCGGAGTTTTCGCGGCAATTGCGAAAATATGATTTCTAGGCAGCGTCCCACCGGCCGCAGGATGCCAAGGAGACAGTATGAACGACAGCCGCCTTCTCCACGATTCGCACGAAGCGCCAAAAGCATGGCATGCGCTTGCCGCGGAACACTGGCTGGCGCCGTGGATAAGCCTTGCCGGCCCAGGATATGGCCAGACCGCCGATGCGGTGGATTCCGCATGGTCCAACACTTTCGATCAGATGCTGCATGCCCAGATGTCGCGCGCCACGCTGGGCATTTCCCCAGCCAGCCTCGCGCTGGCTTTTTACGATTGGGCGACACACTTCGCCATATCGCCTGGAAAATGGGCGCACCTGGCGGAGAACGGCACTGGCAAGTGGGCCAAGCTTACGCATTATCTGCCGCGCGCTTGCCTCGACTCGGCTTGCGCGCCCTGCATCGCGCCTCATGAGCAGGACAAGCGCTTCAGCGACGAGGCCTGGCAGCGCTGGCCGTTCAACTTGTATTCGCAAGCCTTTTTGCTGCAGCAGCAATGGTGGCTCAACGCCACCACCAGCATCCGCGGCGTATCCCCCCATCATGAGCAGGTGGTGTCCTTCGTGGCGCGCCAGTTGCTGGACATGATTTCCCCGGTGAATTTTCTGGCCACCAATCCTCTGGTGCAAGAGGCCACTTTTCTCGAGGGGGGACAAAATCTGCTGCGCGGCTGGCGCAACCTCCAGGAGGATTGGGAGCGCCGCAGGGCAGGGCTGCCGCCATGCGGCGCGGAGCAGTTCATTCCCGGCGAAACGGTGGCTGCCACGCCCGGCAAGGTTGTCTTCCGCAACCACCTGATGGAATTGATCCAGTACTCGCCCTGCACGCCGCGGGTGAGGACGCAGCCCGTGCTGTTCATCCCCGCCTGGATCATGAAGTACTACATCCTGGACCTATCGCCGCGCAATTCCCTGGTGCGTTATCTGGTAGGGAAAGGCTACACCGTATTCATGATCTCCTGGCGCAATCCCGGAGCGGAAGACCGCAATCTGGGGATGGACGACTACCTGCGCCTCGGCATATTGGATGCGCTGGACGTCATCGGCCGAATCCTGCCTGATTGCCGGGTCAACGCCATCGGCTACTGCCTTGGCGGCACCTTGCTGGCCATCACCGCAGCTTACCTGGCGCGCGAGAACCATTCCGTCATCCAATCGATCACGCTGCTGGCGGCGCAAGTCGACTTCACCGAGGCCGGCGAATTGACGTTGTTCATCGACGAAAGCCAGATCGCCTTTCTGGAAGACATCATGTGGGACCATGGCTACCTGGACGCCAAGCAAATGGCCAGCGCCTTTCAGTTGCTGCGCTCCAATGATCTGATTTGGTCGCAGATGGTGCAGGAGTATCTGCTGGGCAAGCGCGAGCCGCTGACGGACCTGATGGCCTGGAATGCCGACAGCACGCGCATGCCGTGCCGCATGCACAGCGAATACCTGCGGCGACTGTTTCTCGACAATGATTTGTTTGAAGGGCGCTATCAGGTAGATGGCCGGCCGGTGGTGCTGCACGACATCCGGGCGCCGGTGTTCGTGGTGGCCACGGAAAAAGACCACGTCGCGCCCTGGCGTTCCGTTCACAAGATCAAGTTGGCATTGGATACCGACAGCCAGTTTCTCCTCGCCAGCGGCGGACACAATGCAGGCATTGTGAGCGAGCCGGGCCATCCCGGCAGGTATTTTCGCTTGTCGGCCTGCCGCAGCGAAGACCGCTATATCGACCCGGACACGTGGCTGCAAACAACCGCTCCGCAAAATGGGTCATGGTGGGAGGCGTGGGAGGAATGGTTAGGCAAACAGTCGGGCACGCTGTCGGCGGTGCCCGCGCTGGGTTGCGCGCAATATCCACCGCTAGAACCGGCGCCGGGACGCTATGTGCTGGAGCGTTAAAAAGCCCGGCGTCGGCAGCCTAGTTTTGCATGTCGGGCAGGGCAGGGGGCGGCGAGTTCAGCCGCCGCGGCGGGTGCGGTCCTGGGCCAGTCGTTCGTGCTCTTCGTCGCAGGGCTGCCAGCCTGCCTGCTTCAGCGCCTGATAAAGATGCTGGTAGGTTTCCGCTTCGTATTGCGGCGAGCAGCGATTGTCGGTGCGGGGTTGCCAGTTCACCCGATGTTTCCAGTTTTCCACATAGCGCGGCATCGCGTCGCCGTGATACTCGCCGCAGGTATGCGCGACTTCATGGCGCAGGTCGCGGGTGGCGGCGAATTTCGCAATGCGGATATGCGCCCATTGCATGTCCTGGTCGAAGCTGGTGCAGCCTTGCATGAAAGCGCCAATGACCCATATCCAGCGCGTCATGCCGCAGGCTTGGTGGATATCGCTGATCGAGGCGATATCGGCGGTAACCTTCAGCTTGGGAAAATCTTTTATCCGATTTTCCATCTGCGTGTTGCCGAATGGATTGATGCTGTTGCTGGTTTCCTGTGCTGCGGCGTCGGCGGATATCAGCAAAAAGGCAATAGCGAGGGCAAAGCGTTTTGGCAGACGATTTGCGTGTCTGTCGGTGAAGTGAAAATACAAGTCTTGCCGCCTGAAAAAACGCGTTGTCCGTCAGTTGCATGCAAACCTGAGAAAAAACGCAAAAGCCGCGGATTGTACTTTTCACATCAGCATCATTCAAGATGGAAACTTGGTGAAATGGCAAGGCTGTATGATAGAGGCGCAAATATGCAATTCATGCTGACGGTGTAATTTTGCGAAAAATTTTATGCGGATGACCTCCCAACTCGGTTTCCATTATGTTGGCAAGAGTTGGCTTGACCCGCATTTATCGCCTCATTTAACGCCGCCATGGAGTTTTACCGCCAGCAGGTAGGGGAGAGGCAGAGCATGGATATTGCTACGCCGGAGGTTTCGCAATGATTCCGGCATCGGCTGTCGCTCAGTTACTGGTTGCCGTGTTTGTTTGATCGGCGATTATCGCTGTGCTCATGTTCGTTTTGCTGGATGACTTGAGGCCGTATTTTCGGCGGCTGCTGCGACGGATTTTCTATCAAGGGTAGCGTTTGCTTGTGGATTATGGAAAATTCTATTGACTACCATTACAATACACTTACCCCAAGACGAGGCTCTTACATGACCATTTCCATATCTGTTCCAGATCAATATGAAATTGCTTGTGTCATAATTGAGGCAAAAGACCTCTTGATTGGGTTGATTTCCGAAGAGAAATTTACAGCTTCAATATGTAATAACATTTCCGCCTTTGGCCTGCCTTCTTGGTTTATTTCATCAGTTTTGGAATGTAATGGTCTTTTTTGCTCGGAACGTTGTGGTGGTGGTTTTGCCTATTTTATCTGCGATGACTTTAAGCGCGTTTTAAATTCCACGCTCTGTGGCCGCAGCCTAACTTCTTTAAGCCCGGATGATGCGCTTTCTATCGCAAGCAGATATGAAGAATGGTTGCCATCTATTACGGGCTGGCATATTGCTGCATCTAATAGTCGACGTCTATCTCGGTGAACCTCTGGCAGGTTTCTATAGACCTTCCAGCCCCCCGACAGGGCCGCTAGGGACCCGCCCCGGACGGTTTGTGTCCGGGGAAGGGGTAGCGGGACTAGGCCGCGTTTTTGCGGCCATAGCAGGGCGCAGACCTATTCTATTGATGAAGCAAAAAGCCGCCTGAAGGCGGCTTATCTTTGCGTATGGTATTACGTTATTTTTTATCACCAGTCGGGGTCTTGAGCACCCAATGGGTTTCTTTATTTGGGGTCGGTGGCATTACATTTCCGATACCGATTGATCGAGTTTCTTTCGTGTTTCCAACCGGATGCCATACGCCACCTTGAGGGCATTTTTCACCAGTTCTTGCCTTTGTACCTGCGGGAAGAGTCATTGTTAAATCCTTTTAATTAGCCATACACCACCATTGATGCGGCTGGACTGGATGATATAGACGTTATTTTTTAGTTTCAATTCCAGATAGGCCTGTCCGTTAATGAATTATTTTATCGCTTTATATTCTGCACTCTCGTTTATCCATTTCCTCGCTTGCTCCACTTGAACACTTCTTAACATCTTTTTCTTTGATGGTGCTATTCAGCTCCATGGTTGACCTGTAGTAGTCGCGCTGGTGACGTATTTCCGCGCATGATGGGGTGAGTCTTGTTGGTTGGTAGCTGATGACTGGCACCCGCTGGATGGTCGGTGCGGGCAGGGCTAATGATGGCGGGCTGGCCAACGAAGCCTCGCCACGGTCCCATGCGTTCCCGGTCACGCTCGTATTCTTCGTGCAGTTGCCTTATCGTCGCTGGTGAACATCACAACACTGCCAGTTCCATTGGTCCATGCAAAATTCGTCCTAGGGCTGAACACTCGTCGTTTCATTGCATGGGCTCCGCAAATTATTGAGCCCCGGCGGGCGGGGCTCTTTGTTGTTGCGGGTGCAGTTTTCGTCGTTTTTATCCGTATCGTCAATTTGACATAATATAGATTATGCGAACCATCAGAATCAGAAAATTCTACAAGCGTCTGACCCGTAGACTGATCCAAAAGCGCTTGTTCCACATGCCACGTAGAGCCGCTGCCAGCATCAAGCGCACCCTTCACACGCTGAATGATATTACCAAGCTCAGACCAGTCGCCATGCGCGTGAAGGCCAACTAGCTGCTGCATCACGCCGTAGTATTGCGTGACCAAGTGCTTAGCCTTCGCCTCCAATGCCGAGTCGCGCGACGGCTGCTCAGCCATGATGCGGCCGGCCTGCTGGCACAAGAAGTAATCCGAGAACCGAACATACGGCGTCATCTGCCAAATCTGGAAAAACCGGCCGGCAGCGACGGCGCTCCAAGCCAGAAACTGCGCCGGGCGCTTGCCTGGCCTCAGCTGTACTTCCACGCGCACCCAGTCAAGCGCGTCCAGGCGCTGAAGCTGCTTGCCTTTCTCGTAGGCGCGCAGCATGTGGACATCGCCGGAGCCCAGATACGTAGTGCAGCCCTTTCCCGTCCCACAATCGGAAATCTCTCGATACGCCGGCTTCTGGCCGCCGCGACCGCCTATATGCCAATCCGAGAACTGCTGATCGAGAAACGACTTCACCTCGCGATAACAGTCCGGGTATTGCAGATCAAGCGCCACATCAGCACGCGAAAGGCGAAACTGCTCAGCACCGAAGATGCGGCACAGGATGCCGGCAGCAAGCGCCGACAGTGGCCCGGAGCGATCAAACATCATCGTGCCGCGCTGGCTGTCGCCGCCCCAGAACACCTCGAACACCGGATCATCAAGGCAAAATTCCTGTAGGTGCACCGAGACGCCGCGTTGATAGCCGAATTTGGCCTTGCGTGGCGTCAGGTGAAGTCGATGAAGGGTCAGCTGCTCTTGAACGCTGTCGCTGTCCAGGGAGTCGGCAATCAGGGTCAAATAGTCCAATTTGAGGGGCAGCGGCTGGCCGCCAGAATCGAGAGACTGGCAGCGAATGGCGGCGGCGTGCCAGTGGTCAACATCGAGGCGCTCAGACTGAGCGATGGACGCACAAGACGCTTGAAGCGCCTTGAATGGCTGGTATAATTCAGGCATGGGCTTAACCGGTCTCGACGGTTGAGTTCAAGAACGCCCGGCCATGCTTCCAACATGCCGGGCTTTCGCTTTTTCAGCCGTGCGCAACGCTTCCAACGTTGGGCAGGCCTAAAACACTTTGCATATTAATCCCTAAAAGGGAATGAATTCAAGGCGGACGAAACACACCCGCAACAAAAGGCAGGGAAATTCAGGGCCGAGACGCGCCCGTCTCGGAGCCTTGGAGGGGGGTTGACCCCCGTGTTACAGGACGGGGGTCAGCTAGTGACGCTGCGCGATACGCTGCCCACCGCTGCGCCCTGCTACGGCCGCAAAAGCGCGGCCTAGCCCCGCTACCCCTTCCCCGGACAAACAACGTCCGGGGCGGGTCCCTAGCGGCCCTTCGGGGGGGCTGGTGAGGCTTGGCATACGCCGAGAGGTTTTTGAAGGTCTGCAGGAAAGGCAGCGGCTGAGGTTCTACTGTGACCGAGCTGGAGTGACTGGCCGGCGCCGAGTCACCGCAGCTCAGTCACTGTGACCGCCCGGGGAGGAGCCGCACCAGGTCAGTCACGGTGACGGACCTGGTACGAGTCATGCCGGCACAGTCACAGTGACTAGACGATCGCCAACGATCCAGGATCTGTCACACGACGACGACGGCTGACGCGCTGGCGGCACGCCATCGTGGCCAGACGCGCCCTACCCTCAACCTCGCGACCACAGCCACACTCGCAGACCCGGACATCATCCGGAGAGCGGAGCGACAACACGCCGCGCGCCAGCATCCGAGCCATATCCACCGGAACGCCATTGCCAACAGCGCGATAGCGAGCGGAGAGCGTGAAGGAAGGCAGGTCAATACCATCATGCAGCCCCTGCAACTGGCAAAAGCGGAGCCAATCACGCCGCCCCAACTGCGAACCCTCGCTGGCAGTGCAGCACGGCTCGACATCAGCACGCGCCTGCTGGCGCTGGACGGTCAGAATCAAACCAGCACGATGGCCAAACTGGAAATGCCGGAGGCGATTCTGCTGCAAACCGCACTCGGAAGCGTTGATGTCAATGCGCTGGTGGCTGTAACCGTCGATGCGCATGTCTGGAACGCCGGAGACGTTTTCCATAAGCCACCAGAGCGGCGAGGCGGCCACAACACAGCGGCGGAACTCCTCCAGCATCTCCAGGCCGTAGCCTGTCGGCTCGCCTCGCTGAGCGCGGCTGAAATCTGGACATGGCGGACCGCCAATGACGCCATCGAAACGGCCAGACACAGGATGAAAACTACGGATATCACCACCGTAGATAACGTCAGGCCCTCGAACAACGCAGAAACCCTCAGCCTCAAAACCGCGGCCAAACAGGTCAATGCCCGGAAACAAGCTCAGAATCAACTGTGACGACATGAAGCAGGCTCCACCAGGTGAGTCACAAAAGAAGTGTGACTCACCTGGCGTGACTTGTCCAGGACGAGTCACGGCCGGCCAGTCACAGTCAACGAAAAATCCGTCGCAGCAGACGCCGAAAAAACGGCCTCAAATGCTGAAGCAAAACAAACATGAGCACCGAGATAATCGCCGAGCAAACCGCCACGGCAACAAGCAACTGAGCAATCGACGATGCGGGAATCATTGCGAAGCATCCTGAGTGGCAACGTCCATGCTCTGCCTCTCCCCTACCTGCTGGCGGTAAAACTCCATGGCGGCGTTGAATGAGGCGATATAGGCGAGAACCTGCATACCGTTGGCCTGAAAACCACTCGCCTTCAAATGGCCAATGGCCTGACTTAAGGTAATCGTCGGCTGATTGTTCATGTCAATTTCCTTTTCGTTGATCAATGCGAGGGAAAATGTTCGAACTGGACATAGCCAGCACTTCGGGACGGGCTGGCTTTTGGCGAGCAATGGCAGCAGGAGCAGAGGCGTTTTGCCGAGAGGCCATAATCTGTCTGTCCTGCATTTCCCCTTTGTCCATATACGGGTCAAACCAGCCTTTGTCGACATAATAGCGACAGCGGTAATCATCCATCTGAATCAAACCGCCCTGCTGGTTGTAGCAAGAGCATTTCGAATTACTGGCAACGCACGCCGTGACCTTTGGGAAAGTTTTAGGCGTGGTCAATTCGTCGTAAGCGGGAGCGGATTCAGGAATGCCGTCCACGCGAGGCTGACGATCCTGTAGAAACGTTTGAGCCGTTTTGATAATGCGCTGATTCGAGTTGCCGCCCTGCCCTGCATTTTGTGACTGTTGAGGCGAAGGCGTTTGAGAGACTGGCTGTGAAGCATTGGTTTTATTCTGGAGGCGCTCAGCCTCTTCGCGAGGCTTGGCAATCATGTTGTGATAGAGATACCAGACAGACGCGGCAATCAGGAAAACCACCGCAATCAACCACATAATCATTTGCTTCAGGCGCAGAGGCATTTGGAATTTATGCGTATGCGCCTCTGCGGACTTGTACCACGAATATACCTCTTTCGGAAAAACAAACGTCCTGCGATCAAGGCAGGCCTTTTGCGCGCTCTTGGAGTTCGGATTCTCTTGACATCCCTCTTGCCACGTCAAAACCGTGGAGCGTTCCGCGCCGAATTGCCGAACCAAATGAATATGCGTACCCACCAAGCGGCGGATGAATGAATCCAGCAGACCGGGATGCTGAGTAATAAGAACGATGTCGATGCCCAAATGCCGGTGCGTTGAAAACTTCTCGATGTGCTCCGGTGTGTCTTTGCCGGATTTGCGAACCGGGAACGAGAACTGGCATTCATCCATCACGAAAATAGCGCCGGGCGGGAGATGCATCCATTTAGTCGGGTCAGGAAATTCTATCCACTGCAACAAATCCAATCCCGTTTTGCTGAGCGGAATATTGTTGTAGTAGACCTGTCGAGACTCGTTGTCGGATTTCTTGCGCAGCCAATCCAGCGTATACAACGATTTGCCGGAGCCGGGAACCGCCGTGACCAAGTAAATCATTTGGAACCTCCAAATCCGCTGAATTTCGTTGTAACAAAATTGCCGGCACTGTCCACACCATCCAACGTCATGCGGATGGCGAATGCGCTCAGAATGATTGAGAACGCGATGCCGAGCCCGGACATGCCCAATATATTCAATGCGTCAGCTGGAAGGCCCGTGGCAACGGACTGAATAGCGCTCTTCACTTTGGAGAGAATGGCATTAGCGCCGAGAAACGAGATGGCACCAATACCTAGCGCGGTAATGATGCGGGCGATCACTGAATACAGCAACGCATTCACGACGCCCCACAATAAGGGAACGAGCCAAACCGGCATGAGATTACCCTCCTCGCTTAAATATGATGAATAAGGCCGATAGCATGGCGATGGCGATAATCCCCGGCTTCATCATCAAAACGAAATGGCAGAACGGGCCGTAATCGATATCCCATGTGAAATTAGAATCCCCAACCGGAACGACCAAATGATTGACCGCCGGGCAGCTGCCACCGCCAAACATGTCGGACGTGTCCAGCATCCCGGAAACATCCCCGCCCGATTGCGTCGTCAATTTGTCGGAGCCGTCCGGGCCGGAGAGGCCCGCGCCGAGCCCGCAAATCCACTTCAGACCATCCGGGAATTTGTCGTCGCAGGTCTCAGGCTGCGGAGCGGAGCTATCAGGCGGTTTGGAGCCATCGCCGGGTTTGCCACCATTGGAGCCCGTAGAGCCGGAGGAGCCAGACGAGCCGCTGGAACCACTGGAGCCGGACGAACTGCCAGAATGGCCAGACGACGAGCCCGTGCCGGCCGGGCTGGATGGCGTGGGATTGGACGGCGAGCCCATGCAGATCGTGCTACCTCCCTGAGAGACGGAGTATTGACCGCTGGGGCATGGCGTAGACGAGTCATGCGGGTCAATGCAGGCAATGGGCTTGCCAGTCGTCGGGCTGATGAGCGCGACCGAACCCTGAGGGCATGAGTCGGGAGACGTAGTCTCAGGGGGCTGAGTGCCCGGTTTTTGAGCGTTGTCCACACACGTGGGCGTGCCGTTTATTTCCCCGTAAACCTGATTATTGCCGCAGACCTGATTCGTCGGCGGCGTGGGGACGAACCCGCCCGGATTCGAGACGCCACCGCCCGGCGTACACGCGGCACCGTTATAGACGTGGTCCATATAGGAGGCGGTAGGCGTGACGACCGTTTGCGTCGTCATGGAGCAGCCGGCGCCACAGCGCTGCATATCGGGACTGCCGCCGCCCGTATCGCAGCCCGGCCCGCTGGTAGGCGTGATCATGCCGGACTTCTGGTGCGTCCCTTTAATCGCCATGCAGGTGATGGCCATGACATCCGGGGAGGGACATTGCGGCGGAGGCGGCGGGCCAGCTTTGTGGCACTGCCCGTTCGCGTCCAGGCTGTCGTCAGAATCGCAGCTGTAGGACGTGGACGGAAACAAACTGACACCGCCAAAAATGCAGCTGTAGCCGGACCACACACCGCCCTGACCATTTAACAGCGTATTGGCGCAGGCAGCAGCGACGGCATCCATAGAGCCGAACGTCTGGCCATACCACGTATAGGTGACATGGGCAGGATAGGTGGAATCGGCGCGCGCACTACCGGAACAAAATCCAAGAAGCACCGCACAAAGCCAAAATAATGAAGTAGCCCGCCACATTGCACTCCCCTAAAAAAACGAGGGGCGCGGACGCCCCTCTAATCAGCAGGTAGATGCCCAGGCGTTAGCCGCGGCCGATAGCACCCTTGATCATGCCCCACAGCGCCATCACAGCCTGGACGCCCGACTTGGCATTGCCGATCAGCGCGATGGCTACACCACCGGCGACGATGGCGGCCACGACCGTGGACACGTCCGGCGCGCCAGTGCCGTCAGCGAAGGCGGCCAGCGGAGCAGCGGCCAGCGCGAAAACGGCGTGCTTCACATTGATGCGGGGGGCGAACTTCTTGGCAACGGAACGGAATTTCATGATGACTCTCCAGATGGTGAAGAAATGGAATTACCTATCACACGCCATAACCATGCCGCACCCCACAAACCAATGATGGCAACCGAAATAGCGCTGCCCTCTGCAATGGAAAGCGGGCGAAACGGCGACTGCAAACTGGCCACCTCTTGAGGCGTGAGCAAGAGATAACCCTGACACGACTGGGAACTGTCAGCCGTGAAAGCCAACGAGCCATCAGCAGAAACAAATACACACTGAGCCATGGCGAGACCTCAAACACGCCAGTTATTGCACTGCACGCGGGGGCGGAGCCCCTACGCCGTGCAGTGCCAATAACTGGCTGTGATCGCTGCTATCATTCGATAGCAATGAAAACGTTGGAGACGGTACGGCGGATAACCACTTCACCCGTTTCCTTGTCGCGGCTCTCGAACGGCTTGTTCGTGTAGCCAGAGCACTGGCACAGATGGCGAACATCATCGCCTACCTGACCGAGCGACTTCTTGGAACGGACTTCCACGATGCCGGGCATGCTGTATTCGTCTGCAGCAGGCTGGATGATGGTGGTGAAGATGTAGCCGTTATGAGAACGGCGCTCTTTGATGCGGCCCAGGACTACGCACTGATTCGGACCAAGAGCCTGTTTTTGCGGGGCGGGAGCAGCGGCAACTTCGGACATTTGGGAACCTTTCGACCTAGTGGATAGACAGAAAATATTCCCTATTGGGGAATAGTCGAATGATAGACTATTCCCTATTGGGGATTACAATATGCCAAAAAGGACAGTAGACAATGAAAACGTTCTTTGAATACGTACAGGAAATCAAGAAAAAACAAGGAGTTGAGAGCGATTATGCAGTAGCAAAACTACTGCTTATCGACCCTACAAAAATAGGATATATGCTCGAAGGAAAACGAAATCCCCCACCAGCAACAGGATACATAATCGCAGACCTACTAGGACAGGACCATCGCGAGGTATGTACTTGTTTAGCATACGAACAAACCAAGGACGAAGCACAGCGGGAGTACCTGAAGAGCGTTTTTTTTCGGTATTCGCAGCGCGTTGCCGCTTTGTTCCTAGCGATTACGATAGGCGCAGGCGCAACAATATCCGAAAAGTCTATGGCGTCTAATTTATACCATTCGGATATGACAAAATCACAGATTATGCGAACTTATAGATGCTTGCCGCCTCAACGCGCCCGCGCCGATTAAAGCCGTGCCCGCCCCCATCTCGCAGCATATACGGCACTTCCGCTCCCAGGCATTCTCAGGGAAGCAAACAGCCCCGGCATGCCGGGGCTGTTTTGGGCGTATCGGGAGTCAGTCTCCGGCGCGCTCTGCCAAGCGCTGCGCCAACTGAGCCAAGGTCATGTCTGGATAATGCTTGCGCAGCAACTGGCTCAGTTCCTGCTCGAACCGTTGCCAGGGCGACTGGCTGTCGACAGCGCTTTCCACTGTCTGGCCTATCATCCCGGCGGCCACGGTGCCATTGCTCAGCCGATCGATCAGAATCAGGCTGCCGCTGCCGCGGCAACTGCGGTAGGAGTCGAAAACCGCGAGGCTATTGAGGGAAATGCGGCACAGACCTATCTCGTTCAGCGCCAGCGCCTCGGCCGGGCCGTTTTGCAGCGTATTGACATCGGTGCGGTGCAGGATCGACTCAATGCGGCCAGTCACGTATTTGCCGGCCAGTTTGAAACCATACTCCTTGCCCGGCCGTAGCGGTGTTTCGCCCATGGCTACCAGATGCGCGTCGAAACTCTGCGATACATGAGGCGCCGCCTCGTCGGCCCTTACCAGCATGTCGCCGCGCGAGATATCGATCTCATCCTCCAGGGTCAGCGTGATCGCCTGGCCCGACGAGGCTCTCGGCAATTGGCCGCCGTAAGTGACGATTTCCTTCACCCGGCTTTGCTTGCCGGAAGGCAGCGCCACGACGCGGTCGCCGGGGTGGATGCTGCCAGACGCCACCGTGCCGCAGAAGCCGCGGAAGTCCAGATTGGGCCGGTTGACATACTGCACCGGCAGCCGGAACGCATCCAGCGCCACATCATGGCTGACCTGGATGGTTTCCAACAGGTGCATCAGGGTCGGCCCCTGGTACCAGGGAGCGGCCTCGCTGCGGCTGACCACATTGTCGCCGCGCAGCGCGGACAGCGGCACGAAATGGATGTCGGGAATGTCCAGGTGTTCGGCAAAAGTCAGGTAGTCGTCGCGGATGCGGTTGAACACGCTTTCGTCGTAATCCACCAGGTCCATCTTGTTGACCGCGACGATGACGTGGCGGATGCCCAGCAAGCTGACGATGTAACTGTGGCGGCGGGTCTGCGTCTGCACGCCGCGCCGCGCGTCGATCAGAATGATGGCCAGGTTGCTGGTGGATGCGCCGGTGGCCATATTGCGGGTGTACTGCTCGTGGCCCGGGCAATCGGCGATGATGAATTTGCGCTTGTCGGTGCTGAAATAGCGGTAGGCGACATCGATGGTGATGCCCTGCTCGCGCTCCGCCTGCAGGCCGTCGACCAGCAGCGCTAGATCGATGTTCTGATCGGTGGTGTTGTATTTTTTGGAATCGCGCTCTATCGCTGCCAACTGGTCTTCGAAGATCAGCTTGGAATCGTGCAGCAAGCGCCCTATCAGCGTGGACTTGCCATCATCCACGCTGCCACAGGTGATGAAGCGCAGCATGTCCTTGTTTTCATGCTGGCGCAGGTATTCCAGGATGTCCCCGGAAATCAGTTCGGATTGATGCGACATCAGAAATACCCTTCCATTTTCTTCTTTTCCATCGAGCCGGCGCTGTCATGGTCGATCAGCCGGCCCTGCCGCTCTGAAGTGCGCGTCAGCAGCATTTCCTGTATCACTTCGGGCAAGGAGGCGGCGGCGGACTCCACCGCCCCGGTCAGCGGGTAGCAACCCAGGGTGCGGAAGCGCACCTTGCGGGTTTCGATGCGAGCTTTTTCTTCCGGCGTCAGATATTCGAGAATGCGATCATCGTCGATCATGATCAGCATGCCGTCTCGCTCCACCACCGGCCGCTCGGCGGCGAAATACAGCGGCACGATCTCGATGTTTTCCAGGTAGATGTATTGCCAGATGTCCAGCTCGGTCCAGTTGGACAGCGGGAACACGCGGATGCTCTCGCCCTTATCTATCTTGCCGTTGTAGATGTTCCACAATTCAGGCCGCTGGTTTTTCGGGTCCCAGCGGTGGTTCTTGTCGCGAAAAGAGTAAACGCGCTCCTTGGCGCGGCTTTTTTCCTCGTCGCGGCGCGCGCCGCCGAAGGCCGCGTCGAACTTGTGCTTGTTCAGCGCCTGCTTCAGGCCTTCGGTCTTCATCACGTCGGTGTGCTTGGCGCTACCGGCGGTGAAGGGATTGATGCCTGCGTCCACGCCGTCCTGATTGACATGGATGATCAGATCCCAGCCGTTTTCCTTGGCCTGCTTGTCGCGCAGCGCGATCATGTCGCGGAATTTCCAGGTGGTGTCCACGTGCATCAGCGGGAACGGCGGCTTGCCCGGATAGAAAGCTTTCTTGGCTAGATGCAGCATCACCGCCGAATCCTTGCCGATGGAGTAAAGCATCACCGGGTTTTCGAATTCCGCCGCCACCTCGCGGATGATGTGGATGGACTCGGCTTCCAGTTGTTGCAGGTGAGTCAGCCTTGCTTGATCGATATCCATGCTTGCAGCCTGTTCTTTGATGGACTCAATCTACCGGAAACATCCGGGGACGTTCAAAACCGATTGGATATATCAATATAAACTTAGCAAATCTTAAAATATGAAATCGAAGAATAAACGTTTCCGCCAGCAAGCCGCCTGGCAAGCGGTGTAACATGAAAAAAAGCCGGCAAGAGGCTCAAGTTGCCGCCAAACCGGCCGATAGCGATTCAAAGAACTTTACCAAAACAACGACAGCAGCACCCGTCCGTGATGACAGCTTGGCAGCTCATTCGCCCTACTTTGCAACATGCCGGCCTGATGGCAGATCAGACCGGGGTTTGGGAGACGACGTCATGTCAGCTTCATCCATCAGCAGTAACGTCGGCCCGCTGGACGTCCAGTCCATTGTCAGCCAGCTGGTCGCCGCCGATTCGCAGCCGCTTACCCAAAGCCAGCAGCGCGTCTCCAATTACCAGTCCGAACTGAGCACGCTCGGCCAGGTCAGCTCCGCCTTGTCCGCGCTGCAGACCGCGGCGACCACCCTGTCGTCCGGCACCTTTCTGCAGCAATTCGCCGCAACCTCGTCGGACAGCACGGTAGCCAATGTCTCCACGACCTCGGGCGGCACCGCCGGCTCCTACGTATTGAACGTGACCCAGCTGGCGCAAGCCCGGCAGCTGGTTTTCGACCAGAACTCCAACGGTTCGCCCATCACCAATGAAAACGCGGCGCTGAGCGGCGCGCCCAGTTCGCTGACTTTCAACATCGGCGGCACCAGCAGCACGGTCAACCTGAGCAATGGCGGCAGTCCGGTAACGCTGTCCTCCATCGCCAGCAGCATCAACGGCGCCGGCATCGGCGTGAACGCCTCCATCGTGCAGTACAACAACAACTACTCGCTGGTGCTCAACTCCGCCCAGGCTGGCCCCAGCAATGCCTTTACCATCACCGCCGGCGGCACCGACAGCAACGGCACCTCGGGCAACACCCTCGCCGGACTGCAGCAAAGCAGCACCGCGGCCACCGAGTCGACCAATGCGCAAAACGCGCTGATGACCGTGAACGGCGTCAACGTGTCGTCCAGCAGCAATGCCGTCAGCAATGTGATTACCGGCGCGACGGTCAATCTGGAAAAATTGGGCCAGGTGACGGTGAACATGAGCCAGAATACCGCCAACATCACCTCCACGCTGCAGACCTTCGTCTCGGCCTACAACCAGGTGGTGTCGGCGACCAACTCCGCCACCACCAGCTCGAAGACCGTGGGCAGCACGCCGGCCAATACCGACATCAGCAGCGATCTGACCGGCCTGCAGGAACAGCTCGCCGGGATCCTCGGCACTCCGGTGGCCGGCGCCGATCCGGTCAACTCCTTCGCCTACTTGGCGCAAGTGGGCATCACCCAGAACGCCGACGGCACGCTGGCGCTGAATTCCACCACCTTCAATTCGGCGCTGTCGTCGAACCCGGGCGCGGTGACCAATCTGTTCGGCAACGCCCAGAACACCGGCATCGGCAACGTCTTCAACACCGCCATCAACAATCTGCTAGGACCGACCGGCTTGGTAACCATCGACCAAAACAACCTGAATTCCCAGGTGACCAGCGAACAGCAATTGCAAAGCCAGCTGCAAAGCCAGCTCTCCAATGAGCAGAGCAGCCTGCTGACGGAATACTCCAATCTCAACAGCGAACTGGCGCAGATGGAGCAAGCTTCCACCAGCATGGCCAATCTGGTCGGCTGATACCTTTTCCTCTCCCGGGCGGCCTTCATGCTGGAGGCCGCCTTTTCTTTTGCCGTATACTCTTGGCCATTCCGCCACCAGCGCCAGGCCCGGAACTCCCAGCCGGCCGCCCCGTCCGACTTCCATGACACCAGACATCAATCATTCCCGCCGTCAGCTGCTGCAGTGCCTTGCCCTCGGGGCCGGCGCCGGGATCCTGCAAGGATGCCGCTCTATGCCGGATCAAAACGCCCTGCCCACCCGCGTCGCCAACACCCGCCTCTACCTGACCGCCTGCTCCGGCATCGTGCCGCCGAAGCAACGCCAGCTGGCGCTGCCGCGGCTGGCCCAGGCAGGCTTCCAGCTGGAAAACACCGCCGCGCTCGAACGCAGCCATCAACGCTTCGCCGGCACCGACGCCCAGCGGCTGAGCGATTTGCAAACCCTGCTGACCGAACCGCAATTGCCGCCGCTGGTCTTGGCGGCTCGAGGCGGCTATGGCGCGATGCGGCTGCTGCCGCACCTAGACTTCTCGCGGCTGGGGGCGCGGCTGAAGGAGTCCCGATCCTCACTGGTGGGCTACAGCGATTTTTGCGCCATCCAGTTGGCGGTGCTGGCCAAGAGCGGCGTCGGCAGCTTCGCCGGCCCGATGCTGGGCGATTTCGGCGCCCCCAGCCCCAGCCCTTATGCCATCAACGAGTTCTTCAGCGCGATCACCACGCCGCAACGCAGCCTGCGCATCGCGGCGGCGCAACCGCAGCCCCAAGGCCGCGGCGAAGGCATTTTCTGGGGCGGCAACCTCAGCGTGCTGTCCAGCCTGGCCGGCACGCCCTATCTGCCGGAAATCCAGGGCGGCCTGCTGTTTTTGGAGGATGTCGGCGAACAGCCGTACCGGGTGGAGCGCATGCTGCAGCAATTGCATCTGGCCGGCGTGCTGTCGCGCCAGAAAGCCATTTTCCTCGGCGACTTCTCGATGCAAAAGCATGTCGACGTCTACGATCCGCATTACAACTTCGACGCGGTGGTGGCCGAGCTGCGGCGCATCAGCGGCGTGCCGGTCTTCACCGGCGTGCCTTTCGGCCACATCGCCAACAAGACCACGCTGCCGCTGGGCTATCCGGCGCGCTTCCATTCCGATGGCGGCGGCCTGAGCCTGCAATTCTTCGACTACCCCACTCTCTCGCCGGCGGGATTGCAGCCGGACGCCATGCTGGGCACCCAGTTGGCCTAAGGCAACATGCCAAGCGCTTGACTGCGCGGCGCGAGTGGTGCAGTTTGGCTGCTTTCCGCCCAGTCAGCGGCATTGTCCTAATCTGGAGACTGCATGGCCCGTAATCACCAACCCTTGGCCGGCCTGGTTCTGGCCGGTTTGCTGTCCCCTTGCCTCGCGGCGGAAAGCGGCTACCAAACGCCGCCGTCGGAGCTGGCGGCCATCGTCGATGCGCCGCGCACGCCGTCGCAGTCGCTCAACCCTCAGCGCGACACCATTTTGCAAATCCACCGCCCCGGCCTGCCCGGCATCGCTGACGTATCGCAGCCGGAGCTGCGGCTGGCCGGCTTGCGGCTGAATCCCAGGATGCATGCCGGCAGCCGTTTCGAATTCGGCACGGCGCTGACCCTGCTCACTCTGGCCGACGGCAAGAGCCGCCCGGTCTCCGGCCTGCCGGCTTCCCCGCGCATCGCCGACAGCCAATGGTCGCCGGACGGCAAACGGGTGGCGCTGAGCCTGTGGGGCGACAAAGGCGTGGAGTTGTGGCTGCTGGACGTCTCCCAGGCGCGGGCGCACCGGCTGGGCAGCTTCCATCTCAACGCCAGCAGCGGCGCGGGATTCTCCTGGTTGGGCTCGCAATTGCTGGCGAAGCTGCGCCCCGCCGAGCAAGGCCCGGCGCCGGAGAAGCCGACGATCCCGGCCGGCCCCAACATCCAGCAAAGCCTGGGTGGCAAGCTGTCGCAAACCCGCACTTATCCTGACCTGCTGAAAACCCCTTATGACGCCGACTTGCTGGATTACGAGCTGACCAGCCAGCTGGCGCTGGTGGACCTGAACGGCAAGGCAAACCGCATCGGCAAACCCGACCGCTACCTGGCGGTGCGCCCATCGCCCGACCGGCAATACCTGCTGTCGGTGCGCTTGCAGCGCCCCTACTCCACGCTGGTGCCGATCAGCCGCTTCCCGCAACGGATAGAAGTGCTGGACATGAAGGGCCGCAGCGTCCACCTAGTGACACAGCGCCCGCTGCTGGAGCGCCTGCCTTCCGGCAACGACGCGGTGGAAACCGGCCCGCGCGAAGTGGAGTGGCGCGCCGACGCGCCGGCGTCGCTGTTCTGGGCCGAAGCCCAGGACGGCGGCGATCCGGCCGCGGCGGCCAAGGTCCGGGATGCCCTGTACCTGCAAGCGGCGCCGTTCACCAAGCCGCCGCTCAAACTGCAGGAGCTGGCCAGCCGTTTCGCCGACATCCAGTGGGGCCGCGACGATCTGGCGCTGGTCAGCGAATACTGGTGGAAAACTCGTGACATCAAGACCTGGCGCATCCAGCCGGGTCGCCCCGGCCAGGCCGCGGAATTGCTGAACAGCCGTAAATCCGAAGACCGTTACGCCGATCCGGGCGTGCCGGCGATGATCAGCAACGGCCGGGGCCAGTCGCTGCTGCAAACCAGCGCCGACGGCGACAGCCTCTACCTGCTGGGCGACGGCGCCAGTCCGGAAGGCGACCGCCCCTTCATCGACGCATTCAGTCTGAAAACCAAGCAAAGCAGTCGGCTGTGGCGCTCGCAGGCGCCGTGGTTCGAACAGCCGCTGGCAGTGCTGAGCAGCGGCAAGGCGCTGCTCAGCCGCGAGCAGGTGGAGCAGCCAGCCAATCTGTATATCAAAACATTGGGACAGAATGACGGCCTGCGCCAGCTGACCTTCTTCACCCACCCCACGCCCCAACTCAAGGGCGTGCAGAAGCGGCAGCTGCGCTACAAGCGCGCGGACGGCGTCGACCTAACCGCCACCCTGTATCTGCCGCCCGGCTACGACGCCAAGCGCGACGGCCCGCTGCCGATGCTGATGTGGGCCTACCCGGCTGAATTCAAGAGCGCCGAGGCCGCCAGCCAGGTCACCGATTCGCCGTACCGCTTCAACCGCATCGGCTACTGGGGACCGGAGCCCTTGCTCGCCCGCGGCTATGCGGTGCTGGACGACCCCACCATGCCGATCGTAGGCGAAGGCAGCAAGGAGCCGAACGATAGCTACCTGCCGCAGCTGAAAATGGACGCGCAGGCGGCGGTGGATGAGGTGGTGAGGCTGGGCGTCGCCGACCGCGACCGCATCGCCATCGGCGGCCACTCCTACGGCTCCTTCATGACCGCCAACCTGCTGGCGCACACCCGGCTGTTCCGCGCCGGCATCGCCCGCTCCGGCGCTTTCAACCGCACGCTGACGCCGTTCGGCTTCCAATCCGAAGAGCGCAACTTCTGGCAGGCCAAGGACGTGTACCAGACCATGTCGCCGTTCAATTACGCAGACCAGATCAAGGACGCGCTGCTGATGATACACGGCGAGGCCGACAACAATCCCGGCACTTTCCCGATCCAGAGCGAGCGGATGTACCAGGCGCTGCAGGGCCTGGGCGGCACTGCCCGCTTGGTGATGCTGCCGGCGGAAAGCCACGGTTACCGCGCCCGCGAGTCCATTCTGCACATGCTGTGGGAGGAGGACCGCTGGCTGGATCAGTATGTCAAGCACGCCAAGCCGCGCGAAGCGGATAGCGCCGCCAAGCCATAGCGCCTCCCATCCATTCAGCAGCCCGGCCCCGCCGGGCTTCTTCTTTTAAGCAGCGCCAAATCTCATGGATGCCGTTTTTTTCATACACACATATTTTTGGCTTGCGCTTTGATTGGGTGTGTACAAAATTGATTATGGCAGGCAGAAATCCTCATTCTTAGGGCTTGCCGATCCAAGCGGAGCATGCCATGCGCGACAATCACGGACATCGGATCCATATCGAACAACCCGGCCGGCCCAGGCTGTATCAGCTGGACGACTTGCCCGGCTACGAGGTGGTGGGCGTGATCACACTGGCCGGCCGCAGCGGCGCGCTGGTGCGCAAATACAGCAACGGCGTCTACAGCATGGTCAATTCGAGCATGCTGCGTCCGCTGGATCAGCGGCAGGTGAAAAAGGCGCTGGGCATAGGCAGCAATGCCGGCGCGCCGCTCAAGATGCAAGGCGGCGCGCGCCGCAATGTCTATCTCGACGCGCAAAGCATAGACATCGCGCTGGCGTTGGGCGACGGCAACATCAGCCGAGGCATCCGGCTGGCGCTGCAAGCCAGCGCCGAGCCCAAGGCGCGCTAAGCTCCGGCACCGCAGCTTTCCCCACGGCGAACTTGGAGGCGGGTTGCTTGGGCGCTATCATTCCGCTTCGCCATCTCAATGGCCAGACGCGGCCGCAAACACCCACGTTCATCACCGGCGCTACGCAACCATGCGAAACCAAGCCATCATCGGCGCGCTATGCTGCGCTTTTTGGGGATACTCCGCTTTCGCCGCAGCCGACGACGCCAAGCCGGCGGCAAGCAGACCCACTGCCGCGCCAGGCTATTCGGTCAAAACCATCACCCCGATTTACAGCCAATTGCTGCTAGTGCCCATGCCTCGGGGTTTCGATCAAGCCTATGAAGAGGCAAAACCTGTCGCCTATATCCAGGAGTCGGTCCTGAGTGGAGAAACGGTGGAACGATGGTCGCAAATGATCACGCTAACCGGCAGGAAAGATCTGGCGCTGAATCCCAACGTCACGCTGCCAAAACTGGCTATGGCGATAGCCGGCGGGTTTAAAAAAGACTGCCCGGACTCGTTCAGCGCCCAGGCCTTGCGACAAGGCAAACTGGACGGATACGACGCTTTCACCATGCTGATGCAATGCGGCACTTCGCCGGCCACAGGCGGGCGCACCAGCGAATCGGCGCTGATCACCGTCATCAAGGGGGCGCGCGACTATTACACCGTGCAATGGGCGGAGCGATCCAGCCCCTCGAGCGCGCCGCTGCCTATCGACACCGATAAATGGACCGCCCGTTACCAGCTTTTAGTCGAACCGATCAGGCTTTGCAACCGCACGCCTGGCGAAGCGCCTCCCTATCCCAGCTGCACCAACGACAAGCAGGGAAAAAATCCGCCGCCGCCATGACGGTCACGGCGGCGGCGCATTCGGCCAGACGACGTTCTACGGTCAGCTATGCTGGCGCGCGAAATCCTGCATGAAATTGACCAGCGATTTCACGCCCTCGATCGGCATCGCATTGTAGATCGACGCCCGCATGCCGCCCACCGCGCGGTGGCCCTTCAATTGGGCCAGGCCGTTCTTGCGCGCTTCCAGCAGGAAGATTTCGTCCAGCGCCTCGTCCTTCAGCTTGAACACCACGTTCATCCTGGAGCGGAACGGCGCTTCGATATGGCTGGAGTAAAAGCCTTCGCTGCTGTCTATCGCATGGTACAAGAGGCCGGCCTTCTCTTCGTTGCGGGTGGCGATGCCCTTGACGCCGCCTTGCTCCTTCAGCCATTTGAACACCAGTCCGGCGATGTAGATCGGGTAGGTGCCGGGCGTGTTGTACATCGAGTCGGCGTCGGCATGCACCTGGTAATTCATCATGGTGGGAATGTCCGCCCTGGCCTTGCCCAGCAGGTCTTCGCGGATCACCAGCACCGTCAGGCCGGACGGGCCGATGTTTTTCTGCGCGCCGGCGTAGATCATGCCGAAGCGGCTGACGTCCACCTCGCGCGACAGGAAATCTGACGACATGTCGCAGATCAGCGGCACGCCAGGCAGCGAACCCGGCACATAGGGGAACTGCAGGCCGCCGATGGTTTCGTTGGAGGTGTAGTGCAGGTAGGCGGCATTGGGATCGCGCTGCCAGCTCGCCTCTTCCGGCACCAGGCTGAAGTCGCGGTCTTCGCTGCTGGCCACCACATTGACCTTGGCGTAGCGCTTCGCCTCCTTGATGGCCAGCTTGGACCAATGGCCGGTGTTGACGATGTCGACGCTGTCCTTGTCGCCCAGCAGGTTCAGCGGCGCCATCGCGAACTGCAGCGAAGCGCCGCCCTGCAGGAACAGCACCTTGTAATTGGCGGGAATCCGCATCAACTCGCGCAGATCATGCTCGGCGTCATGGATGATGCTCATGAATTCCTTGCCGCGGTGGCTCATCTCCATCACGCTCATGCCGGAGCCGTGCCAGTCCAGCAGTTCGCTCTGGGCTTCGGCCAGCACCTGGTGCGGCAGGACGGCGGGACCGGCGGAAAAGTTGTAAACCTTGGCCATGTCTATCCTTTATCTATTGCGTGCGCGGGGTCAGCCGGCTGCGGCTGTCGCTACGAGTGTATAAAAAAACCGGCACGTCCCGCCAGGGATGCGCCGGTTTTCCATGGGCCGCCATCGCGGGCGGCTCAGTTGCTCAGCAGAAAATGGGCGCGGGCCACGGCGACCGGCTTGCGGCGGTCGTCTTGCCAGGCTTCTATCAGCACGTGGGCCACCCGTTTGCCCTGCTTGGTGATTTCGCACTGGGCGCTCAGCGTTTGCGGGCGCCCCGGGCGCAGGTAGTCCAGAGAGAAATCCACTATCTTCGGCGCTTCCAGCGACTCGCGGTTCCACATCAGGTGTATCATCGCCGCGCTTTCCATGAAGCCGCCTATGAGGCCGCCATGCAGCGCCGGCAGCGTGGTATTGCCGACGTTGCGCTCGGCGAAAGGCAGATCGAAGCGCAGCTCGCCCTGTTCGTCCTCGCGCAGCTGCACTCCCATCAACTTGACATACGGCAGCGCGTCCACGATCTCGGCGTAAGCCTTGCGCTCGCGCCATTCGGCGAAGCGTTGCATGAATTCGCTCATTCGCGGCCCTCCTCCGGCAGCATCGGCGTCCGGCTGGACTCGCGCATGAAGGTGGCCACGCCGTGGGCGATGGGGTCGGTCGGATTATCGTGATAGCACACCGCGCGGGTGAAGGCGATCTGGCTGGCCAGCCGGTAGCATCCGGCAGTGCAGTGGATGGCCTTGCCCGGCGTGGCGGACTTCAGGTAATCGATGCGCAGATCCAGCGTGGCGATGGTTTCCGCCCCCGGCAGCTGCGCGGTGACGGCGATGGCGCTGCAGGTATCCACCAGCGAGGTGATCACCCCGCCGTGGAGGATGCCGGTGGCGGGATTGCCCACCAGGTCTTCGCGCCAGGACAGCTTCAGCGTGGGCTTGCGGCCCTCGGTGCCGACATACTCGAAGCCCAGCGTCGCGCAATGAGGGAAGGAGACGAAGAGCTGGCTCATCGCCTCCAGCACCTGCGGGTTGGCAGGAGTCGGGATCATTACGCTTCGCCCTGCTCCGGCGCGGCATCGCCCTCGCCTTCGGCATCCGCGCACTCGGCTTCGGCCACGATCTCCAGGCCGATCAGCTTTTCGCCGTCGTCCAGATTGATCAGGCGCACGCCCTGGGCCGAACGGCCGGTTTCGCGCACTTCCGCCACCTTGGTGCGGATCAGCACGCCGCCGGTGGTGATCAGCATGATGTCGTCGCTTTCCTCCACCAGGCTGGCCGCCACCAGCTTGAAGCCGGTCTTGTCGGTCAGGTCCATCGCGATCACGCCCTGGGTGCCGCGGCTGGTCAGGCGGAAGTCGCTGACGCGGGTGCGCTTGCCGTAGCCGCCGTCGCTGGCGGTGAGTACCATCTGGTCCGCGGAGTTGGTCACCAGCAGCGAGATCAGCTTCTGGCCTTCGCCCAGCTTCATGCCGCGCACGCCGCGCGAGGTGCGGCCCATCGGACGCACTTGGCTTTCGCTGAAGCGCACCGATTTGCCGGCGTCGGAGAACAACATCACCTGATCGCCTTCGATGGACTGCGCGTCCTCGATCAGCTCGCCCTCGATGATGGTGTCGTCTTCGGACGCCACTTCGTCTTCCTCATCTCCCTGGCCGGCCACGCTCTTGCCGCAGGTCAGCGCCACGCCGACCAGATAATTGCCTTCGTCCAGATTGATGGCGATGATGCCGGCCGCGCGCGGCTTGGAGAAGGCGCGCAGCGGCGTTTTCTTCACCGTGCCGTCGGCCGTGGCCATGAACACGTATTGATCGTCGCGGAACTCGCTGATCGGCAGCAGCGCATTGATCTTCTCGCCGTCTTCCAGCGGCAGCACGTTGACCATCGGCTTGCCGCGGCTCTGGCGGCCGCCCTGCGGCAGGTCGTACACCTTGCGCCAGTAGCAGCGGCCGCGGCTGGAGAAGCACAGCACGTAGTCGTGGGTGTTGGCGACGAACAGCGTTTCGATGAAATCGTCGTCCTTGGTGGCGGCGGCCTGCTTGCCGCGGCCGCCGCGGCGCTGCGCGCTGTAGTCGTCGATCGGCTGCGCCTTGATGTAGCCGCTGTGCGAAATGGTCACCACCATGTCCTGCGGGGTGATCAGGTCTTCGATATTGATGTCGCCGCCGTACGGCTCGATTTCCGAGCGTCGCGCGTCGCCGAACTGCAGCTTGATGGCGGTCAGCTCGTCGCCGATGATCTGGCTGATGCGCTCAGGCTTGGCCAGGATGTCCAGCAGGTCGAGGATCACGTCCATGATCTCGCGGTATTCGCCGACGATCTTGTCCTGCTCCAGGCCGGTCAGGCGCTGCAGGCGCATGTCCAGGATGGCCTGGGCCTGCACGTCGGACAGGTGGTAGCCGTCGTCCTTCAGGCCGAAAGCCGGATCGATGTTTTCCGGACGCGCCTTGTCGCCTTCGACGCGGGACAGCATGTCCTCCACCAGCGACGAGCGCCAGGCGCGAGCCATCAACGCGGCCTTGGCCTGCGGCGGGGCGTCGGACGCCTTGATCAGCGCGATGATTTCGTCGACGTTGGACAGCGCGACGGCCAGGCCTTCCAGGATGTGGCCGCGTTCGCGCGCCTTCTTCAGTTCGAAGATGGTGCGGCGGGTCACCACTTCGCGGCGGTGGCGCAGGAATTCAACCAGGATCTGCTTCAGGTTCAGCAGGCGCGGCTGGCCGTCGACCAGCGCCACCATATTCATGCCGAAGCTGTCCTGCAGCTGGGTCATCTTGTACAGGTGGTTCAGCACCACCTCCGGCATTTCGCCGCGCTTCAGTTCGATCACCACGCGCATGCCGGACTTGTCCGACTCGTCGCGCAGGTCGGAGATGCCCTCGATCTGCTTGTCGCGCACCAATTCGCTGATGCGCTCCAGCAGGCGGGCCTTGTTCACCTGATACGGAATCTCGTCGACGATGATCGCTTCGCGGTCGCCCTTGCCGATGGGTTCGGTATGGGTGCGCGCACGCATGATCACGCGGCCGCGGCCGGTGCGGTAGCCTTCCTTGACGCCGGCGGTGCCGTAGATGATGCCGGCGGTCGGAAAGTCCGGCGCCGGAATGATGTCAATCAGCTCGTCTATGGTCAGTTCGCTGTTGCCCAGCAAGGCCAGGCAGGCGTCCACCACCTCGTTGAGGTTATGCGGCGGAATGTTGGTGGCCATGCCGACGGCGATGCCGGAGGCGCCGTTGACCAGCAGGTTCGGGACTTTGGCCGGCAGGATCAGCGGCTCGTGCTCGGAGCCGTCGTAGTTGGGGCCGAAGTCGACCGTCTCTTTTTCGATGTCGGCCAACAGTTCATGCGCGATGCGCGCCATGCGGATTTCGGTGTAACGCATCGCGGCGGCGTTGTCGCCGTCCACCGAGCCGAAGTTGCCCTGGCCATCCACCAGCGGGTAGCGCAAGGAAAAGTCCTGCGCCATGCGCACGATGGTGTCGTACACGGCGGTGTCGCCGTGCGGGTGGTATTTACCGATCACGTCGCCAACGATACGGGCCGACTTCTTGTATGCGCGGTTCCAGTCGTTGGACAGCTCGTGCATCGCATACAGCACGCGGCGGTGCACCGGCTTGAGGCCGTCGCGCACGTCCGGCAGCGCGCGGCCCACGATCACGCTCATCGCGTAATCGAGATAAGAACGGCGCATCTCCTCTTCGAGGCTGATGGGAATCGTTTCCTTGGCGAACAGGTTATCGGTCATAGTGTCTTGATTCGTAAGGATGATCCGGCCGCCGCCCGCCCGGCGCGCGCCACGTTTGCAAAACGGCGCTCAGGCAACGACAACCGATGGATGTAACAATCCCGCCATTCTATCATGAAACACCGCGCAAATGCCCGCCCGGCCGGCGTTTGTCGCCCGCCCGACGCAGCCCTCCTGCCGCCGCCGCAAGCAACACCGCCGCGCAAGCTTTGTCGATAGTGTTTTCAGAATAAGTTGGCAATCACCGCCGCGCTTCGCCCTGCCGGCAAAAAACAGACGCAAAAAAGGAGGGCCGCAGCCCTCCGTCAAGTCTTGTAGCCAGGAGTGTTACAAGAAAAACTCAGTTCCAGCCTTGCGGCAGCTTGTAGCCGGCGAATTTCTGCTTGGTGTAGGCCTTGAACGCCGGCGAATTGTAGGCGGCGATCACGTCCTTGGCCCACGGCTTGGCGGCGTCGGCCGCGCGCACCACGCCCCAGTTGACATAGGCGTAGCTCTTTTCCTGGTAGACCGCTTCGGTCAGCTTGATGCCGGAGCTGGTGGCGTAGTTGCCGTTGATCACGGAGAAGTCCACATCGCTGCGCGAGCGCGGCAGCTGCGCGGCTTCCAGCTGAACGATCTTCACTTTCTTGATGTTGACGGCGATGTCGCGCTCGGAGGCGGTCAGCGGGTTGACGCCCGGCTTCAGCTTCACCCAGCCCAGGTCGTTCAGCATCACCAGCGCGCGGGCGAAGTTGGACGGATCGTTAGGCGCGGCCAGGGTCACGCCCGGCTTGGCGTCCTTCAGCGACTTCAGCTTGCCCGGATAGATGCCCAGCGGCGCGGTCGGCACCTGGAAAGCCTCTTTCAGCGACAGCTTGTGCTCCTTGGCGAAGTTGTCGAGGTAAGGCTTGTGCTGGAACACGTTCACGTCCAGCGAGCCTTCCTGCAGCGCCAGATTGGGGCGCACGTAGTCGGTGAACTCCACCAGCTTGACCGAATAGCCCTGCTTTTCCAGCTGCGGCTTGATCGACTGCTTGACCATGTCGCCGAAGTCGCCGACGGTGGTGCCGATGACGATTTCCTTCTTGGCCGGGTCGGCGGCCAGGGCATTGCCGGCCAGCGCCAGGCCCACTACGGATGCTGCAACTGCCTTGATGACGAATCTACGCATGGTTTTCTCCTTTAAATTTGCGCGTCTGAAGCTCAACGTTTGTCCAACTTGGCCGCCAGGCGGTTGCCCAGCAGCTGGATGATCTGCACCAGCACCACCAGCATCAGCACCATCGCCACCATCACGTCGGTCTGGAAGCGGTAGTAACCGTAGCGGATGGCCAGGTCGCCGATGCCGCCGCCGCCCACCACGCCCGCCACCGCGGTGTAGCTGAGGAAGCTGATGGTCAGGATGGTGAGGCTGGATATCAGCCCGGAGCGAGCCTCGTTCACCAGCACCTTGAAGATGATCTGCGCCGGGCTCGCGCCCATCGCCTCGGCCGCCTCCACCACGCCGCGCGGAATCTCGCGCAGCGTCTGCTCCACCAGTCGGGCAAAGTACGGAATGGCGGCGAAGGCCAGCGGCACCGACGCGGCCACCGGGCCGATGGTGCTGCCGACGATCAGCCGGGTCAGCGGCACCAGCGACACCATCAGGATGATGAAGGGGAAGGAACGCACCAGGTTCACCAGCCAGCTGAGCACGCCGTTGACGAAACGGTTGGCGAACATCTGGCCCTGCTGCGACAGGTACAGGACGACGCCCAGCGGGCCGCCGAACAGGATGGCGGCCGCCAGCCCCAGGCCCAGCATCACGCCGGTCTCCTGGCTGGCCTGCCAGATTTCCGGGGCCATCGATTGCAGGTTTTGCAGCGCTTCGTTCAGGGTTGCGGCATCCATTACGCGGCCTCCAGCAAAGAGCGGGCCAAGTCGGAATCGGCGGCCACTTCTTGATTGTTCACATCGACGACTTCCACCACGCAGCCCTGATCGAGCACCGCGGCGCGGTGGCAAATGCTGCGCACCACATGCATTTCATGGGTGACGATCACCACCGTCACGCCGAAACGGGCGTTGATGTCCTTCAAGCAGTCCAGGATGGACTGGGTGGTTTTGGGGTCGAGCGCGGAGGTCGGCTCGTCGGCCAGGATCACGTGCGGACGGGGCGCCAGCGCGCGGGCGATGCCGACGCGTTGCTTTTGGCCGCCGGACAGCTGGGCCGGGTAGTGGTTGGCGCGGTCTTCCAGGCCGACGATGGCCAGGCATTCCGCCACGCGCTTTTCGATGTCGGCCTTGCTCCAGCCGGCGATCTCCAGCGGGAAGGCCACATTGCCGGCCACGGTGCGGTTGGCCAGCAGATTGAACTGCTGGAACACCATGCCGATGTTTTGCCGCGCGGCGCGCAATTGCTTGGGAGACAGGCTGGTAAGGTCTTGGCCGTCGACGATCACCGCGCCGGCGTCCGGACGCTCCAGCAGATTGATCAGGCGCAGCAAGGTGGACTTGCCAGCGCCGGAGAAGCCGATCAGGCCGAAGACTTCTCCGGCGTGGATGGTCAGCGAGGTTTCCGCCACGGCATCGAACCAGCCGCCTTCGGGGCTGGGAAACCGCTTGCAGACATTTTGCAGATGAATCATTCCTAACACTCCCAGATGCATAAAGCCCGCCGATGGCTGCGGCGGGCTTTGCGGTGGGAATCTTCGGAATGTCCGGGAGATTGCTTGTAAACAGGTTGGTCTGATGACTGGGTCTGTTTACCCACGCTTTAGCTGTTTTACGCCCGCAAGCTGTGTTCAAATCGGCGATAAATTTGATTGAGATTGAACATGTTTTTTCGCTTAGCGTCAACCACCTTTTGAAAAATTATAAGCAACCGTCGCGTTATTGCAAAAAACGCTATGAATTACGGTGGCCTAGTTATTTGTATAGTTTTTTTAGTTATCAAAATGACTCGGCAACGGGCTAGCAAGGGCGTATTTCGGCGCATAAAGGCAGATGATCGGACAAGCCCGACCATGGCCGGCCCGACAAGACCCGCGCCGCCTCCACCTTCAGGCCGCGCACATAGATGCGGTCCAATGTCAGCATAGGCATCCGCGCCGGAAAACTCTGCGCATGCGCGCCGCGAGTCTGCAAAAACGCCTCTTCCAACCCCAGCTCGCGGTACAGCAGCGCGCTGGCCTCGCCACGCCAGTCGTTGAAATCGCCAGCCAGGATCAGCGGCAAATCCTCGGCGATGGCCTGCTGCACATAGCTGGCCAAACCCAGGTACTGCTTGCGCCTATCCGCCGCCAGCAGATTGAAATGGCCGCACAGCGCCACCACCGGCTGCGGCCAGCCATCCGGCTGCAGCACGCACTGCAGCACGCCGCGGCTTTCAAAGCGATTGACGGAAATGTCGCGGTTGCACCACTCGCGCACCGCGAAGCGCGTCAGCAAGGCATTGCCGTGATGGCCGTGGTCATAGGCGGCGTTCAGACCATACACCGCCCGGTGCGACAGCCGGTTGGCCAGAAAATGGTGCTGCGGCTGCGCCGGCCAGCGCTGGTGCCGCAAGGCCCGCTCCAGGTTCTTTCCCTGCACTTCCTGCAAAAACAGCATGTCTGGCGCCAGTTCGGCCAACGCGTCAGCCATGTCCTCCACCCGCAGGTGCCGATTCAGCGGCGACATGCCTTTGTGGATGTTGTACGTCATCACGCTGATCGGTTTGGCCATGAAGAGGGTCGAGTTGAGTCGAGTTGAACGACAGGCACGATGGCCAGTTTGCCAGAACATGATAGCCCCATTGGCCGTCGGGATCACCCAGGCCATCCACGCAAGCAAAGCGCGCCGCGGCAAAAGGTTCCCCGCGCCCGCCCACCTCTTAAGGCCAGATGAAAATAGCAACCGCTCCCCATATGGTGGCAATGGCCGGCACATGGCCGGCCATTGCCACCAGACAAGGAGCCCGTAATGATGAAACCCGCCATTGCCCGCCTGTCCTCCTGGATCGCCATGTTGGCGGCGCCAGCCGCTTTCGCCGCGGCCGAGACCAGCGACCTGTCGCTGCGCCAGGCAGCTATCGCCGCGTTCGCGCCGCAGCCGTCCTTGGCCAAACAGGTCCTGGAACCATTAGTGGAAGAGAGCCGCGTCAGCGCGGACCGCCTGTGGGTGCTGGGCGCGCTCACCCAGCCGCTGCCGATGCTTGCCGGCGACGCGGCGGCGGACATGGTGCCGCCATCCCGCCAGTTCCTGGCGCGCCAAACGCCGCAAGGCTGGCAAGTGGCGCCGGAAGGCAGCGAGGCATTCGCCGCGCTGCTGGCCGCCGCGCCGGCAGGTTGGCTGAGCAATGATGAGCTGCGCGCCTGGCAAAGCCAGGCTGCCCGCGGCAAACGGCTGGCGCCGGACGCCACCGGCCTGGGCCTGCCCTGGCAGGAAGGCGCCGCCTGGAGCCTGACCGGCGGCGCGCATGGCTACAGCGGCGAAAGCCAGCCCTACGATTCGATAGATTTCGCCGGCGGCGATGGGCGGGTGCTGGCGCCGCTGGCCGGCGTCATCTACAAAAGCTGCGTGCGCAACGGCAGCGCGCTGGTCAAGCTGGTGCACGACAACGGCTACTCGACCACCTACTACCACATGGTCAAGCTCAGCGCCGCGCCGGATGGCCAGCGGGTGGCCAAGGGCGCGTATCTCGGCACGATAGGCAACGGCTTGCCTTGCGGCGGCAGCACCACCGGCCCCCATGTGCACTTTTCCCTGATCCATCAGGGACAGGCCGAGCCGGTGCACCGCAAGCAGATCGGCGGCTGGCAGTTTTTCGCCGGCAACCGCGCCTACCAAGGCTACGCGCAGCGCAATGGCAACCGGGTGAATGTCGGCGGCCGGCTAGTCAACTACGGCGCTGGCGACTCTACTCCAGCACCGGGAGGCGTCAGCGGCATCGCCACGCCCGGCAACGGCGACAGCCGCGTCAACCTGCGCCGCGCGCCCAGCCTGAGCGCCGACGTCGCGGGCTCGGCGGCCCGCGGGGAGCAGGTGGCGCTGCAATGCCATGTCCGCGGCGAGATGGTGAACGGCGTATGGGGCCGCACCGACATCTGGAACCGCACCGCAGCCGGCCACTGGATCAGCGACGGTTTCCTCGATACCGGCAGCAACGCCCCAGTGGCGCCGCCCTGCCCTTCGGCCCAGCCTCTATGGTGATTCGCAAGACGGGCGCTCCGAATACCGTGGCGCCTGCCCGGCTGGCTCAGCGCATGGCGCCGGACACCACGTGCCGGCGTTGTGGCCGGCGCAGCCAGTAGTAGAGCGCCGCCGGGGCCAGCCAGCCTACCAGCCAGGAAATGTCCGCTCCGCCCAGCAGCTTGGCGACCGGGCCGGTGAAGAAGGCGCAGTCGATGAAGGGCAGCTGCAACAGGATGCCCGCCAGGTACACGCCCATGCCGGTCCAGTCGCAGCCGGCGTACCTGCCCTGCGGGTCGGCCAACGCCGCCGCGTCCGCCTTGCCGCCGGCGATCAGGTAGAAATCCACCAAGTTGATGGCGCTCCATGGCGTAAAGAAAGCCAGCAAAAACAGCAAGAAGGATTTGAACAGCGACAGGAAGCCATGCTGGGCTAGGATCGCGATGCACGCCGACGCCAACACCATGGCGGCCACCGTCGCCCAGCGCCGCCGCTGCCCGATTGTCGCCTGCGCCCCGCCCAAGGATGAAGCGATGGCGCTGCAACACATGAAACCACCGTAAGCGTTCAGCGTAGAAATGGTGACTTTGCCGAAGGCCACGCAGAAAAACAGGCCGGAGGCGATGGCGCCGCTGGCCCCCAAGCCGACAAAATACGCTACTTCATGGCCGCGGAAAGCCGCGCCGCCCACCGCCGCCACCAGCACGCCCAGCGACATGGCGATCTGCGCGCCCAGCCCTGAGCCCAGGCCTATCGCCAAAGCGGTCCAGAACGGCGAGGTGGCGGAAGGCAGATAACGGGAATAGTCGGACACATATGGCGCGAAAGCGATCTGCCACGAGGCGGACAGCGACACGGCCGTCAGGAAGGCGGCCGGATCGAAGTGCTTGTGCGTCAATGCCAGCGCCGGCAGGTCGACACCGGCGGCCAGCCGGACAAACAAGTACAGAAAAGCCAGCAGGCCCAGCGCGCTGGCGTAGCGTCCCAGCTTGTGGATGGCGCGATAACCCAACGCGGCGGCAGCCAGCACCGTCAGCGCGAACAACACGATGCCGGCGCGGTCGCTGATGCTCAGCAATTGACCCAGCGCCTGGCCGGACAGCACCATGCCGGTGGCGTTGAAACCCAGATACATCACGCAGGCCAGCGCCAGCGGCAGCACCGCGCCCTTGATTCCGAACTGGGCGCGGCTGGCCACCATCTGCGGCAAGCCCAGCCGCGGCCCCTGGGCGCCGTGCAGCGCCATCACCGTTCCGCCCAGCGCCTGCCCCAATAGCAGGCCAACGATGGACCAGAACACATCGCCGCCCAGCACTACTGCCAGCGCGCCGGTCATCACCGCGGTGATCTGCAGATTGGCCGCCAGCCACAGGGTGAACTGGCTGAAAACCCGCCCGTGGCGTTCGTCTTCGGGAATGAAATCTATCGACCGGCGCTCGATCAGCCCAGCCTGCGGTTGCCTGGATGCTTGCATGATGGTTTCTCTCTTTCCATGGTGGGAGGCTGCCGTCTTGACGCGGATCCGCCTGCCTCGCAATTTATACCCATGGAATGTTTTGCCGCAAATCATCGGACAAGCACATGATCCGACGGTGGGTATGTAATTTCACTTACCGCACCCCGTCCCGCGCCGCGTATTTGTCCTAACATTCGGCTTAGAGACCTTCACTATCGGCTTACCCAATGGAAGCGGTGCCCAAAATAAGCCTGTCGATCGCCGAATTCCGGCGCCAACTGCTTCACCGCCGGCATCGGCTGCTGATCTGCGTAGCCAGCCTGGCTCTGGTTTTGCTGGGCGCTAGCGTGATCGCCGGCTGGCTGGCGCATTCGGAATCCATTTTGCCGGACAATGTCCACATGGTGATATCCACTGCTGTCTGTCTGGTTTTGTATGGATTGGGCCTGGGGCTGGCGCTGTGGCGGCCCCGCTGGCAAGCGCACCGCCTGCTGGCCGCGCTGACGCTGGCCATCGCTGTTCTGGTATTGCTGGAGCACGCCAGCGGGCAGACCTGGTGGATAGATTTTCCGCGCCTGCATGCCTGGAAGCACGATCTGGTGCCCCACCCGGGGCGGATGGCGCCCTCCACCGCGCTGGCGCTGCTAGCGCTGGGCGCCGGGCTATGCCTGCTGCCCGGCCACGCCGGCTGGCGGCGGGCAGCGCGCGCCTGCGCCGCCTTCGCCCTGCTGCTGGGGGTTCTGGGCGCCGCGGCCTACTTGATCAGCCTGGAGTTGCTGTACAGCTGGGGCACGGTGGCCCGGATGGCGCTGCTCACCGCAGCCGGCGTCATGATCGCCAGCCTGGGGCTGTACTCGTTGACGCGATTGGAGCCGCGCCGCCATTTGCGCTCGCAGGACCTGGCCAACTCGGCCTCTCTCACCGCCACCGCGCTGCTGGTGGCCATTTCGCTCGCCACTGGCCTGCTGGTTTACCGCATTTCCAGCAACGCGCACGAGCAAAGCCTGCGCACGGTGATGCTGTACAGCGCGCGGCAACGCGCCGCCTTGCTGGATGCCCAATTCAATATCAGCAACGACATCGCCCGCCGCCTGTACCAACGCCCGGACATGCAGGCGCTGCTGGAGGCCGCAAGCAGCGGCCATGTGGACGCCGGCGCCGGCGCCAAGCTGGCGGCGCTGAACCACATGAACCTGAACGGCATCGCGATACAGGACAGCGCCGGCCGCACGCTGGTGCAGGTCGGCTATTTCGAAAACCGGCCGCGCCAGTCGGTGGCGCTAAACTCCCCTGCCGGCGCCCTTCTGCTATGGAATGGCCACTACCTGTACCGCACCGTGGACACCTACCGCACCTCCGGCGGCAGCGCGCGGCTGCTGCTGGAGCAGCGGCTGGACATGTTCGACCGCATCGTCGCCGACACCGCGCCCAGCCGCGGCCTGAGCGGCATTTACTCGCTGTGCGGACGCGACAGCCGCTACCTGCGCTGCTTTTCGCAGTCGCCGCAGGACAAGGGCAGTACCATCCCGCTGGCCGGCAATATCCCGCGCTTCACCGTCTGGCCGGCGTTCTCCGGCCAACGCGGCACCCTGCACACCATCGACTACTCCGGCCGCAACGTGATCGGCGCCTACGAGCCGGTCGGCAGCACCGGCCTGGCCTTCAGCTACAAGATCCGGGTGGCCGACCTGATGGAGCCGATCCGGCAAGACCTGGAAACCAGCGCGCTGATCATGCTGGCGATGGTGACGCTGGGATCGCTGATCCTGCGCTGGCGCACCCATCCGCTGCTGCATGAAGTATTGCAGTCCAACCGGATGGCCGAATTGGCGGCGGAACGCTTTCGCAATGCCGCCGAGGCCAATATGGACGCCTTCATCATCATGGAGGCGCTGCGCGGCGCCGGCGGCGAAGTGGAGGATTTCCACGTGGTCTACATCAACGCCGAGGCGGAGCGGATGTGGCACCTGCGCCGCGACGAAGCCATAGGCCGCAGGCTCAAGCGGCTGATGGCCGATTACCGGATACCCAATTACTTCGACAGCTACAAGAAGGTGATCGAAACCGGCAACGCCATCTCCGAAGAGGTGCCCAAGGTGTTCGACGCCTCGCACCCCGCCTGGATCCACCATGAAATCGTCCGCGCCGGCGATAGCGTCAGCGTCAGCGTGCGCGACATCACACAGCGCAAGCTGGCCGAACTCGATCTGGTGCTGCGCGAAGCGCTGCTCAAAACCGTGACCGACTCCATCCCCGCGCTGGTGGCCTTCGTCGACCGGGAAGAGTGCTACCGCTATTGCAACAAGGCCTATATGCGGCTGTTCGGCATCGGGCCGGAGCAAATCATTTCCATGCGCATGCGCGATTTCCTGGGCGAGGACGCCTACGCGGCGGTCCTGCCCCATGTCGGCAAGGCGCTGGCCGGCGAAGCGGTTTCATTCGAGCAGGAAATGGACGTCCGCGGCGAAAGCCGCTATGTGGAAGGCCGCTACATCCCGCAGCAACACGCCGACGGCTCGGTGTCGGGCTTTTACGTGATGATCTGGGACATCACCCAGGCGCGGGCGCGGGAAATCCAGCTGCGCAGCCAGGTGACGCAGGACGCGATGACCGGCCTGCTCAACCGCTCCGCCTTCATGGAGCTGCTGGGCGACGAGATCAAGCACCACTACATGAAGCGCCAGGCGCTGGCGCTGCTGTTTCTGGACATCGACCACTTCAAGCAGGTCAACGACACCCTGGGCCATGCCGCCGGCGACGAACTGATCCGCGAATTCGCCCGCCGTCTGCGCGGCAATGTGCGCGCCACCGACCACGTCGCCCGCTTCGGCGGCGACGAGTTTGTCATCCTGCTGATCGGCCTGGACGCCGAGCGCACCGCGGTCAGCGTGGTGGAAAAGCTGCTGGCGGCGGTGCGCCGGGATGTCGAGCTCAACCGGCAGACGCTGCGCATGTCCACCAGCATAGGCATCGCCTTCGCCCTTACCCCGGACATCACGCCGGAACGCCTGCTGGAAATCGCCGACGAGAGCCTTTACCGCGCCAAGGACGCCGGCCGCGACACCTACCGGCTGCAGCGGGTAGGCTGAGCCGACCGCGCAGGCTCAGGATTTGCCAACGGTAAGAAAATGGCGTAATTTGAATTTGTACATTTTCAAATTGCGCAGCGCATGAACACCTTCCCCCTCTCTCTCCGCCCGTCGGCCGCCGCCCGCCCGCTTCCGCTGGCGCTATGTCCGGTGCGCGCCGGTTTTCCATCGCCGGCCAGCGACTGCATGGACGCCAGCATCGACCTGCAGGCCTATCTGGTATCCGACCCGCCCGCCACCTTCATGGTGCGGGTGGCCGGCGATTCGATGCGCGACGCGGGCATTCTGGAAGACGACCTGTTGGTGGTGGACAAGGGCTTGCCCCCCGTCCATGGCGATATCGTGGTGGCGACGATGGACGGCGAATTCACCGTCAAGCGCCTGCATGGCAAAAACGGCCGCTGGATGCTGCTGGCGGAAAACCCGGCCTACCCCGCCATCGTGCCCGCCGCCGGGCAGGAGCTGCAAATCTGGGGGGTGGTGACCGCCTGCGTGAGGAAATTCCGATGAGCCAGTACGCGCTGGTGGATGGCAACAACTTCTACGCCAGCTGCGAAAGGGTGTTTCGGCCCGACCTGGCCGGCAAACCCATCGTGGTGCTGAGCAATAACGACGGTTGCGTGGTGGCCGCCAGCGCGGAGGCGAAGGCGCTGGGCTTGCGGATGTTCGGCCCCTTTTTCGAAATCGCCGGCCTTTGCAAGCATCACGGCGTGACGGTGTTCAGCTCCAACTACACGCTGTACGGCGACATGAGCCGGCGCATGATGGCCATCCTGGCCGGCCACGCGCCCGGCCAGGAAGTGTACTCGATAGACGAATGCTTCCTCGATCTCACCGGCGTGGCGGACGCCGAGGCGCTGGCCCGGCGCATGCGCGGCGACGTGCTGCGCCGCATCGGCATCCCCGCCTGCGTCGGGCTGGGGCCGAGCAAAACCCTGGCCAAGCTGGCCAACCACATCGCCAAGAAACAACCGCGTTGGGACGGCGTGTTTTCCTGGGACTGGCTGTCCGCGGCGGACGCCGACGCGATGATGGCCACGCTGCCGGCGGGCAAGGTTTGGGGCGTCGGCCCGCGGCTGGCGGGCAAACTGGAAGTTCTGGGGATCCATACCGCCCTGCAGCTGAAACAGGCCGATCCGCATCAGATCCGCCGCCAGTTCAGCGTGACGCTGGAACGCACCGTGGCGGAGCTGAACGGCGTCAACTGCCTGCGGCTGGGCGAAGTGGCGCCGGCCCGGCAGCAAATCCTATCCAGCCGCTCCTTCGGCGAAAAACCGCGCGACCTGAACGTGCTGGCGGCCGCCATCAGCCACCACGTCAGCCATGCCGCGGAAAAGCTGCGCCAGCAGAACAGCGTGGCCGGGCTGGTGGCGGTGAGCATACGCACCAGCCCCTTCCTGGGCGCCCCCTACAACGGCTATGTCGCCATGCCGCTGGCGCAGCCCAGCGACGATACCATAACGCTGGCGCGCGCCGCGCTCGCCGGCCTGCGCGCGGTCTACCGGCGTGGGCTGCTTTACCAGAAAGCGGGCGTGATCCTGATGGAAATCTCGCCGCGCGGCATTCGCCAGACCGATCTGTTTCAGCAGGCGCCCGACCCGCGCCGGCAAAAGCTGATGCAAACCATGGACGCGATCAACCGCGAATACGGCCGCAACAGCCTGCGGCTGGGAGCTGAAGCGCTGACGAAAAACTGGGAGATGCGCCAGGATCAGCGCTCACCTTGCTACTCCACCCGGCTGGACCAGATATTGCGGGTCAAATGACGGGGCGCCCTGATTCCCAGCCGGACGGCTAGTCGAACAAGGAGCCTTGGCTCGGCAAGTCGGGCGCTTCGGCGGCCATGTCCTGCGCCGGCCACGCCGCCAAAAAGGCGCGCGCGGCCTCCGGATTGCGGCAATTCAGCCAGGCGTCGTACTGCGACGGCTCGATGATCACCAGGCTGCGCTTTTCCTCGCCCGGCCTATGCATGCGGTTCATCAGCGCGTGCTCGTCCGCATTGATGGTGATCTGCGTGAAGGCGGCGCTGATCGAGCCGTCGGCCTCGCGCCATTCGCGCCACAAGCCGGCCACGGCGAACGGCGCGCCGTCCGCCAGGCCGATGCGATAACGCTCAGCGCGACCGCGCTCGTAGCAGGGCTCGAAAAAGGCTTGCATCGGCACCAGGCACAGCTGGCAACGGCGCCAGGCATCGCGGTAGCTGCGCAATTCGCCTATGGTTTCCGCGCGCGCGTTCATGGTGGACAGCCGCGCGCCCAGCGGCTGATGGCGTTTGGGAATGAAACCGTAGGAAGCCAGCCTCACGCCGTCGCGGGTGAGAATCGGCGCCAGGTAATCCTGCCAGGCCTCGTCCCGCCACTGCCAGTCGCCGATCTCCGCGCCGAAGCATTCCCGCATCTGGCGCCGGGACGGCGGCAAAAAATTCACGCACATCGCCGCTCTCCCGCGCGCCGGCGGCCGGCCCCGCCTGGCATCGCCGTCATTCCGGGAATGCCAGAAACTGCGGCGGCACCGCGTCGGCCAGCCATACGCCGTTTGCCGACTGATAAAACGCCAGCCCGGCGCGCTGCATCGCCGCGGCATCCACCGTCAACACCACCGGCGCGCCATGCCGCGCGCCGACCGAGGCCGCCAATTCCGCCGAATTGGACAGGTGAACGTGATGGCGCTGCCCCGGCCGCAAGCCCTCTGCGCGGATAGCCGCGAGAAAGCGGCGCGCCGTGCCGTGAAACAACCGCGGCGGCGCCTCCTGCGCCGTCAGGTCCAGATCCACCCGCACCGAATGCCCTTGATTGGCGAGGATCCGCAGGCCGTCCGCGCTGATGGCGAAGCGCTGTTTGTCGCTATTCCGGACGATGTCCAACACCACCTCCCGGCTCAGTTGGCGGCCCGCCGCGCGCGCCTTGGCCACCAGCTCATCCAAAGACGCCCATCCCTGCTCGTCCAGCGCCAGCCCGATGGCCTGCGGCTGATGCCGCAGCACCAGGCTGATGAAGCGGGAGTGCGAGTCCAATGTTTGGCTCATGATTGTGTGCCGTTGATTTTCATGGGCGCATCATACCGCATGCCGGGCGTTTTCCAGACCGGACCCTCGCAGCCAGGCGCGCAGGCGAAATCCCGCGCGGCCCCTTTGAAAACGCTCCCATGCCCTCATGTCATGACTTCATACCCAAAGCCACAGGAAGCCCGCCATGATCGACCTGCATTACTGGACCACGCCCAACGGCCACAAGATCACCCTATTCCTGGAAGAAACCGGGCTGCCCTACCGGCTGCTCCCGGTGAACATCTCCCAGGGCGAGCAATTCCAGCCTGATTTTCTGCGCATCTCGCCCAACAACCGCATCCCGGCCATCGTCGACCAGGCGCCGGCCGACGGCGGCGCCGCCATCAGCCTGTTCGAATCCGGCGCCATCCTGTTGTATCTCGCCGACAAGACCGGCCGCTTCATCCCGCAAGATTTGCGCGGCCGCAACGACGTCCTGCAATGGCTGTTCTGGCAGATGGGCGGCCTGGGGCCGATGGCCGGGCAGAACCACCATTTCACCCAGTACGCGCCGGAGAAGCTCCCGTACGCGATAGACCGCTACGTGCGCGAAACCGCCCGCCTGTACCGGGTGCTGGACACCCGGCTGTCGGATGGCCGCGACTACATCGCCGGCGAGTACTCGATCGCCGACATGGCTTGCTACCCCTGGATCGTGCCGCATGAAAAACAGCGCCAGGATCTGAACGATTTTCCGGCGCTGAAACGCTGGTTCGACCGCATCGCGGCGCGGCCGGCGGTGCAGAGGGCCTACAAGCTGGCGGAAAGCGTCAACACCACCCCCACGCTCACCGAGGCCTCGCGCGCCATTTTGTTTGGCCAGGACGGCAAGCCGCGCGGCTGACGCGCATAAAAAAGCCCCGGCCAGGAGGTCGGGGCAGATTCAACCGACCGCCCTGAGGCCGATTGAAACTCTCACTGTATTCAGCATAGCCGCTCCCGCCGCGCCTGCACCGGCTTTTCGCTCAATCGCCGCCAAACTGGCGGCGCAATTCGGCGATGTCGTCGCGGCGGATGCGCACCGGCACCAAAGCCCGGCGGATCGGCAGCATTCTGCCCAACACCACTTCCTCCAGCGCCAGCTCGGTGGCGTCCTCCGCATCCCCATCCACCTTGACGCCCATCCGGCTCAGCCGCAACGTCACCGTCTGCAGGCTGAAGTAATCCGCTGGCTGCTCCAGTACTTCGCGCACCGTGCGTAGCAGGCCTTCCAGGCTGGCATGGCCGCGCAACTCGTCCAGCTGCGGGTTGATTTCCGCCAGCCGGGCATCGACGGCGGCCGCCGTTTCCGGCAGGCTCTCATCACCGGACTGGCAATCCACCACCACGCAATTGCTCGATTGCAGCGACAGCCGGCGCAGTTGCAAGCGCGCCTGTTCGGCCTCCAGCTGCTGGCGCGCCTGTTCCATCAGGCTTAGCCGGCGCGCGATCACCGAAACCATCACGTCCAGCGCGTGCGCGCCCGAATCCAGCCGGAAGCGTTCCTGGCTGGGGCTGGGCATCATCAGCCGGTGGCCGTCGAAACTCACCACCACCTGCGCCACGTCGTTGCGCAGCTCGCCGTTTTCCATCGCCACGCCAAAGCGATTGGTTTCGCTGCGCTGCATGGTCAGCAAGGCCCAGGCTTCGTCGCCGTTGCCCGCGCGAAGAAAGAAGTCGCGCAGCACTTCGCTACTTTCCAGAAAGGCAAGCAGGCTGGAGGGGCCGGCGAACAAGAGGCCCAGGCGCGGATCGCGCGCAAAGCCAGGCAAGGACAGCTCCAGCACCGGCGGCAGTTGCGCCGTCAGCGTGGACAGATAGGCCTGCGACACGCGCATGCCCGGCGCCAGCGCGTCGAAATAGCCGGGCAGCAGCCGCAGGCGCTTGTCGCAAGCGTCTATCAATTGTTCCACCTGGCCGGCCAGCGCCCTAGCCTCGCGCCGGGCTTCGGGGTCCAGCCCCAGGATGCGCCGCAGCCGTTCGAACATGCCGCCCCTCCCGTCGAATCAGAACTGTTCGTCGTCGCGCAGATAGCGCCATTGGCCGGTGGGCAGGTTGCCCAGCTTGACCTTGCCGATGGAGATGCGCTTCAGCCCCACCACACGTAGGCCCACCATCTCGCACATGCGGCGGATCTGCCGCTTCTTGCCTTCGCGCAGCACGAAGCGCAACTGATCTTCGTTCTGCCAGCTCACCTTGGCCGGCAGCAGCTTCTTGCCGTCCAGCTCCAGTCCATGATTGAGCAGGGCCAGGCCGTTGGCGTTCAGCTGGCCTTCCACCCGCACCAGGTATTCCTTCTCCACCGACGAGTTCTCGCCGATCAGATGCTTGGCCACGCGGCCATCCTGGGTCAGCACCAGCAGGCCAACCGAATCGATGTCCAGCCGGCCGGCCGGCGCCAGCCCGCGCAGGTGCGAGGCCTGGAAGCGCTTGCGGCTGCCGTCCTCGGCCCAGTGGTTTTCCGGGGTGATCAGCACCACCGCTGGCTCGTAGCCGTCTTCCGCCTGCCCGGAAACATAGCCCATCGGCTTGTTCAGCAAGATGGTGACGCGAGCCGACTGGGCATCCTGCGCCTTCTTGTCGACCTCGATCTGGTTGTGCGGCAGCACTTTCTGCCCCAACACCGCCACTTCGCCATCCACCTTGACCCAGCCTTGCTCGATATAGCTGTCAGCCTCCCGGCGCGAACACAGCCCCAGCTCGGCCATGCGTTTTGACAGGCGTACAGGTTCCATTTGTCTTTCCGTAATGAAAAAGCGGACTCCGGTCGCGTTGCACGCAGAGGCCGCCTTGATTGAATTGACCGTTATTGTAGGGGATCGGGGCGGGACTGGCCATGGTCCGCGTCAAAATGACCAGAGGCCGCCGCGGCGGCCTCTGCCTGCGAAAAGCGGCGCGGCGTCAGACCTGCAGCGCCGGCGGCGTGTTGCCCGGCTTGACCGCCTGCGGCTGGATGAGCGCCGGCGCCGACAGCGCCTCCGCGCCGACGGCCGCGGTTTCGCGCGACTTCATGCCGACATACAGCACGCTGCTGACGCCCAACACGCCCAGCCACATCGGATCAATCGCGTAGAAAGCCTTCAGCTCCAGCGATTTGTAGATGAACACCAGGCCGATGCCGGCATTGGCCAGCAAGGCCTGGTAACGGTGGACCGAAATGCCCTGGCCGTCCTCCAGCACATCCCGCACCCAGCCGCGGGAGCCGCCGAGCGCGGCGGCCTGCGCGCCGCCATCAGGCTGACCCACCAGGCTGGCCAGCCCCGAAGTGCCGGCGCTGATGCCGAGCAGCGCCAGCACCTGCGGCGTGGGCGACAGCAGATTGCCGGTGACGATCAGCAGCCAGCCCGCCACCAGCGCCACCGACAGCGTCCACCACAGCAGTTGGCTGCGCGCCAGGCTGAAGGTTTGCTGGCCATCGGCCACGCCCGGCGCCAACGGCCCGCGGTCGCGCAGAACGGGGGTTTTCCAAACCAAAGCGGCAAACAGCACGATGATGAACGCCAGGTAGAGAACGGCATATCCTTGCACAGTCATAGCGGCTCCTTTCTTGGATGGGATGAAACCCATTCAGCATAGCCAAGGCCGCGCCGGCCGCGGAAAAACCGGCATGTCCCACAGGACAGGTCGCGCGGCTACCGGACAGGCTCGGCCAACAGCGCGGCCAGCCAGGGCTGCACCGCCTCCGGCTCCGCCGGCAAGGCGCCGGCGCGCAGCGCCGCGCCAAGCCGCTCCAGCCATTGCTCGCGCCGCATCGCGTGCAGCGCCTGCAGCCCGGCCAGTTCGGCCGTCACGCCCAGCAGCCTCTCCCGCGCGGCCTCCGCCGCCTGCTCCTGCTGGCGCGCCTCCTGCCGCAGCGAATCGCCCTGCTGTTGCTGCAGATCGAGCCGGGCCTGCAGGCCGCCGTTTTCCCTTTCCCGCTCCAGCACCCGCTCGCGCCACAGGTTTTCCACCTTGGCTGCGTCCTGCCGCGCCTGCAGCAGCGCGCCCTCCAGCTTTTGCTGCTGCCCCTTCATTTCCTGGCGCTCGTCTTCCACCTGCTGATACAGACGAACGCGCAAGCCTTCCAGGCGTTCATAGGCCAACGCCTCCTTGCGGTTCGCCTCCTCCTGCACCTCGCGCAGCTGCTGCTCGTGGCGGTCCGCCATTTCCAGCAGCCGGGATTCCGCCTCCCTGTGCGCCACGGTCAGGGCCTGGCGTTGCGACTCGGCGGTCTGCCGCAATTCCTGCCGCTCACGCCGCAGCGACTCCACCTCCAGCCGCTCCCGCTGCAACTGGCTGTCCAGCTCGACTTGCCGCGCGGCGCGCAATTCCAGCTCATGGCGCAACGATTGCAGCTCGGCCTCGGTTTTTTGCGCCTGCTCCCGGCTGGCATCCAGCGCCGCGCGCAGCTCGGCTGCCTCCGCCTCCACCTCCTGCCGGACCGCGCTCAATTGCTGCTCCGCTTCGTCGCAAGCCTTCTGCCACACCTGTTCAAAAGCTTCCGCCAGGCTGGGCGGCCAATCCGGCCGCCGCGACGAGGCGGCCACCCGGCCTAAAAATTCCTGCCGCCATTCCTTCAGCGTGTTGTTGATGGTGGTGTTGGAGCCGCTTCCCAGGCGGGTCCGCACATCCACCACGGTGGGCCACACCCCCTCGCCCACCAGCTCAAACGCCGCCTGGCGGATCCTCGCGTAAATATCTGCAGCCATTGTTCTCTCCCTGCCCTTGGGCAACTTGGCGTGGAGTGTAGCAAAAATCTATTGATAAATATATTACGTATTACATTATTAATTTACTATTTATTCTATATTTTTCCGATAATTTTACTTATCGGAAGTTTTTCCATGATTACCACCAAGCAAACCAATACACCGACCGCCCCCCGCAAGCTTTCGGCGCATGCCAAAAATCCGCACCTCGCTCCACCCCCCTACCCCACCGCATCAACACAAGCCCTGGACTGCCCCCGCTCCCCGCCGCAAAACCAGGAATGCGGGCGATGCCGGCCACCCAGTCCGCCTGGATGGTTTACGATTCCTCCGGCCGCCAGCAAGAAGGAATAGAACGCAGTCGGACGAAGCGTTTTACCGCCGCGCGGGACCGGAATGCCGCATTGCCACAGCGTCGAACGCTGACTGCGACACGCGCGCCATTGCGCCCCGTCAACTTGGCGCCGACGCCCCGGCAAGCCCCTCCTATCGTCACCCAGGGCCGACAAGCCGGGGCCGAATCGCGCGACCATTGCCCCAGCCCGCACGAACAATCTGCGGCGGACGCCCACGCGCCCGGCTGCCAGGCCGCCCCGCGCGCCAAGCGGCTCTCCCCCCGGACTCCCCGGCAAGGCGCCGCGCTGTTTTTTGCGATATATCGTCCCGCTTGCGCTCGCAGGCAAGCTCCTCGCCCCCCTCAACGCCCACACAAGCCAGAACAAACCTATGCCTAACTAGCACTTCAACCGCTTGCCAAACGCCGCAGCTGCGGCGGCAGATCCTTCAACGGTATCTTCACTTGCACGATATTGGGCACCCCGTCCATATGCTCCAACTGCTTGAGCAGCTTGCGCAGCTGATCGACAGTTTCAACAACATGCCCGCGCGCGCCGAATGCCTTTGCCAATGCGAGGTAATCCCAATTCGGCAGCAAATCAAAAGCCGCGTAGTTGTCTTGCGGCGTGAAGGCATTGAGATTCACGAAAGCTTGCTCGATGGCGTAGCCGGCATTCGACATGACAAACACGACGGCATTGGAGCGCTGGCGAACCAGGCTGGAGATTTCCTGGCAAATCATCATGAAGCCGCCATCGCCGGCAACCACCAAGGGGCGCTGGCCGGTGGCGAGTTCGACGCCCAGCGCGCAGCCCGTCTCATGGCCAAGCGAGCCCCACGCGGCCTGCGCGACAAAGGCATCCCGCGGCATGCCAAACAGATTGCCGAAAACATACAAGCTGGTGCTCTCGCCCAGAATCAGCTTGGCCTGCCGGATATGGCCCTCCTGAATCAGCCAATCCCCGAGCACATGATAAAAGCGGTCATAGGTGAGCCCGTCAGTCGGCAGCAAGCTGGGCTGCGGATCGGGGCTGACTTGCGGCAGGCGATAGCGCCGCGCGCTCGCCCGCCGCTGAAATCGCGCCAGTAAGCCTTGCATGAAATCGCGCAGATACACGCCTTGATAATGGCCGCAGCCGATGCGCGCGGCTTCATCGTTGATCTCCACCATCCTGGCATAGTCCTGCGCCATGATGCCGAGGTAATCGTCGGTGATGATGGCGCCTAGCGCCACCACGCAGTCGGCGCTGCCCATCACCTCGCGGGTCAACGCGGGGGAGGCTGGCCCGGCATAGGTGCCGATAAAGGAAGCCTGGCTTTCGTCTAGCACGGTTTTGCCAAGACTGGTGGTCGTGAAAAACAGACCGCTCGCATCGACCAGCTGCTGCGCCAGCTCTTGCAGGCCATAGCGTTGGATTTCAACGCCCAGCCAAAACACCGGAAGCGCGGCATCGCTTATGGTTTGCCACGCCAGATCCAGCATGGCTTGCAACGCAGCAGGCTCGCTTGCGGTCTCGACCGCTCGCAACTCGCCTCTGGGCCGCGCGCATTCCACGCCGAAGATATCCTGCCACACCTCGATATACACTGGACGACGGTGAGTGAGCATCGCCGTCAGCGCCTCGTCGATCAACGCTGGCGCGCTCGCGCCATCATGGATGGCGACGGCCGCAGCGGTCACATTTTCCATAACCCGCATATCGGCGTTCAGATTGCCGGTACTGTGGTGGAACAGTATCCCCTCAGTACGGGCAAGCTCGCGATTTTGCGTGCTGGGGCTAGGGCCGATGAGCGCCATGGGGACGCGCTCGACAAAACCGCCGGCAAAACAATTCAGTATCGAGAAGGTGCCGACGCCATATTGAACGCTGCACGCCGCCGCGCCCTTGAAACGCCCGTAGCCATCGCTTGCATAACCGACGCCCGATTCATTGATGTTGGGGATGCGCTCGATGGCGGGACATTCATCGAGCGTGTTCAAGAAAATCGATGCGTAGTCGCCGGGAACTTCGAACAGATGCTGGACGCCAAGCTGCCGCAAGCGATCCAGTATGTAGTTTGAAACCGTGTAGGCGGGAGTCGATGCCGTCATCGCTTAGCCCTCCTGCGCGCACTTGAGACAGTTCGGCGTGATAGCCTCAAGCGTCGACCCCATGGCGCTGGCCGGGATGCAGCCGCACAACTCGCCGCAGCCACCCTCCGGCACAGGCATCAGCTCATAGCCTTCTTTCAGCCAGCCTGGCCGCTTCAGCTGGAAATGCTTTTCCAGCATCTGCTCTGCGGTGCACAGCGCCCCTTCAACCCAACCTTGGCCTATGGAATACGCCTCGCCGACGATGAAAATATTGTGCGCATCAACCGGCTTGAGCATTTGCCACATGATCTGGTCCAGCCGGTAATTCGCCTTCCACTCATGCCAACCGCCGCCATAGGGGTCGTCGCTCCAGTCATGGTACACGGCGGAATACGGGCTCGGAATCTGCTGCTGGGCATGCACTTCCGCCACTTGCTTGTTCGCGACAAATACCATTTCCTCGGTAGCCACATGTTCCATCTGCGGAACAACATTGCTGCTGTCTGCTTCGATGCAGTCCGGACGATAACCGTTGAACGCAGGCCCCGCTTCCAGCCCCTTCCAAAACGGCACCGTGCTGATGTCGTTGTATGACGCCATCAGCAAGGAGTTCAGCCAAGGCTGCCCGCCGTCCTGCTCGCTTTCCGTGCCGAAGTAATAGACTTGGCGGATGGGCAGGTCCGTGACCGAGCGGCCAGCCACCAGGCCGAGCGAACGCCACCAGGGGCGCTCGTAGGCCAGGAATAGCTTGAACGCCGGTTGGATCAGCACCGACTTCAGATTTTCTTTCAGCCAAGGATCGCTAAAAAAGAAATCAGACTTGATCAGTTCAAGCGAGCGGCGCGGCATCGCAAGCACGATGTGCTTGGCATAGACAACGATGGGGTCGGCGCCATGATCAAGCAAAGAACGCAGCCCGCCCTCATGCTGCTGCACCTTGGTCGGACGGAAAACCAGCTTGTAGCGATATTCGCCAGTGTTTTCATGAATCTCGGTGAGGCAATGATTCATGTAAATCCGCTCTCCCTTGGGAGCCAGGCCCGGGAGTTCATGATTGAATGCCTGCGCCAAGCGAATCGGCAGCTGATCGTAGCCATCCTTCAAGGTCAGAAATATCGTGCTGTCGCTATATTCCGTCGCCGGCAATTGAGTCACCGCATTGGCATTCGCCACATTGGCATCATATCCGCCCGCATCCTTCATGAATTGATAGCCTTCATTGGACAGAGCGCGGAACATCAGATCCCAGAAACCGTACTGCCAGAGGTGCTTGCCATACGCCTTAACCTGCATCTGCTGACACAGTGACAGATTCTGCATATTGGGGTAAATATAATTCATCACTTGCACTTGCAGATTCGTCGGCCCAAGGCCGCGCTCCGACCAGGAAAGGTTGTAAGGGACCTTCTCCGGATCGGACAATTCGTGCAGACGGAAGTGCTTGCCGCGCAAATAAAATATATTGCAGCTGGACCCGACCGGCGCAGGCTCCCCCATCGGAAAGGGCTTGGTGGCAAGACCAAGGTGGCCGATGAGATTGGCAACCATATAGTGCTGATCCGGAATATAACGCATGCCGCCCACTTCTGCCTTGACATTGGGCAGGCCTGGCATAGTCACCGTATATAGTCGTCCGCCAATGCGGTTGCTGTATTCAAACAAGGCGATTTTACGCTCCTCGCCATAAGCTTGCTGCAAACGCCAAGCGCTATACGCGCCAGAAGCGCCACCACCGACAATGGCAGTGTCCAGATATAAATTGCTCATATATTTTCCTTAAGTTGCTTGCTGATGCTTCAGGATAATCACTTAGAAAATTAATTGAGACGGCTCTCAGTCCATTGCTAATGATGGCCTGCTGTCAGATTTCCTTGGGCATCCGGCAAAACGATGCGCACATTCTGCATCATGCCCTGATCCTCATGGTCCAAAATGTGGCAATGCAGCACAAAATCTCCGACATAACGCTGGTAACGGGTGCGCACTATAAAGGTGTATCTTCCCGCCGCCGCATCCTTTTCACCCCCGGAAGTGCCGTCAAACAGGCTCTTGATCCACAGCGTGTCTTTCCACATCCCTTTCATGCCATGATACTGATCGTCGTCGTCATCAGCTTGTGGCATTGGCCCGCTAATATCTTGACCTTTCGGATTGATAATTTTGACTATTTGGAATGGATTGACATGAATGTGAAAGGGATGGCTGGCAAAGTCCGACGTCAGCGTCCATTCGTCCACGCCACCCAATGGGAGAGTACGGTCTATTCTTCCGCCATCGTAGGGCTTGCCATCAATCTGATAGAATGACTGGCCTTTCACAGACTGGGTGTCTATGTTAAATGCCAGTCGCTGCTGGCCAGTCAATTCCGAGTCCTGGATATCCGCATGCGGCACAAAGCGGGTTAGCTTCATATCATTCCGCAGATCCGCCACCACCAACTTTGCTACGGCGGAGCGGTAGTTATCTTGCGCAGCTTTGATCAACAGATTTTGCAGATGGCGCTTGATGCTGCCATCGATGTCATCGGGCACAACTGGCATATTTGCTGCATTGACATGGATCATGCCCAGCAGTCTTGTGTAAGGCTGAACCAGGTCAATATTGGAGCGGCCTACTTTGTTAATTAGGCAATAATCACCAGCTTGCGGAAAAACCATCAAAGCGTCCCAGCGGTACCCAGGCTGGAAAACTAGCCGCTTCTTCTGCATGGCTTGCGCCATAGTCAAACCATCCGCGGCCACCAAAGTGAAGGGGATGGGCTCGCCGGTGCACTCTTTATTGACATAGTCCTGAGTCTGTTCCGCCGTAAGTCCAGAAATACTCTGCGCGCTTTCATTGGAAATGGGTTCGCGGCGCCGAATTTCCAAAGCAATGGTATCTCTCACACCGCCATGTATCATTCTCCAGCGCTGCACCTTACCTACCTTCGCATTCTGGAGTTTGCCCATCACCACTCCGTTTATACTGGTATAACGGCCAGACTTTTCCCACCGACCAGGACCGAACAGATCGTAACCATCAACCTGCCCAATATCGCCATCATCACAACGATAAGGCCCGCCTTCCTCATCGTTTTTGGTTTTATTTTTCTATCTTTTCCACGGCAAGCATATTGGATTTGCTGAAAGACAAAGGTATGCTCCTGGAACTGATCTTTATCTCTTGACACCAACAACGTGTCTAGATCTCCATGGACATGTGAATTCTTCTGACTGGAATTGGCCTGATTTCCATCCAGTTGAGGCTGCCTGTTGCCGCGAATGATTAAAGCACCTGCCATGCCGCTGGACACTTGCAGCGCCGTTGATCCATGCAGATGCGTGTGATACCAGTAGGTTCCAGCCGGATGCTCCAACGGGATGTTGTACTCGTACTGAAAAGCCACCCCGGGGTGAATGGCGAGCAGCACATTGTCGCTATTGCCGGCCGGATTGATCCATAAGCCGTGAGTGTGCAAATTGGTGCCATTGAAGCAGTGCGGCTTATTCGCGCTCCCCCCTTGAGAAACGCAACTCGGATCAGGCGGCAGATCATTGTGCAGCGTGATTCGAACCGTTTGACCCGGATGGGCCTGGATCAAAGGCGCGATGAATGACTTGGTGACCCGTGATGCCCGGCATGGCTTTCCATTCTCTCCAGGATCGCACCAGGGGCGGTAGCCGCGCAGCAGGACGCGGTCAAAATGCGCCTCTCCCTCTTTGTCTGCCGATGGATTGCGTATCTTTCCACTCAGCATCGCAACTTCCAAATCCAGATCCACAGTATCAGGAGTCAGGAATTCCGGCTTGTCAAATACGCCAGACTCCGATTTCGACAAAGCTGGGAGGGACATGAAGTTCTGCAGCTGCAGCGTCCCCTTTTTAGGCTTAGGCTCGGATAGATCGCGGGGGTGCAGCGGTGGCGGATCCGCGATTGCCGTGGGATCAGGCAGCGGTTCCGCTGCCGCCAGCACGGCCCATCCCAACATGAGCACGCCTTGAGCGGCGGCGGCCAGTCGAGTGATAACCCGTTTGCTTGCGATGTGCTGCATATTTTCCTCCGCTGAAAAGCTGCGCCCAACGGCGCAGCGCAAACTCGTCGACCATCAATAGGCGCTCCATCCGATCAGAGGCGCCATTGGTGTCAATCCACAGCCGCGCCCGGTCCGCCGCCAGCGCCCCGCGCCGCTTGCGTCAAGGGCCGCGCCCAGAAATCCATATGCCGCCAGCGCGCCTCTTCGCTGTACAAACGGTTTCGCAAGCGCAAGTAGTCGGAAAAGCGGGTGAAAATGCCATTCTGGTAATCGTGCATGGCCTGGGGATTTCCACCCAAATCATTCGCCACCGCCCGCCCCGCAGCCTCTCCGTCTTGCAAGGCTTTCAAAATGCCATGCGCCGTCAATGGGTCATAGCTGCACGCCGCATCGCCCACGGCCAACCAGTCCCGGCCCGCCACATTGCTCAGAATGGCGCTGGGCGCGGCCGCCACCCGCACCGCGCCCGGCATGGAGGCGGGACGCGCGCGCAGCATGACCGGCCATAGATGGCGGGTGCTTTGCAATGCCGCCATCCACGCCACCGGGCCTTGCGGCTTTGCGGGATTTTTGCGGTCCGTCGCATAAGCCGCGACTATCCTGCCGCCCGGCACGCCAGCCGCGTACCACCAGCCATTTTCCACCGCCTCCAGCCAGGAGCGCGCGGGAAAGGCCATGGCATCATCACAGTGCAAATAGGCATATGACACGTTCAGGCAGTCTATTTCGTTGCGCATCACGCCAAGGCGTCTCGCCACGACGGCGGCGGCCCCGCTGGCATCCAGCACAAAGTCCGCCCGTTGCAGGAGCGCCTGGCCTTCCCTCTCCAAATCCAGCAGCCAGCCACCGGTGTCGCGCCGCGCCAAGCCGCGCAAGCGGCACCCCTTCCATAAGCGGGCACCGCGCTGTTGTGCCGCCGCCAACATGCTCGCGTCGAAAGACTGGCGATCCAAATGCCAGCCGCAACGGTGCGGATCAATCAGGAAATCATTGAAGCCCCAGCCGTCTCGCCCCCAGCACGCAGCGCTGCCCACACTGGGCAAGTGCCCCTGGGCCAGAAAGTCATTCCACACACCCAGGCTTTGCAAAATCGGCGCGCACGAAGGCGGCAGGCACTCTCCTACCCGATCCGCCCTCCCGCCTGAGTCGCTGTCCAGCATCAGCACCCCATCCACGCCGCAAGCCAGCAAGCTGAGGGAAGCGGCGCAGCCTGCCACGCCTGCGCCGATGACCGCGACACGGACGGCTTCCGCTTCCGCCACATCGCATGTTTGCAGCGCCAGGCTCCGCGTCGTCAAACCTTCCCCTCAGGCTCAGGCGGCACGGAAGCCGTAGGAAACGGCTGCACTGGCGGTCCCTCCTCCGGGCCCCACTGGCTGGACACCTCCAGGAACAGCTTGCCGCCATAGCTGCCTCCCTGCGCGGATGGAATCTGCAAGCCTTGGATCACAAAGCCGGTCTTGTTCCATTGCCGCATATAATCTGCATGCTCTCGGAAGCTGCCCGCTCTGGCCGGGTATTCCGTCTCGGTTCCGACTCCGCGGATGGAAAACACCTGATTGCCCAATTTCCAGGTTCCCGTTGCCGGGTCGTAATCGCAACTGGACTTGGGAAACACCTGCACCGGGCGCTGCGCCGGCCACGACCAGAACAGCACATTGTTAGGGTATGGAGTGCCGTTGCCATCTACATTGATGGGATTCGGCTTGGGCAGGTGGACTGCGCAGGAGTTGTAATCGGTATGCCAAGGCACCGACATGAACTTGGAAAGATCGCCCGGCTCCACCGCTCCGATTTGCCGCGGCACATAGCCGCAACGCAGCACAGGCTCGCCGCTGTCGATGTTGGCGTAATCGATCCGAGCCTGATTGATACGGAAGGGGCCGCAGTCGCGCTCGCGCCAATTCTGGATGTACAGATTGCGGTCCCGCACCGGGAAAGACACCTCGATGCCCGGGCTGTAACGGCCGCCCAAACAGTTGGCCAGCGCGGCATAGTCCAGTTTCTCTCCCACGCTCAAGGGCATCGCGTCTTCGGCCGAAAACTGCTGTTTGTGCCAACACTGCAAAAAGAAATATTGGCTGCGGGTCACTGTCAGGAAGCTCTTGCGAGCGTCGCCCAAAGACAAGGGCATCAGCGGCCGGCCCGTTTGCATTTCCTGGGGCGAGCCTTCCGGATTGCGGATCAGTTTTTCCAAGTCCTGAATGATCGCGCCGGGATCCGTCGTGGGCTGAATGGCGCCCACCCCATCATGGGCATTCACAACATGGTTCGGTAAATTGGTGCCCCAACGCTGCAACATGGCCGCCCGGAAAATAGGCTGCACCTGATGGCGGAAACAGGGCTGATACTCGCCATGGTTGAATGCGTTACCACGGTAGAGGCTCGGCATCAAATCGAGTTCACGCACCCACATGTCGAAAATATCGTCCCAGGCGGACACGACATTGCGGATTTGCGGCGCATAGCCGGGATCGCCAGTCACCACCCAGGCACCATGGGCCTCGCAGCTTCCATCATCGAACACCACCACCGCATTGACCGGGCCATCTGACGTATCGTCAAACCACAGTCCATTCTCGGTTGAGTTGGCCAGGCTTGGTGGCAGCCCCGTTGCCGATAGCTTTACCCCCGCCGTATGGCCAAAACCCCCGGTGACGAGCAAGCGCCCTTGGGCATCGACTCGCAACTCCCCCAGGGAGGCGATCGGCCCCAAGGGCTGCTCCAGATACGGGTGGGCATCATCGGGAAAATGTTGCGGGTAATCCAAAAACTGGATATTGCCCTTGCCATCGGCAAAACAGGCGCGTTCACGCTTCGAAAAGGCCTTGGTTTTGCCTTGATCATGAAAGGCGCTGATGCTGCGCGGGCCAGGATCGATCACCAAATCCATGCAACGCTTGGCGTTGCTCAGAATTTCGCGCCAATACGGCGAGCCATTCGTCGTCGGCAGCAATGGGAAGTTGGGCGGCAGATTGGGATAATAGCCATTGCGCAGCGGCACGCTGGCTGGATCGTCATAGCCATCCAGCCCATCGCTCCCGATGGCGAAGTTGTTGAGCTTCTTGTTCGCCACATGCACGGTCCAAATGATGTCCTTCACTATTTTGGCGCCTAGCCGGGCACCCAGCACCACTTCCACCGGCTGAGCCTGCGGACCCATCGGATACTGATTCAGATGCTCGCCCTTTAGATAGGCGAAGATGCGAAAACGCGCCGCCTGCCGCTTGACCAACCCTTGCGCGTCGCGAAAATCGCTTTCGTCGATCGGCGTATTTTCCGTGCCGGCCTTGATAGGCAAACCACCCAATAGATCGCTATCCGGCAGGCTTTCGCCAGCAGGTGTTTCTGGCGCAATGTAGAACTCATCGCTGCTCCCCACGCGCGCGATATTAATGGCCGGGTGCACCCGCAGAATGTAATCGCTCATCAAGTCATCCTCCTTAGTTCGACTTCTTCGACGATTGCAGGTCGAAATACAGATTGTTCATGATGTGGCTGATGCTAAGGTTCTTCCCAGGCAGGGTTTGTTGCCCCGGTCCGCCGTAATGCGGCATGGTCTGATGGCAGGCAAAACAGTTGTCCATGCTGCTCTGCGACTGGGTGAACGTTTCGATGGCAGCGTTGGACAACCTCGTGGATCCGGCCAGCACCACCCCGCACTGGTTGGCGCCGGGCTGGAAGTTGCAATTTGCTTGCAGCGGCTTACCCTTCTGGGTATCGAACCAGATGGCCCCGACTTCGAAATAATTGTTCCACGGCCCCTCGAGCTTATTGCGCACCGCGGTATTCAGCGCCTTGATATTGGCGGCGTTGGCTGGCTGCTTGTCCGGACCGCTGCCGTACGGATACATCCGGCACACCTGCGTGACGGGAGTGAATGTCTGGCGGGTCTCATCCAGCTCCAACTTGCCGCTGGACGCCAGGTTCTGATTGCAAGCGGAAAGCGGCGTGTTCTTGGCGTAAAAACTCCAGTCCCGGTCCGAAACCGGCGTTTTGGGGTCTTGTATCGCTCCGGCATCGACATCCGGCGCGTTGTCGACATGCTCGAAGGAAGCCCAGATCATTTCTTCGTGATGCCGCGTGGTGCCGACAACATGTAAGCCAACCAAGGCCAATACAACCTCTTGAGGGTAAGTTCGGTCTAATTCGAATCCCTTCCCGCGCTTCTTAAGCGGATATACCTCCGCCGTTCGCGTATAAAACTTGTGGGATACGTCATTGCGTTTCTGTTCCTCGCTTGACAGCACCTTCCAAGCCGCCTTCAAGGTCAATGTTCCTACCGGATAGTTAATGCCCGGATTGAAATCGCGGATGCGTTCCGCGCTGTTCAGGCCCTGCTCTTTGACGAAGTTGGCGAAAACATCATTCAGATACATCGAGTAGTAAACAAGCCGGCCATTCTGGTCGACCAGCATGCCATCCGGCCCCGCTTGCAGGTATTCGTCTAGCGGCCTGTCATCCTTCAAGTTCAGCGCCGGCAGGAAGCTGTCGGCCGATGACTGGGACTTGCCTCGCAGGATACGGGGGTCCGGAAAGGTAAGGAAACGCGGCAGAGTCTGCCCCTGATGATCTGGGTCTGGCAGCGCCTGCGTCAGCCACAGAAACATTTGCCATGACCATTGATGGAAGGCGCAATTGCTGGCGTCGGCAGCGAACTGTCCGGAGTTTGGCTCCAGCGTCTGCCGATGGGGAAACCATCCCTCTTGAGGCAAACAGGAATTTGCGGCCTTGCCTGCCACCGCCACCGCGCTATTTTCGGGCGAATACGCCTGCTCGGCCCCGATCACACCGCTCAACAACGCGGCGCCGCCAATCGCCAAGCCCAGCCACGCCTTGGTGCGCAAGGAGAAAATCTTCATTGGATGTCTCCATGAATGCGTAGAATACGATCGCAGCCGGCCTACCCAGCAAGCTGCAAAGAGAGTAAGTGAGAAATACTCAAACCGTGGAACTCAATCCATACAATCAGGCGCGGATCTACTTCGATCCCATCTGCCGAGAAAATCACCTCATGCCTTGCAGGCACACCCTTCTGCATTTTCGGTGCGCCTATACATCCAAGCAGCCCTACCATCCATTCAGGCATGGATGCGCTTGCCGCCAGTCCACTGCGATATGCAACTTGCCATGACTTGAATTTGGCAATGCTGGCTTTCGCAGTTTTATTTTCGCCAGACGCCAAAGCATGGCGCTTAACATTTCAATGCAATCACATGCTATGCCAGTCATAGCCAAGCCAGAAGACGCCGCTTTTGCACAAGGGCTGGAAAGATTTGCCGCAAGGATATTAATTTCTCCTTGCGCCAACAAAAGACAATTCATTTGTCATTTTAAATTAGGCGCACACAGCCTAGCTATGTCATAGTAATAAGTATGAATCAGATCGCTTCTGCACCTCCCGACGCAGGCCTTCGTGGCCTGCGCGTCCTGATCGTCGACGACAATGCGCAGGACCGCATGCTGCTGATGGATTTTTTGTCAAGGCACGGTTGCCGCCTTTACATCGGCGAGGATGGCCGGGATGGCTATCACAAAGCGCAGGCAGTGCAGCCGGATGTGATCCTGATGGATATCTCCATGCCGCGATGCGACGGGCTGACCGCCTGCCGGTTGCTGAAAGCCAATCAGCAAACCTCCACCATTCCGCTGCTGTTTCTCACCGCGTCCGCACTGCCCAAGGAACGGGTGGAAGGCTTGGCCGCCGGCGCGGTGGACTACGTCACCAAGCCTTTTGATTTCGAGGAAGTCCGGATGCGCTTGTGCATCCATCTGCGGATGACCCCGCCTTGCTCGCAGCCGCCGGCCGCGCCGGCAGATAAAAGCAAAGAACCCAAGGCGGGCGGACTGGACGGGGTGCTGTACCGCTCCGCTCGCAAGTTGCTGCTGGCGGCGCTGGATGTCACGCCGGAGCTGGCCGGCTTGGCGCAGGCGGTGGGCACCAACACCCGGCGGCTGAACCAGGCCTTTCGCAGCTGCGCGGGCATGACGGTGTTCGATTTCCTGCGCGAGGCCCGGATGAAGGAGGCGCGGCGCTTGCTGGTGGAAACCGACCTGCCGGTGCAGTCGATCGCGCAGGCCACCGGCTATGGCAACCCGGCCAATTTTTCCACCGCGTTCAAAGACAGGTTCGGCTGCCCGCCTACCAGCCTGCGCCATGCCGGAGATGCGGGCGCATGATCTGGCGCGCCTGCTTGCTCTGGCTGCTGCTGGCCTGCTGCGGCTGGGCCGGGGCGGCCGTCCCTGTCGATTTGGCCGGCGCGCCCGAGCATGTCCAGCCAAATGAAAAACTGGACATCATGCGGGAGCCGGGCAAGCGCTTGACGCTTACCCAGGCGCTCGCGAGCCCCAACTGGCAGGCCGCCACGCTCAAACGGCTGACAGCCGGCTTCTCTTCCGACACTTATTGGCTGCAAGGGCAGCTTGACAATAGCGGCAGCCAGCCGGTGACGCGCTGGCTTTCCGTCGGCTCGTCCCGGCTGGAGGACATCCGTTTTTATCGGCTGCCGCCGCATCATGTTCAGGTGGAGCAGGCCATCCTGGCGGGCACCCGCATTCCGCTGGCCCAGCACCCCGTTCCCGCGCTGCTGTCGGTGTTTCCCATCACCTTGGCGCCGGGTGAAAGCATCCGCTTTGTCCTGCGCATCCGCAGTCGTTCCATCATCAGCATTTCGCCTGAGCTATGGACGCAAACGGCCTATCGCGCCAACCAGGACCGACAGCTGGCCATGGAAATGCTGCTGGTCGGCTCCATGCTCACCATTGCCCTGTACACGCTGGCCATGGGTCTGGCGCGTCGGGACCGGATTTCGCTGCTGCTGGCGGGCATGGCGTTTTGCGTCTTAATGGCCGATCTTTCCTTCCAGGGATATCACTATTACTACCTGATGCAAGGCGGCGGCGATGCGGTTTTACGCATGACTGGCGTGCTGCCCTGCCTGGTCGTGGCGTTTGTGCTTGCCTTGATGATGCGCTTCATCGAAGCCGGCGGCATCGCGCTCTGGCGCTGGCTATACCGAGCATCCATGTCCGGGCTGGCGGTCTGCGCCGCGGGCACTGCCTTTGGCGACTACAGCATGTTCATTTATGCCTTGAACTGGTTGTTGGTGCCCTGCCTGATTTTGATCTTTGGCAGTTGCCTGCACCGATGGCGGCAAGGTTCGCGCGAGGCCAGGCTGTTTTTCCTGGCCTTCTGCCTGTACAGCAGCCGCGCCATTCTGAAAATGGCCGTGGGGTTTGGCCTGCTGTCCGAATCCATGATTGGCGGGGCGGAAATCATCTGGGGCAATCTGTCCATCATCCTGCTGCTGCTGGCCGTCAACATTCGCCGCCAACGGCAGTTGCGGCTGGAAAAGCAGCAAGCTCAGGATGCCTTGCTGGATGCTCGTTTAAAAGAGCAGGAGCGTCTGCAGGACGCAGTGGACGAGCGCACGCGGGAGTTGCAGGGCGCCTTGATCGCCGCCGGCGAAGCCAACCGCGCCAAATCGGACTTTCTGGCCCGCGTCAGCCATGATCTGCGCACGCCGCTCACGTCCATCATCGGCTTTGCCGACCTGATTCAGGCCGGCGGCCACAGCGATGCCGAGCGCGGCGGCATCATCCGCCGCAGCGCCACCCATATGCTGCAAATGATCAATGATCTGATCGACTACGCGGCCGGTGCCTCGCCTAACGCGGTGAAGAAAGAGCCGGTTTACATCCATGCGCTGCTTCAAGCGATTGCGCAGGAACACGAGAGCCTCTCGATGAAAAAGGGCAACCGTTTCCTGCTGGAGGCGGGCGCGGAGTTGCCCCCGGTGTTGGAGCTGGATGGCAAGCGCGTGCGCCAGCTATTGGGCAATCTTCTGGACAATGCCAATAAGTTTACCCAGTCGGGCCTTATCATTCTCGCCGTCGATTACCGTCGGCATCTTGCCGGGCAGCCTGGCAAGCTGTCGCTTACGGTGAAGGACTCGGGCTGCGGCATTGCCGTTGAGGACCAGCGGCGCATTTTCGAACCGTTCCTGCGGCTGAGCCAGGCGCGCTCCCAGCCCGGCATCGGCCTTGGCCTGTCCATCGTCAAGCAATGGGTGGAGCGCATGGGCGGCGCTCTGCAGATCGACAGCGCGCCGGGGGCCGGCACCGCGGTCAAGATCACGCTGACGGCGCCCTCCTTGTCCGAGGCGGACATGGACAGCTATTGCAGGCCGGATGCGCTGGGCGTGCTGCCGCAGATAGACGGAAAAGGCAAAACGGTCTGGCTGGCGGAAGATACGCCCGACATCCGACGCTTGCTGGCCGATGAGCTGACGGGCCAGGGTTTTGCCGTGGACGCTTCGGAAAATGGCTTGGAACTGATCCGGAAAATGCAGCGACTGAGCTCCTCGCCCGATTTGATACTGACCGATCACATGATGCCCGGCGCCAACGGACTGGCGGTACTGGCCGAAGCGCGCCAACGGCTGCCCGGCGTGCCGGTGGTGGCCATTTCCGCGCTGCCGCAACCGATAGGGCCGCAGAGCTACGACGCCAGCCTGCTCAAACCGATCAACCTGGCGGAACTGCGCAATACTTTGGCCAGCTTGTTGCAACTAGGCGGCCCACCTTTCGCCGAGACGCCGCCCGACGCTAGCCATGCCCAGCGGCCGGATGCCAGCCAGCTGGAAGAAGCCCGCCGGCTGATTAGCCTTGGCGCCATGACGGATCTGCTGGATTGGGCCGAACACATTGCCCAGGACAACCTGCGCTGCCAGGATTTCATCGAGCGGCTGCGCCAATTGGTCAGGCAAGGAGAGCTGTCGTCTTTGCAGGCGCTTTGCGAAGAATAGCTACGCCTGGCCGGTCAGGCAAAAGGCCTTTGGCATTCAAAAGAAACAAAAATAAAATCAAAAGCATAAATCATTGTCGGCATCGACATAAGCCTGTAGCTCCGCTCCCCCGCCGGGTAGAATCATTGCAGGGGGAATGCGCTTACGCGCGCTCGCCGTGACAAAAACAGCCATGCCGCCCTTTCTCCGGCGGCATGCATAATCAACAATAAAGAGCGGCGGGGCCGCGCCCGGCCCTGCGGCGAGCATCCGTGGGAAACGCCATGTCCGACAGCAAAATCTCCATCGCCCTGCCCCACCCGATTCGCGTCGCCTTGCTGGACGACCACCTGATGATCCTGCACGGCCTGAGCGGCCACCTGGCCGGCGTGGCCGGCCTGCGCGTGGCCGGCAGCTTCACCGCCAGCAGCCAGCTGATGCAGGCGCTGGCCGGCGGGCTGGCAGCGGAAACCGACGTGGTGGTGATCGACTACGCGCTGCGCCCCGACGACATCGACGGCCTCAACCTGATCCGCGCGCTGCGGATACGCTTTCCGCGGCTGCGGCTGCTGGTGATGTCCGCCTACTACACGCCCGCCACGGTGGCGCTGGCCCTGCGCGGCGGCGCCCATGGTTTCATCGGCAAGGAGCAGGGGCTGGACGAACTGGTGGCGGCGATCCGCGCGCTGGCGGACGGGCGCGACTACCTCAGCCCGGAGATGTCGCGCGAATTGCATGCCCGGCTGGAGGCATCGGACGCGCCGCAAGGAGCAAGCCCCACCCTGCTGGACCACCCCGACCTGTCGCCGCGCGAGCGCGAAGTGCTGCGCTGCTGCCTGCACGGACTGTCGGTGAGCGATATCGCCGCCAAGTTCTCGCGCAGCGTCAAAACCATCAGCAACCAGAAGCAGTCGGCGTTGAAAAAGCTGGGCCTGCGGCGCGACAACGAGCTGTTCCAGCTGCAGCAGCGTCTGGAGGAAAAATGAAATCCACCGCCCGGCTGGCGGCGTGGCTGGCCGCCGCCCTGCTGCTGGACCACGGCCAAAGCCTGGCCAGCCCGTTCAATCCGGCCGAGCGCGCCTGGCTGGCGCGCCACCCGGTGGTGCGCTACGCGATAGACCCGCACGGCTGGCCCATCGAATATCTGGAGCAAGGCGAGCACAAGGGCCTGACCCAGGAGTACCTGCAACGAATAGGCGACATCAGCGGCATCCGCTTCCAACTGGTGCCGGTGCAAAACCGCTTCCAGGCGATGACCATGATGCTGCAGGGCAAGCTGGACCTGCTCACCGCCACCTCGCCCAAGCTGATTCCCGCGCCGTTCAATCAGCAGATGCTGTTCACCGACCCCTATTTCTCCGGCAGCACCCTGCTGGTCACCCGGCCGGACAAGCCCATCGTGTTCGACCCGGCCAAACTCAGCGGCAAGACCGTCGCGGTGGAGCAAGGCGACCCCTACGAATACTTCCTGCGCCAGTACTACCCCGACATCCGCATCGTGCCGACGGCCACGCCGCTGGCCGCGTTGGACGCGGTGGCGGAAGACCGCGCCTACGCCGCCGTGGGCCTGGACGCCACCTTGCAGGCGGTGATCCAGCGCCGTTATTACGGCACGCTGCACATCGCCGGCAGCGTCAGCGAAATGCCGCGGCTGGTATCGATGGCGGTCAACCTGCGCCAGCCCATGCTGCGCGACATCATCGATAAATCGCTGGGCCAGCTCACCGCCGAGGACACCGACGCCATCCTATACACCTGGCTGCGCACCACCGACTACGGCATGCCGTCGTGGGGCTCCATCGCCCGCTACTACGCTTTCGAGCTCAGCGCGCTGGCCGCCGGCTTGCTGGCGCTGGCGCTGCTGGCCCAGCGGGCCCGCGCCGCCCAGCGCGCCGCCCAGCGCAGCGAGGCGGAAAAATCGCTGTTTCTGGCGGTGATGAGCCATGAAATCCGCACGCCGATGAACGCCATCCTGGCATCGGTGGAGCTGCTGCGGCGCGCCGCGCTGCCGCCGCGCGAACAAGAGCTGGCGGCGCTGGCCAACGCCTCGGCGGTGAACCTGCTGGAGCTGCTGGACAATGTGCTGGACATCTCCAAGCTGGACGCGCGCAAGCTGGCGCTGGAGCCGGTGGCCACCGACATGGCGGCGCTGGCCGGCAGCGTGGCCGCCGTCTACCGCCCCTGCGCGGAAAAAAAGGGCTTGAAACTGACGGTGCAGTTGAGCGGACTGGAGCGCCCGCTGCTGCTGGACCCGGTGCGCATGCGCCAGATCCTGAGCAATCTGCTGAGCAACGCGGTGAAGTTCACCCACCAGGGCGAGGTGCTGCTGCGAGTGGATCTGCGGCTGGCGGAAGGAGAAAGCGGCGCGTTGCTGGTGACAGTGCAGGACACGGGCATCGGCATCGAGCCGGAACAGCAATACCGGCTGTTTTCCGCCTTTTCCCAGGCCGACGACACCACGCGCCGCTACGGCGGCTCCGGCCTGGGGCTGGCGATCTGCCGCCAATTGGTGGAGTTGATGGCCGGCAGCATCACGCTGTCCAGCTTGCCGGGGCTAGGCACCACTATGACCCTGCGCCTGCCGGTGGACTGCCTGCCGCAGCCCGCCGCCAAGCCGGCGGACATCGACGCCGCCCCGCCTTCGCAGCCGGCGTCGCCAAGCGCCGCGGTCCTGGTAGTGGAAGACCAGCCGGCCAACCGCTTCGTCATCGCCCAGCAACTGCGGGAGCTGGGCTACCGCGCCGAAATGGCGGAGGACGCGCCCGCCGCGCTGGCGCTGCTGGCGCGAGGCCAGCGTTTCGCCATGGTGCTGCTCGATTGCGACCTGCCCGGCATCAGCGGCTACGAGCTGGCTCAGCGGCTGCGCGCCCATCCGGCGCTGCAGCCGCCGCCCCATCTGCCCATCGTCGCCATTTCCGCCACCACCGGCATCGCGCACCAGCAACGCTGCCTGGAAAGCGGCATGGACAGCTGCCTGTCCAAGCCGCTGCGGCTGGAGCAGCTGCGGCAGATCCTGGCGCTGTGGCTGGAAACTCCCGCCGCCTCGCCAGAGGAACAAGCCGATGCTACGGCCTCGTCCGACGCCGACCTGCAACGGATATTCCGCAGCAGTTGCGGGGAAGACGCCCAGCTGCTGGAACAGGCGCTGCAGGCGCGCGACTGGCCGGTCGCCATCCACCACGCGCATCGGCTGGGCGGCGCGGCGCTGTCCACCGGCCACGCCGAGCTGGCCGATGCCGCGCGGCAGATGGAAGCCTTGCTGCGGCAGCCGCAAAAGGACGACGCCGCGCTGCGCGAACAGCTAGCCCGGCTGCGGCAGGCGCTAGGCTAGGCGGCGCGCCACCGCGGCCTCGACATCGGCGACGGTGCGGATGCCGACGATGTCCTCGACGCCGATCTCGATGCCGAACTCGTCGTTCAGCATCATCACCATGTCGAGCAGCTCCAGCGAATCGGCGCACAAATCGTCCACCAGCCGCGACGCGGGCTGGATCCGGCCCACCTCCGCCCCCAGGCTGGCGCCCAGCACCGCCAGCACCCTGGCCTCAATCGCGCGCGGCACGGCTGCGCTCCCGAATGGCGGCGGCGTCCAGATGCTGGCCGTCTACGGTGAGGACCACCGTGGACGCCGGCGTGGCGGGCTCGCGCCGTCTCGCTTCTTCCGCGGCGTCCAGCCCCAGTCCGGCCAGCAACTGCGCCACCAGCGGGTTGGCCGGCTCGCCGCGCGGCAGCAGCGCCGTTTCGCGCGCCAGCCGCCTGCCCAGATCGACCAACGCCTGCCGCCGCGGATGGGCGTCCAGCAAGGACAGCAGTTGGCCCAGCCTGGGCGCTACCGCGGCGTCGCCGTCGGCGAAGCGTTGCAAGGCCCGGCGCTGGTCCAGCTGCGCGCGCGGCAGCAGCTCGTCGCGGCTGCGGTCGAATTCGCGCCGGAGCGGCCACGGCGTGGCCGGGTCCGCCTCCAGCGCTTCGCGCAGCGCGCTCATCAACAGCAGCGCCGGCGCTTGCGGATCGCTGCGAAACGGGTAGCCGCGCAGGTAGTCGGCGGCGGGCAGGCGCGGCGCGGCGCCACGCAGCGCGATGCCGGCGAACGGCGCGCCATCCTGGGTCGATATGGATGGGCCGGCGTCCGGAGGCGGCCCCGGCGGCAGGTCCGGGGCGGGTCCGGCAGCCGGCATGGCCGCCAGCCCCCACTGCAGCAACCGCTGCACCGCGCTGTCTTGCGGCCATTCGCCGCGCGCGAGATTGGTCAAGCGCGCCAGCCGGCGCACCTGGCCGCGCAGCTGCTCGCTTTGCGGGTGCCGGTTAAGCCCCTGCTTCAGCACCGCCCACTGCGCAGCATCGACAGGCGCTTCATATGGCTGCCGCGCCTCGCCCGGCGCTTCGCGCAATGCCGCGTCGCGCGCGCGCGCCAGCGCGGCGAACGGCGAATGCGGGTCCATCTCGCTGGCGGCATCCAGCCTTAGCGCGCTGCGCATGTCCGCCACCAACGCCCTTGCCGCCGGGTGAGCGTCGTCCCGGCTTTGAAAACCGATGGAGCGCAGCACCGCTTCCGGGTAATAGCTGCGCCAGGCCGGGAATGGCGCCGCCTGACCGTGGCCATCGGCCTGGGCCGGATTGGGCGGCGCGGGCTCAGCGGCTGCCGGATGGGTCTGGACGGCGGCATCACGCGCCAGGCTGGCGGCCGGCGGCGGCGGCTTGCCGGATGCAGCCGGCTCGGCCCGCGCCTTGCCGTCGCCGCCCGGATCGCGCCGCAGCTTGAGCGCCAGGGACAGCGGCGTCGGCGCGCCGCGGCCGCGCCGGCTGTTGTCGATATGGCGGCTGTTGTCTATGTGCCGGCTATTGTCGATATGGATGTCGCCGATGCGGATGTGGACGCCGCCGGCCGCCTCCGGCTTCGCCGCGCCGTCATCAGCGGCCGGGCTGGCCGGATCGGCCCTTCCCTCGGCCGGCGGCTGCAGCTGCGCCAGCACATTGCGCATCAGCAGCGGCAGCACTGCCACCGTGTCCAGATCGCGCGCCAGCTTGCCCACCCCCAGCCCGTGCAGCTGCACCAGCTCGTCGCGGCCTTGCCGCAAGGCTTCGAAAGCCTGATGCGCGGCGCGGTCGAACACGCCGGTCAGTTCACGCACGCAGGCTTCGTCCAGCTTGCCCGCCAGTTGGTGCTCCAGGTATTGCCGCACGAAAGGCAGCACCTCCCGGTTCATGAAATCGGCTCCCAGCCGGGCGGCGTCACCCCCCAGCCGCAGCGCGGCGAATTGCGCCAGCTGATGCTCCAGCCGGGCGCGCAGCTGGTAGCCCTTGGCGGTTTTCGGCGTCCACGGCCCGAAAGCCGAACGCTCGCCCAGGCCGTCCTTGAGAATCTGCGCGGCGTATTGCCGCGCCTGCCCGTCCAGCGCGGCCCGGGCTTCCTCGCTCAAATCCGGACTTTGCGCCAACCGGTGGAACACTTTGGCGAATTCGGCGATTTCCAGCTTGGCATAGGCATTGGCGGAGGACTGGTACAACTGGCGCAGCCGCTCCGGTTGGCTGGACTGGCCGAACAGCGCCTCCAGGCTGCGGTTGGCGAAGTCGGCCTTGAAACCCTCCAGCCCCACCGCCGGCGCGGCGGCGGCGCCGCGCATCCTGCCGGCCAGCGGGGTTTGCGGCCCCGGCTCCCGCGCGGCGGCCGCAGACAGGTCCGGGCAGGAGGTCGATCGTTGCAATGTGATGGTCATGCGCGCTCCCGGAAGTTCGGCGTCAGATCTGCAGGAAGGACTTGGCGGTTTCCAGGCAGCTGCTGATGGTGCTGCTGAGCACCTTGACCAGGTTGTCGAACAGCGAGTTGGCGTTGCTGTATTTCTGGGTCAGCGTCTGCAGCGTGTTTTTCAGCTTTTCTTCCTGGGCGTCGAAACCGGCCTTCCAGGACTGGAACTTGGCGTTGTCCAGCTCCACTTTGCCGCTACCCAACTTGTTCAGCTCCGTTGTCATCACGGTGATCGGCCCCAGGTCCAGCACCACCCCGTAACCGCCGCCCGGCAAGGGCTTCACGCAGCCGTCCGGCAGGCCCAGCTCGCTCGCCCACTGCTTGGCTTGCGCCTCGGTGGCCTTGGCGCCCTGTTTGGGAAACAGGATGGCGGCGGAATTGGGCAGGCTGAAATCGGTTTTCAGCTTCTCCAACAGCGTCACCAGCTGGCCGACCTCCAGCGTCACCTTGTCGCCCTTGTCGTTGGACGAAATCAGGCTGCCCAGCTTGGCCAGGATGTCGCTGAACGCCTGGTAGAAGGCGGTGTACTTGCCCACCACATTCTCGTAGACGCCCAGATAGTTGTCGTTGATGCCGCCGATGGCCTTGGCGATGTTGTCCCACAACACGCTGTCCGGATACATCTGGTGATCAGCCAGCGTCGGCGCCTGCTCTCGCAGCAGCTGCGGCGCGGCGTCAAGCGCCGCGTCGTTTTCGGCGGCCATCGCGCTCACCGCTTCCGGCGCCAGACGGTAGCCGGCCGCGCTCAGCCCGCGCAGATTGCCGTCCAGCTGGTGCAGCGCCAAGGCCTTGCGGTCCTGCGTTTCGCCGGCGGGCGGCCGGCCGGCGGCGGCGTCTCGCTGTTGCGACTGCAGCGCGGCGTCCAGCTGCCTGGCGGACTGCAGCGTGGCCTGCATCAGCTTGGCGTTGGGCGGAAGCGGCGCGCTTTCCCCGCGCGGCGGCGCGGTTTGCAGCTCGGCGGCCGGCGCTTCGCTTTGCGCGCGCGCGGCGGAGTACAGCGGAATGGACGGGGTGCGGATCAGGGAGTCGAGCATGAGTCTCTCCACGCCCGCCAGCAGGACGCCGGCGGGCGACAGGGCAGCCAGGGCGCAGCGCCCCGGCCCGGTTGACGGGATCAGGCGCGGATGTTGCCGGCGATGGCGCCCATCGCGGCGCTCTTGGACTGGCTGACGCCTTCCAGGGTCTTCAGCAGATCCTGGATGATGCTGTCGGCCTTGCGGCTGCGCTCGCGCGCCTCGTCGGAGGCGTTGGAGGCCACCCGGCCGGACGCCTGGCTGATCTGTTGATCGGCTTGCTCCAGCGTGGCGGCGTAGCGGCCGGAACCGCCGGCGATGCCGCCGGCGGCGTTGGACGCCTCCATGATGGCCTTGCCAGTGGTCTGCTTGGCCTGCGACTTGAGCCGGGTGTCTTCCAGCGCGGCCTGCTCGGCGCGGGTTTTCACCGGAATGTCGTCGCCGACGCTGCCCAGCGCGGCTTCATGCTGGCTGGCCAGACGCTGATTGCTCGCCTGCAGCGGCACCGCGCCGTCGCGCGCGGCGGCCATGCCGTCCGCCACCCCGGCGCCGGCGCCCGGCTGGGCATTCATCTCGGCCAGGCTCTGGCGGTTGCCCGCCTGCGGCGACGCCAGCTTGATGTCTTTCATGCTGTCGGCGTCCGCGCCCAGCTTGACGCTGCCCTGGCGGCCCAGCGCGCCCTGGATGTTGCGCGCCTCGTCGCCCAGCTTGTTCAGCTTGGGCGCGTTGTTCTTCAGCGCGCCGCGCTCGGCGGACAGGCCGCTGAGCTGCTTCTTGGCGCCGACGCCGGTGACGCCGAACTGGATCGCGCCCTGCGCCACGCTGCTGGACAGATTGGACAGGCCCTCGCGCACCATGGAAGCCGCGGTGCTCTTGGTGGCGTCGAAGCTCACCTGCGACAGCTTGCTGCTCAGGGCGCTGTCGGCGGTGCGCAGCGCCGACATCAGCACGATGGCCTGCGCCAGCAGCGCGGCCATGCGGGTGGACATGCCGCTGATGTCGAAGGCCGGGTCCTTGGCCTCGTCGCCGCGCGCTTTCAATTCCTTGTCGATGAGCAACTCCAGCTTGCCCATGGTCTGCTCGATGCCGGCGGTGAACTGGCGGTCGTCCAGCTTGCCGCTCAGCCAGCGGTGCAGCGCGCCGGCGTCCTCAGGCTTCAGCATGCCTTGCGGCTTGGCGAGTTCGGGCTGGCCCGCCAGCGCGCCGGCCAGTTCGCGGCCGGTTTCGCCGCTGGCGCGCAGCGCCGGCAGCAGGGTGGCGACGGAAATCAGGCCGTCGGCGGCGCGCGCCTTGGGGCTGTCGGCGCCGGTCGGGAGGGAAATGGCGAGGGGGCTGCTGTGATTCAGGCTGATCATATTCTATGGCTCCTCTGGTTCAGGCGTGGCTCTGGCGCAGCACGAAACGGCTGGCTTCCGCGTTTTGCTGCAGCGCGGCGGACATGGCCGCGGTCAGTTCCTGGGTGATTTTCTGGGTGCTGCCGAAGGCTTCCACCGCCTGCTTCAGCCATTGCTCGATCTGCTCCATCGAGGCGCGCGCCAGCGAGAAATCCGCCAACGCTTCCGACGCGTTCTTCATGAACACGCCCTGCGCCACGCCGCCGCCGGCCTGGCTGGCGGCATTGACCACCTCGCCGCCCACCACCACGCGGTTGAGCGTGTTGCGGATCAGCTGCTTGGACAGCTCGTCGGTGCGCAGACCCAGGCTGTTGCCCAGCCGCTGCATGCCCTGGCTGAGCAGCTTGCCGCCGTTGCTGGCCAATTCCTTCAGCAACTTGGGCACCAGCTTCTTGATGGTATCGCCCATCAATTTGCTGAGCGCGCCGCCCAGCTTGCTGGCCGCGCCCTTGCCCACGGTGGCCACCACCACCATCACCACCACCATCGCCACCGCGGCGATGATGGCGCCAGCGATGGCGCCCACCATTTCGGCGGTTTTCTTGTCCACCCCCATGCTTTCCAGGGCCTTGCTCAGCGCCTTGCCTATCAGCTCCATCAAGGGCTTGAGCACTTTTTCCATCAGCGGCTTGAGCGCCTCTTCCATGAAGGACACGCCGGTGGTGGCCTTCACCACCTCGTCGGCCACCATCAAAGCGACACCCACCGCGGCCAGCGCCAGGCTGGCGCCGCCGGTGAAAGCCGCGGCCACGACGCTGACCACCGTCAGCAGCGCGCCCAGAATCTTGCCCACGCATCCCATGACGCGGTTGAGCTCCTCCGCCTTGCGCACCTCTTCCTGGTACTCGGCGGATTTCTTGTCCATCTCTTTTTGCCGGCCTTCCTGCATCGCTTCGAACAGGGCCAGGTCGTTCTTCAGGCTGTTTTCGCTATTCTCGCCCACCAGCTTGGAGAACATCGCCATCAGCATGGTCAGCTTGCCGACATTGCTCAGGTGGTCTTCCGCGCCCTTGCGGGCCGCGTCGGTGTTGACGTTGGCGCCCTGCACCTTGCCCGCTAGCTCGTCCGCCCGCTTGGCCTTGTCCACCGCCACCAGGCGGGCTTTCTCCGCCAGCTCGCCCGCCTGGCCGGCCTTTTGCAGCGCCAGCTGCGCCTCGGCCGCCGCTTGCTGGCTGGCCGCCTTGGCGTCGGCATAGCCCGGGTCGTCCGGCTGCATCGCCTCCAGCTTCGCCTTGGCGGCCGCGGCCTTCTGCTGCGCGGCGTCGGCCGCCGCCTTGGCGGTTTCATACTCGCCTTCGGCGCCGCGGAAGGCCTCGGTGGCGGCCTGCGATTCGGCCACCGCCTGCTGGAATTCCTGCGACAGCTGATTGCCCATCGCCTGCTGCGACTCCATCATCGCGCGCCAGGTCGCCAGACGGCTCTCCAGCTGCGACAGGGAGACATTTCCCAGCAGCGTCATCAGTTGGCCCAGCAGCAGCGTCAGTTTGCCGCTGCCGTCCAGCTCGCGCTGGGCCTTGGGGCTGGGCTGGCTCAGCGCCGGGGTGGCCAGATCGCGCTCGCTCACTGTCGGCTTACCTTCGCCGGCCCGGGTGGCCAGCACCGCCTTCAGCGCCTTGTCGGCGGCGTCGAGAAAGGAACCGTCCTTGCGCACGCTGTCGAAAGCCGCGCCGGCAAGGCCGGGATTGCGCAGATACGCGCTGCCTATGGTGCCTGCGTCACTCATGCCTGCTCCTTTTCCTGCTCGCGGGACTGCCCGTTTTCGGTTTCCTGCAAAGTGTCCAGATACACCTGGGCCTTGGCGCGCAGCGCCTCGTCGGCGCTTTGCTCGCACACCAGTTCGAAACACTGCCTGGCCTTGGCCGCCTTGCGCAGGAACAGCTGGCACTGGCCGGTGAAGAACACCGGCCGGTAGTCGTCCTTGCTCAGCGCGAAGGCCACCGCGTAGAGGTCGGCGGCTTTCTGGAACTGTTTCTTCAGCTGGCAAACCGCCGCCAGGCCCATGATGTAATCGGAGTTGTAGAAATCGTAGATGCAGAGAAAACGGAAAAAGGTCTCCGCATCGTCGAGCCGTCCCTTGTTGTAAAAATCGTAAGCGTGCGCGTACAGGCCTTCCATCATGTCCTGCGGAATCCCGTGCACGTCCTTCAACGTGGCGCCTCCGCTCACGGCTTCCCAGACCATCTCCGCAAAGCGGTCGTCGCTGACGTTGTCATTCGCGTTCATATCTGCTCCTGGTAAGGTCACCAACCCGGCAGAGCTGGCTAGCAACCGCCTGTGTGGCAAGCGGTCGGAATCATTTAAGCGCGGAGCGCGCGGGCAAACATTCAGGAATCGCTCATCCGGCGTTCGGCGGGTTGTCGTCCGGCTCCGGCTGGCCGGCGTTCTCCACCTGCTCCAGCCAGACCAAGAGGCGCAGCACTTCGTCCACCTCCTCCAGGCTGACGAAGGAATAGCGGCGATGGCCGGCGAAGATCCGCCGCGCCAACGGCACGTCGCGCACCACCGGCACGCCGACCTTCTCGGCGTAGGCTCGCACCGCCAGCGCGCGCTGGTTGGTTTCCAGCACCGACACGAAGGGGATGGGCACGACTTCCGGGCGGAAGTAGATGCCGATGGCGATGTGAGTGGGGTTGGCGATGATCAGCCGCGAGTTCTCGATGTCGGACTTCACCTGCTCGGACAGGATTTCCATATGCGCCTCGCGGCGGCGCGACTTGATTTCCGGATTGCCTTCCTGTTCCTTCATCTCGCGCTTCACTTCCTGCTTGTCCATCTTCATGTCCTTCATGAACAGGAAATACTCGGTGATGGCGTCCAGCAGCAGCACCAGAACGATGCAGCCCAGACAGGTCAGCACCAGCGACAGCAACAGCTCGCGCCACACGCCGGCCATGTCCAGCGGGCTGCCGTTGAGCTGGGAAAACAGCAGCTCCTTGTGCTTGCGCCAGATCACCGCCACCGCCGCCGCGAAGCTGGCCAGATAGAGCAGCGCCTTCACCGCCTCCTTCACCGTGCGCAGGCTGAACAGCTTTTTGAAGCCGTTGACCGGATTGAGCGCCGACAGATTGAGCTTCAAGGCCTCGCTGGCCAGCACGAAGCCGCTTTGCAGCAAGGCCGGCAGCGCCGAGGCGGCGACGCACAGCAAGAAAATGGGCAGCAGCAGCTTTAGCCCCAGCCAGGCCACCGTCTTGGCGTAGCCCGCCATGTCCAAGCTGAAGCCGCCGGCGATGGCCTGGCGAAAGGCGCCCATCAACTCCACCAGCGAGCCGAAAGACACCAGATAGGCCACGCCGCACAGGGTGAGACAGGCCACCACCAGGTCGCGGCTCTTGAAGGACTGGCCCTTCTTGGCCGAATCGCGCAGCCGCTTGCGCGTCGGCTGTTCGGTCTTGTTCGACATCTCAGCCTCCGGCCGGCAGCCAGCCGGACAAGGCGCCGGGCTGGAAAGACAGCCGCGCCAGCGCGTCCGGCAGCACCGGCGCGAAATACAGCAACATGATCAGCAGCGCCACCGCGCTCTTCACCGTCAGCGACACCGCAAAGGCGTTCATCTGCGGCGCGAAGCGGGACAACAGTCCCAGCACCGCCTCGGTCAGCAGCAGCGCCGCCATCACCGGGCTGGCCAGCACCACTGATTTGGACACCACCTGATTGAGCAGGCCCAGCAGCGGCGCCAGCGCCGGCATGCCGCCGCCCAGCGGGTCGCACAAGCGGTAGCTTTCGCGGAACAAATCCAGCATCAGCGCCATGCCGCCTCCCTGCAGATAAACCGCGGCGGCGAACAGATTGAACAGATTGGCCAGCTCCGAGGTGTCCACGCCGTTGGCCGGGTCTATGCTGCTGCTCAGCGTCGCGCCGCGCTGGTTGTCTATAATGCTGCCCAGCGCGTGGAACACCCAGAACGGCCAGGCCAGCAGGCAGCCCAGCAGCAAGCCCACCGTCGCCTCGCGCGCGATCAGCGCGGCGAACGACAGCGCGTCGAAGGCCGGCAGCGCCTCCGGCGCGTGCGGCCACAGTCCCAGCGCCACCAGCATCGCCACCGAGGTGCGCACCACCCCGGTCAGCACATTGCTATTGAGGAAAGGCAGGATGAAAAACACCGGCGCCACGCGGGCGAAACCCAGCGCCGCCGCGGCCACCCAGCCGTGGATCTCGAAAAACAGCCCGAACGGCATCGGCTAGCCCCTGGCCAGCGCCAGCCGCATCACCTCGCGGCCGAAGGCGAGCAAGGTTTCACCGTACCAGCCGGACAGCAGGAACAGGCACAGGCTGACGCCGAACAGCTTGATGCCGAACGGCAGCGTCTGCTCCTGCAGCTGGGTGACGGTTTGAAACAAACCGACCAGCAGGCCGATCACGGTGGCGACCACGATGGGCCAGGCCGACATCAGCAGCACCAGGTAAAGCGCCTTGTTGCCGGCGAAAACCAGGTCGTTCATAGGAAAACCTTTCAATCAACAAAAACTGTGCACGCAGGAGCCTAAGGGCAGGACGCATCCGACGCTCCCGCCTTCCCCGCCAGCGCAAGCCGTCCGCGCATCCCTCGCCAAGGTTTTAAGCCGCCGTTTGTCTGAGCGATTTGACGCTAGCAAATCGCGAGTTCGGCGGCGCCTTGGCGAGGGATGCGGGGGCGGGGTTTCGCCGCGCGGTCGGGGTCGACTGGGGTTGTCAGGGGGCTGGCGAGACAGCTCCCAGACCTGCCTGCCGGGCAGCCCCGGCCATGAAAATCATCGCCCGCGCAGCGGACTCTCCGCTCCGTTCAAACCGGTAGCGCCATTTGCCGCCGCCCCGGCGCCCGCTACGTCGCCAGATCCAGGTATTGCAGCACCAGGCCCTTGGACAACAGCGTCCAGCCGTCCAGCGCCACGAACAGCACCAGCTTGATCGGCACCGATATCGTCACCGGGCTCATCATCATCATCCCCAGCGCCAGCAGGATGCTGGAGATCACCAGGTCCACCACCACGAAGGGCAGGTACAGGTAAAAACCGATCTTGAACGCGCTCTTGATCTCGCTGAGCGCGTAGGCCGGCAGCAAGGCGAAGATGGATGGCTGTTCGTCCGCCGCGGCGCTGCCGGTTTCGCGCTCGGCGCGGTCGACCTGCGCCTTCTCGAAGAAACGGGTCAGTTCCGGGTCGGAATACTTCTGCAGATACGCGCGGTAGCCGTCCAGGCCGTTTTCGACGAAGTTGCTCACCGACTCCACGCTGGTGAAGCTGACTCGCTCTTCCTGGTAATAACCGTAAGCCTGCTGCGCGACGGGTAGCATCACGAACATCGACAGCATCAGCGCGATGCCGTTGAGCGTCATATTGGACGGCACCTGCTGCAGGCCCAGCGCGTTGCGCACCATCACGAACACGATGGAGAACTTGATGAAGCAGGTGCCCGACGCGATCAGGAACGGCAGCAGCGTGGAAAACGCCAGCAGCGCGATCAGCGAAATATCATTCGACATCGTCCGGCCCGTCCCGCCACTGCGCCACTTCCACGCCCAGCTGCCCATCCAGTTGCACCAGCTCGCCGCGGCCCAGCAAGGCGCCGTTGGCGCGCACCTCCACCTGGCGCTCGGCGCCGGCCTGCAACGGCAGCAGCCGGCCCTGGCACAGCTGCCGCAATTCGGCCAGCGTCACCCGGCTTTGCTGCAAGACGAACTCCAGCCGCACCGGCAATTGTTCGATATCGGCCAGCGCCGGCTCATCCCGCTCCGCCGCCTCTTCCATTTGCCATTCCATGATGATTCCTTCATCGGATCGTTGATAACGCCCCACCGTCCTGCCATGGCAGGCCACCAGGGACGCCGTTTGCTGGACCAGCAGCACATCGCCGCCGCGCACGCTGCGCAGCAGGGCTTGGCTGATGTGGCTATGCCCCAGGCCGAAAGCCAGCGGCGCAGACAGCCAGTCGAAACGCCTCGCCGGCATGGCGGCGGGCCGCGGCGCTTCCACCCTGGCCAGCCATACCGGCCCTTGCGGCGTAGCCACTCGCAACAGCGGCCGCTGCGGCAGTTCGCCGCCATCCCGCTCCGCGCCGGCGCGCACCCGTCCGCGCGGCAGATCGGGCATAGGCCAATGCAGCGGCGCGGGGCTGGCGGCGATCAGGCGTCCGGCCTGCCGCTCCGCGCCGGCGCCGCTGGCCAGCACCGCCAGATCCGGCGCCATGCTCTCGAGCCAGGCGCGCGGCTCCAGCCAGCCCTGCCAGCGCCCGTCCTCGTCCGCCACTTCCAGCCAGCGGCCATGGCGCGGCGGATAGGCGATCTCCGCCTCCCAGCCCTGGCCGGCCCAGATTTCGGCCGCCTGGCGCAAGGCCAGCGTTTCGCCCTCCACTCGCCGCAGTTTCAACATCACGCGTCCTCCTCCGGCTCAGGCTGGCGGCCGTCGCGGCGCTGGCGCTCGCCGCCGTCCCGCGCCAGCTCCCAGCGCTGCGGGTCGCCATGCTGCCACTGCTCGCTCAGGCGCTGCTGCACCAGGCTGTCGGACGGCTGCAGCGTCAGCTGCGCGGCGCCCGGCCCGGACGGCAACTGCACATTGACCGAATGCTCGCCGCCCCAGCGCTGGAAGCGATAGGTCAGGCCGGCTTGCGGCTCCCCCGCCGCGGCTGGTTGCGGCGGCTGGCGCTCCATGCCCGGCGTTTGCGGCCGAGGCGTTTCCGCCCGCGGCGGCAGACCTGCTTCCGCCTCTTTCCGCGGCGCGGCGGGCAGGCTGGCCGGCTGCGCCGACGCTTCAGCCGCAACCGGCTTGTGCGGCTCATCCTTCAGCCGGCCAAGCGACGGGACTGCCGGCAGGTCAGACAACGGACTCTGCGGCGGGCTGGGCGGCATGCCGGCTGCGGCGGGCAAAGCCGCGCGCAAGTGCTCGTGCGACAAGGGCCCAAGCCGCCACGGTTCGGCCAGCGGCGCGGCGGGCAGCGCAGGCTGCGCCTTCTCCTTCAGGCCACCCTCGCCATGCGCGGCGGGACCGCTGGCCTCCTTGCCGCGCGGTTTCAGGCCCGGCTGCGGCGCGGCCGCGCCGGCATGGGCGGCGGCTTTCGCCGCCGCGGCGAGCGCCTGCTCCAGCGATGCGCGGCCACCGTCGCGGCGCGCCTCTTTCTCCACCGCTCCGCTCGCCGCCTTCATGCCCGCTGCCACGGGCTGAGCGTCGGCGGCGCGGCGGCCATGCGCCGGCAGGCCGAGCGGCGGCAACGCCGGCGGCAACAGCGCGAAAACGCCGGTTTCAGGCAACGCGTCCTTGTCCTTGTCGCGCTCGCCCCCCGTTTCGTCCCGCGCCAGCCGGCCGGCCTGCCGCGCGAACGCGCCCGCCACGCCCTCGGCTTCCGCTTGCTGGGCCGGCGCCATCGCCGCCGGCGCGCTTGTCGGCATCACGCTTGCCATGTCGTCATCTCCTCTTGTTCGATTTCTTCCTGACGCAAGCCCAGCAAGCGCCGGCGCCGGCGTTGCAGCTGCATCCAGCGTTGGTATTTTTCTTCCTTGCGCAGCCACTGGCGGCGCAGCGCCGCCTGCCGCTCGCGCCGCTCCGCCAGCTGCAGCCGCTGTTCGCGCGCCTGCTCCCGCTGCAAGTCCAGGTTTTGCAGCTGGCGGCGCAGCACCGCCTGCTTGCGCAGCAGCGCGAACAGCTGGCCGCGGTCCAAGGCCGCGCCGGCTGGGCGCTGCGCCAGCAGCAGCCGGCGCAGGCCTTCGCCCTGGCCGTCCAGATCGCGCTGGCGCGCTTCCAGTTGCCCGTCCTCCCGCGCCAGCTGCGCCAGTTCGCTGTCGCAGCGCCGCTGTTCGGCCTGGCAACGCGACAACAGCGGCCCCGGCTCAATCGGCGAGCGCATGCAGGCCCGCCAGGGTGTCCGCCAGCGGCGAGCTTTCGTCCACGCCCTGGCGCAGCCAGCGCTGCAGCGGCGCGCGCGCGGCCAGCGCCCGGTCGTTGTCGGCGTTTTCGCCCGGCCGGTATTCGCCCAGGTCCAGAAACACCTGCAGCTCCTCCAGCCTGGCCATCAGGCCGCGCACCGCGGCGGCGCTGCGCCGGTGGTCTGCGTCCGTCACCTGGCCCGCCACCCGGCTGGCGCTCCTGAGCGCGTCTATCGCCGGGTAATGGCCCTGGCCGGCCAGCTTGCGGCTCAGATAGATGTGGCCGTCCAGGATGGAGCGGATCTCGTCAGCCATCGGGTCCGGCTCGTCGTCGCTCTCCAGCAATACGGTGTAAAAGGCGGTGATGCTGCCGCCGCGGGTGGCGCCCGGCCGCTCCAAGAGGCGCGGCAGGCTGTCGAACACCGAGGCCGGATAGCCGCGGCGGGCCGGCGGCTCGCCCGCCGCCAGCGCCACGTCGCGCAGCGCGCGGGCGTAGCGCGTCATCGAATCGACGAACAGCATCACTTTCTTGCCCTGGTCGCGGAAATGCTCCGCCACCGTGGTGGCCAGCAGCGCGGCGTTGCAGCGGTCCACCGAGGAAAAGTCGGACGTCGCGTATACCAGCACGCAGCGCCCGCGCCGCGGCGAGGCGCGCAGCGATTCGGCGAACTCGGTCACCTCGCGGCCGCGCTCGCCGATCAGGCCGATCACGAACACGTCGGCGTCGCCCTGTTCGATCAGCATGTGCATCAGCATGGTCTTGCCGCAGCCGGCGGCGGCGAAGATGCCGACGCGCTGGCCGACGCCGCAGGTCAGCAAGCCGTCTATCGCGCGCACGCCGGTGGCCAGCGGCTGGCGTATGCCCACCCGCTGCGAATACGGCGGCGGGTCGGCGTCGATGGCGCGTTCTTCGCCGCCGGCGCCCTCGGCCGGCGCGAAGCGTTCGACGATCCGCCCTGTCGGGTCCAGCACCGCGCCCAGCGCCGCCTCGCCCACCCAGGCCGACATCGCGCGGCCGCTGGGCGCCAGCACCGCCTCGCGCGACAGGCCGCGGGCGGCGCCGATCAGGCTGAGCACCGCGCGTTCGCGCTGGAAGCCCACCACCTGGGCGCGCGCCACCACCTCGCGGTCCTGCCAGCCGCGGCGGATGTCGCACAGCTCGCCTATCGCCACGCCGGGCAAGGCGGCTTCCAGAATGGGGCCGGACAGGCGCTGCGGGTTGGCCAGCCGGCGCAGCAGGCGCGGCGGCTTCATCGCAGCGTGAACTCGCAAAAACGCTCCAGGCTGTCGAAGAAGCCGTTCAGCGCCTCGGAAAAACGCGCGCCGTCGGCGAGGAATTCCGGATTGACCAACGCCTTCAGCTCCAGCGCGCCGTCGTTCAACGCCAGCTGCAATTGGCCGCCGCGGGCATAGTCGCAGCCTTGCAGCAGCTCTTGCAGCAGGTCGCCGCCGCGCTGCGCCAGCGCCGCTTCGCCGTGCTCGGTCAGGCGCGCCCACAGCCAGACCTCGGCGTCCTGCGCGCCGACGTGGATGCTGGGCAGCTCATGCAGGTCCAACGCGATGGTGGAGTGGTTGTCCAGCTCGCCCAGCATGGCCGGGTCGCAGCCGCTTTCCCGCAGCGCCGAGCGGACCAGTTGGGCGATATCCAGTGCGAACATAAGCTTGCCTCCTCTATTAGATGGTTTTGAGCACGTTCACCGACACGCTGTCGGCGATTTCGCCGAACGACACCACTTCCAGCTCGCGGAAGCGGGTTTCGACCAGTTTCTTGATGAAGCGGCGCACGTCCACCGAGGCCAGCAGCACCATGTCGCGGTGCGCCACGCCCAGGCCGTCCAGGCCCAGCGCGAACAGGTCCATCAGTTCGTCAGACGCCGCCGGCTCCAGGTTGAGAAAGGCGCCGGCCGAGGTTTGGCGCACGCCTTTGCGCACCAGGTCTTCCACTTCGGCCGACACCATCACCGCGCGCAACTCGCCGCCGCTGGCGAACTTGTGGCAGATGTAGCGCGCCAGCGCGCCGCGCACGTGCTCCACCAGGTTGATCACGTCCTTCTCGCGCGGCGCCCACAGCGCCAGCGCCTCCATGATCAGCTTCATGTTGCGCACCGAAATGCGCTCGGCCAGCAGCCGCTGCAGCACCTCGGCGATGCGCTGCACGGTGGCGTGGCGCAGCACTTCCTTCAGCAGGTCGGGGTATTTGCCTTCCAGCTGGTCCAGCATGTGTTTGGTTTCCTGCACGCCGAAGTATTCGTTGACGTGGCGCGCCAGCAGCGCGGCCAGGCAGTGGTAGAGCTCGTCCGGCGCGGCGCGCAGCTGGTAGCCCAGCGTGGCGAGCTTGTCGCCGTCGGCCGGCGCCACCCAGGCCTGGCCGTCGGCCAGCAGCGGCTGCATGCCCAGCGTTTCCACCTCGTCGGAGTAGTTGACCACCCGCTGCAGGTCGAAATGGATGGCGAACTCGTCGGCGCGGATCTCGTTGATCAGCACCGCCACGCGGTTGTCCGGCAGCTTGTCGTTGCCGCGCAGCAGCATGTCCGGCAGGCGCACGCCGTAGTCGATGAAAAACTGGCTGCGCAGGCGCTCGGCCAGTTGCGCCGACTCCAGCGCGGCGAGCCGGCTTTTCGGCAGCAGCAGGATCAGCGGCACGGTTTCCGCCGCCACCTTGTCCAGGTTGCCGATCAGGCCCAGGCCGCCCTCGCGGGCGGCTGGCGTCGGCTCGGCGCCGCCGCTGGCGGCCGGAGCGGGCTTGCCGCCTGCCGCGCGGGCCTGGCGCCGCTTGTAGTAAAACAAGCCGCCCAGCGCCGCCGCCAGCACCAGGAACACCGGCAGCGGAAAGCCGGGCAGCATGCCCACCGCCAGCGCCAGCACCGCGGTCACCGCCAGCACGAAGGGGTTGCCCAGCAGCTGGCTCATGATGCTGCGGCCCATATTGTCGCCGTCGCCGTTGACGCGGGTGACGATGAAGCCGGCGCTGATGGCGATCAAGAGCGCCGGAATCTGCGCGACCAGGCCGTCGCCTATGGTCAGCATGGTGTAGGTGGACAGCGCGGTGGACAGGTCCATGCCGTGCTGGCTCATGCCGACGGCGATGCCGCCGATGAAATTGACGAAGATGATGATGATGCCGGCGATGGCGTCGCCCTTGATGAACTTCATCGCGCCGTCGAAAGAGCCGTACAGCTGGCTTTCGCGCTCCAGCACGCTGCGGCGCTCGCGCGCGCCGTCGGCGTCGATGATGCCGGCCTTGAGGTCGGCGTCTATGCTCATCTGCTTGCCGGGCATGCCGTCCAGCGAGAAGCGCGCCGCCACTTCGGCCACCCGCTCCGAGCCCTTGGTGATGACGATGAACTGCACCACGGTGACGATGGAGAACACCACGAAGCCCACCGCCAGGCTGTCGCCGATCACGAACTGGCCGAAGGTGGCGATGATCTCGCCGGCGTCGGCCTCGATCAGGATCAGCCGGCTGGTGCTGATCGACAGCGCCAGGCGGAACAGTGTGGTGATCAGCAGCACCGACGGAAAGGTGGAAAAGCTGAGGATGCGGTCGATATAGAACGAGCCCATGAACACCAGCACCGCCAGCACGATGTTCAGGCCGATCAGGAAGTCCACCAGATAGGTGGGCAGCGGGATGATCAGCATCGCGATGATCATCACCATCAACAGCAAGATCAGCAGTTCCGGCCGCGTGCGCGCGCCGTTCAGCAAGGAATTCAACACCAGGGCTCCATCCAGGGTAAGCCGGCGCGGCGCGCCGGGCGGTTAACTTTCGCGCCGTTTTTCCGCCAGTTCGCGGCGGTAGGCGACGCCGGCCAGCCGGCGGAACTCCTCCAGCAGCGCCGGCTGCCAGGCTTCGTCGGCGAACAGGCCGGGGGGCAACGCCTTGCAGGCCTGGTACAGCGTTTGCAACAGCGCGGAATGATCGGCGTGGCGGCTGAGCAGCGCGGCCTCGCCCACCGTGTCGGCCAGCAGCGCGTCGACGTCTTGCGGCTGCTGCAGCAGCGACAGCAGCAACAGCAGCCAGTCGGCTTCGGCGGGATTGAAGCGGCGCGCCAGCGGATTGGCCAGCATCCGGCCGACGAACAGCGCGTCGGCCGAGCGCAGCGACTTGAGCTGGCTGAGCCGGCCCAACAGATGGCCGAACTCCAGCCCGGAGCAGCTGGGGTCTTGCGCGTCGATGTCGGCCAGCAGCGCGCCCTCGATGAAATCCAGCACCGCCGCGCGCCGCTGGCAGCCGTAGCTGGCCACCCAGTCCTGGTAGATTTCCGCCTCGGAGGCGTCGCTCTCCAGGAATTGCCGGTAGCTGGCGCGCAGCAGGCCGGGGCTGAGGTCCAGCGCCTTGCCGAACAGCCGCGCCTTCAGCGCGCAATTGATGCCGGCCTTGAACGGCCGCGGCGCGGCCTGCTCCTCCACCTGCTTGAGCAGCGCCTTCAGCCGCTTGCGTTCCACCTCGTCCAGCTGGTGGCGGCGCAGCAGTTCGCGCAGCACCAGCGCCAGGTCGCTGTCGTCGGGAAACAGCGCGCGCGCCTGGCGCAGCAGCTCTTCCGCCGTCAGCCCGTGCGCCTTGGCCACTTGCAGCAGCTGGCGCGACTTGGGCAGCGCCTCTTCGTCCAGCACCCGCTCGAAGCTGTCGGCGAGACCGCCCTGCTTCTTGTCGTAGTCGCGGCGGTTGCGGAACATCGTCAGCGCCGCCGCCATCTCATCGCTGGACTGCGCGAAGCGCTGCAGCTCGGCCGCCGGGCTGGCGTCCTCCGCCGCCTGCTGTGCCTCGGCCTGCCTCGCCTCGCTCTGGCGCACGGCGTCGCGCTGCGCTTCTTGCCGGGCCTGCTGCTTGGGGGAGCGCAGGCCTATGCTGAACACCGCGCGGTGGTTGATTTCCATCGCCGCCTACCCGCCGTTCCGCTGTTCGCGGTCCAGATAGCCGCGCACCCATTGCTGCAGCGGGTCGGCATCGACGCCGGCGCCGCCGGGCAGTCCGCCCGACAGATCGCTGGCGTCCGGCATCAGCGGCTCGTCTATCTCGCGCGGCTGGATCAGGAATACCCGCACCGTGTTGGACTGGTTGCTGCGCTGATAGCGGAACAGGCCGCCCAGCAGCGGCAAGTCGCCCAACAAGGGCACTTTGGCTTGCTCCTTGTCGCTGGCGTCGCGGGTGTAGCCGCCTATCAGCAGGCTTTTGCCCTGCGGCACGCGCGCCACGGTGCTGATGCGGGTGCGGCCCACTTCCGGCAGGCCGGCGTCCTTGTTGTCCTGCGAATAGTCCGGCGCGCGGGTTTCGCGGCCGTCTTCTATGTTCAGCGACATCTCGATCTGGCCGTCGGCGGCGAAGCGCGGCAGCACGCTGACCAGCGTGCCGTAAGTGACATGCTGCAGATCGACGCTGCGCTCGCCCACCAGCTTGGCGTAGAAGGTGCGGTTGTTGTCGAAGATGGCCGGCACGTTTTCCTGGGTCAGCACCACCGGGCGCGACACCACATTGGCCTTGTTGTCGCGCGACAGCGCCATCACCGAGGCGATGAAGCGGGTGCCGTCCAGCGTGCTCAGCGAGCCGGACTGGTTGAAGGCCACGCCCAGCTTGTTGCCGACGCTGACGCTGCCGCTCCAGTTGACGCCCAACTGGTCCAGGTCGTCCTTCTGCATGTCTATGATCCACAACGACAGCTCGACATGGCGCTTGGCCACGTCCAGCGCCTGCGCCAGGCTCTCGATGAAGCGCACCTGCTCGGCGGTGCCCTTAACCAGCAGGCTGTTGGTGTCCGGATAGGCGATCACCCGGATGTCGCCGGCGGCGGCTTCCTGCTTCAGCGCCTCCGGCAGGCTGAGCCCGGCCGCGTACGGCGGCGGCTTCAGGTCGGCCGCGCCCGGAAAGTCGGGCATGGGCGGGATGTCGCCGCGGCGGGCCGGCGGCGCGGCCGCCACGTCGCGCACCGGCTTCTGTTCGCCCTCCAGCAGCTTTTCTATCACCGTGGCCATGCCGGGGATGGAGATTTTCTGATCGCGCAGCTCGTAATTGCGGTCGCTGACGAAGGTGTTGTTCAGCTTCACCACGCCTATCTTCTGCCGGCCCAGGTCCAGGCCGTCGCTCTGCTTGTCCATCATCGCCGCCGCGCTGCTCACCAGGTCGACGAACACCGGCGGGCCGGACACGTAGAAGGTGCCGCTGCGGCCGTCGCCGCGCAGCGGGTAGCGCTTGTCGTACAGGCCGGACTTGCGCAGGAAATCGTTGAAAGCGGACAAGGTCACGTTGCGCAGCGACAGCACCGCGCTGCGGGTTTCGCTGGCGTCATAAACATAGATGGCCTGGCCGTCGTGGTACCAGATCAGCCCCAGCTGCTGCGACATCTTTTCCAGCAGCGCCTGCGGGCTGGAAAGGTCGAAATCGCCGCTGACTTGCTTGCGCGCCGCCAGCTTGCTGACGATCACCGGCTTCTTCAGCCGCGATGACAGCGCGTCGAAAAAGGCGCGCAGGCTGTCTTTCCTGGCGACATAGCCGGCATCCTCGCCGGCGCGTTCGGCCGGCGGCGCGGCCAGGGCGCTGGCCGGCGGCAACGACAGGGCGCAGCCCAGACAGGCTGCGAGCAAAAGAGACTTGTTCATTTGGTGGCCAACTGGATGATATTGGACAACCCACGCGGAGAAACGCCGATCAGTCCCTTGATTTCATTGGAAAAATGCGATGACGACGCATAGCCGTGCTTGAGCGCCACCTGGGTCAGGCTGTCCCGCCCCTCCACCACGTCCAGCAACGAGCGGGCCATCCGCCAGTCGCGCAGCTCGGTCTTGGCCGCGCCGCCCAGCGCATTGCGGCACAGGCGGCGAAAGTGCGAGTAGGACACGCCGTAGCGTTCGCCCAGCTCTTGCAGCTTGTCGCCGCGCTCGGACTGCGCCAGCAGGAAGCGCACCAGCCAGTAGCTTTCGCTGCGCCTGAGCAAGGACAACAGCGCCTGGAACGGCTCGGACGGCGCCAGCACCTGGCGCAAAAACCAGTACTCGCAGCCGCGGCGGTCGGTCCAGACTTCGTCCTCGCCCAACGGCAGCAGCGCGCAACGGCATTCGCTGGCCTGCTGCTCGGCGTCCCGCGCCTCGTCGACGAAGGACAGCAGCTTGGTCAGCGCCTCGAGCCGCATAGGCTGGAAGCTCACGCCGCCGTCCAGCACGGTCAGCTCCAGCCGGTCCAGCAGCAGCAGGCCGCGCCAGCCGGCGGGCAGCTCCAGCATCTCGCCGCCCGATGCCCAGTCCAGGGCCAGGCGCGCGGCCCGGCCCTCCCGCGGTTGCAACAGCCAGGCCTCCTGGGACGCCACGCCGCGACTGGCGGCCGCGCCCAATGTTTCCAGCGGATTCAACACATCGTTATCTGTCATCGGTCCATGCCCGCTTGCGGGCTCGTGCTTGGATGACGGACAGTTTCGCCCAGCGTCCCGGGCGAATCCTGATGCGAATCTGATGGCCGGGCCGACATTGCCCGGCCGGCGTCCATCAGGCCATGCCCTTGGTCGCGCTTTGCTGCTGCTCTTCGGTTTCGAAGTTGACCAAGCCGTCGGGGAAACGGAAGTGGGAGTCCATCGCCGCCCAGAAATCATGGTTGCGGGTGTCGTCCTGGCTCCAGATGCGCTCCGCCAGCGATTGCGCGTCGCCGCGCGCGGCTTCCGGCCGGCCCTCGGCTTCGCGCAGCACGGCGTCGACATGGCCGCGCAGCGCGTTGGGGCCGGTGCCTTCGATGGTGCTCTTGTTGGCGCGGCTGAAGTAACGGTCGCCGGCGAATTCCGCGCCCTTCATCTGCTGGTAGTCTCGGCCGATCTTGTCGATGAAGCCGTCCAGCATCTTGCTGCCGGGGTGGCTGGCCAGCAGCGCGTTGGCGAAATACGGGGTGGCGCTGCCGCTGGCCTCGCGCTTGCCTTCGGCCAGACCCACCAGCATCAGGTCCGGGTGGGCGGACAACGCGCCGGCCAAGGGCTGCGTGCACTCCAGGTCGATATCGGCGTACACCCCGCCGTAGTTGTGCAGAATTTCATAGCGGGCGATGTCCGACGCCGCCGGATACGCGCCGTTGCGGCCGATGATTTCATGCTGGTAGGCGTCGCGGTTGCGCAGCTGGATATCGCCGGCATGGCTCAGGTCGCGCACTTTCACATTGGGCGCGTCGGCGAAGCCGGCCTGCAGGCGCTCCAGCGCGGCGACGTCGCGCTCGGCGCCGGCGGCGCAGCGGTCCCAGGCCTTGACGGTCTGGTCCAGGATCAGGCGGTCGGCCAACAGGAATTTCTCGTCGTTGCCGCGAACCAATTGGCGGAAGGCATCCAGCGCGGCGGCGGCATTGTCGCCGGTCACCTTGCCGCCCTGCGGCAGCAGCGCCTCGCGCCAGGCCTCATTCCCCGGCGCCGCCAATTCCTTGTTCAATTCGCTCAGCGCCTGCTTCTGCGCGGCGCGCCCCAAGGCGCCGTCTTCCTTGCCCAGCGTGGCGGCCAACTGGCTGAACAGGCCGCGGAACAGCTTTTCCGCCTGGAAGGCGCCGGCATCGGGGAACAGCTTGTCCACCTGCTGGCGCACCTCGCGGTTGGCGGCGTAGGCGCCGAACTGCTTGGAATCCACCCACAGATTGACTTCAGAGCCCGGATTCTTGGCCGCCCATTGGCGCAGGTAGTCCTGCTGGGTCTGGCCGGGTTGCGAACCCACCCACACCATGTGGATCTGATTCGGCACCGGCTTGAAGTCGGCCTTGTCGTAAACCTGGGCAAAGCTGCGGACAGCTTGGGCCTGATCGGCTGCGGACGAAGAAGACAACGGACGGGATGGTTGAAGACTGGAAATGTGCATGACGGCTCCTGGTTGGGATCAACGAACTGACCAGGAATATTGGAATACAGCCGGCCCGCCGGCGCTTACAAAAAGCGCTCAAGCGGGCCGGCAAAACCATCATGGCGGTTCGCTCACGCCGGCAGCGGCAGCTCCACCAGGCCGGGGAAGGACAGCTTGTCCGCCTGCCACAGCGGGTATTGCCGCTGCAGCAGGGCTTCCAGCGCCGCGCCTGCCGCGTCGAAGCCGCCCGAGCCGGAGGCGAAGGCGCGCATCGCGGCGAAGAAGCGCTCGCCGAAGCCGTCTTGCGGCTGGCGCGCCAGAAAATACCCCGCCTCTTGATGCACGGCGGCGCCGTCGTCGGCCAGTTGCCGGAACAGGCCCGACAGCGCCTCCCGCTGCGACTCGCGCAGCGCCGGCCAGCGCTCGGGCTCGCCCACCGCCTGCAGGTGTAGATAATGCATCATCGGCGCGCTCAGGCTGTTGTCGCCCCAACGCTCATGCAACACCGCGCTTGAGGACGCTCCGGCGCTCAAACCCAGCTCCAGCGACACGCCCGGCTGCAACGGCACGCCGCCGGACAGCGCGGCCGAACCGTCCACGCTGGCGCTCACCCTGGCCAGTTGCAGCCGGTAGCCGGCGGCTGCGGCCGGGAAGTCGGCCTGGCGCTGGTATTGCGGCTGGTAGAAGCGCAGCAGCAGCGTGACGCCCGCGCCGGTCTGCGCGCTCAATTGCGACTGCGCGCCCGCCAACGCCGCCGGCAGCTGATCGGCCAGGCCATGCGGCGCCAGTTGCGCCAGCAGCGCGTCCTTCAGCTTGTCCAGCGCGCCAGCGTCGCCCAGGCTGCCGGACAAGGTGACGCGCACATCCTTGTAGCTGCCAGCGCGCGCCGGATTGGGATGAACCCGTTCGCGCTCGGTCAAGGACGCTTCCGCCTTCACCCCCAGCGGGCCGATGCCGCCGCCCAGGTCCAGCGCGTAGCTGCGGTCGCGGATCTGCAGAGCCAGGGTGTCGCGGAAGCTCACCCGCTCGGCCAGCGCCGCGGCGTCATGGCGAATCGGCGGCGCGTACAAGCCGGGCGCGGCTTCCAACAAGGCCGCGCGGGCATCGTCCGCGCCCTCCCGCCGCCCCGCCGCCAGCAACAGCGCGGCATGCGCCAGCGCCATGTTCGCCAGCGCGTCCTCGCGGCTTTTTCCCTGCCAGCTGGCCAGAATGGATTTTTCCACCTGCGCGCCGCCTTCGCGGCGGCCGATGCCGGCATCCAGCTGCCGCGCCACCGCGCAGAAATGCTCGAACTCCGCCGCCAGCCGGCCGACGGCCGACTTCAACGCCTCGGGCGGGCAATCCGCCAGCCGCAGCCCGCCGGTCAAACGGCTGAGCGGCCGCGCGCCCGGCTTGTCGCCCACTTGGTCGAACAGCGCCTGCGCCTTTTGCTCGATGCCGGCCAGCCGCTGCGCCGCCACCACTGGGTCGCGCGCCGCGCCCGCTTCGGCCGCGACGCCCTGCCAGAACGGCGTCAGCGCGTCGGCCCGGATGTCGATGCGCTCCAGCGCCGCGCCGACGCCGGCGCTCAAACCGACCGCCGCCGCGCGCGCGCTGACGGCGCCGCGGATAGCCACCGATTCGCCGCCCGGCAACACCGGCACCCGCGCGCCAGGCAGCGCGGCGGAAGCATCGCGCCGCCCCAGCCAGCCCAGCAGCACCGCCACCCGCTGCTGCTGATCGCCCGCCTGTTGCTGCAAGCGGTGGTAATGGCGCAGCTCGTTGCCGTGTCCGGGGCGGAACAGCCGGATCAGCGCGCCCACCACGGTTCGGGCGCTGACGCCCAGCGTTTCGCGGCGCGAACCGTGCCCCAGTTGCTCGGCCCGCAGATGGACAAATGCCTTGGCGCTGTTGAATTCGGTGAAGCGGGTGACCTGGCGCCGCCCTTCCGCCGCTCCCGACAGCGTGGCCGCGCCGACGCCGGCCCTCACCCCGGCCTGAACCGATACCGCATGGCCGCGGTTCTGGAATACGAAACCCTCGTCGTCGTTATCCATGCCGCGGCTCAGGTTCGCGCCCAGGCCTACCGTCGCCTTGGCGCCGAGGCCGCCCTCGCCCAGGCCGATGCCGACGCCCACCGATACGCCCAGATGCCTTTCGCTGGCCGCTCCCGGCTGATCGAAACGCAAAAACTGCGGCAGCAATTGCCGTTCGACATCGGCGCGCGCCAGCTGCGCCCAGGCGGCCTGCCCCTGCAAGGCCAGGCGGCGGCTCAGCTCGCCCAGCGGGCTGTCGGCCGGCAATTTTTCCGCCAGCTTCTCCAGTTGCAGCGACAGCTTCGCGCATTCGCGGATGTCCAGCGCGTCGCCGCTGCCTTCGCGCAGCGCCTGGCGCAGGTTCTGCAAAATGGCCACGCTGTCCGACGTCAGGCGATGGCTGGCATTCCCCAGCCGCAGCGTCGCCGCCCAGCGCGGCCGCGGCGCGGGCTCGGCCAGGCGGCGCGCTTCGTCCGTCATCGCCCGCAGCACCTCGCGCATGCCCTGGCGCTGCAGGCGCAGTTCGGCATCCGCCAGTTTGATCTCCGCCCCGCGCGGCATGGCCGCGCGCCTCTCCGGCCGGCCGGCCGCGCCGCGCAGCGCCCGCCCCAAGTTCGCCGCCGGGGCGGCTTCGCCGTCCGGCAATGCGCGAAACCCGCGCAGCGTGGCGGCGCCGTTCGCGCCGATTGCATCCAGCATGGTGTTCTCCTCAGGCGCCGCGCGCGCCGATCAGGCTGGCCGCCAACGCCAGCCGGTTGCCCCGTTCCAGCGCCTGGCTCAAGCCATCCAGCCGCTGCGCCAACTGCCCCGCCTGCGCTTGCTGGCGCGACGGAAGCCCGGCGTCGCCGGACAGCTGGCGCAGCATGGCGCCGGCGCCATCCAGATCGCGCCGCAGCCCGTCCAGGCAAGATTGAAAACCGCCGACCTGGCTGCCGGCCATCGCCGGCTGGGGCCGCGCTTGCGGCGACATGCCGCAGCCGCGGCAGCGCTGGGCCAGGCCGGACGCCGCCGCGCCGTGGGACGCCTGCCGCGCTTCGGCCAACGGATACGGCCTGGCGGCCCCGGACACTCCATTCACCATGTTCTCGACTCCTGCCCGGCTTGGCCCGGGCGACAGTTTGCGATCGGCGCGTCCCGCATCCATGCAGGCGGCCCAGCGTCAAATTAACGCAGGCCGCGCGCCGCGACTTGCATAAAACGCCCTTCGCGCCCGGTCGTTTTTCAGACTTTTCCCATTTGTAGCAAGCAGACCCTCGCGTAGTATTCCTACTCTAAATGTTGAATTCCGTGATCCAACCGGCGGCAAGTCATTCAATTCAATAGAGATGACCGCCACTCTTCCTCGCCACGCCATCGCTCTGGACGTTTTTTGCAAGCCGCATCCGCGCATGCATAAGTACCATGCACTATCCGTTTTTATGATGCGAAGATAAATACAAGAACCGGCACAGATCACTCGAACACATCCAGATAACAACACGCGACATGCCGCGACGCTGCGGGGAAACAGCAGGCGCGGCGGCGGTCGACTCGATTCCTGCGGCCCGCCCGCACGGTTGTCGCGCCCCGCGCGCAAGAGGAACTGAAGATGGCGTTACACAACGATGGCTTCATCAATCGGCAATTCGTCTTTGGCGATTTTGTCCTGCGCTTCGACGGCGCGCTGGTTCACCGCGAACAGCAGCTCAGCATTCCGCCCAAGGAGCTGGCGGTGCTGACCGCCCTGCTGGAAGCCGCTGGCGAGCTGGTGAGCAAGGACTCGCTGCTGGACCGGGTCTGGCCGGACGGCGACGTCAACGAGGAGTCGCTCACCCGCTGCATCTACGCGTTGCGCCGCATCCTGCTGGAAGGCAAGGACAACCGCTACATCGACACCGTCTATGGCAAGGGCTACCGTTTCTGCCGTCCGGTGGCGGTGGTGTCGCGCCCGACGCCCAACGCGGAAAAGTGCACGATGGCGGTGCTGCCCTTTCGCACCGACGGCCAACTGGACGCGCTGGAGCTGCACGCGGCGCTGGTGCAATGCCTGTCGCGCTATTCGCCGTTCGGCCTGATCGTGCTGCCGGCCACCATCACCCGCAATTGCAGCGACGTCGCCGACATCATGTCGCTGATCGACCAACTGCGCCCCGACTACTACCTGGCCGGACAAGTGCGCCGCCATGGCGGCGCGTCGCAACTGCAGATCGAGCTGGTGCGCGCCGACGGCCACCAGCTGGTGCATCACGAAAGCATGGAGCTGGGTCCGGGCCAGCCCATCGCCGCGCTCCACAGCCGGCTGGCCAGCCTGCTGCCGCAACGCATTCCCGGCCTGCGCTGGAAACAGGGCAACGCCAGCGAGCTGGATTCGCTGGACCTCGCCGTGGCCTACCTCAACAGCCGCCACCAACTGCAGCGCCACACCCCCTCCAGCCTGCGCCAGGCGCTGACCATGCTGCACCAGTGCGTCAGCGGCAACCCCAGCCACGCGCTGCCTTACTGCAGCCTGGCCGAGTGCTACCTGACCCTGGCTCAACTGGGCTTGTTCGACCAGGCGCTGGCGCTGGAGGAGGCGCAGCAGGCAGTCAACAAGGCGATCGCGCTGGAAGCGGGCCATCCGCAAGCCATGGGCTTGCTGGCCCTGCTCAGCAGCATGCGCGCGCAAATCGCGGTGGCCGACGCTCTGTTCGAGCAGGCGCGCCTGCTGGCGCCGGATTCGCTGGACATCCACTACTACCACGCCTGGCACCTGTTTCTGTCCAACCGGCTGGAGCAGGCGCAGCAGGCGGTGGACGCCTGTCTGGCGCGCGACCCTTCCCGCATCGCCGCCGGCATCCTCAAACTGTGGCTTACCTATTGCCAGCACCGCGTCGACGACGCGGTGGCGCTGGGCAAAAGCCAGCTCTGCCAATACGGCCAGGACCACCCGGTGCTGCAGAGCATGCTGGCGCTGATGCTGGCGGTGCAAGGCCAGCACGCCCAGGCAGAAGAGCTGGCGGCAGCGGTGCGCGCCTCCGGCGAGGAGTGCGGCCTGCTGGCGGCCAACTGTTGCTACGTGCGCCACTGCAGCCAGGGCGAAGCCGCCCGGCCGCAGCTGCTGGACTTCCTGGCCAAGGTGGACAGCCGCCAGGTCCGCTCCGGCCTGCTGCCGCTGATCCTGGCCCTACACGGCCGCGAGGCCGCGCTGCAATTGCTGGGTCAATTGCAGGCCGAGCGCTACCTGTGGCTGCGCGCCTGGCGGCACGACCCGCGGCTGGCCTCGCTGTTTCAGCAGCCGCTGCCGGAGGCCGCGTGAGCCGCGCCTGGCTGGCCGGCGCCGCGCTGCTGTGCGCGCTGCCCGCCCATGCCGACTGCTGGGAGCAGGCCGGCCGGATGTTCAATATCGAGCCCGACCTGCTGTACGCCATCGCCGAGCAGGAATCCGGCCTACGGCCCGACGCCGCCGGCCGCAACCGCGACGGCAGCCGCGACCTGGGCCTGATGCAAATCAACAGCCTGCACCTGCCGCGGCTGCGCCAGCTGGGCGTGGACGAGAAGCGGCTGTTGGGCGACGCCTGTCTGTCTGTGATCGTCGGCGCCTCCATCCTGTCGGACATGATGAAACGCTACGGCTACTCCTGGGAGGCGGTGGGCGCCTACAACGCCGGCGTCGGCCCCGAACGCCGAACCTTGCGCATGCGCTACGCCCATCAGGTGTGGCAGCGCTACCAGCGGCTGCGCGCCAGCCGCTGACAACGATTCACCCCTTGAATGGCGGCCGCAGCCCTGCGTGGGCGGGCCGCCATCTTTTTTTTGCCGAATCTGATCGCGCCATCGGAATTTGATCGGCTTTCCATCAGGAAGCGCGGACGGGCCAGCGCTACAGTGGCGGCAACAACGCAGATCAGCAAAGAGCCCATGGCCGTAGAAGACACCCACACCAGCGCAAGCGCCGCCATCGTGGCGCGCCTGCTCAACAGCCCCCTGCGCGGCTGCGAATTCCCGTTGCCGGCAGGCCGGACCCTGTTCGTGGTCGGCCCCGAGCCGATGCTGGACAGCGCCGCGACGCTGCCCGAGCTGCCCGCCGACACCCTGTACGTGCCGCTGGCGCAAGGCGGCGTCAATTTCGAACTGCAGGCGGCAGACGGCCGGGCTTCCATTCGCCAGCTGGGCGAGCATGCGGCGGACGCCTATCCGGCCGAACTCAACCGGGCGCTGAAAATCGGCGAGCTGGAGCTGGCGCTGCGGCATCCGGGGCAAGCCTGGGCTGAGGACATTCTGCTGCATCCGCAAGCCGCCGCGCCGGCGGCCGAGCGCCCGGACCGCGCCAGCCGTCCAGCCTGGCCTGCCGCGCTGGCCATCGTTCTGCTGGCGGCGCTGGCCGGCGGCGCCTACTGGCTGTGGGACACGCCGCAAAGACAGGCGGCGCAGCTGTCCGCGCTGCTGGGACGCGACGCGCAACGCTTCCAGGTGCTGCCGGGTCGCGACGGCGCGTTCTACGTCGCCGCCGCCGACGACCGCGACGCCGCCTGGGCGCGGCAGGCGCTGCTGCGCGGCGGCGGCCTGGCCCGGGTCATCAATCCGCGGCGGGAAAACGAACGCATCGACCGCTGGCTGGCCGACTCCCGGCCCGGCCTGGCCTATTACCGGCTGCAGCTGGACGACCCGCGCCGCCCCCAGCTCTGGACCAGCCTGCAGCGCAGCGCGCTGAGCGCGGCGGACACGGCGGCGCTCAGCCGGCAATTGGCGGGCCAGCTGCCTTACGCCGAGCGGGTGGACATCGTCCCGATGGACGACGCCGCCGCCGCGCGCGAGGCGGAGGCGGGGCTGACGCGGCAGGCGCTGCCCTTCAGCCGCAACAAGCACCCCGACAGCGTCACCTTCGTGATAGAGGGCGCGCTGGACGACGGCGAACTGCAGCGCGCGCGCCAATTCGTGGACGGCTACTACCGGCAATGGGGCAGCCGCTACGTGCAGTTCGCCACAGAATTGAAGGACGACTGGCTCAAGGGCAAGTCCTTCAAGTACGGCGACCAGGGCTACGTGAAGATGGAAACCGGCCACTGGTATTTTCCCAAGCCACTTTGACCACAAGGACCCACTAGCTATGGCAAAAATCGATTTTCCCTGGAGCGGTTATCTGGACGAAACCTCCGCCAAGTTCGACGAAGGCGTGAAGAACATGCACAAACAGGTGGAGGATGCGCTGGCGGCGCTGAAGGACAAGCCGTCCGATCCCGAACTGCTGGCGCAATACCAGAGCAAGCTGTCCGAGTACAACCTGTACCGCAACGCGCAATCCAACGCGGTGAAGGCGTTCAAGGACATCGACGCCGCCATCATCCAGAACTTCCGTTAACCCGCGCCGCCGGCCCGCGCCGGCGGCCTCCCCAGGAGCCACCCATGAATCCCATCGGCGCCTCTCAACTGCACGCGCTGGCGCAATCCGGCGACCTCGCCCGCGGCGAAGACCGGCTGGTTTCGCTGGAAGAGCGGCTGATTCAGGCGTTTTCCCGCTCGGCCGTCAGCGCCGGCATGGAAAAAGACGCCATCCTGCAAAAGCTGGAGCAGCCGGAAATCATCACCAACCCGGCCGAGCTGTTCGAGCTGCAGCAACGCACCTCCAATTACAACCTGGAGGTGTCGATGATCAGCACCCTGTCCCGCAAGACCGTGGGCGCGGTGGAAAGCCTGCTGCGCTCATGATGCGCGCCAGCCTGAAAGCCGCGCTGCTGGCGCTGCTGTTGGCCGGCTGCCAGCAAAAAGACCTGCTCAAGGGCCTGGATCAGCAGCAAGCCAACGAAGTGGTGGCGGTGCTGCAGCGCCACAACATAGAAGCCGACAAGACCGACCGCGGCAAGACCGGATTCAGCATCGCCGTGGCCCAGCCCGATTTCGCCGCCGCGGTGGACTGGCTGCGCATCTACAACCTGCCGTCGCGCCCGAGGGTGGAGGTGGCGCAGATGTTCCCCGCCGACTCGCTGGTGTCGTCGCCGCGCGCGGAAAAGGCGCGGCTGTACTCCGCGCTGGAACAGCGGTTGGAGCAGTCGCTGCAGACCATGGACGGCATACTGTCTGCCCGGGTGCATGTCAGCTACGACCTGGACGGCGGCGAAGCCGGCCGGACAGCCCAGCCCATGCACATCTCCGCGCTGGCGGTGTACGACAGCGAGGCCGATCCCGCCGCCATGATCAACAACATCAAGCGTTTCCTGAAAAACAGCTTCGCCGAAGTGGAGTACGACAACATCTCCGTGGTGCTGTCGCGCCGCGGCGAAGCGCAGCAACAGCCGCCCGGCCCGCGGCGCGATGAAGGCCAGAGCGGCGCCGCCTGGTGGCTGGCGGGCTTGGCCGCCCTGCTGGCGCTGGCGGGCGCTGCCGGCTGGTTCTGGCATCGCCGCCGCCCCCCCGCGCCGGCGACGGCGCCCGCCCCTGCCGCGGGAGAGTCGCATGGCTGACACCGGCCTGGGGAGCCAGGCCTGTGCCATCCTGTTCGACCCGCTCGGCTATCTGCACCGCGAACGCCTGAGCCTGCCGGACGAGATGCGCGGCGGCGGCCAGCGCGCCGCCGTCAACGACATGCTGATCGCCGCCTACCGGCTGGACACCGCCTGGCCGGCGGGGCCGCACAGCCACGCCACCCGGCAATGGCTGCGCCACTGGGCGCGGCTGCCGCAAGCGGCCTACCTGATGGGCTGCCAGCTGCTGCGGCCCTCGCTGGCCAGGCAGGGCGCGCTGCTGCGCCTGCCGCCGTGGGCGCGGGATTTTGCCGCCATGCCGCTGGCCGCACCCGCCGCGCCGGCGCTGCCCCGCGCGCCGGATCATGCCGATCTGCTGGCCGCGGGCTACGGCCAGCTGCTGGCCTGGAGCGGCCAGTTGCCGCGCGCGCTGGTACAAAGACTGCCGCTGCTGTTTCCGCCCGCAACCGTGCTGGCCGCCAGGCCCGCCGCGCTGCCCGATCCCTTGCTACTGACCTTGGCCTTGCAACATGCCCAGAGACATCCCCATTCCCCATCGTTCCTGCATTGAAGAAGGCGTGTTGATCCGCAGCCAGCGGCTTGGCCAGGCCGCCCGGCTCGGCCGGCTGGACGGCCAGGCGCGCCAGCACGCGCAAGTTTTGCTGCGCGAAGCCCGGCGCGAAGCCGACGCCATTCGGCAGCAGGCATGCCAGGAAGGCTACCGGCAGGGCATGCAGGAGGCGCTGGGCCAAGTGGCGGCGCATCTCGCCGACAGCCGCGCGCTGGCCGAACAGTGGCGGCTGCGATTGGGCGCCGAGGCCCGCGCCATGCTGTCCGCCGCGGTGGACCACCCCGACACGCTGCTGCTGCTGCTGGACGAATGGCTGCGCGCGCAGGACGGCGCGCGCAGCGACGTGCTGACGCTGCAGTTGCCGTCGCGCGCCAAGGCGCTGCAGCCGCGGCTGATGGCGCTGTTGGCGGAGCACTGGCCAGGCGCGATACGCATCGACTATCACTCCGAGCCGCGCTTCGTCATGCGCTGCGCCGACCAAGCCGCCGAATTCGAGCCGGAGCAATACGTGGAATCGGCATCGCGGCAATTATTGCAGGCCCTGGACGGCTTGCAGGAGGACTGCCGCCGGATCGCGGCCGATTCGCTGGCGCATCTGCTGCGGGAGCGGGAACGCAACCCAGAATCGGAATCCGCTCCCGCCGCCGCCCGGCAAGGAGACGCTGAATGATATCGCCGCTGTCCGCCCCATCGCCCTATTCGGCCGCGACACCCGAGCCGGACGCCCCGGTCTCTCTGCAGCAAAGGCTGGCCGCCGCCGCATCCGAAACGCCGCAGACCCGCCCGACCGGCAAGTGGCCCGATTACGACACCGACCCCAAGGCCATGGCCTTTCTCGCGGCGTTGCAGCAACTTCCGCCCGCGCTTTCGGACGCGCAAGCCGACAAGCAGGCGCAGATCGACGCCATCGCCAAACTGCTGCGCGACTTCCAATACCCCGCGGACAGCGCGGCCTTCGTCACGCTGGAAGAGCAAAGCGCCATCCTGCAACGCACGCTGGCCCGGCTGGGAGAAACCTCGCCGCTGCACGCCCCGCTGATGGCGGTGATGCTGGGCACCAGCAACCTGCAGTTCCAGATGAAAAAGTGGATGCAGGACGTGGTGTTGTCGGACGGCACGCCGCCGGAATTCGACGAATGGTGATGCCGCGCCGCGTCCCCAGCCCAAGCTGACCCCGCCTCGCGCCCCGCCTTTTCCCAAGCCTCGCCAGCCATCTACCTGTACTTAAGGGCAGAGCAGGAACCGGGCAAGCTGCTAATCAGAAAGCACTGCCCGGCGCCCGCCCGTCACTTCACCGCGGGTTGCCGCGCACGTCCCCTGCTTTTTTCAATTTCCGAGAGAAAGCGAACATGAGCGCACAACCCGTCCACACCGTCATGCCTTACGGCGCCGCCATTCAGCAAGCCATCAGCGAAGGCAGCCTGTCCCAGATGAAGCAACTCCACCAGCAAAGCGAGCAGTATCTGAACGATCTTCGCGCTCAGCTCAAGGAGCTGGAAAACGAAATTTCCCGCCTGGAAAGGCGCTAAGCCGATTCCGGCATCATCGTCCACTTGCGGAGGCTCTATGTCAGGCAACACTCAGGCTCTTGAAGGACTGTTTCCGGTCAGCTACATCATCACCACCGGCGCGCCCGGCGCCCAGAACCTGCAACTGAATCTGCTGGTGAACAGCGCCGGCGAAACGGTGACCGGCACCGCGCACATCACCCAGGCCACCAACCCGCCGCTGGATCTGCACTCGGACGTGCGAGGGCAATTCACCTATCTGACCATCATGCCGCCGAGCGAAGGCCGGATTCTGATCACCGCGCAAGGCAACCCCGGCGGCCCCCACTCCAACGCCGCCGTCAACTTCAAGATCCACCTGGTGCTAGAGCACGACTGGAAAAAAGGCGTGGCCAACTACAGCTATTTCAACGGCCAGCAGTGGGTGGAAGTCGAAAACGCGCCGGCCAAGCTGAACGACAAGCTGCAATCGCGCCGCCACCCTGAAATTCCGCTGGAACCCGGCCCGGTCATTCCGTCCGGCGGCCGCGTCATCCCGCTCTACGGCGTCCCTATCCAAAGCGCCATCGCCAGCGGCGACCTGACCCATATGAAAACCCTGGCCAACCTGGCCCAGCAGCAGCTGGACAGCAGGCCGCAGCTGGAAGCGGCGCTGGCCGAACTGAAGGCGGAAATCTCCAAGCTGGGCGGCTAAAGAGGCGCGGCCTCGTCCCTACACGATTCCTCCAATGACCAAGGAGCACTCCATGTCAGCAGCAGGGCTGTTTCATACCCGCCTCACCGTCGCCTCGCCCAACCTCGGCGCCCCCGTCCTGACCCTCGACCTGGTGGTGGACACCGTCAGCAAAAAGGTTGCCGGCGCCGCCCAGATCTTCCAGAGCACCAATCCGCCGGTGCAATTCCACGCCAATGTCTGGGGCCACTACACCCAGGCCAAGCTCGACAAGGCCACCGAGCACCACATCGTGCTGTCGCTGGAAGGCAGTCCCAGCTCGCCCAACAGCATGATCGCCGAGACCTTCAATCTGCAAGGCATCCTGGAGCAAGACTGGACAAAAGGCTACGCCAGCTACCGTTTCTTCTATCAGGGCGCATGGCACAGCGTTGTCCACGCCGTGGTGACCGAAGACAAGCTGGCGCCGGGCAAGCAGCCGCACGCCGGCAACCATGCCCGCCACCATCCGGTGATGCCGCTGTACGCCGCCGCGCTGCAGCAGTCCCGCGGCAGCACCGATGTCGCCCAGCTCAAGGCCTTGGCCAGCCAGGCTGAGGAACAGCTGAAACAGCACGACAATATTCAAAACGCGCTGACCCAGCTCAAAGACGAAATCATCCGTCTGGAAAAACAGCAGTAAGCCTCCCTCGCGCCGGCCCAGGCCATCGGGCCGGCGCCCTGCCAAGGACACACTGATGCAAGAGAGCGCCGCCATCCGCCCTGCCCGCTATCTCAGCGACGACGATTTCAAGCGCTACACGCCGGTGCACGTGGTGTGGGAAATCACGCTGGCCTGCGACCTGAAATGCCTACACTGCGGCTCGCGCGCAGGCCACCGCCGCCCTGATGAGCTGAACACCGAAGAATGCCTGCAGGTCATAGACTCGCTGGCCGCGCTGGGCACCCGCGAAATCACGCTGATCGGCGGCGAAGCCTATCTGCGCAAGGACTGGGCGCAGCTGATACGCGCCATCCGCGGCCACGGCATGTACTGCGCGGTCCAGACTGGCGGGCGCAACCTCAATCCGGCCCGGTTGCAGCAGGCGCTGGACGCGGGGCTGAACGGAATCGGCGTTTCGCTGGACGGGCTGGCGCCGCTGCATGACAAGGTGCGCAATGTGCCGGGCTCGTTCGACAAGGCCGTGGACGCGCTGCGCCGCGCCAAGGCTGCCGGCCTCGCCGTCAGCGTCAACACTCAGATCGGCGCGGCCACCATGCCGGACCTGCCCGAGCTGATGGAAACGATCATCGACATCGGCGCCACCCACTGGCAGATCCAGCTGACCGTGGCGATGGGCAATGCGGTGGACAACGACCAGCTGCTGCTGCAGCCCTATCAATTGCAGGAGCTGATGCCGCTGCTCGCCCGCCTGTACAAGTCTGGGCTGGAACGCGGCCTCCTGATGAACGTAGGCAACAATATCGGCTATTACGGCCCTTACGAGCACCTGTGGCGCGGCTTCGGCGACGAGCGCGTGCACTGGACCGGCTGCGCCGCCGGCCAGACCGTGATGGCGCTGGAGGCCGACGGCACCGTCAAAGGCTGCCCGTCGCTGGCCACGGTAGGCTTCTCCGGCGGCAATGTCCGCGACATGACGCTGGCTGACATCTGGCAGCATAGCGAGGGCATGCACTTTGGCCGGCTGCGCTCGGTCGACGACCTGTGGGGCTACTGCCGCGGCTGCTACTACAACGACGTCTGCCGCGGCGGCTGTACTTGGACTTCCCACTCGCTGCTGGGCAAGCCGGGCAATAACCCTTACTGCCACTATCGCGTGCTGGACCTGCAGAAGAAAGGCCTGCGGGAGCGCATCGTCAAGTTGCAGGACGCCGCCCAGGCCTCGTTCGCGGTCGGCCGCTTCGACCTGATCACCGAGGAGATCGCCACCGGGAAAGTGGTCAGCCAGATCAGCCGCAACGGACAGGTGATAGAGCTGACATGGAAAAACCAGGGCAAGCGCGCGCCCGAAATCGGCCAGCCGCCGGCTACGCTGTCCATCTGCCGCAGTTGCAAGCAATACATCCACCCGGAAGAAAAGACCTGTCCGCATTGCGCCGCCGATCTGGCAGCGGCCGAAAGCGCCTATCGACAGGAAGAAGCGAACAGGCGGCAAATCGTCGACCGGCTGCAGCGCCTGCTAGGCATCGGCGCCTAACTGCCGAGGGCCGGCGCGCTCCCGCCAGCCGGCCCTCGGCCGCCATCCTCCCGCACGCCATTGGAAACGGTTTCCCCGAAGCGGCGGCATCCCTTACAATCCGGCCCAACTCACCAAGCCAGACTGTCATGCTGCCCGACACCCCCCCGCAGACCTCCCGCAACGCCTCGCCGCTGCTGATCCAGGCGCAATCCGACACCCAAGCGGTGCTGGCTTGGTTGGCCGAGCACACTAGCAGCGCCGCCACCCTGGCCAGTTACCGCAAGGAATCGGAACGCCTGCTGCTGTGGCTGGCCAGCCGCGGCCAAAAACTGGCCCAGGTGCGGCGCGAAGACGTGCTGGACTATCAACGCTTCCTCGCCGCGCCGCACCCGGCCGAACAATGGATAGGCCCGCCCCGCCCGCGCAGCCATCCGCACTGGAAGCCGTTCAGCAAGGGGCTGACGCCGCACAGCGCCGCGCATAGCCTGACTGTGCTCGGCGCGATGTTCAGCTATCTGAACGACGCCGGCTATCTGAACGGCAACCCTTTCAAGCTGCTGCGCCGCCGCGCGCCGCGCCAGACCGCGGAAGTGGAGCGTTTTCTCGATGGCGAATGCTGGCGGCACATCCAGGCCACGCTGGATAGGCTGCCGCGCGACACGGCAAAGGCAGTTCGCCACGCCGAGCGGGCGCAGTGGCTGTTCACCCTGCTGTACCTGACCGGAGCCCGCCGCAGCGAAGTGGCCGGCGCCGTCGCGGGCGACCTCGCGCGCCGCCACGGCAACTGGTGGTGGAACGTGGTAGGCAAGGGCGGCGTGCGCGCCCGCATCCCGCTGTCGGATGAGTTGATGGCCGCCTATGGCCATTACCGCCAGACATTGGGCCTGCCCGCCGACATCGGCATTGGCGACGATACCCCCCTGGTCTGCCGCATCGGCGCGAAGAACCGCGCGGGGCCGTTGTCGGACAAAGCGATTTACCTGATCTGCAAAGAAGTGTTCGCCCGCGCCCTGCAACACGCGCCGAACGACGAAACCCGCGCCCAGTTGGCGCGCGCCAGCACCCACTGGCTGCGGCACACCGCCGCCAGCCACCAGCTGGAAGCCGGCGTTCCCTTGCTGCTGGTCAGCCAGAACCTTCGCCATGCCAGCATCCAAACCACTCGCCGCTACCTTCACAGCGAAGAAGACGCCCGGCACCAGGCCAGCCGGCTGCACCGCCTCAAGCCAGAAGACTGAAAGCCTCCCCCTTCCCATGCCGCGGCTTTGAGCGTACCATCGCGCCTCTTTTTTATTTCAAGGAGATGCCTGAATGACGCCCCAAACCGCTGCCCGCGCCTGCGGTATCGACTTTGGCACCTCCAACTCCACCGTAGGCTGGCTGCGCCCGGGCCAGGACACCTTGCTGCAACTGGAAGACGGCAAGATCACCTTGCCGTCGGTGGTGTTCTTCAATTACGAGGAAGACCACTCCCGCTTTGGCCGCGAAGCGCTGCGCGAATACATCGACGGCTACGAAGGCCGGCTGATGCGCTCGCTGAAAAGCCTGCTGGGCTCCAGCCTGATAGACAGCCAGACCGAAGTCCAGGGCAAAGCCCTGCCCTTCCGCCACCTGCTCACGCTGTTCATCAAGGAACTGAAGCTGCGCGCCGAAGCCAACGCCGGCCGCGCTTTCGACGAGGTGGTGCTGGGCCGCCCGGTCTATTTCGTCGACGACAATCCGCAAGCCGATAAGCTAGCCGAGGACACGCTGGCCGACATCGCCCGCCAGGTGGGCTTCAAGGAAATTTCCTTCCAGCTGGAACCCATCGCCGCGGCCTTCGACTACGAGGCCTCGGTGCAGAAGGAAGAGCTGGTACTGATTGTCGACATCGGCGGCGGCACCTCCGACTTCACGCTGATCCGCCTGTCGCCGGATCGCCGCGCCCAGGCGGAACGCCGCGACGACATCCTGGCCACCGGCGGCGTGCACATCGGCGGCACCGATTTCGACCGCCAGCTCAGCCTGCATGGCGTGATGCCGCTGTTCGGCTTCAAGACCCGGTTGCGCAACAACGCCGAAATGCCGTCCAGCCAGTATTTCAATCTGGCCACCTGGCACACCATCAACTTCGCCTACACCCGCAAGGCTTGGATGGACCTGCAGGACGTGCACCGCGACGCGGCCGAGCCGAACAAGCTGGACCGCCTGTTCCGCCTGATCCAGGAACGCGCCGGCCATTGGCTGGCGATGGAAGTCGAAGCGGCCAAGATCGCGCTGTCCGACCAGGCCCAGCACCGCATGGCGCTGGACCCGATCGAGACGGGCCTGAGCTGCGAGCTCAGCCGCGAGGATTTCGAAGCCGGCATCGCGCAGATGCTGGACAGGGTAGCCACCACCGTTAGCAAGCTTCTGGCCGACGCGCAACTGCCGGCCGAGGCGATCGACACCGTGTTCTTCACCGGCGGCTCCAGCGGCGTGCCGGCCTTGCGCGCCAGCATCCGCGCGCTGCTGCCCAAGGCGCATCATGTCGAGGGCAATCTGTTCGGCAGCATCGGCAGCGGCCTCGCCATCGAGGCGATGAAGCGCTACGGTTGCTGAAGCCAATAAAAACGCCGCGGATCGCGGCGTTTTTTTATTGGCTCTTTCTCTCAGACTCAACCTTGCGGCTTGCGGCGGGACGGCTTCTTGCCCTGCGGCGGCAGCTCGAAATCGAACAGGGTGCCGGTGCGGCCGGTCTGGGATTGACAGGCGATCAACAGCGCGCGGTTGATGGCTTCCTTCTTGCTGACGCCCCACCACTCGATCATCTTGTCCAGCGACTTCTGCGCGTCTCGGCTCAACTCCACCGTCACCGACAACTCCTGCAGCCGGTTGCGCCGCATCTCGCGGCTGCGCCGCTTGCGCTCGGCCACCGTCATCGCGCGCTCACCCAGCGGCTTGCGGCCTGGCTTTTTCTGTACGCCGCCGATCAGATCGAAGGTGTAATGATCGCAAGGGTCTTTCATGGATGGGTGACGGGTCACGGCGTTTTGACGAGGGGCGCAAGAATACCATAAAGCCGCCGCTTGCGCAGGCGGGCGGCGGCGCCGCGGCGAAATATACCGTGATCATTCCGCCGCGCCGCCTTGGCCTCAGCGCGCGAATGCGGCCGCAGGGCGCAAACGCTGGCTAAACTGCTGCCGCAACAGCAGCAGGCTGACCAGCGCCTGGATGAAGGTGCTGCCAATCGAAAAGTACCATACCTGCTCGATGGCAAAGCCGCCCTGGGCCGTCAGCCACATCACCGGCGCGACGAAGGCAAGCAGGCGCACGGTGGAGCTCAACAGCGCCGGACGGGTATCGCCCAGCCCCTGGAACACGCTGGAGCAAGTGAAAATCACGCCCTGCGCGATGAAGTTCCAGCTGATCAGTTGCAAGAACTGCACGCCGTAACGCACTACCTCGCCATCCTTGGCGAAATAGCCGATCAGGCTTTCCGCCTGCCAGTAGACCCACCCGGCCAGCGCCGCCATCAATGCGCTGATCAGCAACAGCGCCGAGCCAAAGCAGCTGCGCACCCGGTCGGCGCGGCCGGCGCCGAAATTCTGTCCGATGATGGGGCCGGCGGCGAAGGCCACCGCCATCGCCGGCAGAATCAGTCCCTGCACCAGGCGCGAGCCGGCGCCGAAAGCCGCCTGCGCCGCCGCGCCGAAATCGCGGATCGCCCAATAGATGACCGCCGAAAACAGGAACATCAACGCGTACTCGCCGCCAGCCGGCAAGCCTATGGCCAGGATACGCCCCCATTCGCGCCAGCGCGGCGCCAGCAAGCGCCGATCCACGCTGACATAATGCTCAAGCCGATGAAAATAGAACCACAAGGCCGCCACCGCCGCCACCAGCGACAGCGTGCTGGCCAAGCCGGCGCCGGCCACGCCCAGCGGATGGCCGGTCAGCCAGCCGGCGATCAGCACCGGCGCCAGGATGGCGTTGATGATGACGCTCAACAGCTGGACCACCAGCGTAGGCTGGACGATGCCGGTGCCGCGCAAGGCCGAACCCATGGAAACCAGGGCGAACTGCAGCGCCAGTCCCGGCATATACCAATGCAGGTACGTGCGGCCCGCGGCGATGGTTGCCGGATCGGAAGACACCGACGCCATATAGGCATGCGCGGCGGCATAACCAAGCAACAGCACCGTCAGGCCGACCAGCAGCGCCAGCATCAGCGACTGGTTGAAAACCAGGTTCGCCTCGGCGCGGTCCTTGCGGCCCACCGCCTGCGAAATCAGCGCCACCGTGCCCACGCCCAGCACCTGCGTCAATGCCAGCACCAGGAAAGCCGCGTTGCCGGCGGCGCCGACGCCGGCAAGCGCATTGGCGCCCAGTTCGCCGATGAAATACAGATCGATCAGAAAATAAAGCGCCTGGAAAATCATGCCGATCGCAATCGGCGCCGCCATCGTCAGGATGTGGCGGGTGATTGCGCCTTCGGTAAGGTCTTTCATCTTGGTCCCTTGCTGTCTGGCCCTGCGGCGTGAGTGATTGAATGGCCCGGCCGCCCGCCAAGGCTTCAGCCTGATGGCGAAACGGCGGCGCGGGCATCTCGGATGGATTATCCGGCCCAACGCGAAATCATACCTGACTCATATTGCGCAATATTTTAAAATGCCGTCCAGATATTAATCAGCCAGCGACAGCTCTGGCAAACGCAAGGCAAGCGGTGCGTCGTAAAAGAAGGGACATGAGAATGGCCGGCAGGCAGGCGGGAATGGCCGGCGCGGAAATAAAAACAGCGCCCAAGGGCGCTGTCATGATCGAGACACCGGAACCGCGCGGCCTGTCAGGCCCGGCTTCGGCGGCGGCTTGGCCGCTTAGTTCACCGGGCAGCTGTTGCCGGCGCGGTAGTCCACCACTTTGATCTTGCCGGCGATGATGTCCTTGCGCGCGGCGACGATCTTCTTCTCCATTTCCGGCGTGATCAGCGCGCGGTTGTACTTGTCCAGCGCCCAATCCACGCCGTTTTCCTTCAGGCCCATCAACTTGACGCTGGGCTTCCATTGGCCGTCCTTGGCGTCGCGCATGGTTTCATACACGGCGTTGTCCACGCGCTTGACCATCGAGGTCAGCACCGTGCCCGGCTGCATGTAGTTCTGGTTGCTGTCCACGCCGATGTAGAACTTGCCGGAGGCCTTGGCCGCCTGGATCACGCCGACATTGGACAGCGCCGCGGCGGCGAAGATCACGTCCGCGCCGCGGTCGTACTGGCTCTTGGCCAGCTCGTTGCCGCGCGACGGGTCATTGAAGGCGGTGTGGGTGGTGCCCAGCATGTTCTGCAGCACCACAGCCTTCGGGTTCACGTAACGCGCGCCTTGCGCGTAACCGCAGCCAAAGGCGCGGATCAGCGGCACGTCCATGCCGCCCAGGTAGCCTACCTTGCCGGTTTTGGACTTCAGCGCGGCGGCCATGCCCACCAGGAAGGAGCCTTCCTGCTCCTTGAAGGCGATGCTCTGCACGTTGGCGCCCTTGGCTACCGAATCCACCAGCGTGAACTTGGTGTTGGGGAACTCCTTGGCCACGGTTTCGATGGCCTGGGAGTAGGCGAAGCCTACCGCCACTACCAGATCGGCGCCCTTGCGCGCCATATTGCGCAGCACTTGTTCCTTCTGCGCATCGTTGCTGGGCTGACCTTCGCGGTAATTGATCTTGAACTCTTTCTTGAAGCGTTCGGCGCCGGTATAGGCCGCTTCGTTGAAGCTCTTGTCGAACTTGCCGGCCTGGTCGTACACCACGGCCACATTGAAGTCCTTGGCCAGCACCGGGCCGGCAAGCAGGGCGGCGGCTACGGCGCAGCCTGCGGTCTTGATCGCAAACGTCATTTTCATCAGCTTTTCTAGTAGTAGTTTTGAGATGGTTTGCCAGGCCGGCCACGCCGAACTGGCGCTTCAGAGGAAGCGGACCGTGCCCGGCGCACCCCAGAGAACCGCGCCGGACAGGAACGAAACGAAATCGCAAGCGGCAGCCGCGAGGGCCGCGCATACAACTCGCCAATTGAAGCGGCGAGATTCTACCCAGCGCCACCCCTCGTGTAAACAAATATAGATAAAAACGCCGAAAAAGCTTAAGCAGAGCCAGGCAAGCCGGCGCTGCGGCACAGCGCCGCGTCCATCGCGCCCTGCTCCGACGCCAGCTCGATCAAGGCCGTGATCAGTTCGGCGTACGAGAGGCCCGCCGCCTGCCACAGCTTGGGATACATGCTGATATTGGTGAAGCCGGGCAAGGTGTTCAACTCGTTGATCACCACCTCGCCGTCCGGGGTCAGGAATACATCCACCCGCGCCATGCCGCGGCACTCCAGCGCCTGGAAAGCCTGAATGGCGATGCGGCGGATGCGCTGGCAGGCTTCATCCGGAATGTCGGCCGGCACTGCCACCCGCGCGCCGCCCTCGTTCAGATACTTGGTGTCGTAAGCGTAAAACTCGTCGTTCAGCACGATCTCGCCGCAGCCGCTGGCCTGTGGATGGTCATTGCCCAATACCGCGCACTCGATCTCGCGGCCAACCACCGCCCGCTCCACCAGCGCCTTGTGATCGTAACGCAGCGCCTCGGCCAGGGCCGCGCGGAACTCCGCCTCGTTGCGCGCCTTGCCGACCCCGACCGACGAACCCTGATTGGCCGGTTTGACGAACAGCGGCAGCCCGAGCTTGGCGCTGATGGCCGCGAAATCGGCCTGCTCGGCCTTGCCCCGCGTCAACGTGACGAAGGGCGCGACACTCAGGCCGGCATCGCGCAACAGGCGCTTGGCCACGTCCTTGTCCATGCACACGGCCGAGCCCAGCACGCCCGCGCCGACGAAGGGGATGTTGGCCATTTTCAGCAAACCCTGCAGCGAGCCATCTTCGCCCAGAGAGCCGTGGACGATGGGAAAAGCCACGTCGATCTGCGCCAGCGGATGGGCGTCGGCGGCGGCCACCAGCTGGCGTTCGCTCTGGCCGGGCACCAGCGCCAGGCCTTCGCCCGACTGGCGCAGCGCGATGCGGGCCGGATCATCGGCATTCAGTAGAAAGTCGGCGGGCTGGCTGACATGCCATTGGCCCTGCTTGTCTATGCCGATCAGCAAAGCCTCGAATCTGTCCTGATCCAGCGCCTCCAGGATATTCCTGGCCGACTGCAGGGAAACCTCATGCTCGGACGACTGGCCGCCGAAAATCAAACCTACCCTGATCTTGCTCATCGCGATATTCGATACGAAATGAAAGAGGCGTCATGGTAATGTATTTTCGCCGCCCGCCGCCCGCCGCCCGCCGCCCGCCGCCCGCCGCCCGCCGCCCGCCGCTCGCGCGCTGCCACGCGGGGTCGCATGCCATTGGCCAAGCTTCCGACTAGGCCTCGCCGTCCTCTTCGCCGTCGCCGGCGTCGTCCAGCCGCAACTGCGCCGCCAACTGCTTGTTGTTGCGGATGCCCAGCTTGCGCAGCCGCTCGGCGCTGCTCATCAGGTTGCCGCGCCCGCTGGAAAGCTGGCGCATCGCGTCGCCGAAGGTGTCGCGGCTGCTGTCCAGCTGTTTGCCCAACTTTTCCATATTGGCGACGAAACCGGCGAACTTGTCATACATCGCCCCGCCCTGGCGCGCGATCTCCTGCGCGTTCTGGTTCTGGTATTCATAGCGCCAGATGCTGGCGACGGTGCGCAGCGTCGCCAGCAGCGTGCTGGGGCCGACGATCATGATGCGGCGCTCGAAGGCCTCGTTGAACAGGCTCATGTCGTGCTGCACCGCCAGCAAATAGGCTGGCTCCACCGGAATGAACATGAACACGAAGTCCAGCGTGTTGAGCTGGTATAGATCCTGATAGCGCTTTTCCGACAGCGTGCGGATATGGGCGCGGATGGCGGCGATGTGGGCCTTGAGTTCGGCCTCGCGCGCCGCGTCGTCCTCCGCCGCGGTGTAACGGACATAGGCGTTCAGCGACACCTTGGAGTCCACCACCAGCTGCTTGCCTTCCGGCAGGTCTATCACCACGTCCGGCTGGTAGCGCTTGGCGCCGTCTTCGGTTTGCACCACGTCGGACACCTGCACCCGGTATTCGCGGTCCTTATGCAAGCCCGAGGTTTCCAGCACCTTTTCCAGCACCATCTCGCCCCAGGTGCCCTGCGCCTTGCTGCTGGCGCCGGTCAGCGCATTGGTCAGCGCCGTCGCATCGTCGCCCAGCCGGGTGTTCAGCTCCTGCAGCCGCTTGAGTTCGACCTCCAGCGACAGGCGCTCCTTGCTGTCCTTGTCGTAAGTGTCCTGCACCAGCTTGCCGAAATTCTGGATGCGCTCGTTCAGCGGATTGAGCAAGGCGCCCAGGTTTTGCTGATTCTGTTCGGTGAAGCGTTTGGATTTTTCTTCCAGAATGTCGCCGGCCAGCGCCTTGAATTGGTCGGACAGCGCTTGGCGGGCATCCATCAGCAATGCCAGCTTCTCCTGGTTTTGCCGCCGCTCGCTTTCCAGCAAGGTGGCCAATTCCTGCTCGCGGGCGGTCAAGCGGGTGATGTCCTGGCCCTGCTGCAGGCTGCGCGCTTCCAGCGCCTCCAGCACCCGCCCCTGCTCCTCGCGCGCCGCCAGTTGCGACGACGCCGCGCGCAATTCGCCGCGCAGCGCCTCCAGCTGCTTTTCGCGCTCGTCCAGCTGGCGTTCCAGCTCCGGCACCCGCTGGGCTCGGGCCACATACGCGCCTAGCTGGGTCTGGCCGTCGGCCAGTTGCCGGCTCTGTTCCTGCGCTGTTTGCGCCGCGGCGCTCTCGCGGCGGCGCGCCTCGTCCAGCTGTTCCCGCAAGCCGGCGCACTGCGCATCCAGCTGCGCGGCTTGCTGCTTGAGTTCTGCCAGCTCGCGCGCGGCGCGCGCCCGAGCGGCGAACCAGGCCGCGCCGCCGCCCATCAAACCGACCAGCAGGCCGATGATCAACATTTCCATTTCGCTTTCCATCCCGCTTGATGCCCGCGCAGGGCGGGGTTCCCGGCTAACCGGCCGCTCCGCCCCGCATGGTGGAGAAATGGCGGATCGCCCTCAAGACATCCACCCTACTTCACGCCTCTGCCCAGTGTTGCAGGTAGACCTGCAATTCCTTGCGACCCTGCCACTCGTTGGCGATCAGCTGGTACACCGCCTGGATGCGGTCCGGCAGCCAGTCGGCATGGTTGAACAGCATGGCGTCGAATTCCTGCCCCTCGCGCGCCAGCCGCAGCTTCAAGTGCTTGTCGCCCACCAGCTTCTGGTTCACCACCAGGAATTGATCGTGGAAGTACGGCACCGGGAAGCCCTGGCCCCAGACCTCCGCCGCCAGCTGCTCGGCCAGTTGCAGGCTCAATTCGCGCGCTGGCAGGCTGCCGTCGGTTTCTATGGTGCGCGTCAGCTGCTTTTCATCCAGCAGTTGCTGCGCCGCCGCTTCGAAAGCCTGCTGGAACTCGCCGAAGCGCCCCTCGTCCAGCGTCAGCCCCGCCGCCATCGCGTGGCCGCCGAACTTCAGGATCAGCCCCGGGTGGCGCTTGTACACCAGATCCAGCGCGTCGCGCAGGTGGAAGCCCGGAATGGAGCGGCCGGAGCCCTTGATTTCGCCTTCGTCGCCGGGCGCGAACACGATGGTCGGGCGATGGAAGCGTTCCTTCAGCCGCGAGGCGACGATGCCGACCACTCCCTGGTGCCAATCGTCGCGGAACAGCGTGAGCGTGTAGCGGTTGCCGGCGTCGATGCCGGACAGCGCCGCCAGCGCCTCGTCCTGCATGCCGTGCTCGATGCTGCGCCGTTCGCGGTTGAGCTTGTCCAGCTCCTGCGCCAGCGCCGTCGCCTGCTGCTCGTTGCCGGACAACAGGCAGGCGATGCCCAAGCTCATGTCGTCCAGGCGGCCGGCGGCGTTCAGCCGCGGTCCCAGGGTGAAGCCCAGGTCGAAAGTATTGGCCTTGTAGCTGGCTCGGCCGGCCACCTTGAACAGCGCGGCGATGCCCGGCGCCATCCGCCCGGCGCGCATGCGCTTGAGGCCGTTCTCCACCAGCGTGCGGTTATTGCGGTCCAGCCGCACCACGTCGGCCACCGTGCCCAGCGCCACCAGGTCCAGCAACTCGCCCAGATTGGGCTGGCTGCGCTCGTCGAATACGCCGCGCCGGCGCATTTCCACCCGCAGCGCCATCAGCACGTAGAACATCACGCCGACGCCGGCCAGGTTCTTGGACGGGAATTCGCAGCCCGGCTGATTGGGGTTGACGATCAGCGCGTCCGGCAGCGTGTCGCCCGGCAGGTGGTGATCGGTCACCAGCACCTCGATGCCGCGCGCGCGCGCCGCATCCACCCCGGCCACGCTGGCGATGCCGTTGTCGACTGTGATGATGATGTCAGGACGCTGCCGCGCCGCCAGTTCGACGATTTCCGGCGTCAGGCCGTAACCGTACTCAAAGCGGTTGGGCACGATGAAGTCTATCGTCGCGCCCAGCGCGGACAGCCCCTTCACCGCCACCGCGCAGGCGGTGGCGCCGTCGGCGTCGTAGTCGGCCACCACCAGCAGGCGCTGGCGGGCGGCGATGGCGTCGGCCAGGCGCATGGCCATCGCTTCGGCGTTTTTCAGGTTCTGGAACGGCAGCAGGCCCTTGAGGCCGTAATCCAGCTCCGCGCTGTCGGCGATGCCGCGCGCGGCGTACAGCCGCGCCTGCAGCGGCGTGAGGCCTTGCTGCAGCAGGGTTTGCTGCAACGGAACGGGAACTTCCCGGGTGACGATCTGCGACATAGGCTCTCAGTAAAGCGCCGCCAATGGCAGCGCGCGTTTCCAGAATTTCCACAAATCGGCGGGCTTCAGCGTCAGCTCGAAGCCGGCGGGGCCGGTGGCGATCAGCGTCAATTCGCTGATCTTGCCTTGGCGAACGGCGCCCTGCAGCGGCGCGAACCAGTCCTGCTCCAACCGTTGCAGCGCCTCGCGCCAGCCCCAGGCGTCGCGATATTGCGCCGCCGCCTGCAGCGCGTCCAGCATCAGCAGGCAGTCGCCGTCCAGCGGCAAGCCGTCGAAAGCGAACGGCGCGGCGTCCACCGCCATGCCGCTGCGCGCAGCCAAGAGCTGCAGCGATTCGTCGTCGGCAAGCAGCGCCGGCGCCGGCGCCTTCCAGGGCGCGGGCGCGCCCTCGCCCCACAGCCATACGCTGTTGACCGGCAAATCGCCGCGCATTTCGCGCGCGTCGTTGAGCGGCTGCGTGTATAGCAGCATCTGCAATTCGTTGAGCATGCGGCTCCAGGCCAGGCCGCCCTCGCCTTGCGGCAGGTGGCGATTGATGTCCTCTCCCACCACATCCCACAACGGATCGAAGCGCGCCGTCAGCGGCTTGGGCGCATTCAGCAGCCAGCGCCCCGCTTGCTGCGGGTGGAAGGCCAAGCCGTCTTCGCCGAAGTGGCGGTTGAGCGCGTCGGTCAGGCCGCGCGCTTCGTCCAGGCTGATCTGCATCACGCCGACATCGGCCAGCAATGCCCGGTCGCGGTCCACCCGCAGGTGAACCGGGTCGGCGAACAGCCATTCGCCGTCCCCGGCGAGGCCGGCTTGCTCGGCCGCCAGCGCGGCCAGGCCGGCGGGCGGCGCGCCCCACAGCTGTTCGACGCACGCCGACAAGCCGCGTTCCTTGCGCTCAAGCCGCCCCTTGCCCAGCATTTGCTGCAGCGCGGGCAGCGGCAGCGCCTTGCTCACTTCGCCGCCGTCATGGGCGTCCAGCCAGGCCAGGCCCGGTAACAACAGGATTAATTTCATATTCTTGCCAGATGGATTGCGGATCCGCGCCATTTTGACCATGGGGCATTTGGCCGGAGAGCGATTCTGCGGCAAACTGGCCGCTTTGCCGGAACTATCGCGCGACTCGCCGAACCAACCCTGTTTGGCGCCGGCCTCCCCGACATGCGCGGGACCGGACCCTGATCAATGTTTATGCATGGCGAGCCGCGGCCCGCCCGGAAAATTGATGGATTATCGCAAACTGCTACACATCCCGCAAAAATGCGCGTCCAAGCTGATCAACCACCACCTCAGCTGGCTCGGCGTGGCCGCCTGCCTGCCCATGCTGGGCACCGCCACCGCCTTCGCCGTGGCGGTGGGCGCCAAGGAAACCCGCGGCCCGGAGGTGGTGCAGCAACAGGTGGTGGAACGCCTGGCGCTGCCGAAATTCCAATTCGCCGACAGCCAGACCCGCTACTGGCGCGATGAAAGCATCAAGCGCGGCGACACCGTGGCGCGCGTGCTCAACCGCGTCGGCGTGCGCGACAAGGAGGCCAACGCCTTCCTGTACACCAGTCCGCTGGCGAAGGACCTGCTCAAGCTCAAGGTGGGCGCCACGCTGACGGTGCAAACCAACGACGCCGGCGAGCTGTTCGGCTTGCGCTTCCTGCAGGATGACGACAACGGCGAACAGGTGCTGGTGGCGCTGGAGAAGCGCGACGGCAAATGGCAGGCCAGCGCCGACCCGGTGGCGGCCGAAAGCGTGGAAACCGTGCGCTCGATCACACTGAAGAGAAGCGCCGCCGCCGAATTGACCGCCGCTCGCGTGCCGGCGGACATCCGCAACCAGCTGTCCGAAGTTTTCGCCGATCAGTTCGAACTCTCCAGCCTGAAACGCGGCGACCGCATCAATCTGGTGTACGAAACCATGGTGTACGCCGGCGCTTCCATCGCCAGCGGCAATCTGCTGGCGGTGTCGATCGAACGCCAGGGCAAACTGCATCAGGCGTTTTACTTCGCCCATGACAGCGAAAGCGGCGCCTACTACGACGCCGCCGGCCGCCCGGTGAAGAAAGGCTTCAGCCGCCAGCCGGTGGCCGGCGCGCGCATCAGCTCGGGCTTCGGCCTGCGCATGCACCCGGTGCTGCACGCGCTGCGCATGCACTCCGGCATAGATTACGCCGCCAGCGCCGGCACGCCCATCGTGGCGCCGGCCGACGGCGAGCTGGTGAAAGTCCAGCGCGAGAACGGCTACGGCAACATGGTGATGATCCGCCACAACAGCAAGCTGTCCACGCTGTACGCGCACATGAGCGCCTTCGGCAAGGGCGTGCGCGCGGGCGGCAAAGTCAAGGCTGGCGACATTCTCGGCTACGTAGGCAGCACCGGCCGAGCCACCGGCCCGCATCTGCACTTCGAAGTGAGGATCAACGACCAGCCGGTAGACCCGGCCACCAACGCGCTGCAAGCGCCGGACCTGGGCAAGACCCAGCTGGCCCAGTTCGGCGCCAAGCGCGCGCAGTTGAGCGCCAGGCTGCAGTTGCTGCAGAATATCCCGGTCAACGTAGCGCAGGTCGACTGATGAGCGAGCTATATATTGGTATGATGTCCGGCACCAGCCTGGACGGCGTAGACGCCGTGCTGGCGCGTTTCGACGCCGAAGGCCGCCCGGAGTTGCTGGCGGAGCACGCGCTGCCCTATCCGGACGAAGTGAAGGCAGAAGTGCTGGCGCTGCAGCCGCGCGGCGACGACGAACTGCACCGCAGCGCGCGGCTGGCCAACCGGCTGGCGGAAATCTACGCCCGCGCCGCCGCCGAGCTGCTCTCCCGCAGCGGCCACGCGCCCGCCGACATCCGCGCGATAGCCTGCCACGGCCAGACCATACGCCACGCCCCGCACGCTGGCTACACCATACAGCTGGGCAATATGTCGCGGCTGGCGGAGCTCTCCGGCATCGACGTGATCGCCGACTTCCGCAGCCGCGACGTGGCCGCCGGCGGCCATGGCGCGCCGCTGGTGCCCGCCTTCCAGCAATGCGTGTTCTCCAGCGAGCGCGAACGTCGGGTGATCCTCAACATCGGCGGCATCAGCAATCTGGCGCGCCTGCATCCGGGCCGGGAAGCCATAGGCTTCGACTGCGGCCCCGGCAATATGCTGATGGACGCCTGGTGCCTGCGCCACACCGGCCAGCCCTACGACGACGACGGCCGCTGGGCGGCCAGCGGCCGGGTAGATCCGCCGCTGCTGCAAAGCATGCTGGCCGAACCTTATCTGCGCGAGGCTCCGCCCAAGAGCACCGGCCGCGACCTGTTCGACGACGACTGGCTGGCCCGGCAACTGGCGCGTCAGCCGCAAACGCTGGCTCCGGCCGACGTGCAGGCCACCCTGCTGGCCTTCAGCGCCAGCTGCATCGCCGACGCCATCCTGCGGCATTGCCCGGACAACCAGGCGGTCTACGTCTGCGGCGGCGGTGCGCGCAACGGCGCGCTGCTGGCCGAGCTGGCGCGCCTGCTAGCCGGCCAGAACATCGAGCCGGTGGAGGCGCTCGGGCTGCCGGCCCAGCTGATAGAAGCCATCGCCTTCGCCTGGCTGGGCTGGCGCTTCAACCAGCGCCAAGCCGGAAACCTGCCTGCCGTCACCGGCGCGCAGGGGCCTCGCGTGCTGGGCGCGCTGCATCCCCGATAAGATCAGGCCATGATCCACCAGGATCATGGCACATGATCGCACCATAACGATTCCCAAGCAGGATTTTCCCCACGCAAGCCGGCCAAAATCCGCGGACGCCATCGCCAAACCATGGCCAGAGATTGCCCGGCCGGCATTCCTGCGGTCAGCGCGCGCACAAACCTATCACCAGATAGGTAGCGCACTCTCACGTTGACGCTGTTTTTCAATGACCGGCAGGGTCGTCTTAAACAAGCCCGCCAAACAATACACCGAACAAGAAACAGCGATTATTCAAACCAAAGTTGACGAACAAGCCTCTCCCTTTTCCATTCATACAAGAACGTATCGAGTTGCGCCAAGGCTTCAACCAGGCTCATCGCATCACACACCATGGGAAAACTCGCCTCCAGCCGCCTCTCTTTGTAGCCATCCACACCCAATGTTTGGCAACAGGCGCCCCTCCGAGTTCAATCAGACAATGAATCCATACCACTAAACCTAATAGGGTTAATTCATTCCATCCAGCAGACTCTCCAATACAAAAGAGCGATCGACATCGGCGCCCGACAGAAACATCCCCCTTCAGCGCCTAGACAAGCTCCTTGCTCATTGGCTCGACGCCGGCATCACCAACCAAGGACTGATGGCCAAATACCAACCCAAAGGACAGGTCTGCCGCACACGCCTTCTCCTATATTTATTTTGGCAATAGCCATTGAATTTCACCGATATTAAATCAGCACCTTAAAAGGAAAGTATCATGGCCGAAATCAAGCAAACGTTTGGCGGCGCCGGCGGCGCTCTCCAAGGTGTCAACATGTCAGGCAGCCAGGTCACCTTCTATTGGGGTGACGCGCTAGTGAATATTACTGTCGGCAGCACTTCCTATGGCGGCAACACCAAAGGCCTGCAATCCTTGACGGTAACCATGCCCAATGATGGCGTTGTTATTCTAAAAAAGATGCAGGCCAGAACCAATCAAGGCTATATGGTTGTCAGCTATCTGGAATTTGATCTTTCCGGATCGATAAAGAAAGTCGGCAACTTCAACGCCAACTCGGCTACGCTGGAGGCGATGGACGGGTGTCAAATTACGTTTACCGGCATCAGCAGCGGCGGGCTGATTGATCGCTTGCAATACCGGATCCTTCCGAGCTAAGCTGGCTCGCACCGAAACACCCCGCTCACGCGGGGTGTTTGCATGCCTTATACTAGCTACATAACCGGTTTTTCCATTCGATGGCATGCAGGCTATCAATCAAAGGGCCGACACCGCGCAACACTCCGTCATATCACCTTTTTTGCCGAACAATATCCCGCCACTTCATCTGCCCAACTCTTTGGCGCAGCATGATGCAAGTTGATAGCAATCGCTATTCATCAACACAATTCCGCCGCCGTGGTAGACTTATGACCATTCAGAAGACAGTATTATCATGTGCATAATCCTCACAAAAATCATCAGTTAGCCATGCACGCCCGAATGCCACAAAAACAAAGATTTCTATAAAATTCAACAGGTTGCAATCGTAAATGCGATTTTTCAAGCGCAAAGCCGTAGTCAAGAATAACCAGACGCCGCTGCCGCCGCAGCTGGCCGCCCTGCTGCGCGAGGCATGGTGGCTGCTGATGGCGGTGGCCGCGGTGTATCTTGTGCTGGTATTGGCCAGCTACTCTCCGCAAGACCCTTCATGGTCGCATAGCTCTTCCGACCCCACCGTGCGCAACTACGGCGGCGCTTTCGGCGCCTGGCTGTCGGACATGCTGCTATACATCTTCGGCCTTTCCGCCTGGTGGCTGGTGGTGTTCTGCCTGGTGGCGATAGGCTGGGGCTACCGCCGCATGGAATCGCTGGGTTTCAAGTTCAGCCCAATCACGATGGCCGCGGTCGGCGGCTTCTTCCTGCTGCTGCTATCCAGCGCCAGCTTCGAGGCCATCGTGCTGGAAGGCAAGGCGGTGACGCTGCCGCTGGAGGCCGGCGGCATGCTCGGCCACTTCATCGGCAAGGGCATCGCCCACGGCCTGGGGCTGTCCGGCGCCTATCTGCTGCTGGGCGTATTGTCTGCTATAGGATTTTCCCTGTTCACTGGCCTCTCCTGGCTGGACCTGATGGAGCGCATCGGCGCGGCGCTGGAAGACGGTGCCATCCGGCTATGGAATGGCTGGCAGGCGAAAAAGGACCGCGAAATCGGCAAGGAAACCGCGCAGAAGCGCGAAGAGAAGGTTTCCGTCGCCAAGAAGAAAATCGAGGAAACCACGCCGGTGCGCATCGAGCCGCCGGTGCTGGAGGTGCCAGTGTCGGCCAAGGCCCAAAAGCCGGTGCAGCAATCTCTGTTCGCCGACCCCAAGGACGCCGCCCTGCCCGGCCTGACTCTGCTGGATGCTGCCAAGGAGCAGCAGGAGCCGGTATCACAGGACACCGTGGAATACACCTCGCGCCTGATCGAGCGCAAGCTGGCCGACTTCGGCGTCGACGTCAAAGTGATCGCCGCCTACCCGGGTCCGGTGATCACCCGCTACGAGATAGAGCCCGCGGTCGGCGTCAAGGGCGCGCAAATCGTCAACCTGATGAAGGACCTGGCGCGCGCGCTGTCGCTGGTTTCCATCCGCGTGGTGGAAACCATACCCGGCAAAACCTATATGGGCCTGGAGCTGCCCAACCCCAAGCGCCAGATCGTGCGGCTGACCGAGATCATCGGCTCCGACAGCTATCAGAACATGGCGTCCAAGCTCACCATCGCCTTTGGCAAGGACATCGCCGGCCAGCCAGTTTCGGCCGACCTGGCCAAGATGCCGCACGTGCTGGTGGCCGGCACCACCGGCTCCGGCAAATCGGTGGCGATCAACGCGATGATCCTGTCGCTGCTGTACAAGGCCACGCCCAAGGAAGTCCGCCTGATCATGGTGGACCCGAAAATGCTGGAACTGTCGGTATACGAAGGCATTCCGCACTTGCTGGCGCCGGTGGTCACCGACATGAAGCAAGCGGCCAACGCGCTGAACTGGTGCGTCGGAGAAATGGAGCGGCGCTACAAGCTGATGTCCAAATTGGGCGTGCGCAATCTGGCCGGCTTCAACCAGAAGATCAAAGATGCGGACAAGAGCGGCGAGAAGATTCCCAATCCGTTCAGTTTGACGCCGGAAACGCCGGAGCCCCTCGACACCCTGCCTCTGGTGGTGGTGGTGATAGACGAATTGGCCGACTTGATGATGGTGGCCGGCAAGAAGATCGAAGAGCTGATCGCCCGCCTAGCGCAAAAGGCGCGCGCCGCCGGCATTCATCTGATTCTGGCTACCCAACGGCCGTCGGTGGATGTGATCACCGGCCTGATCAAGGCGAATATCCCGACGCGGATCGCCTTCCAGGTGTCCAGCAAGATCGACAGCCGCACCATCCTGGACCAAATGGGCGCGGAAGCGCTGCTAGGCCAGGGCGACATGCTGTTCCTGCCTCCCGGCACCGGCTACCCCAACCGCGTGCACGGCGCCTTCGTCTCCGACGATGAAGTCCATCACGTGGTGGAATTCCTGAAGACCACCGGCGAACCGGATTACATCGAAGGCATCCTCACCGGCCAGGCCGACGGCGACGATGGCGCCAGCTCCAGCGGCCTGGATGGCGAGTCCGACGCCGAGGCCGATCCGCTGTACGACGAAGCCGTCGCCATCGTGGTGAAAACCCGCAAGGCGTCGATCTCCTCGGTGCAGCGCCATCTGCGCATAGGCTACAACCGCGCCGCGCGGCTGATCGAGCAAATGGAGGCCGCCGGCCTGGTGTCGGCGATGGAAAGCAACGGCAACCGGACCGTGCTGGCCCCGGCCCGAGAAGACTGAGACCGCGGACGCCGCCATGCCGGCGTCCCTTCCCCACAATAAAAGGATGGCCATGCCCCGCTATCTGCCTGAACCGGCTTTCCGCCACGACTACGCGCCCAAGACCGGCGTGCTGCTGATCAACCTGGGCACGCCGGACGCCCCCACCGCCCAGGCGCTGCGCCCCTATCTGAAGCAGTTTTTGTCCGATCCGCGCGTGATCGAGATTCCGCGTCTGCCGTGGTGGCTGATCCTCAACGGCGTCATCCTGAACACCCGGCCCAAGCAATCGGCCCGCAAATACGCCAGCATCTGGACCAAGGATGGCTCGCCGCTGCTGACGCACACTCGCAGCCAGGCCAAGTTGCTGAAAGGCCAGCTGGGCGAAATGGGGATGACGGGACTGGTGGTCGATTACGCGATGCGCTACGGCAATCCGTCCATCGAAAGCGTGATAGGCAAGATGCGCGAACAAGGTGTGGAAAAGCTGCTGCTGCTGCCGCTGTATCCGCAGTACGCGGCCTCATCCAGCGCCACCGCGCTGGATGAGGCGTTCCGCGTGCTGACGCGGCTGCGCAATATGCCGGAAGTGCGCACCGTGCGCCATTTCCACGATAATCCGGGCTATATAGCCGCGTTGGCTGCACAGGTGCGCAAGCACTGGCAATATGGCCAGCAGCCGGACAAGCTGGTAATGAGCTTCCACGGCGTGCCGCGCTTCACCCGCGACAAGGGCGACCCTTATCACTGCGAATGCCAGAAGACCGGCCGGCTGTTGGCCGAGGCCCTGCGTCTCGCGCCCGATCAATATGTCATCAGTTTCCAGAGCCGCTTCGGCCGCACCGAATGGCTGAAACCCTATACCAGCGAGGTGCTGGAACAGCTGGGCAAGGCGAAAACCGCCAAGGTGGATGTCATCTGTCCCGGCTTTGTCGGCGACTGCCTGGAAACCCTGGAAGAAATCGCGATGGAAGGCAAGCAAACCTTCCTGAGCAGCGGCGGTGGCGAATTTCGCTACATTCCCTGCCTGAATGAAGACTCGCAATGGATAGTCTCACTTGCGACAATTGTAAAAGACAATCTTGCCGGCTGGCTGGAAAATCCGGCAGAAGATGGCCGCGCCCGCCAAGCGCGAGCGCGTGAAAAAGGGGCATCCAGCTGACATCAGGCCTTAAGGCCACAGGCGGCATCACTACCCGCTATTTCTTCAAAATCAACAAGATAAAAGACCATCCGGGCGCGCGGGCATTCAAGCCGCGCGCCCGTTTTTTACTTGTTTGCCGCAAAATGTAAATAATGGTCCTATAGTCATTGGGTCAGCGTCTTTCCAGATTGACACCCTTGCAAACTGGTCACCATAATCAGTTGCAACTAACAGCCTCTTAATGGTGTTGTTGGTTTACCAAAGAGATCATCTAAAGTCTACGCAGATAAGATTCAGGGGAACGCTCAATGAACAAATACGCTCGCCTCAGCCTGATCGCTACCGCAGCCATCGCCATGGTTGCCTGCAGCAAGCAGGAGCAGCCGGCCTCGGGACAGGCCTCCTCCGCTCCGGCGCAAGCCGCCGGCGGCGACGCCGCTGTGGTCAAGATCGGCCAGGTTTCGCCGATGTCGGGTCCGATCTCCCACCTGGGCAAGGACAACGAATACGGCGCCAAGCTGGCCATCGAGGACCTCAACGCCCAGGGCGTGGAAATCGGCGGCAAGAAGGTCAAGTTCGAACTGGTGTCGGAAGACGATCAGGGCGACCCGAAAATCGGCACCCAGGTCGCCCAGCGCCTGGTTGACGCCGGCGTGGCCGGCGTGGTCGGCCACCTTAACTCCGGCACCACCATCCCGGCCTCCAAGATCTACTCCGACGCCGGCATCCCGCAGATCTCGCCGTCCGCCACCAACCCGGACTACACCAAGCAAGGCTTCAAGACCACCTTCCGCGTGATCGCCAACGACGTGCAGCAGGGCAAGGCGCTGGGCGAATTCGCCGCCGGCGAGCTGAAAGCCAAGAAGATCGCCATCATCGATGACCGCACCGCCTACGGCCAGGGCTTGGCCGACCAGTTCGAAGGCGCGGTCAAGGCCAAGGGCGCCGAAGTGGTGAAACGCGAATTCACCAACAACACCGCCACCGATTTCAACGCCATCCTCACCTCGATCAAGTCGGCCAAACCCGACCTGGTGTTCTACGGCGGCATGGACGCGCAAGCCGGCCCGCTGGCCAAGCAGATGCAGCGCCTGGGCATCAAGGCCAAGCTGATGGGCGGCGACGGCTGGCAGACCCCGGAATTCATCAAGCTCGCCGGCGACGCCTCCGACGGCCAGTACGCGTCCAGCTGCGGCGTGTCGCGCGACAAGATGCCGGGCTTCAAGGCCTTCGACGAGAAGTTCAAGAAGGAATTCAACACCGACGTGCAGATCTACGCGCCGTTCGAATACGACGCGGTGATGGTGCTGGTGGATGCGATGAAGCGCGCCAAATCCTCCGACCCCAAAGCCTACCTGCCTGAAGTCGGCAAAACCGACTACAGCGGCGTGACCGGCAAGATCGCCTTCGACGACAAGGGCGACATCAAGAACGGCGCCGTCACTGTCTACCAGGTGAAGAACGGCAAGTGGGAAGTGGTGTCGACCGTGGGCGGCAACTAAGCCCCCTCCCGCAATGAGCAAGAGGCGCCAGCGGCGCCTCTTTTTTCATGCCCATACGCCGGCCGCCAACGCGGCGCCGCTCAATCGCGGAAGCTGGCTTCCTGCTTCAGCATCGCCGCCATGCCGGCCTTCTGGATGTCTTCCGAAATCAGCATCGCCGCATTCCAGCCCGCGACGAACTGCAAGCCGTCGGCGACGCTGTGGTCGCGGCTGTAATTCAGCACTTCCTTGCTGCCGCGCACCGCCAGCGGCGACTTGCCGGCGATCAGCCTGGCACTTTGCAGCGCCGCCGCCAGCACGGCGTCGGCGTCCGCCAGCACGCGGTTGACCAGGCCGACATCCAGCGCTTCCCGCGCCGCCATGTCGCGGCCGGTCAGCGCCAGCTCGCGCGCCACGCCCTCGCCCACCACCCGAGGCAGGCGCTGCAGCGACCCGACGTCCGCCACCATGCCGATGTCCACCTCGCGCACGCCGAACATCGCGCTCTCGGCCGCGAAACGGAAGTCCGCCGCCAGCACGATATCCAGCCCGCCGCCCAGACAGGCGCCTTGAATGGCCGCGATCACCGGCTTGCGGCAGCGCTCCAGGCTGGTCACGCAGTCCTGCAGATCCAAGATCACCCGGCGCAGCTTGTCGCGTTTGCGGCCTTCGCACTCATCCTGAATCAGCGCTTGCAGGCCCATCAGCATCGACAGGTCGATGCCGGAACAGAAATGCTTGCCGTGCCCGGCCAGCACCACCGCGCGCACGCCGCTCTCGGCATCGGCCCAGTCCAGCGCGCTGCGCAGGTCTTGCCACATTTGCTGATTGAGCGCGTTGGCCTTGTCCGCGCGATTGAAGCGCAGCAGCGCGACCTTGTCGTTCAGTTCGACGGTCAGGGTTTGCAAGTCGATCATGCCGCGCTCGCCTCCGGACGCTTCTTGGGAATCCAGGCCCACAACATTTCACAGACGATCGGCGATTCGCCGGAGTCGTCGGTGACCAACACCTCCACCAGCACCTCGCCCTTGTCCTGCTCGTACATCTGCTGGATCTGCTGTGGCGTCAGGCTGGCCACCGCGCGCATATCGCCCTGCGAACGCTTGACGTAATTCACCTTCATCGACTTGAGCAGCATCAGCTTGTCGTCCGGCATGTTCATGCCGACCACGAAACCGGTGGAGGTTTCCGCCAGCAAGGCCATCGCCGCCGCATGCACGCCGCGGATGTGGTTTTGCACCTTCTTGCGGTTGCGGATGGAGACGGTCAGCTTGTCGTGCCCGACATCCTCGAAACGCAAGCCGGCGGTGGAGAGGAAGGGCACGATCTTGCCGAACATCATCGACAACACCGGGCGGCGCCAGCCCACCGGCAGGCGGCCCACCTTGTCGGCGATCCGGCTCATGCTGTTCTTGCGGTATTCCATGTTTAACCCCTCTGTAGTTCTGTTCTTCGTGTTGTCATGATTCGCCCAGGCCCAGCGTCACCCTGACCTGCTGCTTGAGCAGCGGCAAGGCGCCGTCGTCGATGCGCGCCAGCTGCAAACCGCCTTGCAAGGCGGAAAACAGCATCATGCCCACCGCTTCCGGCGTGCCGGCATAGCGCATCAGGCCGACATCCCGTCCCAGCCTGACGATGGCGACCGCCCACTGCCGCATCTCGTCGATGAAAGCGGACGCCTCCTGCTGCATATCTTCCGGCAAGGTCTGGAATTCGGTGCTGAGTATGCCGCTGGGGCAGATCTGCTTGTGCTGCTGGTAATACTGGTCCGACAAGCCGAAATAGCTTTCCAGCCTGCGCGGCGCGTCCCAGTCCGCCTGCTGTTCGGTGAAGCGCAGGAAGCGGCGGCGATAGCGCTGGATCAGCGCCACGCCCAAGTCGCTCTTCTTGGGAAAATGGTAATGGATGGCCGCGTTGCGCACCCCCAGCGCGCTGCTGATGTGCTGGTAGCTGAAACCATTGAAGCCGCGGGTCAGCAGCAACTCCTCGGCCAGGTCGAGGATGCGCTTGCGGGTGTCGTTTTTGCTGTCGGAACCATTGCTCATCAAATCACTCTACTTACTGGTTAGTAAGGTGTCAATCGCCCGCGGCGGCCTCCGGCCGGCCCCGCCCCCTGCCGCAGGCCGGACAAATGCCCTAAAATGACAAGCATCCCCTCAAGTCCGCGCGCCAGCGCGCGCCCAACCTGGTAAAACATGACAGAACACACCGCTCCCGACCTGGAATCCTCGCTGCGCCGGCTTTGCCAGGAGCCCGGCAAAACCGAAACCCTCGCCTTGCTGGTGGCCGCCTTGCGCCCCGGCAACGGACAGGCGCCGCAGCAGTCCACCGTCAATCTGCAAGCGTTGTCTTTTCTGCTGGAACATCACGCCGACTACCGCCAGGCGCTGCGCCTGGCCCTGTGCACGCTGCTGGCGGAAACCCGCCAGATTCCGCTCTACACCGAAGCCGGCATCCTGGCCAACGACGGCTTCGGCACTACGTTGCTGCACCGTCTGGGCGAGCGCGCGCTGCCCATGCCCCACAATCCCGACTCGCTGCGCGACCGCTTCGGCCTGCTGTTCAGCCACAAGCACGATTATCTGTGGCTGGAGGCGGTGCCCGACGCCACCTGGCACGCGCTGTGGCGCGCTCTGGCCTGGGACGAAGCGCCGCGCCAGGACAGCGAGCGCCAGACCCGACTGCAATTGCTGGAGTCCGTGCAAGTGCTGTCGGCCCGCATCACCGCCATCGGCCTGGAGCCAGAGCTGGTGCGGGTCTGCCCCGAAGTAGAGCGCTTCGCCTCGCCCTTCATGCACCTGAACGCCGAAGTGCAGCGTTACGTGGATGGCTACCACCAGGCGCTGGTGGACGGCACGCCGCCGCCGGAAGACGAAAAACAGGTGCTGGTGCTGCTGGAGCAGTGCGAAGCCATCCTCGGCAAAGTGCGCAAAAACGCCGCCCGTTACGGCATTTCCGTCAGCCTCACTTACCACGGCCTGCGGCTGGCGCAAAGCATAGCCCGGCTGCGCGCGCTGCTGGAGCTGTTGTCGCCCGAGCACGACCCGGCGGAAAAGCCCCAGCTATTCCGATTGCTGGTGGACTTCGCCCGCGCCGAAAACCGCAAGTACAGCCTGCGCGACCTGTTCAAGTCCAACACCGAGCTCTTGGCGCTGCAAGTCACCGAGCATGCCGGCCGCCATGGCGAGCACTACATCGCCGAGGACCGCCGCGACTGGGCCAAGATGGGCAAGGCGGCGATGGGCGCCGGCTTCATCGTCGGCTTCATGGCGCTGATCAAGCTGATGCTTGCGCGCGGCCACCTGCCGCTGCTGTGGGAAGGCATCGCCTTCGGCCTGAATTACGCGATCGGCTTCATCATCGTGCAGATCCTGCACCTGACCATCGCCACCAAGCAGCCCGCGATGACCGCAGCCCGCCTGGCGGCGGCGCTGCACGAGCAGAACGGCCGCAAGAAGCAGCTGGAAGTGCTGGCCGACCTGATCACCAAGGTGGTGCGCACCCAATTCGTCGCCATCATGGGCAATGTGCTGCTGGCCATTCCCACCGCGGCGCTGATCGCGCTGGGCTGGAGCGCGCTGTTCGGCGCGCCGGTGGTGGATGCCGCCAAGGCGCAAAAGCTGTTGCACGAGATCGACCCGCTACACAGCCTGGCCCTGCCGCATGCCGCCATCGCCGGGATATTCCTGTTCCTGTCCGGCACGATAGGCACCATCCTCGGCCTGCCGCTGGACATCCGCCACATCACCTTCTCGTCGGCCAACCTGGCCTTCGCCAGCGTGGCGCTGGACTTCCAGGTGCCGTTGTCCGCGGTGCTGCTGGGCTGCGCCGGCGTCGCCCTGATCGGCATGACCAACCTTGCGGTCAGCTTCTTCATGGCGCTGTGGGTGGCGCTGCGCTCGCGCAAGCTGTCCGGCACCATGCTGCTGCCGCTGGTGCCCATGCTGGCCAAGCGCTTCCTGCGGCAGCCGCTGGCCTTCTTCCTGCCGCCGCCGTCTGCGCCGCAGGCGGAAACGGAAACCGCTCCTCCGCTTGACGAATCGCGCGGCTGATCCCTGCCGCCCATCACGGCGCGGCCTCGGCGACGAGGCCGCGCTCGCTCATTCTTGATAAGTGAATTTACTTAGTCTATCTATAAAAATATCTGACAACACCATTCACCAATAATGGCTTGTCGAATTCGAACTTCCCGGCCGCCGCCAGGCAGACGGCGCGCTTGGCGCAAATGAAACCCGGTTGAAAAGAGATGGATCTGCAACAGGCCTTGCTCAAACACGTGGAATGGGAAACCCGGTTCAGGGTGGCGATTTTCATGCAAGAGCGGATGGATGAGGACAACATCGGCCGCGACGACTGCTGCGAATTGGGCAAGTGGCTGCACGGCCCCGGGCAAAGCCGCTTCGGCCACCTGAGCGTGTACCAGACTTGCCTTAGCCGCCACGCCATCCTCCATCTGGAAGCCGCCAAGATCGCCGGCCTGGTCAACCGCCAGCAGTTCAGCCAGGCGGAACAGGCGCTGGATGACGGCGCCTACGCCGTGGCGGCCAGCGCGGCGAGCGTGGCCATCGAACAGCTGCGCCAACAAACCGAGCCGCGCTGAGCTCAGCCCTCCCGCCCCAATTGCCGGATCAGAGCGTCGGCGGCGCGCCAGGCGAAGGCATAGATGGACAGCTGCGGATTGGCCCCTATGCTGGTGGGAAAAATCGAGCCGTCGATGATGGTCAGGTTGCGCCACAGCCAGTGCCGGCCGTATTCGTCCACCACGCCGCGGCTGGGATCATCGCTCATCGCCATCCCGCCCATTACGTGCGCGCTGACCAACTTGGCCTGCAAGGCCTGCAATGGCAATTCCGCTATCTGCTCCCGCGCCTGCCGCCATGAGCTGACTGGCTCGGCCCGCTCGTGCAGCGGCATCACCAGGCTGGCGCCGGCGGCGAATTGCAGCTCGGCCATCGCCAGCCAGCTGCGGTACACCCCATCCCAGATCACATCGTTCAACGGATAATCCAGCAGCGGCGAGCCGTCGCCGCGCAGACGCACCTCGCCGCCCTGGCTGTCCGGATGGAAACCGTCGCGCAACAGCGCCAGCGTGGCGTGCAGATGCGGCAACTGCCGCAGTAGTTGCGCCTGCCGGGCTCCCCAGCCGGGAAAGGTGACGCTGGCCAGCAAGGGGTGGATGGGCGGCACCTCCAGCTTGAAGCCCAGCGGCCCGTCCAGCGATTGGGTATGCATGAAGTGGTCGGAATAAACGGTTTGCGGCGCGCCGTTGAACGGCTGGATCAATTCCGGCATCTGGGCCGCGCACAAAGCGACCGGATGCAGAAAGGTGCGCTTGCCGGTCTGGCCCGACGAATCCGCCAAACCGCTGCGCAACAGAATGGCGGGAGAGCCTATCGCCCCCGCCGCCAGCACCACATGGCGGGCGCGCACCACGAAGCGCCGCCCGGTCGCCAGGACCCCGTCCGCCGCCAGCAAGCTGCCATGGACCTGGACGATCCGGCTGCTGGATTGATTCGCCTGCAAGCGATCGACGCGGGCCCGCGACAACAGCCGCGCGCCGTGCTCCAGCGCCTGGGGAATGCAGGTGACCAACATAGACTGCTTGGCATTGGTCGGGCACCCCATGCCGCAATAGCCCAGGTTCCAGCAGCCGCGCACATTGCGCCGTATCCTGGCGTGGCGCAGGCCCAGCGCCTGGCAGCCGCGCTCCAGCACCAGATTGTTGCCGTTGGGCTGCCCGTCCCAGGGCGCGATGCCCAGCCTGGCCTCCGCCTTTTCAAACCAGGGCCGCATGGCTTCCGGGGTCAGCGACGCCAGGCCATAGCGCTCCTGCCACCAGCGCAAGGTATCCGGCGGCGTGCGGAAGCTGCTGGTCCAGTTGACCGTGGTGCCGCCGCCCACCGAACGCCCCTGCAGAATGCTGATGGCCTTGTCCGCCGTCTGGCGGCCTGCCGACTCCTGATACAACTCCGGATAGGCCTTGGCCTCCAGCATGCGGAAATCGCTGGAACTGTAAAAACCGCCCTCCTCCAGAATCAGCACGTCCAAACCGGCTGCGCTCAGCGCCTCGGCCGCCACCGCGCCGCCCGCGCCGCTGCCGATGATCGCCACATCGGCATCCCAAGCCAGATCCTGGCCCTGCGCGGCGCCATCGAACGCTTTCCAGCCCAAGGCCAGTCCGGCGCGGATCGGATCGGGGATCTTGCCGCTCAAGGCAGCATCCCCACCACGCCTTCCGGCAGGCGATAGCCCAGCGCGGCCCAACTGGCGGGGTTGCCGTACCAGGCGGCGTTGATCAATTGGTGCAGCGCCTGATAGACGCTGCGCTTCAGCTGGAAGCGGCTATTGCGCCAGCGCCGCAGAAAGCGTTCCAGTTCGTGCGGCGCGGCCGAAGCCCAAGGCGAGCCGATGCCGGCCAGCCAGCGGCGCGCCCAGCGATTCTGCAGCAGATCGAACAGCTGCCGCAGCTCCTGGCGCAGCGCCGGCGGCAAACCCAGCACCGCCCTGTCCACCCCAGCCGCCACCTGCTCCAGCGGCAGGCCATCCAGGCCCAGCATCACCGGCGCCAGCGCGCGGATGATGGCCGCGTCCTGCGGCTGCAGCCATAGCGTGGCCGCGCCGCCCGGCTGCGCCAGCGGGTCGGCCTGCGGCGTGGCCCAGTAGCCGGCCAACAACAGCGCCGCCGCGCCCAGCGCGCCGGTTTTCAGCAGTTCACGGCGGCTGGGCATGTCAGCGGCGCAGCATCAGCTTGAGCAGCCATTCGACCATGCGGCCGTAAGGCGCCCGGGTTAGCCGGCTGCCGGACAGCCGGCTCTGGCGGAACACCGGCTTGAGCTTGGAAAAGGCGAGGAAGCCTTCTTTCGCGTGGTAATGCCCCATGCCCGACGGCCCCACGCCGCCGAACGGCAGATCGTCCTGCACCACATGCAGCAAGGTGTCGTTGACGCTGACGCCGCCGGACACGGTTTCCTTGAGCACCCGCTCCACCCGCAGCGGATCGTTGTCGAACAGATACAGCGCCAGCGGCCGCGGCCGCTTGTTGATGTAGCTCAGCGCCTCGTCGAACTTGTCGTAGGCGACAATCGGCAGAATGGGGCCGAAAATCTCCTCCTGCATCAGCGCGCAGTCGTCCGGGCAGCGCTGCACCAGTGTCAGCGGGAATTTGCGGCGGGCGGCCAGGTTTTCGTTGGCCGGATTCACCGCGTCGATGCGGGCGCCGGCCTGGCGCGCCGCCTCCAGCCAGCCTTGCAGGCGCTGGTAGTGGCGGTCGTTGATGATGGCGCTGTAGTCGGGGTTGTCGGCCAGCGTCGGGTAGGCGCGCGCCGCGGCGGCGCGGATCTCGTCCAGCAGCAGGCCGCAGTCCTTTTCGTTGACCAGCACATAGTCGGGAGCCACGCAGGTTTGTCCGGCGTTCATCAGCTTGCCGGCGACGATGGCCTCGGCGCTGCGGCGCAGATCGGCCCCCCGCGCCACCAGCGCCGGCGATTTGCCGCCCAGCTCCAGCGTGACCGGCGTCAGATTGTCGGCCGCGGCGCGCATCACGTGCCGCCCCACCGCGGTGGAGCCGGTGAACAACAGATGATCGAACGGCAGCCGGGTGAACGCCTGGCCCAGTTCCGGACCGCCGTTGACCACGGTCAACAGGTCGCGGCCGAAATAGCGCAGCGCCAGCTCGCTCAGCAACGCGCCGGTGGCCGGCGTGTATTCGGACATTTTCACCATCACCCGGTTGCCCGCCGCCAGCGCCGCGACGATCGGGCCGAAGGCCAGGAACAGCGGGTAGTTCCACGGCACCACCACGCCCACCACGCCCAGCGGCTGCGGCAGCACGCTGGCGCTCGCCGGCATGAACCAGAACGACACCCGGCGCCGCTCCGGCTTCATCCAGCCTTTCAGATGCCGGCGGGCGTGGCGGATCGCCTCCAGCGAGGGGAACAGCTCCGCCAGGCGGGTCTCCACCGCGCTGCGCTGGCCGAAATCCTGATTCACCGCGGCGATCAGCGTCTCGCGGTTTTCCTGTATCAGGCGCTCCAGCGCGCCCAGCCAGGCGCGGCGCATTTCCAGCGCGGGATAGGGCGTGGCCTGGGCGATCGACTTGAGCCGGCCGAACGCTTCGAGCAGCGAGCCTTCCTCTTGGGTGGGCATTTTGATGGCGTCCATAGTATTATCCTTTTAGTAGTAGCCAAACAAATGTTTAGAGCCTGGGCTCTAGGCAAGATTAGCACCCGCCAAACCCGCTGTCACCTCGCCGGTCCATCATGTTCATCGACTTCTTCTACGCGCTGCGCAACGCCGGACTGCCGGTCACCCTGAAAGAATTCCTCACGCTGCTGGAAGCCTTGCGGCTCCATGTCGCCTTCGGCAGCCTGGACGATTTCTACTATCTGGCGCGAACCGCGCTGGTCAAGGACGAAAAGCACTTCGACCGCTACGATCAGGTGTTCGGCCAGCACTTCCGCGGCTTGGAAATGGCGCTGGACGACCTGCAGCGCGCCATCCCCGAGGAATGGCTGCGCAAGCAGGCTGAGAAATACCTGAGCGACGAGGAAAAGCGCCGGCTGCAGGCGCTAGGCTGGGACAAGCTGATGGAAACCCTGCGCCAGCGGCTGGAGGAGCAAAAGGAGCGCCATCAGGGCGGCAACAAATGGATAGGCACAGGCGGCACCAGCCCCTTCGGCGCTTTCGGCTACCATCCGGAAGGCATACGGATAGGCCAGAACCAGTCGCGCCACCGCCGAGCGGTCAAGGTGTGGGACCAGCGCGAATTCCGCAATTTCGACGACCAGGTGGAGCTGGGTACCCGCAACATCAAGCTGGCGCTGCGCCGCCTGCGCGAATTCGCCCGCGACGGCGCCGAGGAAGTGCTGGACCTGGACGCCACCATCGCCGCCACCGCGCGCAAGGCCGGCATGCTGGATCTCAGGATGCAGCGCGAGCTGCGCAACAGCGTGAAGGTGCTGGTGCTGTTCGACGTCGGCGGCTCGATGGACGATCACATCCGCGCCTGCGAAGAGCTGTTTTCCGCGGTGAAGTCGGAATTCAAGCATCTGGAGTACTTCTACTTCCACAACTGCGTGTACGAATCGGTCTGGAAGGACAACAACCGCCGCCAAAGCCAACGCTTTTCCACCTGGGACCTGATCCACACCTTCGGCGACGATTACAAGCTGATCTTCGTCGGCGACGCCAGCATGAGCCCATATGAGATCGCCTATCCCGGCGGCAGCGTCGAGCACATGAACGAGGAGTCGGGCGAAACCTGGCTCAAACGCCTGCTGGCACACTTCAAGCACGCGGTCTGGTTGAACCCGCTGGGCGAGGAGCATTGGCAATACACCCAGTCTGTGGCCATGCTGCGGCAATTGATGGCGCAGCGGATGCGGCCGATGACGCTGGGCGGCCTGGACCAGGCGATGCGGGATTTGAAAAAAACTGCCGCCCGCGCTTGAAAATTTAACGTTGGCACATAACTTTTCCCTTGAGTCTGGAGCAGGTTGTAGCCCAGAATGAAGCAAGAGGCCAGAATTCTGATCCGAAACACGCCTCATCCGTTACGGGGAGTCATACCATGCAAGTTCTTCTTTTCGCCGCCCTTGTCGCCGCGGTCATCGCTGTCGCCAAATTGCTGGCCACCCCGGAACAAGAGCAGCCCCGGCTGGTGCCCATCCGCATTCGCCGCGACGAGGCGTCCCGCCGCCGCTGAACGGCTCTGGCCATACGATCAAAAGCGCGCTTCGGCGCGTTTTTTCATTGCCGGCCGCGTGAATTCACACTTGTTAACGCCGAGCAAACAAAAAACATAATTATTCTCAAAACCGAAACATACGCAATATCCCGATTGACTAGAATTGCCCCTGCATTAAAACCATCAAACTAAAACTGCAAGGGTGAAACTGATGAAATCAATCGTAATGGCCGCCTGCCTGCTGGGCGTATCGTTTGCCGCGCTGGCCGATGGCAAATCCGACTGTCGCGCCGCCGCCGGCAGCTACCTGACCGGCACCGTGGTGTCCGGCCCGCAGTTCGCATCCGGCCAGGACCTGAACGGCGTGGAGCTGTCCCACACCCATGTCCGTCTGCGCGCCGACCAGGACGGCCGCACCTACGATGTGGCGATGGACAATGTATACGCCTCCGGCTACGACACCGCAGGCGAGAGCGTGCCCTACCCGCTGAGCACCATCCAGGCAGGCGACCGCCTGCAACTGTGCGGCCAACTCTATACCAGCGGCGTAGGCATCCACTGGGTGCATAGCAACTGCGGCGTCAAGCCGACCAGCCGCCAGCCCAATGGCTGGGTCAAGAAGATCAACGCCGACGGCTCGGTCAGCGGCAACTACGAAGCCAACACCGAATACTGCCAGCTGTGGCCCTAAGCCCTGGCCGGTTGCAAGCATGAAAAAAGCGCGCCTCGCGGCGCGCTTTTTTCATTGGCCGCGATCGCGCTAGAAATCGCGCTGCGGCACCAGCACCGTGCGGTTGCCGTTGCTTTCCATCGCGCTGACGATGCCCGCCGCTTCCATCTCTTCGATCAAACGCGCGGCGCGGTTGTAGCCTATGCGCAGATGGCGCTGCACGCCGGAGATGGATGGCTTGCGGGTGCGCAGCACGATCTCCACTGCCTCGTCGTACAAGGGGTCGGACTCTGTCGCCGCCTGCGCCTTGGCCGTGGCGTCGGCCGAAGCCTCGTCCGCCTCGCTCTCGCCGGTCAACAGGCCTTCCACATAGTCCGGCTCGCCGAACTGCTTCAGGTGTTCGACCACCGCGTGCACCTCGTCATCGGTGACGAAGGCGCCGTGCACCCGCTGCGGATAGCCGGTGCCGGGCGGCAGGAACAGCATATCGCCCTGGCCCAGCAGGCTTTCCGCGCCCATCTGATCCAGAATGGTGCGGCTGTCTATCTTGCTGGACACCTGGAAGGCGATCCGCGTCGGGATATTCGCCTTGATCAGGCCGGTGATCACGTCCACCGACGGCCGCTGGGTGGCCAGAATCAGGTGGATGCCGGCGGCGCGCGCCTTTTGCGCCAGGCGGGCGATCAGCTCTTCGATCTTCTTGCCGGCCACCATCATCAGATCGGCGAACTCGTCCACCACCACCACGATGAAAGGCAGCTTGTCGAGCGGCTCCGGCGTTTCCGGAGTCAGGCTGAACGGGTTTGAAATACGCTGGCCTTGTTCGGCCGCCTCGCGCACCTTCTGGTTGTAGCCGGCCAGATTGCGCACGCCCAGCGAGCTCATCAGCCGGTAGCGGCGCTCCATCTCGCCGACGCACCAGTTCAGCGCGTTGGCGGCCAGCTTCATGTCTGTGACCACCGGCGCCAGCAAGTGGGGAATATCGTTGTAGACCGACAACTCCAGCATTTTGGGATCGATCATGATGAAGCGCACTTCGTCCGGCGTGGCTTTATACAACATCGATAGAATCATCGCGTTGACGCCCACCGACTTGCCGGAGCCGGTGGTGCCGGCCACCAGCAGGTGCGGCGCCTTGGCCAGGTCCATCGTCACCGGCTCGCCGGTGATGTCCTTGCCCAGCGCCAGCGTCAGCCGCGAGGCCGGCTGCTGGAACACATCGGCGGCGAAGATTTCCGACAGCCGTATCATCTGCCGCTTGGGGTTGGGCAGCTCCAGGCCCATGCAGGTTTTGCCCGGAATGGTCTCCACCACGCGGATGGACGCCAGGCCAAGCGCGCGCGACAGGTCCTTCATCAGGTTCACCACCTGGTTGCCGCGCACGCCCACCGCCGGCTCCACCTCGTAACGGGTGATCACCGGGCCGGCATAAGCATCCACCACGCTGACCTTGACCTTGAATTCGGCGCACTTCTCTTCGATGACGATGCCGCGCTCCAGCAGCTCATCCTGGCTGCAGGCCACGGTGACGGCATCGGCGGGACGCAGCAGCTCCAAGCCCGGCAGGATGGAGTCGTCGTAAGCGGCGCGCTCCGTCCAGGCCGGCGCCTCGGCTGTTGACTCGGACGCTTCGGCATCCGCGGCCTGCAGGCTAGGCTCAGGCGGCGGCGCATCGGCTGCCTTGTCTATCAGCACCCAAGGCATGGGATTGGCGGCCAGCTTGTCGGTGGTGGCGGCCAGAGACGGCGCGGCCAGGGCTTCGCTCTGCAGCACGGTTTGCTGCACGATGGCCGGCCTGGCGTTTTCCTGCTGCACCAGCACTTCGCGGGTTTGCGGCCAGCGCCAAGGCGTGCGGGCGGCTTGCGCGGGCTCGTCATCCGCGGCCGCTGTCTCAACCTCGGTTTCCGCGTCAAACCCGGCTTCCGCTTCGGCGGCGGCTTGCCATTCCGGCGCGGTCTGCGCCGCCGGCTCGGCCGCCGCGACAGGCGCCGCCTCGCGCGTCAGCTCAGTTGTCGTCTGCTCGGGCTCATCCGGCGCGGACGCGGCCATCGCCGCCGTCTCGCTGTCGAGTACCGGCCATGGCTGCGGGGCCATCGCGGAAATGGATTCAGCTGCCGCCGCAAGCGGCTCTGAAGGCGGGATAGGCGCCGCCGCCGCAGGCGGCTCGGCCGCTTCGACTGGCATTGCGACCGGACGCGCCGCCGTTTCCGCCGCAGGCATCGCCGGCGCGGCGGCAGGCCGAATCATGGCCGCGGCTTGCGGATGCGCGACCGCCTCGGGGGGGCGGAATGCGGGCGCGGGTTTGCCCGCCGGCGGTAAATTGGCGCGAACGATGGGCGCCAGCTCCACCTTGGGCAACGACGGCTGAACAGGAGGCGCTGCGCGGCGATGGGCATGCAGGCTGGCGACCTTCTCCCTCACCTCATGGCTGCCTATCACCGGCAGCTCGCCCTCGCCTGCCGGCATTGCCACGCCGCTGGCGCGCTGGCGGCGGCGAAAATCCTGCCGCATATTGCTTTGCATTTCCGACAGGCCGATGACCGGCAGCTCGTCCTCCCGCGACCGGGGCGGCAGGCGGGTTTTCTTGCGGTATTCGCGCGATAGCTCAAGCTTGGGCAGCTCGACGGGCGCTTCGCGCGCCGGCGGCTCCGGGCGACGCGGCAGCACGATGGTCTCGCGCGGCGCTTCCGGCGGCGGCGCGACGCGGCGCGGCAGGCGGATTTCTGGCCGCACGGCCTGGGCTTGCGGCGGTTCGGGCTGCGGCGGAACCGTTTCGATTTCAGGCGCGTCTACCGAGTCTTCGCTGCGCGCGGCCATTGCCGCTTCGGCCTCGGGCGCGGGAGGCGTCTCGCGCGGCTCGGCGAAGTAGTCCGGCTCGTAACGCTCAGGCCGGCCTTCCACCCCCAGCAGCCCGTCCAGTTTGCTCGTCAACGATGGCAACGATATCTTGCCGGTTTTCACCAGCCAGCCGGCCGCAGCCAGCAGCAGCAACAGAAACACTACGACCCACACAATCAAAACCCCGATTTCAAGCTGCCCGCATCCTGGCTGGGCATGTTTTTAGTCATGGCGGCGCCGCGACCCCGGCCAGCGCCGCCACCTGCTGTTATTGCCGAATTGTAACGGCTTTGATACATCGCCGGGGATTAGATTCCCGCTGTTTACAAGGCGCGCCAGATCAGCCACTGCGCCGCCAGCGCGAACAGCGCGGCGATGACGTCATCCACCATCACCCCGAAGCCGCCGCCGACGCGCTGGTCGAACCAACGGATCGGCCAGGGCTTGACGATGTCGAACAAGCGAAACAGCGCGAAGGCCAGCAGCCAGCCCTGCCAACTAGCCGGCGCGAAAGCCAGCACCATCAGCATGCCCACCACCTCGTCCCAGACGATGCCGCCGTAGTCGTGCACGCCCAGCGCCTTGCCGGTGATGCCGCACACGTACACTCCCAGCGCGAACAGCGGCGCGCACAAGGCCATCAGCCACCAGCCGTCCACCCCCAGCGCCAGCAGCGGGAAGAACAAGGGATAGGCCACCAGCGTGCCCCAGGTGCCGGGAGCTTTCTTCATCAGGCCGCTGCCGAAGCCGAAAGACAGCAGATGGGCGGGGTGGCTCAACAGGAAACGCCAATTGGGAACGATGAGCGGGGTATCAGCCGAAGTGGTCATAGCCTTCTTTCTGTAAAGGGATCGGGTGGCCGGCGGCGTCCAAAAGCTTGCCGCCGCTGCCTTCGACGATGCGGCCGATGCGGGAGACCCGGCAAGCGCATTGCGCGCCGGCGGCCTCCACCTGCGCGCGCCGTTGCGGCGGCGCGGTGAACACCAGTTCGTAATCGTCGCCGCCGGCAGCCAGGCAGTCGAGATGCCGCGCGCGCAGCGCCTCCAGCCGGGGATCGGACGGCAAGGCGTCGGCCTGGATTTCGGCCGCCACGCCGGAGGCAGCCAGGATGTGGCCCAGGTCGGCCATCAGGCCGTCGGACACGTCCGCCGCCGCATGGGCGACAGGCAACAGCAGGCGGCCCAGCGCCAGCCTCGGCTGCGGGTATTCCAGCCTCTGCCGCGCCGTTTGCAGCAGATCCGCGTCGTCCACCGTCAGCCAGCCCAGGCGCTGGCGCACCGCCAGCGCGCCCAGGCCCAGCTCGCCGGACACCCAGACATCGTCGCCGGGCCGCGCGGCGTCGCGGCGCAGCGCCTGCCCGGACGGCGCCTCGCCCAGCACGGTCACCGACAGCGTCAACGGACCGCAAGTGGTGTCGCCGCCTATCAGCTCCACGCCATGTTCGAGCGCCAGCGCGTGAAAGCCGGCGGCGAATTCCGCCACCCAGGCCTCATCCGCCTTCGGCAGCGCGATGGACAGCAGCGCCCAGCGCGCCCGCGCGCCCATCGCCGCCATGTCCGACAGGTTCACCGCCAGCGTCTTGTGGCCCAGCGCGCGCGGCGCCACGTCGGCGAAGAAATGCCGCCCCTCGACCAGCATGTCCACCGACATGTGCAGGTCGCAGCCGGGCGTCGGCCGCACGATGGCGGCGTCGTCGCCGACGCCCAGCAGCGCCGACGGCGCCGGACGCTGGAAATGGCGGGCTATCAGTTCGAACTCGTTCATGACCCCTCACGCAAAAACACCCGCCAGCAGCGGGTGTCGTGGATTCCGGCCGACCCAAGGGCGGGCGGAACGATCAATCCTGCTTGCGGCGCTGTTTCTGCGCCAGGACTTCGTCGCCGCGAACGTCGGCGGCCAGCTTGTCCAGCACGCCGTTGACGAATTTGTGACCATCGGTGCCGCCAAAGGTTTTGGTGATCTCGATGGCTTCGTTGATGATGACCGGATACGGGGTTTCCGGGCTTTGCGTCAGTTCCAGCGCGGCCATCAGCAGCACGGCGCGCTCCACCGGGCTGACTTCGTCCTCGGCGCGCTCGTAGTAGCGGCCGATCTGGGCGGACAGCGTGGACACATCCTTCAGTACGCCGTACAGGATGTTGCGGAACAGCGCCTCATCGGCCTTGGCGAAGTATTCGTTCTCGCGCAGATGCTTCTCGATCAGCGAGGCCGGGCGGTCCTGGTTCAGTTCCCACTCGTAAATGCCTTGTACGGCGAATTCGCGGGCGCGGCGGCGGGCGGTTTTCATGGTGGCGATTCCTCAAAAGAGCAAGGGAAGCGGCGCGCGCGGCGACCGCTTCCCACGGATGGCTGGCGGCGGGAATTCAGCCGCGCAGCGTCTTGTGCAGATTGGCCATTTCCACCGCGACGCGAGCGGCGTCCGCCCCCTTCTCCTGCATGCGGACTTCCGCCTGCTCGTCGTTCTCGGTGGTGAGAATGGCATTGGCTACCGGAATATCGAAGTCCAGGCCGACGCGGGTGACGCCGGCGCCGGATTCGTTCGATACCAGCTCGAAATGATAGGTTTCGCCGCGGATCACCGCGCCCAGGGCCACCAGCGCGTCAAAGCGCTCGGTCTGGGCCATGGTTTGCAGCACCAGCGGAACTTCCAGCGCACCCGGCACGGTGGCCAGGGTGATGTCGCCAGCGGCCACGCCCAGCTTCTCCAGCTCGGCGAGACAAGCGTCGCGCAGGCCATGGCACACCGGCGTGTTGAAACGCGCCATCACGATGCCGACTTTCAGGCCCTTGCCGGAAAAATTGGGTTCAATACACTGGATTGCATCAAGCATTGGTTTGTCCTCGCGGCGAAAACACTAAGGAAAGCCGGCAATTGTAACGTAATTGCCGCATTTAGGCCACGCCTGGGCCGCCCTGGCCATCCACGTGAAAATGTCCGGGCTGGCAGAAGCCGGTGACTTCCAGCTCGAAGCCGGCCATCGACGGCAGGCTCACCGGGCTGGACATCAGTTTCATCTTGCCCACGCCCAGCGCCTTGAGCATTTGCGCGCCGATGCCGAAAGTCTTGCTGTCCCACTTCTGCCGCGCCGCCTCCTGACCCAGCGCACGCTCGGCCAGATCCTGGCCGGTTTCATCGCGATACAGCAGGATCATCACGCCGCCGCCGGTCTCCTCCATGGTTTCCAGCGCGTTGGGCACGGTCCAGCTGTGGTGGCTGCACAGCGGCGCCAGCACGTCTATCACCGACAGCGGCTCGTGCACGCGCACCAGGGTTTCCTTGTCGGCGCGGATCTTGCCTTTGCTCAGCGCCAGATGGGTGGCGGAGGTGGTGATGTCGCGGAACACATGCAGGTCGAAGCTGCCGAACGGCGTCTCCACCGGACGCTCGCCCACCTTTTCCACCAGCGACTCGGTGCGGCTGCGGTACTGGATCAAGTCGGCGATGGTGCCTATCTTCAAACCGTGCTGCTTGGCGAACTCGATCAGCTCCGGCAAGCGCGCCATGGTGCCGTCGTCGTTCATGATCTCGCAGATCACGCCGGCCGGCTCCACGCCGGCCAGCATCGCCAGGTCGCAGCCGGCCTCGGTATGGCCGGCGCGGATCAGCACGCCGCCGTTCTGCGCCTTCAGCGGAAACACGTGGCCGGGCTGCACCAAGTCGCTGGCCTTGGCCAGCCTCGCCACCGCGGTCTGGATGGTATGGGCGCGGTCAGCGGCGGAAATGCCGGTGGTCACGCCCTCAGCGGCCTCCACCGATACGGTGAAGTTGGTGCCGAAGCTGGTGCCGTTGTTGGTCGCCATCATCGGCAGGTTCAGCAGCTTGCAACGCTCTTCGCTCAGCGTCAGGCAAATCAGGCCGCGGCCGTGCTTGGCCATGAAATTGATCGCCTCCGGCGTGACGAATTCGGCCGCCATCACCAGGTCGCCCTCGTTCTCGCGGTCTTCGGCATCCATCAGCACCACCATCTTGCCGGCCTTAATGTCGGCGATGATGTCTTGAATCGGAGAAATGGCCATGCTTCTTCCTTTGTTCAGTCTGCCCGTCTCACGCGGGCAATAAATCCAGGGCGCGATAGTCGCCCAGATGGGCGACCGCGCCGTCGCGCAGCGCCAGCGGCCGGGCGAACAGCGGCCCGTCCACCACCAGGGTATGAAACTCTCCCGCCTCGCCGCAGGGATCCACCCCTTCGGCCAGCATCTCTGCAATCAGCCGGGCGTCGACAATCCGCCCCAGCCACTTCTCGTCCGCCAGCGCGGCATTGACCATCACGATGCGGGCGACGAAGCCCGCCGCGACGAATTCCCGCACCAGATCGGCGCGGGCTTGCTGCCACAAGGGCAGGATCGCTTCAAGGCCCGCCTCGGCGCAGACGCCCTCTTCCCATTCGCGATGCGCGGCGAGGTCGATGTCGCCGAACACCACCGCGCGCGCGCCGTCCGCCGCGGCGGCCCGCAGCCGCTCGACGAACACCTCGCGGTAATCATTCCAGCTCGCGCGCCCCAACCGCTGCGGCAAGCCCAGCGCATCGGCCTGCAACGCCAGCACCTCGGGCCGCGCCCCGTGCGAGCGGGAGCGCTCGCCCGTCTCGTCCAGCATGGTCAGCAGCGCCTGCGGCCTGGCGCCGGCCTGGACCGCGCGCCACAGCGCGAGGCAGCTGTCCTTGCCGCCGCTCCACGACGCCACCACCGGCAAATCCCGCAAAATCATGCCTGGCCGCGCTGCGCCAGCACCCGCTCGACAGTGTCGACGATGGCCTGGGTTTGCGGGTCTATCTCGATATTGATGCGCGCGCCGGGCCGGCGGGCGGCGATATTGGTGCGCGTCAGCGTTTCAGGAATCAGGTGCACGCAGAAGCGCCGCCCCTCCACCGCGCCCACGGTGAGGCTGATGCCGTCTATGCCGATATAGCCTTTGGCGAACACGTATTTTTCCAGCCCGGCGGGCAACTCGAACCAGATTGTGCGGTTATTGGGGGATTCGATCACCTCGACGACCTCAGCCAGGCCCATCACGTGGCCGGACATCGCGTGGCCGCCGATGTCGTCGCCGAAGCGCGCGGCGCGCTCGACGTTGACCGCGTCGCCGGTCTTGAGCTCGCCCAGATTGGTGATGCGCAGCGTCTCGCGCATCAGGTCGAAATGCACCCGATCGCCGTCGACTTGGGTGACGGTCAGACAACAGCCGTTATGGGCGACGGAGGCGCCAAGCTGCAGGCCGGGCAGCATCGCCTGCGGCAAGCGGACGATATGAGTGCGGAAATCCTGTTTTTCCTCGATGGCGACCACTTCGGCCACGCCCTGGACGATACCGGTGAACACGGCAAGCCTCCTTGGTTTGAATTGTCGTTTGGACGATATTGTAGCCGACTGGCCGTTTTCCAATCCGCCGCCGCCATAAAAAAACCGGCCTGGGGCCGGTTTGCGAAGATTGCGCGATGCGCTCAGAAACGCCAGGACACGCTGCTGCGGATGGCGCGCCCCATGCCTTCCGCGCCTTCGGTCAGGTAAGGCTGGTAGCTGCGGTTGAACAGATTGTCCACCGCCAGCCTCACCTCCATGCCCTTCAGCCCGGCCGTCGCCGGCTGCCACACCGCGAACAACCCGGCCAGCGCGTAACCATGCTGGGCCGGATAGGCGTAGCCGACGGCCTCCGGGTTGACGTTTTGCGGCACCCGGTCCTGCGCGCGGACGAACTTGCCCTGCGCGCCCAGCGTCAGCCCCGCCGGCGCGAAGGTATAGCCGGCGGTCAGCACCGCCTTGCGCGGCGGGATGTCCACCATCGGCTCGTCCTTGCCCCACGGGTCGCGCAAGCTGTGGCGGCGCTCGCCGACGACGGAGGACAAAGACAAACTGGCGAAAGCGCCGCGCCACTGGTAGCGGCTGTCGAATTCGAAACCGCGAATCACATAACCCGGCAGGTTGCGGTAAAAACCGATCACCGCCGGCAGCGGCGCGCCGGGCGCGTCGCCGCGGTTCGGGCCGATGCGCTGGCCGATGGCGTCGGTGACATCCTGGCGGAACCAGGCGAGGCTGGCCGACAGCTTGTCGCCCGCGGCCAGCACGCCGCCGCCGTCGTAAGCCAGGCCCAACTTCAGCGCTTTCAGCTTTTCCGGCCGCAGCTGGCGGCTGCTGGCGGTGGTGCTGCCCAGCGTCTGCACGTCGTAAACTTCATCGGCGTTCGGCGCGCGCCAAGTGTGGGCATAGCCGGCGTCCAGCGTCCAGCGCGGCAGGAAACGCCAACTGGCGGCCAGCCGCGGCGACCAGCCGGCGAACGCCAGCGCGCTGTAGTCGTGGCCCTTGGCCGGATTGTTGTAGGTGGGCGCCAGGTTCTGCCTGCCGCGCACCTCGATATGGTCGTAACGCAGCGACGGCGTCAGGCTGAAGCCGTCCAGCGGCCTCCATTCGTGCACCCAGTAGGCCGACTGCATGGTTTCGCTGCCCGGCGGCGAATAGCGCGGGTTCATCAGCCCGTAGTTGTAACTGGGATCCCTGGCCTTGCTCGGCATGTAGGCGATGGCGTCGCGATCCTTGCGCGACCAGGCGACGCCGACCGTCACCTGCTGGCTGGACCAGCCTTCGCCCAGGTTGGCCACATTGCGCAGCTCCCACTGTTTATCGCGCTGGCTGACCCAGCTTTCCTTGCCGAACTGCGAATCGAAGGCCGAGCTGTTCACCCCGTCCGGCCGGGTGTCATGCTGGAAGCGCCGCGACTGCGCGTAGCTGAGCCGCAGATCCAGCCAGGGCAGATCGCTGCTGACATAGCTCCAGTCGGCGGTCATCGACTCCACCGTCTGCTCGCGCCACACGGTTTTGCGCAGCCAGGCCTCCTCCAGGCCGTACTTGGCGATATCGTAAGCGCTGGGCGCCGGGATGTCGCCGCGCCGGGCCGCCCACGGCGTGCGCAGCTCGTCGTCCTGGCGCACAAAACCGAGTTTCAGGCTATGGCCGTCGGCGGGCCGCCAGCCCAGCTTCAGCATGCCGCCTTGCTGCTCGCCGCCGGAGAAGCGGTAAGGCGTGCCGTCCGGCTGCGTGCCGTCGCCTCCCTTGCTGTGCGTGACATAGGCCAGGATGTCGGCTGGCTGGCCGGCGCCGCCGGCATACGCCGCCAGCGACTGGCTGAAGCGGTGGCCATTATCCTGATAGCCCAGCTTGGCGAAGCCGCCCACGCTGCGCCCCGGCAACAGCAGTTCATTGACGGTCTTGGTTTCCGCCTTCACCACGCCGCCGAAGGCGCCGTTGCCGTAAAACGGCGAATGGCCGCCCTTGATCACCTCCACCGAGCCCAGCAGCTCCGGATCGACGAAAGAGGTGCCCTGCTGGTATTTGTCGAAGCCCTGCCCGGCTCCGTCCAGATACACTTGCACTTGCTCCACGTCGCCAAAGCCCCAGACGTTGATGGTTTGTCCGCCGGGACGCGGCGAGCCGCCGGCGTTGACGCCAGGCAACGCATCCAGCACCTCGGCCAGCGATTTCGCCTGCGGGCGGGCGATTTCCTCTTGCGCGAGCTTGCTGGCCGCCGGCCTCAAGACCAGCGCTTCGGCGCTGACTTTGACGGTCTCGAGCGTGGACTGCTCCGCTGCCAGGGCGGCGTGGCTAGCCAGGCCAAAGGCGATCGCGGACAAGCAAAATGGAAAGATTGAGGGAGAGCCAGGGTGTACTGCGGCGCTTCTTGGTTGCATCACGGAAATTTTTGTAATTGATAATCGTTCTCAAATATTAACATAAAACTTCCTCAAGCCCCCAAGTCCGGTAAAATACCCGGCTTTATTGAATTTCAAGCAAGCCGCCCATGTCCGCCGAACTGTCCCGCATTGCCGAAGAAGTCTCGCATCGCCGCACCTTCGCCATCATCTCCCACCCCGACGCCGGTAAAACCACGCTGACGGAAAAGCTGCTGCTGTTCTCCGGCGCCATCCAGATGGCCGGCACGGTCAAGGGCAAGAAAGGCGGCAAGTTCGCTACTTCCGACTGGATGGAGATCGAGAAGCAGCGCGGCATTTCGGTGGCTTCTTCGGTGATGCAGTTCGACTACCGCGATCACACCGTCAACCTGCTGGACACCCCGGGGCACCAGGACTTCTCCGAAGACACCTACCGCGTGCTGACCGCGGTGGACAGCGCGCTGATGGTGATCGACGCCGCCAAGGGCGTGGAAGAGCAGACCATCAAGCTGTTGAACGTCTGCCGCCTGCGCAACACCCCCATCGTCACCTTCATGAACAAGTGCGACCGCGAAGTGCGCGACAGCCTGGAATTGCTGGACGAAGTGGAAGACGTGCTGAAGATCCGCTGCTCGCCGATCACCTGGCCGATCGGCATGGGCAAGACCTTCCGCGGCGTATACAGCCTGCTGAACGACGCGGTGATCCTGTTCGAGGCCGGCGCGGAGAAGCTGGTATCCGACATCGAGGTGATCCAGGGCATAGACAACCCGCGCCTGGACGAACTGTTCCCGTTGGAAATGGAACAGCTGCGCATGGAGATCGAGCTGGTCAAGGGCGCCTCCAATGAGTGGAGCCTGGACGAATTCCTGGCCGGCACCCTCACTCCGGTGTTTTTCGGCTCGGCGATCAACAACTTCGGCGTGCGCGAAATCCTCAACGCGCTGATCGACTGGGCGCCGGCGCCGCAAGAGCGCGACGCCACCGTTCGCAGCGTGGACCCGAAAGAGGGCAAATTCTCCGGCTTCGTGTTCAAGATCCAGGCCAATATGGACCCGAAGCACCGCGACCGCATCGCCTTCCTGCGCGTGTGCTCCGGCCAGTTCGAGCGCGGGATGAAAATGAAGCATCTGCGGCTGAACCGCGACATCGCCGCCTCCTCGGTGGTGACTTTCATGTCGCACGACCGCGAAATCGTGGAAGAGGCCTACGCCGGCGACATCATCGGCATCCCCAACCACGGCAACATCCAGATCGGCGACAGCTTCTCCGAAGGCGAAGAGCTGGCCTTCACCGGCATTCCCTTCTTCGCGCCGGAAATGTTCCGCTCGGTGCGCATCAAGAACCCGCTGAAGCTGAAGCAACTGCAAAAAGGCCTGCAACAACTGGGCGAAGAAGGCGCGGTGCAAGTATTCAAGCCGCATAGCGGCGGCGATCTGATCCTGGGCGCGGTGGGCGTGCTGCAGTTCGAAGTGGTGGCCAGCCGCCTGGCCGCCGAATACGGCGTCGACGCCATCTTCGAATCCGCCAGCATCTGGTCGGCACGCTGGTTCACCTGCGACGACCGCAAGAAGCTGGACGATTTCGTCAAATCGCTGCAGATGAACATCGCCACCGACGCCGGCGGCAATCTGGCCTACCTGGCGCCCAACCGCGTCAACCTGCAGCTGACGCAGGAACGCTGGCCGGACATCGTCTTCCACGAAACCCGCGAGCACGCGGTCAAGCTGAACGACTGAGCCCATGCACACCCTCCTCGACCTGGTCGCCTTCCTGCGGGAAAACTACTCGCATGAAATCACCCGCTCGCTGCTGTTGATCCTGACCCTGCTGATCATCCGCGTGGTGGTGGACCGGCTGCTGGCAGCCAACAGCGGCGTGCCGGTCGAGGAGCGCCGCCGCTGGTCGATCAACACCCGCAACGGCCTGTTTCTCACCGGCCTGGCGGGCATAGGCTTCATCTGGGCCAACGAGCTGCAGACGCTGGCCGTCTCCATGCTGGCATTCGCCGCCGCCCTGATCCTGGCCACCAAGGAGCTGATCATGTGCTTGTCCGGCGGCGTGGTGCGGCAGATGTCGAACAGCTACAGCCTGGGCGATCACGTCGAGATCGGAGCCGTTCGCGGCCGCGTGGTGGACATCGGCCTCTTGTCCACCACCGTGATGGAAATCGGCCCCAACCACAGCTCGCACCAGATGACGGGCCGGGCGCTGACCTTTCCCAACAGCCTGCTGCTGTCCACCCCGGTGATACGCGAAAACTACATGGGCGAGTACGTGATGCATATCGTCAACGTGCCGCTGGCCTATGAAGTGCCGCCCGCCCGCGCCGAGCAGATGCTGATGAGCGCGGCGGAAAGCGCCTGCCTGCCGCACGTGGACGTGGCGCGCCGCCACATGGAGGACATGGCCAAACGCTATCTGGTCGACATTCCATCGGTGGAGCCGCGCATTTCCATCCAGCCGGTCGACGAAAAGCGCTACCAGTTGATCCTGCGCATCGCCATTCCGGCGCGGGAGCGGCAACGTATCGAGCAAGCCATCCTGCATCAATTCCTGGCCGACTGTTACCCTGTCGTCCAATCGTAAAAAATAGAGCTAGAACTCCAAACATCGTATACAATTGCGCTATGCGAAGTCATTACCAGCCGGTGCATCATGAGTAAAACCAGAATCAAGACCTACGACCGCATCATTCAGGAGAGCCTCAAGCTGTTCAACGAACAGGGCGAGCGCAGCATCACCACCAACCACATCGCCGCGCACCTCGGCATCAGCCCGGGCAATCTCTACTATCACTTCCGCAACAAGGAAGAGATCGTCTACCAGATATTCACCATGTATCGCGAGTTCATCAACCAGCGACTGGCGGTGCCGGAAGACCGCAAGATGACGGTGGACGATCTGGTCAACTATCTGGACACCGCCTTCCTGGCGATGTGGCAGTTCCGCTTCATGTTCTACGACCTGCCCGGCATGCTGGCGCGCAATCCGCAGATGCAGTCGGAGTACCACCAGTTCGTCAACACCGAGCTGAAAAACATCCTCGGCGAGCATTTCCGCGAATTCATCCGCCTGGGACTGCTGAAGATGGACGAAGAGGACATCGAGGGCGTCAGCATCAACATCTGGCTGGTGGTGAAATTCTGGTTCGCTTTCGAGCAGACCTCCCGCCCCAAGGCGCCGATCACCGAGGAGTCCGGCCACCGCGGCGTGCTGCAGGTGCTGGCGCTGCTCAAGCCCTATGTGCAGCCGGAATACATGCACGCCTTCCGCTCGCTGTACGAGAGACACGCCGTCTGACATGCCCATCCATGGACGCAAAAAAGCCACTCGCGATAGTGGCTTTTTTGTTTCAGCTCAAACCAGATCAAGCCGCGGCGGCCGTCCCCTGCAGCAAGTAGCCGTGCAGCTCGCCGCTGGCCAGCAACTTGCGCAGATGGCTGCCAGGGGTCGAACCGGAATACTCCAGCTGCTGCCCGGCGCGGCGCGCGACCTTGCCGTCGGCGCACACTTCCATCTCCACTTCCAGCGCCCACAAGCTGGGCTGCCTGTCCGGATCCACCGGCTCCAGCGAAACGGTCAGCCGATAGCTGCCGTCGCGGGAATAAACATCAAGCAGGCCAAGGAGGCCAAGGTTATTGCGGACATCGGCATCATCCGCGTCAAAAGCACCCGCAGTTATGGCCTGCGGAACCAGCACTTCAGGAAAAGTCGCAGTCATGGCATCTACCCCGAGGGTTTCCCCTCTAACAAGCTGTTGGATTATTTTGTATTGCGCCGTCGCCGAAGCTGACGGTTTGCAACCTGACATTCACTGATGTCTTCACGCATCATGAGGATATTTACCGACGCAGACAATGCCATCTCAGGAAAATATCGCAGCCGCTAGATCAAAACTGTCCTTTTGGCCACCCAATCTTTCGCCTGGATGTCACAGCCGCGAACAGCAAATGCCATTGACATTTCAATTCATGACAAATCCGCATTTGAACTACTTTTCCGCTGCATCGCGCACCCCAAAAAATAAGGCCCCGGAGCGTTTCCGAGGCCTTGCGCGCGAGTCAAAAACTCATCAATCGCGGATCACCGCGGCGATTGCCGCCGCCACGTAATCGACATTCTTGCTATTGAGCGCCGCCAGGCAAATCCGCCCGGTGGACACCGCGTAGATGCCGAACTCAGCGCGCAGCCGCTCCACCTGAGCAGCGCTCAGGCCGGTATAGGAGAACATGCCGCGCTGAGCGGTGACGAAGGAGAAGTCAACCGCGGCGCCATGCGCCTTGATCGCCGCCAGCAGCCGCAGGCGCATCGCGCGGATGCGATCGCGCATGCCCGCCAGCTCGTCTTCCCACTGCTGGCGCAGTTCCGGGCTGGACAGCACCGCGGCGACGATGGCCGCGCCATGGATCGGCGGATTGGAGTAGTTGGTGCGGATCACTCGCTTCAGCTGCGACAGCACCCGGGCGGACTCGTCCTTGCCTGCCGTCACGATCGATAGCGCGCCCACGCGCTCGCCGTACAGCGAGAAGCTCTTGGAGAAGGAGCTGGCTACCAGGAACTGCATGCCGGAGGCGGCAAACAGGCGCACCGCCAGCGCATCGGCTTCGATGCCATCGGCAAAGCCTTGGTAAGCCATGTCCAGGAACGGCACCAGGCCGCGCTCGCGGCAAACCGCCACTACCTCGTCCCATTGGGCCGCGGACATGTCCGCCCCGGTGGGGTTGTGGCAGCAGGCGTGCAGCACGATGACCGAACCCGCGTCCAGCGCCGCCAGATGCGACTTCATCGCGGCGAAATCCACGCCGCGGCTGGCCGCCTCATAATAAGGGTAATTTTCCACCTGGAAACCGGCCGATTCGAACAGCGCGCGGTGGTTTTCCCAGGACGGGTCGCTGATGTACACCTTGGACGCCGGATTCAGCCGCTTGAGGAAATCCGCCCCGATCTTCAACGCGCCGGTACCGCCCAAGGCCTGCGCGGTCACCACGCGGCCGGCGGCGAGCAGCTCGCCATCCTGGCCGAACAGCAGGTTCTGCACTGCCTTGTCGTAAGCCGCCGGACCTTCGATAGGCTGATAGCCGCGCGCCGGCAGCGCTTCCAGCCTGGCTTTCTCGGCGGCCTTGACCGCGCCCAGCAGCGGAATCTTGCCGTTGTCGTCGGAATACACGCCGACGCCAAGGTTGACCTTGGTATCGCGGGCGTCCGCATTGAATGCTTCGTTGAGACCGAGAATGGGGTCACGCGGCGCCAGTTCCACACCGGCGAAGATCGAAGAGGTCATACCAGGCTCCATTGCTTTGCAGATGAGCCGGCTGCCAGAGCCGGCCAAAGAAAATCCAGTCTTGCTTGTTGCCATTCGAACGCAAATAAGTTCGCAGCCGAACAACAGTCTAACATGGCGGATGCCGATCGCCCCACAACGGATTGCCTGTCCCCACGGGCAGGGCCGCATGCGCGGCATCGACAAAGCCGGCCCGATGACATAAGCAGAAGTATGGCCATCGCGCCCGGACGCTCCGCGCCGGCGCCGAGGCCGATATTCGGAGGCTTTTCATGAAAAAGGGAATCCTGCTGTTCTGGCCGTCTTTCATCATCGCGGTGGCGGCCACCGCCGTTTTTTACTCGATTTTCGACCCCGCCGAACTGACCTTGCACGGCAACGCCCTATTCGCCGACAAGCTCACAGCCTATTCGGTGTTCCTGCTGGCCAGCTGGCTGTTCGGCGCGGCCAATACCGCCATCGTCCTGCTGCTGGAAAAAAGCGCCCGCGACATCAACGGCTTCGTTGCGCCGCCGGTAGTCAGCGGCGACGAAGACGGCACGCCTTCCTGAGCGCCATGCCCGGCGCGCACGCGCTGCCGGGCATGGCAAAACCGCCTCAAATCACCTTCAAGCCCTTCAGCATCACCACCAGGATCAGCACCGGCGACACGAAGCGCACCACGAAGAACAGCGCCTTCAGCAGACGCGCGTTATTCAGCGCGCCGCCATTGCTCAGCGCGTCGCGGAAGCGGTCGTAGCCCCACACCCAGCCGGTGAACAGGCACAGGCAGATCCCGCCCAGCGGCATCAGCACATTGGACGTGACGAAGTCGAACAGGTCGAACATCGTCATGCCGTGCAGTTTGATATCGGCGGTCAGGCTGTTGGACAGCGCGCAGCCCGCGCCCACCAACGCCAACAGCAACAGATTGATGATGGTGGATTTGACGCGGCTGATGCCGAAGCGCTCGCTCACCACCGACACCGGCACCTCCAGGATAGACAGCATCGCGCCGGTGGCGGCTATGGCGGCCAACACGAAGAACACCACCATGAACAGATGTCCCAGCGGCATGCTGGCGAACACCGCTGGAATGGTGATGAACAGCAGCGACGGACCAGCGGCAGGCTGGAAGCCGAAGGCGAACACCGCCGGGAAGATGGCGATGCCGGCCAGCAGCGACACGAACAGATCCGCGCACATCACCCGGAAGGTGGTCAGCGGCACGTCTTGATCGTCGCGGAAGTAGCTGCCGTAGGTGATCATGGTGCCCATGCCGATGGACAGCTTGAAGAAAGCCAGACCCACCGCGGTCAGCACCACGCCGGCGGTGATCTTGGAGAAGTCCGGGGTGAACAGGAAAGCCAGGCCCTGGCTTGCCCCCGGCAACATCAGGCTGCGCGCGCCTATCACCAGCAGCAGCGCGAACAGCAGCGGCATCAGCTTCTTGGTGACCGCTTCGATCCCCTTCGACACGCCCATCAGCAGAATGCCGCCGATCAGGCCCAGAACCAGCCATTGCCACAGCAGCGACTGAACCGGATTCGTGATCAGCGCGGTGAAGGCGCCGGACGTCACCTTGGGATCGTTGGACAGGATATCGCCGGCGATCGCCTTGAAAATATAGGCGAACACCCAGGCGGCAACCTCGGAATAGAAAGCCATGATCAGGAAGGCGGCAAACACGCCGAAAGCGCCCACCAGCCACCACGGCTGCCCGGCCGGCGCCAGTTTGGCCAACGTGGTCACCGCATCGCGCTTGGCCTTGCGGCCCAGCATGATCTCGGAGATCATCACCGGCAGTCCCACCAGCAGCGTGGCCAGCACGTACACCACCAGAAAACCGGCGCCGCCATTGGTGCCGGTCAGATACGGGAACTTCCAGATATTGCCCAGGCCTACCGCCGAGCCCAGCGTCGCCGCCAGCACGCCGAAGCTGGACGTGAATCCATCCCTCAGCTTGACCTCTCCACCCGATTTGGATTTGTCCACACTCATTGTTGTTCTCTCTACCACCACAAATGAAACGAGCCCGCGCGGAGGTCGTCCGGGCGGGCTCACATGACCTTCGATGCTACAGGGCGTGGATTGTGAAGCCTATTTTGTATGTGTGCAAAACAATTTTTACAGCTATCTGGGCTGGATCAACTCGTCCGCCAGCCTGCCCAACCAATCATAGCAGGCCTGCAACTGCGCCACCTCGATAAACTCGTCCGGCCGGTGCGCCTGCTCGATCGAGCCCGGCCCCAGCACCACGCAAGGCATGCCGGCCTGGCTGAACAGACCCGCTTCGGTGGTGTAGGCGACGCCGGCGCCGCCTTCGCAGCCGCACAGGCTGACGACGTAGCGCCGGATGGACGACGACGGGTCGGACTCGAAAGCGGGGCTGTATACCACCGGCTCGATGCGAATCTGCGCCTCGCCGGCCACCGCCTGCATTTCCTGCTCCAAGGTGGCGGCGTAGTCGGCGACCGATGCCACCAACCGCTGCGGGTCGTCGCCCGGCAACCAGCGGCACTCGAACATGAACTCGCAATCGGCCGGCACGATATTGCAGGCGACGCCGCCGCGCACCAAACCAGTCTGCATGGTGGTGAACGGCACGTCGTACAGCGGCTGCCGGTGGCCAAACGCGGCCTCGGCATCTGCCAGCTTGCGGATATGGGTGATCAGGCGGGCGGCGAACTCGATGGCGTTGACGCCATGCGGCGTCAGCGACGAATGCGCCGCTCTTCCCTTGACCACGCAGCGATAGTGGGCGATGCCCTTGTGCGCGATCACCGGCTTCATCGACGTCGGCTCTCCCACCAGGCAGCCGGCGACATCCACGCCATCGGCGATCAACGCGTCTATCATGCGCCCCACGCCCAGGCAGCCCACCTCCTCGTCGTAGGACAGCGCGATGCCTATGCCCTGCGCCAGCTTGCCTTCGGCGGCCAGCCTGACGAAATCCGGCACTCGGGCCAGCACGCAGGCGATGAAGCCTTTCATGTCGGCGCTGCCGCGGCCGTACAAGCGGCCATCGCCGCCGGCGGTCAGCTCAAACGGCGGATAATGCCAATCCTGCCCATCCACCGGCACCACGTCGGTGTGGCCGGACAGCACGATCAAAGGCAGGTCCTCGGCGCCGATGCGCGCGAACAAATTGGCCTTGCTGCCATCATCATTATAAGTCAGGCGGCTTGTCAGGCCGAAGCCGGCCAGATATTCCCGCACCCACTCTATCAGCTGCAGATTGGAATAACGGCTGGTGGTATCGAAGCGGATCAGTTCGGACAGCAATCCGGATGCGTCTGTAGGCATGAGACAATCCTGCGCTTGGCTATTGAGTCTGTTCCAGAGTCTGCACCCGGCGTGGCCGGCAGGCAATAGCGGCCGCCCTCCTCATCATGCTCGGCGGCGGGGAGGCAAAGCGCTGCATAAAAAATGCTTGGCAACTAGCACGGCTTTGGATACAATCCGTTTTCTCTATGGCGGGCCTCCCCGCATTGCACGATAGCGAACCTGGTCAGGTCCGGAAGGAAGCAGCCACAGTTATTTAGTGCAAGTGCCGGGGGTCAGGCTCGCCACCCCTCCCCTCTTTAGTTCCGCCAAGCTCAATTGCAGATTTGCGACACTTTTTCAGCCAAATTACGACGTCGCCATCAAATCCCATTGTCCTTGACGATAAGATTCCGCTAACATTAGCAAAGTTGAATTTTCAAATTCATGGAACTTCACTAATTTCCCTGCATCATAAATATTCCTGTTGAATTTTTTTTGCTATTTTTAGTAAGCAGGGCGAAGTCCTAAAAAAATACTAGAACCATTTGTTCAGATACGAGAGGAACACTCATGAAACTGTTTGAAAAAATCCCGAACCCTCGGGAAATCCGCCGCAAGCTTGGCCTGAACCAGCAAGAATTCTGGAGCCGCATCGGCGTCACCCAATCCGGCGGCTCCCGCTACGAAAGCGGCCGCAACATGCCCAAGCCGGTGCGCGAACTGCTGCGCCTGGTGCATGTCGAGCAGATCGACCTGTCCAAGGTACGCCGCGAAGACTTCGAGATCGTCGAGTACCTGAAAGAGACCCACCCCGATCTGTACAAGAGCCTGCGCAAAGCGGTTCGCACCAAGATCGAAGCTCAGGAAGGCGGCGCCGAAGCCACCGCCGGCTGATATCCGGTCCGACAAAAAAGCCAGCCCGGCCTCCGCCGCGCTGGCTTTTTCACATTCCGAATGTCGAACAATCGCCGACAGGCGCCGCCGCCCATGCCTGCTGACTAATCGCCAGGGTTGCGGATCAGCAGCACCGGCATGTCGGCCACCTTCAGCACGCCTTCAGCCACGCTGCCCATCAGCAGGTGCATCAGGCCGCCCAGACCATGGGTGCCCATCACCAAGAGATCCGCGCCCCAGACGCTGGCGTCGTCGGACAACACCGCGGCGATCTTGTCGCCCCAGCTCTCCAGGATTTTGCACTCCGGCTCCACGCCCAGCGCCCTCGCGCGCTCGCCGGCCTGTCCCAACACCTGCTCGCCGGCTTGCTTGATCGACTTTTGCAATTCGGTGGCGTCCAGAAACTCCGTCCCGCCCCAGCCGAACTGCGCCAGATCCACCACGTGGACCAGCCTGATCGACGACCCGAACTCCTTCGCCAGCTTGCACGCCTCGTTCAGCGCCATATTGGAAGTGTCGCTATCGTCGACAGGCACAAAGATTCTCTGATACATGACGCTCAGCTCCTCTACGAGTTTGGCCTACACCTTCAGTCTATCAAACCCTTGCCGGTACCGTTTGACACAGATTAGCTTCCTTTGACATAAAGGCCATATCCGCCACACAGCCCACCTCCGCAGGATCCCGCCATGGCCCGCATCCAGATAGAACTGCCGCCCCGCTTCATTTTCGACACCGCGCTGGAAGTCCGCATCGGCGACATCAACTACGCCGGACATCTTGGCAACGACGCGCTGCTCAGACTGGCCCAGGAAGCCAGGCTGCGCCTGTTCAAACAGCTGGGCTACGCCAGCGAACTGGCGGTGGAGGGAGCCGGCATCGTCATCGCCGACGTCGCCGCCTGCTACCGCGCCGAGGCCTTCCACGGCGACCGGCTGCGCTTCCGCATCGGCGTCGCGGATATCGGCCGCCACGGCCTCGACCTCATTTATCAAGCAGTCGATGACAACACTGGCAAAGAAGTGGCAAGATTGAAGACAGGTATCGTCTTTTTCGACTACCAGGCACGCAAAGTCGCCCCCATGCCGGAAGCGTTTTCCGGCAAGCTCAGCCAATAGAAAAAAGGAATGGCGCCATGAGAAACTACCCGCCCAACAGCCCAGAGGCGCTGGCCAGACTCCTGGCCATGTTCATGATCACCGACGGCAATATGGACCCGCGCGAGCTTGAGCTGCTGGAAAAGCTGCATGTCTACCACCTGATCAACCTGCCGCGCAAACAGTTCGCCCAGGTATTGCGCGACTTCTGCGACGATGTGTCGGACGAAGCCGGCGACGATGGCGCGATCCGCCTGCTGGACCGCGAAAGAATCGACAACCTGCTGTCCGAAGTCAGCGACCACCGCAAGCGCATCCTGACCTGCGTGCTGGCCATGGACATCAGCAAGTCGGACGGCACCATCAGCGACAGCGAAATGGCTCTGCTCAGCTACATGATGAAAAGCTGGGGCATCTCTCTCGACGATCTCGAGCGCGAATTCGCCCGCTGAGCCCAAAAATGGAAGCAGCCGCGGCGCACAGTCCCCGCGGCTGCTTTTTGCATTCCACCACCCAAGATACCGAAACCGACAATGAACACGCGCTTCACCGGCACCGAACGCTATATCGCCACCGACGATCTGATGATGGCCGTCAATGCCTCCATCGCCCTGCAACGCCCGCTGTTGATCAAGGGCGAACCCGGCACCGGCAAGACCATGCTGGCTGAAGAGGTCGCCGCCAGCCTGGGCCGGGAGCTGATCGTCTGGCCGATCAAATCCACCACCAAGGCCCAGCACGGCCTGTACGAATACGACGCGGTGTCGCGGCTGCGCGACTCCCAGCTGGGCGGCGACAAAGTGCACGACATCGCCAACTACATCATCAAGGGCAAGCTGTGGCAAGCCTTCGAGGCCGAACAGGCGCCGGTGCTGCTGATAGACGAGATAGACAAGGCCGACATCGAGTTTCCCAACGACCTGCTGCGCGAACTGGACCAGATGGAATTCTTCGTCCATGAAACCCAGCAGTTCGTGCGCGCGCGCCAGCGTCCCATCATCATCATCACCTCCAACAACGAGAAAGAGCTGCCGGACGCCTTCCTGCGCCGCTGCTTCTTCCATTACATCCGCTTCCCCGACGCCGACACCATGCAGTCCATCATCGACGTGCACTTCCCCGACATCCGCCAGCAGTTGGTCAAGCAGGCGCTGGAAGTGTTCTTCTCCATCCGCGAGCTGCCGGGCCTGAAGAAAAAGCCTACCACCTCCGAACTGCTGGACTGGCTGAAGCTGCTGTGCGGCGAAAACATCGGCGCCGACGAGCTGGAAAACCGCCATGCGCGCAACGCCCCTCCGCCGCTGGCCGGCGCGCTGCTGAAAAACGAACAGGATCTGCAGCTGTTCGAGCGCCTGATGCAGATGGCCCGACGCCGCAACTGACATGGACGACCCGATCCGGCATTTCATCGACCAGCTGGCGATAGCCGGGCGCAGCGCCCACACGCTGTCCGCCTACCGGGCCGACCTGAATCTGCTGGCCGCCATGCTGCGGCCGGCGCCGCTGGCCGCCGCCGGCGTCAACGAATTGAAGCGGGCGCTGGCCAAGCTGCACGCCCAGGGCCTGGGCAGCCGCACCCTGGCGCGCCGGCTGTCGTCGTGGCGGCAGTTCTATCACTGGCTGCAGCAAAACGGCCTGCGCGACGACAATCCCGCCGCCAGCCTGCACGCGCCCAAACGCGACCGCCTGCTGCCCAAGGCCCTGCCGGTGGACAGCGCCGCCGCACTGCTGGACCGCATCGACGGCGACGACGCGCTGGAAGTGCGCGACCGCGCCATTTTCGAGTTGATCTATAGTTGCGGACTGCGCCTATCTGAAGCGGTGGCGCTGAATCTGGACGACGTCGACTTCGCCGACCATCTGCTGCGCGTGCGCGGCAAGGGCAACAAGACGCGGCTGACGCCGATAGGCGCCGAAGCGGCCAGCTGGCTGAACAAGTGGCTGGCGCAAAGGGTGGCGCAAGATGGCGAAAGCGCGCTATTCACCGCCCGCCACGGGCGGCGATTGGGCGGACGGCAGATCGAAAACCGCCTGCGCGACTGGGCGATCAAGACCGGCGCCAATCAGCACGTGCACCCGCACATGCTGCGCCACTCCTTCGCCTCGCACATGCTGCAGTCGTCGGGCGACCTGCGCGCGGTGCAGGAACTGCTGGGCCACGCCAACCTGTCCAGCACCCAGATCTACACCGCGCTGGACTTCCAGCACCTGGCCAAGGTCTACGACAACGCCCACCCCAGGGCCCGCAAAAAAGTGCAGCCCGACGACGACTGAGCGCCGACGGCGTCAACGTTCGGCGTCGTCAGCGCCGCTTTTGTGGACATCGCGAAACAACAGCATGTGGCGCACCCGCTCCGCCTTATCGTCATCGAAACCCAGCCGCGCCACCCGCTCCGCCGGATTGCTCCAGGTGCCGAACAGCAAGTCCCAAACCGGCAGGCCGTAGTTTTGGGCATGGTGGCCGTAGGCATGGTGCACAGTGTGCATTTCGGGCCGCTGGAACAGATATCCCAGCCAACGCGGCGTTTTCAGGTCGCTGTGCAGGAACAGATCGAACACGCTGGTGAAGAATAGCGCCCAGGCGGCTGCCGCTGGCGTCGCGCCCAACACCAGATAGCTGGAAAACGCGCTGATCAGCACCGCCGCCGCGGAATCCAGCGGATGGGCGTAGAGCGCGGTCAACGCCTCCACCCGCTTCGGGCTGTGATGCAGCTGGTGAAACACCCGCCACAGCCAGTCGGAAGCGTGCGTCGCCCGGTGCCACCAATAGAAGACGAAACTGGTCAGCAGGAAACTGGCCGCGCCGACTGCGATGTCCGGCCAGCCGCGCGCCGCCGGGATCAGCGAAACTTCACGGATCAAGCCGGCGAAAAGAAAACCGACAGCCAGCGTCACCGCCGCCGTGGCCGCGCCCAGAATCGACGCCAACGCCAGCCAGCGCCGGTCGCAGGTATTGCGGGAGGCCGGCGCGATCACCTCGCGGGTGAAGATGCCGACGAACAACAAGGCTATCGCCGGAAATGCGTAAAACTCCATTCGCTACCCATATGCAAAATCCTGAATCGGACCGGCAGGCTGCCGCGCCCGCCCAGCCCCCCGCCGTCACGCCAGATGGACATGGCTGCGGACACGCTTTTCCAGCTGCGACAGGGCCTCGCATACCGCCTGCCGCCTGACCGCCTCGCGATCGCCGGCGAACAGGCAGCGCCAGGCCTCGGTCTGCCCACCCGGATGGGCGATCGCGAACCAGACCAGGCCCACCGGCTTTTCCGGCGAGCCGCCGCCCGGCCCGGCGATGCCGGACACCGCCACCGCCCAGTCCGAATCCGCCAGCGTCTGGCCGCCCTGCGCCATCTCCCGCACCACCGTTTCGCTGACCGCGCCATGGTCGATCAGCGACGCGGCCTGCACGCCTAGCAATTGCTGCTTGGCCTGGTTGCCGTAGCTGACGATGCCGTGGCTGAACCAGGCGGAGCTGCCGGGCACATCGGTCAGCGCCGCGGCGATCAAGCCGCCGGTGCACGACTCGGCGGTAGCCACGCTCTCGCCGCGCGCCGACAACAGCAGCCCCAGATCGACCGCCAACTGTTTGCTATCTGCCATGACGTTCCCTGAAATGTTTGACCAGCCCGTTGGTGGAGCTGTCATGCGACAGCTCGGCGGCTGCGCCCGACAACTCGGGCAAAATGCGCCGCGCCAGCTGCTTGCCGTATTCGACGCCCCATTGATCGAAGGAATTGATGCCCCAGATCACGCCCTGCACGAAGACCTTGTGCTCGTACAGCGCCATCAGCATGCCCATGCTGTACGGCGTCAGCCGGTCCAGCGCCAGCGTGTTGGACGGCTGATTGCCGGGGAACAGCTTCTGCGGCAGCAGCATGTCCAGTTCTTCGCCGGACAAGTGGCTCAGTTCCTGCATCACTTCGGCTTCGGCCTTGCCGCGCATCAGCGCCTCGGTCTGCGCCAGGCAGTTGGCCACCAGCACCTCGTGCTGGTTGGCGACCGGATAGTGGCTGTTCAGCGGCAGGATGAAGTCGCACGGCACCAAGCGGGTGCCCTGATGCAGCAGCTGGAAGAAAGCGTGCTGGCTATTGGCGCCCTCCTCGCCCCAGATCACCGGCCCGGTGTCGAAATCCAGCGCCTCGCCGAAACGCCCCACCCGCTTGCCGTTGGACTCCATGTCCAGTTGCTGGATATGGGCCGGCAGGCTGCGCAGGCCGTGGTCGTAAGGCATGATGGCATGGGTATGGGCCTGGTAGAAAGTGTTGTACCAGATGCCTATCAGCGCCATCAGCACCGGCATGTTGGCGCAGAACGGCGCCTCGAAGAAGTGGCGGTCCATCGCGTGGCCGCCGTCCAGGAAGGCGCGGAAATTGTCGTAACCCACCGCCATCATCACCGGCAGGCCGATGGCGGACCACACCGAATAGCGCCCGCCCACCCAGTCCCAGAAGCCGAACATCTGCTGCGGATCGATGCCGAAGGCGCGCACCGCCGGCTCGTTGGTGGAAACCGCCACGAAATGGCGCGCGATGTCAGCCTCGCTGCCGGCCTGCAGAAACCAGGCCTTGGCCGCCTGGGCGTTGAGCAGCGTCTCCGGCGTGGTGAACGATTTGGAGGCGACGATGAACAGCGTGGTGGCGGGATCCAGCCGCGCCAGCGTGCGCGCCAGGTGCTGGCCGTCGACATTGGACACGAAATGCACATTGAGTTCGGCATGCGCGTAGGCGGCCAAGCCCTCCTGCACCACCCGCGGCCCCAGGTCGGAACCGCCTATGCCCAGATTCACCACATCGCGTATCCTCTGGCCGGAAAACCCCAGCCAGGCGCCGTCGCGCACGCTGTCGCTGAAGCGGCGCAGCCTGTCCAGCACATCATGCACTTCTGCCGTCACGTTGCGGCCGTCCAGCTGCAATGCGGCGCCCGCCGGCAGCCGCAGCGCGGTGTGCAGCACCGCGCGGTCTTCGCTGACATTGATGCGCTCGCCCGCGCGCATCCGCTCCATCCAGCCTTTCAGGTCGGCCGCCTGCGCCAGGTCGAACAGCAATTCCAGCGTGCGCTCGGTGATGCGGTTTTTCGAGTAGTCGAGCAGCAGTCCGTCCAACTCCAGCGAAAAGCGCTGGAAACGCTGAGGGTCGGTGTCGAACAGCTCCCGCATATGCATGTGGCGGGTGGCGCGCTGATGCTGGTGCAGCTTGGCCCAGATCGGCGTGGCGTTTATGTCGGCGTGGCGATGTGCGACCATGTTTTCTGCCAGTGGAATGATGAACTGGTGAACAAAAGGGCCGGCGTTACTCCGCGCCGGCCCCGCTGTCAGGCAATGTTGCCCCGCGCCTCAAAGCTTGAGGAAGTGCTCGCGGTAGTAGCGCATTTCCTCGATAGACTCGAGGATGTCCGCCAGCGCCTCGTGCTTGCCGCGCTTCACCACGCCCTTGGCCACCTCCGGCTTCCAGCGCTTGCACAGCTCCTTCAGCGTGGAAACATCCAGATTGCGGTAGTGGAAGTAGGCCTCCAGCTTGGGCATCCAGCGCGCCATGAAGCGGCGGTCCTGATGGATGGTGTTGCCGCACATCGGGCTGCCGCGCTCCGGAACGTACTGCATCATGAACGCCAGCAGCACTTGTTCGGCCTCGGCTTCGTTGATAGCGGAGTTCTTGACCTTCTCGATCAGGCCGCTCTTGCCGTGGGTGTTCTTGTTCCAGTCGTCCATGCCATCCAGGATGGCGTCGCTCTGGTGCACCACCAGCACCGGCGACTCGGCCACCACGTTCAGATGGCTGTCGGTGACGATCATCGCCACTTCGATGATGCGGTCGGAGTCAGGATTCAGGCCCGTCATTTCCATGTCGAGCCAGATGAGGTTATTGGTATCTTGTGCCATACTAGTCAGTCTTTAGAAAACCCTGCCATTTTCCTTCATTGCCGCCTCCGCGGCAAACCCGATACCCGTACGGATACCCATGATAGAGGCATTCTCCCTACTCTTCGCCATCGCGCTGGCGGCCACGCTCAGCCTGAAGCTGTGGCTGGGCTGGCGCCACATCCGCCATGTCGGCGGCAACCGCCATGCCGTGCCCGCCGCCTTCCGCGACAATATCACGCTGGAGCAGCATAGGCACGCCGCCGACTACACCATCGCCAAAACACGGCTCGGCCTGCTGTCGGCCTGGGTGGACACCGCGCTGGCGGCCGCCTTCACTTTCGGCGGCGGCCTGCAGTGGCTGGCCCTCCACAGCCAGCAGTGGTTCGCCTCCCCGCTGCTGTCCGGCATGGCGCTGATCGTCTGCATGACCGTGCTCAGCAGCCTGATATCGCTGCCGCTCAGCCTGTACGGCACCTTCGGCGTCGAAGTGCGCTTCGGCTTCAACAAAATGACGCCGCGGCTTTACCTGCTGGACCAGCTGCGCGGCATCGGCATCTCCATCCTGATCGGCCTGCCGCTGCTGGCGGTAGTGCTGTGGCTGATGGACATCGCCGGGCCTGCATGGTGGCTGTGGGTGTGGCTGGTGCTGTGCCTGGTGCAGTTGCTGGGGCTGGTGCTGTACCCGATCCTGATCGCGCCGCTGTACAACAAGTTCTGGCCATTGGCGGACGAGGCGCTGAAGGCGAGGATAGACGCGCTGCTCGCCCGCACCGGCTTTCGCAGCAACGGCGTTTACGTGATGGACGGCTCGCGCCGCTCCAGCCACAGCAACGCCTATTTCACCGGCTTCGGCGCCGGCAAGCGCATCGTGTTCTACGACACATTGCTGGAAAAGCTGAGCCACGACGAGATCGAAGCGGTGCTGGCGCACGAGCTGGGCCACTACAAGCGCCGCCACATCGCCAAGCGCATCGCGGTGGCCTTCACGCTGTCGCTGCTGTTCCTGGCCCTGCTCGGCCAGTTGCTGCACGCGCCCTGGTTCTACGCCGGCCTCGGCGTCACCGCGCCCAGCACGGCGATGGCGCTGCTGCTGTTCATGATCGCCATTCCCGCCTTCACCTTCCCGCTGACGCCGCTGTCCAGCCGCTCGTCGCGCAAGCACGAATACGAGGCCGATGACTTCGCCGCCGGTGAAACCCGCGCCGCCGACCTGCAAAGCGCGCTGGTGAAGCTGTACCGCGACAACGGCGCCACGCTGACGCCCGACCCTATCCACTCCGCCTTCTACGATTCGCACCCGCCCGCCGCGCTGCGCATCCAACACCTGAAAGGAAGCCAATCATGAATCTGCTGGAACTGTCCTGCACCCCGCAACACGGCCAAAGCCCGCTGGCGGAAAACACCGTCAAGCAATTGCTGTCCGGCCTGCCGGACTGGCAAATCGACGGCATCGAGCTGAGCAAGACCTTCCGCTTCGCCGACTTCCACGACACCATGGCCTTCGTCAACGCGCTGGCCTGGATCGCCCATCGCGAAGACCATCATCCGGACATGTCGGTGCACTACAACCGCGCGGTGGTGAACTTCAGCACCCACGACGCCGGCGGCCTCACCCTCAACGACTTCATCTGCGCGGCCAAAGCCGAAGCCCTGATCAGCCGCCCATGACAGCCAGCACCGGACAGATCATACGCAGCCATGGCCGCCGTTTCATCGTCGAAGCCGACGGCCGCACCTACGATTGCACCACCCGCGGCAAGCGCGTCGACTTCGCCTGCGGCGATTTCGTCGACATCCTGATCCAGAACCAGGAGCAGGCGGTGATCGAGCGCTCGCGCGAGCGCAGCAGCCTGCTTTACCGCCAGGATGACTGGAAGGCCAAGGTGATCGCCGCCAACGTCAGCCGCATCCTGTTCGTCATCGCCGCCGTGCCCAGCCCCAACGAAGAGCTGCTGGGCCGCTGCCTGATCGCCGCCGAAGCCGGCGACATCGAACCCGTCATCGTGGTCAACAAGTGCGACCTGCCGGAAACGCCGGCGCTGCTGGCGAAATTGCAACTCTATGTAAAGCTTGGTTACCAACTGGTCACATTGTCGGCCAAGCAGGATTTCTCGCCGCTGCTGCCCTTGCTGCAAGGGCATACCAGCGTGCTGGTCGGGCAGTCTGGCATGGGCAAGTCCACGCTCACCAACGCGCTGCTGCCGGACGCCAACGCGCGCATCGGCGACATCTCCATCGCGCTCGACTCAGGCCGCCACACCACCACCCACGCGGCGCTATACCACCTGGACGAAAGCAGTCACCTGATCGATTCGCCAGGCCTGCAAGAATTTGGCTTAAAGCACCTGCAAGCAGCGGATTTAATCCACTATTTCCCGGAGATGCGCCAGTATATTGGCCAGTGTCGTTTCCACAACTGCACGCATCGCGTAGAGCCGAATTGTGCGATCATGGCTGCAGCAGAAACAGGCGCCATTAGCCGGCATCGGCTGGACTTGCTGCAACGGCTGACTCAAGAGCTAGCGCCGGTAAGATTGTAAATAAAAGAGCACACGCTCTTTATTTACTTTTTATGGCTGCCTACATATGCTGTAACAAAAGGGAATGAGCATTACGGAAGAATAAACGTAGGCAACGACAGAGGAGTCAGCATCATGACGAAAAGGATTGCGCTGGTCACCGGCGGCATGGGCGGCATTGGATCCGCCATTTGCAAAGCATTGGCAGAAGCCGGCCACATCGTAGTGACCACCTATAGCAAACCGGGCCGCGAGCAAGCCTGGCATGCCGACATGAAGGGCCTTGGCTTCAACGACATCCACAGCTACCAATGCGACGTCACCGACTTCGCCGCCTGCCAGGACATCGCCGCCCGCATCGCCAAGGACATCGGCCCGATCAGCATTCTGGTGAACAACGCCGGCATCACCCGCGACGCCAGCTTCAAGAAGCAGAGCAAAGACGATTGGGACGCGGTGATCCGCACCAATCTGGACTCGGTGTTCAATATGACCAAGCCGGTGCTGGACAGCATGCTGGAGGCGGGTTTCGGCCGCATCGTCAATATCTCGTCGATCAACGGCCAAAAGGGCCAGTTCGGCCAGACCAACTACTCCGCCGCCAAGGCCGGCATGCATGGTTTCACCATGGCGCTGGCGCAGGAAGTGGCGAAGAAGGGCGTGACGGTCAACACCATCTCCCCAGGCTACATCGCCACCGAAATGGTGATGGCGGTGCCGGAGGACGTGCGCAGCAAGATCGTCGCCCAGATTCCGGTGGGCCGGCTGGGCAAGCCGGAAGAAATCGCCGCGCTGGTCGGCTTCCTCTGCTCCGAAAACGCCGGCTTCATCACCGGCAGCAATATCGCCATGAATGGCGGCCAGCACATGATGTGACGCCGGCAGCGCCGGTCGAGAACAACGCCACCCCGGGTGGCGTTTTCTTTTTGCCAAAGCCGTGTATGCTGTCACATCCCACCCAACTGACAAGCAATACCCATGGCTGAACATCTGATCGTCGAAAACGGCGGCAAGGAAGAGAAATACCAGGCGCTGCTGCCGCAAGCTCACGCGCTCGTCGCCGGAGAAACCGACCTCGTCGCCGCGCTGGCCAACCTGTCCGCCGCGCTGGCGATGACTTTCGACTGGCTCTGGACCGGCTTCTACCTGGTCAAGGGCGAGCAGCTGGTGCTGGGGCCGTTCCAGGGCCCCATCGCCTGCACCCGCATCCCGCATGGCCGCGGCGTCTGCGGCAGCGCCTGGGCGCAGAACCGCACGCTGCTGGTCGACGACGTCGACGCCTTCCCCGGCCACATCGCCTGCTCGTCCAGCGCCCGCTCCGAAGTGGTGGTGCCCATTCGCGACGCCGCCGGCAAAGTCGTCGCGGTGCTGGACATCGATTCGGACCAGCTCTCCAGCTTCGATCAGACCGACGCCGATTACCTGGAGCGCATCGTCGCGCCGCTGGCGGCGCTGTTCCCCGCCTGAGCGCCGGACGCCTCCCGCCAACAAAAAAGCCCGCGCATGCGGGCTTTTTTTATCATCGCTCGAGCTTACTTCTGGATTTCCAGCAGTTCCACCTCGAAATACAGATCGGTATTCGGCGGGATCGCGCCCGGCGCGCCGCGGCTGCCGTAAGCGGTGGCCGCCGGGCAGAACAGCTTGGCCTTGCTGCCCACGGTGAGCGCGCTGACGCCCTGGGTCCAGCACGGAATCACGCGATTCAGCGGGAAGCTGATCGGGCCGCCGTTCTTGTAGGAGCTATCGAACTCCTTGCCGTCCTTGAAAGTGCCGCGGTAGTTCACCTTGACGGTGTCGCTGGCCTTGGGCGTCGCGCCCTTGCCGGCGGCGAGGATCTCGATCTTGACGCCGGACGGCAAGGTTTTGACGGCGGGCGCCGCCTGGACTGCCGCTGCGGCGCCCAGCAGGGCCAGCGCGGCGATGATGCGGAATCGGGACATGGTTTGTTTTCCGTGGATGTCATAAAGCGAGGGCGGCGACAAGCCGCCCGCATGAGAAAATGCTCAGCGGTACTGGATGCTGCCGGATTCGGCCAGATCCTCCAGCAGGCGTTCCGCGCCGGCGCCGGGCATGGTGAACGGCTCCAGCGCCGGCAGCGGCGAATGGCGCAGGATCAGCGAGGCGTTCAGCTTGTCCAGCGCCACCTCAGCCATGCTCCAGTTGGCGAACTTGCGCTGCTCTATCTCGTGAAAAGACAGCAAGGTCAGCGAATGATGGCGGGGATCGCGCGCAAGCTTCAGGTACAAGCGGTTGACATGCGCCCTGCTGCCCTCAACAACCTGCATAAAAACATCCTTGCTGTAGCACAGCAGCCCGGTGATACCCAGAGCGGGATTGTATTTACGCGAGGCGCTCAAGATGTCGTCCACCAGCGCCTGGTCTATCAGTTGTTGCGCCCGGCTGCAATAGATCAGGCGAACCAGCATGGCCATGCTCCTTTCAGGGTTTGTGCATCAGGGACAGGAACTCGCGGCGCAGATCGGGGTTGGTGAGGAAAGAGCCGCGCATCACGCTATTGGTCATCTTGCTGTTGCTGTCCTTCACGCCGCGCCAGTGCATGCAGAAGTGGTCGGCCTCCATCACGATGGCCAAACCGTCCGGCTGCAGCTTGCGCATCAACAATTCGGCGATCTGCGACACCGCCTCCTCCTGGATCTGCGGCCGGGTCATCACCCAGTCGATCAGACGCGCGTACTTGGACAAGCCGATCAAATTGGAATTTTCATTCGGCATCACGCCCACCCACACCCGGCCGATGATGGGGCACAGATGATGCGAGCAGGCGCTGCGCACCGTGATGGGGCCGACGATCATCAATTCATTGAGACGCTCGACATTGGGAAACTCGGTGCTGGACGGCATCGCCGCATAGCGGCCCCGGAAGACCTCGCGCACGAACATCTTGGCCACCCGCTTGGCCGTATCCCGCGTATTGTGGTCATTCTCGGTATCGATCACCAGGCTTTCCAGCACGCCCGCCAATTTGGCCTGCACTTCGTCCTGCAGGGCGTCCAGTTCGCCCTCCTCGATGAAGGCGGCGATATTGTCGTTGGCGTGGAAGCGCGCTCCCGCCTGTTTCAAGCGATAGCGTATTTTTTGGGAAACCGCTTCCTGCTGGTCATGCTTGTCGATTTTGCTCATTGTTTATTACTTGTTCGCAAGAAAATGGAAATCATTCCGGAATATACCGCAACTATGCGATGCAGGCATGGCGCTCCGCCCGCAAACGGGCGCTCCGCAAAGCCGTTTGCTGCGCCGATGGTAGAACAGGCCAGGGGATGATGCAAACAATCAGCCGGCCTGCGGCGCAGGTTCCGGCCAGAACAGCCAGCAAGACTGCCATGGACAAACGGAAAGCGCAATGCCATTAGAATGGCTGCCCCTCCTAAGCCACTGCATGCCGCGCGCCATCGACAATGCAAAAACGGCACCCAATCCCCTCAGGGAATGGATGCCGCCAACCAAGCGGAAAACCGCGCCTCAGCCCACCATCAGGCACACCTCACGGGGAGGCAGCGCGATCTTGTTGTCCTTGCTGTACTGGTAGTCCTGAAACACGTGCTCGGCGCTCAACAGTTGATAGCTGCCGTCTTCCCGGCGGTGCGAGGTATCTTTCAGCCGGTAAGCGTAATGGCCGCAGGTCCAGCAATCGAAATTGCGCATATGGGTGCACAGACAGGTTTTTTCCCATACTGGCGCGCGCTTGGCGCCCGGCGCGGCCTCTTGTTGCGCCTTGTGATAGGCGTCGATGTAGGAGCAGCTGCCCTTGGCGTCCAGCAAATAACCATAGGCTTCGCAATTCGGCCGGATGCTGTCGCCGATGGCCGGGCAACTCTTGATCATCCGCATCGGATAGCCGGTGGGAGACAGCTGGTTGACCTCGATGTCTTCCTCGCTGGCCTTGAAATACTCCTGCTGCACCTTCTCCGGCAGGCCGCACTCGCGGCTGACCGTGAAGCGGGTGGCGACTTGCACCGCGCCGGCGCCCGCTTCCAGAAAAGCGGTGGCGTCGCTGCCGGTGAAGATGCCGCCAGCCGGGATCAGCGGAATATCGAGCTGCTCGGACCGCAGCCAGTCGCGGATTTCGCCGAAAATGCTGGCGAGATCGTATTGCGCCCAATCCATGCCGAAGCCCAAGTGGCCGCCAGCCAGCGGCCCCTCCACCACGACGTAGTCAGGCAGCCGGCCGCTGCGGCCGTTCTTCTTCAGAAACAGCTGCAAGGCGCGCAACGAAGACACGATGATGCCCAGCTTGGCGTCGCGGAAACGGGGGTGGTCTTCGATCAGGGCGAAAGAGCCCAAGTGCAGGCCCGCGGCCAGGGTGATGCCGTCGATGCCGGCGTCCAGCGCGGCCCGCATGCGCACCCGCAGCGTTTCCTTCGGCGCGTTCATCGTCAGCTTTTCCATGCAGTTGATGAACACCAGGCCGCCGCCCTCCTTGCGCTGCATGGTATTGCCCACATGCAGGCGGGTGGCTTCCTCCAGCAGGCCCAGGTCGAACTGCACCAGCGACTTGTCCGGGTTTTCGACGTTGAATTTGTAACGGGCCAGCTTGCTCTTGACGTATTTGGTATTGAAGCGGCGGTCGGTGACGGTGGGAACCATCGCATCGGAAATGTGGCCGACCCCACCCAGCCTGGCGGCTTCCAAAGCCAGGGTCGCGGTGGAAATGTCCACTCCCATGCCGCCTATCATGACGGGGACCAGCTCCTGCTTGCCCAGCCTTAGACGAAAATCATCAACACACTTCATTGTGACGGGTCTCTCCATAGTGCTGGGCGGCATTATCGCCCGGTGCATGGGGAAAATCCACAATTTTAGAGTTTTTGCTCATAGGCAGGCCGAGCCGCCGCGATCAAGGCTCCAGCGCGGCGGCGACCCGCAATTTCAGTTCCGGCAACAGCTCTTCTTCAAACCAGCGATGACGGCTCAGCCATAGCTGGTTGCGCGGACTGGGATGCGGCAGCGGCATGCGGCGCGGCAGATATTCGCGCCAGCCGGCAACCGTTTCCGTCAGCGTCGCCTTGCGGTCCGGCAGGTGATAAGCCTGGGCATAGGCCCCCACCGCCAGCACCAGCCTCACATCCGTCAACAGCGGCAGCAACTGCGGGTGCCATAACCGCCGGCATTCCGGCCGCGGCGGCAAATCGCCGTTCGCCCCCGTGCCCGGATAACAGAATCCCATCGGCACGATGGCGAAGCAGTCTTCATTGTAAAAAACCGCCTCGTCCACCCCCAGCCACTCGCGCAAGCGCCGCCCGCTGGCATCGTCCCAGGGGATGCCGCTCTGATGCACGCGGCTGCCCGGCGCCTGCCCCGCCAGCAGAATGCGCGAACGCGTCGAGGCGCGCAGCACCGGGCGCGGCGCATGCGGCAACGACGAGGCGCAGGCTTGGCATTCGGCGATCTTGCCCAACAGCTCCGGCAGCGCCGTCATCGCATCGCCCTGCTAACGCCCAACCGGCTGCAGGCCCGACAGCCAATCCGCCAGGCCGCCCGCCGCCATTCTGCCGTCGCGGTCGGTCTCCAGCAGCAGGCCGCTCGCGCCGGCGGCCAGCGCCGCGCGCGCCAGCACCTGCGCCAGCGCTTGCCCGCCGGCGGCGACCGGCGCCGCGATCACCGGCAGGTGCGTCTCCTGCCGCAGCCAGGCGATCTCGCCGACATCCATCCCCGGGCCGTCGCCTTCGCGGCCGCAATCGCACAGCACGATCTGGTGGTTGCCGCCGGCGGCGATGCGCTCGGCGGCCAGCAGCCAGCCGGCCGGCGATGTCCGATTGTCCCGCTGCAAGATGACAGGCTTGTTGATGCGGCCGATTTCGCGCAACAGCTCGATATTGCGCAAGCTGTCCGGCGCGATCAGCAGCGCGTCCAGTTGCAGCTCAAGATGCATGTCCAGCAGGCGCACATCGGACAGCTCCGCCGCAGCGGCCAGGCCAAAGCGGCTGGAAACCTCGCGCAAGGCCTCCAGTTCGGCGACGCCGAAAGTCTGGTGCTGATAGGGATTGCCGTGACGGCGCGCGCCGCCGCCGAACATCAGCCCGCCGCCCGCCTCGCTGACGCTGCGCGCCACCGGCGCCAGCTCATCCAGCCCGCGGGCGGAGGCGCAACCGCCCAGCCAGGCGAAGCCGGCGTCGCCGAATTCGCAATGGCCGATGCGGATCGCGCTGCCCTCCGGCTGCGCCTCGCGTGAGACGATCCGGTATTCGCTGACCACCCGCAACGCGCGCTCCACGCCGGCCAGGTCTTCGAACATCGCCGGCTCCAACCCGCGCTCCTCGCCCACCGCGCCTATCACCGTGCGCTCCAAGCCGCGCGAAACATGGGCGCTCAAGCCGGCGGCGGCGATGCGCTCGGCCACCGCCTGGATATCCGCTTCCGCGGCCTTGCCGCTCATCACTATGATCATTCGGTTTCCCCTCTCGCGCCGCTCCGTCCCTCGGAACGCCGCGCATGCGTCCATTTGCCGGCCAGCCTGCGCACCAGCCGCGAGAATGCCGACGGCTGTCCGCGCCAACGCCTAACCCGACGCAACGCCAGCCGGGCCCAACGCCACGGCAGCGAACTGCGCAGCCGCTCGAACGCCCAATCGCGGCAGGCATTGAACTTCCCGTACAGCCGGACGAACCACGCCACCTGCATCAAGGCCGGACGCGTCAGCGCGAACAAGCGCGCCACCAGCGCCGTCCCGCCCAGCTTGGCCAGCAGAATCACCCCCAGCCCCAACAGCGCGTGCCCCTGCTCGATCAGGAACAAAGCGCCCAGTTTCACCGGCAGCAGCGCCAGCGCCGGCAACAGGAACAGCGCCAGCGCCACGCGCGGCGAACGCGTGGCCACCCAGCGCTCCAGCCGCGTCAGCGGCGGCCACTTGGCCAGCCACGCCAGCCCCGCGGCAAGCTCGTCCCACGCATACTCTTCAAACGCGATGACGGCGGCCAGCAGCAGCACCAGCGGCCAGCTGGCCGCGCGGCGCAGGCGCTGCCAGACAGTCGCCCGATTGGCGGACGGAGAACGCATGGCCGGCATCAGGTTTTCGCCAGCTCCAGCCACTTGGCCACCGGTTGCGGGCGATAAGCCCGCATCCAGTCCAGAATGGCCGGCAGGCTGGCGTCGATGCGGAACAGATCGAGATTGCCCGGGGGCACGAAGCCCTCTTCCACCGCATGGCGCACCATGGCTTGCAGAGGCTGGAAGAAGCCTGCCGCATCCAACACTCCGACCGGTTTGTCATGCACCGACAGCTGCGCCCAGGTCAAAATCTCGAACAGCTCGTCGAAAGTGCCGAAACCGCCGGGCAAGGCGATGAAACCGTCGGACAACTGAGCCATCAGCGCCTTGCGCTGGTGCATGGTCTCGGTGACGTGCAACTCGCTCAGCCCCAGATGGGCCACTTCCTTGGCCTTCAGAAATTCGGGGATCACTCCCACCACACGGCCGCCGGCCTCCAGCGCCGCGTCGGCAGCCACGCCCATCAGCCCCACCTTGCCGGCGCCGTAGACCAGCGTGACGCCCCGCTCGGCCAGCGTGCGGCCGAAAATCCGGGCGGCGGCCTCGTATTCGGGCTTGGCGCCCTTGTTGGAGCCGCAAAACAGGCAGATCGCTTTTATCTCGCTCATCTCATGCATTCCCAAAAGAACAAGGGCCGGACAGTTCCGGCCCCGTTGGAGTCTTAAAGCCTCACAACACCGCAGCCGGATAGGAGCCCAGCACCTTGACGAAGGAGGTGCGCTCGCCCAGGCCAGCCAGCGCTTTTTGCACCCGCTCGTCTTGACGATGGCCTTCCAGGTCGATGAAGAACACATAGTCCCACAGTCCCGCGCGCGATGGCCGCGACTCGAACTTGCTCATCGACACGCCATTGGCGGCCACCGGCTCCAGCAACTGGTGCACCGCGCCCGGGCGGTTGGGGGCGGACACCACGACCGAAGTCTTGTCCTGGCCGGTGACGCCGACATCCTGCAGGCCCAGCACCAGGAAACGGGTGGTGTTGTTGGGCTCGTCCTCTACGTTTTCCGCCAGTTTCAGCAGCGCGTAACGCTCGGCGGCGGCCTGGCCGGCGATGGCGGCAGCGGAGGCATCTTCCGAAGCCAGCCGCGCCGCCTCGGCATTGCTGGCGACCGACACCCGTTCGACATCGGCCGGCAGGTTCTTGTTCAGCCACTCGTGGCATTGCGCCAGCGCCTGGGCATGGGCGTAGACGCGGCGGATGCCGTCAAACCCCTCCGCGCTACGCAGCAGATGGTGATGGATGCGCAGCACCACTTCGCCGCAAATCTTCAGCGGCGAGCTGACCATCAGGTCCAGCGTGCGGCCGACCGCGCCCTCGGTGGAGTTTTCCACCGGCGCCACCACGTAATCCAGCGCGCGCGACTCCACCAGGCGGAAGGCTTCGTCGATGGAAGCACAGGCGACGGCGCGGGCGGCATGGCCGAAGTGCTTGACCGTGGCCAGCTGGCTGAAGGTGCCCTCCGGCCCCAGATAGGCGATGGACAGCGGCTTTTCCAGCGCCAGGCATTCCGACATCACTTCGCGGAACAGGCGGGCGATGGACTCGCTCGGCAGCGGACCGGGGTTGAGATCCTTGAGCCGGCGCAGCACTTGCGCCTCGCGCTCCGGACGGTAGATGATGCCGCCGCCCTTGATCTCGCCGATCTCGCGGGCATGGCTGGCGCGCTGGTTCAGCAGGGTGAGGATTTCGACGTCGATGGCGTCGATGGCGTCGCGGTGTTGCTTGAGTAGTGATTCCGACACGGGTTCCCGTCTTTCACGATGACAAACTGGCCTTTCGATAGGCTAAGTTTCCGCGAGATGGCCGCCGCTCGCAAGCACCTGGCGCAAAAGACCGGCTCTCACGGCTGGCGCGGCGCCAGTTGCTCCAGCAGCTGCAGGATGCGGTCGGCCGTCTCTAGCGGGTGTTCCAGCGGAAACAGGTGGCTGCCCCGCTGGGTTTCCACCCGCATCGGGAAATGCCTGCGCATGAAGCGCAGGTCGGATTCGCCCAGCACGTCGGAGCCGGCGCCGGCTAAAAAAGCCGCCGGCACCTTGAGCCGGCCGCGATGGCGGGGGAAATCGTGCGGCAAGGTGGCGTAGATGTCATGCTCCACCTGCGGGCGGAATTTCAGCCGCCGCCCGCCGCGGCCGTCGTCCTGGGTGCCGAGTTCGGCGTAGTCGGCCAGGCACTCCGGGTCGAAACGGGCGAACGCCGGCTTGCGGGCGAAGTAATCGCGCACCATCTCCACCGACGCCCAGTTGTCGCGCCGCTTCAGCGTGTTGCCGCCCGGCGTCACCCGCTGGATGAAGCCCAGCCGCTTGGCCAGCCAGATGCCGAAGGAGCGCGACGGCCCCATCAGCGGCGAATCCATGATGATGATGGCGCGGAACAGCTCCGGCCGCTTCAAGGCGGCGTAAAACATCAGAAAGCCGCCCAGCGAATGCCCGACGCCGACCACCGGGCCGGCGTAGTTCGACTCGATGAAGCGGATGCTCTCCTCCACCAGCCGCGGCCAGCAATCGGTGACCGGGTAGGCCGGATCATGCCCGATGGTGTCGAGATAGCCGACGTGGTGGCGTTCGGCCAGCCGCCCCAGCAGCTTGCGATACACCGACGCCGGAAAACTGTTGGCGTGGGCGAAGTGTATGGTTTCCCGCATAAGCCCCTCTGATAACCTCATTCTTATTTTTCACAAGCCGGCGGCTGCCTGCCGCCGTCCGGCCCGGATATACTAGCCGCTGAACCCGCAGACCTTCCGGTTTGCCGGATCGCGTGATTTGATGCATATTGCATCACGCCGCATAAAAACGGAACCGTCTTCCGTCCGCGTCGTCACACCCTCATCGCCAACCCCCAGAAGAGTCTGCAAGTGCAAGCATACCTATATTCCACCTACCGAACCGCCTGGCAATGGCTGGCGGCGCTGCTCGCCTGTCTGAGCTTCGCCCTGCCCGCCCACGCGGTCAACCAGGATGATCTGCTGCCGCCGGAACAGGCGTTCGCCGCCAAGGTCGCCCGCCATGGCGACCAGTTGGAGCTGACGCTGGATGTCGCCCCCGGCTACTACCTGTACCGCGACCGCATCAGCATCAGCAGCGCCCCGGCCGACCTGACCGGCAAGCCCGCGCTGCCGGCCGGCCAGGAAAAGAGCGACCCTTACTTCGGCAAGCAGGTCATCTACCACGGCAAGCAGACCATCGCCATTCCGCTGGCGGCCGGCGCGCCGGCCGACTTCCAGCTGAACGTCAGGCTGCAAGGCTGCGCCGAGGCCGGCGTCTGCTACCCGCCCTACACCCACAAGCTGAAGGTGGGGCAGGCGGGCGGCTCCGGCAACAAGCTTAGCGCCTGGACGGAGGTCGGCACCTCGGGAAAAGCGTCGGCCGGTAACAGCGAGTTGGCAGCCAAAGGGTGGCTGCCCACACTGGGCACCTTTTTGCTGGCGGGCTTGGGCATGGCGTTCACCGCCTGCATGTACCCGCTGCTGCCCATCGTTTCATCGCTGATTGCCGGCCAGGGCACCACACTTACCCGCCGCCGCGGTTTTCTGCTGTCCCTGATCTACGTGCAAGGCCTGGCGCTTACCTACACCGCCGTCGGCGTGGCGGCCGGCCTCACCGGCTCGCTGCTCACCGTCTGGCTGCAACAGCCGGCCGTGGTGCTGACCGCCAGCGCGCTGATGGTGGTGTTCGCGCTGTCGATGTTCGACCTGTTCTCCATCCAGCTCCCCAGCAGCATCCAGTCGCGACTGAACGACGCCTCCAACCGCCTGTCCGGCGGCAAGGCCGCCACCGTGTTCCTGATGGGCGCGCTGTCGGCTCTGCTGATCGGCCCCTGCGTCGCGCCGCCGCTGGCGCTGGCGCTGGGCTATATCGGCAGCACCGGCGATGCGGCGCTGGGCGGCGCGGCGCTGTACGCGATGGCTCTGGGCCTGGGCCTGCCGCTGATCGCCATCGGCACCTTCGGCGGCCATGTGCTGCCGCGCGCCGGCAACTGGATGAAGGCGGTGAAATCGGCCTTCGGCGTGCTGATGCTGGGCCTGGCCATCTGGCTGGCCACCCCCTTCCTGCCGGCCGCGCTGGTGATGCTGCTGTGGGCGGCGCTGCTGATCGGCGCCGCGGTGTTCCTCGGCGCGTTCGACAGCCTGTCCGCCGGCACCGGCAGCCGCGCGCGGCTGGGCAAGGCGCTCGGTCTGCTGCTGTTCCTGCTGGGCGCCGCCCAACTGGTCGGCCTGCTCTCCGGCGCCGACAATCCGCGCTACCCGCTCAAGCTGATCGCCGCCAGCAACGCGGAAGGCGCCGCCCAGCCGCACGCCAACTTCCAGCCGGTGAATTCCAGCGCCGAGCTGGACGCCAGGCTAGCCGAGGCCAAGGCCGCGGGCAAGCCGCTGCTGCTGGACTTCTACGCCGACTGGTGCATCGCCTGCAAGGAAATGGAGGCCGAGGTCTTCCCGCAAGCGCAGGTGGCGGCCAAGCTGGGCCGGTTCACGCTGCTGCGCGCCGACGTCACCGCCAACAGCCCCGAGCATCAGGCGCTGCTCAAGCGCTTCGGCCTGTTCGGCCCGCCGGGCATCATCCTGTTCGACGCGCAAGCGGCCGAACGCAACCGCGTGGTGGGCTACACCCCGGCAGAGGCATTTGCCCGGGAGCTGGCCAAGGTGGCAAACTAGCGCCGTATTCCGGCCGGCGTCTCAGGCGCCGGCCGTCTCGTTCCGCCTACCCACCTCGGAAGCTTCCATGCCCGTCGCCAATGGTTTTCCCAACATCAGCATCCTCAGCGTGTTCCGCATCGCCATCCTGGCCCTGCTGGTGATTTCCTGCATCAAGGTGCTGCAACCCTTTCTCGGCGCCCTGACCTGGGCGGCCATCATCGCCATTTCCGCCTGGCCGCTGTACAGCCGGCTGTGCCTGCGCCTGAAGGGCCGCCGCAAGCTGGCCGCGCTGCTGATCGTGCTGGCGCTGTCCGCCGCGCTGGCCATTCCGATCGGGCTGATGGCGCTGACGCTGGCCGACACCCTGCCCCATCTGGCCAACCTGGCGCACGATCTGACCAGCTTCCGCCTGCCCGACGCCCCATCCTGGCTGGTGAATCTGCCGGTGGTCGGCGAAAGCCTGCAGAAGATGTGGCAAGGCGTGCAAGCCGATCTGCCCGGCTTTTTCGAGAAGATTCGCCCCGCCATCAACGATGCGGCGCTGTGGCTGCTGTCAGGCGGCGCCAACCTGGGCCTCAGCCTGCTGGAAATCGTGCTGGCCATCGTGGTGGCAGGCCTGCTGCTGATCAACGGCGACAAGCTGTGGGAGCTGGTGGAGCGCATCGTGGTGAAGCTGGGCGGCGAAACCGCCAGCGACCTGCCGGAAGTCATCGCCCGCACCATACGCAGCGTCACCACCGGCGTGGTGGGCACCGCGCTGGCGCAAACCATACTGTGCGTGATCGGCCTGCTGATCGCCGGGGTGCCCGGCGCGCTGGTGCTGGGCTTCCTGTGCTTCATCGTCGCGGTGGCGCAGATGCCGACGCTGATCGTCTGGCTGCCCGCCGCCGGCTGGGTGTTCTACACCGGCCACACCGGCATGGGCATCTTCCTGCTGGTTTGGGGCTTCTTGCTGATCAACACCATAGACAACGTGCTCAAGCCGCTGTTGATCAGCCAGGGCGCGCAGATGCCGCTGTCGGTGATTTTCCTCGGCGTGATCGGCGGCCTGATCGCCTGGGGGGTGATCGGCCTGTTCATCGGCCCCACCCTGCTGGCGGTGGGCCTGACCATGCTGCGCCACTGGCTGGAGCGCGACGACAACGAGGAGCTGGCCTGCGAAGGCGAGCAGGGCTGAGCCCCGAAAACGACAAAGCCCCCTCCCGGGGGCTTTTTTCATCGCGGCGGCTCGGCTCAGTCATCGGGACACAGCACTTCCCAATCCGCCCTCTCCGCCAGCGCCAGATGGCAAGCCAGCCGCCAAGGCTGAGCCTCCTCCCACTCTTCCATTCCCGCCAGCTGCTCGCTGATGGCGCCGGCGCGCAGCAACACATTGCGCTCCTTGCGCCCCGGCCGCTGCGGCGCGCCCATGCCGGCCAGCACTTTCACCTTGCAGGTGCCGCAGGTGCCCTGGCCGCAGCGCCAGTGCAGCGGCACGTCGGCCAGGCGGGCGATGTCCAGCAGATTGTCGCCCGCCTGCGCGTCCGCCTCGCCAAGCAAGGCGCCGCTCTCGCCGACAAAGCGGATGCGCGTCACGCCAGGTCCAGCGCCCAATAGCGCAGGCTGTCGCCTGGCGCCACCGTCTGGCCTGGTTCCAGCCAGGCCAGGCCGTCGGCCCAGGCGCAGGAGGTCAGCGCGCCGGAGCTTTGCTGCGGATACAGCTCCAGCTGCCAGCCCTCGTCCGTCAGCATCCTGCGCACGCGCAGAAACTCGCTGCGCCGCGCGTCCGGCTTCGGCCAGGCGAAGGCCGCAGGATAGCGCTGGATCGCCTGCTCCGCCAACGGCAAACCCATCCGCTTTTGCAGGAAAGGCCGCACCAGCGTCTGCAGCGTGACGAAGCCGGACACCGGATTGCCGGGCAGGCCGATGAAGTCGGCGTCGCCGATCCGGCCGCAGGCCAGCGGCTTGCCGGGCTTGATCGCCACCGTCCACAGCGTCAACTCGCCTTCGGCCTCCACCGCCGCCTTGACATGATCCTCTTCGCCCACCGACACGCCGCCGCAGGTGATCACCACGTCGGCGGCCGCCGCCGCGTCGCGCAGCAGGCGCCGGGTGGCGTCCAGGTCGTCGCGCACCGCGCCCAGGTCTATGGTTTCGCAGCCCAGTTGCCGCAGCGCCGGCAGCAGCCAGTAGCGGTTGGAATTGTAGATCTGCCCGGCGGCCAGCGGCTGGCCGGGCTCGACCAGCTCGTCGCCGGTGAGGAACACCGCCACCCGCAAGGGCTGCAGCACGGGCAGCGCGGCGAGGCCGATGGAAGCCGCCAGCCCCAGATCGGCGGCGGTCAGCCGGCGGCCCGCCGGCAGGATTTCCTGGCCGTTGGCGATGTCCTCGCCGCGCAGCCGGATGTTCTGGCCGGGACGGGGCGCGGCGGCGAATCTCACCTTACCGTCGGCGTCCAGCTGCGCCTGCTCTTGCATGATCACCGCGTCGGCGCCCGGCGGGATCGGCGCGCCGGTGAAGATGCGCGCCGCGCTGCCCGGTTGCAGCGGCTGCGGCGCCGCGCCGGCGGCGATCCGCTGCGACACCGGCATGGCAGCGGCGAAGTCGGCGCAACGCAGCGCATAGCCATCCATCGAGCTGTTGTCGTGCGGCGGCACGTCCAGCGCCGCCCGCACCGGCTCCGCCAGAACGCGGCCATGAATTTGCGCCAGGGGAAGGATTTGCCGCGCGCTCAGCGGCCTGGCGCGTTCCAGCAGCCAGTCGCGCGCCTGTTGGTAGCTCAACATGAAAATGTGTCCCGTCCGGATCGGATTCGATCGCCCATCATAGCACGCGCGAGCATGCGAAAAGCCCGCCAACAGGAAGCCGGCGGGCTTTTCGGGGTGCGGCTTCGCGGCTTAGCGCGACTTGACGAAAGGCACGCCGATGGCCTTCGGCGCCAGCGCCCGGCCGACGAAGCCTGCCAGCAGCAGCACGGTCAGCACGTAAGGAATCACCGCGATGGCTTGCGACGGAATCTGGCCGATCACCGGCAGCGCCACGCCTTCCAGACGAATCTGGATCGCATCGGCGAAGGCGAACAGCAGGCAGCCGATCACCGCCGGCACCGGACGCCATTTGCCGAAAATCAGCGCCGCCAGCGCCAGGAAGCCCTTGCCGGCGGTCATTTCCTTGATGAAGCTGCCGGTCTGGTAGACGGACAGATAGGTGCCGGCCATGCCGCACAGCACGCCGCCCCAGAACAAGGCGGTGTAGCGCACCTTGGCCACCGAGATGCCGGCGGTGTCGGCCGCGTGCGGGTTTTCGCCCACCGCGCGCAGGCGCAGGCCGAAACGGGTCTTGTACAGCACCCAGGTCACCAGCGGAATCACGACGAACACGGTGAGGTAGACCAGAATGCTGTGGCCGGAAATCAGCTTGCTGTAGACCAGGCCCACCACCGGCACGTCGCGCAGCGCGTCGGCGAACGGCAGCACGATCTCGTGGAAGCGGCCTTCGTCCGGCAGCTGCGGCGAGTTGCCGCCCTGCTGGAACCAGGCCAGGCCCAGCACCGGCGTGATGCCGGAAGCTACGGTGTTGATCGCCATGCCGGAGATCAGCTGGTTGCCGTTATAGGTGACGGAGACGAAGGCATGCACCATCGCCATCGACACCGCGGCCATGATGCCGGCCAGCAGGCCCAGCCACGGGTTGTGGGTGACGTAGGCGGCGGCGGCGGAAGCGAAGGCCGCCACCAGCATCTTGCCTTCCAGGCTGATGTCCACCACGCCGGAGCGCTCGGAGAACATGCCCGCCAGCGCGGCCAGCACCAGGGGCGTCGCCACGCGGACGGTGGAGTCGAGAAGACTGAAGAACATTTCCATTATTTTTTGTCCTTGCGCTTGAACAGGCCGGCGATGAACGGCTCGAACAGATTTTCCAGCGCGCCGCAGAACAGGATGATCAAGCCCTGGATGAACAGGATCATCTCGCGGGTGATCATCGGTTTCTCGAACGACAGGTCGGAGCCGCCCTGGGTCAGCGCGCCGAACAGCAACGCGGACAGGATGATGCCCACCGGGTGGTTGCGGCCCATCAGCGCCACGGCGATGCCGACGAAGCCCACGCCGTTGGTGAACAGCACGTTCATCCGATGCGAGGAGCCCAGCAGATCGTTCACCGACGACAGGCCTGCCAGCGCGCCGGACACGCACATGGCGATGATGATGACGCGGCTGACGCTCATGCCGGCGTAGCCGGCGGCGTGCTCGTTGGTGCCGACGGTGCGCAGTTCAAAGCCCCAGCGGCTATGCCAGACGATCAGGTAGAACAGCGCCGACGCCAGCAGCGCCAGCACGAAGGTCAGGTTCAGCGGCGAATTCGGCAGCGACGAGAACAGCGTGTGCAGCTGCGGAATCCAGCCGGTTTCGGCGAACTGGCGGGTGGTCGGGTTTTGCGAGCCGGCTTCGATCAACTGGTGGCTGATCAGGTACAACATCAGCGAATAGGCGATGAAGTTGAACATGATGGTGGTGACCACGATGTGGCTGCCGCGCTTGGCCTGCAGATAGGCCGGGATGTAGGCCCAGGCCGCGCCGAAGCCCATCGCCGCCAGCACCGCCAGCGGAATCAGCACATAGGACGGCAGCGTGTGGTCGAAGCCCAGCATCACCAGCGTCACGCCCAGGCCAGCGAGATACGCCTGGCCTTCGCCGCCGATATTGAACAGCCCCGCGTGGAAGGCGGTGGCCACCGCCAGGCCGGCGAAAATGTAGCTGGTGGTGTAGAACAGCGTGTAGCCGGCGCCCTCGCCGTAGCCAAAGGCGCCGTGTATCAGCAACTGCAGGCATTCCCACGGATTTTCGCCAATCATCCAGGTGACGAAGCCCGTCACCAGCAAGGCGGCCAGCAGATTGAGCGCCGGCAGGATGGTCAGCTGCGCCCAACGCGGCAAAGTGGATGGTTGTCCGAATTTCAATGCTTGTGCCCCCCCATGAGCAGGCCGAGGGAAATGGTGTCGGCGTCTTTGGCCGCCACTTCGCCGGTGATCTGGCCGCCGGCCATCACCAGGATGCGGTCGGACAGCGCCAGGATTTCTTCAAGTTCCACCGACACCAGCAAGATGGCCTTGCCTTCGTCGCGCAGCTCGATCAGCCGCTTGTGGATGAATTCGATCGCGCCGATGTCGACGCCTCGCGTCGGCTGGCCAATCAGCAGCAGATCGGGGTTGGCGTGGATTTCGCGCGCCAGCACCACTTTTTGCTGATTGCCGCCGGACAGCAGGCCCACGCGCAGCAGCGGATTGCCCGGACGGATGTCGAACTGGGCGATGAAGTCGCGGGTCCGCTCCACCAACTTCTTGCGCGAATACAGCGGGCCGCTGTTCAGCGTCTTGTCGCCGTGATAGCCGAGGATGGCGTTCTCGTAGGTGGAGAAGCTCTTCACCAGGCCTTCGCGCGAACGGTCTTCCGGAATGTGGCTGATGCCCATGCGGCGGTAGACGGCGGCGCGCGGCGCGCGCTTGCACGGCAGCTTGAGCAGGTCTTCGCCCTTGTAGGCGACCACGCCGGCGCTGGGCGCGCGCATGCCGGCCAGCACCTCCAGCAATTCGGACTGGCCGTTGCCGGACACGCCGGCCACGCCGACGATCTCGCCCGCCTTCACCTGGAAGTTCAGGCCGTCCAGCAGCTTGACCTGGCGCTCGTCGGTCAGGCACAGGCTCTTGACGTCCAGCACCACCGCGCCCGGCGCGCGCTCGGCCTTGTCGACCTTCAGCGTCACCTTGCGGCCCACCATCAGGTCGGCCAGCTTTTCCTTGTCCACGTCGCAGGTGCGGACGTTGGCCACCACGGTGCCGGCGCGCATCACGCTGACATTGTCGGTGCTGTCCATCACTTCGCGCAGCTTGTGGGTGATCAGGATCACCGTCTTGCCCTGCTCTTTGAGCGAGCGCAGGATGTGGAACAGGTGGTCGGCTTCCTGCGGCGTCAGCACCGCGGTCGGCTCGTCCAGGATCAGCACGTCGGCGCCGCGGTACAGCGCCTTGAGGATTTCCACCCGCTGCTGCAGGCCGACGCCCAGCTCGCCGACCACCGCGTCCGGGTCCACTTCCAGCGAGTAGTTGCGGTTCAGTTCCTTCAGGTGCTCGCGGGCCTCGTCCATGCCGCCCTTGAGCAGCCGGCCGCCTTCGGCGCCCAGCACGATGTTTTCCAGCACAGTGAAGGTGTCCACCAGCATGAAGTGCTGATGCACCATGCCGATTCCCAAACGGATGGCTTCCTGGCTGTTGCGGATGCGCGCATCCTTGCCGTTCACGCGGATGGTGCCGCTGTCGGCTTGGTAATAGCCGTACAAGATGCTCATCAACGTGGACTTGCCGGCGCCGTTTTCGCCGATGACGCCGTGAATGCTGCCCTTGGGCACGCTCATCGTCACGTCGCGGTTGGCCTGCACGGCGCCAAAACTCTTGTTGATGCCTGTCAGCTCAATGGCAAACTCGGTCATGCTTTATATGTTCCCGATCTTCATTCAAATCCACCCCCCGGCATGAACAAACAGCCGCGACGAGAAACTCATCGCGGCTGCGTCCCCGCCACCGGCCGGGGATGTCACTGCCTTTATTATTGTACCGGGCAGCTGTTGTTGGCGCGGTAATCGACAACCTTGATCTTGCCGCTGATGATCTCGGCCTTGGCGGCGGCGATCTTCTTTTCCATGTCAGGCGTGATCTGCGGACGGTTGTTCTTGTCCAGCGCCCAATCCACGGCTTGCTCCTTCAGGCCCAGCACGCGCACGCCGGATTTCCAGGAGCCGTCCTTGGCGTCCTTGAAGGTGTTGTAGACGGCCACGTCCACTTTTTTCACCATCGAGGTCAGCACCGAGCCCGGGAACAGGTAGTTCTGGTTGCTGTCCACGCCGATGGAGAACTTGCCGGCGTTCTTGGCGGCCTGCAGCACGCCCATGCCGGTGCCGCCGGCAGCGACGAAGATCACGTCGGCGCCGCGGTCGAATTGGCTCTTGGCCAGTTCGGTGCCGCGCGCCGGGTCGTTGAAGGCCTGCGGGGTGGTGCCGGTCATGTTCTGCAGCACAGCCACGTTCTTGTTGGCGTACTTGGCGCCCTGGGCGTAGCCGCAGCCGAAGGCGCGGATCATCGGGATGTCCATGCCGCCGATGTAGCCCACTTTGCCGGTCTTGGACTTCAGCGCGGCGGCCATGCCCACCAGGAAGGAGCCCTCTTGTTCCTTGAACACGATGCTCTGCACGTTCGGGCCCTTGGCCACGGCGTCGATCAGGGTGAACTTGACCTTGGGGAATTCCTTGGCCACGGTTTCCACGGCCTGGGAGAAGTTGAAGCCTACGGCGACCACCACGTCGGCGCCGCTGCCGGCCATCTTGCGCAGCAGCTGTTCTTTTTGCGCGTCGGACGAGATCTGGCCGTCGCGGTAGTTGACCTTGAAGTCTTTCTTGAAACGCTCGGCGCCGTTGTAGGCGGCTTCGCTGAAGCTCTTGTCAAACTTGCCGGCCGAATCGTAAATCACGGCGGGAGTGAAGTCCTTGGCGCAAGCCGCTGCCGACAGAACCGCGGCGGCAACTGCAAAGCTGATACGTTTCAATTGAATTGTCATCTCTATAACTCTTGGAGTTAGTTGGTCAACGCGCACACGGGCCATGCGGGCGCGCAGTGTGCCGCAGCGCTGGACTTGAAATGGTGACAGCTGAAATTGCAGACGGCATGTAACCGCCGGACTACAGCCTCAGCTGTGCCGAAGCGGCCTGAACCGCTCCCTGCGCAATGCAAAAACCGGCTGCAGACACCACTTTCGTCGTTCTTCTGAGCGCGGCGAATTGTAATGACCGTTAACCGGGCTGTAAACCATTTCCTCTCGACTTTGAAATACCGTGTCGCAATCATTTCCCGCCCCGGCCGACCCTATCCGCCCGCAAGCCAGGCGGGGCGGGCCTTGATGGTTTTCGCATCGCTTTCAAATCATGGCCATTCTTGTTTGAATTGATCGGACGCAAAGCAAACCGGCTATACCCAAAGCGGCGCGCAAGCCCTACAATCCCGGCCTGGCCACACCCGTCATTCCCATGCTGCAGATACTCTATCGGGACGATCAACTGATCGCCATCCAGAAACCCGCCGGCCTGCTGGTGCACCGCACCGTGCTGGACCGCAACGAAACCCGCTTCGCCATCCAGCTGCTGCGCGACCAGATAGGCCAACGCGTCTACCCGGTGCACCGGCTGGACAAGGGCACCTCGGGCGTGCTGCTGTTCGCGCTGGACAAGGACGCCAGCCGCGAAATGAGCTGGCAGTTCGAGCGCCAGCAAGTGGCCAAGCGCTACCTGGCGGTGGTGCGCGGCCATGCCGACGACGCCGGCCATATCGACCATCCGCTCAGCCGCCGCCCGGACGATCTGGAGTGGATAGGCGAAAAGGTGGAAACCGCGCCGCAGCCGGCCCAGACCGACTACCGCACGCTGGCCCGCATCGAGCTGCCGATAGCGGTGGAGCGCTACCCCACCAGCCGCTACAGCCTGGTGGAGCTGGCGCCGCTGACCGGCCGCCGCCACCAGCTGCGCCGCCATCTGAAGCACATCGCCCACCCCATCATCGGCGACTCCACCCACGGCAAGGGCCGCCACAACCGGATGTTCGCCGAACAGCTAGACTGCGCGCGCATGCTGCTCGCCTGCGTGGAAATGCGGCTGACCCACCCCGTCACCGGCCAGCCGCTGCGGCTGGACTGCCCGCTGGAAGAGAACTTCTCCGCGCTGCTGACGCGCCTGGGCTGGGCCGATGCCGCGCGCGCCGCCGGAATCGAACTAACCATCTGAAAGAAAACAATAATGCTCAGCTACCGCCACGCCTTCCACGCCGGCAACCACGCCGACGTGCTCAAGCACCTGATCGAGATCGAACTGCTGAATTACCTGGGCCAGAAAGACAAGCCCTACTGGTATATCGACACCCACGCCGGCGCCGGCGCCTATTCGCTGGTGGAAGGCTACGCCACCAAAAACGCCGAATTCGAAAGCGGCATTGCCCGGCTGTGGCAGCGCGATGACCTGCCCGAAGCCGTGCGCGGCTACGTGGAGGTGGTCAAGCGGATGAACCCGGACGGCGAGCTGAAGTTCTACCCCGGCTCGCCGTGGTGCGCGGCCGATGTGATGCCGGAAAGCGACAAATTGCGCCTGTTCGAGCTACACCCCACCGACGCGCAGCTGCTGCAGCAAAACTTCGAAGGCAGCGGCCGCCGGGTGCAGATCCAGCAGGCCAACGGCTTCGAAGGCATCAAGGCCATCCTGCCGCCGCCGCCGCGCCGGGCGCTGGTGCTGATCGACCCGCCCTATGAAGACAAACGCGATTACCAGAACGTGAACACCGCGCTGAAGGAAGGCCTGAAGCGCTTCGCCACCGGCGTCTACGCGGTGTGGTACCCCTGCCTGCAGCGCGCGGAAATGAAGGAAATGATCCCGGCGCTGAAAAAGCTGCCGGCCAAGAACTGGCTGCGCGCCGAATTGCACGTGCAAGGCCCGTCCGCCGACGGTTTCGGCATGCACGGCAGCGGCATGTTCATCCTGAATGCGCCATGGACGCTGCCCAAGACGCTGAACGAAGTGCTGCCCTACCTGGCGCAGCATCTGGGCCAAGACGCCAAAGCCAGCTTCATCCTGGAAACCGGCGGCGATCTGTAAAACCTTCCGCCACGCCGCAAGCGCCCAATCGGGCGCTTTTTTTGCGCCTACCGCCCTGCCAGCGCCTCCCCACCCTCCCGGCGAGATAATTCCATATCAAGTATCTTTACTTGAAATAAAATTACATGACAAGCGGCTTTTCAAATGCATAATGCCGATTGCATTACAATGAAAGCCGCTGCCATTCCATCGCATGGCCGCAGAGAAATCATCCATGCGTCGGCGCCGCAACAGCATGGAAGGCCATGCCGCCGGCAAATCCCGCCCAAAGGAGCCGTCATGAGCAAACTGCCGTTCAACCAGGGCCAACCGGCCTTCATCCCGCTCTCCACCTTTCAGCGCTACCCGGAAACGGAAATGGTGGAGCGCTCCCGCGCCTTCTACGCCGACATCCGCCGCCGCAAGACCGTGCGCGAATTCACCAGCCAGCCCGTGCCGCGCGAAGTGATAGAAAACGCGCTGCGCGCCGCCGGCACCGCGCCCTCCGGCGCCAATCACCAGCCCTGGCATTTCGCCGTCGTCAGCGACCCGGAACGGAAACGGCAGATACGCGAAGGGGCCGAAGCCGAGGAGCGCGAATTTTATACACACCGCGCGCCGCAGGAATGGAAGGACGCTCTGGCGCCGCTGGGCACGGATTCAGACAAACCTTTTCTGGAAACCGCGCCATACCTGATCGCCATCTTCGGCCAGAAGAAAACCGTGCTGGAGGACGGCAGCGAGATCAAGAACTACTACGTGCCGGAGTCCGTTTCCATTGCCGCCGGCTTCCTGATCGCCGCCCTGCACCACGCTGGCCTGGCCACCCTCACCCACACGCCCAGTCCGATGAACTTCCTCAATCAGTTGCTGGACCGCCCCGCCCACGAAAAGCCCTACATCCTGCTGGTGGCCGGCTACCCGGCGGACGATTGCATGGTCCCCAATATCGGCAAGAAACCGCTGGAGGAGATCGCCAGCTTCTTCTAAGGCCGCACTCGCCAAGTCGAACAGGGAAAAACACGCAAGCGGCGGGCGAGCCCGTGCGGCCGCCCGCCCTCTCCTATCTATCCTTCGCGAACACCGACTTCAGAAAGTCGGCGACCAGCGCCGGCGATTGCTCGCGCCCGACGGGGTCTCCGCCTATGGTGACGCCCCGGCTCAGGCATGCCTGCGCAGCGATCTTCGCCTCGCCTCCAGACACGACGCCAGCGCTGCCGGCCATGGTGAACCGGCCCGAATCCAGGTCATATTCGCCATGGCACAACCTGGCGCTGGTCGCGCTAGAAACGGCGCGCAGCGGCGTGAACCGGTCGAAGGCATGGTAGGCGTCGGGATACACTTTCACCGTCACCTGCGCGCCCTTGGCCTTCAAAGCATCGGCATAGTCGAGGCAAGGCGCGGCGGGCGTGTAGTCGTCCTTGCCGCCAAGCAGCATCAGGACAGGCGCGCCATCCAGATGATTCGCCGCATAGTGGATGCCGCAGCTGGGGTAGAACGCGACATGCGCGGCGAAGCGCACATCGTCATCGATGACGCCCTTTCGGAATGGCTCCAACGACGAATAAAGCGCGGCGACGCCGCCGCGCGAAAATCCCATCACGGCGATGCGCTTGGGGTCGATCGCCGGATGCGTGGCCAGCAGGCGCAAAGCGGCATAGCCGTCCGCGATATCCGCCGCCATCGACAGCCGCGTCTGGTCTTTTTCCGTCTCCGCGATATGCCGTCCGGAGAAGCTGTCGACGACGAAGCTGGCGTAGCCCAGCTCGTTCATCCGCTTGGCCCACATCCACTCCCCCGGATTGATGCCGAGGCTGCCATGGAGGATCACGACGGCGGGAACCGGGCCTTGCGCCTGCCGCGGCAATGACAGCATGCCGGTCACCACCGCCTTGTCCGCTGGCGCGCGCTTGACGAAATCGATGATCTGCCCCGGCGTGACCGATTCGAACGCGAAGGCGCCGGCGCGGCCATCGGCCAAGCTCGAAACCGGCGCGGCGCTTACCGTGATGGCGGAGGCGCGGGCAGCGCCGCTCCCGACAAAGCAGGCGATCCATCCAATGAAGCAAACTCGACTCAAGATGGCTGACACGATCGATAACCCCCTTGTTCCGTAAACGCCCAATTGAAAAATACGCATTGACCGCAAGATGCGGCGCGGCAAGCGTGAAGTTTTGCCGAGTCATATTGCGGTCTTTCCATTGCAGATGAACCGCGCGGAAGCGAAAACTCATCAACAAATGTGGAGCGGGAAGCAAAAACGCGTCCGCCCGCCACTTTGCCGGGCCTCACAAGCCGGGTCCGTCATGGTATGCTGCGCGCCCCGGCACCCGTTTCCGCACCCCGCATGGCCAAACTATTCTTTCGCTACGCCGCGATGAACAGCGGCAAAAGCACCCAGCTGCTGCAAATCGCCAACAATTACGAGTCGATGGACAAGAAAGTGGCGCTGTACACCAGCGCCATCGACGACCGCTACGGCGTGGGCATGATCACCTCGCGGCTGAACATCCAGCGCGAGTCCAACACTTTCGACGCCGGTTTCGATTTCCTGGCCCACGATTACGGCGACACCGCCTGCGTGCTGATCGACGAAGCGCAATTCATGACGCCCGAGCAGGCGCAGCAGCTGCACCGGCTCGCCCACTCCCGCAACATTCCGGTGATTTGCTTCGGGCTGCGCACCGACTTCCAGGGACACCCCTTTCCCGGTTCCGCCTGGCTGCTGTCTCTGGCCGACGACGTGGAGGAGATCAAGACCATCTGCCATTGCGGCCGCAAGGCGACGATGCATATCCGCATCGACGGCGCGGGCCAACGGGTGAAGGAAGGCCCGCAAGTGGAAATCGGCGGCGAAGCGCGCTACCGCGCCGTGTGCGGCCGCTGCTTCCACAAAGCCTGACGCCAAGCCGCCTGAGAACGCCCATGCAAAACTTCAACGAAGCCGAACGCGAGCAGCTGTACCGCGCCGCCATCGGCCCCCAGCGGCAGGAATATTACCTGGCGCGTTTTCTGCGATTCGATAGCCAAGGCAAGCCTGGGGCCGGCTGGCATTGGCCCAATCTGTTCATCACCTTCTTCTGGCTGCTGTACCGCAAGCAGTGGCTGCCCGCGCTGATCTACTATCTGCTGCCCGGACTCTTCCTGCTGGCGATTGGCCTGCTGTCCGCGCTGGCGGGCGCCAAGGCCAGCGGCTTCCTTTCCCTGCTGTATCTAGCCTTCATGGCAGGCATGCTGCTGTTGCCGCCGCTCTGCGCAGACGCCTTTTACTACCGGCGTTGCCAAGCCAAGATACGCCTCAGCGCGCAAAAGGCCGGGCCGAATCTGGACGCTCGCCTGGCGTGGCTGGCGAAAAGCGGCGGAGTCAGCCGGATCGCGCCAGCCATCGCCATCGTCATGGCCGCGTTGTTTGGCGCGGGCCTGCTTGCCGCAACCGCCATCCCCGCTTATCAGAACTACGCCATCCGCGCCCAGGTTGCCGACGCGCTGAGCGCCAACCAGGGCTATCAGGAAGCGATAGGCCGGTATTACAGCCAGCGCCGCGCCTTGCCCTCAACCCTGGCGGACAGCGGCTACACGGCCGGCGCGCAACCCGAATCCGTGCGCGCGGCAGCATACGACAAGCAAAGCGGCGCGCTCACCCTATCTATGTCGCTGCCGAGAAACAAGGTCAACACCTTGGTGCTCGCCCCGGTGCCGGATGCCCAGGGCCGAATCCGCTGGGTTTGCAGCAGCACCCTGCCGGATGCCGCCCTGCCCGACGCCTGCCGCCGGCCAGATGCCGCGCGCTAGCCAAGCGCGTCCCTTTCGGCGCCAAGCCGCCGGAACATAAGCCCGCAAACGCTGTCCATCTGGATCCCGCGCCGCGAAGGCTGGGCCGAAGCCCATCCACCTCGGCGCTTGCGCGATCGCCAACCCCAGCGCTGACGACGGCAAAGTGCCGCAGCGCGCGCGGCAACAAGAGGCAACTGATGAATTCACTGGGCAAACGCTGCCTGCCATGGCTGCTGGCCCTGCCCTGCGGCCTGCAGGCAGCCCCCGCCGCTTCGCTGCCGGCGCCCATCCAGGCGCTGGCGCAACAAGGCTACGAGATTCTGGACAGTTTCGAAGCGCCCGGCGGCCTCACCGGCTATGCCGCGCTCTACCTGAGCCGGCCGCAAACCGTCTATCTGACCCCGGACGGCCAACACGCCATCGCCGGCGCCATCACCGACGCGCGCGGCGACAAATGGAACCAGGCCGGGCTGGACCGGCAGTTTGGCGCGGCGATGCTGCGGCAACTGGAAAACAGCGCCTGGATAGCGGACGGCGACGCCAAAGCGCCGCGCGCGGTCTACGTCTTCACCGACCCGAACTGCCCCTATTGCAGCCAGTTCTGGCGCGACGCCCGCCCTTGGGTGGACGCCGGCAAGGTGCAGCTGCGCCACATCCTGGTGGGCATCCTGGAAGCCGACAGCCCCGGCAAGGCGATGGCGCTGCTGGCCGACGCCGACCCGGAGGCGGCGCTCGCGCGCCACGAGCGGCAGCCCGGCGGCGGCATCCAGCCGCTGGCCCGCCCGCCGCGCGCCGCCGCCGACAAACTGGCCGCCAATCACCAATTGATGGAGCGCTTCGGCGCCTTCTCCACCCCCGCCATTTTCTACCTCGACGCAACAGGCGCGCTGCGCAAGGCCCAAGGCGCGCCGTCGCCGGCCAGTCTGGCCAAGATCATGAACGGCGAATAGCCGGCGCGGCGTCAGGACACCTCGCGCAACCGCCCATCGCCCGCCGCGCCCTCGGCCAGCATCCGCTGCGCGCGCGCCGCGGCAAGCTCCGCCCGCGCGAACATCCGCGCCTCATGGCTGCGCAACGCCGCGCGCCAATCGTCGCGCCCCAGCGCGGCGGCCAGGTCGCAAGCGTCCCGCAAGGCCAGGTTCGCGCCCTCGCCGGCCGGCGCCATCAAATGGGCGGCATCGCCTATCAGCGTGACGTCGTCGCGCCCCTTCCAGCGATGACCCACCGGCAGCGCATGGATGGGCCACGGCCGCGCCGGCTCGTCTGCCGCCTGGATCAAGCGCCGCAGGCTGCTATCCCAATCAGCGAACGCCGCCAGCAACTCCGCCTTGCTTGCCGGCGCGGCGCGCCGGCCGTCCGCCGCCAGCGCCTGGCGCAAAACCGCGTAGACCCGCACTTGCGCGTTGGCGTTGCGCTGCGCGAACAGCGTCTTGCCGCCGCCCTTGGCCACCAGCGTGCCGCGGCCGACCAAGGCGGACAGCTCGGGATGCGCCGCGTCGATGTCGGAGATGGACAGTTCGTGGTACACCAAGCCTGCGTAGATCGGCTCGGCGCGGGACAATAAGGGCCGCACCCGCGACCAGGCGCCGTCGGCGCCGACCACGAAGTCAAAACGGCGCGCCGCGCCGTTGCCGAAGCGCAGCTCGAAGCCGCCGCCCGGCAGCGCCTCCGCTTCGCGCAAGGCATGGCCCCAACGGACGCAGCCAGCCGGCAACGCATCCAGCAGCATGTCGCGCAGCGGTCCCCGGTCCACTTCAGGGCAGTCGCCGCCCTCCGCGCCCTTTTCCATCAACAGACGGCCATCCCGGTCGAACACCCGCATGCCCTGGTCTTCATAGCGGGCGATCCGCAGGAAGGATTCGAACAGGCCGACGCTGCGCAACGCCTGCTGGCCGGTGTCCGGGTGCAGGTCCAACATGCCGCCCTGCGGCCGGCTGGCCGCCGAGGCGTCGCGATCGAACAAGGTGAACGGAATGCCGCGCAGAAGCAAGCCGCGGGCCAGCAACAGGCCGGCGGGCCCCGCGCCGACAATGGCGACGCCAGAAGGAAGCGGCATGACGAATCTCCAGACGATTATTTACATAGGCACCTATGCTTACATATAATAGGCACCTATGCAAATAGCCGAAATCCTCCCATGCTGAAGACCGAATTGCGCACCGTCCCCTCCTGGCTGATCAAGCGTGCTGCGCATGCGCTGACGCGCCATGCAGAGGCGCAACTGCGGCCGCTGGGCCTGGGCATGGCCAGCCTGCCGGTGCTGACGGCGCTGAAAAACGGCGAAGCCGCCACCCAGGCGGAACTGGCCCGCCTGCTGCAGGTGGAGCAGCCATCGATGGCGCAGACGCTGGCCAGGCTGGAGCGCGACCAGCTGATCCTGCGCCGCCCCTCCGCCGCCGGCAAACGCGCGCAAATCGTGGAAGCCACCGCGCTGGGACGGGAACGCCTGGCGCAGGCGATTCCTGCGATGGCGGCCGGCAACGCCAGGGCGCTGGCGGGCTTCAGCCGCGAAGAAGAAGCGGTTCTGGCCAGCTTGCTGCAACGCGTCTGCGCCAATCTGGGCGACGCGCCCTGACGCCGCCCGAACCCTCCGCCCGCATCCGCGCCAAACTGCCAACGTCTGCGGGACAATAGACAAGCGACCGGCCCAAACCGCTCGTTTTCACTCCGTCCGCACGTAGGCTCTCAGCCGGTGGCTATCCGGGTCCAGCGCCGTGAAGGTGCGGCCAAAATCCATATCCGTGATGGGTTGCACAATGCGCAGCCCCTGCGCGCGCCAATCGGCGAGGCAAGCATCCAGCGCGGCGAAATCCTCCAGCCGCACGACCACTTCCCCGCCTCCGCCCATCATCTCGGCGGCAGGCTCCGCCGTGTGGCGCGACCACAAGCCCAGCCGCATGCCGGACGCGAACTTGAACATCGCAAAGGTGGGCGACAGCTGGATCGGCTGCAGATCAAACAGCCGCGAATAGAAATCTGCGCTGCGCATCGGCTGGTCCACGTACAAAATCACGAAGTCGGGGTGTTGCATGGCTGTTCTCCTTGGGTGAGCGCCGAAATCGCTTCGGCATGCAGTCATGCTAAGCCAGCCTGCTGTCAGTTTTTGTCAGTAGCATTCAAGCCATCGACCTTCACCCCGCCCCGCCAAGCTTGCTTCCCCCATTTCAGGCTGGAGATGCTAAGCCCCGACCATGCCAAAGCCGACCATCAAGCGGTATGCCGCAGCGCCAATGCCATCCGCCATGTGTTCGGCCCGCAAAATCACTGGCCACCTACCGATATCAGCTTTGACGAAAACCTGGCCGACCTGCGCCGCCACCTTGCGGAGTTCGAACAGCGCCAGGCCTTTGCCTATTGCCTGCTGACTCCGGACGGCAAACACTATCTGGGGTGCCTGTATTTGAAACCAATCAAGTCCCGTTTGGAAAACGACTGGCGCAAGCAAAGCTTTCAAGCGCAAGCCTTCTTGTGGTTGAGCCTCGGCGACAATCCCTTGCAAGAAGAGCAGACGCTGGCAACGCTCCAGAACTGGCTGTCCCGGCATTGGCCGCTTGCCTCCATTGCCCGGCCAGGCCGCGCCCCAGGCTGAGATGCATGGCTATCCGCCACCCCGATCCAGCACGCCGCAAAGAACGCCTCAGATGCGGATTGAAAGAAACAATCACGCCGCGCTGGACCAGTCTGCCTACCCTTATGTTCACGCTGTCAAATACAACGGCCTGCTGTTCCTGTCCGGCTTCGCCGGCCCAGGGACAAGGCATCGCCAACAAGCGCGCGCAATCTTCGGACAGATTGGCAGCATCGCCGCAGCCGCCCTATGTTCCCTTTACCATCAAAAATCTCCAGCAGGAGCAAGCGCGCCGCATGCAAGCTGGCGCGCGCAGCCCCCAGCTATTTCAGATACGACTTGAGCACCTGCAGCACCGCGTCCAGATCGCGCTGCCTTTGCGCCTGCTCCGGCTCGTTCACCAGATGCTCGGACAGGTGGCCTTCTATCACCGCCGCCATCAGACCGTTCACCGCGCCGCGAATGGCGGCGATTTGCTGCAGCACCGCGCCGCAATCCTCATCGCCCGCATCCAGCCGCTTTTCCAACGCGGCGGCCTGCCCCTGGATGCGCCGCACCCGCGCCAGCAACTTGGCCTTGTCTCGTATCGTATGCGCCATGCCGTCTCTGCCTGAATCTTGGGGAATATACTGGAGGGTAGCATATTTATACTGGGGGGCAGTATACTGCGCCGCATACACATGCCGAAAGCGCGCCCCATGACCGAATTTTCTTCCCTGCTGCAGCAAGGCAATGCCTGGCTGTTCATCCCCAGCGCCATCCTGCTGGGCGCCCTGCACGGCCTGGAGCCAGGCCATTCCAAAACCATGATGGCCGCCTTCATCGTGGCGGTGCGCGGCACGGTGAAACAGGCCGTGCTGCTGGGCTTGTCGGCTACCCTGTCCCATACCGCAGTGGTGTGGGCCGTGGCGATGGCCGGGCTGTATTTCGGCCGCAACTGGAATATGGAAAAGGCCGAGCCCTATTTCCAGCTGGCTTCGGCGGCGCTGATCGTCGCGGTGGCGGGCTGGATGGTCTGGCGCACTTGGCGCAATCTGCGCGCCGAACATCAACATGGGCACCGCCATGCGCACCCGCATGATGAAAGCCGGATCATAGACACTGGCCACGGCACGGTACGATTAGAGATATTCGAAGATGGCGCGCCGCCGCGCTTCCGCTTGCATGACGAAGCCAAGCGCGGCCACGGCTGGCCGGCGGAGCAGGCCTGGGTTGAAACGGAACGGCCGGACGGCAGCCGCCAGCGCTTCGCCTTTGTCCAACGCGACGGCTTTATCGAATCCGAGCAAGCCATCCCCGAACCGCACCAGTTCATGGCCCGGCTCAGCCTGGGCTACGGCCATCACAGCCACGACTACGACGTGGCCTTCGCCGAGCATGGCCATCCGGCGCCGGCCAATGCGGCTGCGCTGGAAGCTTTGACAGATGGCTATCAGGACCCGCACGAACTGGCCCACGCCAACGACATTCGCCGCCGCTTCGCCAACAGCGACGTCACCACCGGCCAGATCGTGATGTTCGGCCTGACCGGCGGGCTGATTCCCTGCCCAGCTTCCATCACCGTATTGCTGCTATGCCTGCAGCTGAAGAAAGTGGCGCTGGGCGCGACGCTGGTGCTGTGTTTCGGCATAGGATTGGCGCTGACCATGGTGGCGTCCGGCGTGCTGGCCGCCGTCAGCGTCAAGCACGTGTCCCGGCGCTGGAGCGGATTCGGCGATTTCGCGCGCAAGGCGCCTTATTTCTCCGGCGGCCTGATCGCGCTGGTGGGCCTGTATGTGGGCTGCCATGGCTGGGCGGCTTTGCCCTGAGCCGCTGGAGCGAGCCGCCGCGGCCGCTCCTTGCGCAAAAATGCCGGCCGGGTAAAAATTCATCGGGTGAGAATATTCTTCCTGCGAGCAAGCGCCGCGCGACGGTTGCCCTGGAAGCAAAACAACAAGGAACCCGCATGCTGTTCACCGAAATGCCCGCGCTGGACCACCCCGACGCCATGCTGCGACCGCTGTACCCCGACGACATCCTGGCCTGGCACGATTACCTGACCCTCCCCCAGATCTACCAACACACCAGCTGGAACGTGCGCTGCTCGTCCGAGCTGGAACACTATGCCTGGCAGCCGGAGCAGTTCACCGAAGTCAGCGCGCTGCGCTTCGCCATCGCCGACAGCCGCGACGACCACCTGCTCGGCACCGCCGGTTTCCACACCGTGACTCCAGCCAACGCCAGCGCGGAAATCGCCTACGACCTGTCTCCCGCAGCCCAGGGACGCGGCATCGCCCGCGCCGCCTGCGCCAGCCTGCTCGCCTGGGGCCATGGCCATCTTGGCCTGGCGCGCATTCAGGCCACCGTGCTGCCGGAAAACGCGCGCTCCATCCAGGTGCTGGAACGCTGCGGCTTCCAGCGCGAGGGCCTGCTGCGCAGCTACCGCAAGGTGCGCGGACCATCGCGGGACTTCTGGATGTACAGCCACATAGCTGAGGGTGGAAACGCATGATCCGGCAAGCGCAGACCGATCAGGAAATCGCCGGCTGCTTCGCCGTGCTGCGCCAACTGCGGCCGCGCCTGCAAGAAGCGGGCTTTATCGATGCCATGCGCGAACTGATGGCCGAAGGCTACCGGCTAGCCTATCTGCTGGAGGACGGCGAGGTGGCCTGCGTCGCCGGCTACCGGATCAGCCGCAATTTGCTGATGAAAAAAAGCCTGTACGTGGGCGAGCTGTCCACCGCCGAGGCCGCGCGCTCCCGCGGCTGCGGCGCGCGGATGATGGACTGGCTGCGCCAGGCCGCGCGCGCGGAAGGCTGCGTCAGGCTTCACCTCGATTCCGGCATCGACCGCCACCGCGCGCACCGCTTCTATCTGAACCGGGACATGCGCATATCCAGCTACCACTTTTCCGAGGCGCTGCCGCCAGCCGCGCCTTGACTGCTAAGGAGAAAAGCTTGATCCAAGACGTCCAGACCGACCAGGAAATCGCCGACTGTTTCGCCGTGATGCGCCAGTTGCGGCCGCATCTGCAAGAGGACGGCTTCGTCGCCGTCGTGCGCGCGCAGATGGCGGAAGGCTACCGGCTGGCCTATTTGCTGGAAGACGGCGAGGTGGCCTGCGTCGCCGGCTACCGGATCCACCGCAACCTGATGATGGGCAAAAGCCTGTACGTGGACGACCTGTCCACCGATGAATCGGCGCGCTCGCAAGGCTGCGGCGCCAGGATGATGGCGTGGCTGCGCGAGGCCGCGCTGGACGCCGGCTGCGCCGAGATCCACCTGGATTCAGGCGTGCAGCGCCACCGCGCGCACCGCTTCTACCTGAACCGCAATATGGACATCGTCTGCTACCACTTTTCGGAACAGCTGCGGTAAGCGCCCCAAGCGGACGAGACGCAGGCTGCTGACAGGAATTGTCACTGGCGCCGCTTAGATTGGCAGGCCCGCCGCGCACCGCGGCGGGCCTTCTTCATTCACGCCAGACAAGGACAATCCGCATGACGCGCGCCATCACCCTGCTCACAGAGAATTTTTCCGACTGGGAAACCGCCCTGATCAACTCCGCCGGCCGCGGCTACTACGGCTTTGACGTCCGCTTCGCCGCGCCGGGCGGCGCGGCGCTTACGTCTTCCGGCGGCCTGATGGTGACTCCGCACCTGGCGATAGAGTCCATTTCCCTCGACGAGCTGGACCTATTGATCGTCTGCGGCGGCACGCTGTGGCGCACCGGCCAGGCGCCCGACCTCACGCCGCTGCTGACCCAGGCCCGCGCCCGCGGCATCGCGCTGGCCGGCATCTGCGACGGCACCCGCATGCTGGCGCAGGCAGGCGTGCTGAACGGCGTCCGCCATACGTCCAATTCGGCGGAAAACCTGGCGGTGCCGGGTTATGCCGGCGGCGCGCATTACCAGGACGTGCCCTACGCCGTCGCTGACCAGCGCGTCGTCACCGCGCCCGGCACCGCTCCGGTCAGCTTCATGGCAGCCATCCTGGCCACATTGGGCATAGGCGGAGCCGATCTGGACGCCTACCTCGCCCAGCACGCCGCCGAACACGCCAGGCCCGCCTAAGCGCCGCCAGGCGGCGTCACACCGCGCCTTCCGCGATGCCATGCAGCTTGCGCCACTCCCGCAGCAAGGCCTGGCGGCGGCGCGGATAGCGCTCGCCCGGGCTGTCGCAGCTGATCATCTTGTCGCAACGGAAGTGGCGAAAATCCTGCCTCAGCTCGCACCAGGCCGCCAGCACCTGCACCTGCTCGAAAAAACCCAGCGCGAACGGCCACACCACTCGCCGGCTTTCCTCGCCCTTGGCGTCACGGTAGCGCAACACCAGCTTGCGCTGCTGGCGGATGGCGTCGCGCAGCCGCGCCATGTCGACGGCGGCGGGCTCGGTCTGCGCCGGCCCCACCAGCAAGGCGGCGTCTTCCAGTTGCGAGCGCAGCTCGGCCGGCAGCACCGCAGCCACCTTGGCCAACGCGTTGCCGGCGGCGTCCGCCAGCCGGGCGTCGACCCGCTTCGCCACCCAGCGCATGCCCAGCACCAGAGCTTCCAGTTCTTCTTCGGCGAACATCAGCGGCGGCAACAAAAAGCCCGGCCGCAGCTGGTAGCCCAGCCCCGGCTCGCCGGCGATGTCAGCGCCCTGCAACTGCAGGCTGGCGATATCGCGGTACACGGTGCGGACGCTGATGCCCAGCTCGGCGGCCAGCGCCGCCGCCGTCACCGGATAGCGATGGCGGCGCAGCAATTGCAGCAGGTCCAGCAGGCGTTCGGCGCGCGCCATCGCTCAAGCCTGCGCCGGATAACCGCCTTCGCCGTCCGGCCACGGCGTCAGCACTTCAAAGCCCTGCGTCGTCACCGCCACCATATGCTCCCACTGCGCCGACCAGGAGCCATCCTGCGTCACCACCGTCCAGCCGTCGTCCAGCTGGCGCGTCGGCGCCTTGCCGGCGTTGATCATCGGCTCGATGGTGAACACCATGCCCGGCCGCAGCCGCAGCCCGGCGCCGCGCCGGCCGTAATGCAGCACCTCGGGCTCCTCGTGATACACCTTGCCGATGCCATGGCCGCAATATTCGCGCACCACGCTGAAGCCGGCCTGCTGGGTGACGGCCTGGATCGCGTGGCCGACATCGCCCAGCGTCGCGCCGGGCCGCACTTCGCGGATGCCGGCCCACATCGCCCGATGGCAGGTATCCACCAGCAACTTCGCCTCCGGCCGCGGCGCGCCGACGAAATACATGCGGCTGCTGTCGCCGTGCCAGCCATCCTTGATCACCGCCACGTCGATATTGACGATGTCACCGTTCTGCAGAATCTGCTTTTCCGACGGAATGCCGTGGCACACCACCTGATTGACCGAGGCGCAGATGGTTTTGGGGTAGCCGTAGTAGCCGATGTTGGCCGGGATGGCGCGCTGCACCTTGACGATGTGCTCGCGGCAGATCGCGTCCAGTTCCTCGGTGCTGACGCCGGGCCGCACGTGCTCGCCTATCATCGCCAGCAGCTCCGCCACCAGCTTGCCCGCTTCGCGCGCCTTCGCCACCTCGGCCGGCGTCTTGATCTTCACCCCGCTCATCGGCCCGCCTCCGCCGCTTGCTGCTGGCGCAGATCCAAGGCCTGACCTTCCCGGCTGGAGCGCAGCAACAGCTGGCAGATTTCGCTGTAGCGCAGGTCGGGATGGATCTCGGCCAGCATGCCGATGCGCAGCCAGTGCTCGGCCTGGGAGTTGATCGAGCGGCTCAACGCCTCGCTGGCGGTGCGCAGATTGTCATGCATCTGCTCCGAAATCTTGACTATGCCCATATCCGTTCCATACACAAATAATATATGAAACGTATAACAAACCGCGGCGGCGCGCAAGCCGCCGTATCGAAAACCCACAGCCGCCATCCTGCATTTTCCTGCCCTCCCGCCCTTTCCAGCCGACAGATGACAGCTGGCGCGCCATCCGGCTTGCAATTCGATTTGATATTGTACAAAATCAAATCATGGAACAGCCAAAAGACAAGCCGCGCGGCGGCAAGCGCAGCGGCGCCGGGCGCAAGTCCGCCTTCGGCGGCGACAAGACCATCGCCCTGCGCGTGCCGGAGCCCCTGAAGCCCATCCTGCAGCAATGGCTGGACGATTACCGCAGCTGGCGCACCGCCAACAGCGAGGAAGCCAGCAATTTCCGCACGCTGGGGAGCCAGTTGAGCGAGCTGTCGCTGCCGCTGTTCGCCAGCAGCGTGCCGGCCGGCTCGCCGGTGCCGGCCGATGATCTGAAAGAAGCGGACATCGACCTCAACGCCCACTTGGTAAACCGCCCCGGCGATACCTTCATGGTGACGGTGAAGGGCGACTCGATGCAGGGCGCCGGCATCCACGATGGCGACCTGCTGCTGGTGGAGCGCAGCCGCGAGCCGCGCAACGGCAAGGTGGTGGTGGCCGCGCTCAACGGCGAGCTGACGGTCAAAAGACTGGAAAGAAGCGCGAATGGCCTGCGGCTGTTGCCGGAAAACCCGGCCTACCAACCCATCACAGTGCCGGAAGACGCTTCGTTCTTCATCTGGGGCGTGGTCACCCGCGTCATCCACAAGGTGGACTGATCCGAAGGAGAGTCAAATGGGCAAGCCCAGCAATTGCATCAAGATGAAATTCAACGATTGGAAACGGCTGCCGCGCCCCTACCGGGCGATGATAGAAGGCCAGCCGCAAGTGCTGGTGAGCCGGCCCGGCCGCGACTACTTCATGCCGGTGCAGTTTGTCTGAATCCGCGCCGCGGCGGCAGGCTCAATGCTTGCTCAGGCCGAAAAAGTTGCGGATGCGCTCCACCAGTTCGGCGCGGCGCGGCGCCGGGTCGCCGCCGTCCAGCAACTCCTCCGGCATCCGGTTGCGCCGCTCCTCCAGCCGTTCGGCCAGGATGGAAGAGATGGTCTCCGCCAACTCCTTGCGCGACACCAGAATGGCCTGGAACGCATCCTTGTCCAGCCGCAGGCACTCCACATTGGAGCGAGCGATCACGGTGCCCGAGCGCGACTCGCCGGTCATCAGCCCCATCTCGCCGAAAAAGCTGCCCGCCTTGAGCACGTCCACCAGCTTGCGGTTGCCGTCGGCCAGGCTGATCCACACCTCCACCTCGCCGGACAGCATGATGTAAAGCCAGTGCGCCACCGATCCCTGGTGCATGATGATGTCGCCGGTGACGAAGGGGGTGAATTTCAGCTGGTCGGCCAGCACCACCATTTCCTCGTCGTTCAGGCTGGACAGCAGCTCCACCTTGCGCAGCGCCAGCACCCGCTCCTCCAGATGCTTTTTCATCCGCGCTTCCATGTATTTTTCGTTTTCCTTGATGGTCAGCACATTGTAAAACGGCGAGGCCATGCGCAGATTGTGCCGGCGCAGCGCGGCGTCGACATGAGTGCGGACGATGGAGTCGGTCAGGTCGTCCGCCGCCAGATTGGTCAGCCAGTAACGCACCGCGTAACGGCTGTAACCGTTTTCGAAACCCATCAGGATGCAGTTGGGCTCGGGCGACAACGCCACCCCCGGCAGCTGCGCCTCGCGCAGCGAGCTTTCCACCACGGTGATGATCTGGGTGGGCAGCGTGTCCCAGTTGATGTTGAACCACACCCAACGCCGCCACTGCTGGGCGCAGCCATGGCGCTTGCCCAGGATGGCGAAGTGGTTCTTCATCAGCACGCTGTTGGGGATTACCAGGGTTTCCCAGTTGCGGGTTTCCACCGTGGTGGCGCGCCAGTTGATCTCCACCACCCGCCCCACCAGGTCGCCGACCTTGATCCACTCGCCGATTTCCACCGAGTTGTCGAACTGCAGCGATAGGCCGGCCAGGATATTGCCCAGCGTATCCTGCATGGAGAAGGCCAGCACCGCGGTGATCACCGCGGAAGTGGTGACGATGTGGCTAAGGTCCAAGCCCGCCAGCCGCAGCAGCACCAGGCCCCAGCCGATATAGCCGACCGTGACCAGAATGTCTTCGAGGATGCGGGGCGGATGCAGGCGCAGCGCGGGCATGAACAGCCGGAACAACAGCATCGCCCACAAGCGGATCAGCGCCAGCCCCATCACCACCACGGCGCTCTGGCGCACCATCTGCCCCGCGCCCGTCTGGCCGCTGAAGTTGACCACCAGCAACGCCGCCAGCGTGATCAGCATGGTGCGCGACACCCGCTTGCGGCTATCCGGCCGCGCCAGGCAAAGCATAAGGGCGAAAATGGCGGTAGCGGCGACGAAGACCGTAAGCGAGCCGTACCAGACAGGCGGGATCAGCCGCTCCAGCCAGCCGACCGAGGATGTGGATTCCATGCTATCTCCGCCGCTTTTCTGTTTTTATAGATAGCGGATGGCGGCGGGCAAAAAAAATCCCTCCCGTGAAAGGGAGGGCTGCAAGGTATCGGGGAAGTGTAAGATCCGCAGCCAAGGTGGCCGGCAGAAATTACAGCGCCTTGTTTATACCGAAACAAGGCACTTTTTGATCTTAACAACAGATCCCGCTTTGCGGTATGAGTATATCTACTTACCCAATCTTGCCATCAGAATATTGTCTATTTTTTCAGGCTCTTGCTCGCGGCGTATCGCTTCAAACAATTGCTCAGCCTCCGGCCAGGTGCGCTTCAGCAGGCCCAGCCACTGTTTCAGCCTGGCCACCGGATAACGGTTCTCGCCCGACTTGCTCCAGCATTGGCGGAAGAAATCCAGCACCCAGGGCATCATCTCGCCCCAATCCATCGGCGCCGCCGGACCGCCGGCGACAATGCGCGCGGCCAGGTCCGGACACGCCACCAGGCCGCGCCCTATCATCACCGTGTCACAGCCGCTTTCCGCGCGGATGGCGCGGTAATCGTCCAGCGTCCACACTTCGCCATTGGCGATCACCGGGATGGCCACGGTTTCGCGGATGCGGGCGATCCAATCCCAGTGCGCCGGCGGGCGATAGCCTTCCACCTTGGTCCGGCCATGCACCGTCAATTCGCCAGCGCCGGCGCTTTCTATCGCCAGCGCGCACTCCAGCGCGCGGCTCTTGTCTTCGTAGCCCAGCCGCATTTTAGCGGTCACGGGAATAGCCGCCGGCACCGCGCGGCGCACCGCGGCGACGATCTCATGCAGCAATTCGGGCTCGTTCAGCAGCACGGCGCCGCCGCGGTGGCGGTTGACAGTCGGCGCGGGACAGCCGAAATTCAGATCAACGCCGGGCGCGCCCAGGCTGGCGGCCTTGGCGCCGTTTTCCGCAAGGCAGGCGGCGTCCGAGCCCAGCAGCTGCACCCGCACCGGCACGCCGGCGCGGGTATTGCCGGCGCGCTCCAGCTCCGGCGCCAGACGCATGAACGTGCGCGTGGGCAGCAAGGCCGAGGTGACCCGCACGAATTCGGTGACGCACATGTCTATGCCGCCGATGCGGGTCAGCACATCGCGCATCACGTCGTCAACCAGTCCCTCCATCGGGGCAAGCACCAGCTTCATTGTCTAACCTGCTGAAAAAGGGCGTTATTGTAACGCAGCCCCGCAAGAACATGACGGAGATTATCGATGGCCACACAACTGAGCATCGCCACCCCTGAATCCGTCGGCAGCTGGCTGCCGCTATTCACCGCCTACCTGGCCTTTTACAAGGTAAGCCAGCCGCCGGAGCAGTGCCTGGATTTCCTCAGCGAACGGCTGCGCCGCCGCCAGGCGGTGGCGTTTGTCGTCGCGACCGACAACCGCCCGCAAGGCTTCGCCCTGATGTATACCGGCTTTTCCTCTTTATCGCTGCAGCCCTGCTGGATGCTGCATGATTTATTCGTGGCTCCGGACGCCCGGGGCCAGGGCTTCGGCCGGATGCTGATCCAGCGCTGCCAGCAATACGCCCGCGACCTGGGAGGCGGAGAAATCATGCTGCAGACCGCCCACGACAATCTGGCCGCCCAAAAGCTGTACGAAAACCACGGTTTCGCGCTGGACCGCGATTTTCGCGTGTATGGCTGGAGCAGCCGGCATTCTTGACGCCGTCCATTGGGCGCGGCATGCTCAGCCGCCTTCGCCGTCGCGCCCAGGAGCCTCGCATGCCTGTCCCCGGAATCTACCAGCACTACGGCAACCGCCGGCATTACCAGCTGCTGGGCATCGCCCGGCATTCGGAAACCGGTGAGCCGATGGCCGTGTACCGCGCGCTTTACGGCGACTTCACGCTGTGGACCCGCCCCGCCGGCATGTTCGACGAAACCGTGGACCACGAAGGACGGCAGATGCCGCGCTTTTCGCTGATCCGGGCGCTGTAGCCGCAGCATGCGCATCTACCGCACCGACCAGTTTCCGCTGCCGCTGCCCGCAGGCCATCGCTTTCCGGCAGAAAAATACCGGCTGCTGGCCGAGCAAGTGGCGCAATTCGCGCCGGAACGGCTGGACCCCGCCCCCGCCGCCAGCCGCTATGAATTGCTGCGCGCGCACGACTCAGCCTATGTCGACGCAGTGCTGAACGGCTGCCTGGACGCTCGGCAGCAACGCGAAATCGGCCTGCCATGGTCGATGCAGCTGGCCGAGCGCAGCCGACGCTCGGTGGGCGCCACCATCGCCGCCAGCCGCAGCGCGCTGCAGCAAGGCTGCGGTGTCAACCTGGCCGGCGGCACCCATCACGCCGGCCGCGGACGCGGCAGCGGCTTTTGCGTGTTCAACGACGTCGCCGTCGCCGCGCTGCTGATGCTGAGCGAAGGGCAGATCCGCCGCGCGCTGGTGATAGACCTGGACGTGCATCAGGGCGACGGCACCGCCGCCATCACCGCCACAGAAGACCGCATCTTCACGTTTTCCATGCACGGCGCGCGCAACTTCCCGTTCGACCGCGTCTCCAGCGATCTGGACATCGACCTGCCGGACGGCACCGGCGACGCCGAATACCTGGCCATCCTGGCCGATGCGCTGCCGCGCGTATTCGCCGCCGCCTCGCCCGACCTGGCGTACTACCTGGCCGGCGCGGACCCCTACCGCGGCGATCGCCTGGGCCGGCTGGCCCTCAGCCAGGAAGGGCTGGCGCGGCGCGACCGCCTGGTGATGGAAACCTGCCGCCGCCACGGCGCCGCGCTGGTCGTCGCCATGGCGGGCGGATATGCGGTGCCGATTACGGATACCGTGACAATCCAGACTGAAACCGTCAGACTGGCATGCAGGATCTTCGGCGCCGGGGAGCTGGACGAAACCGTCTCGCCGCGGCGCTGAGCAAGGAGAAATCTATGGAAAAGGCAATTTTGGGCGGCGGCTGCTTCTGGTGCCTGGACGCCGCCTACTCCGGCCTTGACGGCGTGGAGCGAGTGGTGTCCGGCTATTGCGGCGGCCACACCGCCGACCCCGACTACAAACAAGTCTGCTCCGGCCACAGCGGCCACGTGGAAGTGGTTGAAATCCATTTCGACCCCGCGCGCATCGACTACGCCACCCTGCTGCAAGTGTTCTTCGCCGTGCACGACCCCACCACGCTCAACCGCCAGGGCAACGATGTCGGCAGCCAGTACGCGTCGGCCATCTTCTATCTGGACGACGGGCAACGCGCCATCGCCGAACGCACGCTGCAGGAACTGCGCGCCGAACAAGTCTTCGCCGACCCCATCGTCACCCGCGTCGAACCCGCCCAGCGCTTTCATCCGGCCGAGGGCTACCACCAGGGCTACTACGCGCAGAACCAGCAGCAAAACTACTGCCAACTGGTGATTTCTCCCAAACTGGCAAAAATACGCCGCCGATTTGCCGCCCTGATGCGAAACTAGCCGGCGCAAAACCGGACGACGCCGGTATAATGACGCCCGCCCAGCGGCAGCCCATCATACTTGCATCCAATCAAAGCCTGAAGCATGCCAGACGTCGAAGTGCCCCGCCCGTCACCTTTTTGCGCGATCAAAACGCATCTGCAGCTGCTGCTCCGCGCATCGGCGCGCAGCAAATGGCTGGCCGCGCTGTGCTGGCTGCTGGGCTTCGGCCTGCTGCTGGCGCACAATCTGCTGCTGGACCTCCGCCTGCAGCGCCAGGAATTCCAGCAAACCGCCGAGCTGATGCTGCAGAACATCAGCCATCGGCTGCGCAATAGCGAACTGCTGCAAGCGGAGGTCGGCGACATCGTCAGCAGCGCCCACCCCGGCCGCCAGGCCCGCATCCGCTCGCTGGCGCTGGCGGCGGCGCAAAGCCAGCCCCAGCTTTACTACATCGGCTACCAGCCGCTGGTCGACCAAGACGAGCGCGCCGGCTTCGAACGGCAGCAATCGCAGCTGCTGGGCAAGCCTTATCTGATACGCGACTACCTGCACGACCAACACAACAACTGGCGCGACGCCGCCGCCTGGCGCCCGGCGCCGCCGCGGCCGCGCTATCTGCCGCTCAGCATGGCGGAGCCCGGCCTGGGCTCGCGGGACTGGAATGAAATGGGCCTGGACCTGCTCGACGACAGCGTGCTGTCTTCCTCGATCAACCGCGCGCTGGGCCATACCCAAGCTTCGTCCCCCACCCTGCAGCTGAACAATGGCGAACTGGGGCTAGCCTTGTTCCAGGCGGTCTATCGCGCCTCCCCGCCCTCTCCGGTGCCGATGATACGCATAGAGCAGGCGGACGGCGTGATCGTTCAGGTGCTGTACCTGAAGCCGCTGCTAGCGTTACCGCCGCAACTGGAAAACCGGTACACCCTGAAGCTGCAACGCCACGACAGCGGCGCCGACACTGGCGTCGTGACCCTGCTGCGCCAATCCGACGACCAGACCGGCGGCTGGCCCGCCGCCCTGCTGCCCCGGCTCAGCCACCGCGCCAGCCTGTCCGCCGCCGCGCTGCCCTACGATCTGGTGCTGAGCCGGCAGCTGCAGTTCGAACGCGCCTCGCCCGGGGAAATCCTGCTGAGCGCGCTGTTCGCCTTGCTGCCCGCCTACCTGCTGCTGGTGATCCTGGCGCTGCTGGAATACAACCGCCAGGCGCGCGAACAGATACAGGACGACATCTTCCGCGAACGCGAATACGCCAGCGTCGCCCTGCGCGGCATCGGCGACGCCGTGATCAGCATCGACACCCGACAGATCATCCAGTACCTGAACCCCGCCGCGGAAGCCCTGCTGGGCCTGCCCGCCGCCCAGGTGCTGCAACGGCGGCTGCAACAGGTGGTGCCGCTGCATTACGAGTTTTCGCGCAATCCGGTGCAAGACCCGGTCGACCAGGCCATCGCCAGCCGCCAGGTGGTGTACCTGGCGCAAAACTGCTACCTGAAGCGCCACAACGGCGAAAAGCTGCTGGTGGAAGGCGCGGTGGCGCCGCTGCTGGGCCGCAGCGGCCAACTGATAGGCACGGTGATCACCTTCCGCGACACCGCGCCGATACGCCGCCGCATGCTGGCCGCGCTGGAGGCCAGCGAGACGCGGCTGCGCCAGCACGAAATGGAGCTGGCGCGCGTCGCCCGCATCAACACCATGGGCGAAATGGCTTCCGGCATCGCCCACGAAATCAATCAGCCGCTATCCGCCATCATGAGCTACTGCCAGGCCGGCCTCAGCCTGCTGGACGACGACGAGATCGACATGGCGATGCTGCGCCGCGCCCTCACCTCATCGGTCAGCCAGGCCGACCGCGCCGGCCGCATCATCCACCGGCTGCGCGAATTCGTCACCCGCAAAAACCAGCAACTGGTGCCGGTGCAGTTGAATCAGGCTGTGCACAACGCGCTGTCGCTGCTCGACTACGAACTGCAGGACCACGACATCCACATCGAGCAAAACTTCTCAACCGAGTTGCCGTTGGTATACGCTGACACTATCCAGCTGGAACAAGTGGTGCTGAACTTGGCGCGCAACGCGGTGGAAGCCATGGAACACACCCGCCCCTGGGGACGGCTCAGCCTGACCACCCGCCGACAGGGCGAGCGGGTGCAGCTCATCATCAGCGACAACGGCAGCGGCATCCCCCCAGACAAGCTGGACCGGATTTTCGACCCGTTCTTCAGCACCAAGCCCAACGGCATGGGGCTGGGACTGGCGATTTGCCAAACCGCGGTGGAAGCCTTCGGCGGCAAGCTGATCGCCGGCAACAAACCCGGCTCGGGAGCGGAATTCATCATCGACCTGCCATGCGGCGCACGCCGCGTGGCGGCACCATCCGGAGTAGAAGCCTGATGCAAAACACGACACCCACCGTATTCATTGTCGACGACGACCCGGCGGTGCTCGATTCGCTGGCCATGCTCATCACCGCCCAGGGCATGAAAACCGTCACATTTCCCAATGCGATGGAGTTTCTCGACGGCTACCAAGGCAATCAGATCTGCTGCCTGGTGCTGGATATCCGCATGCCGCAGATCACCGGCCTGGCGCTGCAGGAGCAACTGATAGAGCGCGACATCGCCATTCCCATCGTATTCATCACCGGCCACGGCGACATCGAGCAATGCCGGCGCGCCTTCCAGACCGGCGCGATAGACTTCCTCACCAAACCGATCGACCAGGCGCGGCTGATAGACAGCCTGCGCAAGGGCATACGGCTGAGCATCCAGCAGCATCAGAAAGAAGAGGAAACCCAGGAAGTGATGGGCCAGCTGTCGCGCATCAGCGGCCGCGAGCGCGAAGTGCTGGAACTGGTGGCCGACGGCCTGTCCAGCAAGGAAATCGCCCGCGAGCTGGACTTGTCGCCGCGCACCATCGAGGTCCACCGCGCCAACCTGTTCAGCAAGCTGGGCGTGGATTCGCTGGCCGATCTGGTGCGCTTCTACCTGAAGGCGCTGGAAGCCACCGGCAAGAAACGCAGCGAAGACAGTTTTTTCAACGAAGCGCCGCCAAACCAGTAGAATCACCGCATGGAAAGACTGTTCAAACACATCTGCCTGGTGGCCAGACACAGCAAGCCGGGCATCACCGCCTCGCTGCTGCAGCTGGCCGACCACCTGGCCGCGGGCGGCTCCACCGTGCTGATAGACAAGGAAAGCCTCAGCGCGGAAGAAGCCGGCGGCCACGCCCTGATAGACCGCAACGACATGGGCAAGCTGGCCGACCTGTGCATCGTGCTGGGCGGCGACGGCACCATGCTGTCCATCGCCCGCCTGCTGGCGCCCTACCGCGTGCCGCTGGTCGGCATCAACCAGGGCAGGCTGGGTTTCATGACCGACATTCCGCTGCACGAGATGCTGACGTCGATCGACGCCATCCTGCACGGCCAGTTCGTGCCGGAAGACCGCATCCTGCTGCAGGCCTCGGTGGTGCGCGAAGACGCCGAAGTCGCCAGCGCGCTGGCCTTCAACGACGTGGTGTTCAGCCGCGGCGCCGTCGGCTCGATGATCGAGTTCGAAATCTTCATCGACAACCAGTTCGTCTACAGCCAGCGCTCCGACGGCCTGATCGTCTCCACCCCCACCGGCTCCACCGCCTACTCGCTGGCGGCCGGCGGCCCCATCCTGCATCCCACGCTGCAGGCCATCGCGCTGGTGCCGATCTGTCCGCAGTCGCTGTCCAATCGGCCGATTGCGGTCAACGACTCCTGCGAGGTGGAATTCATGCTCACCCGCGGCCTGGACGCGCGCGTGCATTTCGACGGCCAGCTGCACTGCGACCTGATGGAAATGGACCGGGTGCTGATCCGCCGCTACCGCAATCCGCTGCGCATCCTGCATCCGGAAGGCTACAACTACTACGACATGCTGCGCCACAAGCTGCACTGGGGCGAGCGCCTGCTGTAACCTGGACCTACCACACACCATGCTCCTCTCGCTGACCGTAAAAGACTTCGTCATCGTCGACAGCATCGCGCTGGACTTCGCCGCCGGCTTCACCGTGCTCACCGGCGAAACCGGCGCCGGCAAGTCCATTCTGCTGGACGCTCTGGGCCTGCTGCTAGGCGATCGGGCCGAAGGCGCGCAAGTGCGCGAAGGCGCCGAGCGCGCCGAAATCACCGCCGAGTTCTCCACCGAACGGCGCCCGGAAATCGACGCCTGGCTGCAAACCAACGAATTGTCCGGCGACGAAGGCGTGCTGCTGCTGCGCCGTCTGATCGACCGCAGCGGCCGCTCCAAGAGCTTCGTCAACGGCCAGGCCGCCACCCTGGCCCAGCTCAAGCAATTGGGCGAATTCCTGGTGGACATCCACGGCCAGCACGCCCATCAGTCGCTGATGAAAAGCGAAACCCAGCGCCAATTGCTGGACGCCTACGCCGGTTCGGTCGCGCTGGCCCGCGACGTGCACAAAGCCTGGCAGGAATGGCAGGCTGCCCGCCAGGCGCGCAACGACGCCGAGCGGCTGTCGCGCGAATCGGAAGTGGAGCGCGAGCGCCTGACCTGGCAAATCGGCGAACTGTCCGACCTGAATCTGCAGCCGGACGAATGGAACACCCTCAGCCAAAGCCACACCCGGCTGGCCAACTCGGCCGAACTGGTGCAAAGCGCGCAGCTGGCGGTGGACACGCTGTCCGAACAGGACAACAGCTGCCTCACCCAGCTGGCCCAAGTGCAAAGCCGGCTGTCCAAGCTGTCCAGCCTGGACCCGCGCCTGGCCGACACCCTGTCGCTGCTGGACTCGGTGGACGCCGAACTGCGCGAGGTGGTGTACAGCCTGCGCGACTACGCCAGCGACATCGACCAGGACCCCGGCCAGCTGGCCGAAATGGAACGGCGGCTGGAGCTATTGATGAGCGCGGCGCGCAAATACCGCATCCAGCCGGCCGATCTGGGCGACAAGCTGGCCGACTGGCAGCAGCAGCTGGCCGCGCTGGAAGCCAGCGTGGACATCGAAGCGCTGAGCGTGGCCGAAGCCGCCAGCCTGGCGCGCTACCGCGCGCAGGCGGAATCGCTGTCCGGCAAGCGCCGCCAGGCCGCGCGCGAACTGTCCGAGCGCATCGGCAAGGAAATGCAGCGGCTGGCGATGGGCGGCTCCCGCTTCGCCATCGAGCTGTCGGCGCTGGCCGAGCCCGGCGCGCACGGCATGGAATCGATCGAATACCTGGTGGCGGCCAACGCCGGCACCAGCCTGCGTCCGCTGGCCAAGGTGGCCTCGGGCGGCGAGCTATCGCGGATCAGCCTGGCCATGCAGGTCGTCATCAGCCAGGTGGCCAGCGTGCCGACGCTGATCTTCGACGAAGTGGACGTCGGCATCGGCGGCCGCGTGGCGGAGGTGATAGGCCACATGCTGCGCGACCTGGGCCAGCGCTACCAGGTGCTGTGCATCACCCACCTGCCCCAGGTAGCGTCCTGCGGCAAGCATCACTGGCAGGTCAGCAAGCGCGAGCAAAAGGGACAGGTTCTCAGCCGCATCTCGCCGCTGGACGCTGAACAGCGGGTGCTGGAAATCGCCCGCATGCTGGGCGGCGCGGAGCTGACGCAAACCACCCGCGAGCACGCGGCGGAAATGCTGGCCTCAAACGCCGCCGCCCTCTAGGCAAAAGCGGCAAGTCGGGATACAATCCGCAGCTCTTAATGATTCAGGAAAAACGGCAGCCGCTCGGCATGCGAAAGTCCTGACATCAGCCACTTCGGGGAGGTTTGGGTGAGTGGTTTAAACCAGCAGTCTTGAAAACTGCCGACGGGCAACCGTCCGTGGGTTCGAATCCCACAGCCTCCGCCAAATTTTAAGCCGCCTTAATCCGCGCAAATCAGCCCAAAAGCTAGATTCTACAAGGATTACAGGCGGCTTTTTATTTTCATGCTTGGCTAGGCTGCGGCCAGTTAAAGATGATTTACACGGGTTAACGTGCCCCAAATCTGCCCCAAATTCTGGCAGTCATCCCGCCTTGCCTTCGGGATCGGTACCAAAGCCTGAATAGTCCCCCTTCAGCACGATTCCATTTGGCTGCGTGATGTAACGGCCATAGTGCCGCCGCACCATCTCAACGGTCACATGGCCAAGCAATTTGGCCACCAGCAACTCTGGTTCTCCGGCCATTAGCAGGCGAGAGGCAAACGTGTGCCGAGTCTGGTACTGGTTTCGGTAACGAAGCGCGGTTGCCCCCAGGGTTGCCGCCCAATGCTTCCGCATCACCCTCTCACTGGCCCATCGCCGCCGAGTGTTAGGGTTAATGAAGATGTACCCGTTGGCACCAGATGCCATGGTGATTCCCTTCATAATTTCGAGCGCCTCCACGGCCGCAGGCAGCAAGGGTACCTCCCTTACCGTGTCCGTCTTCGTTGCCTTTTCGACCACCCCCTCATCGGTCGAGACTATGTTGTCCTCTACCCTGATGACGCCTCGCCCCTCAAGAACGTGACGCCACTTGACCGCGATCAGCTCGCCCGTGCGCAGCCCTGTTGCGAAGGCGAACATCCACAGAGCACGGACCTCTTCTGCATCAGCCGCCTTTAGTATCTGGGCGATCTCCTCATCGTTGAATGGGTCGATTGAATCATCCTCGGACCTTCTCTTTCTGGGAAGCAGGGTACGCAGCTTAATCGGCTCAAGCGGGTTCGTCGTGATAATGCCATCTGCCACCGCTTGACTGAGCGTGACGGATAAAAGCCCCACGCAATTTCTAACCGATTTTGGGGCCATTGACGCCGACATTCCAACAATCCAATCTCGCAATTCAAGCGTTGTTATCTCGTCGATATAGTTTTGCCCCCACTTCGGTATAATCCGTGAGCGTGCCCATCGGGTGTAGCTGGCGATTGTCGATGGAGAAAGGGATTGCAACTTGCGGGCAGTATCAAGTTGCTTATCCAATAGATCGCTAATAAGGTAACGTTTACGCTCCGCGGGCACCATACTCCGTGCAAGCTTTGAATTAGGGAATGTCGCTGCATAATCAAAAGTGCCGCGCGCAATCGCATTTTGTATTTCGCCACGCAATCGCGCTGCATACTTAATGTTTGCAGGCGTAGCAGGAACGTCTAATGTCTCCCGCCGACGCTTCCCTTGCCAGATAAACATAATTCTTAAGCTGCTTCCGCGGGATCCTTCTCGGATTTCGACCCCTTCTGGAAGAGGGACTCGACGTGCGGCTGTTGATCCACCCATATGCTGGCCTCTATCAAGTTAATCCATAAAGTTCGCGGACCAGTCCGCTTATAATGTTTTCCCGCAGCCCATATACCATCTCGAATTCGAGCCAATACTGTTTCCATTGGCTCACCAGTAGTTCGGCAATACAATTCTCCACGCACCCACTTTACTGGGAGCGCCAGGATTTCATTTTTCATTTGCTCTCCTACTTCCTGTCAGCTGGTAGAAAAAAGTTGGGCCGCCCTCTGGCGGCCTTCAAAACACAATCTCGGGATCGGCCCACTGGCCGCCCCACTCCATGCCCGGCACCGCCAACCACGCCATCCGGGTGCAGCTGGTGCCGGGCTCGGGTGCCGGCGGCTCCGGGCCAACGTAGATGACGGCGCCGTCGCGGCGCTGGGTGTAGCGGTAGACCGGCGGGGCCGGTAGCGCGGCGGTCGTCATGCCGACTCCGGCGGATGCCGCGGGCACGGCCAGCGTAGCGAGCCGTCGCCAGACGGGCAGGTGCAGGTCAGGGGCTGCGGCGCGGCGGCGAGCATTGCCTCCACCTCGCGTATGCACTCGATCTTGGTCAGGCTGTACGGATTCTGGTTTAACCGGCGGATGACGTTTAGCAACGTCTCGCGGACAGCGCCATCATCCGGCACCGCCGGCGCGGGCTGCGGGCGGGTGTAGAGATTGAGCCTAACGTTTAGCGGCAAATCCTCTGCCGCGTTCATATACACACCGTATATCACGCCACTTCCGTGAATCTCTATCCATGCCACCGCCTCGCCGCTCTGCTCGGTGGCCGGCGACAGCTCGGCTCCATTCAGTGCCAGCTCCAGCGCACTGATCAGTTCGTCGGTCAGCTCGCCGGCACGGTCGAAAGCTGCGATGACGGCGCGCGCGGCGTCCGCCAGTTGGGTCAGGTGCGTCATGCTATCTCCTTGAATAGGTCGTTCTGGTGTAGCGCCGCGCTGCATGCGGGGTTGAGCCAAACGCACTCGGTCCGGACTGCACCGCCTCGGCCTGCAGAAATCCTGCTGCCCGTGACGTGCCGCTCCCAGCCGGCTAGGACCTGGTCGTAGAGGTCCGACGGGTACCCGCTTAGCACCACAAACCCTTCCAGATCCAGCAGCACGCCCAACAGCTCGCGATGATCGTTGTCGCTTAACTCGTGACGGTAGTAACGGCCATATTGCGCTCCGCGCACGCGGGTTTCGTGTAGGTACGGCGGGTCCACGAAATGGAGCGTCTGCGCGCTATCGTGCTGGTGCATAACATCGATAGCTGAGGCATTCTCGATCAGCACGCCGGCCAGCCGCTGTCCGGCATTAGCCAATTGGTCCGGGTAGTACGCCCAAAGGTGCTGCGCAGTGCCATATTCGCGCCGGCTGTCAATGCGAAATCCGGTCGTCCCTTTGGTCGCGCCGGCGGAGCCGAAGCCCATCTGCGCGCGGATGGACAGCCTCCGAGCTCGCTCGATTGGATCGGTGGCCGGTTCCCAGGCTTGTTCGAACTCGGCGCGGCTATATGGCGTCAGGGTGACGGCCTCGATCAGCATCGCGCGCTGGAGAGGATTCCGCAGCACCCGGAAAAAGTTGCTGACGTCGCCGTCCAGGTCGTTGTAGATCTCGGCGTACGAGCGCGGCTTCTGCAGCAGCACGCCGGCCGCACCCCCGAACGGCTCCACGTAGGTCTGATGCGGCGGGAAGAACTGCATGATCCACGGTGCCAGGCGAAACTTTGCGCCGTGGTACCGGAGCGCGGGGCGGGTGACTGCGGACATGCTCACTCCTCGCCCTGGTCGGGCAGCTGAAACATATCGATGGTTTGCGTGTCGCGCGCAGGCGGCAGCGGCTGGCCGATTTCGACAAACGCCGTGCAGCGTGGGCCGTGCTCCGGGTCGTCGATCCACTCGCGCGGGTAGTCCGGGTCGTCCACGTCCAGGAACATGGTGCGGCCGAGGATTTGGCAGAGATCGTCCTGGCCACACTCGTCCATGGGTTTGCTGCCGTTCTGGCACTTGTCCCGCTCGCAGTGGGCGCACCATTCACTGATGAACCACTCGCCGGCCTGGCCGCTGGAGGGCCGGTACAGTTCGGGCGCGGCGGGCATTGGTGCCGGCTGATCGGGCAGCCAGCTGTCGTAGGGGCAGGTCATGCGGCGGTCCCCATCACCTTGCATTTGCCAATCTCAGCGGCAGCACGGGTGACGGCCAGTTTCAGCGCATATTCTGGGGATGCCGGCGCATCCATGTCGAAACGCCCGTCAGGGTCGAAACGCTCGGTCATGGTGCAGTGGTCAACAACGTGATCAGCGCCTATCACGACAGTCACCACCCCTGCACCGCGATCAACCTCGACAAGTAGGCCAAGCGTGCAAATCAGTCGCACCGCGTCTTCAAAGCTCTCGCGCGGATCGAATTCATCTCCAGTGCAGTGATCTGCCAGCCATTGGCGCTCGCCGCTTCCTTCGTCCAGTGCTCCCAGATAGCCGGCGGCTTCAGCTGCCAGTTCCACCTGCTCATACGGGTTGGTGATTTCAGACATCGCGCCTCCTCAAAAAGAAAGAGGCCCGTGAGGGCCTCCAAATCGGATATATTTTCTTCTCCATCACATTGGAGAAATTCCATGCCGTGCGATCTATGCAACACCCTGAACCGGCAGTTGTCCGCCACTCCTCCTCACAAAAAATTAGTATGTGATGGCTCCGAGCCGTATGGAGGCTCTGGATTCCGAAAAACAGAGCTGAAGAAATATCTCTGCCGGGATTGCGGCCAGCACTTTACTCGAGACATGGATGGAAAGGATCATGGCGCTTGCTGGGAGTTTTCTATCTAGCGGTTGCTACAGCTCGCCCCCGTCGCTCTCCACCCCGTCATCGGGGTAGCGCGGCTCATCGGCCTTGCCGGCGGCAGCCGGCAGAGGATCAGGCCGCGGCGTGACGTGGTAGTCCTCGCCGTAGGTCTGGTAGCTCACGCCGCCCTCCGTTCTTGTGCCTCCAGCGCCAGCAAGTCGCGCTGGCGCGCCAGCTCGCTATTGCGGGCTTCCAGCTCGTCGCAGCGCGCGACATATTCCATTGCCGCGCTATTCTGGGTGGCTAGTTGCTCGTCCTTGATGGCGATGACGGTAGCCAATTGCTCGATCTGGCGCTCACGTTGCTCCAGGAGCTGTGCCAGTACGGCGATTTGCATCGCGTAGCGCATGGTGCTGATGTGGGTGTTCATGTTGCTCTCCAGGGCGCCGAGCGGGCGCCGGGCAAGAAAATGGCCGCTTCGCGCGGCCTGCTATACGATTTCGACTGAGTCAAAGCCCAGCCGCTTGATGGTTAGCGGCTCTTTCTTATCCTTGGCCTCCATGTGCCGCTGGTCGATTTCCAGAAGCGTCACTCGGTTGCCGGCATCGTCGGCTATCTGCCAGAGGTAGCGCAGGCCCAACCCCTTGATGGTGGCCGAGTAGCGGCGCTGGGCGCCCAGCACTGCGGCCATGAAAAGCTGCGAGGATGACAAAGTGCTGCCGGGGGGGCTTTCCACTGGATATTGGCCACGCCCAGCGGCAGCGTGCGCTCGCCATCGGACAGGGTGAGGCTGATCTGATGGCTGAACCGCTCAAGCTTCTGGCGGGCTGGCTTTTTCACATTTAAGGGCTGCTTGCTCATGTGGCCGACTCCTTGCATGCCGCGATGGCGGCGCGTGCTCTGAATAGGTCCTGCAGCGCGCCAGGGCTGAGCGGGACGTGCTGGAATGAGTCGCACACAGCCTCCAGCGCCGCCAGCAAAACAGGCGCGGCGGCTATAAGGCGCGCGTCTGGGTGGACAACATCGGCGCACCAATCGACATGATGGACGCGGCCTTCAAACGGCGCGATCCAATCGTTCCGGTCTGATACACGAGTCATGATGTTGAGCTCGTCTCCGGAGATCTTTTCGTTGAACCTCGGGCACGCCCCACTCATGCCCCAGCGTTCGAAGTCCATCACGGTTTTGTCGAACTGCGGGCGGCCGCCGACCAGTTGAATAGACTTGCTCTTGCCATTGAATTCCCAGCGCCACGGGCCAGGGGTATGGATGCCTGATTTGTGCACCATCACGCCGCCTCCTTGTGTTTTTGGCTATCCTCAAGCCCGCCCAGCGCCTCCACCAGCGCGCTGACCAGTTCACCTAGCTCTTCGCTCATCAAGAGGAAGGTGGCGGCGAACAGGCTTTCGCGGTCGTCGCCAGCCTGGCTGGCC